>CAKRJH010000001.1 GCA_934351255.1 uncultured Lachnospiraceae bacterium
TAACACATGTAGCTGACTGTCACTAATAGGTCGAGGGCTTGACCAAAGTGAGCGAGGACGCATCCGGTGAAAGGAGCGGCCGAGCCAGAAGAAGTTGCAAAGATAGCAAAAGGATGCTATAATCGGTATACAGTTTTGAAGGTACTACGAAAGAAGTAATACCAGATATTCCTCGATAGCTCAATGGTAGAGCACACGGCTGTTAACCGTGGGGTTGTTGGTTCGAGCCCAACTCGGGGAGTTTCCTTTTTTCTAGGAAAATCGTCCGGGAAAAGGTTAAATGTTGATGGCTCCATGGTCAAGCGGTTAAGACATCGCCCTTTCACGGCGGTAACACGGGTTCAAATCCCGTTGGAGTCAGTATGGCGCAGTAGCCAAGTGGTAAGGCAATGGTCTGCAACACCAGTACGCGCCGGTTCAAATCCGGCCTGCGCCTCTTACTAAACCTCGAAACAGTTTACTTGCTTCGAGGTTTTTTGTGTTATTGAAAGAATGATGCGAGAACATTTAGAATGGAGATTAGTTGATCGGAAATGGGGATTGATATGGCAGAATCACATGATTTTTTGGATGAATTGTATAAATGCTTTGGGGATACGACGTTGAAGCCTGAGCAATATTCTGCATTGGGACTGGCTTATATCGGTGACGGAGTGTATGATCTGGTGATCCGGACACTTGTTCTGGAACTGGGCAATGGCAAGGTAAGGGAGTTTCACCGCATTACCAGTGGGATTGTCAAGGCGGAATCTCAGGCAAAGACGTATCGGGCTATTGAAAGTGAACTCACAGAGGAAGAACAGGCGGTGTTTCACCGGGGACGCAATGCGAAATCTGCCACATCGGCAAAGAATGCCTCGATCGTATCATACCGTATCGCTACAGGGTTGGAGGCATTGATGGGATATCTGTATCTGTCCCATCGGATGGACAGAATCATGGAACTGACCAAAATGGGGCTGGAGCGGATGGATCTCATGCCGAAATCATTGGTCAGGACGAAAAAATAGAAGGATCAACGTATTTCGAAAAAATAGCAATTAATATGCGGAGCGGATCGGAGGATAAGAAGATGGGATACGAAGAATTTAAGATTGAAGGAAGAAATGCGGTTTTGGAGGCATTTCGTTCCGGCAAGACGATCGATAAGCTGTTTATTTTGGACGGATGCCAGGATGGTCCGGTGAGGACAATTCTGCGGGAAGCAAAAAAGACGGATGCGATCATTAACTTTGTGGCGAAAGAGCGACTGGACCAGTTGTCTGAGACAGGCAAGCATCAGGGGGTGATTGCACAGGCGGCTGCCTACGAGTATGCCACGGTGGATGAGATTCTGGAGCACGCGCAGGAAAAGGGAGAGCCTCCGTTTCTGATCCTGTTGGACAATATTGAGGATCCGCATAATCTCGGGTCAATCATCCGTACTGCCAATCAGGTGGGAGCTCATGGTGTGATCATTCCAAAGCGCAGGGCAGTGGGATTGACGGCTACGGTAGCTAAGGCGTCCGCGGGAGCGATCAATTATACGCCGGTAGCCAAGGTGACAAATCTGGCTAAGACGATGGATGAACTGAAACAGAAGGGATTGTGGTTTGTCTGCGGAGATATGGACGGAGATTCTATGTATTCGCTGGATCTGACCGGGCCAATGGGTGTGGTGATCGGAAATGAAGGAGACGGAGTCAGCCGTCTGGTGCGGGAGAAATGTGATTTTGTAGCTACCATTCCGATGTTTGGAGATATTGATTCCCTGAATGCATCGGTGGCCATGGGTGTGTTATCCTATGAGATTGTAAGACAGAGATTACAGAAGAAATAAAAGCATGTTGAAACGGATAATTTGAGGTGACTATGGGATGGATTGATTTTGAGGGAATGGAACAGCTGGAGATAATACTTCGTGCCCAGAAGGGGGATTCTGATTCCATGGATTATCTTCTGGAACAGTATAAGCCGCTGGTGCGCAGGAAAGCCAGGACATTGTTTCTGATCGGAGGAGACGGTGATGATCTGGTACAGGAGGGCATGATTGGCTTGTTTAAGGCCGTGCAGGGATTTTGTCCGGATCGAGAGGCCAGTTTTGCGACATTTGCAGATCTGTGTATATCGCGGCAGTTGTATTCTGCGATTAAAAAGTCGTCCCGAAAGAAAAATGAACCTCTCAATGAATACGAATCCCTGGATGATCCGGATCACCCGGAACTGGTGCAGGAAGGCTCCAACCCGGAGGATATCGTGGTGGAAAAAGAGTATTCCATGACGTTGATGCGCAGACTCAAGCAGAGGCTGAGTGCGTTGGAGCGTACGGTGCTGGATTACTATCTTGAGGGGAAAACTTATCAGGAGATCGCAGTGGTAATGGGGAAGGCGCCCAAGACCATTGACAATGCCCTGCAGAGAATTCGGCAGAAGGCAGGAAAGGTGTTGAGATAAATGAGTGGACACGACGGTGTTCATGAGCAAAGTACTGCTCAAACTAAGGAAAGTGAACGGTTGTTTTCGGGAGAACAGCTGCGCAGACTGATCCTGCCGTTGATGGTGGAACAGCTTTTGGCGGTGGCAGTGGGAATAGCGGATTCGATCATGGTATCGGCGGTCAGCGAGGAAGCGATGGCCGCCGTTTCTCTGGTCGATAATATCAATGTCCTGCTGATCGGTCTGTTTTCGGCTCTGGCTACAGGTGGAGCTGTAGTGGCGGGACAGTATCTCGGTCATAAGAACCGGGAGAAGGCCTGCGAAGCCGGTCTGCAGCTCCTGGTATTTGTGACATTGATCGCTGCCGTGGTGATGGGCGCGATTTATGTGGGAAGAGGATGGATCCTTGGAACGGTATTTGGAAAGATCCAGCCGGATGTGTATTCCTATGCGGACCGTTATCTGCTGGTTGTCATGGCTTCCATTCCATTTCTGGCATTGTACAACTGCGGTGCGGCATTGTTTCGTGTGCAGGGCAATTCCAAGGTTTCAATGAAGACATCTCTTTTGATGAACGGGATCAATGTGGCCGGAAATGCCCTTTGTGTGTATGGTCTGCATATGAGCGTGGAGGGCGTGGCGATTCCGACATTAGTGAGCCGTATTGTGGCGGCGATCGTGATCGTCTGGCTGCTGACGGATCAGAAACTGACGGTGTGTGTCAGGAAGCCGGTGCATTACCGGTATCAGGGGAAAATGGTCAGCCGGATCCTGCAGATCGGTATTCCCAATGGTATTGAGAACAGTATGTTCCAGTTGGGAAAGATCGTGCTGCTCAGCCTGATCTCGACGTTTGGCACGACCGCCATTGCGGCCAATGCAGCGGCCAATTCACTGGCGGCATTTGAGATATTGCCGGGACAGGCGATCGGATTGGCGATGGTGACCGTGGTGAGCCAGTGCGTGGGAGCCGGTGATTATGAACAGGTAAAATATTATACCAAGAAACTGATGATCTATGCGATCGGCTCTATGATCATACTCAACGCGTTGATCATGCTTGGGCTGCCGTGGATCATGCAGATGTACCATCTGTCCTCCCAGACGGCAGTGGTGGCCCGGAAGATATTGATCCTGCATGGAACCTGTGCTATGGTGATCTGGCCATTGTCATTTACCTTCCCAAATGCATTGCGGGCGGCCAATGATGCCAGATATACGATGACAGTCAGCATCTTATCCATGTGGTTTTGCAGGATCGTGCTGGGTGTGATCATGGGAAAATACCTGGGAATGGGCGTGTTTGGAACCTGGGTAGCCATGATTATCGACTGGGTGGTGCGAAGTATCTTTTTCCTGCTCCGTTTCCTTCGCGGAAAATGGATGGAGCAGAAGAGTCTGACAGATTGAGAAAGGAAGAAAGAACTTGGATTATAGGAAGACCCCTTTATGGGACAGTACATTATCAATAGAAGAGAGATTGGATTATCTGATGTCTGAACTGACATTGGAAGAAAAATTGCAGTGTCTTGGCACCGGCAACCCGGCCATAGAGAGACTGGGAATCGATGTGATGTGGCACGGCGGAGAGGGTGCGCACGGGCTGCAGGCCCGCAGAGACCAGAGTTTTGATCAGGGAATGCCCCAGCCGACTACTACATTTCCAAATCCCAATGGAATGAGTGCAACCTGGGATCGCGAGCTGGTCAGACAGGCTGGAGTGGCGCTCGGCAATGAAGCGCGTGCCTTGCGTCAAAAGTCAGGAAGAGGTTCCCTTTGTCTGTGGGCACCGACGGTGGATATGGAACGGGATCCGAGATGGGGAAGAACCGAGGAAGCCTACGGGGAGGATCCGTATCTGGCCGGAGAGATGGCGGCGTCCTATGTGAAAGGAATGCGGGGCGATGATGCAACGTATATCCGCTGCGCCGCGACGCTGAAGCATTTTTATGCCAATAATGTGGAGGATGGAAGAGTGTACAAATCATCTTCTGTCGATCCGAGAAACCGCGAGGAATATTATCTGGAGCCATTTCGACGTGCTGTGACGGAAGGCGGTGCGGAGGCGATGATGACCTCTTACAACGAGATCAATGGTATTCCGGCCATGCTCAATCCTGAGGTACAGAAACGGGCGAAGGAAGAATGGGGACTGCATCATGTCGTCAGCGATGGCGGGGATGTTTTGCAGACTGTGAATGAGCATCATTATTTCGCGTCCCATGCGGAGACGATTGCCGCGGCATTGAAGGCGGGACTGGACTGCTTCACGGATGATATCGGTGAGGTCTCAAAGGCTGCCAGAGAAGCATTGAACTGTGGGATGATCACGATCGATGATATTGACCGTGCGCTTCGATGCCATTTTGGCACCAATATCCGTCTGGGATTGTTTGATGAGCCGGGACTGTGTCCGTATGATGCGATCGGCGAGGAGTATCTGAACTGTGAGGAGCACCGGAATGTGGCGCGGACACTTAGCCGGGAGTCGGTGGTTCTTCTGAAAAATGAGGGAATCCTTCCGCTGGAATCCCAGAGCGGTCAGAAGATCGCGGTCGTCGGCCCGCTGGCGGATCAGTGGGATCTGGACTGGTATTCCGGACTGCCGCCGTATTATGTCAAGCCGCTGGCCGGCATTGCCGGTCACGTAAAAAAAGAAAATCTGAAACATACCAGAGGACTGCTTCGCACAAGGATCCGTCTGGAGGATGGAACCTATCTGGGTATTCTGGACGGCAGGGGGACGGTCGGAGCCGTGTCGGACAGGAAACAGGCTGAGGTGTTTGAATGGAATGTCTGGGATGATCATCAGATCACGCTGCGCGCGTGCTCCAATGACCGGTATCTGACCGTGGACGATGGAGAGAATCCTGAGCATGAGAAAAACAGCATGAAGATTTATGCATCCAGAAAACTGGCTTTTGGCTGGTTTGTGAAAGAAGCGTTTCATGTGGCTCAGGGTGAGATGCTTACCGATATGCTCAGAGAGGGACAGGCTGTCTGCGTGAGAAGCTGGAAGGATGATCCGTTTGTGATCGACGACGAGGGATGCCTGAAGGTTCTGGAGGATGCCGGAGCAGAGACAGAGACTCTCTCATGGACGCCGGAGCTGGTGTCCGATGGCGTCAGCGAGGCTGTGAGCCTGGCGCAGTGGGCCGACTGTGTGATCATGGTCGGTGGTGCGCATCCGATGATCACCTGCAAGGAGGAAGTAGACCGGGCAGACATTGGACTGTCTCCGCTGCAGAGTGAATTGATCCGTGCAATATATGACAAACAGAAAAAACTGATCCTGGCACTGATCTCCAGTGTGCCGCTGGCCGTGAACTGGGAGCAGGAACATCTGCCGGCGATCGTGGCGATGGCCGGAGGCGGGATGGAACTGGGAAATGGTCTGGCTGACGTTCTCTTTGGCTGTGCAAGTCCGGCCGGGCGTCTGAACATGACCTGGTACCGCGATGTGGCTGATCTGCCGGACATGGATGATTACGATATCATTCAGGGGGAGAGAACCTATCAGTATTTTCAGGGAGATGTTCTCTATCCGTTTGGCCACGGGCTGAGTTATACCGAGATGAAGTATGAGAATCTGCAGGTGGAACTGCAGGATCTTGTGACCTGGAAGGTGCGCGTGGATGTCAGCAATGTGGGCGGATGCGTTTCCGATGAAGTGGTGCAGCTCTATGTGCATAAGGTGGATCCTCTGGACAAGAGGCCTGTTCGCCAGTTAAAGGGATTTTGCAGAGTGAAAGATCTGGCTCCCGGAGAGACGCGGACGGTAGAGTTCGCGGTGCCGGAGCAGGATCTCAAATATTATGATGTGGTCAGACGACAGATGGTACTTGAGGATGGGGACTATCTCTTTGAGGTGGGGGCATCCAGTCAGGACATCCGTCTGAATACGACTGTGAACTGCCATGGCGTGAAGCCGGCCAGCCGGGATGCCAGAGAGTATCAACCGGCGGATCATTATCATGAGAGCGGAAGTGTAATGCTTGGTGAGGGGATACGCGGATATGCCAGTGTGATGCCGGCACCGGGGCAGGATGCGATGGAACTTTTATATAGAAGGATTGCTGTGGCATCATTGACAGATGCGGCCTGTCTGGTGGTGGAATGTGAATGTAACCCCGGCGATGAGATCTCATTGTGGATGGACGACCATCAGATCGGGCATATGATCTGCGGGGAGGACGTGACGCAGTATGCGAGGGGAACACGGTTCTGTACCCTCCGGATCCCACTGCATTGGACGAAGGAAGACCGGGAGCGGCTGGAGGCTGTCGCATGTAGTGGCGAATGTCCGGAGACTGCTGGTGGTCGTCCGGGTGCCGAAGGTGGACGGTTGGCTGCAGGCGGTGGATCTGCAGAGGCCGGCGAAGATGTGACGGACTGGACGATCCATTGTCAGGGAAGGGTCAGACTGGCGGCCTGGCATGTAGAATAACACTTTTTTGAAAAAATGCTTTTCATGGCCGCATGGTCTGTGCTATACTAAGTTTAGCGACATGGGTCTAATGGTCGAATTGCGCATTTTTTTCCATGTCAATACGAGCGGAGTTGTCCGCAATCACACTAATATATTAGGAGGTAATAGACAAATGGCAACAAAATGGGTTTATATGTTCAGCGAAGGCGACATGACCATGCGTAACACACTTGGTGGTAAAGGCGCAAACCTTGCAGAGATGACCAACATCGGTCTTCCTGTACCACAGGGTTTCACCGTTACAACAGAGGCTTGTACACAGTACTATGAGGACGGACGTCAGATCAATGATGAGATCATGGGTCAGATCATGGACGGTGTAGCAAAGATGGAGGAGATCAACGGCAAGAAGTTCGGTGATTCTACAAATCCTCTGTTAGTATCTGTTCGTTCCGGTGCACGTGCTTCCATGCCTGGTATGATGGACACCATCCTGAACCTGGGATTAAATGACAGCGTAGTAGAGTCTATGATCGCTGCAAACCCAGATCCATCCTTTGAGCGTTTCGTATACGATTCTTACAGACGTTTCATCCAGATGTTCTCTGATGTCGTTATGGAAGTTGGTAAGAAGTACTTCGAGCAGCTCATCGACAAGATGAAAGAGGAGAAGGGTGTTCAGTTCGACGTAGAGCTGACCGCTGCTGACTTAAAGGAGTTAGCTTCCCAGTTCAAGGCTGAGTACAAGAAGCAGTTAGGACAGGATTTCCCTTCAGATCCAGTAGAGCAGTTAAAGTTAGCTGTCGAGGCTGTATTCCGTTCTTGGGACAACCCACGTGCTAACGTATATCGTCGTGACAATGATATCCCTTACTCATGGGGTACTGCAGTTAACGTAATGCCTATGGTATTCGGTAACTTAAATAACGAGTCTGGTACAGGTGTTGCATTTACCCGTGACCCTGCAACAGGTGAGAACAAGCTGATGGGTGAGTTCCTGATCAACGCACAGGGCGAGGACGTAGTAGCAGGTGTTCGTACACCAATGCCAATCGCTCAGATGGAGCAGGAGTTCCCAGAGGCATATGCTGAGTTCATCAAGGTTTGTGATATCCTTGAGAATCACTATCATGATATGCAGGATATGGAGTTCACTGTAGAGAACAAGAAGCTGTACATGCTGCAGTGCCGTAACGGAAAGAGAACAGCTCCGGCTGCATTAAAGATCGCTTGTGATCTGGTAGATGAGGGACATAAGACTCCTGAAGAGGCAGTTGCTATGATCGACCCTCGTAACTTAGATACATTATTACATCCACAGTTTGATGCTGCTGCATTAAAGGCTGCTACTCCTATTGGAAAGGGCTTAGGTGCTTCTCCGGGAGCTGCTTGTGGTAAGGTTGTATTTACAGCAGAGGATGCTGAGGCTTGGAATGCCCGTGGTGAGAAGGTTGTCCTGGTTCGTCTTGAGACATCTCCAGAGGATATCACAGGTATGAAGGCTTCCCAGGGTATCTTAACTGTTCGTGGTGGTATGACATCACATGCTGCCGTAGTTGCCCGTGGTATGGGGACATGTTGTGTATCCGGTTGTGGAGACATCAACATGGATGAGGAGAACAAGAAGTTCACACTGGCTGGACAGACATTTACAGAGGGTTCTGAGATCTCTATCGATGGTACTACAGGTAACATCTATGCAGGCCTGATCCCAACTGTTGATGCACAGATCGCTGGTGAGTTCGGCCGTGTTATGGCTTGGGCTGATGAGTTCAGAACTCTGAAGGTTCGTACAAACGCTGATACTCCTGCAGATGCTAAGAAGGCTCGCGAGCTGGGCGCTGAGGGTATTGGACTTTGCCGTACAGAGCATATGTTCTTCGAGGAAGACAGAATCGCTGCATTCCGTGAGATGATCTGTTCTGATACTGTAGAAGAGAGAGAAGCTGCATTAGAGAAGATCCTGCCATATCAGCAGGGAGACTTCAAGGCTCTGTATGAGGCTCTTGAGGGCAATCCGGTAACCATCCGTTTCCTGGATCCACCACTTCATGAGTTCGTTCCTACTGAGGAGGCTGACATCAAGAAGTTAGCTGACGCTCAGGGCAAGACCGTTGAGGAGATCAAGGCTATCATCGACAGCTTACACGAGTTCAACCCTATGATGGGTCATCGTGGATGCCGTCTGGCAGTTACCTACCCAGAGATCGCAAAGATGCAGACAAAGGCTGTTATCCGCGCTGCTATCGAGGTTAAGGCTGCTCATCCGGATTGGGCTGTTAAGCCAGAGATCATGATCCCACTGGTATGTGAGGTTAAGGAGCTTAAGTATGTAAAGAAGGTTGTCGTTGAGACTGCTGATGCTGAGATCGCTGCTGCAGGCGTTGAGCTTGAGTACGAGGTTGGTACTATGATCGAGATCCCAAGAGCTGCTCTGACTGCTGATGAGATCGCAAAAGAGGCTGACTTCTTCTGCTTCGGTACAAACGACTTAACTCAGATGACATTCGGATTCTCTCGTGATGATGCTGGTAAGTTCTTAGATGCTTACTATGACACCAAGATCTTCGAGAACGATCCATTTGCTAAGTTAGACCAGACTGGTGTTGGTAAACTTATGGAGACAGCTATCAAGCTTGGTAAGCCTGTAAATCCAAACCTTCACATCGGTATCTGTGGTGAGCACGGTGGAGATCCTTCATCCGTAGAGTTCTGCCACAAGATTGGTTTAGACTATGTATCTTGCTCACCTTTCCGTGTGCCAATCGCAAGACTGGCTGCTGCACAGGCTGCTATTGCTAACAAATAATATTTGTGGACAAGCGGCATTGTGAGAATGCAAGATCGTGAAATAGAGACCGTCGATTCACTCAGGTGGATCGGCGGTCTTTTAATATGGAATATATATACAAAAGATGATATAATTTGCATATACTATATATGGAGGTGACGAATATGTTGACATTACAAGAAACAATAAGACCATCTGCTGATTTGCGAAATCGTTATTCCGAAATATCAAAACTGTGCAAGGAAAATAAAGAGGCAGTGATTATTACAGTCAATGGTAGAGGCGATACAGTTACGCTTTCCTATGAAGAATATAAAAATATGAAAGCAAGAATAGAATTATTAGAAGTATTAGCCGAAGCAGAAGATGATGCTAAAAATGGCAGAGTTGCTCCGATAACGGAAACATTTGATGATTTGAGGAAAATGCTTCAGGAGGGGTGATTATGGAGTATACGGTAACAAGGACTGATACGGCCGATGCAGGCATCAGAAAAATCATCTTGTATATTGCTCAGAATTTTGGAAATGCAGTTGCGCTTGAGAAACTTGATGAGATTGAAAGACGAATTCTTGAATTGGGAAATGATCCATACATTGGAACTGAGCCAAGATATCTGACTCTTAAGCGGCAGGGGTATAAAGTGCTTATTTTAGAAAAAGACTTGGTATTTTATAAAATTGACGAGGAAAATAAGCAGGTGGTTGTGTATGTTGTCATAGATCAACGCCAGGATTATTTGAATATTATTCGTGGTTTGTAAGGAAATTAGAAAAGAGGAATATTATGTTGAGAACTTTTGCTACGCATCATGTGAGAAATCAAATGCAGTTGTCAGATAGTCTATGGGAATTTGAACCGTGCTCAGGAGAATTTGCGGGACAGAAATTTCAACTTATGGTGCCGGGATGTTGGGAATCTCATCCTTTGTTTGCTGATTATCGGGGAGAGGGTATCTATCGAAAGCGATTTGAAGCACAGGGAAATATCCGAGTTGAATGTAAGGGTGTGAGCCATACAGCTACGTTGTATCTTGATGGAACAGAGATTGGGCGGCATTATAATGCGTATACGCCGTTTTCTGTCCTTGTAATGAATCTGGAACCGGGAGAACATACCCTGGAAATCAAGGCGGATAATCGTTTTCATGAAAACAGCGCGCTACATGTGCCTAATGATTACATGTCATATGGAGGAATATCCCGCGGTGTGATTGTGGAAACTCTGAATGATTATTATTTGGAATATGTCCATGTAAAACCATATATGCAGGACGGAGAATGGCATGCACACATTAAAGCAGCGGTTCATGCACTGAATTGCAATCTAAAAGGGAACCATGACCTTGTGGTGCAGGGAAAACTGGGAGAGAATACATTTCAATGGGATCTGTGCATGGAAGAAGGACAATCCGGTCAGGAAATATGTACGGATCTGAGAATGAAGAATGTTGAAATATGGAGTCCTGAGACACCGTATTTGTATGAGGTGGAATTGAAACTGTTTCAGGAAAACCAGATTGTAGATGATATCATTGATAGAGTTGGTTTTCGGGAAATTCAGATTTCTGAAAAGGCCATTATGCTAAATGGAAAGCATTTGCGGATTAAGGGTGTCTGCCGGCATGAGGATCACCCGGACTATGGATGTGCACTGCCATATCAGACTATTTATCATGATCTTGTTATGATTCGCCAGATGGGTGCCAATTCGATTCGGACATCGCATTATCCGAATGATGAAATCTTTTTGGATCTTTGTGATGAGCTTGGAATTCTGGTCTGGGAGGAAAACCATGCAAGAGGGTTAGAGGAAGACCGGATGCGCCATCCATTGTTCGAGATACAGGCGGAAGAGGTGATCCGTGAAATGATATCTGCACACTATAATCATCCCAGCATATTTGTATGGGGGATTTTGAATGAATGTGCCAGTGAATCATTATATGGGCGCGAATGTTATGAAAAGCAGTTTCAACTCATTCGTGAACTGGATGAAAGCCGTCCATGTACCTTTGCAAGCTGCAAATTTTTTCATGATATCTGCCTTGACTTACCTGACATCGTGTCCTGCAATCTTTATCCAAGATGGTATGTGGATAAGCCGGTACGGGAATATATCGAAGATGTAACTCAGTGGATTGCAGAGGATGGAAGGGGAACTGGGAAACCGTTTATTGTGTCTGAGATTGGAGCTGGCGCATTGTACGGATGTCATAATGCATATCACGGAAAATGGACAGAGGAATATCAGGCAGAAGCCATACGGGAGCAGATATCCGAGTGCCTGGAATTTCCGGATTGCGCAGGGGTTTATATCTGGCAATTCTGTGATGTGAGGGTAAGTCGGGAATGGTTTTCAGGACGTCCACGGGAAATGAACAATAAGGGGATTGTAGATGAATATCGAAGACCCAAGGAGGCATATTGGGCGGCAAAGGAGATTTTTGAGCGATATTCCAATTATTTTAATTCGTAGAGAAACTTTGAATGATTACAGGAATATTTGGTATGCTGTGTTTAGTACCTTTGAGAAAAATAAAGACCGTTGATTCAATCAGACGAATCGACGGTCTTTTTGTGTTGGGTTCGGCCGAGTAAATAATCTACGGAGACATCGTAGTAATCAGCCAGTTTTATGAATACTTCGATCGGGATGTTGATCTTTCCGAGTTCGTATTTGGAATACGTTGTCTGTTTTACGTGAAGGTATTCTGCCAGCTCGACCTGGGTCTTGTCGTTATCTTCACGAAGATTTCTAATATTTTCAAAAATCATATGAAAACCTCATTTCTACTATGATGTAATTATAGAAAATAAGGAAGACTGTATTGCAAAATAGTCGTAATACGACTATAATATTTGTATTACGTTGTATAGATTGGAGGGAAACAGTATGAAAAAATACATTAGACTCTTAGGGGTTATGTTACTGTTAACTTGTTTTTGGGCTGGTGGAAAATCGGCAAGCGCAAAAACGATTTCTTATCACTTTGATAACATTCCGGATAGGACCATTACTTACACGGGGGAAGATAACTTTCTTTATGTTACGATTGATAATACTACATATGTAATCGAATCTGAAACAATGGTAGCACTTGCAAGATGCTCAACAGATGGAACCATATGGATACAGGCTGCTGGTAAAATAGGTATTTACTGGATTAATTATGAAATTCAAAAAAATTACATGAGCATGATTGCATATTTAGATGGAGCAATTAGTCTGAACAATAATGATGATTTTACATATTCATATTCAACTAATTTAGAGGAACATAACTATCCTTCCATAGAATATTTGCAATTAATTTATCCTACACTCGATAAGCCCGAAAATCCAACACCGACGATTGATCCAAGTGAGATTCCAACAGCAACACCTGTACCCACAAAAGCACCCGTAAAGCCAACCTCTCCGGCATCCACGGCAACGCCTGATCCAACAGAGCCAGGAGCAACCGGGGAGCCGGTTCCTATGCCGACGATCCCGGTTCCAACGCAGTTGCCGCAGCCTGTAGCGACCAGCCCGGCACAACCCAATACACCTGCTCCGGCAGTTACTATACCTGCAGAGGGGAATGACACGTCTGCCACGGTAGGAAAACCGGCTTCGGTTATCAAAAAAGGTGCCACGGTTTCTTTGGTAGATTCCGAAGGAAATGTAATCAAGTCGCTTACCTTAAAAGCGGGGAAACTGACGATTGACGGGGGAGTGACTATCAAAAATGTAAAAGCGGCATACTTTACTTCCAAAGGGACTGTTGTTTATCTCACCAAAACCGGAAAGGTTTATTCTATTAATTCAAAGAATAAATCCAAACTGATAAAGTCCCGGGTCAAACAGGTGAAAACCAGAAAAGGGTTTGCGGTGAAATTGAAACTGAAAAATGGCAGGGTGGTAAAAATAAGGGTGTAGAGATAGCAGATAATTGACAGAAGAAAAGATACGTGATAAGATAAATCCACACAATGCGTGAAATGTGTTGATGCCATTGTGTGGTTTTATGGAATAAATCAATTAAATATAGGAGAGAGTTTTTCTATAGTTATAAAAGGGATTAGGTGTTTATATGGATACCCCAGTAATGAAACCGCAAAAGATAAATGATGAAATAGATATATTTCGTTTATTAGATCGCGGTCTCGATGATATGGAAGAAAAAAGAGAATTACCAGTTGATGAGGCTTTTGAAATGATTACAAAATTGAGGATTGCAAGACGAAATGAGAAAGCGTAAGGTTGTTGTAACTTGGGAAGATTGTTAAAAAGACTGTTGCTTCACTCAGATGCATGGAATTGAGATATTTCTTGAGATGGAGGCCGGTTTCGCGGTAGAACAGCTGTGACAGATATTTTTCATTGTAGCCGAGGGAGTGCCGCGGCAGAGATGAATTGTATGAGAAGGCAGAAGGGGCATTGGAGTATGAGGATGTCTGCCTGACATTTATTCCTTATTATGCATGGGCGAATCGTGAGGAAGGAGAGATGAGGGTATGGATACGGGAAAAATGATGTGTTCTTTTTGGGACTCGGAGAGAAAATGACACCGTTGTAAAATCATGTTATAATGGGACTGATCTCTGGGAAACTATTATATTGAGGAAAGAGAAAGAGGCATACATCATGAAATCAACTTTAATTAAAGACACCACCAAGGCAGAACGGATCGCTCTGATCAAAGAGTGGCAGCCGGATGATGACGTGCTGGAGTCGGACGGCGGCATGGATCTGTGGGATCTTTATGCAGACTATATCAATGGCACCAAAGAGATTGCCGAGTGCAATGCGGCATTTTCGACAAGTTATATGACGGAGAGAGACCTCGCAGAGGGAAAACTCAAAAAGTGATTTCGTAAAGAAAATTGAAAAAGTGATTTTGCGGAGAGGACACTAAAAAGAGACCTCGCAGAGGAATTTCACGTAGAGAAAAGGGAAGCGTTTTATGCTTCCCTTTTTGACGTATTCGTATAGAGTGTGTGTACCAGCACCAGCAGCACGGGAACACAGCAGATGATCCAGGTGACCGGCTCGCAGAAGCAGATGGCCAGATAGCCAAATGGCCCCACAAAGAACAGGATCGCGACCAGTTTGCCGAGCATTTCCAGAAGACTTGCGACGACGGTGATCCACTGTTTGCTGATGCCCTGGAGGACATTGCGGATCACACAGAGCACGACCAGCGCATAGTAAAATGGGGTGTTGATACGCAGATAGCGGCTGCCCCAGTCCAGGATGGCCGGATTGTGGCTGCCCGTGACTCCGTAGATAAAGAAGCGGGAGCCGATCCACATGATAATGATCAGAAGCGTAGACCAGACAAATCCCATGAGGATGGCCAGGCGTGTGCCGGTGCGGATGCGGTCCATCCGGCCGGCTCCGAAGTTCTGGCCGGTGAACGTGGTCATGGTGGCAGAGAGTGTGGACACCGGCATCATACAGAGCTCAGTGATCTTGCGGGCGGCGACATGGGCGGCAATGATATTGTCTCCCAGTCCGTTGATGCCCATCTGCAGGATCACGGAGCCGACATTGACAATGGCGTACATCAGTGCCATGGACATTCCCATGGTAAACATGCGTTTCAGAAGTCCTGCATCCAGCGTGATATGCCTTCTTTGCGGCAGGATCTGCGGACAGAAGCGCAGGACATAGAGCGTGCAGAGAATGACGGAGACAAGCTGTGCCAGAAGCGTGGCGTATGCAGCTCCACGGATTCCCATAGAGAATCTGGAGATGAACAGCAGATCGAGACCGATATTGAGCAGGGAGGAAATGATCAGGAAGACCAGGGGGATCACGGTATTGCCAAGAGCGCGCAGAATACCCGAAATGGCATTGTAAGCGGCGGTGATGAGCAGACCGGCCGTGATAATGATAATGTAGGAATACGCCTGATCAAACAGAGAATCCGATATCCTCAGGAGTCTCATAAACGGTTTCATAAGCAGGCAGCCTGTCAGTGTCAGGAAGGCAGTCACTCCGAGGATCAGCTCCAGGGCAGCCGCAATATTGCGCTTCATCTGCTCGTCATTGCCGGAGCCGAAGGCCTGTGCGACGAGGATGGAGCAGCCGGACGAGATGCCGATGCACAGGGACAGGAGCAGATTGTAGATGGAACTGACACTGCCCACGGCGGCCAGCGCCTGATCGCCCAGGATGTGTCCCACGATCGTGGTGTCCGCCAGGTTGTAGATCTGTTGGAAAAGATTGCTGACAAACAGCGGAATGGCAAAGGATATGATCAGGGAAAAGATGTTTCCTTTGGTTAAATCTTGTTTCATAGGAAGTTCCTTTCGTTCGTTGTGTTCAATATTTCTATACAATAATCTGCTGTTTTTTGTCGATTTGAAAAACAGCATGGATAATATACAGGAATTTACCGGAAAAATCAACCATTTGTTGATTTACAAGCCATGGGGAATGTAGTAAAATGGTCACACGTCAAATTTAGGAAAGGAGATACCATTATGATTAGAAATGTAGTGATGAAGCATAGGATTGTTACAGCAAACAAAGCAGCAATATTGTCGGTTCATGTATGTGCGGAAAAGAAGAGGGAGTTTATCGGATAATAGGAATGAACGCATCGCATCGAACTTGTTGAGGTGCGAATTTTTTTACCCACCGACATGAACGTATGTTCGATAGAGGAGAGGCATAATGATCGGTGAAAAAATCAGAAAATTGAGGAAAGAGAATCAAGTGACACAGGAGGAACTGGCGGCACACCTCAGGGTGACATACCAGGCAGTGAGTAAGTGGGAGACCGGCAGATCGGAGCCGGATATTTTGCTTCTGCCACAGATCGCAAATTTCTTTCATGTGAGCATTGACGAGCTGTTTGAACAGGAGGACAGCGGGGAGAGGAAGTGAGAGAGTGGAGAAGAAAAAGTACGGAATTACAAAGAGCATCATGAATGCAATGGGAATCATATACCGGGCGGATCCTGCGTTTGTATGGTTTTCCTTTTACAAAAATATTTCGGAGAGCATCTTTAATGCTCTGTTCGATATTTATCTGATCAAATATATCTATGAGTGTATTCAGAATGGCATTGAGTACCGCAGTCTGGTGCGCATTGTTCTGATCTTTGCGGCAGTGCATGTGGTGATCCACTTTGTATCCGCGTATCACAGCTATTGTATGAAGATTTCGGAGATGAAGGTATACCGTTACATATTCCGCGGCATTATGAAGCGTGCCAAGAAGGTGGAACTGCGCCAGTATGAAGATCCGGATTTCTATGATAATTTTTCGAGGGCATTGGATGAGTCCCTGTTGATGGGAATGTGGGGCATGGTGTTTGCCACGCTCGGGATTGGCAGCCTCTGCGGTGGTGTGGTGGCGCTGATTCTTCTGGCCGGGGTGGATCCATGGCTGATCCTGTTTGTCATTCCACCGGTGATCGGCAGTCTGTATCTGGGGATGAAAGAGAGTTCGCAGCAGTTTGCGGCGAGGCAGGCAGAGACGCCGGGCAAGCGCAGGATGGAATATGCCAAGCGTGTCTTCTATGAGAAGAAGTACGCGGCGGAACTGCGTCTGTATCCTATGGCGGAGCTGATGTTTGAGACGCACCGGGAGGGATATACAGACCGTGCGGACAAGAATGAAATGCATTGGAGGAGGATTGGATTTTACCGGATCCTGGAGACGCTGTTGTTTGCCGGGATCGTGACCATGGGCTGTTATCTTTATATTACCTACCGGCTCAAGGTTGGAGGCAGCCAGGCACTGGCAGCCTATGTGGCGATGATCGCCGCGGTGACCTGGATCGTCTATTCGATCAGCGGAGCCATTGACGATATTTCGCGTTCGGGAAAGTTCTGTATGTTCATGAACTATATTACGGAATTCATGCATTGTCCGGTGGAAGGGGAGTCTGAGAAGGCAGTACAGCCACAGGGGGATATGGGAGAGATCCGCATGGAGCATATATCATACAGGTACGATGGAAGTGACCAGTTGATCATCCGGGATCTGAACCTTCATGTGAAGCAGGGAGAGCATGTGGCGCTGGTCGGGGAGAACGGAGCCGGAAAGACGACGCTGATGAAGCTGCTGATGGGGCTGTATCCGCTGAGTGAAGGACGTATTGTGGCCGGAGGAAGACCGGTGCAGGAGTATGATCCGGGGGCTTACCGGGATTGTTTCGGAACAGTTTTTCAGGATTTTCAGATCTTTTCCCTGCCTCTGGGTGAGAATGTACTGATGCGTGAACCGCAGACGGAGGCCGACCGCAGGCTGGTGATCGATTCTCTGGAGAAAGCGCAGTTTGGGGAGGTTCTGGAGAAACTGCCGCAGGGGATCGATACCTGTCTGACCAAAGAATTTGATGAGCAGGGATTTGTCTGCTCGGGCGGTCAGGCGCAGAAGATCGCGATCGCCAGAGTCTTTGCCAAAGATCCGGAGGTGGTGATCCTGGATGAGCCATCCAGCGCACTGGATCCGATCGCCGAGTACAATATGTACTGCAATATGATGGAAGCCTCCCGCGGAAAGACGGTATTTTTCATCTCTCACCGGATGTCGTCGGCACGTATGGCTGACCGGATCCTGTTTCTGGAGCATGGACATATCGTGGAGGAGGGAACCCATGAAGAACTGATGAAAAAGAATGGAAGATATGCGCAGATGTTCCGTCTGCAGGCACAGAACTACCAGTATCCGGGAGGTGAGACCGTATATGAATAAGAAAGAACAAAAATTGCCGATTTCCCGTATCCTGGGCAATTATGGCTATATTCTGCGCTACTGCTTCCGGAAGGATGCCAGACTGATCATCATGATCTTCTGTGCTTTTGTGGCAGGCGGTGTGGGGTATGGATGTATTGATACCTTGTTTATCCGGGCGTTTATCAATTACCTTTCCCAGGATGCCTATACCTATGCGCAGACGTGCAGGCTGGTCGTCATGGGGACGCTGGGACTGGCTGCGCTCATGACGCTGGAGCGGTGCACAGAGAGTTTCAGCAGACCACGGATGATCCGTCTGACCGGTATGATGCAGCAGGAGATGCTGCGCAAGGTGGCGAGGATCGATCTGATCTGTTATGACTGTGATACCTATTATGATGATTTTGTGGTGTCGGCATCCCAGCTGGAGGAGATGGTCGAGATGGCGATCTACGATCTGGGAGCGATCGGAGAACATGCCGTGACGGTGCTGGTGCTTTCCGGCCTGATCACATCGCTGTCGCCGATGATCGCATTGTTCCCTGTTCTTGGTTTTCTGATCAATATGGTGTCCAGATTCCGCATTATGGATCTGGAGTATCGCTATGATGTCGAGAAGAAGACGATCATGAGGCGTGCTGACTATTCCAAGAGAGTTTTCTATCAGCCGGAGTACGCCAAGGAGATCAAGTTATCGCACATTGAGGTTCCGCTGGAGAAGCAGTTTGAACAGGCGGTGGACGAGACGATCCGGGTTTCCAGAACCTATGGCTGGAAGATCTCCGTGTGGTCAGTGGTCAACTGGGTCAGTGTCTTTACTGTGCTTTCCCATGTCTGCGTGCCGCTGTATCTCGGATTCCTGGCACTGGTGCGCCGCTCCATCGGACTGGGCGAGGTCGCCGCCCTGAACAATGCGCAGGGGACGATCCGTGACCGTCTGGATGCGATCAATTACTGTGCGCAGAGAATCCAGAAAGCGGGGCTGTTCTGTGAGCGGTTCCGGCGCTTTATGGATTACGAGAGTCAGATCGAGAAAAAACAGGGGACGACTGCAATTCCTCAAAAGCACGGAGCCATTGAGGTGAAGGACCTCTCCTTCCGGTATGATGGGGCAGAGAGGGACACACTGAAACATGTCAGTATGAGGATAGAGCCCGGACAGAGGGTCGCTTTTGTCGGTGAAAACGGAGCCGGCAAATCCACGTTTGTCAAGCTGCTCATGCGTCTGTATGACGTGACGCAGGGAAGCATCTGTTATGGAGGGCATGACATCCGTGAATATACCACGGATGAATACCGGGAACTGTTCGGATCGGTCTTTCAGGATTATCAGATCTATGCAGCTTCTGTGGCGGAAAATGTGATGATGCAAAAGACCGGGGAGGACGATGCGTTCCCGGTGCGTCAGGCATTGTCGCAGGCGGGATTTGCAGAGCGCCTGCAGACGCTTCCGCAGGGGGAAGATACCATGCTTACCCGTGAGTTTTCCAAGGAGGGAGTCAGTCTGTCCGGAGGGGAGGCTCAGAAGGTGGCCATTGCCCGGATGTTTGCCAAAAAGGAGCGGATGCATGTGGCGATTCTGGATGAGCCGTCCAGCGCACTCGATCCGCGTGCCGAATATGAACTGAACAAAAATATGATGGAAAAGGCGGGGGATGCGACGATCATCTTTATCTCCCACCGTCTCTCGACGACGAGGGATGCGGACTGCATCTACATGTTTGAACATGGGCAGATCGTGGAACAGGGAACCCATGAGGAACTGATGCGTCTCCACGGCAGATATGCCGAGATGTTTATCTGTCAGGCAAAGTATTATCAGGATCAGGAGATGCTGGCTGCCGAGTAGTAGATTTTTTTCAGTTTGTCTATCACTTTGAGACAGATTATGATATGATACACTTAACAAAAGAAAGGTTAAGGTAAATAGTTATGCCAAAGAGAGATGACATCAATAAAGTATTGATTATTGGTTCCGGTCCGATTGTGATCGGACAGGCATGTGAGTTTGATTATTCCGGCACACAGGCGTGTAAAGCCCTGAAGAAATTAGGCTACGAGATCGTGCTGGTGAATTCCAACCCGGCGACGATCATGACGGATCCGGAGACAGCAGATGTCACATACATTGAGCCTCTGAATGTGGAGCGTCTGGAGCAGATCATTGCCAAGGAGCGCCCGGATGCGGTGCTTCCGAACCTGGGAGGACAGTCCGGTCTGAATCTGTGTTCTGAGCTGTACAAAGAGGGGATTCTGGACAAGTATCATGTGCAGGTGATCGGTGTGCAGGCGGATGCCATCGAGCGTGGCGAGGATCGTATCGAGTTCAAGAAAACCATGGATGAGCTTGGCATTGAGATGGCCAGGAGTGAGGTTTCCTATTCTGTGGAGGAGGCGCTGGCGATCGCGGATCGTCTGGGATATCCGGTGGTTCTGCGTCCGGCCTACACGATGGGGGGAGCCGGCGGCGGACTGGTCTACAACAAAGAGGAATTAAAGACTGTCTGCGCGAGAGGCCTGCAGGCCAGTCTGGTAGGACAGGTTCTGGTCGAGGAGTCCATTCTGGGCTGGGAAGAGCTGGAGCTGGAAGTGGTTCGTGACGTGGATGGCAATATGATCACAGTCTGCTTTATCGAGAACATTGATCCGCTGGGAGTACATACCGGTGATTCCTTCTGTTCTGCACCGATGCTGACGATCTCCGAGGAGACACAGAAGAAACTGCAGGAGCAGGCGTATGCGATCGTGGATCGTGTACAGGTAGTCGGTGGCACCAATGTACAGTTTGCGCATGATCCGGTTTCCGACCGCATCGTGGTCATTGAGATCAATCCGAGAACATCACGTTCTTCTGCACTGGCTTCCAAGGCGACCGGATTCCCAATCGCACTGGTATCTGCTATGCTGGCCTGTGGACTGACCCTGAAGGACATTCCATGTGGCAAGTACGGAACACTGGATCAGTATGTTCCGGACGGAGATTATGTTGTGATCAAATTTGCGCGCTGGGCATTTGAGAAGTTCAAGGGTGTAGAGGACAAGCTGGGCACCCAGATGAGAGCGGTCGGCGAGGTCATGAGCATTGGAAAGAACTACAAGGAAGCGTTCCAGAAGGCCATCCGTTCTCTGGAGACCGGACGCTATGGACTGGGACATGCCAAGAATTTTGACACCCTCTCCAAGGAGGAACTGTTAAAGAAACTGATCACCCCGTCTTCCGAGCGACACTTCATTATGTATGAAGCTCTGAGAAAGGGAGCTACGGTACAGGAGATCTTCGAGATCACCAAGGTGAAAGAATACTTCATCCAGCAGATGAAGGAACTGGTAGAAGAAGAGGAAAGCCTGATCGCGGGCAAGGGTTCCCTGCCGGCAGACGAGGCACTGATCCGGGCCAAGAAGGATGGATTCTCCGACAAGTATCTGAGCCAGATCCTGGAGATTCCGGAGGACGATATCCGCAACCGCCGCATCGAGCTTGGCTGTGAGGAGGCATGGGAAGGTGTGCATGTATCCGGTACACAGGACAGCGCATATTATTATTCCACCTACAATGCCGAGGATCACAGCACGGTATCTGACCGTAAGAAGATCATGATCCTGGGTGGTGGTCCAAACCGTATCGGACAGGGTATCGAGTTCGATTACTGTTGTGTACATGCGGCACTGGCATTGAAGAAACTGGGCTTTGAGACGATCATTGTCAACTGTAATCCGGAGACGGTTTCCACGGACTATGACACCTCTGACAAACTGTATTTTGAGCCATTGACATTGGAAGATGTCCTGGCAATCTATAAGAAGGAGCAGCCGCTGGGCGTGATCGCGCAGTTTGGCGGGCAGACTCCTCTGAATCTGGCGGCTGAGCTGGAGAAAAACGGTGTGAAGATCCTCGGAACCTCTCCTGAGGTGATCGATCTGGCGGAGGACAGAGATCTGTTCCGTGCCATGATGGACAAACTGGAGATCCCGATGCCGGAAGCCGGCATGGCGGTCAATGTGGAGGAGGCCATGGAGATCGCGCACAAGATCGGATATCCTGTCATGGTTCGTCCGTCCTATGTGCTGGGGGGCCGGGGCATGGAGGTCGTTTACGACGATGAATCCATGACCGATTACATGAAGGCAGCAGTCGGTGTGACACCTGATCGACCGATCCTGATCGACCGTTTCCTGAATCACGCGCTGGAGTGCGAGGCAGATGCGATCAGTGACGGAGAGCATGCATTTGTGCCGGCTGTCATGGAGCATGTGGAGCTGGCCGGTGTACATTCCGGAGATTCCGCTTGTATCATTCCATCCGTGCACATTTCCGAGGAGAACATTGCCACGATCAAGGAATATACGAGAAAGATCGCGGAGGAGATGCATGTACGCGGTCTGATGAATATGCAGTATGCGATCGAGAACGGAACTGTCTATGTGCTGGAGGCCAATCCGAGAGCATCCAGAACCGTTCCGCTGGTTTCCAAGGTATGTAATGTGCGCATGGTACCACTTGCTACCGATATCATTACTTCTGAACTGACGGGAAGACCTTCACCGGTTCCTTCTCTGAAAGAGAACCACATTCCATATTATGGAGTGAAAGAGGCTGCCTTTCCATTCAATATGTTCCAGGAGGTTGACCCGATCCTCGGACCGGAGATGCGTTCTACCGGCGAGGTGCTTGGCCTTTCTCCATCCTATGGCGAGGCATTCTTAAAGGCGCAGGAGGGCGTGGGATCCAAACTCCCAATGTCCGGCAAGGTACTGATCTCTGTCAATCGCAAGGACAAGGCGGAGATCGTCGAAGTCGCCAAGGCATACCACGACAATGGATTTGAGATTGTTGCCACCGGCAATACCTATGATCTGATCACGGGCGCAGGCATTCCGGCAGAGAAGATCAAGAAGCTGTCCGAGGGCAGACCCAATATACTTGATGGCATCACCAACGGTGATTTTGCCATGATCGTGAATTCACCGGTTGGAAAAGACAGCCACAATGATGACAGTTATCTGCGCAAGGCTGCGATCAAGACCAGAACACCGTACATGACGACGGTGGCGGCAGCCAGAGCAGCAATCGAGGGCATCTCTTACCTGAAGAAGCATGAGTCCAGTGATATCAAGAGTATTCAGGCGCTTCACAGCGAAATTAAATAATTCTTTCTGAGAGAAAAAACAGGAAAAGCCGGTGCTTGGTTTAGCACCGGCTTTTTTAGCGTATAGGAAAATGCTCGTAGTGTAGAGGGAAGCCAACGAGAATTGCGAAGCAATTCTTGGAGGGCAAAACGCTGGTTTTGCCCTTTTTTACAGATTCCATCTGCTGACGATCAGAGCCAGGTCCTGGGCCGGAAGATCCGGGTCCTCTAAAATCCATTGTATGTATACATTATATAGAGCACCCGCATAAAAATACAAAGGGTAGGAACGGCTTCCGGCGTGTTTTTCAAAAGCGGGAAGATTGCGGATGTAGGAGTTTAAGGCATCCAGCATAATGTCGTTGATTCCTGCCTGACAGAGACATTTGGCGAAGTCCTCATATTGTTTGAAAAATGTGAGACTTTGGAGAATGTGCTCATAGCTTCGAAAGTGATATTCTTTTTTGTCTTCTATCGTGGTCATAAATAGTTCGAAAATATACTGCATATAAAAAGAAAGAAGCTCCTTTTTATCAGAAAAATACCGGTAGTAGGTCATACGTGACACACCAGCTCTTTGGGCCAGTTTTTTTACCGTGATTTCTTCAAAATCCTCATGCTTCATCAAGTCGATGAGTGCCTCGGCAAGGTATATTTTTGCATTCTGTGTTTTATTTGCCATGTCTTCCTCCAAAATGTGACATTGAGCCTGTTTTTGTAAATTGTAACATAGAACCGGGTTCGATACAATGGATGTAGTTTTGAAAACTATATGAACAGAAATGGAGATTATTATGGATAATTGGAAACCATTGATGGTGGGAGAGAAAAAAGCAGAGCTTCCTATCGTGCAGGGCGGTATGGGAGTAGGTGTCAGCCTGGGAAACCTGGCAGGCCATGTGGCTGCAGAGGGAGGAGTGGGTATCATTTCCTCGGCTCAGATTGGATACCGGGACCCGGAGTTTTATCATGACCAGCCGGACTGCAATGCCAGAGCGCTTGTAGAGGAACTGCAAAAGGCAAAGAAAATTGCCGGGGGAAACGGTCTGGTAGGAGTCAATGTTATGTGTGCCTTAAAGCATTACCGGGAACATGTACAGATTGCCGCACAACATGGAGCTGACCTTATTGTTTGCGGAGCAGGGCTTCCTATGGATCTGCCGGAACTGGTGCAGGGAACAGAGGCTGCTATTGCCCCTATTGTATCCAGTGCCAGATGTGTACAACTGATCATGAAACGCTGGTTAAAACGTTATGACCGCCTGCCAGACCTGGTAGTGATCGAAGGACCAAAGGCAGGCGGACATCTGGGCTTTAGCCAGGAGGAGGCAGAACATGCGGATAGCCTGGATTTTGAACAAGAGATCCAGAAGATTATCCGCTATGTGAAAGAGACAGGAAAAGAAAAAGGCAAGGATATTTCCGTGGTAGTTGCGGGTAACATTTTCACCCATGAGGATGTAGTCCGGACCCTGGAACTTGGAGCTGATGGAGTACAGCTGGCAAGCCGTTTTGTAGCTACCTATGAATGTGATGCTTCCCCGGAATTTAAGAAAGCTTATCTGGAGGCCGGGCCTGAGGATATCCGCATTATAAAAAGTCCTGTGGGTATGCCGGGAAGAGCCATTGATAATGCCTTTTTAAGAGAGATTGACCAAGAGAGGCAGAAGGTAAGCAAGTGTTATCAGTGTCTTCGAAAATGTGATCCAAGCCAGATTCCTTACTGTATTACAGAAGCCTTGATTCGGGCAGTGCAGGGGGATGTGGAACATGGTCTGGTGTTTGCCGGAGCCAATGTGGGCCGTATTCAGGAAATGACCAGCGTACATGCTTTGATCCGGGAATTGCTGGGGCAGGATAGCCACAATTAATGACAATTATCCGTGCAAGGCTGCAATTTGGACCGGAACACCTTCTCCCTAGCGTGTCAGTTTGTAGACTGCTGCTCCGTGTGCCTCGACCTTGGCGGACAGAGTCTCCGGAACATCGCATTCTGTCCGGCTCCAGAGCTCTTTGGCATGCGTGTATTTCTCCAGATCATGACGTGCCGGGGTAAAGGACAGGGTGCTGTCATGATCGGAGATATTGAACAGAGCGATATAGCAGGCATCTTCATCCCTGCAAGGTGCGATCCATGTGATCTGTGTCTTGCTGCGGGACAGGGGATGTGCACAGTGTGTCGTCTTCTCGATATCCAGGACATCGCGGTTGGTCAGCAGCTGCAGGGTGAAGTCGTCATTCTTCGGAAGATCTGCACCGACCATCAGCGGAGATCGCATCATGCACCAGAGTGTCATCATGGTGATCTGCTCCGGCTTGGTGAAGTTGGTCCAGTTGTTCTCCGGATAGACCATGCGAAGAGCACCTACCGGCAGCATATCGGCATCCGGCCAGTGTCCCGGGCCGGCGTGGATACACCACTCGTCTGCGCGGTCAAACATATCTAACAGGGCAGACCAGTTGTCCCAGAAATCATCGGTGATGCGCCACATATTGGCATAGGTCTTCAGATGCTCTGCCTGGGCTACCGGTGCCGGCCCCGGGGAGAGACTGAGTACGATGTCGCGAGGACATTCTCTGACAGCCTGGGAGATCAGCTCGATCTCGCGGCGGCAGTGAGGATATTCTCTGGCGATGTCATCGACCTTGACAAAGTCGACACCCCAGGATGCGTACAGTTCAAACAGGCTCTTGTAGTAGGCCAGAGAGCCCTCGGTCTGATCCTCACACTTGAGACCGTACATATCCGGATTCCAGGCACAGATGGAGTTCGGATCCGCAACCTGTCTGGCCGTAAACGCACTGTTCTTGATCGGAAGATCGCGGTGTGCGGCCATGCGGGGCATACCGCGCATAATGTGGATGCCGAATTTGAGTCCAAGGCTGTGGACATAGGCAGCCAGCTCGGCAAAGCCTTTGCCGTCGGCAGCGCTCGGGAAACGGTTTGGTGCAGGCAGCAGGCGGCCGTACTCATCCATTACCACATCGGAAAATGGCTCATAGCCGTGGTTGATGGCAGATGGCTGATACCACTGGATGTCGACGACGACATACTCCCAGCCGTATTCTTTCATGTGTGCAGCCATATAGTCTGCGTTGGATCTGACGGTGTCCTCGGTGACAGCGGCACCATAGCAGTCCCAGCTGTTCCAGCCCATTGGCGGTGTTTTTGCGATCATGTGTAAACCCTCCTTCGTTCATGGATCAACATTATTATGATGTATATTTGCAGGCAGATCGTGAGATCGTGTGTTGCAAAAGAGCCGTTGCAGAAATCCCGTAACGGCTCTTTCTCAGAATGAAATCATGAGAAAAATCATTTTTTATTTTTTTCAACATTCTGCTGCATCATAGCACGAACCTTCATGGAAAGTCCGAACAGATTGATGAAGCCGGATGCATCCTTGTGGTCATATAAATCACCGGTGGTGAAGGACGCCAGGCTCTCAGAATACAGAGAGTATGGAGAGGTGGTTCCCTGCTTGATGATATTGCCCTTGTAGAGCTTCATCTTTACGGTACCGGTCACGGTCTTCTGGGTCTCGTCAACGAATGCAGACAGACTCTCGCGCAGTGGGCAGAACCACTTTCCTTCGTAAACCAGATCAGCAAACCTGGTGGCAACGAGTTTCTTGTATGCCAGTGTCTCGCGGTCCAGGCAGATCTCCTCGAGCTGGGTGTGTGCCTCCATCAGGATGGTTCCGCCGGGAGTCTCATAGACACCACGGGATTTCATACCTACGACACGGTTTTCAACGATATCAATGATACCGATGCCGTGCTTGCCGCCCAGACGGTTCAGTTCACGGATGATATCGGAAACTTTCATGCGCTTGCCATTGACAGCGACAGGAATACCTGCCTCGAACTCGAGTTCCAGGTCCTCTGCCTCATCAGGGGCATTCTGAGGGGTTACGCTCAATACCAGCAGATCATCATAGTTTGGAGCCAGTGCAGGATTCTCAAGCTCCAGACCCTCATGGCTGATGTGCCAGATATTACGGTCACGGCTGTAAGAATGGCTGGCATCAAATGGAAGATCAATGCCGTGTGCCTTACAGAACTCGATCTCGTCCTCACGGGACTGCATGGTCCACTCAGGCTGTCTCCAGGTAGCAATAACCTTGATGTCCGGTGCGAGTGCTTTGATGGAAAGCTCGAAACGAAGCTGATCGTTTCCTTTTCCGGTAGCACCGTGGCAGATCGCTACAGCGCCCTCTTTGCGGGCAATCTCAACTAACTTCTTTGCGATAACCGGTCTTGCAAAGGAAGTTCCCAGTAAATACTTGTTCTCATATACGGCGTTTGCCTTAACCGTTGGCATGATGTACTCATCGCAGAGTTCGTCGACAACATCCTCGATATAGAGTTTCTCTGCACCGGAGTACTGTGCGCGCTCGTCCAGTCCCTCTAATTCGCTCTCCTGTCCTACATCGACACAACAGCAAATAACGTCATAGTTATAGGTTTCCTTTAACCAGGGAATGATGGCAGTGGTATCCAGACCGCCTGAGTACGCTAAAACAACTTTTTCTTTTGCCATGGTATGTTTACCTCCTAGAATAGTAATTCTTATGTTATGTTCTCTATTAAATATACAACGCCGCGTATATTTATGCAAGCAATTCCCTCAGATATATGTTATTATAGTAGAAACATTAAACACAAGAGAATGGAGAGAACTATGCCGGTTTTTGATTTCAAAGAGAAAAAAGAGGATGGCACACAGGCAGTGTGTACCTATGAGATATTTGCGTCTTCCGCAGGAGAGGCAACGGTGGAACATCCGCTGATGCTGATTGCGGATCCGCAGCATGAGCTGCACCATCATTCCCAGGGAATGTTCATCAATCCGATCAAGAGGACTGCGTTTGAGTTCCATCGCGAGGGCGACAAGACCACGCATGACATCCTGAAGATCGATTCCCGGTTTACCAGCCTCTACCGCTGGCTTGGGGAGAACCACATCAAGGTCAAGCTGTCCGGTGTGGTGACCGACGAGGGATATGCGGTGACCAAGATCCGGGAGCAGACCTTCGGGGGCAATACCAAGCTGTCCTCCTCCGATGGATTCCTGCAGTATATGATCGAGAGACTTCTGTGCTGTGATCCACCGACACAGAGGGAGATGGATGAGGATGAGGATATTGAAGGGGACGGCATGAAGCTGACCAGCATCCAGAGCATTACGGACTTTATCGCCTGTGCCGGCAATACCCTGCCGGAGAACATCCAGCTCTGGGCCAGACGAAATCTGGTGGTAGCCAAGTCCAATGAGGTGTCTCCGGAGGAACGCCGCCATGCACAGCGTGCGCTGTCTGCCATGATGGGGATCAACTGGCGGAACAACTATTTTGAGGATATCGATCCGGTGGAGGCCAGAAGGATCCTTGACGAGGAACTCTATGGCATGGAGAAGGTCAAACAGCGAATTATCGAGACGATCATCCAGATCAACCGTACCCATACTCTTCCGGCGTATGGTCTGCTGATCGTGGGACCGGCAGGAACCGGCAAGTCCCAGGTGGCCTATGCGGTTGCCAGGATCCTGAAGCTGTCATGGACGACATTGGACATGAGCTCGATCAATGATCCGGAGCAGCTGACCGGAAGCTCCCGTGTCTATGCCAATGCCAAGCCGGGTATCATCATGGAGGCCTTTGAGAAGGCAGGAGAGTCCAAACTGGTCTTCATCATCAATGAGTTAGACAAGGCGAACGACGGCAAGGGCAATGGAAACCCTGCGGACGTCCTGCTCACCCTGTTAGACAATCTGGGCTTTACGGACAACTATATGGAATGTATGATCCCGACCGATGGCGTGTATCCGATCGCCACGGCCAATGATAAGAGCAAGATCAGCGCGCCGATCATGTCGCGTTTTGCGGTGATCGAGATTCCGGATTATTCCGTGGAGGAGAAGAAGGTGATCTTCTCCAAGTTCTCGCTGCCTAAGATCCTGGCCCGCATGAGCATGACGACGGATGAGATTGAGATTACAGACGACGGGCTGGATGCGATCGTGGGGCTGTGCTCCGGGACGTCCGGCGTGCGTGATATTGAGCAGGTGGCAGAGCATATCGCAGCCAATGCCCTGTATCAGATCGAGGTTGATCATGTGAAGAAAGTGACCTACGATGCGGCGAAGATTCATGCGTTGATCGAGTGATCTGTTTCGGAAGAATTCAGCCGTCGGTATTCACTGGGAGTCTGCCCGGTGCATCGCTTGAAGGTTTTTGAAAAATAAAAACTATTGCAGAATCCAAGCTCCTCTGCAACGGATGCGACAGAATAGTATCCGCTGCGGAGGAGTTCTTTGCTTCGC
Source organism: uncultured Lachnospiraceae bacterium (assembly GCA_934351255.1). Lineage (GTDB taxonomy): Bacteria > Bacillota > Clostridia > Lachnospirales > Lachnospiraceae > Jutongia. The sequence continues at coordinate 29,767 of CAKRJH010000001.1, forward strand.
TCAATGCGGTAATGCATCAGATGTTCGAATATCGTGGTTCCGAATGCAGCCTTGAATAAGCGGTTCATATAGTCATAATTATGATGGAATACAGACTCCAGAGCGGAACTGCTCAATTTATCTTTGTGATGCTCATGAAGATAATAATAGATCGAGTATTCCAGAGATTTTTTCTGTGGAATATCTGATAGACCATTTTTGTAGTACAGTCTGGACAGAGTTGTGAATATCAGTGTTAGAAGGCTTGACATCTGTGCTTTGAAAAACGGTTTTTGAGCAGTGAATTCCTGCTCAAGTTCATTCATTACAGGCTGAAGGTATTCCAGAATCTGTGAAGAGGTGTGGAAATGTTTTGGAAGAATAAAATATTCGGAAGGCATATTGGATGAACTGCTTTGTTCACAGGTCAGACCCTCCCAGGAAAAATGGATATATCGGTAACTGACGGAAGAATCTGTGCGGACTCCTGTGTGAGTCAGCCCGGGAGTGAAAAAAAGAAAATCTCCTGTGCGAAGGGTATAACGGCGGTCTGCTTCACGAAGAATCATCTTTCCGCCGGTTACCAGATAGAGGATCCACTCTGAGGGAGTCCGGGTAAAATGTTCATTGGGGGATGGCACGTGGACCTGACCACAGAGAAGTACTTTGGGAGGGGCAAGAAGCGGATTGATAAGAATCTGATTTTGCAGCATGGTATACTCCTTTCGAAGTTGAAAACTACCGGATAAGTCGATATATTATATGTTTGTGTAGGGTTTATATATGGTAATAATATGAAAAAATGCTAACATAGAAGTTAGAAATAGTCAATTAATACAATAAACAGAAACGATAGGAGGTATATGGCGTATGGGTCGAAAAAATGTATTTTTTAAAAAAGGTCTGTGTATGGCGCTGTCTGCCAGCCTGATTATAGCCGGCTTCTCTTGCGTGAATGCAGATGCAAAGAAAAAGCCGGTTCTCAGTGCAAAAAAGATTACATTGACGGTAGGGCAGAGTAGGAAACTGAAGGTGAAAAATACGAAAAAGAAAGTGAAATGGAAGTCCAGCAATAAAAAGGTGGTTACGGTATCCGGCAGAGGAGTGGCTGTAGCAAAAGGAAAGGGGACTGCGGTGATTACAGCAGTGATCTCAAAACAGAAGTTAAAGTGCCGTGTGACCGTGACTCTTCCGCGGGAAAGTGCCGCACCAAGTGTTGCACCGACGGTGGTGCCAAGCGCCGCACCAACGGCCGCACCGGCCACGACAGCTCCTGCTGCAGCTCCTACGGCCGCACCAACCCAGATTCCGACTCTGGCACCAACGCTGGAACCGACATTGGAGCCGACGCTGTCTCCGGAAGAACAGTGGGAGATTGACAAGGTCAGCGGAACGAATGAAGCTTATGAAAAATATTTTAAGATCGTATCTAAGAGGTATACTTCATTGAGGGAAGGCGCCACGGCTGCTACGGTTCAGAGTATTCAATATCCATCCGAGGTGGTCGGAGAAAACAGAGAAGCCTATGTGGTGCTTCCTCCAAATTATGATCCTGAGCAGACATATCCGGTTCTGTATATGATCCATGGATATAATTGTACCAGGGATCAGTGGAAGAGTATGAGCCTTGCTAACCTTATCGGAAATATGGTGTATGACAAGGAGGTTAAGCCGTTCATCGCTGTTCTTCCGAGTGTAGTACCAAAGGGTGGCCTGGTGGATAACAATGGATTTACTGAGGAAAAAACACAGGCATTTGTAACCTTTGTGGAGGAATTTAAGAAAGATCTGGAACCATACATGGAAGCAAATTATCCAATCTCTAAAAAGAGGGAGGATCGTGGAATCTGTGGTCTGTCCATGGGTGGCATGGAGGCACTTCGTATTGGATTTGGCATGAAAGACCATTTTGATTACATTGGTTCGTTCTCGGCAGCACCCGGTCTTGAGACAGAACTTCTCACCACAGAGGGGTGGGACAAGGCTCCTGAGACAGTAGTGGTATGCACGGGAACCAAGGACAATGTGGTGAACCCTGAATCATATCATCAGGAATTGACCAGGAATGGAGTGGATCATATCTGGTATTTGCACACCGGTGGTCAGCATGCTGATCCGGTATGGAGAACCGGTTTAGTTAATCTTCTGAAGCGCAGTTTCAAATAATTTTATCCAGTTTTAACATGAAGCAGCCGGCATCAATCGGAAATATCCGATTGATGCCGGCTGTCTTCTTAATAGGGAAGTATAATACCTATAAACTCCTGACCTTTTCCGGTGGAGCAGCCTGGGAAGGATCCAGGGCTGGCTGTGGCTGCTGCCTTTTTTCAGGTAATCCGTATCCTCTTTCAGACATACGGAGAGATTCAGGTGGTATTCGGAACCTTCTTTGACCTGTGTCGGCATTGTGTAAGGCACCGTCAGATCAGTCTCACTTCCGGCGGCCAGCGGGGCGTCCAGAGTTCCCTGGTCAATCACCTTGTCGTCTTCCAGAAGTTTCCAGCAAAATTCATATTCGTTCAGATTTTTGGACTGGCTCTCATTGGCGGCGTGTGCGCGAGCCGTGGACAGTGTGAGATTTCCCGGGAGGGATGCGACACACATGGAGAGGCACAGACCGATGGGTAACAGGTTCTTGATTTTTCTCATAGATTCTCCTTTCTGCTGTTGATCCCATCTGCGGATACGGAGGGATAATGGTATATATTTCCTTATATAATTATCATCGTGGGGGTTGAACAATCCCATAAGGAATGGTATTATCGTATTTGCACAAAATGAACATAAATTTGAAATGGGGATTGTTATGTGGTTTATCTGTTACCCGGATGTATCCGGGGTAGAGCATCTGCCGTTTTACACATACAGTGTAGGGATGCATATCTGGCAGTATCCCACACCGAGAGAACAGGGATATGCTTTTGGCCAGTTTTTATACAGCGATAAAGGGAAAGGAAGACTTATCACGGAGGGAAAGACCGTGATCGTGCCGGAAAAATCGGTGATCTATCTGCCACCGGATACACCGCATTATTATGAGGCGGTGACGGATGTATGGAATGTGAGATGGTTTGTGCCGGCCGGGGAACAGGCGCTGCCTCTTTTGAAAAGCCTTGGTTTTGACCGCTGCCGGATCTTTCCGATCCAGGATCTGAAAGCACTGGATGATCTTCACAATAAGATCCATATGGCGTTTCAGATCAATACCGAGGATAGCATTTTCTATTCAGCATCTTATACGTACGAATTCATCTTTGAATTTTACCGGCAGTACATGCAGTGTGACCGGGGCCCGGCTGTGCCGTACCGGCGCAGACTGACGCCTCTGATCGAATATATTGAACATCATTTTGACGAGCAGATCACACAGACAGAAATGTGTGAGAAACTGGGAGTATCCCCACAGCATCTGTGCAGGATGTTCAAAGCCTGTATGGGGACGAGGCCGATGGAATATGTCTGTAGTACCAGAATACGCCATGCCTGTGACCTGCTGACACAGACGACCCTTCCGGTGGCGCAGATCTGTCTGCAGACCGGGTTCAACAACGTCAACTATTTCTGCCGGGAGTTCAAAAAATATACCGGGATGACACCATCCCAGTACCGGCACAAAGTCTGAATAATAGAGAAAGGAATGATACAACGTGTTAGATATTATCCTGGACGCACTGCTTGACAGTGCCAAACTGATTCCTTTTTTGTATGTGACTTATCTGTTTATCGAGTGGATCAACCGCAGCTCGAGCAATGATATGCAAAAAAAGATTCGTAAAGTCGGAAAGGCCGGGCCGCTCTGGGGAGGCCTGTTGGGAGTGATCCCGCAGTGCGGATTTTCAGCGGCGGCAGCCAGCCTGTACTCCGGCAGAGTGGTGACGATTGGAACCATGTTTGCCGTGTTCCTGTCCACATCGGATGAGATGCTCCCGGTCTTTATATCGGAGGCGATCTCACCGCTCACGATCCTGAAGATTCTCGGCCTGAAGGTGCTTTTGGCTGTGATCACCGGTTTTGTGATAGATGCGGTATTGTCCCTGGGACGAAATGAAGACACACCGCACATCCGGTTGACGAGACCGGGAGTGACACCGGTGGGCACGGTGAAACGTCAGAGCATGCAGGGCGGCAGAGGACACAGCCAGATCCGAGGACAGCTCCGTGCCCAGAGCCGTGGCGGCATCGGAAACCGGGTGGGCAGGATGGATGCCCGGCCGGGAGATGATTTTGTGTGTATGGATCCGACCTGCGGCTGTTCCAAGTACCGCAATGATCCTCTGGGAATTGCGGCCGGACGGCATACTCTGAGGACATTTGCCTATATCTTCGTGATCTCTCTGGTGCTGGGCACACTGATCGCCGTGGCCGGCGAGGACAGACTGGCGGCACTGTGTTCCGGAATTCCGGTGGTCGGAGAACTGGTATGTGCGCTGGTGGGACTGATCCCGAACTGTGCATCTTCGGTCGTGATCGCAGAACTGTACGTGCAGGGCATTATCGGCCTTGGACCGATGATGGCAGGACTTCTGGTCAATGCAGGAGTCGGTCTGCTGATCTTATTCCAAAACAATCGCCCACAGAAACAAAACCTGTCGATCCTTGCGGTTCTGTATGCCGTGGGCGTGTGCTGGGGCCTGGTTCTGGAACTGGCATCCCGGATTATTTAGATTATTTGGAACGGATCATAAATGCCATGATCATGGCATCGGGACCGACATGTGTGCCGATCGCAGGACCGACGTTATATAGTGGAGATGCTTCGATAGACATGGCGGAACAGATCTCTTCGCGAAATCTGGCTCCGATCTTTTCATTGTCACTGTGAGCAAAATAGACCGGTATGTCCGGTTCCAGCGTGGAGGCCTCGAGAATGGAGCGTAGACCGGCGCGGGCGGCTTTCATGCCGCGGACCTTGGATTTACACTCAATTGTGCCATCGGCCAGACGCAGGATGGGCTTAATATTCAATAATTCACCGATATCGGCGACGAGGGGGGACAAACGTCCTCCCTTTTTCAGATAGAGCAGGGTAGATGGCACGCCGGCCAGAAACGTGCGTTGTCTGACGTCCTCAAGCCGTGTGATGATCTCGGCCATCTGACAGCCTTGATCGCGCAGGCGTACCGCGTATTCCACGATCAGGCGGAGCGAGAGTGAGGCCTGTAGTGTGTCCAGCACATAGATCTTGTCATAATCACACATGTTCCTGGCCAGCACGGCACAGTTGTAGGTGCCGGACAGTCCGGAAGAGATCGTGAGAACCAGAACTTCCTCATCTTTTTGTCTGGCCTCCTCAAATAAGGTCAGAAATTCTTCCGGCGAAGGCTGGCTGGAGATAGGGGGCTGTGGCTGACTGCGGAGCAGCTCATAAAATGCCGTAAACTCTGCCTGTGTGTTGTGGGTGAAGGTTCTTCCCGGAAAACGCGATGTGATGGAAACCAGACGGATGTCCATCTCCTGCGCCTCCTGTTCCAGAATGTCCGAACCGGTATCAGTAATAATAATCATAGAATTCCTCATTTCCAAGCGGCGATGCGCTCAAGATGCTCTTACCAGGAAAGGAGGATCATCTTGTCAGAACAAGTGATCCCTGTTACAATACAATGTGATATATTATGTATCACATTGAACTTATTTTTGGATTATAACAGGCTTAAAATGGGAATTCAACGAGTACATGTGAGACAAAATGACTATGTTTGAATCAGGTGAGGATCGGAAGAGGATGAAGAAGACGGACAAGAGATATGAGGCGAACTGGCAGGTGAAGTTAAAAATGGGGCGGGCGTTGGTGAAACTGATGGAAGGAAAGCCATTCTCGGATATCACCGTCTCGGAGATCGTGGCCACGGCCGGTGTGGCGAGAGCTTCCTATTATAGAAATTTTGCCTCCAAGGAGGAGGTATTGATCAAGGTGACGGAAGATATCATGGAGATCTATCGGGAGAAGGCCAGTGCGTTTGGCACGGATTTCTTCTGCTATGATTCGATCCTGCTGATCTTCCGGTATTTCCGGTCATATCAGCGGTTCATACGCAGTGTCTGCCGGGCGGGACTGGCATATATTTATCTGGATCTGTTTGACAGGGAACTGGAAGAACGCATGGGAGATATGCCGTTTGATGATGTGAGAAGGTACAATGTCTATTTTTATTCCGGGGCATTGTACAATGTATTCCTGAAATGGCTCGAGGGCGGAATGAAAGAAAAACCTGCGCAGATGGCGCAGGTTGTCTATGATCTGATTCATGGCTGTTCGTGACCGGATGATGTGTCGGTCTGTTCGTGACCGGTATTCCGACGCAGGATACATTTTGCCAGGTTTTTGATCCGGCGCAGTCCCCGGTTTTGGCGGTACCGATGTGTAAGTACAGGGTTTTCATGTGTCACCTCTTGTTGGGATTCGATAAAATAGTATGCATATTCTGGCAGTATGCCAAAATATATTATAAAAATACTGTAATATAAGATACTGGAAGAAATTGTCAGGAATGTGGTTCAATTTGGGCAATTCTGCGTCAAAAGTATGTCAGGGGATGACATCTGTCCGGTGCCGGATGAACGAAAAAATGAAGTCCGGGGTAATGAATGTAATAATATGTAACATAAACTTAATTAATGTTAAAGTAATTTTAAGCGCATTTTTTCAAAAAAGAGAGTATAGTATCTGTTAGAGAAAAGATATTAGAAAGTAGGTAAGCATTGTGAAGACAAAATTTAAGCGATGGCTGCGCCGCTCATACCGCAGGGGCAGGCTGCCGTATATGGCGCTTGGCTGTGTGATCGTACTGGTGCTTCTGGTGAGCAGTGGTGTCTGGGCCTGCCACCGGGGAGAGAAGAACAAGACCGCCAGGGTGATTTCCGGACAGGAGGAGAAGCAGCAGAACGCGGCAGAGAAGCAGGACACGCAGAAAAAGGATGCTGCAACGGATGAGAAGAAGGAAGATACGCAGGGCAAGAGAGTCCGCATCCGCAAGGATCTGGATCCTGACAAGCCGATGGTGGCACTGACCTTTGATGATGGGCCGTTTACACAGGTGACCAGAAGTATTCTTGCCACTCTGAAGAAATATGATGCGAGAGCAACATTCTTTGTGGTAGGAAACCGTGTTCCGGCATACTCCGAGACCTTACAGATGGAATATGATCAGGGCTGCCAGATCGCCAGTCATACATATTCCCATGTTTATCTGAGCAGTCTGAACAAGAAACAGATCCTGCGCCAGATCCGCAAGACGGACAAGGAGGTCAAGAAAGTGACCGGAGAGAAGACGATGATGGTTCGTCCGCCGGGAGGATTTGTCAGTTCAACCATGAGGAAGACGGTTCCGGTGCCGATGATCTACTGGAGCGTGGACACTGAGGACTGGAAGAGCCGCAATACCCACAAGGTATTAAAACGGTGCCAGAACATTCAGGATGGAGATATTGTGCTGATGCATGATCTCTATACGACGACCGCGCAGGCGGTGGAGAAGCTGGTTCCAAGGCTCAAGAAAAAGGGATTTCAGATGGTGACTGTGGAGGAACTTTTCTATTATAAAGGGATTGATGCCAAAGCGGGAAGATTGTACGCCAGTGGAAGATAAGAGAAAGGGTTTCTGTCTGTGTATGCAGACAGAAATCCTTTTTGCTTCTTGTCGAAATTTGTGGTTAAATAGGATTATAAGATTGTACGAATCGGAAGTAACAGGAATCAGGGAGGAATCATGAAAAATAAGGAGAATACCGTTCAGAAAAAACAGAGGGACAGTTCAATAGAGATCGCGCGTATCTATGCCTGTATCATGGTCGTGTGGGCACATATCCAGATCGGCTACATAGACGGGGACAAGATCAACAAAACGGGACTGGTGATCAAGAATCTGATCGGGGACAATGTCCCGGTCTTTCTGCTCATTCTCGGCTTTTTCGCCTTTGCGAAACTGCAGGGAGATGACCGCATGGACAAACTGCCGGGAGCGTATTGGAACAAGATCAAGGGATTTCTGGTGAATGTCTATATTCCCACGATCATTGTGACGTTTCTGGCTGCATTGTTCTATGGATTTGTATATGGACAGTGCTCGTTTGGGGCGGAATTTACTGCGCAGGGAGTACACCGGTTTGATCTGCTGTCCTCCTACATCCTGAAACAGGCACCGGAGGATATGGTAGGACAGTTCTGGTATATCGTGAAATACATCCGTGTGATCGTGTTCTTCCCGCTCCTGGCGGTGATCTGCCACGATGACAGGGCGATGAACCGCATCCGCAGGAGTTATCTGGCGGTCGGCTGGCTGTATTATTGGATACAGGATATCAGCTATCTGAAAAATACCACGGCGCCGGTCGATCTGAAAGAATATGTTTTTGACAATTATATGCTATATGTGATCCTGGGCTATGAGATCGCATTGTTCCTGAAGAAGATCAAGTGGGAACGGTGGCAGATCTGTCTGCTTGGGGCCGGATGTCTGGTTCTGGGTGTGTGGCTGCGTTACGGCCTGACGATCCGGGCATTCTCTGCCTATGGATTTGGCCAGAGCAGCTATTTCTCGGGACTGGAGTGTGCGCCGTCTTATCTGTCCAGTGCGGGAGTACTGATCCTGTGCTGCGGACTGTTTCGCGGAATGCACAATGCGCTGATCCAGTATCTGGGCGCACTGACCTTTTATGTGTTCTGTTTTCACGGAGCCATGCTTCGGATCTTTGGAACAAAGGGGCAGCAGATCCAGGCACATTTCGGAGGAGCACAGACAGGACATGGGATTCTGCTCTACTATGTGGTATATGGAGGTCTGATCTTTGCCACGGCATTTGTGCTGGGTGTGATCATGAAATTCTTGTATGACCGTGCGGTCCGGGGACTCCGTGCGGTGTTCACGTCACGATAATACGCAGGAATTCTGTGGTTGTGAGCCTGATCCGGTATATGAACGGCCGATGGAAGGAAAGGTGATTTCATGAATTTTTATGGGGAATACCGTGAGAAACTGCGCAGTGCGCAGGAAGCGGTACAGGTAGTAAAAAGCGGAGACTGGATTGACTATACGAGCTGCCTTGGCAAGCCGGTATTGTTAGACCGGGCGCTCGCAGAGCGCAGGGATGAGCTGGAGGATGTCAAGATCCGCGGCAATCTGATGGCAGGGCCTCTGGCCACAGTGGAATGTGATCCCACGCAGGAGCATTTCATCTATCACAGCTGGCATTGTTCTTCCTATGAGAGACGACTCTGTGACAAGGGACTTTGCTATTATATTCCGATGGTGTTTCACAATAATGCGGCATATTATGAGTATTTTCTCCATGTCAATGTGGTGATGGTCAGTGTGTCACCGATGGACCGTCATGGCTATTTCAATTTCTCGGTCAATACCGGAGTCGCCGCTCCGATCGTGCGTGCGGCAGACATTGTGATCGTCGAGGTCAATGAACATCTTCCGACGGTGCATGGTGGCTATGATGAGTGCATCCACATCTCGGAGATAGATTATGTGGTGGAAGGTGAGCATGAGATGTTTGCGGACAATGTGGCACCGGAGCCGACCGAGACGGACCGTCGGATCGCAAAGCATCTGATCCCGTATATCGTGGATGGGTCGACGCTGCAGCTCGGGATCGGAAGTATGCCCAATGCATTGGGAGAAATCATTGCGCAGTCGGATCTGAAGAATCTGGGAATGCATACGGAACTTTGCTCGGATGCGTATCTGAAGATGTACGAGGCGGGAAAACTGACGAATCATAAGAAACGGCTGGATCGGGGAAAGGGCGTGTTTGGCTGTGCGGTGGGATCGCGCAGGCTGTATGACTGGCTTGACGAAAACCCGGGTGTGGCGGCGTATCCGCTGGAATATGTGAACCGGCCAAGCATCATTGCGCAGATCGACAATATGGTATCGATCAACAGTTGTGTGGCGATGGATCTGTACGGACAGGTGGCGGCGGAGAGTTCCGGATCGCGCCAGATCAGCGGAACGGGAGGACAGCTTGACTTCCTGATCGGAGCATCGGCATCCCACGGCGGCAAGGCGTTCATCTGTATGAGTTCCGTCTACCGTGACCGCGACGGCGAGACGCATTCCCGCATTGTGCCGCAGTTTAATGGAGATATTATCACCTCGCCGCGCAGCCAGGTCTATTTTCTGGCGACGGAATATGGAGTGATCAATCTGGAAGGACGCTCCACCTGGGAGAGGGCGGAGGCATTGATCTCGATCGCACATCCGGCATTTCGTGACCGGTTGATCCGTGAGGCACAGGAACGCAGGATCTGGAGAAGAAGCAACAAGAGATGATACAGGCATAAAAATGGGGAGGACATCGATGCCAAAAGCAAAATACGAAGGAATTTACAAGGATCTCAGACACAGGATTGAGAAGGGGGAGTATCTCAAGGGGACACTCCTTCCCACAGAACACAGCCTGATCGAGGTCTATCAGTGTTCCAGAAATACCCTGCGCCGTGCGATCGCACAGCTTGGAGAGGAAGGGTATGTGCAGTCCATGCAGGGGCGCGGTGTGCGGGTGATCTATCAGCCTGACCGGCAGAGACGGTATACGATCGGGGGCATTGAGACATTTCGGGAGACGGCCATCCGAAATAATATGAATGGCTATACCCAGATCATAGCATTTACGGAGATGACCGTGGATGAGCACATGTTCAAAAAGAGCGGATTTCCCATGGGAGCACCGGTATATTTTGTGCAGAGGGTGCGTTATCTGGAGCACACACCGGTGATCCTGGACAACCATCTATTCCTGAAGTCAGCGGTACCGGGCCTGACGGAGAAGATTGCGGAAAAGTCTATTTATGACTATATGGAAAAGACGCTGGGAATGCAGGTCGTCACCTGCAAGCGGACTATGACGGTGGAGAAACTTACCCAGGTCGATGAAAAATATCTGGAGCTGGCCGGATATAATTGTCTGGCAGTGGTCACTTCAAAGACATATAATGGAGAAGGGGTATTGTTTGAATACACACAGTCCCGCCACAGGCCGGATTATTTCTGCTATCAGGACATTGTAACCCGGAAGATACCTGAAATCACATTGTAAAAGTGTTGTCTGCGGCCGGAACTGTAGGCCGGGAAAGGAAAGCAAAGACGTTATGGGAGACAAGATAGACAGACTGCTTCATGTGTATGACCTGTCGCAGATCGATATTTCAACCCTGGACAATGAAGATATTAAGGAACTGCTGGTGGCCGTGCGCGAGAATTATCTGGCGGCGTCCCTCGGCGAGGATTACCGTGCGATCTATGAACTGGATCTGGTGCAGGACAGTTTTTTCGTGCGCAGATTCCAGAAAAAAATGAGAACGGAAGTGGCGGCTTTCGCCATAAAGGCACCGACACTCACCGATGCCCTGATGGGCTATGTGGACAGGTTTGTGTTGGACCGGCAGAAAGAGGAGGTGCGTCAGCAGATCCGGGCGAAGGCGATCCTGGAACGGCTATCCCGGGAAAAGGAGTTTACGATCCGGTACCGTGTCAAGCCGAATCCGGAGGGAGAAGAATACTTTGAAATGCATTTTGTGGACATCAGCGCACCGTCCCAGAGAGGGCATGCCGCGCTGGGGATCCGCTGCGTCGACGATGTGGCACACCGGGAGATCGCCCAGCAGAGAAAGGTGCAGGAGGCGTTGATGGACGGTCTGACCACGGCATTTAACCGCAGGAGCTTTGAGTCCGAGATCGTGGTGCTCGGCAAGCAGGAAAAAACACTTCCTATCGCGGTGGTGGCTGCCGATGTCAATGATCTGAAGAATGTCAATGATGAGTATGGACACGCGGCCGGGGATGAACTGATCATGGCGGCGGCGCAGCTTATGCAGGAAGTATTTGGGGAGTATGGAAAATGTTTCCGCACCGGCGGCGATGAGTTTACGGTGCTGCTTAGCGGGGACTATCCGGAGTTAGAGAACCTGATGAGGCAGCTCCGCCGGAAGGTGGATGCCTGGAGCGGGATGACCGTAAAGCGTCTGGCGGTATCCTTCGGGTATGCGCAGTCCCGGGAAAATCCACAGGATCCGCTCACGATCCGCGACATGATCCGTATTGCGGATCAGCGCATGTACGAGGATAAGGAAGCATTTTACCGCGCCCACGGCATGGACCGCCGCTCGCAGCTTTCCATCTACGAGGCGCTCAGACGATCCTATATACAGATCATCCGGGCCAACCTCACGACAGACAGCTTCGAGGTGGTACAGCCCCAGGGGACCGTGCCGGAAAGAAAAGGGAAAAAATCCCTGTCCGAAGCGATGCACAACTATGTGGTGCGCGATTTTATATGTAAAGAAGATCAGCAGACTTACATGGAGGAAATGTCGCCGGAGCATCTGAAAACCTATTTTGACGGAGGCGGACGGTGCCACACACTGGTCATATCCGTTAACTGTAAGGGAAGCGTCCACCGGATCATGATCGAGATCATACCGGAAAAGAAGTACACGCCGCAGGACCGGAAGGTCTTTATCTATGTCAAGGATATTGACCGGGAGGAATAGGGAGATTGCACAGGTGGGCTGATTTGTGTTATAATCAAGTATCTGTTTTGATTTCGTGCAAACGGGTCAGGACAGGAGATGCGGAATTGATGGAATTGGCAGACATGCAAGATTTAGGTTCTTGTGCCGCGAGGCGTGCAGGTTCAAGTCCTGTATTCCGCAGGAATTCTTGCTAGGGCAAAACGCTGGTTTTGCCCTTTTTTATGAAATAGAAAAGAGACGTTGGGATATTATAAGCGAAAGGAACTACTTTGAAGAAGGCAGAAAGAAACAAAAAAAGATGGCATATTCTGTGTATGCTGATATTGGTGATCGTGTGTCTGATGACACAGTTCTGGATCGTGTGGAGGGCAAGCTGTGTGCCATCTGCGGATTCTCAGGTGTACACGATGCAGGATATAGATGATGTGAGTCAATATGAATATTCGGACAATGAATTTACGGTGACTGGGGAAGACCCACAGATCATCTGGAAACCTGCAGAGCATGCGGTCAGAACTGTCACTTTGAATTTTTTAAGACCGTTTGAGCAGGATACGACATTTGAATTTTATTATGGAATACAGGACAGGTTTAACCAGAAGCGGATGTATCATACGATCATTCATGCAGGGGAAAACAGCTGTGAAGTTACGCTCCAAAATCCCTGTTATGATACGTTCCGTACGGACATTGACAGTGGATTTGGACTGGATTCTGTGACCATAGTAACCTGGCGGCACAGTGTGGAACTTGTCTGTGTCTGGACGGTAGTATTTTTGCTGCTGGATGGTGTGGCAGTCTGGTTGTATCGCAGAAAAACAGTTGCGGTATCACAGAAGATGGAACGATGGCGTCAGAGATGGAAACCATCGATTCCGAAACTTTTTGTGTTCTGGGGATTTGTGGCAGGGATGACGGTCAGTATTCTGATCCCTGCGGGACAGCTGCCGGATGAATGGGCTCATGTGCGGATGATAAGTGACGAGTGGGGATTGACGGGATATGGTAACACCTCACAGGATGTGGTGCAGGCAGTTATGCCACTGGACAGTGTTCATGATGTGTATGGACAAAAGATAGACGCCGGAGACTATCTGGCGGCGATGAACCAGGTGCGCTACGCAGAGGGATGTTCCAAAACAATTCGGCCTAACTATTTGTTGATACGTCATATTACTGCCAGTGCAGGATATCTGGCGGGAGTCTTTTTGAACCTGCCGGTGCTGTGGTGCCTGCAGCTCGCGGAGTTTACGGCATTGGCCGGATATCTGGTCATGGGATATTATGCATTGAAATGGATGCCGTTCAAAAAAGAGTGCATGGCACTGATCATGCTGCTCCCTATGACGCTGCAGCAGGCTGCGTCGGTGAATTATGATTCCATTGCATTCGGTGTCAGCTTTTTGCTGATCGCGTATATCCTCCGGATGAAATACCGGGATGATAAGGTGGGCTGGAGAAAGCTGTTAGCAGTGGTAGTGATGGTGGTTATCCTGCTGATCACAAAACTTCCGTATGCTTGTCTGGGGCTGCTGGCGTTTACCGTACCTCATGATAAATATGATTTTAAGATTGGCAGGGGAGATCTGGGACAGTTCGCATATCGTTTCCGGTATCTTCTTCTAGCTGCAGTGATCGTCTTCTTAGCTGTGGGCATTGTGTTCATACAGGGAAGCGTGTATTTGAATTCAATGAAGGCAGTGGTTCTTAAGTTCCCTGTCTTTGCACATCTGATTGTTCGTTCGTTCCAGCTCCGGGGAGGCTGGTATATGGGGGGGATGCTCGGGTGCCTTGGATGGCTCGATACGCCGCTGAGCGGCGTACAGTATCTGGTCATTTGTCTGATGGCCATCTGGTTATCGCAGGCAGGTTCAGACAAAACGGAAACGGCAGTACACAATACCACCCATAAGGTAACATTCCGTGTGGCAGCGTTTGGGATCGCATTGTTGATCTTTGTGCTGATCTTTGCATCCATGCTTTCATGGACTACGGAGATCGAGGGGTGGGAGAAACCGCAGAGCTTGCTGCAGTGGAAAGACAGTCTGCTGAACATGGACAATATCTATGGTGTTCAGGGAAGATATCTTTTGCCGTGTGTACCATTAGTGCTTCTTTCAGTCCGGGATATTGTGAGAATACCTGCTAGAGGAGTGCAGGCCGGAATAAGGATTTACTGTCTGATCGGATGGATCAGCCTGAGCCTGACATTGCTAGCTCGTTATTGGATGCTTCTGTAGAGGAATAGGAAGCCGGAAGGGAGAATGGATCTTGAAGAAACAAAATCGGACGGCAGCACGTCGAGAAGATCATACATTTGTAATATGTGCGTACAAGGAAAGCCGATATCTGGAGGAATGTATGGAGTCGCTGAAAAAACAGACAGTGCACTCCAATATCCTGCTTGTCACATCGACACCCAATGAATGGATTGAGACGCTCAGTCAGAACTATGATATTCCTGTGTTTGTAAATCCCGGAGAGGGTGGAATCACACAGGACTGGAATTTTGGATTGTCCAGGGTAAACACCAGATATGCGACGATCGCACATCAGGATGACACGTATGAACCGGACTATCTGGAGCGCATTTTGGAGAATATGGATCGTGAGAAAACCCCGATCATCGCCTTTTCGGATTATTCGGAACTGCGGGACGGCGAAAAGGTACATGATACCCGAATGCTTCAGATCAAGAGGATCATGCTTGCTCCGTTAAAGATCCGTATGTTTTGGAAAAGCCGGTTTGTGAGACGCAGGATCTTGTCGTTTGGGGATCCGATCTGCTGTCCGGCGGTGACATTCTGTCTCGATAATCTGGAGCAGCCGATTTTCAGCAATGGGTTCCGTAGCTGCGAAGACTGGGAAGCCTGGGAGAAACTTTCCCGGCTGAAGGGGGCATATATTTATGTGCCAAAGCCTCTGATGTGTCATCGGATCCATGAGGAATCCGCCACTACTGCGATCATTCAGGATCATGCGAGGGCGGAGGAAAACTACATTATGTACCGTAAATTCTGGCCGGCCGGCATTGCAAAGCGAATCAATGGTTTGTATAATACATCAGAGAAGTCAAATTCGTTGAAACACTGACAGGGAATAGAAGAGATAGATGGAGATGACGATGGACAATACTATCAGAAAGTTAATCGTGATTCCTGCCTTCAATGAAGAGGGGAATCTGGAAAAGACCATACAGGATATCCGGGAGAATGCACCGGATTTTGACTATGTCATTATTAATGACTGTTCTACCGATGATACCTTGGAGGTTTGCAGAAAGCATGGATACAGTTATCTGAATCTGCCCGTGAACCTCGGAATCGGAGGCGCGGTACAGACCGGATACCGTTATGCGTATTACCATGGTTATGATGTTGCGGTTCAGTTTGATGGGGACGGACAGCACAGCGCCAGATATCTGGGTCAGATGGTGCAGACCATGAAAGAGACTCAGTCTTCCATGGTGATCGGATCCCGGTTTATCGAAAAAGAAGGATTTCAGTCCTCGACTCTGAGGAGAATGGGAATCCGTTATTTCACGGGTCTGATCAGGGTCCTGACCGGAAAGGTGATCACCGATCCCACCTCCGGAATGAGGATGGTCGACCGCACCTTGTTAAAGAAGTTTACCGAGGATTATCCCAAGGATTATCCGGAGCCGGAGAGCGTGGTGACTGTCCTTGCAGAGAAGTACAAGGTGACAGAGATCCCAGTGGTCATGAATGAACGAATGGAAGGAAATTCCTCCATTTCTATGGGAAAAAGTGTGTATTATATGATCAAGGTCAGCATTGCGATGCTGATCGCCAGAATGAAGAAGTAGGGGGTGCTGACGTGTCATTTCGCTTACAGGTGATCATACTGTGCTGTATGTTCGCAGTCTTTCTCTATATTGTAAATTTAATGAGAAAAAAGGCCATGGATTATAAGTTTGCGCTGGGCTGGCTGGTCGTTGTGGCCATCATATCGGTTCTGGCGGTCTTTCCGGCCTTACTGGCAAGATGCTCGACACTGCTTGGCATTGCCTCCCCGGTGAACATGCTGTTCTTTCTGGGGTTCTGTCTGGTGGTATTGCTGATCTTTTCATTATCCATTACGATCAGCAGACTGACGGACAAGGTTAAAAAACTGTCACAGGAGATTGCGATCATTCGCAAGGATATGTATGATCGCTGCAATGAGCTGGAGAAACAGGCAGACAAGGAATCGTGATCAGTCAATGGGAGAACAGAAGATGGATTTGTCGATAATCGTGCCGGTATATAATGGAGAGTCACATATTACGGAATGCCTGGCAAGTATTTTTGCGCAGACGGCTTCTTCTCTGGAAGTGATCATCATAAACGATGGATCTTCAGATCGTTCGTCGGAGTTGATCGCGGAGTTTCTGACCGGAGCAAAAGAGCGTGCGCCTGAAACAGGAAATGCGCCGGAGGTCGTGCTGATTGAACAGGAGAATCAGGGAGTGGCGGCCAGCCGCAATACCGGGATCGCAAGGGCGAGAGGACGGTTTGTGACATTTGTGGATCAGGACGATCAGATCGCGCCGGATTATTGTCAGGTGTATCTGGAACATGCAGGTGACGCTGATATTGTGGTAGGAGGATATGAGCGGATCACCTATGAGGGACGATCGTTAAAGAAGGTTGTGCTGCAGGAATGTCCCTGGGCCAGGTTTGTGGTGGTGGCACCCTGGGCTCATATATACCGGACGGAGTTTCTGAGAAAAGAAAATATCACATTCCTAACGACGGGGATTGGAGAGGATGTCTACTTTAATCTCAGGGCGTATGCGCAGACGGAGAAGATCGTGACCGTACAGGATGCGGGGTATCACTGGATGTTCAATGAACAGTCGGTTTCTAACAGCAGGCAGAGCACGATCCGTGATGATGTGGATCCGGTTTTTTTGCTGGATCATCTGGTATCGGATATTTCGAACAAAGCCTTTTTGGAGGATGAGCTGGTCGAGTATTATATGGCGCGGTACGTCTGCTGGTATATGCTGTTTTCGGCCAGAGGAAGCCGGAGAAGCCAGATATCCCAAATGTACATCCGGCTGACAGAGTGGCTCAGGAAACACTATCCGGACTATCTCAAGAACCGTTATCTGGGACTGAAATGTCCAAAGGGAGAGATCAGGATGACCGGATGTGCTGTAACATGCTATTATCTGGCGCAGCGGATGGGTCTTTTGAAAGGACTGCTGCTTCTGATGGGCAGGAAAGACGAAAATCCGGTATAGATATAGAGATTCGCAGAGAGGAATACAGTGGAAGATGAATATATTGATGATGGTAACCTGGTATACGCCCCAGGGATACAAGGAATTAGAGGCGGGCGTGTTTCATTACGAACAGTCGATGGACTTGAAAAAACATTGTAATGTAGCACTGTATTATCCGTTTGATCCGGATCTGGCCCAGGAGGAGACCGCCGGCGAGGAATGGGGGCTGTATACATTCCGCAGCCGGTTTACTCCCGGAAAACATATACAGAACCGTCGGAGGATGAAGAAGACATTTGACAGGATCGTCAAGGAATTTAAGCCGGATATCATCCACGCACATGTGGCAGGTGGCGCCGGATACCATGCGGTAAAACTGGCCCGCGGATATGGGCTGCCGGTGGTGATCACGGAACACAATCCCATTGAGATCAGTGGGGTTGACCATAAGGGGATGGCGTATTACCTTTGCAAGAAAGCGTATGGAAACAGCCGGGCCAATATCTGTGTGTCCGAGGATTCCCGGAAAAAACTGTCGGCGATCTATCCCGAAGACACCTTCGAGGTCATTTATAATGGAATTATCGTTCCGCAGTATAAGCAGAATCAACACTTATATTATAAGGACGGCTATCTTAACATTGTGATCGTCGCAGTCCTGTATGACCTGGAGATCAAAGGGATGAAATATCTTCTCAAGGCGGTTCAGGAGTTGAAAAAACGTGGAGAAAAGGTGTATCTTCATCATATAGGCGGTGGAGAGTATCTGGACTACTTCAAGAACATGGCCGGTGAACTGGAGATTGAAGACTGCTGTACGTTCCATGGAAGGTGTGAACGCTCCAGATTATATGAGATTGTCAATGAAATGGACTTTTTTGTCTCAGCCAGTCTTATGGAATGCAGCGGAGTGTCCGTCCAGGAGGCAATGCTGCTGGGCAAACCGATACTTGGAACGAACTCCGGCGGAGTGGATTCGCTGGTGCCTGAACAGGCCGGACATATTGTAGAAAAAGGAAGTTCCGATGCGTTGGCGGAGGGCATTTTATATATGAAACACCATCTGGGCGATTATGATACGGGATGGATCCGCAAGTATGCGTATGATTCCTTTGAAATTGGCAATATCAGCGAGACATATATGAAACTGTATCACAGAATCCTCGGTGACCAGTGAATTGACCGGCGAGGAGAAGGGAGAACGATATGCAGGTATTAAAATATGCATTTCAACAGCACGGAGATGAGAGAGGGCAGTTGGTAGCCCTGGAAGAGCATAAAGACATTCCTTTTGAAATCAAACGGGTATACTATATGTATGATACAAAAGAGGGAGTGCGCCGGGGGTACCATGCACATAAGTCGCTGGAGCAGATATTGATCTGTATCCATGGATCCTGTAAGATCCTTATGGATAATGGAGAGGAAAAAAAGATCGTCTCTCTGGAAAAACCATATGAGGGTTTATATATCAGCAATAATATCTGGAGAGAAATGTTTGATTTTTCGCCGGATGCAGTTCTGATGGTGCTTGCATCGGATTTTTACAGAGAAGAGGATTATATCCGCGATTATGACGAGTTCTTGAAGTTTGTCGGAGAACAGAAGGAAGAGTAACGATGAAAGAATATCCCAAGGTTTCTCTGGTGATGAAGGTTTACAACGGAGAAAAGTATCTGGCAGAGGCCATAGACAGTATATTGAACCAGACCTTTGAAGATTTTGAACTTTTGATTATTGATGATGGATCCACAGATTCCTCTGCGCAGATAGTGAGATCCTACACAGATGACCGGATCCGGTTTTTGCAAAACGAAGAGAATCTGGGATTGTGCAGGACACAGAACAAAGTGATCGCAGAGGCGCGTGGAGAATACATCGCAGTGATGGACTGTGATGATATCAGTTATCCACAGCGGTTTGAGAAGCAGGTTCATTATCTGGAGGAGCATCCGGAAGTGATGATGTGCGGCTCCTATCGCAATAATATCATCGATGGGCATGAGACTGCATTTCAGCAGATCCGGGAATATACCAATGAGAGTCTTCAGCTCAGCCTGTATTTTGGCAATCTGTTTTTTACACATTCGTCCATTATGTTCCGGGCGGTACAGTACCGGGAGGCGGGTCTGTCCTATGGACAGGCGGCGATTGCAGAAGACTATGGTATCATTATAGAGATGGCGAAGCGGTATCCGGTGATGCTGCTGCCGGAGCGCCTGATCGCGTACCGTATTTATCACACATCCACCTCCAAAGTACGTGCACAGGAGCTGGCGGATGCCGCGACAGACCTGAAATGCCGTCATCTGGAGTCCCTTTCCGTTTCGGAGAAATACAAAGAGAATCTGATCTCCTATTTTCGGAGTGGAACTGCGGAAATGACAGTGACAGAGTTTGTGGAAGCGATGCAGGCGGTTGCTGACGCGGTGGGAGCGGACATCTCCCCTCAGGGAAATGCATACCCGATCGCACGCGATCTTTTTGCAAAATTCCTGATGCGGATATCCCGGTATGATATGCGCGTATGGAAAGAGACCAAACGCTCGGAATTTCGGGAACTGGCATCCCCGTCCTGTGTATTCGGGATAAAACTGCTGGGAGCCTGTCTATTACACTATCAACGCAAATAACATTATAGATTGGAGAAGAACAATGATCGCATATTCAGATTTATCATATATTCATGAGCAGATCCGTCCGCAGGTGGACCAGAAGATCAAAAAAGTACTGGATTCCAACTGGTTTATTATGGGGGAAGAACTGGAAGCGTTTGAAGAAGAATTTGCCCGTTTTTGCGGAACTCAATATTGTATTGGTGTCGGAAATGGACTGGATGCGCTGCATCTGATTCTTGCAGCCTATGGTGTAGGTGCCGGGGATGAGGTTATTGTTCCGGCCAATACATTCATTGCAACCGCGCTGGCGGTGAGCTATTGTGGGGCGACTCCGGTATTTGTGGATGCGGATGAACACACCAATAACATCGATATTTCTAAGATTGAGGAAAAGATCACGGACAAGACGAAAGCCATTATGGCAGTACATCTTTATGGACATGTGGCTGATATTCCGGCGATCCGCAAGATTGCGGATGCGCATGGGATCAAGGTGATCGAGGATGCGGCGCAGGCGCACAATGGCATGATCGGCGGACAGAAGGTAGGAAGTCTGGGCGATGCAGCTGGATTTAGTTTTTATCCGGGCAAAAATCTTGGAGCGTTTGGCGATGCCGGAGCGATCACGACCAATGATGAGGAACTGAATCGCAAGGTGAGAGCGCTTCGCAATTACGGCTCTGAGGTGAAATATCATCACATCTACAAAGGGTTTAACTCAAGACTGGATGAAATGCAGGCTGCGATATTGCGGATCAAACTGGAATATCTGGAAGAATGGACGCTCCGCCGACGTGAAATTGCCGAGTTCTATCTGAATCATATCAACAATCCGAAGATTGTTCTTCCTCAGGTGCCGTCTGCACCGGAGGAACATGTCTGGCATATTTTCCCGGTATATACCGAAGACCGGGACGGACTGATCCAATATCTGGATGACCACGGAATGAAGGCGCTGATCCATTATCCGGTTCCGGTTCATCTGCAGGAATGTTATAAAGAGCTGGGGTATGCGCGCGGAGATTATCCGGTCGCAGAACGGCTTGCAGACCGTGAAGTTTCTTTGCCTCTCTGGGTCGGAATGTCCCGGGATGAGATGCAGCAGGTCGTGGATGCGCTGAATGCATTTTGAGAGTGATCTGCGCACATGGGAAGCATCAGGCTGGCCAACACAGGAGGAAAAGGAATGCAAGCGGCAAAAAAGGGTGCATTTAATGTGATATATGGACTGCTGGGGCAGATTATAACAATATGTCTGGGAATCGTTATTCCCAGACTTGTTTTGGTTAGTTACGGTTCGGAAGTCAATGGACTGCTGAACTCTGTAAACCAGATCTTTGTGTATTTCAGTCTGTTTGAGGCCGGGGTCGGCGTGGCATCCCTTCAGGCGCTGTACGCGCCGGTGGCGCAGGAAGACAGGGGCAGGATCAATGGCATCATTGCGGCCACACACAGATTTTACTGCAAGGCGGGCGTGTTATATGCATTGGCGGTGACGGGCCTCGCCTTTGTATATCCGTTTGTGGTGAAGACAGAGATCTCATATTGGGTGATCGTAGGCGTGATCCTGTTTGGAGGTCTGGGAAACTGCCTGAACTTTCTGTATCAGGGAAAATACAAGATCTTGATGCAGGCGGAAGGATATACGTATATATCGACCAATATCACCACGATCATCAATGTGTTGATCAATGTTGCCAAGACCGCTGTGCTGCTCATGGGATACAATGTCCTTGTCGTACAGATGGTTTATTTTGCGATCAATATCTGTCAGATGCTGATCTATTATGCCTATGTCAGAAAACATTATCAGTGGATCGATCTGAAGGCAGAACCTGACAACAGGGCCATTGAACAGAAGGGAGCGACCCTGATCCATCAGATTGCAGGAATGATATTCAGCAACACGGATGTACTCCTTCTGA
The DNA here is from genome assembly GCA_934351255.1 of uncultured Lachnospiraceae bacterium. Taxonomy (GTDB): domain Bacteria; phylum Bacillota; class Clostridia; order Lachnospirales; family Lachnospiraceae; genus Jutongia. The sequence goes on from CAKRJH010000001.1 coordinate 51,997, forward strand.
CATTGATCACGCAGAACCTGAAGATCGTCAGCATTTATACGATGTATAACACGATCGTCACGATGGTGACAACCATGATCCAGCAGGTATCTGCGGGATTTGATTTCAGACTGGGACAGATCTACAACACGGATCGGAAGCAATATTATGTGCTGCATCATGTGTTTGAGATTATATATATGTTGTTGGTATTTTCTGCCATGACGGTAGTGTATCTCTTTATTCTGCCGTTTATGAGATTGTATACGGCCGGAATTCAGGATATTAATTATATCAGCAAATGGTATCCGATCTGTTTTGTCATGGTTCCGATGTTGACGTACGGCAGAACGGCGGCAAGCAATGTGATCAACTACGCGGGGCATTTCCGCAAGACCCAGTGGCGTGCGGTGGCAGAGTCCGTGATCAATATCGTGGTTTCTGTGTTTGGCATTTATAAATGGGGGATTTACGGTGCATTGCTCGGCACGATCATCGCATCTTTGTACCGGACTAATGATATGATATTCTATGTGTATAAGCATCTGATCCCCGGAAATCCACTGACCACCTATAAGAGATGGATTTCGTGTTTTGGCGTGTTTGCACTGGTTGTGGCATGGATCAATCCGGATAATCCGGCATTTAGTTCTTATCCAAAGATTCTTTTCTTTGGGTGTATCTATGGGGTGGTCTTTGCTGCGATCTATACGCTGGTGCAGATGATTCTGAATCCGGGAGAGACAAAGGTGGCCGGGGCCATCATCCGGGATTGCGTGAACAAATGGAAAGGAAGAAACTAGCATGAAGATAGAAAAGCTGGCGGTGAACTGCCTGAATCTGGCAGGAGATCATACGTATCAGATCCTGAGAGAGAATCTTTTGCGGCATAACAGAAAGTGGCTGGTGGGACGGTCGGATCTGTACCGTTTTGCCAAAGGAAAACTGGAGGGCAATCTCAAACAGGCGCAAAAAGTTGTAGAAATCAGGAAAGGTCTGTACGACTATGAATATTTTAATATCTGCTTTCTGAACAATGTGCTGGCATTGCTGCTCACCTATCTGGCGGATGGTGTCGTGCCGTATATTAACATCTGCAATGCAAAGGGTGAAAATATCTGGGAACAGTTTTTTGAACAGCCGTACTCAGAGAAGATAAAGGATATGACCGAGGGTGAAGTGCTGGAAGAAAAGAATCTGGAGGCGTTTCCTTCTTTTGATGAAGTATTTTCTGACCGGAGTGTCTGGCTGTGGGGAAGTCTTTACAACCGCTTTGTGGTCTTCAACAAGAAGACACAAGATTATATGCGCCAGGAGCAGCAGGACATCTTGAAAGAGGGACGGAAGATTCTTGGCGTCTGCTGCAGAGGTACGGATTATACCCGGTTAAAACCCAAGGGTCATCCGGTCCAGCCGGAGGTGGAAGATGTGATCGCCAAGGCAAAGGACATGATGGATGCATGCGGGTATGAATATATCTATCTGGCTACGGAAGATGGCAAGATAGACCGGATGTTCCGGGAACATTTTCCAGGGAAAATCCTGATCAACAGGAGAATGTATTATGATGAGATCTTCGAGGATCATGACCTGACCTGGATCAAGGATGTTCATTTTGACCGGGATAATGACGATTATTGGAAAGGGGCAGAGTATTTGTCCTCTCTTATGATTCTGTCAAAATGTAATGCTCTTTTGGCCGGAAACTGTGGAGGAAGCCAGATGGCGGTATTCCAGAATCATGGAAAGTATGAACAGGTATTTATCTATGATCTGGGGTTATATGAGTAAGGCCGAAAGATGAGGGCAACGGAGGAGACGATGAAAGAATTGAAACGACAGTCAAATATAGAATTTTTGAGAGCGCTACTGATGTTTATGGTGATCGTGCTGCACTACAACAATGCAGAAATGGGAGGCGGATTTGCCGCGGCATCCGGAACCTCGCTGATGCTCTTAAAGTGGATGGAGACACTTTGCATCTGTGCAGTAAACTGTTTTGTACTGATCTCGGCATATTTTATGAGCTCCAATCCCAAACGCACATGGATCAAACCGGTTCACCTTCTGGCTATGGTCAGTGGCTACAATCTGTTGAGCTATCTCCTGCAGATGTTTGTCACACGGACGGCAGGATTTGATATCAGGACATTGCTCATGACCTTGGTTCCTGCAAACTGGTTTGTCGTTCTGTTCTGTGTATTATATGGTATCTCACCATATATCAATGTATTGTTTGAACATTTGGACAAAAAGCAGCTGCAACGTTGTATCGTTTTGTGCCTGATCTTATTTTCTGTATATCCTACCGTTCTGGAAATCGGTGCGGCACGGCTGACGGGATCGGCAGAGTGGTTGGGGCTTGGAACCGTGACCATGTCAAGCAGCATGGGAGGATATACGATCGTAAATTTTGTCCTGATGTATCTCATCGGGGGATATCTGAGAAAATACCCTGTGAAGTTAGGAAAACTTCCCTGCCTGGGAGTGTTCCTGGCTGCCTCTGTGATCGATTACGGGATCAGTTTTTTCAGTTCCAATTATACGTCTTATGCGAATCCGCTCGTGATCGTACAGGCGGTTGCGCTGTTTTGGGCGGTGAAACAGTGGAAACTGAAACCTAACAGGTTCATCAATGGGGTGGCAAAATCGTCATTTGGAATCTATCTGCTGCACACCAGCTCTTTTATGCTCCGTGATGTGTGGGGAAGATTTCATATTACGGAGTATGTGCAGAAAACGCCGGGAATCGTATTGTGCCATCTGCTGGCGGCCTGTGTAAGCATGTATCTTCTGTGCCTTGTGATTGATTTTGTATGTAGAAATATTGTATCGCCACTTGTGAATAAGATCGAAAAAGTCCTGCTGTAATGTAGCAGGACTTTGTTCATAATGGGTGATGTGACGGGTAAAACGCCGGTTTTTCCCTTTGTTATCGGGTCAGGGTCAGAATATCGGACTCGGTTATTTTGGATGGGACATGTACTTTCTGACGCTGTTGTTTTTGGGCGCGCAGTTCAAAGATGACCATGTCCGGAGTGACAATGGATTTGTAAAGAAGTTTTATCCATTCACAGGAGAGGACTTCGAGGCGTTTTTTGCGTTTGCGCTTGCGGATATAGCCGGCAAACCGGTCCGGTGCATGTTCCGCCCGATAGGAATCAAACAGTTTCCAGTAATTCCGGTTGTCCAGAAGAAGTTTCTGGCGGAAGGAGTTGTTGGAACTGGTGGAGATGCCGTCTCCGACTTCGTACCACACTCCGTATTCATCCATGTAATGGAGATATTCGCCGTCGATACAAGCCAGGCCGCTTGCCCAGTCCTCGCAGTAAACTACCGATCCCCGCAGAAGGGAAATGTATTTGCGATAGTAGGCTGTGGTGGCAAATATGGCGGCACCGCTGACCCAGTCTTCACAGAGCATAAGGTTTTTGCAGATCTGTTCGGTATTGTGGGTGCGGTAAGCCTGAATGTCGCGGGGAGAGAAATGCTCGGCTGCTTCATAGGATTGTCCGTTGAAGCGATAACCGCGCATGGCCGTAAAACAGCTGCTGCAGTGTTCTTTTTGCAAAAAGGCGGCGACACCGGAAAGGGTATGCGAGTGATACAGCATATCGCCGGCACCGATCAATTTGGCATACGTTCCGTGTGCGTGTTCCAGGCCGTTCAGAATATTGCAGACCGTGCCCTGATTTGTCTCACTGCCACAAAGCTGAAACGGAACATTGCTCTGTGAGAGATAGTCTTCTATTTCAGGAAAATGATTGTTTCTGGAGGCATCGTCACAAAGAATGATTTCCAGGGAAACATCCTTTTGGGACAATATGGAATCCAGAGTTCTTTTGATTTTCTCCAATTCGCTGTTGTAAGTTAATACTAAAATGCTAAAGTCCATGGGAAACCTCCATAATTGTTATAATCGTCCCAGAAAGAACAGAAGGCGAAGGGCAATTTCTCCGGGAAGTCTGCTTCTCAGGCGTTTCGGGAAAAAGACTTTTTTAAGCCAGATGAGTGGTGATCTGGAATCCGTTACAAACAGGGATAACAGCTTTTTCTGGTCATCATTAAGAGAAGTCTGGAAGGTATCATAGAAATAGCGAAGATCAGTTTTTTGCTGTGAGACAGCCTCGCCAAACAACTCATTGCGCAAAAAGTATAACAGAAGATGGCGGTTGTCGGAATCTCCGGCTGTCACTGCATCTTCGTGGCGGATGTGTGCCGCAGTGCTCCTTGGGTCGTAAACTGTACGGCCAAAACAGACAGCACCGCGGATCAGCCAACCGTCGTGCAGCTCCCGGCTCGGAGTGGTTTGAATTACCATTTTCTGTCGCAGTGCTTCGTTAAATAAGATGGTAAAGCCGGAGGCCGGAGCGTGGTAAATGACGTGTTCCAGAGGAAGATTGTCCGGCTGAGGCGGAAAATGCCGTATGATATCTCCATCCTCACTTATGTAGTCGCAGCTGCTACAGTAGAGCAGCGGAGTGGAATCCGGGCAGTTCTGACGTTCCAGCATGTTGACTGCCCACTCGATCTTCTGAGGATACCAGTAGTCGTCCTGGTCACACAGGGAATAGTAGTCGGCCGGGGCACACCGGCGGATGATCTCGTAAAAACTTCCGGGACATTTCAGATTTTGGCCGTCCTGTTCCAGAAGAATGATTTCTTTTTTGCTTGTATTTTGCTGAATATACTGCTGGATGAATGCAACGCTGTGATCGGAGGAACCGTCATCACGAATATATATGGTGATATTGTCATAGGTCTGCGCAAGCAGACTGTCTAACTGCTTTTTCAGATGTTTTTCGCCGTTGTAGACCGCCAGAATGATATTGACATGGGCATTTTGTGTCATGATAGGAACTCCTCCTGCTTTTTTCTGAGGCATATTATAACATATCTGAGAAATAAATAGAACGAAAATGGAGAATGCTATGTTCAAAAGAGAAAATATGATATACTTTTGCCGATGAGTTGATAAAGCGAAAAAGAGGTAGGGAACTATGATATTGCGAAAATTACAGGAAAAGGATGCGGTGCGGATGCTGGAATGGATGCATGATCCGCAGACCGTGCAGCATTTGCAGAAGGATTTTGCGCATATGACACTGGATGACTGCATGAGATTTGTTGTGGCAGCACAGGATACCAGTCAGAGCATGCATATGTCAGTGTGTGATGATCAGGATGTCTATCAGGGGACGATCAGCCTGAAGAATATCGATCCGGAGAACCGGAATGCGGAATATGCAGTTTCTATGCATGGTGATGCACAGGGAAAGGGATTTGCTGCATTTGGAACCCGGGAGATCCTGAAGATTGCGTTTGAAACATTGAACCTGGAGAAGGTTTATCTGAACGTGCTGGAAGACAATCCGAGAGCGATCCGTTTTTATGAAAAAATGAATTTTCACCGGGAGGGAGTTTTTGTAAAACATATTTACCAGGATGGAAGATATAAAGATCTGCTCTGGTACTGTATGTTTCGCACAGAGTATTTGAACGGACTGACAGGGAGATGAGAAAAGAATGGAGACAAAAGTAAAGATATGTGGGATCACCCAGTGCTCGGAGGTGCAGTATCTGAACAAGGTCCACCCGGATTATATGGGGATAGTGCTGTATTTCCCGAAAAGCAAGAGAAATATTTCGTTGGAGCAGGCAGCCGCACTCTGTGAACTGACAGAGGAAACGGTAAAGAAGGTGGCTGTGACAGTATCTCCGGATTCGGAACAGGTTCGTGCCATTGGAAAAGCAGGATTTGATTACCTGCAGGTGCATGGAGAATTGACGGAGGATATTTTGCAACAGAGTCCGATACCGGTAATACGCGCCTTTCAGGGGGTGGATGCCGGAGAAATCCGGCGGCTTTGTGCCAGACCGGAGATATACGGCTTTTTGTTTGATGCAGCGCAGCCCGGTTCCGGCAAGGTGTTTGACTGGAATACACTTCGCGAGATCCGGAAGGATGCCGGGGATAAAAAGGTATTTCTGGCGGGCGGCCTGACACCGGAGAATGTGGGGGAAGCGATCCGCGTAGTCAGACCGGATGTGGTGGATGTCAGCTCCGGCGTGGAGAATGCATCAGGCCAGGGAAAGGATGTTGAAAAGATCAGAGAGTTTATAGAACATGCGGGTCATGCGTTATCGTTAAAAAGAGTATAGGAGATGGAATATGAGACCACATGGGGGACAGACCTTCATTAATTTTATTATGTACCGTAAGTTCTGGACGGCCGGCATTGCAAAGAGTATTAATGTTTTATATAATACACCAGAGAAGTCAAATTTGTTGGAAAGGGTCATAAAGGAGGACACGAGATGCCAAAAGTAAGCTGTATTATCCCCGTCTATAATGTGGAGCAATATCTTAGACGCTGCCTGGACAGTCTGCTGGAACAGACCTGTCAGGATTTTGAAATTCTGTGTGTAAATGACTGTTCTCCGGATGGAAGCCTGGATATTTTACGGGATTATGAGAGCCGGTATCCTGACAAACTACGTATTCTCCAGAATGAAGAAAATATGGGACAGGGGAGAAGCAGAGCCAGGGCGATCCGGCAGGCGCAGGGAGAGTATATCTGTTTTGTGGACAGTGATGACTATCTGAAAAAGGATTATCTGGAGAACTATGTGAATGCGATGGAGGAAGAGCCATGTGATCTGGTGATCGGAGGCTATATCCGGGAGGAGGATGGTGATTTCACGGAGATTATGGTTTCCGATTCCGACTGGAGTATTCTCACCTATACTGTGGCTTGGGGAAAGTTGTTTCGCAGAGACTTTCTGGTGGATCACGACATCGACTTTTCGGATAAGAGACAGGGAGAAGACATTTATTTCAGCCTCCGGGTGTATTATCACATGAAGAGTTACCGGGTTATTCCTTATTGTGGATATTATAATTATCTGAACCGTAATTCGACTACCGTCAAGATGAACCATCAGGTGAACTTTGAACGGATTGTGGCAGATATGTTTGATCTGTTTATGGACAAATGTGATCTGAATCAGGTGTCAGAGGATAAACGCCAGCATATCGAGTATGATTATCTGGCCAATATGATCAATGCTCTGGTCACTTATGGACATGGCTGCAGACCGGGCCGGATGAAGAAGAAATACCAGTTTTTTAAAGATGATGTAAAACGAAGATTTCCAGGGTATACCGGGAATCCCTTGGTGGGAATCCGCAGACCGGAGGGACAGACATTGAAGATCCGCCTTGGCGTCAGTGTGACGCTGATGCTTGGCAGAATTCATCTGGATGGCTTTTTGTTCTGGCTGATTTCCTGGATGTAGAGAAAGGATGGAGTGGATGTCTGCTTCAGTGTGGAATATGAAAAAACATACGATGAAATCATCTGTGAATATGGCCGTTTTTCTTGGCTTTTTATGTGTTGTGCTGATTGTGATTCATCAACATATGGACCTGAGTTTTGGAGATGCGGCAGATACATATTCAAAGATATTGAAGAGAGGACAGTCCACTGTGTTTCCGGAGGATGGCAATATTGTGTCGGCCTGTGTGGATTTTATGGTATCTCATTATAAGGAGTGGTCCTCCAGAAGCGTGATTGAATTTGTGATGATCTGTGTGGCGGCACTGCCGTTGTCCTGCTGGCATATTCTGGACATGGCAGTCATGCTGCTTGGAGCGTATTCACTGGTTCGTCTGCTGGATATTGACAAACAGAGTTCTCCATATCCGTATGTGTTTTTATTTACGGCGTTGATGATGTATCCGTTCAATCACATGGAGACGGCGGGGTGGATCGCCACCACGATAAACTATAGCTGGGTTTTGGCATTTGGCCTGTATTCATTGACTGTTATAAAAGAGATCTGGCAGGAAAAACCGGTGTCAAAGTTGCGTTACGTGCTGGCCATGCTGGCAGCTGCGTTTGCCATGAACCAGGAACAGATGACGGTGATCGTGCTGGTTATTTTATGTGTCTTATGTGCGCTTGCATTCTACAGAAAAAAACAGTTCAAAAAACTGTGGCCGTTTGTGGCGTTAAATGTTCTGGAGTTTATCTGGATCGCGGTGTGTCCGGGAAATGCAGCACGGCGTATTTTTGAGACGGGATATTATTTTCCGGAATATGCAAACTATAATCTGTTCGATAAAATCTATCTCGGATTTTCTACTACCATGAATACATTTCTGCATACGCCGGATCTCGTAGTGACAGCATTCTTTGTGGTACTGGCAGTATGTGTATGCAGGAGCGCAGAAAAGAGAGTCTGGAAAGCAATCTCGGTGGTTCCGGTACTCTATATGATCGCTCATTATGGTTTGAGATCCAGTCGTGTATTTGATGGGATCCTGGATTCACATGTGTTGTTTGCAGGCTGCAAAGAAGGCAGATTACGGGAGCTTACCAGAACAGATATTGTGCCGCTTCTGGTGGCTGTACTGATTGCGGTATGCGTGGTGGTATCGTCCTGGAAAGCATTGCAGCAGGAAGATATGTGGGTGCTGTATCTGATGGTCGTTCTGGTGAGCGTGGGTTCAAGAGTCATGCTGGGATTTTCAGCTTCGGTCTACGCGTCATCCTACAGAACACTGCTGTTTTTATATTTTGGATTTATCTTTATGTCGGTGCATCTCATCGTAAAAAATCCCGGGAAGTTCCATTTTATGTATAATCGCTGGTGGATGTCCGGGCTGACGGTGCTCAGTGTAATCCTGATCTGGGCGAACTATAAAAATTTACAATTATTTTAATAAGTATCATATAAACAGAAGGTTCTGTGTTATCCAGCCGGAAGTTCGAATTGAACTTCCGGCTTTTCCTTTTGTTCAAAATAATACTTGAACTATTCCTGAATCGTGCTATACTGAACTTACATATTGCAGACACGGTAACATAAACATATAACAAAGGAGTGCGGGGCATTCCGTGATGAGGATTAAAGGATGAGTACATTTGCAGAGAGACTGAAGGACGCGATGATGCAGGCCGGCATGAAGCAGATCGAGGTGATCCGGGCGGCACAGCCCCTGTGTGAAGAACAGGGCGTAAAGCTGGGAAAAAGCCATATGAGTCAGTATCTCAGCGGGAAGACGGCACCCCGCGGTGAGGTGATGAGGATACTGGCGCAGGTGCTGGAGGTCGATGTAGCGTGGCTGCAGGGCGGTCAGGACAAGGCTGCAGTTCAAAAGGTTCAAAATAACAGAACGCAGGGAAATGAAAGCCGTGAGGAGAAAGAAGCGGTTCAGGAGGAGAAAATCATGACAGATCATCTGGGAAGAAGAGTGTTTACCAAATCGAGAAAGCTGGACAATGTCCTGTATGATGTGAGAGGACCGGTAGTGGACGAGGCGGCCCGCATGGAGGAAGCGGGAATGCATATTCTCAAATTGAACATCGGCAACCCGGCTCCGTTCGGCTTCCGTACACCGGATGAGGTCATCTATGATATGCGGCAGCAGCTTCCGGACTGCGAGGGGTACTCTGTGTCCAAGGGCATGTACTCTGCGAGAAAGGCGATCATGCAGTACGCGCAGATCAAGGGACTGCCCAATGTGACGATCAATGATATCTATACCGGAAACGGTGCCAGCGAGCTGATTAGCCTGTCCATGCAGGCGTTGTTGAACAATGGTGATGAGATCCTGATCCCGTCACCGGATTATCCGCTGTGGACGGCATCTGCCACACTGGCCGGCGGCAAGGTGGTTCATTATATCTGCGATGAACAGGCAGAGTGGTATCCGGACATGGATGATATCCGCAGCAAGATCACGGACCGCACCAAGGCCATTGTGCTGATCAATCCAAATAATCCGACAGGAGCACTGTATCCGGAACCGGTTCTGCAGGAGCTGGTGGAGATCGCCAGAGAGCATCAGCTCATCATTTTCTCCGATGAGATCTATGACCGTCTGGTGATGGACGGACTGGAGCACACCTCCATCGCGTCCCTGGCACCGGATCTGTTCTGTGTCACCTTCAGCGGCCTGTCCAAGTCGCACATGATCGCGGGATACCGCATTGGCTGGATGATCCTGAGCGGAAACAAGGAGATCGCCAGGGATTATATCGAGGGCATCAACATGCTGTCCAACATGCGCCTGTGTTCCAATGTTCCGGCACAGTCTATCGTGCAGACCGCACTCGGCGGACATCAGAGTGTCAATGATTATATCGTGCCGGGCGGACGTATCTATGAACAGAGAGAGTGCGTGTTCAATATGTTGAACAATATTCCGGGCGTCAGTGTGGTGAAGCCAAAGGCTGCGTTCTATGCGTTTCCGAAACTGGATGTTAAGAAGTTCAATATTTCGGATGACGAGAAATTTGCGCTGGACTTCCTCAAGGAGAAGAAAGTGCTTATCATCCAGGGAAGCGGCTTCAACTGGAAACAGCCGGATCATTTCCGGATCGTGTATCTGCCTCGTGTGGCAGTGCTGGAGGAATGCATGGATAAGCTGGGAGACTTCCTGGATTACTATCATCAGTAGAGGAGAGGATGGCCGAAAAACTGGAAAAAATGACAGGACACACGTCATATTGCATACCTATTCTGACATAATGTCTGCTGTGTTGGGCATTATGTCAAATTTTATTTTAGACCTTGAAATGATTGAGATTTGTAGCTAAAATTAAAACTGTATGTAATTTTGAATTTACTGAAATAAGACAAGGAGGATCTATACATGAGCGAACAGACATGTTTAGAGAAGCAGCCGATCTGTGACGAGATGCTGCAGAGAATGGAAAAGTACTGGCGCGCAGCGAACTATTTATCCGCTGGTCAGCTTTATCTGTTGGATAACCCATTACTTCGTGAGCCACTTACCATGGATCACATTAAGAAAAAGATTGTCGGACACTGGGGAACCGTTCCGGGACAGAACTTTGTATGGACACATTGTAACCGTGTCATCAAGCGTTATGACCTGGATATGATTTACATCTCCGGCCCGGGACATGGCGGAAACTTCCAGATCGCCAACACCTATCTCGAGGGAACATACAGCGAGATCTATCCGGATATCAGCCAGGATGCTGAGGGTATGAAGAAGATGTTCAAGCAGTTCTCATTCCCATGCGGAGTTCCTAGCCACTGTGCTCCGGAGACTCCGGGTTCCATCAACGAGGGTGGTGAGCTTGGTTACTCTGTTGCTCATGCATTTGGTGCGGTATTTGATAATCCGGACCTGATCTGTGTACCTGTTGTTGGTGACGGTGAGTCTGAGACAGGCCCTCTGGCTACTTCATGGCAGTCCAACAAATTCTTAAACCCGATCAATGACGGTGCCGTACTTCCAATCCTTCATCTGAACGGATATAAGATCTCCAACCCTACGATCTTCTCCCGTATGTCACATGAGGAAGTCGAGAACTTCTTCAAGGGATGCGGCTGGGAGCCACACTTCGTTGAGGTTAAGGACGAGGCCAATGACGGAATCGATGCAGAGGATCACATCGCAATGCACCGCCTGATGGCTGAGACCATGGATCTTTGTATCGAGAAGATCAAGGCTATCCAGAAGAATGCCCGCGAGAATCAGGATCCAACCAGACCGGCATGGCCAATGATCGTGCTGCGTACACCAAAGGGATGGACAGGTCCAAAGGTAGTCGATGGCAACAAGATCGAGGGATCTTTCCGTGCACATCAGGTACCAATGTCCATGGAGTCTCCGGAGCATCTGGGACAGCTTCGTGACTGGCTGCTCAGCTACAAGCCTGAGGAGCTGTTCGATGAGAATGGTAAGGCATTTGACGATATCACCGAGATGACACCAAAGGGCAATGCACGTATGGGTGCCAACCCACATGCAAACGGTGGTCTTCTTCTGAAAGACCTGCGTCTGCCGGACTTCCGCAAGTACGGAATCGAGGTAGATGCCGGAAAGACCAAGGCTCAGGATATGATCGAGCTCGGCCGTTACATCCGTGACATCTTCGAGTTAAATAAAGACAACAAGAACTTCCGTATCTTCGGACCGGATGAGTCTATGTCCAACCGTCTGTATCATGTATTCGAGGTCGAGAACCGTCCTTGGAATGCGAACATGTACAGCGATGATGACCAGCTTTCCCGCGATGGCCGTATCATGGATGGTATGCTGTCCGAGCATATGTGTGAGGCATGGCTGGAGGCATATCTGCTGACAGGACGTCATGGTTTCTTCGCAAGCTACGAGGCATTTATCCGTGTCGTAGATTCCATGGCAGCACAGCATGCAAAGTGGCTCAAGGTAACGAATCAGTTATCCTGGAGACAGCCGATCGCATCTCTGAACTTCATCCTGACTTCCAATGTATGGCAGCAGGATCACAACGGATTTACTCATCAGGATCCTGGATTCCTGGATCACCTTGCCAATAAGAAGGCAGACGTGGTTCGTATGTATCTGCCACCAGATACCAACTGTCTGCTGTCCTGCTTCGATCACTGTATGGGAAGCAAGAACTACGTCAATGCGATCGTAGCTTCCAAGCATCCTAGCACACAGTGGCTGACCATGGAGCAGGCTGTAAAGCATTGTACACAGGGTATCAGCATCTGGGAGTGGGCAAGTAACGACCAGAACGATGAGCCGGATCTGGTACTGGCAGCAGCCGGTGATACACCGACTCTGGAGATCATGGCAGCAACCACCATCCTGCGTGATGCAATGCCTGACCTGAAGATCCGTGTTGTCAATGTCGTGGATCTGTTCAAGCTGGAGTCTGACAAGAAGCATCCACACGGTCTGAGCAACCGCGAGTACGATGCGATCTTCACCAAGGATAAGCCGGTAATCTTTGCATTCCACGGTTATCCGACACTGATCCATGAGCTGACTTATGGACGTCACAACACCAACGTATCTGTTCATGGTTATCAGGAGGAAGGTACGATCACCACACCATTCGACATGCGTGTTCAGAATGAGATCGACCGTTTCAGCCTGGTCAAGGATGCGATCATGCATCTGCCACAGCTTGGCAACAAGGGATCTTTCCTGATCCAGCAGATGAACGACAAGCTGGTACAGCACAAGCAGTACATTGCTGAGTTCGGCCAGGATCTGCCAGAGGTACGTGACTGGGAGTGGCACACAAACTAAAAAGATCTGCGTAAGCTGACTTGCGCATAATACGATGCCCGGAGCATTCGGAGGTTCACCTCGGAGTGCTCCGGGTGTTTTTTTGCCCTTTTTTGATTTCTAGGATTAAGGTGTCAAAAGGTCTGAATTTCCCTGACGGGCTATTTTCTCGAATCTTTGACCACAATATCTATCAACGATGCGCCGCATCGCCTCAAGATATTGTAGCGCAAATCTTCAAAAAAATATCTCCGTCATGAAAATGGACTTTTGACACCTTAATCCTTCTAGAAAATTGCTCATAAAGTTGTAACAAGCAAGGGCAAAACGCTGGTTTTGCCCTTTTTTTCATATTCGGCGAAAATTTACGCAAAACGGGAGAAAAAGGTTCCCTAATCTGCCAAAAGATGGTAAAATGACGTTATCCGAAACGATTGTTTTGAAATGGAACCCCAAAAAGGAACACGATGCGAAAAAGGAGGAAGCGCATGAAAAAATGGATGGCGAAGACGGCGGTGACGCTGGGGGCAGCCGGACTGATCGTGGGATCGGGACTGGCTCTGTGGAATCCCCAGAGTACAAAGGCTGAGAGAGCCCAGATCAAGGAGGGCACCGGGATTGAGATCCGCAGTGGCGTAAATGTCTACGGCAACGGCAATTCGATGATCCTGGTGGACAGCACACAGGAGGGAGAGACGTCCACGTATTTCAGTGTGTACTGGGACAAGAATGCAAACGGAGTCATTGACGAGGGAGAAGAAGCCGTAGAGTACAAAGGTTCTGACAGAATCCTGATGAATGGGCGTAACAGCATCTATGGTGCGTATAACCAGGTGGTGGATCATCCGATCCGCATTACGATCCTGAGCGGAACGTATAATCAGGTGTGCGGTGCGTATAACTGCGAGGTGACCGGCGAGGAGGATACCCCGGCGGTTACGATGGATGTCCGGGATGCGGTGATCAAAGGAACGCTGTATGGGCAGCAGTCCAGTGATCTGAGAGGAGATCTTTCGGTGACGCTGACGGATACCAACACCAAGAACACATCCTGGTTTGCTTCCTACGGAGGAACCGTGGACGGCAATGTCTACAGCACACAGAAAAATTGTGGCATGAATGCGATGACCGACGTCGATGGTGGTCATGTGACGGGGGATGTCTTCGTGCACCAGACGGGCGGCAGTGTGAATGGCAACCGTATAGGATTGTCTGACAATGCCGGAGTTGACGGTATGTTGAACGTTACGATCGAGGGACAGCAGATTCCGGAGATCGAGACCGGAGAACTGACCAGACAGCCGGTTTCTGTGAACGGTTCTCTGCAGGCAGTCTACGGAAGCAGCCGGATCGCTGGCGGAGCAAAGATCCGGATCAGTGATGTGAGCCTCGGTTCCGGGACACAGTACCTGGTACGAGGTGCGACCATTGACAAGAAGACAGAAATTCTGGTAAAGGACAGCCGGTTTGCAGGTACCGTGCACGGCATCAATGGTGGCAGCACAGAGGATGTGTCTGTCACGTTCGAAAACTGTACCGGCACGTATCTGCACATGGCTTACAACAATGCTTCCACGGGATCTATGGATCTTCAGGGAACCGATCTTGATTTTTCCGGAACGATTATCGGAGCTTCCGGGCTGGCTGTCAGCAAGGATAACCATGTGTCGATGAGCGCCGTGACCGGTGCAACGATATATGGAGCATCGGGTTCCATGAATGAAGAAAATCTGGATGTCCGGTTCAGCGATGTGGTGATCACGGAAAACGGTGGTATGGTCGAGGGAACGAGCGGTACTACCGTGGCCGGAGATCTGAGTGTTTCCATGGAACGGATCCATGCTTCCGGAAAAGATCTCTGTGGTATTTATGAAAGCCGGGTGGGAGGAGACGCTTCCTTCGCCTTGAGCGAGATATATGATGCTGTGAATGTAGATGGCGTGAAAAATACAAACATTGGAGAAAATCTGGATGTGGAGATCGGCAGAGTCTGCGGCGCCAGTCGTAGTGCGAACATCTATGGTTTCCAGGGTACCGGAGAGATTGGGGGAGATACACAGTTTCGTCTGCATGATCTTTCCAATGTGTCCAAAGTAGGAGCATCCTACGGAAAACAGCAGTACGGTGGAATTGTGGATGTCCGGATGTCTGATGTTTCCAAAACGGATGCGGTATCAAGCACAGATTGTTATACTCTTCGCGATGGTGCAACTGTAGAGGAAAATGTTACAGTTAACGTTGCAGGGATCCGGATGGACCGGATCGTGGGCCTTGGCGGATTCAATGGAGGTCAGGTGGACGTTGGCGGTAAGACAGTGATTACGATGAAGGACTGTGAGGCTGCGGCCGATATGTATGGAGCTTGCCGCCTGAGCACGGATCGTGGGGTGCAGCTGGAGATCTCTGGGTTTGAGACACCGGCGTGGTACGGATTGTATGGAGTATCTGCCGTGGACGGCGCAGTATTACATGTGAAGGATGGCACGGTGACGCAGAGTGTCTATGGATGCCTCAACAATTCGCAGAGCTATAAGATTCCGAAGGTGGACATTACCATGGAAGGCTGTACACTTGGCACAAGTGACACGACATTGAACTGGACAGATATGACATATACCGAAGCTGAGATCCGGACTCATGTCAGCGACTATACCGCCAGATATACGGCACTGAATGTCAAGCAAAATGATTATTCCAAACAGGGAAATAATATCCTGCGGATGGATAGCGATACGACGAAATACTATGTATACGGTGATTACACTTTTGAAAAGATGCCGGCGTATGTGTCAGAAACCCTGCCGGACATTGAACTGAGAGGGGATTATATCTATAGAGTGGCGAAGGGCGTGACCCTGAGTACCTCTACGCTGTCCTTTGACCGTACATCCACAACGGAGTTTGTCATTGAGGATGGCGCAGCCGTGGAGACGGAAAAGGTAGATATGAACTACCAAACAAATCTGGTGCTGGAGGGAACCCTGAAGCTGGCAGGAATGACAAAGTCAGGCTACAACAATATCTTTATGCGCGGCGGTGCGGTAGAGTATACCTGCAGCCCAGCCAATGTAGTGGATTTGATGAGCACGGTCAACAGCATTGCTTATTATCCGGTGAGCTACCGGCAGAATTTCCCGGAGAAACCGGAGACAACCGCCTTCTTTGGCAATTCCGCGATGTGTAAGTCATATCCGGAAGAAAATTATCAGCTTGTATCCAGTGGATCGAGCCGTCGATATTGCAGTATCAGTGATGAGACCGGTTACCGCGGCGTGCGGGAATACCGCATTGTCGGGGAAGATGGCCAGGAGATCACGGCTACGAAGTCGACAGGAAGCAGTACGACACTGAATTATCTGATGCCGGCGCAGCCTGTATGCATTGAATTTGAACTGGATCCAAAGCAGATTGGACTGGAACAGAAATTCGAGATGCCGGTGGCAGAGCTTGGCGCAACATACACGAAGGAAAGTCCGGTATATGATCTGAACTCTATTTACCGCAAAAATGATGCAGTGTATGGAGAAACTGTCTACAGTCTGGGCACAGAGGATGGACAGAACAATGTCCTTCCGGAGGGACTGACGCTCGAAGACGGAAAGATCATCGGAACTCCGACCGAGAAGGTGACGGATATGGAGGTGACCTTCTGCGTACAGGGTAAGAATACCAGCAAGGCCTATATCACGATGAAGATGACAGTGGCCGATACGGGAACAGATTCCGCAGTGATCCGGCCGGATATAGACATTATCACGAGTTCAAAACGGATCGTACTGCATGGACATTCTGTCTGGATCCAGGAGACGGATGATGGACAGATTGCAATCACTGACGTTGAGACGGGAGACGAACTGGCCCGTGGTGATTACAGCAAGTATGCGATCTATGGATATTATCGGGAACCGGTGACTTCCGATATCAATATTTATATGGAAAGCGGAACGGTTGCAGAGGTTTGTGGAGCCTATGGGGTGACCGGAGAATACAGGACCGGCGGATCCAACCTTATAAATGTAAGATTGAGAGAGACGGCATCTGTGACAAACCTCAGGGGCGCGCAGTCCTGTGCGTTATATAATACATATGTTCTGGTGGATATCGAAGGTGGAAGTGTGACCGGTACCATGTATGGAACAGACGGAGGTTCGGTGGATGGCGCGGTTCAGGTTACGGTGTCAGGAGGAACGGTATATCGTCTGCAGTCAGCATATGGGACAACGGTAACTCAGGGTGAGGAGCTTGATTATGCAATTGCCACCTATGTGGATGGAGGAACCGTTTCTTATCTGCAAGATACTTATAATGCGAAGACGACAGGAGTTGCCCTCCTGCGGGTAGATGAGAATGCAGTGGTAACGAGTCGTATGACATCTGTATCGGGATGTCATACGAAGTTTGAGAGGATCTCGGGCAAGACGACCATGTATGGAAACTACGAGTACAAGGATGACAGCGCATTGTCGTTTATGGACACGGAGGAAGCCCTGACACTGGGATCCGGGGCGACACTGACGGTTCCGGCCGGCATGGTGTTTGACCGGGATGTAACCTATTCTGTAGGCAGCATCATGGATGTCAGTGGAACCTGGAACTGTAAGAGCCTGACCAGTGCAGTAAACAGTGGCAGTCTGTGGATCCGCAGTGGCGCAAAGGTTCACGCGGACAGCATGGTTCTGGAATATCTGACCGTATACAATGAGGGAACACTGGAGGCTGATAAATATACAGGATCCACGATTGCCGCACGTTTGTTTATGAATAAGGGGGCTAATGCAGATCTGGGAAAACAGGAGACTCCGACCGGCATCTACTATGAGATTGACTGGGAGAGCGATCTGGCAGGAACGACGATCTCTTCTGATACTAATGTGCCATCCTATACGGTAGACGGACAGACGAAGTATTATCAGAGAGCGGGAGCAAACTGTGTTCTGCAGGCCACCAGAGTCAGCGGGGCGCAGGCAGAGGTGACGATCAACGACGAGGAACCATTCGAATTGTTAAGTGGCAGTACGAACACCTGGAACATTTCCTTCACCGGAAAATATGAACCGATGCATGTGAGTGTTCACTATGAGCCGGTCAAAGCGATCACACTGACCACCTCTGAGAGTGAGGTCACAGGAGCCTATGGACAGGGGTACAGTGAGGGACTGCCGATGTTTGACGCGGCTGATCTGGAGATCCGCGGAGATTACCGGCCAGCGTATGGCAGTGATGTCACGATAGAAGTCGATGAGGATACTCTGCCACAGGGCATGGCATATCAGAATGGCAAACTTACGGGAACTTTGGACAATTACCGCGGGGAGAACAAGGATGTGGTGTTCACTGTGACCGGACGCAACGGCACACAGACACAGTATGTACTCCATGTGACCGTGCTTGCGCATGAGCACAGGTGGAGTGAGCCGGAATCCAACGTGGATGAAAAGGGTGATACCTGGAGTATCCGCCATTGTGAGATCTGTAACGATGAGGACAGAAAACTGACGGCAACTGCGACACCGGTGCCGACCCAGACTCCGAGTGAAACGCCGGAGATCACACCAAGTGCAGAGCCAAGCGAGACCCCGGAAGTCACACCAAGCGCCGAGCCAAGTGAGACCCCGGAGGTTACACCGAGCGCAGTGCCGGGTCAGACTCCGGGCGCACAGCCAAGTACAGCTCCGTCTCCGGATCCACAGCAGCAGGGCGGCTCGAATCCGGCACCTCAGCCGGGAGACACGACACCGGGCAAGACGGATGCGGAGCAGAACGTGATCACCGTCGGAGGTGTGATCTACACAGTGTCTGCGGAAGATGCTGTGACTGTGACCGGCGTGGACGGCAAAAAGGAGAAGGCAAAGTCACTCAAGATCGTGGATAAAGTGACGATAAGCGGTAATACCTATAAGGTGACGGCGATCGGCAAGAATGCATTTGCCAAGGCAAAGAAGTTAAAGAAACTGACCGTCAAGGCGACGGGACTGACCAGTGTCCACAAGACGGCATTTAAGAAATGCCCGAAGAAACTGGTGATCCGTGTACCGAAGAAGCAGAAGAAAGCGTATATCAAACTCTTCAGGAAGGCGAAGAGAAAGGTGAAGTAATTCTTCCTTATAGTATAAAATGACAGGGGAAGCTCCCGGCCGAATGGCCGGAGGCTTCTCTTTTTTGTTGTGGTGACGAGGAAAATACACCGGATTTGCCTTTTATGTCTGTTCTTTTGTGCTAAACGAGAAATTATATCAATAGCATATCGTGAATTTCCGGATAAACGTGATATAATGGCGTTGGTTAGTTCAAACTAACCAAAAGTAAACTGTAATGCATCGCATGAACACGATGCGGGAAACGAGGAGAATATGTTTTTAGAGATTCATAATTTGAAAAAGAGCTTTGGCCAGGGAACGGGCCGGGTAGAGGTCCTCAAGGGAATTGACCTGGAGGTAGAACAGGGAGAGATCTGCGTCATGCTGGGACCTTCCGGTTCCGGCAAGTCGACACTGCTCAATATCATCGGTGGTATTGATACCCCGGATTCCGGAAGTCTCATTATCAACGGGGACCGTCTGCTGGATCTGAATGACAGGGGACTGACCCAGTACCGCAGAAAGCATCTGGGCTATGTATTCCAGCAGTACAATCTGGTGCCAAACCTGAACATCAAGGAAAACGTGGAGGTGGGAGCATATCTGTCCGACCGCCCACTGAATGTGGATGATCTGCTCAAGACGCTGGGCTTGTATGAGCACCGCCACAAACTGCCAAACCAGCTTTCCGGAGGACAGCAGCAGAGAGCGTCGATCGGACGTGCGCTGGTCAAGAATCCGGATCTTCTGCTGTGTGATGAGCCGACCGGTGCACTGGACTTCTCGACATCCAAGGAGATCCTGAAACTGATCCAGGATGTCAACCGGAAGTACGGCAACACGATCATCATGGTAACGCACAATGACGCGATCAAGCTGATGGCCGACAAGGTCGTCAAACTGCGCGACGGCGTGATCCGTAAAGCATATCGCAATGAAACAAAGGTCTTAGCAGAGGAGTTAGATTGGTAATGAAAAATCCATTGAGAAAAAGAATCCTGCGCGAACTTCGTACAGAGTGGGTGAAATATGTTATCATCTTTTGCTTTATGGTGGTGATGATCGGATTCGAGTCCGGCGAGATGATCGGTGCAGACAGCATGAGTTGGTCGATTCAGACATTCTGGAAGGACAATAATCTCGAAAACGGACATTTTCACCTGGGGAAAAAGGCATCGGATGACCTGATCCGGGAGATCGAAAAAGAGGACGTGACCATATACCCCGATTTTTATATCGAGGAGACATACCGCGGACTCAAGGCCAACAATGGCAGCAAAAAAGAGACAGTAGACAAGACGGTGCGCATCTATGCACCAAGAGAGACGGTCAATAAGGTCCAGATCCGTTCCGGAAAGGAACCAGAGAAGGATGATGAGATCGCAATTGACCGTATGTATGCGGACAATAATGATCTGGAGATCGGCGACAGCCTGGAACTGGGAGGAAAGCCCTACAGGATCTGCGGACTGAGTGCATTCCCGGATTATACCTCATTGTTCCAGAGTGAGAGCGATATGATGTTTGACTCCGCAAATTTTACCGTGGCAGTCGTGACACAGGATGCGTTTGATGCGCTCGATCAGAACAAGATCACATATAACTACGCATGGACCTACGACAAGGGAGATCCCGGGGATGACATGCAGGAGAAAGAGTGGTCCGACAACCTGAGTGAGGCAATTGTCAAGGCAGTCAGCAAGGACAATGGTATCAATGAAGTGGCAGTGATGCTGGGGGCAGCCACACTGGAAAATGCTGTGGATGAACTGACACCGGCGTACACAAACAATGCCATTCACTTTGCACCGGATGACCTGAGCGGTGACCGCGGTATGATGATGGCGCTCCTGGTCATCCTGATCGCTGTGCTGGCATTTATCTTCGGTGTGACCACCGGCCATACCATTGACCGTGAGGCGACAGTGATCGGAACCCTGCGTGCATCAGGATACACACGGCGTGAGATGATGATCCAGTACACGACCCTTCCGCTGCTGGTGACGCTGGCGGCATCTGTGGTGGGTAATATCCTCGGCTACACGAAGTTTAAGGATATGATAACGGATCTGTATTATGGAAGCTACAGTATGCCGGACTGCCATGTCCGATTTAATCCGGATGCGTTTATCTATACCACAGTCGTACCGGTCATTCTGATGATGGGCATTGTGTGCATTACCCTGCACAACAAACTGAAGATCTCACCACTGCGTTTTCTGCGCCATGACCTGGAGAAGCGCAAGCGTGAAAAGGCCGTCCGCCTGAACACAAAGATCCCGTTTATGACCAGATTCCGTCTGCGTATCATTCTGCAGAATGTGTCCAGTTATCTGGCACTGTTTTTCGGAATCTTTGTCTCCGGTTCACTGCTGTTGTTCGGCCTGATGTTTGGGCCGCTTCTGGACGATCTGTCCCAGGTATCCATCGACGCGATGCCTGCGCCGTATCAGTATATGCTGCGAGATGAGGCAGAGACATCCACCGAGGGGGCGGAGAAATTTGCCGTCAGCACGATGGACACCTATGTGACCGGGTATGCCAAGGAGGCCTGTACCGTCTACGGTCTGTATCCGAACAGCAAATACATCAAGGAAAAGATGCCGGACAAGGGTGTCTATATCAGCACCGGTGTCCAGCAGAAATATCGTCTGAACCCGGGAGACACGATCCTGCTCAAGGAACAGTTCTCGAACAAGCTGATCGAGTTTACGATCCGGGGTACGGTGGACGCGTCTACGACCATCGGCGTGTATATGGATCATGATTATTACTGTGATGTTTTCGGTCTTGATAAGGATTATTACAGCGGGTATTTCTCTGAGAAGAAGATCACAGATATCTCATCCAGGAGGATCTACAATGTGATCACAGAGAAAGATATGGTCAAGATGGCAGAACAGTTGAAGATCTCCATGGGAGGGATGTTTGTCTATGTCCAGGCATTCTCCATCCTTCTGTTTGCAATGGTCGTCTACCTGTTGACCAAGATCATTCTTGAGAAAAATGCACATTGTATTTCGCTGTGTAAGATCCTGGGTTATCGGGACGGAGAGATCGGACGGCTTTACCTTCTGGCTACGGGCTGGATCGTACTGCTTTCCACCCTGGTCTGCTTCGTGCTGATCACCGGACTGCTGGATGTGGTCTTTGCTTCCTTTATGAAGACCTACAGCGGCTGGATCCCGTTCAATCTGAGTACGTCTACTTACATCAAGGCGTACGTGATGACGATCGTAGCCTTTCTGGTGATAGGGGTCGTTCAGATGTTCAGGATCCGCAAGATCCCGATGGATCAGGCACTGAAGACGATCGAATAATAAGGAATTATCAGGAGACACCTGTGGGGATAGTACCTATCCCTGCGGGTGTTTTTTACCTTGTAGAGAAAAAGGGAACATGGTAATATAAAACTATCGGAATATATTGTTTTTTGCAGCCTGTGGGACGGAATCTGCGGGCGTTTTTTGGAAGGTATGGTGAATCGTTTGGAATCCAAAGAAGAACTGATGATGGCAGTGGCCGGTGTGAGCCGCACCGCAGCAGCCATCGAGAAGAATATCAGCAAAGTGATCATCGGAAAGACAGGAGTGATCCGCAAGATCCTGGCAGCTCTGCTGGCGGGGGGACATGTCCTGCTGGAGGATATGCCGGGCACCGGCAAGACGATGATGGCCAAAGCGCTGGCCGCATCCATTGACGGGGGCTTTGGCCGTGTCCAGTTTACGCCGGATCTGCTGCCGGCGGATGTGACCGGCCTCAATGTCTTTGACCAGAAGACCTCGGAGTTTGTCTTTACGCCGGGGCCGGTCTTTACAAATATCCTGCTGGCGGATGAGATCAACCGCGCGACACCGAGGACGCAGTCGAGTCTGTTGGAGTGCATGCAGGAGGGGCAGGTGACGGTGGATGGCGTGACCCGCAGACTGTCCGAGCCGTTTTTTTTGATCGCCACACAGAATCCGGTGGAGACTGCCGGAACCTATCCGCTGCCGGAGGCACAGATGGATCGTTTTATGATGCAGCTTGCGATGGGATACCCTACACCGGAGGAAGAACTTCAGATCATGGACCGCTATATCGCGGGGGATCCCTGGGAAGAGGTCGGCACGGTCTGCACCGGTGCACAGATCCTGGAGATGCGTGAGATCTGCCGTCAGGTCTATGTCAGCGGCAGTGTGAGAAAGTATATCACACAGATCGTACAGGCAACCAGAGAACATGCGGGACTGGCACTCGGAGTCAATCCGCGTGGCACACTGGCACTGGTACACGCCGCCCAGGCCTATGCTGCGATCCGGGGACGGGAGTTTGTCACGCCGGATGATATCAAGGAATTGTGTGTCCCGGTTTTGGGACACAGACTGTTGTCCTATACGACCACGCAGAGCCAGAGCGTGAATGGAATGCTGGAAGAGATCTTACAGAAGATTCCGGTGCCGACGGAGGCGTGGTCATAGGAGGATAAAGCATGGTTATCATAGTTGCTGTGGTGATGGCCCTGGTGGTGGCCATTGCCCAGAAGAAACTGTTTGCGCGGTACTGGAACCGGCGGCTTGATGTGAAACTGCGGTTCGCGGCGCCCAGTGTGCAGCAGGGAGACCGGGCTGTGCTGCAGGAGATCATTACCAATGCCAAACGGCTTCCTCTGCCGACCCTGCAGGTCAAATTTACGACGTCGGCGAGCCTGCTGTTTTCCAGGGAGACCAATGCAGTGACGACCGATCTGTATTACCGCATGGATCTGTTCTCTGTAGGTGCAGGCAAAAAGATCGTGAGGGAACTGCCGTTTGTGGCTTCCCGCAGAGGCTATTACCAGATCGACAGCCTCGATGTGCTGGCCAGGGATTATCTGCTGATGAGCCAGTGCTCCGAACGACGTGCCAATGAGACGTCTCTGTATGTCTATCCGGCGAAGGTGGACACGCGGGCCTTTGATCTGATCTACCGGCAGATGCTGGGCGAACAGACGGCCAGAAAGCGCATGGAGGAGGATCCGTTTGCCTTTCGTGGAATCCGTGATTACCGAGGGACGGACAGCATGCGGCGTGTGAATTGGAAACAGTCCGCAGCGCAGGGGAAGCTGCTGGTCAATCTCTATGAGTCGACATCTTCCCAGACCGTGCGTCTGATCCTCGATCTGTCCTGCCATGATACATTTCACCGGAGAAAGGTGCAGGAGTACTGTATCAGCCTGGCATCCTCATTGGCCGCGCGCCTGCTTCACAGCGGGATCGCCGTGTCCATGGATTCCAACGGCTGTGACGTGGTGGACGGGCGGCAGATCTGTCTTCCGTCAGGTGCAAACCGCGGACATATGGAATCGCTGGACCGGGCATTGGCGCGGATCGATCTGGAGCAGCAGACCCCGGATCTGATGCCTCAGATGCAGCAGTGGTTCGAGGAGGACGAGGGCATGGCCTACACGGTGTGGATCACTGCATATTTTGGAGAGCCTCAGGCCGCACAGATGCGGCAGTGGAGGAGAGACGGCGTGCAGATCTTTGCTGTCGTGCCATTTACTGTCGGACACGAACCGGAGGCGGGAGACGGCGTTCTTCCGTGGGAGATCCGGGCATAACATACAGAAAGGAGGGACCGCCATGAACCGCAGACTGCATATTCTGCTGGAGGGATCGGTGCTTCTGGTCCATATGATGGGATGGATCGGGATCTACATTATCCTGGCATTTGCCGATCACAGCCGGCCTCATGAGGAATATATCAGCGTTCTTCTTCTGCTGTTTTATGGCATTGCCTGGCTGCTGAGGCAGAAATGCCACCGGCTGCCACTGATGTTGCTGGGGCATGGAGGTCTCTTCCTGTTGATCTGGATCGAGGCTTCGGTCACAGGCCGTCTGGACGGCGCAGATCTGTTTTTTACCGTGATCGCGGCCGCGGGGATCACGCTGGCCTCCGTACAGTTGTGGAAACGCAGCTTCCCATGGCTGGTCTATTCCATGGGCTGGTACGTGCCGACACTCTGTCTGGTCATCTATGTGAGTGCTTTTTATATGCACGATACCACGTACAAGGTCGTGGCTGCACTGCTGACCATGTTCTTTCTGCTCTTGCATCTGTGGTGCAGTTATCTGCAGGGGATCATCGAGTATCTGGAGCAGAACCGGAATCTGGAGGATGTACCGTTTGGGGAGATCTTCCGGGCCAATACACGGGTGGTGACGATCATTCTGGCCGTGTTCGCCTGCGTGGTGGGCATTGCCATGTTTGTGCAAATGGATCAGGTCTTCTGGTGGATCGGCCATACTTTTGGCCGGATCATTGCATGGATCGTCCATATGATACAGATGGCGGTGCACTGGATGGAGGGGCTGGTCAGGGATGTACCGGTGGTCACGGATGCGCCGGTGGTCACGGAGGCACCTCTGGTGAACCAGCAGCCTGTGCAGGGCTCGGAAAATGAGTGGATGTATCTGCTCGGTGGCGTGGGGATCAGTCTGGTCTTTATGTTCATCCTGTTCCGGCGTCTGGTCCGGTATTTTGACAAACCGCTCAAGGCTTCTGTGCGCCCGGAATATCACAAAGCGCCGAAGACACCCGATCAGATTGAGGAAGTGGTGATGGACGAGGAGGAAGATCTTCCGATCTTCAAGAATCCGAGGCAGAAGGTGCGCTACCTGTTTAAGAAGCGGGCGCAGAAAAAATATCAGAAAAAAGTGCCGCAGACCAAAACAGCCAGGGAACTGGAGAGTGAGAAAAAACTGGTATCCTATTATGATATTGCCCGATACAGCAGGAGGGAGATTTCCCGCCGCGAGTGGAAGGAACTGAAGAAGGCTATTGGAGGTGAGCCGGTTGAACGATGATCGTAACAGAAGGATGAAGGAGCGGATTGTATTGTTCGCCGTACTCCTTTGTCTGACCGGGGCAGGTGGATATGTGCTGTCCCGCTGGGAGAGGACACCCCATGTATATTCCTATGGGGATGGCCTGAAATGGAACGAAGAACAAAAGATCGCTTCCAATGGGGAGCGGGAACATAAGAAGAAAGAACAGGAGCAGACACCGCCTCCGCAGGAGTCGCAGGAGCCGGATGAGGACGCACCGCAAAATGACGCGAAGGATCCGGACAAGACGCCGGATCCGCGCCAGAGTGCCAACCCGGACATCTCCGCAAGACCGGATGCCTCGGGCATTCCCGATGTATCCGCACCGCCTGGAGATCAGGGAGAACCGGCGGATGGACCTGGAGAACAGCCCGGTGATCAGGGCGGTGGTTCCGGCGGACAGGGAGGAGAGCCGGGAGGGACAGGTGAGCCCGGAAATCCCGGAGGACCCGGCGGTTCGCAGTCTCCTGCGGCCACGGATCCTCCCGGCCCGGAACCGACAGCGAGTCCGGCGCTTACACCATTTGATGAGCCGGTGGCATTGGCGGTAGCGTGGCCGGATAAGGACGATATCAAGTATGGACAGAATCTTCCGCTGGACTCTCTGAAGGTGACGGTGACATTTCAGTCCGGAAAGACACGCGTGCTTTCCGCAGCGGAATATACCGCGGTGGGGGACAATTCCTCAAGTGCGGGACAGCATACGCTGCGTGTGAAGTACATTGCGACAGACGGTGACCGCAAAAAGACTGTGTGGGGAAGTGTAAATTACACGTTGAATAATTATACCGTGGGTATTAAACTGGACTGGGGAGGCTCCAATCCGCTGAGGCGCTTCCGTGGCGAGGATCTTTCCATGGGAATCTTTTCCGTGTATCTGAAGATGGCGGACGGATCCCGGTCAGAACAGCCGGTTTCCGAGGATGATTATACGATCAGCGGAGTGAATCCTGTCCGCACGGGAGAGAAGCAGATCATGAAGGTGAACTATCAAAAGGGCAGTGAGTCCTACTCAACGCAGTGCGAGGTAATGTTTAACGATGCAAAGCTCCGGGAGGTTCATATTTATGGCAGCGGAACGGAAGCAAAGACCCGGGAAGAGGTGTACACGACCAATGGTGCACAGGGAACCACTCTGATGAGGCAGGCAGATATGTCCGGACGGAAGTACAAAAGGACGGACAGCAAGACCTATCTGTTTGACGGACAGGAGTGGACGGTATCTTCCATTGAGATAACAGTAAATGGCGTGGATAAAACCGCACCGTATACGATCCGGGACTATGATTTTGACGTCGTAGTTACCCGGCATTATATCAAAAAATCATAAGGTAAGGAGAGGATTTCAAATGAGACGAAACAAAACATGGGCAAAGTTTATGGCCTGCGGGCTGTCAATGGGACTGGTACTCGGGGGCGTACAGGCTCCTGACGCGGCAGCGGCAAAGAAACCCGGTCTGAGCAAGAAGAAACTGACAATGACCGTGGGAAGCAAAAAGGTTCTGAAGATCAAGAACTGTAAGACAAAAGCAAAGTGGAAACTGAAGAAGGGAAAAGGTGTGGTGAAACTCACCTCGGTCAAGAAAAATAAGGTGACGATCAAGGCAAAGAAGGTGGGCAAGGCGACCGTGACCGCCCGGATCGGAACGGTGAAGCTGACCTGCAAGATTACGGTAAAGGCGGCTGACGCGGCACCGGCAGTGACGCCATCCGCAGCACCGTCTACAGTACCATCCGTGACACCGTCTGCGGCACCGGGAACTAAGCAGTCTGCAGCGCCGGGGACCACGCCATCCGCAGCGCCGGGAACCACGCCATCTGCAGCGCCGGGAGCGACATCCTCTGCGGCACCGGGAAGCAATACTCCGGGCGTGGTGCCAACCAATGAGCCACAGGAGAGTGCACATCCATCGGCTGAACCATCCGCAGCACCATCTGCCGATCCATCACAGACCGCAGCACCGGGATCTCTGTTACATACAGAAGGAAAGAACTCACAGGATGTACAGGTTTTGGGACAGTTGGTCGGTGCGTTCAATGCGAATGGAGACATGGTATCGAATGATATGGACAGCTCACAGTACAAGTGGGATACCGCCGGCAATCTGGCAGGTCTGTACTGGCAGGGCACAGAGATCTCAGGGACTCTGGATATCAGCAGCCTTACCCGTCTGGCCGAGTTGAATGTAGACAATACCGGAATCAACAGCATTACCTTCCCGGAGGGGGATGAACTGGCAATCGTACATGCCTCAGGAAGCGGGGTAGACGTCCTGAACTTCAGTAAGTGTACCGGACTGGTGGAGATCAACTGTGAGAACAATGCAGCCCTCGCCACTGTAAAGCTGGGAACCCAGGATAATCTGGAACTGTTGAAACTCTCAGGCAATGAAATGCTTTCCTCACTGGACGCAAGTGGGTGTAAGAATCTTTTGGAGCTGGATGTCAGCGGCGACAACATGCGTAAACTGGATGTGAGTGGATGTGCCGGACTGGAGAAACTGAATGCCGCCAACAGCAATTTTGGCAAGGCATCCAACCTGATCCTTTCCGGAAATACTGCACTGAAATCCATCATCTTAGATGGAACAACATTTGGTGATTCCGATGTATCGGAGACACTGAATCTCTCCGCAGCTCCGAATCTGAAGGAATTTTCCCTGCAGTGTGATGAGGAGGATTCCAATACGTATATCAAGAAGGTGGAGTTTGCGTCTGGTGCTCCGATCGAGGTTCTCCGGGTGACCAATGTCTGTCTTGAGGAGGTAGACCTGATAGGATTTTGGGACTTAAAGGTGGTAGACCTGTCCGGAAACAGCTTGTCAGAAATTTATGTGCCACAGGAGTGCACTGCGCTGGAAGAACTGATTCTGCCTGACAATGAATTGTCTGATCTGGATCTGACCGGCTGCACTTCTCTGAAAAAGGTGGATGTCAATGGCAATTTCCTGGGAGAAGAGGCCATTGACGAGGAAGAGTTTGGAGATATTCTGATCCTTGGAAATCTTCCGAAACTGGAGTATCTGGATTGTGGAAACAATGGTATCCCGGTACTGGATGTGACCGGCTGTCCGAATCTGAAGTATCTGTGCTGTTCCGATGAGCAGACAGACAGTGGGGATACGCTGACCGGTTTGGATCTGAAAAACTGTCCGAACCTGGAGACTCTGATTGCAGGCTCCAATATGATAAAGAGTCTGGATCTGTCGAAAAATACAAAACTGGTTCATGTGGAGGTACAGGAAAATGCACTGAGCAGCCTGGATCTGACCGGATGTAATCAAATCCAATTTGTGCGTGTGGATGTACAGGTGGTAGATGGAAACTCTATAACCAATATTCCGGTCATCGGTCCGGACGGAGGGGCGCTGGAACCGTCACTGGATGGAGACATTGTATTTATCAATGACACCAATGCAGATGCGTATGATGGCCTTGAAGGTGGCGATGGAGGAGCAAATGAACAACAGTACGAAGATTAGAGAGGACATGACCTCTTTGGCAACTGAAGTAAATAAGGTGATCAAGGGAAAGCAGGAGATTGTCTGGAAGGTGATCATGGCCATGGCGGGAAGCGGACACATTCTGCTGGAGGATGTGCCGGGGCTGGGGAAAACGACCCTGGCCATGGCGTTTTCCCGGGCGCTGGGATTTAAGAACAAGCGTATCCAGTTCACGCCGGATACGATGCCCGGTGACATTATGGGAATGTCGATCTACAATGAACAGACCAATGCATTTGAGTATATGGAAGGTGCGGCGGTAGGCTGTAACCTGCTGCTGGGGGATGAGATCAACCGTACCTCGTCCAAGACACAGTCTGCACTTCTGGAGGCGATGGCCGAAGGACATGTGACAGTGGACGGCACGACGCATATACTCGAAAAGCCGTTTATCGTGATCGCGACGCAGAATCCCATTACCAGCGGAGGAACCCAGCCATTGCCGGATTCCCAGCTTGACCGTTTTATGATCCGTCTTTCCATGGGATATCCGGATACGCAGAACCAGCTTGCGATCCTGCAGAACATTTCGGAGAGGGATCAGCTGGAAGTGATCCGGCCGGTCATGACGGCAGGAGATCTGGTGGAGATCCAGAATATGGTGAAAAATATGGCAGTAAGCGAGGAGGTGCTGTTGTATCTGATCCACCTGTGCGAGGCTACCCGCGTACATCCGGACGTGGAGCTCGGGATCAGTCCCCGTGGAATCCATGCACTGGCGCAGATGTCCAAGGCCTGTGCGGTCTGTCAGGGGCGTGACTTTGTCACGCCGGACGATGTGCTGACAGTGTACGAGGACGTCTGTGCACACAGGCTGCTGCTCAGATCACGGGCAAAACGTGATGGGCAGACTGCCTCCATGATCCTGTCGCAGATTGTGGAGCAGACACAAAAGCCGCAGCTAATGAGAAAATCGTAGCGGAAGAAAGGAATGCAGGAGCAGCATGAAAGCAAAGAGATGGTATGTTCTTCTGGTGGCGGCTGCGGTGGCGTTATTGATCTGGACTAATGTGCAGTCAGCATATTTGCTGGCTGCATTGCTGGTTCTCGTACCGCCGGCGGCAATACTGGAGAATCTGGCAGTCTCCCGGAAACTGACTGCCACCATACAACTGCATAAAGAACAGGGAGTCAGACTGGATTATACTGTGAAGAACCGCAGTGTTCTTCCGGCGTTCCGGGTGCAGGTGCAGGTGACGATTTATAATCGACTGACCGGTACCGGACAGGAACTGCCCTATGCGGTATCTGTGGGACCCCGGGGGAGCAGTCTGGCACACTTCGGCGTGGACAGTGAATTTTGCGGATGTATTGAGGCACAGCTTCGGGACGTATATTGCTATGATTTTCTGGGACTGACCAGACGGAGGATTGCCTGCGAGGAGGCGGGAGCAGTGTATCTGTATCCGTCCCTGGGATCGGATGACCCGCGGGTGGCCGACAGGCGGCGGCAGGACGAGCAGACACAGGATGTCAACTACACCCACACCCGGGGCAATGACATTACGCAGATCCTGAATATCCGTGACTATCAGAAGGGGGACAATATTAAGACGATCCACTGGAAGTTATCCCGCAAGATGGGACACAAGATGGTCAAGGAACTGGACATGCCCTCCAGCCAGGATGTTATCGTGCTGGCGGCATTGTCACCGGAAGCGCTGGGAAAGGGGCATCAGATCGATCGCGTGGCCAGGACATTGGCCGGACTGACGGGACAGCTTCTGGAGGAGCAGATCTTTTTTGATGTGGTACTGCTGCGCCATGAGGAGGCGGTGCCGACGAAGATCAGCGTCCAGGAGCAGAACGCCGAGGACTGGTTTCTTCATCTTTTACTGGATGGGGAACTTCGTCTGGAATCCGAACTGGTGGATGGATATCTGTATCGTCACCGCGTGCTATCGCGCTATGCGACGGTGGTGCTGGTGACGGATGAGGGACTGGACGGCTGGCATGATGAGGATACACAGGTTATCCGGGTGACTGCGCAGGAACAGGCAGAAGGGAGAACCATATGAAAGAGAAAAATTCGCCGGTAGAGCGGGATATTCTTTCCCGCGGGGATGACAGCGGATTTCAGATATGGATGGAACGAAAGGCGGGCCACAGTATGTCGTGGTCTGTTCTTGTGCTGACGCTGCTGACGGTGGCGGGGATGGCGGCTGCCCTGCAGTGGATGTTTGCCGGGGAGGCGGATTACCGGATCCTGGCGGGCATTGTGGTGATTGCCTCTCTCTGGGGATATGTACTTCGTTCTTCGCGGAAGCGTCTGATCGCGGGCGTGACCATTCAGATCGTGGTGATCGTCCTGGCGGTGATCCTGACCGGCAGCCGCATTGTGGCGGGAGCGATGGATTTTGTCAATCAGATCGTGGCCCAGTACAATTATGTGACCGGGCTGAGCATCGATTATTTCGTGGTGCCACAGTGTCCGGATCATATGACTGCCTACTATCTGTTTATGGCGTGTCTGGTCTCTGTGATGGCGGTCTATCTGGCACAGGTGATCTCCACCAGACATCCGATGATCTTGTTTCTGTGCTGGATGCCTCTGCTAGCGGGAAGCATTTTTCTGGAACTGTATCTGGGCGGGATATTGATCGCCTGGGCGGTGGTTTCGATCCTCGGAACCTTTGCCGTCAGTCAGGGAAAGGTCTCACAGGACCGGGTATACGCGGTTTCGTTCTGCGTGCTGCTGGCAGTGCTTGGCGGGCTGGGAACACTGTATTATCAAAAGGCTTCCTATCAGCCAAGTGAACGGATCGCCGCCATGAAGGAGTCTGTCACGGAACAGATGGATGCGGTGCGGTATGGCCAGCCGGATTACCCGGAGGGAAAGCTGGATGGAGAGGTCGCGGATTCCGATGAGGTCCGTCTGCGGGTGACTCTGCCACAGGAGGCCACGTTGTATCTGAAGGGATATACGGGAAGTGTGTTTGATGGCAATAAATGGTCCCTGCTGGAGGACAGCAGCTACAGCGAAAAATACGAGGGAATGATCCGCGAATATCAGGAGAACGGATTTCATCCACTGGCGCAGCAGTCCTGTTATTTCCGGGCCGACAAGACGGCGGGGGGAGAGCAGGCGGACGTGACGGACATGGATGTGACGATCGAAAATCTCAGTGCCTCGCGTAAATACGTGTATCTGCCGTATGGAGTGACATTTGACAGTCTGCTGACCCTGCAGGGGGCGAAGCAGGATATCTGTGTGAGAGGCGTGGATGAGCAGCGGGAAAAGAAACTGACGCTTGCGGTGGAGTCCACACCTCAGGACAGTCTGATCACGTACGGAGGTGCATCCTGGGTCGATGAGGAGTATGACATCAATCGGCAGACAGGAGCCTACCGCATGGCTGAGTCAGATTACCGGAAATTTGTGCAGGAGCATTATCTGCATGTGGACACACCGTCTGGGCTGACAGAGAATCTGCCTACGGACAGCAGAAATCTGGCCGAGATCACGGGACAGATCCGTGAGACTCTGTATCAGCAGGGCAAAAATGAGGATTGGATCTCTGTACAGTATGCGACCTATGGAACCCAGATGTTTCGATATTGTGGGATTCCTGCCAGATATGTCGAGGGCTATCTGGTGCGCGGGAAAGGACAGGTGGAAGTCAGTGCCTCGCAGGCACATGCCTGGACGGAAATCTACAAAAATGGGATCGGCTGGATCCCGGTGGATGTGACACCGGGCTTTTATAAAGAACTCCCATCCCAGCAGGAGGATCGTATCCGCCAGAGCAGCCGGAGTGCACAAAATCCTCAGAACAAACAGCAGGATCAGCAGAAGGCCGAGCAGAACAAGGAACCGTGGAAACTCTGGGTACGTATTTTGTTTGTGGTACTCGGCGTGATCCTGGGTGTATTACTGCTGATCGTACTGACCATATGGATCCGAAGACAGGTCTGTATGAGACGGAGGCGCAGGCAGATGGAGGACGCAGACCGCCTGAACCGCATCCGTGCCATGTCGGGATATCTGCTGGATCTGTCCCGATATTTGGACAGGTCGGAAGAGGAACTGCCGGAGCAGACCAGAAATGTACTGCAGATCCTCTGGTTTGGACATGAGCCGGAGAAGCTGTTGGATCAGGAACAGGAATGTCAGATACGCCAGACGGTCCGCGCATGGCAGAGCGATGCCTGGGAGGGGGCCGGAAGATGGAGACGTCTGAGGCTCCGATATCAGTATCTGCTTGAGTATCCGGTGACGCAGGAATGACAGGATTCTGCAATGCAATGGAGGTTCGGTGTTTGTGAGGTGCCTGATGGCTCTTAAGGGATCTGGCACTTTGGCGGGGACCTTCTGACGCTATAAAGTTTCTTGCGGAAGGAGGAGCACCAAAAGGATCCGGTACCCGGTCATGGACAGGACGACACCCACCGGCCCCAGCAGGAAGCCGAAGATGCCGAAGAGTTCGACACCCACGTAGAGTGCGGCTGCCATGACGATGGGAAGCAGTCCGATACAGTGGCCGATCAGCCTGGCTTCCAGATATTCC
Organism: uncultured Lachnospiraceae bacterium; assembly: GCA_934351255.1. Lineage (GTDB taxonomy): Bacteria > Bacillota > Clostridia > Lachnospirales > Lachnospiraceae > Jutongia. The sequence continues at coordinate 85,960 of CAKRJH010000001.1, forward strand.
CGCAGGAACAGGCAGGCGGTCAGAACCACGAACAGAACAGCCGCCTGCCAGAATTGGTGATGCCACAGAGCTATGGCACACCAGGGGGTCAGTACCATGCCGATTCCGGCCACCGGCATCAGGTCAAACAGTGCCAGCAGGATCCCGAGGATCAGAAAATAGGGATTCCCGATGGCAAACAGACCCAGACCGCACAGGGCGGCCAGGATCACGGTGATGAGAGCCTCCGCTCTCAGATATCCAAGCCCTGAGGTCTTCAGGGCAGAATACATGATCGTAAAAATACTGTGAAAGCTGCTGTCATGGCAGCTTTTTTTGATGTGTTCATAGTCACTGCAAAGCAGGATCACTCCGGTAAAATATACGAAGATTCCGGCACTCCACACCAGAAGACTCCGCGTCAGATGCGGAAGAAACGACAGAAAATAATGTCCGAGCCCGGAGGTGATACGATCCGCCGTCTGATCCGTAAACTGTTGCAACCGCCGGAAAGACTGCCCGGAGGCAAATCCGCCGAGCCGGTCTGCGTGGTCACAGATCCGGACAGCCAGATACTGGCACCGGTCTGCCATGGATTCCAGATATCCCGGAAACTTTTTCTGCAGCAGAAAGCATTGATGGATCAGCTGGCTTCCCAGAAACCACAGCACCAGCCCCATGGCTGTAAAAAACAGGATCAATACCAGCGTGTAGATGCACCAGTCCGGCCAGGAGACCCTTCTTCGCAGGAAACGAAAAACCGGGCGCAGTAGCAGAAATGTCAGAAACGCCAGCACAAACGGAGTGAACAGCGGAAGCAAAAAGCGGAAACAGGCCCAGACCATCAGCCAGGAGACAAGAAACAGGCCGAAGCGCAGGGGCAGTGATGAGTGAGATTTCATGGCACACCTCCAAAGATTCTTCTATTAATAGTGTGCGGAAATGGGGGAAATATACACAGGGGCACACAGCACGAAAACGCCTAAAAATGACCGAAGGTCACCGAGAATGGCACATAAAATAACAAAAATTTTGGAAGATATATCCAAAGGGGTGCAAAATATGACAAATTATTGTGTGATTTTGCGCATTGTGGGGGGGTGTTTCGTTGATATATAATGGACAAGTTGAAAAGAACATATATGTATAAGGAGGGAAAAGACATGAACAGAAGAGGAATGTCTCTGGTTCTGTCGGCTGCAGTGACGTTTACCAGCATCTTTGCGGGTGCCGGGATTACTGTATCTGCAGCGAGCGGAATCAGCGGAGATGGTTCGCAGGAAGATCCGTATGTGATCACGAACTACGAAGGATTAAAAGAATTTGGAGACATTGTCAACACATCGGGTGCTGAGAACTTTTATGCCAAGCTTGGAGCAGACATTAAGGGATCCACAAATGATCCACTCACACCGATTGGAAACAGCGAAGATTATCGGATTAATTTTGATGGAAATGGAAAGACGATCAGCAATGTCACAGTAGAAAAAAATTATAAACCATATGCCGGATTCTTTGGAAACCTGGGTAGTCTTCAGATTTCTGAGGTGACCTTTGAAAAATGTTCAGTTACATCCATCATGGCAAATGCAGTTGGTATGGTTGTGGGATATTTGAATGCAAGCAGAATAAGTGAACAGGACTTTTATCATGTAAATTTGAAGAATTGTTCGGTTCATGGAACCAGCAATGTAGGTGGCCTGATCGGTTCCATGGGCAGTGAATATACCGGTTCCGGTGAAGTGAATTATTGTACGGTAGAAGATTCCGTTATTAGTGGAAGGTCAAATGTTGGAGGTATAGTAGGAAATAATCTGTATCAGTTAACTGGTTGTCAGGTGCTTAATTCTTCAGTACGGGGAGACGGTACAGATGCTAAGAACATCGGCGGTATTGTTGGAAATAACAGGAATACGTTAATTGCTATTTCTGCGACAGCAAAAGAAAATCATATTGCAAGCTGTACATTTTCAGGACAGGTAAGTGCTTATGATGGAACAAATGTGGGAGGTATTGCCGGTACGTCATACACGGACATTTCTGACTGTGAAACTAAGACGGATGACAATCCGGCTGTAAACAAGGTATATGGAAAGAACAATGCAGGCGGGATTGTCGGAAAACAGGTCGGCAAATCTGTGGACTCGTGTACTAATGATAATTTAAGGTTAATTGGAACTGATAATATAGGAGGCATTGTTGGTCTGCTCCAGGGATCAGGTACGATCAAAAATTGTGAGAACCTGCTCAATATAGAGAATTTAGCGTTCAATAGTCCATGGATTAAAGTTAATGGAAGTGAAAATGTAGGAGGCATTTGTGGAGAAGCGGTATGTGAAAGCGGAACCATTACACTGGATACAAACTACAATGCTGGACAGGTAAAAGGAGGAAATAATGTAGCGGGAATTATTGGAAAGGTGGTTGGAAACGGTCGTACCACTATTGTCAATAATACCAATAAAGCTACAGGTGAAGTTAAAGCAGATTCAATTTATAAGAGTTGGACTACAGGGGAAGAAAAAGGTAACATAAAATATACAGGAGGTATTGTTGGCCTGGCACAAGATGTGACTATGACTGACAATAAAAATCAGGCAGCAATCATTGGTCAAGACAAGGTTGGCGGAGTGGCTGGAAGACTGGAGGTTTCCAATCCTTCGGGAAACAGTATGACAGGAAATATCAACCTGGGAAAGGTAACGGGAATCAATGTTGTAGGAGGACTGGTTGGAGAAAACAGTTCCGCATACAGAAGTCTGTCTACGATTGATGATAACCAGAACTATGGAAATGTCATCGGTGAAGAAGTGGTGGCTGGTCTGGTTGGAAAGAATATTGGTCCATCTCAGGACAGAATCACAAATAGTACGGTTAAGAATTGTACTAATGCCGGTGATGTGTTTGGTAATGAAATGGTAGCGGGTTGTATTGGTACTAACAGTGGTAAGTCTGAGAAGAATAAGAATAATGGATGGATTTTTGCAAAACCGACAACTGTTTCTGTGAAGGGGACAAACGCAAAGAATGAAGATGTCAGTCCAACGAATTCAAGCCTTGTTATAAAAGGAAGCGATAGCGGCAGTGTCTCAACAACAATCACGACTATATTGAACTACTTTGTGGGGGATGTCATGATTGATAAAGATACACCTAGAAGTAATTACAATAATCTTGTGCCTCCTTATGGAAAAGGACAGAACACGGTAACAGTTAAGAATGGAAGTGTTTCGGTTGTTGTGGTACCGGCCGGGGCGGGATCAGTTACTGTACAAAGTCTTTCCATGAATCCGATGGGACTTTTGGCAAAAGCAGAAAGTGACTATGTTTTTAGTGGATGGGTGGTAAATGGAAAATATGTATCTATCCAGCCGCTGGCTTTCTTTGATACATCCAAAGCAATTACTGTATGTGCGGTGTTTTTTAAGCATGGTGAATCGAATCCGAAGCGCAGCATCGAAAACTATGATCCAAATGCAACGGCGACACCAAAGCCGACGGCGAAGGTAACGGTGAAGCCAACACAGACAGCGACACCAAAGCCGACGGCGAAGGTAACGGTGAAGCCAACGCAGACAGCGACACCAAAGCCGACGGCGAAGGTAACAGTGAAGCCGACACAGACAGCAACACCAAAGCCGACGGCGAAGGTAACGGTGAAGCCGACACAGACAGCGACACCAAAGCCGACGGCGAAGGTAACGGTGAAGCCGACACAGACGGCGACACCAAAGCCGACGGCGAAGGTAACAGTGAAGCCGACACAGACAGCAACACCAAGACCAACACAGAAGGCAACAGCGAAGCCGACAGCAACCGTTAAGCCAAGTGCGACACCGACGACCGAGCCGGTCGATTCCAATGTCAAAGTAGGAGAGGTACTGATCGGCCAGAATGCATCTGCTGATCCAGCCTCTGATCTGGTACCTCCATATGGAAAAGGACAGAACAGTAAGACGGTACAGGCCAGAAATCTTTTGGTATCAGTGGTACCTGTCGGCGCAGGCAGTGTCAGTGTGACGTTCATTTCGAACGATCAGACCGGTCTTCTGGCGACAGCGACAAAGGGATATGCATTCAGTGGATGGGTAGTCGATGGCAAGTACGTGTCCACTCAGGCACAGACATTCTTCGGGGTTTCCGAAGAAATGAAAGTGAGTGCAGTGTTCTATAAGCAGGGACAGAAGGATCCGAAGAGTGAGATCGAGAACTATCTGCCATCTCAGACAGAGACTCCGGCACCGGGACAGAGTGAAGCACCAAACCCGACACCAGGAAATTCACCGATGCCAAATCCAATCCCAAGCCCAGCACCTGGAGTAAGCCCACTGCCAAGTCCGGTACCGGGCGCAGGATCTACGATCATCGGTGTACCGACCGGCGGCGCAGTTTCCGGAAGTGTAGTAACCGGAGCGGTTGTAAAGGATGGTACGTATATCTATGTGATAACCAATCCGACGAAGCATTACTGTAAGGTGACCGGAGTGGTTGCATCCAAGAAGAAGACGATCAAATTCATCAAGGTTCCAAATGCGATCCGTCTGTCCGGTGTGAAATATCGTGTGACCGCGATTGACAAGAATGCATTCAAGGGACTGAAGAAGGTAACTAAAGTCAGAATCGACACGAATGTGAAGACGATCGGAATCAAGGCATTCTATAACTGCAAGAAGTTGAAGAAGGTGACGATCCGAACGAAGAAACTGAAGAAGATCGGCAAATTTGCATTTAAGAATATCAATAAGAAGGCAACGATCAAAGTTCCAAAGAAACAGTTAAAGAAGTACACGAAGATGCTCAAGAAGAGCAAGGTTAACAAGACTGTTAAGATTCGATAATGTGTTTGTGTTATTGAATAAATCAGAAGGCCTCCGGGTGATGAAAATCATCCGGAGGCCTTTGTGATGAAATCGAATATTGCCGCTGCCGGTATTTGGTCGATTTCAGAAATTATTTGCATTAAAAAAGGCTGCCTCGTTGACAGCCCACAAAAGGAGAAGGTATGAAAAAAATAATCTAGTACATCAAGCATTTCATTTACTTGATACTGGTATTATAATGTGGAGATATGAACCTGAAATGATTAAGTTGTAAAGAAATTGTGAACAAGCAAAACGAATATGCAACAAATCGGCTGGATTTCGCCGATTTCGTCATGTAAAATAACAAAGTTTTTGGCGAAAATGTTCAAAGGAACCCGAAAAAAACATTTTTTATTCTGTAAAATCGCTTATTGTTTGGACTATGGCACGATGTTATAATGTACGGGATTCAAAGAGTTTTATGTACAAGGAGGAGGTCAAAACATGAACAAAAAAGTGATGTCTCTGGCTCTTTCGGCCGCAGTGACGTTTACCAGCATCTTTGCCGGTACCGGAATCACTGCGTCTGCAGCGAAAGGAATCACCGGAGACGGTACGCAGGATGATCCATATGTGATCATGAACTATTCGGGGTTAAAGGAGTATAGTGATATTGTAAACTCCGCAGGAGAGGGCAGATTTTATGCCAAACTGGGTGCGGATATCACAGGATCAGCCAGCGATCCATTTACTTCTGTAGGAAGTAATGAAGAATATCGAATTCATTTTGATGGTAATGGAAAAACAATCCGCAACGTGAAAGTGAAGCAGAACAGTGACACGTCGTATGCAGGATTTTTCGGATATCTGGCAACTCTTGAAATTTCCAATGTAACCTTTGAGAACTGCAGCATTTCCGCTCCAAATGCACCTGCTACCGCTATGGTAGTGGGAGGACTTTATTCCAGCCATGGAGAGGTAAAGGATTTTCAGAAAGTGACAGTTAAGAATTGTTCCGTATCCGGTGGAAGCTATGTAGGTGGACTGATCGGTTCTATGGGAGAGGAGTATACAGGAAAGGGTGATTTATATTATTGCGTGGTTCAGGATTCTATGATCAGCGGTACCGGCAATAATATCGGAGGAATTGCCGGAGATAACCTGTATCAGTTAACTGGATGTCAGGTTCTTAATAGTACCGTTCAGGGAACAGGAACTGCCTCCAAAAATATCGGTGGAATTGTGGGAAACAATAAAAACGCCAAAATGTCTATTTCTGAAACGGAACGGGAAAACACCATCCAGGGGTGTACATTCTCCGGACAGGTTTCCGGCACAGAGAATGTCGGCGGCATTGCCGGAACGACCGTGACAGATATCATCCAGTGTAAGGTGATCCAGTCTACCGATAAGGATCTTCCTTCCAAGATCAGTGGTACTACCAATGTTGGTGGAGTTGTGGGAAGTACATACACAAAGAAGGTTTCTTCCTCCGCCAACAATGCAGAAGTTTCCGGCGGGACGAATGTCGGTGGTGTGGCAGGTGTCATCGGAGGCAGCGGAACCATCAGCAACAGCGATAACAGAGGAGCTGTCAAGGGAACTTCCAACGTCGGTGGTGTCTGCGGTGAGGGTCGTACCAGTGCCAAAGTGGATAAATCTTCCAATGCCGGAAAGATTGAAGGCAAGAAGAATGTTGCCGGTATTGCCGGGCTGATCAATGACGCTCAGGGAGCGCTCACCGACAATACCAATAAGGCGACAGGTTCTGTAACCGGTGAGACAAATGTCGGAGGTATTGCAGGACTGGGTCAGGGTATGACGATGTCTGGCAATAAGAATCTGGCAGAAATCAATGGACAGGACAAAGTCGGTGGACTGGTCGGAAGACTGGAAGCAACCGGTTCTATTGGAAATAATGCGACCAACAACATTAATGAAGGAAATGTCAACGGAACCAAGAGCATTGGTGGACTGGTTGGAGAGAACGAGTCCACATATCGTGCGGAATCCACAATTGATGACAATCAGAACTACGGAAAGGTTACCGGTAAAGAAGTGGTAGCCGGACTCGTCGGAAAGAATATTGGATCTTCACAGGACAGAAATTCCAACAGTACCGTAAAGAACTGTACCAATGCAGGAGATGTCTATGGTGATGAGACCGTAGCAGGCTGTATCGGAACCAACAGCGGTAAGTCTGAAAATAATAAAAATACCGGAACTGTCTTTGTGAAATCAACGACCAACAATGCCAGTGGAACTATTGCCAAGGGGGAGGATTATAATCCAAACCGCCCGAATCAGACAATCAAGGGTACAGACACCGGCAGCACTTCCACAACCGAGCCGATCATCTCCGACGTCTCAGTAGGAGATGTTCTGATCGACAAGGATACTCCGGTTGACCCGGACAATGATCTGGTTCCTCCATATGGAAAGGGAGAGAACACCGTGACGGTGACAGCAGGAAATCTGTCTGTTGTCGTAGTACCTGCAGGAGCAGGAACAGTAAGTGTTGCAAGCATTGCCAAGGATCAGACAGGCCTTCTGGCGACTGCAGGGAGCGGCTACAGCTTCAGCGGCTGGGTGGTAGACGGCAAGTATGTATCCACCCAGACCCAGGCTCTCTTTGATACCTCCAAGGAGATCACCGTCTGTGCGGTATTCTATCAGACCGGTAAGAAAGATCCAAAGACAGACATTGAGAATTATGATCCAAATGCTACACCTGCACCGGGAGAGAGCGCAAGTCCGGCACCGGGAGAGAGCGCAAGTCCGGCACCTGGTGAGAGTGCAAGTCCGGCACCTGGACAGAGTGCGAGTCCTGCACCTGGTGAGAGTGCAAGTCCGGCACCGGGACAGAGTGCGAGCCCTGCACCGGGCGGTGCTACTCCTCTGCCAAATACCACACCTGCTGCAGGCACGACCATTATCAATGAGACAACCGTGATCAATCATTACGATACCGTGATCGCAGGAGTTCCTACCGGTTCTGCCATTGCCAGTGCCAAGGTATACGGCGTGACAGTTTCCGTTGTTCCTGCCGGTTCCGGTTCCATTACCCTGACTGCCCTGGATACTGCCAAGGCTACGATGGGACTGACGGCTACACCGGCCGCAGGCTATACATTCTCACGCTGGATCGTCGATGGACGCGATGCCGGAACAGCTGCCGCTTCCAGCTTTGCGATCCGTGAGGGAAGTTATATCACCGCAGTCTTTGAGAAATCTACTACCGTCACAGCCGCTTCCGGCAGTGTGGTGACAGGAACCGTCGTAAAGGATGGTACCTATATCTATGTGATCACCAATCCGGCCAAACATTACTGTAAGGTGATTGGTGTGGTTGCTTCCAAGAAGAAGACGATCAAGTCCATCAAGGTTCCGAATGCGATCAGAAAATCCGGCGTGAAGTACCGCGTCACAGCGATCGAGAAGAATGCATTCAAGGGACTGAAAAAGGTGACGAAGGCCACGATCAACACAAATGTGAAGACGATCGGTATCAAAGCATTCTACAACTGCAAGAAGTTGAAGAAAGTGACGATCCGTACGAAGAAGCTGACCAAGATCGGCAAGTTCGCATTCAAGAACATTCACAAGAAGGCCACGATCAAGGTTCCAAAGAAGAAGTTCAAGAAATATAAGAAGATGCTCAAGAAGAGCAAGGTAAGCAAGAAGACAAAGATCCGCTAAGTTTATACTAGCGTGAGACAGGATGCCTCCGGGTAAGATACCCGGGGGCATTTTTTACTTTATAGGAAACCTCTCGTTTTGCATTCATTGACAAGAAGAAATTACCAGTGTTATAGTCGGTATTGGTAATAACAATTCGCCCGGTGTTGTCAATGAGGCATTTAAGGGGAAGTTCGGTGAGAATCCGTCGCAACCACCATTACCGTATGCAGAGTCCGGTCTGATGCCGGACAGGCTGTGAAGTCGGGATACCTGCCGGGGAGAAGCGTTACTGGTTTTACCAAGTGCTTTTGGGGCGGAGGATCTGTCTGAGGATCGCTCCGGAAAGTCGTGGACTGAATGGAAAAGTACGGAGGCATATCGATGAGTAAATGGACGAAAGAGCAATGTATTGCTGCGCTGCAGGATAAGGCGCAGGAAACAGGACGTTTTCCGAAAAAATCTGATTTTGAGAGTTCTATTGTCAATGTGATCAAGGGACATCTGGGCCCATGGCCCCGGGCATTGGAAGCCGCCGGGGTGAAGCCTGTCGATCCCGCACGTCTCCAACGCAAAAAAGAAAAACGACTTCGCGCACGGCAGAACCAGAAGAGGTATCGCCTGGAACACCCCAGACCAGGCCTGGCAAAGTGTGAGGAGTCTTTAGATACTCCTCGGAAAGAGGGTAACATTGAAGAAAACAACCAGAAAAACACTTAGTTGTGTGCTGGCGTTCAGTATGGTGCTCGGGGGAATCCAGGCACCGTCACTGAGGGCTTCTGCCATGGAATGGGATGGCAGCACCACACAGGAACCGGAGCGCAAAGAGGGAGTTTATCAGATCTCCAACGCAGAGGAACTGGCCTGGTTTGCGGATCACGTCAATCAGACCGGCACCCAGACCGAAGCTCTGGTCAAGGACAATGCGGTTCTGACCGACGACATTGATCTGGGAGGCAAGTCCTGGACACCGATCGGCTGGAACAGCAGCGGGTACATCACGTACAGTTACGGCGGTACGTTTGATGGACAGGGGCACACCATTTCCAATCTGAAGATTGATACGACAAGTAACAATCAGGGATTGTTCGGAATGGTCAGCGGTGCTACGATCGAAAATGTCAATCTGCAGGCTTCCATTAAGACATCTTCCAATATCGCCGGCGGCATCGTGGGAAGAGCGACGTCTGTGACGATCCAAAACTGTGGAGTACAGGGAAGCGTCCAGACCGGCACGGGCAGAAGTGCCTATGCGGGTGGTATCATCGGAAATGCCACTTTGGCCGGAGTGAAGATTGAGGATTGTATGAATGCGGCATCGGTCACCGGAACGTATGCGGGCGGTATTGCCGGCTACATCAGCAAGAAGACGACCGTGGCAGGATGCTATAACAAGGGAACGATTCAGGGAAAGACCAGAACCGGTGGTATCGGAGGACAGATTTCTCCGGGTACGATCAGTGACTGTTACAATATCGGTACGGCACAGAACGGATTGCTTGGTTTCACCGCCGCGACAGTGACCAACTGCTATTATCTGGAGTCTGCTTCGGATGCGGGCATTGGAGCCGGCGCAGCGAAGGGCAGTGAGAAGACGATCAGCAGTGCCGAACAGTTGTTAGAGGATCTGAACAGCAGCTCCACACCACATTATGTGGCCGATGAGAGCGGTATCAATGACGGCTATCCGATCCTGACCTGGCAGAAACCGGCACAGGCTCAGAGCGTACCGGTCAGCGCTGTGACGGTGACAGGAAGTGGAATCACCGGAACGACATTGTATGCGCAGGCTCAGGGCAAGAACGGGGAGGAGGCGACCAATGTCTCTTACCAGTGGTATGTATCGGAGGACGGCGAACAGTTTGCGGAGATCGCCGATGCCTCCTGGGCGAATTTTGCGATTCCGGATGAGCTGGACTATGTGGGGCGTTATCTGAAAGTGACAGCCCGCGGCGAGGCGGATTCCAGTGCGGACAAGATCGTGGGACCGATCGGAATCTCGGATGCCCTGCAGGATACGGTGGATGCCGAGGCCGTGCAGAAGGCCAAAGAGGATCTGACGATCGACAATACCGTGATCCGCAAGCCGTCTGATCTGGTGCTTCCATCGGAAGTGGATGGATGCCGGATCCGCTGGGAATCCAGCGATGAGACGGTGATCGACAGCGAGGGACAGGTGACTCTGCCGGAGAAAAACATTGTGACAGTCACTCTGACTGCCGTGATCTCCAGCGGACGCATGACGCAGACGAAGGAATTTACCGTGGATGTTTGGTCTGAAAATGTGGACAGCAATGTCTATCTGGCGCAGATCCTGAAGTCTCTGGAGTGGAGTTTCTCTTCGCTGCAGCCGGTCTACGGAACAGATACCAACATGATCGCCAAGATGAAGCAGCTTCTGACGAAGAAGGGCTATGACGGCGTGACGGTGACGATCCGGGATACCGAAGATGCCGGTCTGGTCTCTGCCAATGGAAAGATTACCTATCCTGTATTGCCACAGGAGGGCAGCTTTGCGCAGGGACGTCAGGTCGCTGTGACATTCTGTCTGCAGGTGGGACAGGACAAGGTGACATATCCACAGGAGAGCAGATCACTTCTGATCCCATGGGATACCACAGAGATTCTGAATAACCTTGAGCAGGCGGCGGATGCCATGCTGACCGAGGCGCGCATCTGCGGAGAGGAAAGTTTTGATGCGGTTTCTTCTGACCTGAACCTGCCATCCTATATTGCAGGGGACAAGTATTCGTATGGACAGATCACGTGGACTTCTTCCGATGAGACATATCTCAAGATCAGTGATGAGAAGCGCACGGGAAGTGCGGATGCGTATTATGAGGATTATGTGGGAAAAGTATATCGTGACGCACAGGAGCATGAGGTGACATTGACGGCAGTGATCGTCAATCCATCGACGGATGTGACTGTGACCAGAACATTTCATGTGGTACTCACACCATTGTCACAGGAAGAACTGGATACGACCAAAGAGACGATGCAGAAACTCCTGGACTGCTATACGGTCGACAAACTGCAGGATTTTGCCACAAAGGAGACACTGGATGCACAGGCGGTCACCCATGACATCCAGCTTGTGATCCCGAAAAAAGTGGTGAGCGCAGCCGAACGCGAAGAACTCGGCTACGGCCCATACTGGGATTACTGGAACTACCGGTTCACGGCAGAGAGCAGCGATGAGGATGTCATTGATATTAACAGCTTCCGTGCGTATGTATACCGTCCGGTCGGAGAGGATGCATCTGCGGACCGCAGTGTGGATATCACGGTGACGATGACCAGCAAGGCCAATCCCAATCTCGCCGTACATAAGACGATCACCGTGACAGTGAAGCATCTGTCGCAGGCGGAGCTGGATCAGGCGGTGGCCAGAATGTCTGTGGCCAGAGCAGCCTATGTGGATGGTCTTCTGGGAGCCAATGAGGATGCAGCTATCGTGATCGACAAGCTGACACCATATCAGGAGATTCAGATCGATGCACAGGGACAGGTGCACTATGCATATGACCGCACCCAGCTTGACAATCAGTCCATCTGTGTCGATGAGATTCCGGGATGGGAGGATCAGGAGGCTTACCGTACCTATCATTCCAGCGATCCATCGATTCTGGATCATGAGACACTGAATCTGAAAAAAGTACCGGCGCGCAATATGATCGTCAAGATCGAGAGTGTTCTGACCGACGAGGTGCTCGGAGGTTACTATGAGAAATTCCGCGATCAGGCCGGATATGATCAGGAGACACTTGCCAAGCTGGCACAGCTCTATAAGCAGAAGGCATCAGCCTATGTTCTGGTGCTGGGCGAGGGCATGTATGATGAGGAGTATGCGGCACAGGATCCACAGGTAAAAGCTGAGAATTATGAGAAGCTGGTCAGGGAGTATCAGAAGGAGAATGAGCAGCCGGAGCCTACGATCGAACCGACTGTAGAGCCAACCGTGGAGCCGAGCGCAGAGCCAAGTGTGGCACCAAGCACAGAGCCAAGCGTGGCACCAAGTCAGGAGCCAAGTGTGGCACCAAGCCAGGAGCCAAGTGCAGAACCAAGCACAGAACCAAGTGCCGAGCCAAGCACAGAGCCAGGCGGGACACCGAGCCAGGAACCAACTGTGGAGCCGAGCACAGAGCCAAGTCAGGTGCCTGCCCCGGTACCGACACTTCCGGCCGCTTCCGGTACTCCGGCCGCACCGACGCTCACTCCGGCATCTTCCGGTGTCATTACCGGGCCGTCCGTGAACAGTCTGGCCCAGGGAGATGTATTTACGGCGGGATGTTTTGTCTATCAGGTGACAGCACTTGCAGGCAAAAAGACAGGAACTGTCTGCCTGACCGGACTGAGCGCAAGTGGTAAAAAATCTCATTATCTGAGTGTTCCGCAGAGCATTGTGGCAGCAGATGGAAAAACATACCGTGTGACGGAACTGGGCAAGGCAGTCTTCAAGAATACCGGGGTTCGTGGTGTCTACCTGAACAAGTACATCCGGATCATCCCAAGGAAGGCGTTTGCAGGCTGTAAATCCCTGAAGATGCTGAGCCTGCGCAACAGACTGAAGATGGCAGCCAAGGGGGCATTTAAGGGTTGTAAGAAAAAGATCCGGGTGGAAGGAACTGCCCGCAAAGCAAACATTAAAACGCTCAAAAGATCAGGATATAAGAAATTTCGTTAGAATAGACTAACCTGGCGGCGGCTTGCGAAATCAGGCAAAGACTGCTACCATGATTGATATACTATATCAGAAGAGCGGAGGCGTTTGCCATGAACTATGATCCCAAATCTCTGCATGCAGAGGAGTTTATCAACCACCGGGAGATCCTGGATTCGCTGGAGTATGCCAGAGAGCATGCTGCGGATCGGGAGGAGATCCGACGGATCCTGGAGAAAGCAAAGCTGGCCCGGGGCATCAGCCACCGGGAGGCAGCGGTGCTGATGGAATGCCGGATTCCAGAGGTGGAGAAACAGATCCGCACGCTTGCCATGGAGATCAAGGAGAAGTTTTATGGCAGACGCATTGTTATGTTCGCGCCACTGTATCTTTCCAATTACTGTGTCAATGGATGCACCTATTGTCCGTATCATGCGAAGAACCGGACGATCCCGCGTGTGAAGCTGACCCAGGAGCAGATCCGTCAGGAGGTGACGGCGCTGCAGGATATGGGACACAAACGGCTGGCGATCGAGGCCGGAGAGGATCCGGTCAACAATCCACTGGAGTATATTCTGGAGAGCATTGATACGATCTACAGCATTCATCACAAGAATGGAGCGATCCGCCGTGTCAATGTCAATATTGCGGCGACGACAGTGGAGGATTACACGAAATTAAAAGAGGCCGGGATCGGGACGTATATTCTGTTTCAGGAGACCTATAATAAGGAATCCTATGAGAAACTGCACCCGACCGGACCAAAGCACGATTACTGTTATCACACGGAGGCCATGGACCGCGCGATGCAGGGCGGGATCGATGATGTGGGACTCGGAGTTCTGTTTGGGCTGGAGGGCTACCGCTATGAGCTGGTAGGACTTCTGATGCACGCCGAGCATCTTGAGGCGGCGCAGGGCGTAGGACCGCATACGATCAGTGTCCCGAGGATCTGTCCGGCTGACGATATCGACACGGCTGATTTTACCAATGCCGTACCCGATGACATCTTTGAGAAGATCGTGGCGGTGATCCGGATCGCCGTGCCATATACCGGCATGATCGTGTCCACCAGAGAATCCCGGAAAAGCCGTGAGGCTGTGCTGAAATTGGGCATTTCCCAGATCAGCGGTGGGTCAAGGACCAGCGTGGGAGGATATACCAGAACGGTGCGCGATGACAGTTCGGCGCAGTTTGATGTCAGTGACACCAGAAGCCTGGATGAGGTCGTATACTGGCTGATGAAGATGGGATATATTCCGAGTTTCTGTACCGCCTGCTACCGGGCAGGACGTACGGGCGACCGCTTCATGTCCCTGCTCAAATCCGGACAGATCGTCAACTGCTGTCAGCCCAATGCGCTGATGACACTGGGAGAATATCTGGAAGATTATGCCACGCCACAGACCAGAGAACTGGGAGAGGCGTTGATCCGCGGGGAGATGCAGAAGGTTCCCAACGAAAAAATCCGCGCCAGAGCCCTGCAGTATCTGCAGGAAATCCGGCACGGAAAACGTGATTTCAGATTCTGATGATTACAACTTAAAACGATACCCGGCGCCCCAGATCGTTTCGATGTATTTGGGCTGGGCAGAAGAATCCGCGAGTTTCTCGCGGATTTTTTTGATGTGTACCGTGACGGTCGCGATATCGCCGACGGATTCCATCTCCCAGATCTTCTGGAAAAGCTCCTCTTTGCTGAAGACGTGGTTTGGATGCTCGGCAAGAAAACACAGAAGATCAAATTCCTTGGTGGTGAGCATCTTTTCCTCGTCATTGACATAGACGCGGCGTGCGGCCTTGTCTATGCGCAGGCCGTTGATCTCAATGATCTGGTGTTCGTCCTGCTCGCCCTGGGTCAGACGGGTGTAACGGGCAAGATGAGCTTTGACTCTGGCCACCAGCTCACTCGGGCTGAACGGCTTGGTGATGTAGTCGTCGGCACCCATTCCGAGACCGCGGATCTTGTCGATATCTCCGGCCTTGGCGGACACCATCAGCACCGGAATATTGGTCTTTTCCCGGATGAGCTGGCAGATCTCAAATCCGTCCATGCCGGGAAGCATCAGATCGAGCAGGACGAGATCAAAATGCTCTGTCTCATCCAGGATCCGGGCAGCTCCGCTGCTTCCGTCCTTTTCAATCACTACTTCAAAACCGCTGAGCTCCAGGTAATCCCGCTCCAGCTCTGCAATCGCTTCTTCGTCTTCGATAATCAATATTCTTGCCATGGTCTTAGTCCTCCTTGTCATTTGGATGGTCTTCAATCTTAAGGGTAAATATCATCTTTGTGCCCTCGCCGGGCTTGCTCTCCGCATGAATCTTCCCGCCGTGGTCGTTGATGATACGCTCCACAATGGCCAGCCCCAGGCCGCTTCCGCGTTTCAGGGAATTTCGGGACGCATCTGCGCGGTAGAAACGGTGGAAGATGTACGGCAGATCTTTTGGATCGATGCCGGGACCATTGTCGGAGATAGAGATCTGGACAAACTGCTCCGGAACCTCAGGATCGGCGTAACTGCCGTCTTTGCGGATCTGGCGGTAGACCGGAACCGCTGTCTTCGGAATCGGTGCCTTCCGCACGGTCACCCGGATCTGACAGTGGTCCTTGTCGCTGTATTTCAATGCGTTGTTTACAATGTTGCTGATGACACGCTTCATCTGATCCGGATCTATCTTACAGATGATGCCGGGACGGCACTGGTAGTCCAGACGGATCTGTGCGTGCCTGGCTTCCAGATCCAGCGCCATCTCCTGGATCAGAGCCTGCAGATATTCTTCGAGATCAATGTCCAGAAAACGGTACGGGACACTGTTCTGCTCAACTTTGGCGAAGGTCGATAACTGTCCGATCAGATAGCTCATGTCCTCTGCCTTGGAGTGGATCGTCCGGAGATATTTCATCTGTTTCTCGGGTGTGTTGGCAATACCTTCCATCAACCCTTCCGTATATCCCTTGATAGAGGTCAGCGGAGTCTGCAGGTCATGTGCCATATTGGTGATCATATCGCGGGTCTGCTGTTCATAATCCATGCGCTCGTCGATCATATCCTTGAGCCGCAGCCTCATTTCCTCAAAATCCAGGTAGAGAAGACCCAGTTCGTCCATAGACTGCATCTGGATCGGTTCATCCAGATTGCCTGAGCCGATACTTGCCGTTGCGGCGCGCAGCAGACTGACTGGTTTGGCAATGCTGTTGTACAGCCATATGATCAGCAGAAACGCCGTGATCAGGATGGAAAAGACACAGGCCAGCAGGATACGGTTGACAGTGTGACTCCACAGAGGAAGGATCTTGCTGAGTTCTGCGACTAGAAAGACCTGACCCTGGGTTCCGTCCGAAAAGGTGAAATCCTTGACACGTATCATCGCCGGAATAGATTGATCCAGAAAGATGTTGGGCTCCTTGTCGGAGTGGTAGCTGCCATAGCCCGGCAGATAAGAGATCTTTTCGTAATCCTTTTTGTTGCGCACAAAATACAGACTGGATCCCCGGTTTACCACGATGTAGGAATCGCAGGAACGGAGTTTGTCATCGATCTTTTTGAGGTATTCGCGGTCCAGCAGTTTGTCCGGCTTGTCCGTGGCCGTCTGGCGGATTCCCTTGAATTCTGCGGAGGTAACCCGGAACAGAAGCTGCGTGGGATTGGTGATGAATCCGGAGGAATCCACGGAAACCCCATAGGAATCGAGAAGCATTTTCGTCTCCTGTGAGACGACCCAGGATGCAAATACTGCGGTAAATACGAGCGGACACAGGATAATGACGAGAAACGCAACGATCAGTCTCTCTTTAATCTTCATATTACCCCTCCATTCCGAAGACGTTTTACGTCGAAGGACCGCGAGCAAAATATCAGATTTTGCTCTGCGATCACGGCTATTTTGTGGTGCCTGCGACACAAATAGCCCGTGCGAAAAATACTGCATCAGCGGTATTTTTCACACTACCCTCCATTCCGAAGACGTTTTACGTCGAAAGAATCTAAATCATAGAGATTAATAAGCATTTTTGTTGACTTTGCGGCCAAATACTGTCAGGAACATGATCTTGAAGTCCAGGAGGATGTTCCAGTTCTCTACATAGTACAGATCACATTCAATACGGCGGGTGATAGAAGTATCCCCGCGGTAGCCGTTGACCTGCGCCCAGCCTGTCATGCCGGGTCTTACCTGGTGTTTGATCATGTAGCGTGGGATCTCCTCCTTGAACTTGTCCACGAAGAACGGACGCTCCGGTCTCGGTCCCACCAGGGACATGTCTCCTTTCAGAACATTGAAAAGCTGTGGAAGTTCATCGATATTGGTCTTTCGCATGAAGCGGCCGATCGGGGTGACACGGGGGTCATTGGCCGTGGTCCATTCCTTCTTTTCTTTGGAAGGATCCTGAACGCGCATGGAACGGAATTTGTACATCTTAAACTCACGGTTGTGCAGGCCGACACGGGTCTGGCAAAAGATCAGAGGGCCTTTGTCGGTGAGCTTGATGATGATGGAAACCAGAATCATCGGAATGGCGGCGATCACCAGCGCGATCAGTCCCAGTACAATGTCCATCGTCCGCTTGATCATCTTATTGAGAGAGGAACTCAGCGGCACGTGGCGCACATGGATGACCGGGAGGCCATCGAGATCCTCAGTGTATGGCTTGGTCGGTATGATGTTGTTGTAGTCCGGGATGAACTTGGTGTGCACACCGGATTTCTCACAGACAGCCACGATCTTTTCGAGTTTGGCAAACTCATCGATGCCCAGAGTGATCGCAACCTCATCGTATTTGTTGGTCTCAAGAAGATCGCTCAGACGGTTGGTCTTGCCGATGACCGTGATCTCTTTGAACTTGAAGCCCAGTGGCTTTTTGTCATCCAGGATACCGTGTACCTTGTAGCCCCATTCCGGATGGACTCTCAGACGGCTGATGTAGCCCTCCGCGGTACGGCTGTAGCCCACCAGAAGAACATGCTTCAGATTCTTGCCGGAGCGGCGCATCTGACGCAGGATGCGACGGATGGTCAGACGGAAAGCATAGTCGATCACCAGATTCATGCAGCAGAAGATTACCAGGAACAGACGCGCATAGTCGGTCTGGTTCAGAAAGTAAAGGACTGCTGTGCAGTAGATGATGCCAAGGAAATTGGCTTTGACCAGACTGAACAGCTCGGCTCTGCGCCCTGCGGTACGCTTGGGATTGTACAGGTCGCACAGATAGTACATGATCAGGTAGGCCGGGATCAGAAACACCAGCATATTGATGTACTTGCCGATCGGAAGAATGTATCCGATCGGCGGTGCGATGATGTGGTGCGTGATCAGCGGACTCCAGGTGTCATCTGCACGCAGATAATAGGCGAGGACAAAGGTGGCAGCGATAATGGCCGCGTCGATCAGTATCTGTATCAGATTCAATAGTTTTTGATTCTCTTTGATCAAGGCAGAAACCTCTTTTCTATCTTAATATTTATTAGTATTTCTTATTATTATATCCTGAATGCGGGTAATCCTTGCCTCATTATATCGGTTTCACAAAGTAAACGCAACTTGATAACCTTTTTTTCAAAAGTTTTTCACAATTACGTCACAAAGCATTGGTAGACTAGGTTTCAGAAACAACAAAGGAGGTATTCGATATGGATAACAAATTTGATCAGAACTCCGAGAATCAGCAGGAGCAGGGATTCACCGGGGAGTACAGATATAAAGGTGATCCTTATGTAGCACAGGGAGGTCAGTACACAGACGAGTCCGCAGAATCTTCCGCATCATCTTTTGAGGGACAGACACAGCAGACCGACAGTGCATGGAACAGCACGCAGTACGGTGACAGTACATGGAACGGTGCGCAGCAGACGCAGTACCGGCAGAGCACCGGGACGGACGCAGAACCGACCATGACAGAGGCACAGAAGAAAGCGCAGGCCAAGGCAGACAGAAAGCGTGCAAAGGCATATAGAAAGGCGCAGAAAAAGGCACAGAAGACCGGGAGATCCGGACAGAAGAGCGAGGGGCTTACCGGAAAGAAGGTCGTCTCCGCAGTGGTGCTGGCAGCCATCTTCGGCGTGGTTGCATCTGGTTTCTATCAGGGAACGAATTACATTGGAGAACGGATCCGCGGAGGACATCAGATCCAGCAGACATCCAATAACTCCGGCGGGGCCACACAGGTCGGCTACACCAGCACCGCGACAGGCTCAGCCATCGAGGCCGGAAGCGTGACCAGCATTGCACAGCAGTGTATGCCTTCCATCGTATCTATCACCAGCACGGAGGAGGCACAGAATTATTACGACCTGTTTGGTAATTACAACCAGGGCAAGGAGAGTACCAGCAGCGGCTCCGGATTTATTATTGGCAAGAGTGACACGGAGCTGTTGATCGCCACCAACAATCATGTGGTAGACGGTGCCAAGACCATTTCCGTACAGTTTGTGGACGGTGAGATCTACGAGGCAACGACCAAGGGAACCGATTCCAGTGCAGATCTGGCAGTGATCGCAGTCAAGCTGGCTGACATCAAGGAATCCACTCTGGGTGAGATCCGCGTCGCAACATTGGGCGATTCCTCCGACGTGCAGGTCGGTGAGATGGTAGTAGCGATCGGAAATGCACTGGGCTATGGCCAGTCTGTCACAGTAGGTTATGTCAGCGCCAAGGATCGTGAGATTCAGGAGGACTCCAGCTCTTCCAATACCATCAAGGTCATCCAGACCGATGCAGCGATCAACCCCGGCAACAGTGGTGGTGCCCTGATCAATATGAAGGGCGAGGTTATTGGTATCAACTCTGCCAAGGTAGCGGATTCTACCGTAGAGGGTATGGGCTATGCCATCCCTATCTCAGAGGCAACACCGATCATTGACGAGCTGAAGAACAAAGAGGAACTGACCGACAGCCAGAAAGGGTATCTGGGCATTTCCTGCAAGACAGTATCCTCAGAGATGCAGCAGTACGGACTTCCACAGGGTGTCTATGTCTCTGAGACAGCCAAGGGCGGACCGGCCGACAAGGCGGGACTTCAGAAGGGCGATGTCATCACCAAGATCAATGATGTCTCCGTATCCACGCAGGAAAGCCTGTCGGAGCGTGCCAACAGCTACAAGAAGGGTACGGAGGTGACGATCACCTACCAGCGCAATTCCAATGGCACCTACAAGGAGAATACCGTCAAGGTTAAACTTGCGGGCAAAGATGCGTTGAATGGTCTGTCTGATTCGGGCTCAAACAGCAGTTCGCAGGGCGGTCAGTCCGGCAACTCCGACCAGTATGGCGGTCAGGACGGCCAGGAAGGTCAGGATGGATCCAACGGATCCGGCGGATTCGGTGACTTCTGGGGCAGTCTTTTCGGATATTAATTATTACGATTTCTCATATAGTTTTCTCATAAAAAGTGTTATATAATGGGCTTCAGGGGAAGCGGGCAGCCGGACAGGCCATCCGCTCCTCTGAAGCTCATTGTCGTTCGGAAAAAGGATTTCTGAGTGGTGGGCCGTGTGACAGGTGTCCTGATCAGAGAATGTCTGGGGAGAAGACGGTGGGCTCGAGATTGAATGAAAAGAAACGAGGATTTTTATGACAAAAGAGAAACCGGGAACGACTGTGCGCAGATTTCTGGACAGTCTTCCCTATCAGATCATTTTATGTATCATCAATATCGCACTGCAGTATGTCGCGATGGAACTGTTTCTGGGAGATGATCCGATACAGATCGGCTGGATGTACGGATGCAGGAATATGCTGCTTCTGGCACTGGCACATCTGATCCTTCTGGGGCTTGTACACCGGCTGCGCTATGAGATCTGGATTTCCGATGCATTGATCGGAATCTGGGGGCTGGCCAATTATCTGGTGGACAGTTTCCGCGGATACGGGATCATTTACGGAGATATCTATGCACTCGGAACCGTGAAAAATGTGGCGGGGCAGTATTCTCTTTCGGTGAGTACGCCACTCGTACAGGGAGTGCTGGTGCTTCTGATGGCAGTCATGCTCGGAGTGATCGCGCCGGACAAGACCACCTGGGACGGAAGAGTCAGACGGTATACCAGCCGGTTTGCCATGGTGGGAGGAGTTGTCTGCCTGCTCTGCGGCGTGGGAGGAGCTGCTGTAGTGTCCCAGAGCACCGTGTTCTGGGAGGATGTGGAAGGACTGACCTGGGATCACAGCATTGGCATGAAGGATTATGGATACCTTCTGTATTTTGTGGCCAATGCCGGAGATGACGAAGTTGATATTCCGGATGAATATTCCCGGACAAAAGCGGAGACCATGTTAGAGGAGTATCAGAAGAAGGCGGATCAGTACAATCAGAATCTGTCCGATGACCGTGTCCGCCCCAATGTGATCATGATCATGGATGAATCTTTTGCAGATCTGAGCATTTATGGGGAACTGGGACTGGATGAGGATCCGCTGGAGAATTATCATGCACTGGCTAAGGAGGGCATTGCCGGTATGGCGGAATCCTCGGTTTACGGAGGCTATACGGCGAATTCGGAGTTTGAGTTCCTGACCGGGTGTTCCAAGGCGTTTCTGCCCGGAAGTCCGTATCTTCAGTATATTCATGAGAGGTTCCCGTCGATCGTGGATCTGATCAAAGCACAGGGAGGATATGACGGAAGCATTGGCATGCATCCATATCACTCCAGTGGATACAACCGCGAGAAGATCTATCCGTGGCTGGGAATGGACAGGAGTATGTTCCTGGATGATTTTCAGGGGGCGCAGACATTGCGCGGCTTTGTGTCGGATCAGGCTGATTTTGAGAAGATCGAAGAATTGCTGGAGCAGAAAACGTCCGGGAAGTCACTGTGTCTGTTCAATGTCACGATGCAGAATCACAATCCCTACACAAAGACCTGGGATGGGGGAGAACTGGTCGATATCCGGGATGTGACCAGGGCGGACTCGCAGTCCAGACAGTATCTTTCTCTGGTGCGGGAGACCGACCGTGCCCTGGGCAGTCTGGTGGAATATCTCAAGGGGATCGATGAGCCGACGATCCTGGTTCTGTTCGGAGATCATCAGCCTCACCTCGAGGACTATTATTACAAGGCTGTGTATGGGAAGTCGCCGGACGAGATGGACCGCGAGGAAAAGAGGATCCAGTATCAGGTGCCATATCTGATCTGGTCCAATTATGACCTGACCGGACAAAGCACTACCGGAACAGACTGGAGCAGCGAGGATCTTTCAAATACATCGATCAATTACCTGTCATCGATCATGATGGACATGTCCGGCATGAAGCTGTCGGCATGGCAGTGTTTCCTGCTGGAACAGAGGAAGCATCTGCCGGTGGTCAGTGCGAACAGTTATCTGGACGAGAACGGCAAAGTGCATTTTCCGTATGAAGTGGGTCATGAGTACCGCAAGATGATGGATACGTATGAGATCCTGCAATATTATTACATGTTTGACGAGGACCGGAGTGATATGTATTTTACAGTTCAGGATGGAAAATAACCAGATGGAATGGAGGGAACAGTGAATAAAAAAATAGCAATAATCACGGGGGCGTCCTCCGGCATGGGACGCGAATTTGTAAGACAGGTGGCAAAGGGGTGCCGGGAACTTGATGAGATCTGGGTGATCGCCAGACGCCGGGAGAGACTGGAACAGCTTCAGGCGAAGATCACGGAGTGTCCGCTGCGCATTCTGGTGGCAGATCTTGCCACAACGGAGGGGATCGAACGGCTGCGGGCGCTGCTTGAGGCACAGAGACCCCGGGTCCATGTCCTGGTCAACGCAGCCGGATACGGTATGATCGGACAGGTCGCGGAGATGAGCCTGGGCGACAGCACCGGCATGATCGATCTGAACTGCCGCGGACTGACTGCAGTGACACAGGTCACGCTGCCCTATGTCCGGGAAGGCGGACACATCTTTATGATGGCATCCAGTGCGGCATTCTGCCCACAGCCGAAATTTGCGGTGTATGCGGCGAGCAAGGCCTATGTCGAGAGCTATTCCAGGGCATTGAACCGGGAACTGCGTCATCGCCGGATCCTTGTGACAGCGGTCTGTCCGGGGCCGGTGGCGACCGAGTTTTTCGGGAAGGCAGAGACTTACCACAGCGTGGCTCTGTACAAGAAACTGACCATGGCCAAGGCGGACCGGGTCGTCAGCCAGGCGATGAAGGATGCGGCAGCCGGAAAGGACATGTCTGTGTACGGCTGGCTCATGAAGGGATTCCGGATTCTGTGCAAGGTCCTGCCGAGATCATTTATTATCAAATTTATTCGATAATCCGGCATAATCTGTATAGCAATCAGGGCGGGATTGTGCTATCATAAAAGGGATAGGAATTCTTAAAGCAAAAGAGGAGGTATAATCATGATTATCACAACCACAGAATCCGTAGCGGGATACGTGATCTCTGAGTATTTGGGGGCAGCTTACGGAGCAGAATCTTACACAGTAAAAGGTAACTTAAATGGGGAACTTACCGACCTGGATCAGGCGTACAGCAAAGCATTTGAGGTGGCAAAAGCACAGATGAGCGCCAAGGCAGAACTGCTGGGGGCAGATGCCGTGATCGGTATCAAGAGTACCATGACGACCGTAGGAGCTACCAATATCGTGATCGTAGCGGTGAACGGAACCGCAGTGAAGGCTGTGAAAGAGGAAGCAAAGGCAGAACAGAGCGGAGTGCTTTCTGTACAGGTGGTAGAGCCTGTGACAGTAGCAAATCCTGTGACAGAAGTAGCGATCACCAACCCTGTGACAGAGGTGACCGTGGCAAATCCGGTGACCGAGGTAACGGTAGCAAATCCTGTGACGGAAGTGGCAGTCACCAATCCGGTGACAGAGGTGACAGTAGCAAATCCTGTCAAGGAAGTAACTGTAGCAAATCCTGTCAAGGATGTTAATGTAGTCAATGCAGTCAAACTGGCAGATTCCATCAAGGTTGATGTGCCGGTGGCAGCAGTTGCAGCGACAGCAGCTCCGGTCGTTGAGGAAGAGCCAACCGTTGTAAATCTGGAAGATATTCTGGAGAAGCCGGCACCGCAGGCGGTTGTTCCGGAGCCGGTTGTAGAAGAGCCGGTAGCCGCTGAGCCTGTTGTGGCAGAGCCGGTAGTTGAAGAGGCAGAGCCGGTAGTTGAAGAGACAGAGCCGGAATCCAAAGAGGAGGAAGCGCCATCCCTGTTCAGTGATGCACTGGCAGGCGCAGGAAAGATCTTTATTCCGGATCCGGTCGTAGAGGTATCTTCTGCAGCACCGATCCCTCCAAAGAAAGAGGAAGAAAAGCAGGAAGAGGAGCCGGCACCGGCAGTCCCTGAGAAATCTTCCATCCCTGGAGTACAGCCGGTTGTACCACCGGTCAAGAAAGTGGTAGAAGAGGAGAAGACATCTGAGATGCCGCTGGAGGATAAACTTCTGCTGATCCTTAAAGAGAACGGCCGCAAGATGGATATGATGGATATCGTCAATGAACTGGAATCCAAAGTCGGCGCATTTGAGATCATTGAGCTGCTTGAGAAAGCGGTGGCACTTGGCAAGTGTAAGAAAGATGGAAAGCAGTATTATGTAGACTAAGAACATTCTTGGATGCAGACCAAACGCAGAATCCCCGGAGTTTCAGGAAACTGAAATCCGGGGGTTTTTTACGTTATAAGAAAAGAAAAAAGCTGTCATGAGGTGATAAGCAAGGGCAAAACGTCGGTTTTGCCCTTTTTTAGGAAAAGAAAAAAGCTGTCATGTAGTGATAAGCAAGGGCAAAACGTCGGTTTTGCCCTTTTTTACTTAACAAACTAAAAAATGGAAAAGTCTGGAAACCTATTAAAAACGGACGTTTGCAAAACAAACGATACCTCGAAACAACGAAAATGTAGATGAATTACGAAAAAGATTTCGTACAAATTCGCATATCCTTCTGGGGATAGAATACGAACATGGTAGTAGAAAAATCAAAAGGCTGCGTGCTATAATACACCTAGACAAGCACAAAAGATGATTGTTAATGCAATCGGTTTGATGTTTGTGATATTTTCTCCTTTAGGTTGCGGAGAAAACCGTAACCTGCTTTCCTTTTTGGAGGTGACTTAATCCCGGGTTACCTCCTTTTTTTGCGTCAAAGAGAGCCACGCACATCGGAAAGAACAGATCCTGCCCCAAGCTTGCTTGGTGGGCGGGATCTGTTCTTTTTGATGTATGCGGCGAACGCCGCATAAACGAGCAGCTCTGCTGCGAGTGTTGCGTGGCTCTCGTATGAGCGTTGCCACGCACATCGGTTTTTTATTTACTTTCCCGCCCAAATATGATATAATCCCCCACGCGAGCGGTATTCGACAGAAACTGCATCAGATGATAGGACCAACCTAATTGGAGGTGGTCACATGAAAACAGATCCGATCAGATCCTTTGACCGAATCGGTATTATCGGTGCCGGAAAAGCAGGCACCACATTGGGCAGATATCTTGCCCTGGCCGGAAAGAAGATTGCCGGCATTTACAGCAGGACCAGACAGAGCGCTGACGAGGCAGCGACTTTTATTGGGACGAATGTGTTTGATGATCTCTCCGGATTGGTGGAGGTCAGTGATGTGTTGTTTATCACGACGCCGGACGAGCAGATTGCGGGAGTGTGGCAACAGATCAGAAATTGTCCGTTACAGGGACGATTAGTATGTCATTTCAGTGGATCCTTATCATCACATGTATTTTCTGACATTCGGGAATTCGGAGGTTATGGTGCCTCGGTTCATCCCATGTTCGCATTTAGTGACAAATTCACAGCTTACAGACAATTTCATACCGCGAATCTTACCATTGAGGGACAGGAACAGGCAGTCGCTCTGCTGAAGAAGGAATGGCAGGCTCTGGGGCATCAGGTGTTTACTCTGGCACCGGAGGATAAGATGAAGTATCATGCAGCGGCTTCGCTGGCGAGCAATGCCATGGTGGCACTGATGCAGGTGAGTGCCGATCTGATGGAAGAGTGCGGGTTCACACAGCAGCAGACCCGGACGCTTCTGGATCCTCTGATCGAGGGCAATGTCCGTAAAATGCTGGACACGGATCCGGTGAAGGCATTGACCGGGCCGATAGAACGCGGAGATGAGAGAACGGTGAGGGGCCACTTGCAGGCACTGCAGGGGACGCAGGCCATTTCCGTATACGAGAGTCTGGCACCTGTGATGCTTGCGCTCGCGCAAAAGAAAAATCCGGACAGAGATTACCGGGCATTGGAAGAGTTGTTAAAACCATGAACAGACAGGAACCTGACCCAAAAGGCAGGTATCGGAAAGGAACGAACATGAAAAACACAGTAAAAACATTTCAGGATGCAAAAGATCAGGGGCAGAAGCTCTCCATGCTGACAGCCTATGACTATTCGACAGCCAAGCTGGAGGATGAGGCGGGAATCAACGGAATCCTGGTTGGGGATTCCCTGGGCAATGTGATCCTGGGATATGAAGATACGATCTCCGTGACGATGGAGGACATGATCCATCATGGAGCAGCCGTGGCCAGAGGTGCCAAAAATGCGTTGGTGGTCGAGGATATGCCGTTTATGTCTTATCAGACATCGGTCTATGATGCGGTGGTCAATGCGGGACGTCTGATGAAGGAGGGACGCGCCGGCGCTGTCAAACTGGAGGGCGGGGCAACCGTCTGTGCCCAGATCAAGGCGATCACCGAGGCAAGCATTCCGGTCATGGCACATCTGGGGCTGACACCACAGTCTATCAATGCGTTTGGCGGCAATAAAGTACAGGGCAAATCCGAGGAGGCGGCCCAGCAGATCATTGACGATGCACTGGCGGTACAGGAGGCCGGAGCGTTTGCGGTTGTTCTGGAGTGTATCCCGGCCAGACTTGCGGAAATTATTACAAAGAAGCTGGATATCCCGACCATCGGTATCGGGGCCGGTGCCGGCTGTGACGGACAGATCCTGGTATATCAGGACATGCTCGGCATGTTTTCAGATTATGTGCCGAAATTTGTCAAGCGGTTTGCGGATGCGGGCACTGTGATGAAAGAGGGATTTTCCCAGTATATGAAAGAGGTTCAGGAAGGAACCTATCCGGCACAGGAGCATACCTTTGGCATCAGTGATGACGTATTGGATAAATTGTATTAAAATATAGAAAGGAACGGCGAGAACGATGAAGATTGTTGGAACAATTCAGGAAGTCAGAGAACAGGTAAATGAGTGGAAAAAGCAGGGACTGAGCGTGGGACTGGTACCTACGATGGGATATCTGCATGAGGGACACAAGAGTCTGATCGATGCCTCTGTAGCGGGCAACGACAGAACCGTAGTCAGTGTGTTTGTCAATCCGATGCAGTTTGGTGTGGGTGAGGATCTGGAGAGCTATCCAAGGGATATGCAGAGAGATGCGGCACTCTGCGAGAGCGCAGGTGCTGACCTGATCTTTCATCCGGAACCATCCGAGATGTATCCGCAGGATTTCTCCAGTTTTGTGGATATGAGCACACTGACAGGAGGTCTTTGTGGAAAGACCAGACCGATCCATTTCCGTGGCGTATGTACGGTGGTGTCCAAACTGTTCAATATTGTGACACCGGATCGTGCCTATTTTGGACAGAAGGATGCCCAGCAGCTCGCAGTGATCCGTCATATGGTATCGGATCTGAGCTATGGCATTGAGATCGTAGGATGTCCGATCATCCGTGAGGAAGACGGGCTGGCGAAGAGTTCCCGCAATACCTATCTGAATCCGCAGGAGCGTCAGGCTGCACTGTGTCTGTCACGTTCCCTGAGACAGGCAAAGGCATTGCTGGAGGGCGGCGAAACATCCGCGTCTGCTGTGGTAGACAGCATCCGCACAGAGATTGGGAAAGAGCCTCTGGCCCGAATCGACTATGTGGAAGTCGTGGACTGGAAGAACCTGGAGCCTGTGGAGACAATTGACGGCGCTGTTCTGGTAGCGATGGCCGTATATATCGGCAAGACCAGACTGATCGATAATATCATTTTTGAATAGAAGGAGTAGTTATGCAGCTTACGATGTTAAAAGGCAAGATTCACCGTGCGACCGTGATGCAGGCAGAGTTGAACTATGTCGGCAGCATCACAGTCGATCCCAATCTTATGGAAGCGGCGAATATTATGGAATACGAACTGGTACAGATCGTGGATGTGGAAAACGGAAACCGCTTTGAAACGTACACGATCGCAGGAGAGCCGGGCAGCGGCATGATCTGTCTGAATGGAGCAGCGGCCCGCCAGGTGCAGCTCGGAGATCATGTGATCATCATGTGTTATGCGCAGATGAGTGAGGAGGAGGCCAAAAGTCATCGTCCCCATGTGGTATTTGTGGATGACAGAAACCGGATTATCAAGACGTCCCGCTATGAGAAATATGGAAAACTGACGGATGAGATGATCGAAGAAGCATAAGGAGAACGCGTATGTTGACAGGAAAGACTGTGGTGCTTGGTGTGACCGGAAGCATTGCCGCATACAAGATTGCCAATCTGGCAAGTATGCTCGGCAAGCTGCATGCGGATGTGCATGTGCTGATGACGGCCAATGCCACCAATTTTATCAATCCCATTACCTTTGAGACGCTGACGGGCCACAAATGCCTGATCGACACGTTTGACCGGAATTTCCAGTACAGCGTGGAACATGTATCACTGGCCAAGCAGGCGGATGTGGTGCTGGTCGCACCGGCGACAGCCAATGTGATCGGCAAGCTGGCCCATGGCATTGCGGATGATATGCTGACCACAACAGTGATGGCATGTACCTGCAAGAAGATCATTTCACCGGCCATGAACACCAATATGTTCCTCAATCCGGTGGTACAGGATAATCTCAAGATTCTGCGCCATTACGGCATGGAAGTGATCGAGCCGGACACCGGTCTTCTGGCCTGCAAAGATGTGGGAGCCGGAAAAATGCCGTCCGAGGACGTGCTTCTGGACCATATCTTACAGGAGATCTGTTATGAGAAGGACCTGGAAGGACGCCGTGTGCTTGTGACAGCGGGACCGACGGTGGAGGCCATTGATCCGGTGCGCTTTATCAGCAATCATTCCACCGGCAAGATGGGATATGCCCTGGCCAGGGTAGCGGCCAGAAGAGGAGCGCAGGTGACACTTGTCAGCGGACCTGTGGATCTGGAGGCTCCGCGGTTTGTCGAGGTCATTCCGGTGCAGAGCGCTGCACAGATGTTTGACGAGGTGACCGGACGGGCATCTCAGAACGACATTATCATCAAGGCGGCAGCGGTGGCGGATTATACGCCGGCCAGCGTAGCCGCGGAGAAGATCAAGAAAAAAGACGGGGACAATGCCATAACGCTGACCAGGACAAAGGACATTCTGGCCTGGCTCGGAGAGCATCGTCGCCCGGATCAGTTCCTGTGCGGATTCTCGATGGAGACAGAGAATATGCTGGAGAATTCCAGGGCAAAACTGGAAAAGAAACATGTGGATATGATCGTGGCCAATAACCTGAAGGTCGACGGAGCCGGATTCGGTGTGGATACCAATGTGGTGACGCTGATCACCGGAGACCGCGTGGAGGAGCTGCCGCAGATGACCAAAGAGCAGGTGGCGGAGAAGATACTGGATGCGATCGTGCGCGGATAAGAAAACAGTGCGCACATGCACCGTTTTTCACAGACGGTCTGAGTTTGAACAGGAGAATCCGAATGACATTTCATTTTAACCAGTGGCTGATCTATTTTTATTTTTACTGTATCTGTGGATGGATCTTTGAGACGACTTATGTTTCTTTGAAGAACCACAAATACATCAACCGTGGATTTATGAAGGGGCCGTGGCTTCCTCTGTACGGCAGCGGCGCGGTGATCATATTGCTCACCACGCTGCCGTTTCAACAGGTTCCGGTGGCCGTGTATTTTGCGGCCATGGTTTCTGCAACGATCCTGGAATACGTGACCGGTGTCGTGATGTTGAAACTGTTTAAGGTGAGATACTGGGATTACAGTTACCGAAAGATCCAGTTTCAGGGACATATCTGTCTGGTATCCTCCGTTGCCTGGGGATTTCTGGGGCTGATCATGGTGTATCTGGTGCATCCTCCGGTGCAGAAATTCATCGGAAGATGGAACACCGAATTCCTGAGCATCTTCACATTTGTCATCACGGTGGGCATGGTCTACGACTTTACGAATGCCCTGCGTCGTGCGCTGGATCTGCGAAAGGTCATTGTCCAGATGGAGCAGATGCGCGAGCGCATGAAAGAACGGATCGAGGAAGCCGGCATGAGCTGGAACGAATATATGGAATACCGCCGTCAGCACGTCGAAAATATACGGGATTTTGTCGCGGCTGATCTGAGCCAGCGCAAAGAGAATCTCGCCCAGGGATTTGCACAGCGCAAAGAAGGACTGGCGCAGGGGATCGTACAGCGCAAGGGTGGTTTCGGCAAGGAAATTGAGGAGCGCGTTGAGAAGCTGCAGCAGAGTTATGAGGAGAAAATGGAAGCCCTGCGCCGGCAGGCTGCCAGAGAGGGACGCCAGCTTCTGCTGCACAATCCGGGATCCAGCCTGTCCAATCTGACGGAGGAGACAAAACTCCTGCGAAAGAGACTGGCGGATCTGCGCGAGGAGAAGAAACGCGCGAAACATCAGAAACAGAACAATCAGTAACGGACTTCTACAAGAAACAGTCCGCAGGCGGGAGCGGTGAAACCGGCTGCGGCGCGGGATCTGGCCTCCAGGATGGAGGCCATTTCTTTTGGCTGTCTGCGGCCGAGCCCCACTTGCAGCAATGTGCCGGTCAGGATGCGGACCATGTGATAGAGGAATCCGTCACCGCAGAAATCCAGGATCAGGAACTGGCCGTCTCTGTGGACCTGTATGTCATGGATCGTACGCACGGTGGATTTTTTCATGTGTTTATTGTCACAAAAACTACGGAAGTCATGGGTTCCGAGAAGTGAATCCGCCGCCTGTCTCATCGCCTGCAGGTCATAGGTGCCGGATTCGGGTCTTGCGGCATAGCGTCTGCGGAAGACATCGGGTACTTCGCCCAGATCTGTCACATAGCGGTAGTGTTTGGAGGTGGCATTTAACCGGGCGTGAAAGCGGGGCGCAGCCGGTTCCACCCGCAGTACGCGGATATCCAGAGGCAGATGCGCATTGAAATGATCCCGGATCTCCTCCATGGAATAAGGTGTGCCATCGCGGTGCAGCACTTCCCCGCGGAAATTGGCCACCTGTCCCAGAGCGTGGACTCCGGCGTCGGTGCGCCCGGAGCCGTTGACGTCCGTAGGAACGTGGGTCAGCTCCTGCGCCAGGGCCTCCAGGCGCTCCTGGATGGTGTTGGATGTGTTGCCCTGTTTCTGCCAGCCGCTGTAGCGTGTGCCGTCATATTGTAAGATCAGACGATAGTTCAATGTCTTTGCCTCCGTTGCTTGATTGATACCGTAACCTTATCATGAAGGCATGGGACCGTCAATTGTGATAATTCTATAAACTGAGAGGAATCCTTCGACAATAACCTTGTCAATGACACAAAATTAGTATAAAATGTGGGTATAAATAAGAAAAGGAGGGCTATACTAATGGCATACGTAATTGATGATACATGTGTAAGCTGTGGTGCTTGCGCTGGCGGATGTCCTGTTGGAGCGATTGCAGAGGGTGCTGAGCATTATGAGATTGATGCAGATTCCTGCATCAGCTGTGGTGCTTGTGCTGGTGTTTGTCCATCTGGAGCTATCAGCGAGGAGTAATCCCATCAAACAGACAAAACAAACAGATCAACGGGAGGGCTGCTGTACAATATGGCTGGTAGCCCTTTTGTTGTGAATTTTATGAAGGGAGGATCATATGGACGCAAGAGTGACAAAAGACATGGTCATTGCAGATATGCTGCAGATCGATCCGGGCATTGGACCAATCCTGATGGCTTCCGGAATGCACTGCATCGGCTGTCCTGCATCTCAGGGGGAGACGCTGGAAGAGGCAGCGATGGTTCACGGCATGAATGCTGATGAGCTGATGGTAGCAGTCAATGACTATCTCGCAAAGAAATAATCAATCAAAAAAGCGGTACATCGTCTGAGTGGATGATGTACCGTTTTTCTTATGTTGATATTTTCAGATAATATTGACATTTACAGGGATGCATTGTCCTTTACAGGGATGACAGAACCTGGATCGCATTGCCGTCGATCAGAGGTTCAAAATGTTCGGTATAGTAAGATGCGCTGGCATAGGTGTTGCGCACCAGTGTGCCGTATTCGCAGATGCGGTTGCATACGCGTGCAAACTCCTCCGGCGTGTGTCCGGTCTTATGTGCCACCAGATAATACAGTCCCTTGCGGGAATCCTTGTAGAGTGTATTCTGACCGTGATAGACGGTCGCAAGGGTGGCAGCCAGGTCTGTGAGCTCTTCCATGTGATGGAAGGAAAAGACACTGAACATGTCACGGTTCGCCGCAGGATCTGTCTGTTCGGAAGCGGCCTGTCTGTGGTTGGGATCGGACGGCGTTTCTGCCTGTCCATGTCCGGCAGAGATCTCCTCAATCTCTCCGAACGGATATGCAGGATCCGCTGTGAGAGTATCTTCCTGAGGGGAAAACTGGGAAAATCTGGCATCCAGTTCCTCAGGATCATCCATCAGCGTGATCAGAAGGATCAGAGTGTCTGTGTTGACCGGGATGGCCTCCACCATGAGAGGGACATCCGTCTGCGGGAGAAATCCAAACTCATAAGAAGCCTGCTCCAGCATATCCCGGAACAGGGATTTGGCTTTGTCAGAACCATAGGCCAGCTCGCTGAGTTTCAGATCGCGGCTGGTCAGATCTTTCTGGTTCAGGGTACAACGGATCTGACGGTCATTTATCTTTTCAATTCGCATAGCCACACCTCCTGTCCGTCCGGGTTTCGTTCTATCGCAAAAATGCGACTGTTACTTCTGATATTTTACCCCAAATTCTGTGAAATTGGCAAGGCAAAATATGACAGAATGACGATAGAATGACGAATTGTGAGGAAAATGTGAGAAAACGAGAAAAAATTCGGAATAACTAACAAAAATGGAGGAGGTTTTTCTACGGCAATGCGTGAATCTGGGGCTTGCCAGAGTAAATGTACGACATCTATAATAGAGGCATAGCAGACGGGCCAGATCAAGGAAAGGAGGATGGGAGTGTTTCGTCAGCCGTCGCCACGGACCGGCGCTATGGTTAAATCTCAGGAATGGATAATAAACGTATATCACAGTACCTACTGGATCCATGTATTCTAAATTCTACCGGCGAATCGGGGCTGACCGTTTTTTTCAAAGAGAGTGGCATTGGAGCATTTACCTCAATCGGTGGAAGCCAGTCATTCTGATCAATCGAAAACTGGAGGACGGGGAACCGTCTGTTCCTGCCCGGTACAGACGATGTTTCCCGGATCTGCAGTTTGTTTGCATGAATATATATGTAGTGGTATACTGACTGTGTATAACGTATTTTGGAAGATACACATTTCTATAAATCGACAAGTGAGGGATACCTATGAAGAAGACGAAGATACTCATCCCGGTGATTGCCGTGATCGTGGTCCTGGGGGCCATATTCGCAGCAATCTGGGTGAAAAAATATAAACCGACATCACGCATGGCGGATCTGGATGCCTACTTTGGCAACGAAAAAGGGGAGATCACCCTTGTGATGGGAGACACCATCTGTGAGCAGAAGGGATTGTATCAGGACGGCCATGTGTATGTGGATGCCGATACGGTGAATACCTATCTGAACAAGCGTTTTTACTGGGATTCCTATGAGAATATGATGCTGTATACGACATCAAAGTCTGTGTATACACTGGAGCCGGACAGCCTGGAGTATAAGGAAAATAACAGCAAGGGTACGTTGGATTATGTGGCGCTGACGATGAAGGATGTGACCCCATATCTTGCACTGGATTATGTCGCACAGTATACGGCATTGGATTACAAGGTGTACGAGAAACCGGATCGTGCAGTGATCACATATCGTTTCGGCGAAGACGAGGACTATGTCAAGGCAGCCAAAGACACGGAGGTCAGAAACGGTGCAGGCATCAAACATCCGATCCTGGCAAAGGTCAAGAAGAGTGACAAACTTCGCTTCCTTGAAAAGGGCAAAGGAGAGAAGCCGTTTGATAAGGTGATGACCGAGTCCGGCATTGTGGGATACATTGACCGCGAGAAGATCGGAAGCAGATTCCGGGAAGCACAGACCACCGAGTTCCGGGAGGAGACCTATACTCACATTACCAGCGACAAAAAGATCAATCTGGTGTGGCATCAGGTGACATCTTCCTATGCGAATGAGGGATTGTTAAATCTGCTGAATGCGACCAAGGGAGTCAATGTCGTGGTGCCGACATGGTTCCGTGTCTCCAAGAACAAAGGGGAGATCACATCCCTTGCCAGCGACAGCTATGTGGAACGTGCTCACGGCCTGGGAGTACAGGTCTGGGGGCTGTGTGATGATTTCGGCTCAGACAGCAAGATTGCGGTTGTGCTTTCCAGAACATCATCCCGGCGTAAGCTGGCCAAGAATCTGGTGGCAGAGGCGATCCGCTATGAACTGGATGGTATCAACATTGACTTTGAGTATGTAAAGTCAGAGGGCGGAAAGGATTTTATACAGTTTATCCGCGAACTGGGAATCATGTGCCGCAACAACGGCATTGTCCTGGCGGTCGATAATTACCCGCCGGCAAGTTATAACAATTACTATGACCGTGAAGAACAGGCCAAAGTGGCAGATTATGTGATCGTGATGGCATATGATGAGTATTTTGCCGGATCGGAGACTGCCGGACCGGTTTCCTCACTGACCTATGTACAGGATGGTGTGGACAATACGATCGCGCAGGGGGTTCCTGCCGGACAGCTCATCGTAGGTCTGCCATTTTACAGCCGTCTCTGGAAGGAGACGAAGAATAAATCCGGTGAGATCAAGGTCTCTTCTGAGGCCTACGGTATGAACCGCGCCAAGAGTATTCTGACCGAAGAGGGGGCCAGGGTAAGTTGGGACGATCTGACCGGCATGAATTACGGAGAATTC
This sequence comes from uncultured Lachnospiraceae bacterium, assembly GCA_934351255.1. Classification (GTDB taxonomy): domain Bacteria; phylum Bacillota; class Clostridia; order Lachnospirales; family Lachnospiraceae; genus Jutongia. The sequence goes on from CAKRJH010000001.1 coordinate 121,076, forward strand.
AAATCCGGATCAGCCACCTACAAGATGTGGCTGGAGAATGATAAATCCCTGACGGAGAAGATCCGGTATGCCACAGGCAAGGATGTGGCAGGTCTTGCATTCTGGAAACTGGGGTTGGAAGATTCTGCCATCTGGGATACGATCATCAAATATAACTGACAGCATACTATCTGTGCGCAGGCTATCATATACTTTATTGATATCCGAAAGGCGATGCGATATGAAGATAAGTCGATGGGCATACCACAGATTATGGAAAGGGCTGATCGCTCTGGCCGTGACGATGGTTCCGGTGATCCTGCTGGGACTGGTCCAGACCGGATGCCGGGAGAAATTCAGTCAGGCAAAGAAGACGACCGCCCGGTATACCGTGGTGATCGATCCCGGACATGGGGGATATGACTGCGGAAAACTGGGAGTGGGGGATATCGAGGAAAAGGATATCAACCTGCAGATCTCTCTGATTCTCGCGGGGATTCTCCGGCAGAATGACTGTCAGGTGATCATGACGAGAAAAGATGACACGGCTCCATTTACGGAGGGGATGGAACAAAACAAAACATCCGAACTGCGTGAGAGATGCCGGATTATTGATGAAAGCCGGGCGGATGTCGCGGTGAGCATTCACCAGAACAGTTATCCGAGCCAGCAGGTGCATGGTGCACAGGTGTTTTATGCACAGGGTTCGGAGCAGGGAAGGAAACTGGCGGAACAGATGCAGATACAGCTCAGACAGCATCTGGATCCGGAGAATCTCCGGCAGGCCAAGGCCAATCCATCGTATTATATACTGACACATACAAAGACTCCCACCGTTATTGCGGAGTGCGGATTTTTGTCGCAGGCCGAGGAGGCCTCCAGACTGGCACAGCCGGTCTATCAGAGGAGGGTTGCCTGGGCTGTGGCGATGGCAGTGTTGCAATATCTGGGAGAAGAAGATCTGGAAGAAGGACAGATATGAATACAAAACACGTTACTATGACTATGGAAGATCTGCGGAGTCCGCAGATGCAGGAAGCCTGTGAGATCTTACAACAAGGAGGGCTGGTGGCATTTCCTACGGAGACTGTATATGGTCTGGGAGGGGATGCGCTGAACCCGGACTCCTCCAGAAAAATATACGGAGCCAAGGGGAGACCGTCCGACAACCCGCTGATCGTACATATTGCGGATATGGAGAGCCTGCCGCGGGTGGCTTCACATATCAGTGAAAAGGCGATGACTCTGGCACGTACATTCTGGCCGGGGCCGATGACGCTGATCTTTGACAAGCAGCCCGAGGTGCCGCTTGAGACGACGGGAGGTTTGGAGACGGTGGCAGTGCGTATGCCGTCCCATCCGATCGCACAGGAGCTGATCCGACAGTCCGGTGTGTATGTGGCCGCGCCAAGTGCCAATGCATCCGGACGTCCGAGTCCGACCAGAGCATCCCATGTGGCGGAAGATCTGGATGGACGGATAGATATGATCATTGACGGTGACAGCCTCAAAGATACCAGTATCGGGCTGGAGTCGACGATCGTAGATATGACGGTGGAGCCGCCGATGATCCTGCGGCCGGGTTATATTACCCGGGAGATGCTGGAGGAGGCAGTGGGAACAGTAGAAGTAGACCCTGCGATTGAGAACCGGACACGCACAGGCAACCGTGTTGCGAAGGCACCGGGCATGAAATACCGCCATTATGCGCCGAAGGGACAGATGACGATTGTCGAGGGACCACAGGAGAAGGTGGTAGACACGATCAATGATCTGGTGCGTGAGAAAAAGGCGCTGGGCTGCAAGGTGGCAGTGATCGCCACCAGTGAGACAGCAGGTCTGTATCAGTGCGAGCTGGTGCGATGCGCCGGATCCCGTCAGGTGAAGGGTTCGATCGCAGCCGGATTATATGATATACTCAGAGAGATGGACCATCTGGGGGCGGAGTTTATCTTTGCCGAGAGTTTTCAGGACGATGCGCTGGGGACAGCGATCATGAATCGTATGATCAAGGCGGCAGGGTACCATCTGATTCAGGTTTAGGAAGGGGTGATATGTATTGGTAGTATATGATCAGGTGATTTTTCTGTGTAAGAGCAATACCTGTGTGAGTCCGATGGCAGAAGCCATTTACCGTGCGAAAGCGGCACAGGAGATGCCTGTCAGCCGGTCAAGGGGACTTGTGGTTCTGTTTGAGGAGCCGATCAGCCCGAAGGTGGATCAGCTTTTGATCCAGCATCATCTGAGTCTGAGCAAACACAGGACCTCACGCGCATTGAAAAAGTCGGATGTGACACCATCTACGCTGGTGCTCACCATGACCTTTGGAGAGAAGGTGCAGATGCTGGATGATTATCCGGATGCACATGTCTATACGCTGGGAGAATATGTGGGAGAAGATACCGATGTTCCGGATCCGTATGGGGGAGACGAGGAACAGTATGATCAACTGTTTGATATCCTGTGCCGCAGGATCGAGCAGATGATCGCCAAACTGAGTGACGACAACAAGGCTGCAAAAGAGGCAGAGGTGGAAGAGGCACTTGCCATTGTGCAGGAGATGGAAAAAATGGAGGAAGACACATGATAGCATTGGGTTGTGACCATGGTGGATATGGATTAAAACAGGAGATTATCGGATACCTGAAGCAGCAGGGGATTGAGTATCAGGACTATGGCTGTTTTGATGAGTCATCCTGTGATTATCCTGTGTATGCCAAGAAGGTGGCACATGCCGTGGCAGAGGGAACTTGCGAGCAGGGCATCCTGATCTGCGGGACCGGCATCGGCATCTCGATCGCGGCCAATAAAGTCAGGGGGATCCGCGCTGCACTCTGTCATGACGTGTTCAGCGCAGAGGCAACGCGTCTCCACAATGACGCCAATATTCTGGCAATGGGAGCCAGGGTAATCGGACCGGGGCTGGCCATCAAGATCGTGGATACGTTTTTGAACACTCCGTTTTCCGGAGAAGAAAGACATATCAACCGCATCCGTCAGATTGAAGATGAGGCCGATTCTTGACACCGGAAAAAGCAAGTATTACAATGAACGTTAGCAGACAAAAGATCTCAAAATAATTCCCGAGCGGAAGAGATGAAAGGAAGTAATAACATGGCAAAAAAAGACATCGATTGGAGTAGCATTGGATTTGGCTACATTGAGACAGACAAACGATTCGTATCCAACTTTAAGAATGGTGCATGGGACGAGGGAGCGCTGGTCAGTGACAGCACTGTGACGATCAGTGAGTGTGCCTGTGTTCTTCAGTATGCACAGACCGTATTTGAGGGCCTGAAGGCATATACGACAGAGGATGGACATGTGGTCTGCTTCCGCCCTGATCTGAATGCAGCTCGTCTGGCACAGTCTGCAGAAAGACTGAAGATGCCGGTTTTCCCGGAGGATAAGTTTGTGGAGGCTGTCGTAAATACAGTTAAGGCAAACATAGATTATGTTCCGCCATATGGTTCCGGAGCAACTTTATATATTCGTCCATATATGTTCGGAAGCAACGCAGTTATCGGTGTAAAGCCGGCTGAGGAGTATCAGTTCCGTATCTTCTGTACTCCGGTTGGCCCTTACTTCAAGGGCGGTGCAAAGCCGATTACGATCCGTGTATGTGATTATGACCGTGCAGCACCTCATGGTACGGGCCATATCAAGGCTGGTCTGAACTATGCGATGAGTTTATATGCGATCGTAGATGCCCATGAGAAAGGGTTTGATGAGAACATGTACCTGGATGCAGCTACCCGTACCAAGGTAGAGGAGACAGGTGGAGCAAACTTCCTGTTTGTAACCAAGGACGGCAAGGTAGTTACACCAAAGTCCAACAGTATTCTTCCATCTATCACACGTCGTTCCCTGGTTCAGGTTGCCAGAGATTATCTGGGACTTGAGGTTGAGGAGAGAGAAGTATACTTCGATGAGGTAAAGGATTTTGCAGAGTGTGGTCTTTGCGGTACTGCAGCCGTTATTTCTCCGGTCGGCAAGATCGTAGATCATGGCAAGGAGATCTGTCTTCCAAGTGGTATGGAGAAGATGGGACCGGTTACCCAGAAACTGTATGAGACACTGACAGGCATTCAGATGGGCCGTATCGAGGCACCGGAAGGATGGATCAAGGTAATCGAGTAATTTACAGAGCATACACAGAATATTTTCCGGCAGACCTTTTGGGGCTACCGGATCAAAAAGGCATATATACAGCCCGGAGGTTTGGAGTGTTCCAAACCTCCGGGCTGTTTGCATGGATCGGAAGTTCATCAGCTTCCCAGCGAGAATTGTTTGACGAGCAGAAGACGGGTGCCCGCCTTGACATCCTGGGATTCCAGTCCGTTGAGCTTCTGGATCGCTTCCGGCGTCGTGTAATATTTCTTGGCGAGATCCCACAGGGAACAGTCCGAAGAAAGAACGATTCCTTCGATGCCGGGCAGGGATTCCAGTTCATGGATATCCAGAGGTGCTGTATCCAGGTCTGTGACACAGCAGATTTCCAGTGGACGGCTGGCAAGTACCGAAAAGCTGACATTTACCTTGGCTTCCATTTCCGAACGGCTGGAGAGCAGGACATTGATCTGATCGATACGGGCCTGGAGCTGGTAGTGGTCACTGATAGTGAGATCGCGCAGCTCCAGCACATAGTCAAACGGGATTATGCCGGACGCCTGCGCCAGGGCGGTGTGCTCATTGTCGGTCATATACAGGATTTCCAGGGTGACCACTCCGCCCAGCGCGATACCGCGGTCTGTGATCTCACGGGTGTCGATCTGTACCTGGCCGGATGCCGTACAGATCTGCAATACCGGATATTCATCCTGCAGTACAGGAATCTGGCCGGTAAGTCGTAAGGTTCCCTGATTTCTTCCCAGAAGTTTCTGGCAGTGCAGATCTTTGGTGGTAAGGTTTAGCTGGCAGCTGGTAGAGTAGGCATCCGAAAGGATCCGGGTCTGTTTTTCCTCGTAGAGTTCATAGCACAGATTTAGTCCGAAATCCACGGTCAGCATGCGGTTTTCCTGATGTTCATCCGGACGCACTTCCACAAGCTGGGAATCCATGCTAAAGGAGATATCGGGAATCAGTTCCTCACTGCAGCCGGGACATGGGATGGCATCATCGATGGCGAGGATGGTTTCCATGGATTCCAGTCCGTCTTCCTGATCCATCGGTACATAGAGCACTAAGACATGCAGATCACCGGTGAGTCTGATCTCATCGTCCATCAGTCTGGTCTGCAGATTTTGTGGGGTCAGACAATAATACAGAAGTTGATCCACGGCAGACTTGGATCTTGGAATGGTGATCTCATCCCGGATATGATGTACCTGCTGGCCGCTCCGCTTGGCATACATATAATCCACGGTCTGGGTCTGCTGCCAGACCGGAGTGTCTGAATTGGCGATCTCTGTGCCGGCCGGACAGGACTGGTTGTCTTTGGAGACACATTCCCAGAAGAGGATCCCCTGGAACTGGATCTTTCTGGAGTTTAACACTACCACCTGAAAATCCTCGAGTTCCGGAAAACAACGAACCTGATCGGAAGGGGAGAGTCCCTTCATAGGAATTGTCTCCTGAAAACGGAGTTCTCCTTCCAGTTTGAACATGGGACGCATATCCTCCCTGCTGCTGTAGAGAATCAGATAGCAAAGTTTTCCGTTGATAACGGCCTTGTCGGTGGCGGCCTGTACGCTGTCTATATGTATGAGGCCCTGGCGCCTGATGATCTTGTCGATGTCCGGCATAGAGTCAGGAACATTCTGGTCTTCCTGCAGGCTGGTCTGTACAGAGGCGTGCCCGAGGACCTGATTGAACTGTAAGGTGTCCGTAATTAATTCCATAGTGATCCTTCCTTTCTGAATCTGGATGTTGTCCTTCTCTGAATATCTATGCACACAGAAAGCAAAATATGATACACTATAAGAAGAAATAGAAAAGGAGCAGCAGAATGCACGATAAAGAGATTACCTATGCCAGTCAGATTGATGTGGAATCCTACAACGAACTGCGTAAGGCAGTCCATTGGATCACGGTCAAGGAGAACCGTGCAGCCAAGGCATTGTCAAATTCATTCTATACGCAGGTGGCGTATGATGGGAAAAAGCCGGTGGGGATGGCACGGATCGTCAGCGATGGCGGATATACATATTTCATCACGGATGTGATCGTGCTGCCGGAGTACCAGGGATATCACATCGGAACGACATTGATCGACCGTCTGCTGGAGTACATAAAAAAGGATGTCATGGATGGAGAGACTGTGATGGTCAGTCTGATGTCGGCCTACCAGAGGGAATCCTTTTATGACCGTTTCGGTTTTCATACAAGACCGTTTGGAAACCATGGATCCGGGATGTCCATGTGGGTGTCGCGCATTGCGGACGGCTCGATTATTACATCCTGAATCTGCGCGTGTGTTCTGCGCATACTATGAGTCCTTCGGGGCTCGTGGAATCCTAAGAATATGAGAAATGAGGTTGGATAAAACATGAAGAAAATTGTATTGACCGGTGGCGGAACTGCCGGACATGTTACGCCAAATATGGCATTGATTCCGGAGTTACAGAAACGGGGATATGAGGTACATTATATCGGTTCCTATGAGGGCATCGAAAAGCAGCTCATCTCGGAGATGGGGGTAAAATACTACGGCATCTCCAGTGGAAAGCTGCGCCGGTATATTGACGTCAAGAATCTGAGTGATCCGTTTAAGGTGCTCCACGGCTATGGGCAGGCGTGGCGTCTGCTTGGGAAGATCCGTCCGGATGTGGTATTTTCCAAGGGGGGATTTGTATCTGTGCCGGTGGTGGTTGCGGCAAAGACACGCAGGATTCCGTGTGTGATCCACGAGTCGGACATGACACCCGGCCTGGCCAATAAAATCTGCATCCCATGTGCGGTGCGTGTATGTACGAATTTCCCGGAGACGCTGGAACATCTGCCGAAGGAAAAGGCAGTGCTGACCGGTTCGCCGATCCGTCAGGAACTGTTTCACGGTGACAAGGCAAAGGGACTGGCATTCTGCGGCTTTGACGGCAGCAAACCGGTTCTGCTGATCATTGGAGGAAGTCTGGGAGCTGTGCGTGTCAATGAGGCTGTCAGGGCGATCCTTCCAAGTCTTCTGGAGAAGTTTGATGTGATCCACCTGTGCGGTAAGGGCAAGGTCGATGCATCCCTTCAGGGAACTGCGGGCTATGTGCAGTATGAGTACATCAAGAAGGAGCTGACCGATCTTCTGGCAGCAGCCGACATTATGATCTCCCGTGCCGGTGCCAATGCCATCTGCGAGATCCTTGCACTTCGCAAACCAAACATTTTGATCCCGTTGTCTGCGGCAGCCAGCCGTGGAGACCAGATCCTGAATGCGGCCTCCTTTGAGAAGCAGGGTTACAGTGCCGTGATCCAGGAAGAGGATATCACCAACGAAAAACTGCTGGCCATGGTGAATCAGGTCTATGAGAACCGGGCTTCTTACGTGGAAGCCATGGAGCACAGCCAGCTCAATAATTCGATCGAAAAGATTGTCGGCCTGATCGAGGCGGCAGCCCGGAAAAAGGCGTGACATGAGGTGAATGCGGCGTGTGTCATATGGCGTGAACATGCCGGAAAGGGATGGTAATTTCTATGAATATACCCAATGACCCGATGATGCTGGTGAGTTTTCTGAACACCCAGCTGAGGGATTTTTATGATTCGCTGGACGAATTCTGCAAGAGCCAGAACCTGGATGAGCAGGAGATCTGCAGGAAACTGGAGGCGGTGGATTACCGCTATGATCCGGAGACGAATCAGTTTCGTTAGGATAGGACGCAGGATAAGGCAGGCGGATCTGGATGGCACGAAAAAATCAATTATGATCTCAGATCTGGCAGCGGAGACTCTCTACGGGGAGGATTATGAGGAGGCTCTGGGTCAGAAACTGATGCTCGGACTGGATGACACCTACACGGATTATTATGTGGTGGGTGTCTATGAATACGAGAGTGGCAGTACTTATTCGGAGGAATCGGAGGAGGACGTGGCCACACAGGCGTACATTCCGCTGACAACCGCGAAAAATCAGACCCATGCGGATGAGGGATACTCGCAGTTTACGATCGTCACGGATTCTTCGGTGGACAGTGTGTTCGATTTTGCGGACAGTGTGGAACAGTTTTTTGCACCGTATTATCTGTCCAATGAAAATTATGAGATTTCCGCGACAACTATGGAATCCATGACGGAGTCAATGACAGATATGATCTCGACCGTCAGTGTCGCTATCGCATTTATTGCGGGAATCTCCCTCCTTGTCGGCGGCATTGGCGTCATGAATATCATGCTGGTGTCCATCACCGAGAGAACCCGCGAGATCGGGACGAGAAAGGCCCTGGGGGCTACCAATGGAAGCATCCGGCTTCAATTTATTGTGGAGGCGGTGATCCTGTGCCTGACCGGTGGAGTTCTGGGAATTGTGGCCGGGTTTGCAATGGGAGCTGTGGCAGCTTCGATCCTCGGATATTCCGCAAGTGCGCCGGTGGGGGCAATCGTATTGTCGGTTGGCTTCTCCATGGTGATCGGTATTTTCTTTGGATATTATCCGGCGAACAAGGCAGCCGGGCTCAGTCCGATCGAAGCGCTGCGCTACGAATAAAAATTTCTGTGCATTGTGCAATGTGCAGAAAATTCTCCCTTGACAACCGGCAGAGCACCGATTATTATAAAAGTTGAAAAACCTTGACGGAGACAGTAGATGATCGGGAAACGTCCCAGTGAGTCCGGGATAGTGGAAACCGGATACATAAGGCGGCCGTGCGCGGGCCTTTGCGAAGATCATTGAATATCACTCCTGAGTTGCGGATGGAAAGGAACTTCCCAGTACATCTTGCCGGTTCCCACCGTTATGGGGGTGATGTATCGGAAGAGATTCCCGTACAGAGAACGAAGAGGTGGTTATGACAGTTTAGGCTCTCATCCTGTTTTGGATGAGAGCTTTTTTACTTTATAGGAAATTGTAAAGAAAAGAAAGGATGAACACGATGTACGAAAAAGTATCGACCGAGCTGAATTTTGTCGACCGTGAGAAAAACATTGGCAAATTCTGGCGCAATCAGCAAATCTTCAAGAAATCTATGGAAAAAAGAGAAGGGTGTCCGGTGTACACTTTCTATGACGGACCTCCAACTGCCAACGGAAAGCCACATATCGGCCATGTGCTGACCCGTGTCATTAAGGATATGATCCCTCGTTACAAGACCATGAAGGGATATATGGTACCTCGTAAGGCCGGATGGGATACCCACGGTCTGCCGGTAGAGCTGGAAGTGGAGAAGCTTCTGGGTCTGGATGGCAAGGAGCAGATCGAAGAGTACGGTATGGAACCGTTTATCAAGAAATGTAAGGAATCTGTCTGGAAATACAAGGGTATGTGGGAAGACTTCTCCGGTACTGTTGGATTCTGGGCGGATATGGACAACCCATATGTCACGTACGATGACAATTTCATCGAGTCCGAGTGGTGGGCACTGCATGAGATCTGGAATAAGGGCCTGTTATATAAGGGCTTCAAGATCGTGCCTTACTGTCCTCGCTGTGGTACTCCACTGTCCAGTGCCGAGGTTTCCCAGGGCTATAAGACAGTCAAGGAGCGCTCTGCGATCGTACGTTTCAAAGTGTCCGGTGAGGATGCGTATTTCCTGGCGTGGACGACCACACCATGGACTCTGCCGTCCAATGTGGCGCTCTGTGTAAACCCGGCGGATACCTATCTGAAGGTAAAGGCGGTAGACGGCTACACCTATTATCTGGCAGAGGCCCTGGCACACAAGGTGCTCGACCAGCTTCTGAAAGAGGGGGAGGAAGGACCTTCCTTCGAGGTCCTGGAGACATTTGTCGGAAAAGATCTGGAATATAAAGAATATGAGCCACTGTACACCTGTGCAAAGGATGAGGCGGACAAGCAGCGCAAGAAGGGCTTCTATGTCACCTGCGACAGCTACGTTACGATGACAGATGGTACCGGTATCGTTCATATTGCACCTGCTTTTGGTGAGGATGATGCCAATGTCGGACGCAACTACGACCTTCCACTGGTTCAGATGGTTGATGAAACCGGAACCATGCTGGATGTGACACCGTTTGGCGGCATGAGATGTAAGCCGACCCAGGCGGAGATCGAGCGTGGAGCAGTCAGCGCAGATCCGGAGGTGATCAAGGAACTTTCCGGCAGAAAACTGTTGTTTGACGCACCGAAGTTTGAACATGAATATCCTCATTGCTGGAGATGTGATACTCCGCTGATCTACTATGCAAGAGAATCCTGGTATATCCGTGAGACCGCAGTGAAGGATGACCTGATCCGCAACAACAACACCGTCAACTGGATTCCTGAGACGATCGGATCCGGACGATTTGGCAACTGGCTGGAGAACATCCAGGACTGGGCAATCTCCCGTAACCGTTACTGGGGTACTCCGCTCAATATCTGGGAGTGCGAGGGCTGCGGACATCAGGAATGTATCGGAAGCCGTGAGGAACTTGCCAACAGAAGCGGCAATCCGGAAGCTGCCAAGGTGGAACTGCACCGTCCATACATTGATGCGGTTACCTTTACCTGTCCGGACTGTGGCAAGACTATGAAGCGTGTACCGGAGGTTATCGACTGCTGGTTTGATTCCGGAGCAATGCCATTTGCACAGCACCATTATCCATTTGAGAACAAGGAGATCTTTGAACAGCAGTTTCCGGCTCAGTTCATTTCAGAGGCAGTCGACCAGACCCGTGGCTGGTTCCATTCCCTGATGGCAGAGTCCACTCTTCTGTTCAATAAGGCTCCATATGAGAATGTTATTGTCCTGGGACATGTACAGGATGAGAACGGTCAGAAGATGAGCAAATCCAAGGGCAATGCCGTGGATCCGTTTGATGCTCTGGAGACATACGGTGCCGATGCGATCCGCTGGTATTTCTACATCAATAGTGCACCATGGCTGCCAAACCGTTTCCATGGCAAGGCCGTGCAGGAAGGACAGCGCAAGTTCATGGGAACTCTGTGGAACACTTACGCATTCTTCGTACTGTATGCCAATATTGATGAGTTCGATGCCACCAGGTATACACTGGAATATGACAAACTTCCGGTTATGGACAAGTGGCTGCTGTCCCGTCTGAACAGTACCGTCAAGGCTGTGGACGAGAATCTGGGTGCATACAAGATCCCTGAGACAGCAAGAGCACTGCAGGAGTTTGTCGATGAGATGAGTAACTGGTACGTCAGACGCTGTCGTGACCGTTTCTGGGCAAAGGGCATGGAGCAGGATAAGATCAATGCGTATATGACCCTGTATACAGCTCTGGTGACAATCTCCAAGGCTGCCGCTCCAATGATCCCATTCATGACAGAGGAGATCTACCGCAATCTGGTATGCAGCCTGGATCCACAGGCCGAGGAGAGCGTACATCTGTGCGACTTCCCGGAGGTCTGCGAGGATATGATCGACAAGAAGCTGGAAGAGGATATGGAAGTGGTTCTGGATGCCGTTGTCATTGGACGTGCATGCCGTAACACCGCTAATATCAAGAATCGCCAGCCAATCGGCAAGATGTTTGTTAAGACAGAGGCTTCCCTGGATCAGTTCTACCTGGATATCATCAAGGATGAGTTAAATGTCAAGGAAGCAGAGCTTACACAGGACGTCAGCGCCCTTACCACATATACCTTCAAGCCACAGCTTAAGACACTGGGACGCCGCTTTGGAAAGAATGTGGGTGTGGTTCGTGAGATCCTGGCAGGTCTGGATGGCCAGAAGGCGATGGCAGAGCTTAAGAGCAAGGGTACATTGACGATCACCGTCGACGGTCAGGAGGAGGCTCTCGCCGAGGAGGATCTGCTGATCGAAGCTGCCCAGATGGAGGGATACGTCTCCGATACAGACCATGGTATCACTGTGGTTCTGGATACCAACCTGACACCGGAGCTTCTGGAAGAGGGCTTTGTGCGTGAGGTGATCAGCAAGGTACAGACCATGCGTAAGGATGCCGGCTTTGAGGTGATGGATCACATCCGCCTGTCTATGCAGGACAATGACAAGGTACAGAATACGATCCGGGCCAATGAGGCGCAGATCAAGCAGGAAGTGCTTTGTGATGAGGTTGTATATGGAACGGCTGCCGGATTTACCAAAGAGTGGAATCTCAATGGGGAGAAAGTGACATTGGGTGTCGAGAAGCTCTCCTGAGAGATTTCCGGGAGAACGGAATAGAAACGCTGTATAAAACGCAGTGTTGAAAGCAGTATAAATGTAGTCCGGGGATGGACGTAGCACAGTGACGACATCCCCGGAAAAACAGGAAAAGACCCGGGTGTGCGAGCCCGGGTCTTTTCGAACTGAATAAAATAAAGGAGTTGGTCGCCAGATAGAGGGAGCTATCAAGCGACCGCAAATGAAAAAAATGAAAAAGAATCTATAACGAATATAAGGTATCAGCATATTCGGGAATCAAACGATCTGTTTGTTCTTTCGTTTGATTTAAATTCATTATATCGTGCAGTTGTGGTGAAAATTTGTAAAAAAAATAAACAAAAAATAAACTACCTAAACAAAAAAAGGAGAAAAAGAACCAAATTATAAAAATGGCAAAACACACGTCTTGTCATTTGTCACCCTACGTTACAAGTATAAAAAAGACGCCGTGTAAAAACGGCGTCTTTGATGTTATATGTGATGGATCTTATCGCTGTCCGAATTTCTTTAAGATATTCTGAATGCGCTCGGTCGGATTCAGCAGATCGCTGATGGACTGGTCATGGTTCAGGGTATCGATCAGTAGTGCAACATACTTGCTCATATCTACGTTGATATAATAGTCTCTTTTCAGAACCTCTTCCGGCTGATACACCAGATTGGTGGTCATGACACGGTAGATCAGACCCTTTTCTACGGCCTCGTCAAACTTATCCATGCCATTGGTAAACAGGCCGAAGGTAGCGGCAACGAAAATACGTCCGGCCTTGCGGCGCTTTAACTCGGTGGCAACATCGATCATACTCTCACCGGAGGAGATCATGTCATCGACGATGATTACATCCTTGCCCTCAAGATCGGAGCCGAGGAACTCATGTGCGATGATCGGATTGCGGCCATCGACGATACGGCTGTAATCTCTTCTCTTGTAGAACATTCCGATATCGACGCCCATGACATTGGCGAAGTAAACGGCACGGCTCATAGCACCCTCATCCGGGCTGATGATCATCAGATGGTCTGCATCGATCCGGATATCCGGGATATTGTTGAGGATGGCCTTGATAAACTGATAAGTAGGCATCACCGTCTCAAAACTCTTGAGAGGGATGGCGTTCTGGACACGGGGATCATGTGCATCAAAGGTGATGATGCTCTCAACTCCCATCTGTGTCAGCTCCTGCAATGCCAGAGCACAGTCCAGAGACTCTCTGGTGGATCTGCGGTGCTGGCGGCTCTCATATAAGAAAGGCATAATGACTGTAATACGGCGTGCTTTGCCGCCTACAGCCGCGATCAGACGTTTCAAATCCTGATAATGATCATCGGGAGACATGTGATTGACCTGGCCGCAGACCTTGTAAGTCAGGCTGTGGTTGCAGACGTCAACCAGAAGATAGAGGTCCTCGCCACGGACAGACTCGCGGATCAGGCCCTTGGCCTCACCGGAACCGAAACGCGGACAGGCGCAGTCGATCAGGTAAGAATCTCTGTTGTAACCGGCAAAGTTGCTGGCCGGTGCATTCTGCTCGGCGCGGTCCTTACGCCATTCAACGATATAGTCATTTACTTTCTGTCCCATATCTCTGCTGCTCTCCAGAGCCAGGATGCCGAGTGTACCAACCGGAATGGTCTCCGCCAGCTTGTCATGTCTTTTCATTTGAAATATCCTCCTATAAAAATCCATTGATGAATTGTATGAAATATATCTGCCACGGCTCAGATGAAGCGTTTGATCTGACGAATGTCTTCTCCGACCACCTTGCAGAAGTGATAATAACCGGTAAAACGGGAGAAGATACGCTCGCCATAACGGTCATGCATCTCCTGAAGAGGGAGATTTGTCGACAGGATCGTAGAACGCTTGTGTACGTGACGTTCTTCGATGAAATGGTAGAGCTGGGAATTGGTGAAGTTATTGGTCAGCTCTGTGCCCAGATCATCGATGATCAACAGATCACATTGCAGCAAATCCTGAATCTGCTGCACATTTTGATGCGCCTCCCGGTTTTTGCCGAAGATTTGCAATTCTAAAATATCAAATAACCCCAAAGAAGTCAAATAGACGACCGAATGTCCGCTGTCCAGAAGTTCCTTGGCAATGCAGTGTGTCAAAAAGGTTTTTCCGACGCCCGGAGCACCGTAGAAGATCAGGTTGTCATAGGCGTCATCAAAGTGTTTGACGAAGTCCAGACAGTTGTCACGGATGCGCAGGATATTTTCACGGGGTGTCAGGCCGATATCCTCACTGACATAATCCTCTGAAAAAAAACTCTCCCGAAATGTAGAAAAATTCTCATCTGCAAGAATATGTTCCAGATTGGAGTTGGAGTAGAGCAGACGGCTCTTTTTCTGATTCAGGCAGTGACAGGGTTTAGAATGGATATAGCCGGTGTCTTTGCAGTCCGGACACTGATACTGGATAGCGAGATAGTCTGCGGGGTAGCCGTGTTCCACCAGAAGATCCTGTTTGCGCTGGATCAGATCGGCCAGGGCTTGCTGGAAGTCAGCGGCTTCCTGAGGTGTTTCACCGCTCAGGAGGCTCTTTTTGGCCTGTTTGATGGAAGAGGTGATAATATCCTGATCGATCTGGGCGAGTTCGGGAATTTCTGCTTTTAACGCTTCTGAACGGCGTTCCTGCTGATATTGGTTCTCGCGGCGTGTCACATCATATTCGTGCATCAGATCGCGGTATTGACTGTCGGTAATGCTCATAAGGGTACCTCAATTCTGCAGTTAGTTGGCGTGTAACAGTTTTTTCTCCAGGGAGTCAGCCTCCTCAGAGGAGAGACCGTGCTGGGAAAAATTGTGGTAAGGGGTCCGTTTTTGTGTTGCCTGGGAAGCGGGCGGTACACTGCGCTGTGCGCTTTTCTTGCGCTCGTAGCGTTCATCTGCCTCCTGGATATCCTGCAGCGTGCGTACATTTTCTTTGTGCCATTTGTCCAGAACACCGTCACAGTATTTGAAGTCTCCGTGCTGGAGCTTTAGGATCGTGCGGTTGCAGGCCTCCAGGATGACGGCCAGATCCATGCCCCATTCGTCCAACCAGCGGTCTACATAGCGGGTCTCGGCAGGACTGAGGGCCCGTCCCAGGGCGAATGCACGGGATACCTGATTGTAGCCGGCATTGAAGTTTGCGCTGACATTGCGGGCATCCTCCACGTTTTTGACCTGCTTTTCGTGCCAGCTGATCGCCACTTTCTGGACATAACTGTTTTTAGTTTTGCCCAGCTCCACGCAGTGTTCGTAGAGATGGATGATCAACTCCTCTGAAAAATGCAGTTCTGAGTAGAGGTAGATGATAGTCTGGGTCTCATTTGGTCTGAGCGGACGCCCATAAAAGGTAGATACGACTTTCAGAAGCATCTCCAGGGAATCATCGCTGGCCAGGGCACGGCGCTGTTCGTCAGAGACACAGAAACTGTACTGGTGCTGCTGGCCATGCAATGATGCGGAAGGGGTGACCGGCTCCTGGGAAGCCGGAAGAACTTCCTGCATATCGGATGGGTTTGGCTGGGGAGAAACAGCCTGTGCGGCCGGAGCCGGGGCTGTACCCGCCGGAGCGGCTGCAAAGACGGAAGAAGCTCCCGGGCGATCCGGATCGGTAAGAAACAGACCGGTGATCACGCCGTCGGTGTTTTTGGTGATCTGGATCAGTTCCTTTTTCTCCCAGTAATTGAGTGCACGGATAATGTCGTTCTCGGTAGATTCCATGCGGTCTGCGAGCGAGGAGATCGAGAAGGATTCCCGTGCCTGGATGCATTTGGCCAGGAAGAGGTACACTTTGACGAAACTTCCGTTGGCATTGAGCATGTATTTTTCGATAAATGTATTATGTATGCCTGTGAGGGATGATACCGCACAGGCATAGTTTAATAGGTTATTCATGAGTAGAACACTCCAATCAGATGTGTTAGTACGAAGCAAATGCGCTTGTTCCAAGCTTTTCGGCTGCTGTCGCAGCCAATTTGCTCGTTGATGAGCCCAGGAATCCAAATGCCTGCTTCGCAGTCGCTTGGCTTCCTTTGTGGCTCATCCCTTTTCACTCGCAAATGCGCTTGTTCCAAGCTTTTCGGCTGCTGTCGCAGCCAATTTGCTCGTTGATGAGCCCAGGAATCCAAATGCCTGCTTCGCAGTCGCTTGGCTTCCTTTGTGGCTCATCACATTTTAACACACATGGTTTGAGTTGCAAATAGGGGGGGCATAGGACGGGGGGCGAGTTTCGAAAATGTGGATAATGTGGATAGTTTTGCGAAAAAACGTGAATAACCCCGGGAGATGGGAAAAAAATTATCCACAAAGAGATGTTCACAAATGGAGCCATCTTTTTGTGGATAATGTGGATAATTATTCTGAAATTAAGTCTTCGCCGATGGTTACTACATTCCCGGCACCCATAGTTATCAACAAATCACCTTCTGAACAATTTTCGCGTAAAAATTGTTTGATCTCATCAAAGGATGGAAAATAGTATGAGTCTTTGCCTCGTTTCTTTAATTCCTCCTGCAGTGTACGCGAGGAGATATCTCCCGGATCAGCTTCGCGTGCGGCGTAGATATCGGCCAGCACGACATTTTCGGCCAGGCTCAGTGCGTCCGCAAATTCATGGAGAAGTGCTCTGGTCCTGCTGTAAGTGTGTGGCTGGAAGACGCACCAAAGATGCTTGTGTGGATATTTCTCGGCGGCTTTCAGTGTTGCGGCAATCTCGGTTGGGTGGTGCGCATAATCGTCAACCACCGTCACTCCCTGGAAAGCTCCTTTTTGTTCAAAGCGGCGCTCCGTACCCTGGAAAGCCTTCAGGCCGGTCAGGATCGTATCCATATCAATATGATAATACTGCGCCAGAGCAATGGCTGCTAACGAATTGCAGACATTGTGGCTGCCGATGACAGACAGATCGACATGACCGGATGGTTTTCCGTCGACGACCAGAGTATAAGAACCGTGTCCGAACTCGTCGTATGTAATATCAGAAGCGGTGTAGCGGCAGCTGTCCTCCAGACCGAAGGTGATGACCTGACAGGAGAGATCGCCGGTAAATGTATCGAGATCCGGGATAGCGCCGTTGATGATCAGAACGCCATGCTCCGGAATCAGCTTGGCAAATTCGTGGAACGAATGGCGGATGTCGTCCAGATCCTTGAAAAAGTCCAGATGGTCTGCATCGATGTTTAAGATCACGCCTGCGGTAGGGAAGAACTTCAGAAAACTATTTGTATATTCGCAGGCTTCGGTGATGAAATTGTCAGAGTGTCCGACGCGGATATTTCCACCGATGGCATCCAGAATGCCGCCCACAGAGATCGTAGGATCCTTGGCTGCAGCCATGAAGATATGGGATACCATGGACGTCGTGGTGGTCTTGCCGTGTGTGCCGGCAATCGCAATGGCATTGGCGTAGTTTTTCATTACCTGCCCTACCATGACGGCGCGCTCCATCATCGGAATCCCCATGGCCTTTGCGGCAGCAAATTCGGGATTGTCCGGATGGATGGCTGCGGTGTAGACCACAAAGTCGATGTCCGGTGTGATGTTTTCGGCCTTCTGCCCGTAGATGATCTGGATCCCGAGAGACTCCAGATGGCTGGTGATCTTGCTTTCTTTCATATCGGAACCACACACGGTGAACCCGTATTCATGGAGAAGCTGTGCGAATCCGCTCATGCTGATACCGCCAATGCCCATGAAGTAGGCTTTGCATGGATGGTTAAAGTCAATCTGATACATGAAAATGCCCCCTGTTAATCGTGTTTTCTTCTTATTATATATCGAGGTGGTTGTAAAGTACAATCCCTAATTTGGAAAGGTCAAATTGCACAAAGCAGGGAGAAAAGAGGGGCGAAGGCCTGTAAAATTCACAATAACCGGGTAAATGCTTGTAAAAAATGTCTAAAAAAGACGAAAATTCCAGATTTATTTAGTGAAAATTGTTTCAAATATATATAATTTATGTTATAATATGAATATATTTTGAACAACAAGAGGTGATAACGTGATTAAGAAAGAAATGATAGCAATGTTGCTTGCAGGTGGTCAGGGATCCCGTCTGGGTGTTTTGACATCTGATGTAGCTAAACCTGCAGTTTCCTTTGGTGGTAAATATCGTATTATTGATTTTCCGCTCAGCAACTGTATTAATTCCGGTGTCGACACCGTAGGTGTCCTGACACAGTATCAGCCACTTCGATTAAATACACATATTGGGATTGGTATTCCCTGGGATCTGGATCGCAATGTGGGTGGCGTATCCATTCTTCCTCCTTATGAGAAGAGCACGAGCAGTGAGTGGTACACCGGTACCGCAAATGCCATCTACCAGAACCTGCGTTATATGGAATACTATAACCCGGACTATGTGCTGATTCTGGGTGGTGACCACATCTACAAGATGGACTATGAAGTGATGTTAGACTTCCACAAAAAGAATAAGGCGGACGTGACGTTGGCTACCATTCCGGTGCCTATCGAAGAGGCCAGCCGTTTTGGTGTCGTTATCACAGATGAGAATAAGCAGATCCAGGAGTTTGAGGAGAAGCCGGAACATCCGCGCAGCAACCTGGCTTCCATGGGTATCTATATTTTCTCATGGCCGGTACTCCGCGATGCGCTGATCAAGATGAAGGATCAGCCGGGATGTGACTTCGGTAAGCATATCATTCCATATTGCCATGAGAGAGGCGGCCGTATCTTTGCATACGAGTTCAATGGATACTGGAAAGATGTTGGAACTCTGGGCTCATACTGGGAGTCCAATATGGAACTGGTAGACCTGATTCCTGTCTTTAATTTATACGAGGAGTTCTGGAAGATCTATACCAAGACAGACCGGATTCCTCCGCAGTATATTGCAGACAGTGCGGTTGTGGACAAAGCAATCATCGGTGAAGCCAGCGAGATCTATGGTGAGGTACATAATTCCGTCATCGGATCGGGTGTATACATTGCACCGGGAGCGGTTGTCAGAGATTCCATCCTGATGAACGGAGCTTCGATCGGAGAGGGAACGGTGGTTGATAAATCTATCATTGCCGAGAATGTTCAGATCGGTAAGAATTGCCAGTTGTGCGTTGGTGAGGAGAAGGAGAATACCTGGAAGCCATCCGTATATGCATTCGGACTGGTGACCATTGGTGAGGACTCTGTCATCCCGGATGGCGTGCGCATTGGCAAGAATACAGCGATCCACGGTGTCACGACGGAGAAGGATTATCCGAACGGACTGTTGGACAGCGGTGAGACATTGATTAAGGTAGGTGATAGTGAATGAGAGCAATCGGTATTGTATTAGCGGGCGGAAACAACAGCCGCATGAGAGAACTTTCCAACAAGAGAGCCATTGCCGCTATGCCAATCGCAGGCGGTTATCGAAGTATTGATTTTGTGCTGAGTAATATGAGCAACTCCCACATTCAGAAGGTGGCGGTATTTACCCAGTACAATGCAAAGTCATTAAATGAACATTTAAATTCTTCCAAATGGTGGGACTTCGGAAGAAAGCAGGGGGGACTCTATGTATTCACTCCTACCACTACTCCGGACAACAATTCCTGGTACCGCGGTACGGCGGATGCCATGGCGCAGAATCTGGACTTCCTGAAGAACAGCCATGAGCCTTATGTTGTGATTGCCTCAGGAGATGGTATCTACAAACTGGATTATAACAAGGTATTGGAATATCATATTGCGAAAAAGGCAGACTTTACGATCGTTACAGCGAAGATGCCGGAGGGTGATGATCCAACCCGCTTCGGTATTATCAAGACGCAGGATGACGGCCGTGTGACAGACTTCGAGGAGAAGCCGATCCAGGCCGATGGCCAGCAGATCTCTACGGGTATCTATGTGCTGCGTAGACGTCTTCTGATTGAACTGATCGAGAAGGCAGCGCAGGAGGAGAGATATGATTTTGTAAAAGATATCATGATTCGATACAAAGACATCAAAAAGATCTATGCATATCATCTCGAGGAGTACTGGAGCAATATCGCTTCTGTCGAAGCGTACTTCCGCGCAAACATGGACTTCCTGAAGCCGGAGGTCAGAGATTTCTTCTTCCGCCAGTATCCGGATGTATATTCCAAGGTTCAGGATCTGCCGCCTGCCAAGTATAATGTGGGCGCCAATGTCAAGAACAGCCTGGTTTCCAGTGGATGCATCATCAATGGAACTGTAGAAGGATCTATCCTTTTCAAAGAAGTATATGTTGGCAATAATTGTACCATCAAGAATTCCATCATCCTGAATGATGTTTATATCGGGGACAATACACATATTGAGAATTGTATCGTAGAAAGCAGAGATACAATCCGCGCTAACACCGAATATATCGGAGAAGATGGAAAGATTCGGATTATAGTTGAAAAGAATGAGCGGTATGCGTTATAATGGCCAAAGTATGAATCAAAGGGGGTTCTAACTGTGCAGATAACAGATGTACGTATCCGCAAGATCACAAAAGAGGGAAAGATGAGAGCGGTCGTTTCCATCACCTTAGATGAAGAATTTGTTGTTCATGATATTAAAGTGATCGAAGGAGAAAAAGGATTGTTCATCGCAATGCCTAGCCGTAAGGCCGGGGATGGCGAGTACAGGGATATTGCACATCCGATCAATTCGGAGACGAGAGAGACGATCCAGTCCATCATATTGGAGAAATATGAAGCTGCCATGCTTGAAGACGGTGAGGCGCAGGATTGATCACAGACATCAGAAAATATTTTTTAGACCGGTACATATAGACATAACTATATGTATCGGTTTTTTATTTTTTTGACGTATACAATAATACGCGTACACAAGATTGTAATGTATGAACAGAATGGATATAAAAAGAGTTTCTACTATATAAAAGGCATGCTATGAAACAGCATGCCTTTTATATATGGTAGATGAAAATGGTGGGGAATATTCCCGGATCGCTGACAGGAAGTCAGGCGATATGTTTTGTGCCGGCGGATGCAGACCGGCTGGATGTGGCCGGAAAAATGTGTCGGACGAAAGTCCGGGCGATGAGGTCGGACAGGGCGGCGTGGCCGGATGCATCCATGTGCTCCTGATCAAGCGCACTCGGCGCGGCCACACGGGAAGCGTCCAGGAAGAAGGTGCCACGTGACTGTGCCAGCTCTTTGTAGCAGGAGGCGAGTTCCCGGCTGACGCGGACGGACTGCCGGTTGAATTCCGGATCAAATCCATCCTCAAAGACGCGGTTTCCCAGATGGATCGGTGAAAGCAGCAGAATGTGCGATGCAGGAACAAAACGTTCGAGGATATCTAACAGATCGGATACTCCGCTTGCTATTTCGGGAGCGGAGGCGTGAAATGCACTTTTGCAGTCATTGGTGCCGAGCATCAGAACCACATAGTCTACCGGAGCGTGCGTCTCAAGGATCAGATCGAGATTCCTGATCAGTGCACGGTGTGGGCGGACGGCATCCTCATAGACGGAGGTGCGGCCGCACAGTCCTTCTTCGATAATCTCTATATTCTGTGGGCGGAGTTTGTCGGCCAGAAGACTGGTCCAGCGGATGCCGTGACCAAATCGTTCCCAATTGGCCGGATTGAGACCGTAAGTGTTGGAATCGCCGATGCATAAGATTGTTTTCTTCATATATAAAGACCTCCGTTCTGTTGCTCTGTCGTGCTGAGTCTCTGTAGTCATTCCGATTGAACTGCATCAATCGTTATCGTGCTTTTATCATAGCACAGGACAGGACGGATAGGATAATACGAATGAATTATAGGTTGCTATAAGTAATGCTTATGACAAATTGATGGAAATGTACAAAATGTCTGTGAAATAAAAGAAAACAGGAGATAAATTGTGCAAAACGTAGAAAATCATTTTGCGACGTAAAAAAACGACAGAAAACTTGCAAAAGCACGATAAAAGTTGTATATTAGTAGATGCTGTGGCATGATAGCGGTGAAGCGTGAGGTTGCTGCCGGATGGAGACAGACGGCAGGTTTTCCGTGGAGCGAATGTCAAGTTAGAAAACTGGCGACAAGTCACTGTATACAATTTAACATTCTGCTTAGTAGCAGATAAGACGGGTGTTCTATGAATCCTGTGTTAAAAAATAGGACACACCCGGATAAGTGTACAGTCACCACTTGTTGCGCTGTAATTAGTGAACAGAGTCAAAATATCCATTGGCTTAGCCGGAGACGGCAGATCAGTTGTTCACCAAAGTGCGAAAAGGAGGCGGCTTTTTTTATGGCAAACGTAATGAGAATTACACTGAAAGCGTATGACCACAATCAGATCGATCATGCGGCTGGAAAAATTATCGACACAGTTAAGAAGACAGGTGCTAAGGTTAGCGGTCCTGTACCACTTCCGACCAAGAAGGAAGTAGTTACGATTCTTCGTGCTGTTCATAAGTATAAGGATTCCAGAGAGCAGTTCGAGCAGAGAACTCACAAGAGACTGATTGATGTAATCGCTCCTACTCAGAAGACCATTGAAGCCCTTACCAAGATGGAGATGCCATCTGGTGTAGCGGTTGAGCTCAAGATGAAAGAGAAGTAGGAATTAAAATCGTAAATCCTTAGGGTTTATTATAGATGTAAACCATCTAGGATGATTTTATAGCAATGGCAGACTGTTCACAGGCGGTGCTGTTATCTATAAAATCCGCTGTAGATCAAACAGGAGGTAAAACAAAATGAAGAAAGCTATTTTAGCTACGAAGATCGGTATGACACAGATCTTCAACGACAACGGAGTACTGACTCCGGTTACTGTACTTCAGGCTGGTCCTTGTTATGTAACACAGGTTAAAACTGTGGACAACGACGGTTACAGTGCAGTTCAGGTAGGCTTTGTGGACAAGAAAGACAAGGTGATCACAAAAGATGCTACCGGAAAGAAAGAAGTAAAGAGAAGTCACGGCGTTAACAAGCCACTGCAGGGACATTTTGCGAAAGCAGGTGTAACTGGCAAGAGATATCTGAAAGAGTTCAAGCTTGAGGATGCAGAGAACTACACCTTGGGCCAGGAAATCAAAGCAGACATCTTCGAGGTTGGTGACAAGATTGATGCTACAGGCACAAGCAAAGGTAAGGGATTCCAGGGTGCGATCAAGAGACACGGTCTGCACAGAGGACCTATGGGACATGGTTCCAAGTTCCATAGACATGCAGGTTCCAATGGAGCTTGTTCCGATCCTAGCCGCGTATTCAAGGGCAAGAAGATGCCTGGTCAGATGGGTTCTGTAAAGGTAACAATCCAGAATCTTGAGATCGTACGTGTTGAT
Source organism: uncultured Lachnospiraceae bacterium (assembly GCA_934351255.1). Lineage (GTDB taxonomy): Bacteria > Bacillota > Clostridia > Lachnospirales > Lachnospiraceae > Jutongia. The sequence continues at coordinate 144,531 of CAKRJH010000001.1, forward strand.
GCTGAGCAGAATCTGATTCTGGTTAAGGGCGCTGTTCCTGGACCAAAGAAATCTGTTATCACACTGAAGGAAACTGTTAAGGTTTCTAAGTAATTCTTTTAGAAAGGAGGAGCACACAGATGGCTAACGTATCTGTTTATAATAAGGAAGGCAGCGAAGTAGGTTCTATGGAACTCAAAGATAGCGTGTTCGCTGCAAATGTAAATGAGCATTTGATGCATATGGCTGTTGTATTACAGCTTGCAAACAAGCGTCAGGGTACACAGAAGGCTAAGACTCGTTCAGAAGTCCGCGGCGGTGGCCGTAAGCCTTGGAGACAGAAGGGAACAGGTCATGCAAGACAGGGTTCTACAAGATCTCCACAGTGGACCGGCGGTGGTGTTGTATTTGCTCCAACACCTAGAGATTATTCCTTCAAGATGAACAAGAAGGAGAAGGCTGCAGCAATCAAGTCTGCACTGACAAGCAAAGTTAACGAGGGCAAGTTCTTCGTAGTAGAGGATCTGGCATTCGATGAGATCAAGACAAAGAACGTAGTAAATGTTCTGAAGGCTCTGGATGTAAACAAGGCACTGATCGTTCTTGAAGGAAAGAAGAAGGACGAGGAAAAGGTTGCTGAGGACATCGCAGCAGCAAACAACACTGTACTGTGTTCTGCAAAGAACATCGAGGGTGTAAGAACTGTTACTTCTGCAGAGATCAACGTATACGATATCCTGAAATACGATACCGTAGTGATCGTAAAGAATGCAGTAGAGAGAATTGAGGAGGTGTACGCATAATGGCAGATTTAAAGTATTATGACATTATCCAGAAGCCAATCATCACTGAGAAGTCCATGGCTGGCATGGAATTTAAGAAGTACACATTTTCCGTACATCCTGAAGCAACAAAGGCTCAGATCAAGGAAGCTGTAGAGAAGCTTTTCGAGGGCACAAAGGTTGCCAAGGTAAACACCATGAACAACGACGGTAAGACTCGTCGTCGTGGAAGAACTCAGGGAAAGACTGCTAAGACAAAGAAAGCAATCGTTCAGCTTACTGAGGACAGCAAGGATATCGAGATCTTCGAGGGTCTGTAAGATATCGCAGCATATTCGCCTGGAAAACCTATCAGGCGGAAGTATTGAAAGGAGATAAACGTCATGGGAATCAAAAAGTTTAACCCATATACCCCTTCCAGAAGACATATGACGACACTGGACAAGACAGAGATCACTGCTGTTTCTCCGGAAAAGTCTTTAACTGTGTCTCTGAAGAAGAACGCCGGTCGTAACAATCAGGGTAAGATCACTGTAAGACATCACGGCGGCGGTTCCAGAAGAAAGTACAGAATCATCGATTTCAAGAGAAATAAGAAAGATGGTATTCCGGCAACGGTTAAGACCATCGAGTACGATCCAAACCGTACAGCAAATATCGCACTGATCTGCTACGCAGACGGTGAGAAGGCATATATCCTGGCTCCGGAGGGACTGAAGGTTGGTCAGAAGATCATGAATGGTCCTGAGGCAGAGATCCAGGTTGGTAACTGCTTACCACTGGCTAACATCCCGGTAGGTACCCAGGTACACAACATTGAGTTATACCCTGGCAAGGGCGGACAGCTCGTTCGTTCTGCTGGTATCAGCGCACAGCTGATGGCAAAGGAAGGAAAGTATGCAACACTTCGTCTTCCATCCGGTGAGATGAGAATGGTTCCTATCGTATGCCGCGCAACCATCGGAGTTGTCGGAAACGGTGAGCATGCTCTGGTTAACATCGGTAAAGCCGGTCGTAAGAGAAACATGGGTATCAGACCTACAGTTCGTGGTTCCGTAATGAACCCTAATGACCATCCACACGGTGGTGGTGAAGGTAAGGCTCCAGTTGGACGTTCCGGACCTTGCACACCTTGGGGCAAGCCTGCACTCGGCTTGAAGACACGTAAGAAGAACAACAAGTCTAATAAGTTGATCGTTCGTAGAAGAGATGGTAAAGCTTTGGCAAAATAATTGCAGAGCTCACGAGCCAGTAGATCACTGGCAGAATGGAGGATACAATGGCACGTTCATTAAAGAAGGGACCTTTCGCTGATGCTCATCTTTTAAAGAAGGTAGATGCAGCAGTAGCATCAGACGATAAGGCTGTTATTAAGACATGGTCTCGTCGTTCCACTATTTTCCCATCATTCGTTGGTTTGACATTTGCAGTACATGACGGAAGAAAGCATGTACCTGTATATGTAACAGAGGATATGGTAGGACATAAGCTCGGCGAGTTCGTTGCAACCAGAACCTATAGAGGACATGGTAAGGACGAGAAAAAAGGAAGATAGGAATGCAGGAGGCAGGCAGGCTGATACAGCCTGCGCCCCGCAGACCTCATAGTATATTTGATTGATTGAAAGGAGGCTTCATCCATGGCAAAGGGACATAGATCTCAAATTAAAAGAGAGAGAAATGAGAACCAGAGAGACACCAGACCTTCTGCAAAGTTATCTTATGCAAGAGTATCTGTTCAGAAGGCATGTTATGTGTTAGACGCCATCAGAGGCAAAGATGTAGAAACAGCAATTGGTATTTTAACGTACAATCCAAGATATGCTTCTAGCATCATCTTAAAGTTATTACAGTCTGCAGTTGCAAACGCAGAGAACAACAATGGTATGAATCCTGCAGATTTATACATTGAAGAGTGTTATGCAAACAAAGGACCGACAATGAAGAGAATCAGACCAAGAGCACAGGGTAGAGCATATCGTATTGAGAAGAGAATGAGTCACATCACAATCGTTCTCAACGAGCGCTAAGATCCGTTGGTTCAGATGAAAGGAGATCAAAATGGGACAGAAAGTTAATCCTCATGGTTTAAGAGTCGGCGTTATCAGTGACTGGGATTCTAATTGGTTTGCAGAGGACAAATTTGCAGACTATCTTGTAGAAGATTACAACATCAGAAAGTTTGTAAAGAAGAAGTTATACAGCGCCGGTATCTCAAAGATTGAGATTGAGAGACCAACCGACAAGGTTAGAGTTATCATTCATACAGCAAAGCCTGGCTTTGTAATTGGTAAGGGTGGAGCAGAGATCGAGAATCTGAAGAAAGAGCTGTTAAAGGTGATCGACCGTAAGGTAGCCTTAGATATCAAGATCATGGATATCAAGAACCCTGACAGCCACGCTCAGTTAGTAGCTGAGAATATTGCACAGCAGTTAGAGAATCGTATTTCTTTCCGTCGTGCAATGAAGTCTGCAATGAGCAGAACCATGAAGACCGGAGCAAAGGGTGTTAAGGCATCTTGTTCAGGACGTCTTGGTGGAGCTGATATGGCTCGTACAGAGACTTACACAGAGGGAACCACTCCTCTTCAGACACTTCGTGCAGATATTGACTACGGTTTCGCAGAGGCCGACACAACTTATGGTAAGGTTGGTGTAAAGGTTTGGGTTTACCACGGTGAAATCCTTCCAACCAAGAAGACCAAAAAGGAAGGGAGCGATAAATAATGTTAATGCCAAAGAGAGTAAAGCATCGTAAACAGTTCCGCGGTAGCATGACAGGTAAGGCGCTCAGAGGAAACAAGATTTCAAACGGTGATTACGGTATCGTTGCTTTAGAACCAGCATGGATTAAGTCAAATCAGATCGAGGCTGCCCGTATCGCGATGACGCGTTACATCAAGCGTGGTGGTAAGGTCTGGATCAAGATTTTCCCGGATAAGCCAGTAACAGCAAAGCCTGCTGAGACCCGAATGGGTTCCGGAAAGGGTGCACTGGAGTATTGGGTAGCAGTAGTTAAGCCAGGTCGCGTAATGTTCGAGATCTCTGGCGTATCAGAGGAAGTAGCTAGAGAAGCTTTACGTCTTGCAACTCACAAGTTACCAGTGAAATGTAAGGTCGTATCTCGCGCAGACTTAGAAGGAGGTGCGGGCAGTGAAGAGTAAGCAGTTTTTAGAGGATTTAAGAACAAAATCTGCAGCAGAGTTAAATGAAGATTTAGTAGCTGCAAAGAAGGAGCTTTTTAATCTGAAGTTCCAGAACGCAACAAATCAGCTGGACAACACAAGTCGTATTCGCGAAGTTAAGAAGAACATCGCAAGAATCCAGACAGTGCTCGCAGCTCAGAAATAATAGATGCCTGTTCAGGCCACATTGTTAGGAAAGGAGAACACGATCGTGGAGAGAAATCTTAGAAAGACTCGTGTCGGTAAAGTTGTAAGCGACAAGATGGACAAAACAGTCGTTGTTGCTGTTGTAGATAATGTAAAGCATCCACTTTACAACAAAATCGTTAAAAGAACCCGTAAGATGAAGGTTCATGACGAGAACAATGAATGCAAGATTGGTGATAGAGTAAGAGTTATGGAGACCAGACCACTGTCAAAGGATAAGAGATGGAGACTGGTAGAGATCATCGAGAGAGCAAAGTAATTTAGTGTAAATCGAGGAAAGTCGAAGTAATTTTTCGACAGAATATGGAGGTAAACATGGTACAGCAGGAATCAAGACTGAAAGTAGCTGATAATACAGGTGCTAAAGAACTTCTTTGTATCAGAGTTATGGGCGGATCTACAAGAAGATACGCTACAATCGGTGACGTCATCGTTGCTTCTGTTAAAGATGCAACACCAGGCGGTGTTGTAAAGAAGGGTGATGTAGTCAAGGCTGTTGTTGTTCGTACAGTTAAGACCACACGTCGTCCGGACGGATCTTACATCAAATTCGATGAGAACGCAGCCGTAATCATCAAGGATGATAAGACACCAAAGGGAACACGTATCTTTGGACCAGTAGCCAGAGAGTTAAGAGACAAACAGTTTATGAAAATCGTTTCATTAGCACCAGAAGTATTATAAGGAGGTGTCGACAGTGGCAACCAGTAAGATTAAGAAGGGTGATACCGTAAAGGTAATCGCCGGTAAAGATAAAGGCCGTGAGGGCAAGGTAACATCTGTCAAGGATGGCAAGGTTGTTATCGAAGGAATTAATCAGGTAACTAAGCATGCAAAGCCAAGTCAGGCAAACCCACAGGGTGGAATCATCCAGCAGTCAGCACCACTTGACATTTCTAACGTAATGTACGTTAGCAAGGGAAAGCCTTCCCGCGTTGGATTCAAGGTTGAAGATGGCAAGAAGGTTCGTTATGCAAAAGCAACTGGTGAAGTTATCGATTAATTACTATGGAAAGGAGGACATTTAACGTGGCTCGTTTAAAAGAAACTTATTACAACGAAATCGTTGATGCAATGACTAAGAAATTTGGTTATACAAACGTGATGCAGGTACCTAAGATCGACAAGATCGTGGTAAACATGGGTATCGGCGAGGCGAAAGAGAATTCTAAGATCCTTGACACAGCTATGGCTGAGTTAGAGCAGATCACAGGTCAGAAGGCTGTGACTACAAAGGCAAAGAATTCCGTAGCAAACTTTAAGATCCGTGAGGGTATGCCAATCGGATGTAAGGTTACCTTAAGAGGAGAGAAGATGTATGACTTCCTCGATCGTCTGGTAAACCTGGCACTGCCTCGTGTCCGCGACTTCCGTGGTGTTAATCCGGATGCATTCGACGGAAGAGGAAATTACGCTCTTGGAATCAAGGAGCAGTTAATCTTCCCAGAGATCGAGTACGACAAGGTAGATAAGGTCAGAGGTATGGATATCATCGTGGTAACCACCGCAAAGACTGACGCAGAAGCTCGTGAATTATTGGCACAGTTTGGAATGCCATTCAAGAAGTAAGGAGGAAAATCTCATGGCTAAGACTTCTATGAAGATTAAGCAGCAGCGCAAAGCTAAGTTCTCTACAAGAGAGTACAATCGTTGCAGAATTTGTGGTAGACCACATGCTTATTTAAGAAAATACGGTATTTGCAGAATCTGTTTTCGTGAGTTGGCTTACAATGGACAGATTCCTGGCGTGAAGAAAGCAAGCTGGTAAAAGGAGGGTAAACAAGATGATGACAAGCGATCCTATTGCAGATATGCTTACAAGAATCCGTAATGCAAATACTGCAAAGCACGATACAGTAGATGTACCTTCTTCAAAGATGAAGGTTTCTATCGCAGAAATCCTGTTAAAGGAAGGATACATTAAGAATTTCGAGATGGTAGATGTAGATGGAATCAAGACAATCCACATCACATTAAAGTACGGTGTTGACAAGAACGATAAGATCATTACCGGAATCAAGAGAATCTCCAAGCCAGGTCTTCGTGTTTACGCTGGCAAGGATGAGCTTCCAAAGGTCCTGGGCGGCCTGGGTATTGCAATCATTTCTACCAACAAGGGTGTTATGACTGACAAGGAAGCAAGAAAAGAAAACGTAGGCGGTGAGGTACTTGCATTTGTTTGGTAGTCACCAGACAATGTAAGGCTCCCATTGTATATGAATATATGGAGGTAACGGCATGTCACGAATTGGAAAAATGCCTATCGCTATCCCGGCAGGCGTAACTGTTGAGATCGCAGAAAATAATAAGGTGACTGTAAAAGGACCAAAGGGAACACTGGAGAGAGTACTCCCGGCAGAGATGGAGATCAAGAAAGAGGGCGAGGAAGTAATCGTAACACGTCCAAACGATCTCAAGAAGATGAAATCCCTTCATGGTCTGACAAGAACTCTGATCTACAACATGGTAGTAGGTGTTACTGAGGGATACACAAAGGTTCTCGAGGTAAACGGTGTTGGTTACAGAGCACAGAAGCAGGGTAAGAAGTTAATCCTGTCCCTGGGATATTCTCATCCGGTAGAGATGGAGGATCCAGAGGGAATCGAAGTTGAAGTAGATGGTCAGAACAAGATTATCGTCAAGGGTATCAATAAAGAAAAAGTTGGCCAGTACGCTGCTGAAATCAGAGAAAAGAGAGCTCCAGAGCCATATAAGGGCAAGGGTATCAAGTACGCTGATGAAGTTATTAGACGTAAAGTTGGTAAGACAGGTAAAAAATAATAAAGGAGTGAATATACGATGATTAACAAGCAGGTAAGAAAAGAAATTCGTGTGAAGAAGCACATGAAGGTTCGTAATCGTCTTTCTGGCACAACCGAGAGACCACGTTTAGCTGTATTCAGAAGCAACAATCATATGTACGCTCAGATTATCGATGACACTGTTGGAAATACCTTAGTATCTGCTTCTACACTTCAGAAGGACGTTGCAGATGGTCTTGAGAAGACAAACAACGTAGAAGCTGCTGCAAAACTTGGCGAAGTAATCGCTAAGAAAGCACTGGATAAGGGCATTAACACAGTCGTATTCGACAGAGGCGGTTTTGTATATCAGGGTAAAATTAAGGCCTTAGCTGATGCAGCAAGAGAAGCAGGCTTAGATTTCTAGCATTTGGAATTAGGAGGAAAACTCATGAAACGTACAATTATTGATGCCAGCCAGTTAGAGCTGGAAGATAATGTAGTAACGATCAAGCGTGTCACCAAGGTAGTTAAGGGTGGACGTAATATGAGATTTACTGCATTAGTAGTAGTTGGCGATAAGAATGGCCATGTTGGCGTTGGTCTTGGTAAAGCTGCTGAGATTCCTGAGGCTATCCGCAAGGGTAAGGAAGACGCTACAAAGAAACTGGTTGAAGTTCCTATCGACGAGAACGGAAGCGTGCCACATGACTTCACAGGAAAGTTCGGCAGCGCATCTGTACTGATTAAGAGAGCACCAGAAGGTACTGGTATCATCGCCGGTGGTCCGGCTCGTGCCGTACTCGAGTTAGCAGGATACAAGAACATCCGTACAAAATCTCTGGGTTCTAACAACAAGCAGAATGTCGTTCTGGCTGCTATCGAGGGTCTGAAGAACTTAAAGACACCTGAGGAAGTAGCAAAGGCACGTGGCATTTCTGTAGAGGAACTGTTAGGTTAATATTTGTTAGGAGGATATCATGGCAGATAAGTTAAAGGTTACATTAGTAAAGTCTACTATTGGTGCCATTCCAAAACATCGTGCAACAGTTGAAGCTTTAGGCTTAAAGAAGTTAAACAAGTCTGTTGAGCTTCCTGACAATGAAGCAGTTAGAGGCATGATTTGGCATGTAAAGCACCTGGTAAAGGTTGAGGAGATTTAATCACCGGATCCCGGTGAAACTATGAAGCGAGGACAGCGCCTGCGGAGGCGTTACAGTGAAAAATTTAATTTTTCACTGTTGCAGTCCCATTCATATATGGTATGATGGGATCGTAGTTCGTTAGTATATTTAGGAGGTATATCATGAATTTATCAGAATTAAGTCCAGCAGCTGGTTCAAAGCAGAGCGATGCATTCCGTCGCGGCCGTGGTCATGGATCAGGAAACGGAAAGACAGCAGGTAAGGGTCATAAGGGACAGAAGGCTCGTTCAGGAGCTCCACGTCCGGGCTTTGAAGGTGGTCAGATGCCACTTTACAGACGTCTTCCAAAGAGAGGATTTACCAATATCAACGCAAAGCAGATCGTAGCGATCAACGTTGACAAGTTAAACAAATTTGAAGATGGAGCAGTAGTAACCGTAGAGACACTGTTAGAGAGCGGCGTGATCAGCAATGCTTTAGACGGTGTTAAGATCCTTGGAAACGGAGAATTAACTAAGAAGCTTACTGTTCAGGTGAATGCATTCAGTAAGAGTGCAGTTGAGAAGATTGAGGCTCTTGGTGGAAAAGCTGAGGTGATCTAATGTTTGAAACCGTTCGCAATGCATTTAAGATCAAAGACCTGCGTCGTAAGATCTTCTTTACATTGTTCGCATTGGTAGTCGTGCGTATCGGCAGCCAGCTTCCAGTACCGGGAGTTGACTCCAGCGTAATTAGTGAGTGGTTCAGTTCAACAGAGTCTCTGGACTTTTTCAATCAGTTGACTGGTGGTTCTTTCGAGAATCTGTCAGTCTTCGCGTTGAACATTACACCATATATCACATCATCCATTATCCTGCAGCTGTTAACGATTGCGATTCCACGTCTGGAAGAGCTGCACAAAGATGGTGAAGAGGGAAGAAAAAAGATCACAGAGTATACTCGTTACGTGACCATCATTCTTTCCGTTATGGAAAGTGCTGCTATGGCGATTGGATTTGGCCAGGCAGGATACTTAACAGATGGAGTTTCATTCCAGTCTATCGCAGTTGTCATTGTATCTCTGACAGCCGGATCCGCATTCCTGATGTGGCTCGGTGAGCAGATTACAGAGCACGGCGTAGGAAATGGTATTTCCGTCATCTTGTTGTATAACATCGTTTCACGTATGCCTTCCGATTTCTCATCTCTGTATGAGAAGTATGTCAAGGGTGCGTCAAACTCAACAAACGCGTTACTCGGCGCGCTTATCATCCTTGCCATCGTAGTAGGTATGGTAGTATTTATCATTTACCTGTCAGATGGTGAGAGAAGAATCAATGTACAGTATTCCAAGAAGACACAGGGAAGAAAGCTGGTTGGTGGAGCATCTTCACATATTCCGCTGAAGATCAATACCGCAGGTGTTATCCCGGTTATCTTTGCAGGATCTCTGTTCTCCATGCCGATCGTCATTGCCAAATTCGCAGGCGTTGAGCCGGCTTCCGGAGAGGGTGCAACCTTACTGCAGAAATGCTTAAAGGTATTAAACCAGAATGCATGGTGTAACACAGACAGCTTCGGCGAGTTCAAGTATACACTGGGTCTGGTGATCTACATTGCATTGATCATCTTCTTTGCTTACTTCTATACATCCATTACCTTTAATCCACAGGAAGTGGCTATGAATATGAAGAAGCAGGGCGGTTTTATTCCTGGAATCAGACCGGGAAAGCCAACCACAGAGTATCTGATGAATGTACTGAACAGCATCATCCTTATCGGTGCGATCGGTCTTTCATTTACCGCATTCGTGCCAATCTTCTTCTCAGGAGTATTTGGCGCAGATGTATCCTTCGGTGGTACTTCCCTGATCATTATCGTCGGAGTAGTACTCGAGACACTGAAGCAGATCGAATCACAGATGTTGATTCGCCATTACAAGGGATTTATCTCTGAATAGTGGGAATAAAAGGTTGAAACATGAACGCATTTACGATATGATATATCGTGTGCGTTCATTTTTTTAGAACTGATTTTTTGTGTTATACAGGAAAATTGTAATTATGAACGAAAGAGAACGAAATGGGTTGAAATGTATGAAAGGAGCATATTGATGAAGATTATTATGTTAGGCGCACCTGGTGCAGGAAAAGGAACACATGCCAGCAAGATTGCAGAAAAGTACGGGATTCCACATATTTCTACCGGAGATATCTTCCGTGAGAATATCAAGAACGGTACAGAACTTGGAAAGAAAGCCAAGAGTTATATGGATGCCGGCGAACTGGTTCCTGATGAGTTGACCTGTGATCTGGTGGTAGACCGTATCCATCAGCCGGATGCACGGAACGGTTATATCTTAGACGGATTCCCAAGAACCATTCCTCAGGCAGAGGCACTGACTGCTGCCCTGGCACAGAATGGTGAGAAGATCGACTATGCGATCGAGATCGCACTCGAGGATCAGGCGATCATCGACAGAATGGGCGGACGTCGTGTATGTCCCGGCTGTGGCGCAACATACCACGTAGTAAACATCCCACCAAAGACAGAGGGTGTTTGTGATGACTGTGGCAAAGAACTGCAGATCCGTAAGGATGATGAGCCGGAGACCGTAAAGAAGAGACTGGAAGTATACCATGCACAGACCGCTCCGCTGATCGAGTACTATAAGAAAGCCGGCGTACACCATGCAATCGATGGAAGCACCGGACTGGAAAAAGGATTTGAAGATATCTGTGCACTGTTAGATGCCTGAACCTTCTATAATATAGAAGAGAAAGAGGGCTGACATGGCAGTAACGATCAAGACAGAACAAGAGATAGAGAAGATGCGTGAGGCGGGACGGATCCTTGCAAAGGTACACGAGGAACTGGCAGGGATCATCCGGCCGGGGATTTCTACGAAGGAGATCGACCGGAAGGGAGAGGAGATCATCCGTGATTTCGGATGTATCCCATCCTTCCTGAATTATGAAGGATTTCCGGCGTCCATCTGTGTATCCGTGAATCATGAGGTGGTACACGGCATCCCGGATGACAGGAGGATCCTGCAGGATGGCGATATTGTCAGTCTGGATGCCGGAGTGATCTATCAGGGGTATCACAGCGATGCGGCGCGGACCCATGCGGTCGGGACCATCTCTGAGGAAGATCAGAGACTGATCGATGTCACCCGAGAGAGTTTCTTTGAGGGCATCCGGTTTGCCAGAGCCGGCAACCATCTGTTTGATATCGGCAAGGCGATCCAGAAGTACGTTGAGGCGCACGGCTACAGCGTAGTGCGTGAACTGACCGGACACGGGATCGGTACGAATCTGCATGAGGATCCGTATGTACCGAATTTCAAACCGATCGGCAGGGGACTGAAGCTGCGGGCCGGGATGACATTGGCGGTTGAGCCGATGGTCAACATGGGAACCCCGAAGATCTGGGTGGAGGACAATGACTGGACGATCACCACGCAGGACTCCAAACGATCCGCACACTATGAGAATACGATCCTGATCACCGAGGGAGATCCCGAGATCCTCTCCCTTTGATGCGGAGTATGCAATAGAGCAAAGAGTATCGCAACAAGACATGGAGGTTAAGAATGTCAAAAGAAGATGTAATTGAAATTGAAGGCGTAGTAGTAGAAAAACTTCCCAATGCCATGTTTAAGGTGGAATTGGAAAATGGGCATCAGGTGCTGGCTCACATCAGCGGAAAGCTTCGTAAGAACTTTATCCGTATTCTGCCGGGAGACAAGGTGACGATGGAGATGTCTCCATATGACCTGACCAAGGGCCGTATTACCTGGAGAGACAAATAATCAACGCTCCTATACAGAGAAGCTGTCGCGATGCGGCAGCTTTTTAAATTCCTCCCCTTTTGCAGGATAGGAAACTTTTCGGTTCCTGTAATCCTAAAAAGAAATAAAAAATGCTTGCATGCACTGGAAAATTGTGATAAAGTAGACAATGGACTTTATTGAAAGGAGGTATTTGCTGTGAAAGTTAGATCTTCAGTAAAACCAATCTGCGAAAAATGTAAGGTCATCAAGAGAAAGGGTAAGATCAGAATTATCTGTGAGAACCCTAGACACAAACAGAGACAGGGCTAATAACTTAGCACGCCAGGGAATCCTGGGCAGGTGCTATTTCGATAGAACTTGCTTTCTGTAATTATAGTACGTACGCGTACTATGACATTGTAGGTGGAGTGATTAACCACTTCAGCGTGGAGCGCGTCATTTCGCACATGCTGGTCCTGCCACGGCAGATGATGACTGCGGCATGCGATCGATCGTCAATTCGCAGACGATCCCGAGGGTCTGCAATAGTGCAGACATAGAGAAAAATGTCGGTGCAGTAGGATTACAATTTAAAGCGGCTGGCAGATTTTCACATTACAGATGGGAAACTGCAAATCAAAGAAACTATCAAACTAGAAATCAAACGGAGGTGCAAAGTACACAATGGCACGTATTAGTGGTGTAGATTTACCGAGAGAGAAGCGTGTTGAGATCGGACTTACCTATATCTATGGTATCGGTAGAGTAAGCTCAAACCGTATTTTAGCTGAAGCAAACGTTGATCCTAACACACGTGTAAAGGATCTGACTGACGAGGAAGTTTCCCGTATCCGTGACGTGATCGATGCTTCACAGACAGTAGAAGGTGATTTACGTAGAGAGATCGCCCTGAACATCAAGAGACTGCAGGAGATTGGATGCTACAGAGGTATCCGTCATAGAAAGGGTCTCCCGGTTCGTGGTCAGAAGACCAAGACAAACGCAAGAACTCGCAAGGGACCAAAGCGTACTGTCGCAAATAAGAAGAAATAATTTAGATATTCCGTTACAAATCTAATTAGGAGGGTTTGACAAATGGCTAAACAGGTAGCAAAGAAGGCAACAAAGAAGCGTGTCAAGAAGAATGTCGGACATGGACAGGCACACATTCAGTCTTCCTTTAATAATACAATCGTTACGCTGACAGATGCAGAGGGAAATGCAATTTCCTGGGCAAGTGCCGGCGGATTAGGATTCAGAGGTTCAAAGAAGTCCACACCTTATGCAGCACAGATGGCTGCTGAGACAGCTGCAAAGGCAGCTACACCTCATGGTTTAACATCTGTAGACGTAATGGTAAAGGGACCAGGTTCTGGCCGTGAGGCAGCGATCCGTGCATTACAGGCATGTGGAATCAATGTTACAAGCATCAGCGATGTAACTCCGGTACCACACAACGGATGCCGTCCACCAAAGCGTCGTCGTGTCTGATTATTTTCAGAATATCGTATCGAACACATAATAATTGATTGTATCAAAGAATATAGGAGGATATAGACATGGCAAGAGATATGTCGCCAGTACTGAAGAGATGTAGAGCTCTGGGCATTGAGCCAGGTTTCATGGGCTTAGATAAGAAGTCTAACCGTAACGCAAGAGTTACAAGAAAGCAGAGCGAGTATGCGCTTCAGTTAAAAGAGAAGCAGAAGGCTAAGTTCATCTATGGTGTATTAGAGAAGCCTTTCAGAAATAATTTTGCAAAAGCACAGAAGTTAAAGTATGGTACAACAGGTGAGAACCTGATGATCATCTTAGAGCTCAGACTGGACAATGTACTGTTCCGTATGGGTTATGGACGTACTCGTAAAGAGTCCCGTCAGATCGTTGGTCACAAGCATGTACTGGTTAACGGCAAGTGCGTAAACATCCCATCCTACGAGGTTAAGCCTGGTGATGTGATCGAGATCAAGGAAAAAGTAAAGGGTGCTCAGAGATACAAAGATATCTTAGAGGTTACAGACGGAAGAATCATTCCTGAGTGGCTTGAGGCTAATCATGAGACACTTACTGGTACTGTTAAGGCAGTTCCAACCAGAGAGCAGATTGATGTTCCTGTAAACGAAGTGCTTATCGTCGAGTTATATTCTAAGTAATAACCGGGTAGCATGTAAGCATAAACCCAAAAGGAGGGTCCAAGAGTGCTTGATTTTAAAGAACCAAATATTAAGATTGCTGAGATTTCAGAAGATAAGAGATATGGACGTTTTGTTGTAGAACCTCTGGAAAGAGGATACGGTACGACCTTGGGTAATTCGCTGAGAAGAATTATGCTTTCATCATTACCAGGTACTGCTGTTAGTCATATTAAGATCGACGGCGTGGTTCATGAGTTCAGCTCCATCCCCGGAGTGAAGGAAGATGTGACAGAGATCATCATGAACATTAAGAGCCTGGCGATCAAGAATAACAGCGATTCCGATGAAGTAAAGACAGCATATATTGAAGCTTCCGGTGAGGGAGTTGTCACGGCTGCAGATATTCAGGTGGATTCCGATATCGAGATCTTAAATCCTGATCAGGTGATCGCAACACTCAGTGGCGGTCCGGACTGCAAACTGTATATCGAGATGACGATCGTAAATGGTCGCGGATATGTAAGTTCTGACAAGAACAAGCGTGAAGATCTGCCGATCAACATGATCGCGATCGATTCCATCTTTACACCGGTTGAGAGAGTAAATATCAAGATCGAGAATACTCGTGTTGGTCAGATTACAGACTATGATAAGCTGACATTAGAGATCTTCACAGATGGAACCATCGAGCCAAGCGACGCAGTGAGCTTAGCGGCTAAGGTTCTGAGTGAGCATCTCAACGCATTCATCAACCTGTCAGAGAATGCCAAGCAGGCAGTTGTAATTGCTCCGGCAGAAGATGATGGATCCGAGAAGGTTCTTGAGATGAACATCGATGAGCTGGAACTTTCCGTACGTTCTTATAACTGCTTGAAGAGAGCGGGAATCAATACGGTTGGTGAACTGTGTAATCGTACATCAGAGGACATGATGAAAGTGAGAAACCTTGGACGTAAGTCATTGGACGAGGTTTTAGCTAAGTTGAGTGAATTAGGCCTTTCCCTGAACTTAGGGGAAGATAATTAGGAGGTAAGCGCAAATGGCAGGCTATAGAAAACTTGGAAGAACTTCCAGTCAGAGAAAAGCTTTACTTCGTAATCAGGTAACAGAGCTGTTATACCACGGCAAGATCGTTACAACTGAGGCGAAGGCAAAAGAGATCCGCAAGATCGCAGAGGGTATCATTGCACTTGGTATCAAGGAGTGCAACAACTTCGATACCGTTACAGTAACCGCAAAGGTTGCCCGCAAAGATAAAGATGGCAAGAGAGTGAAGGAAGTTGTAGACGGCAAGAAAGTTACCGTATATGACGAGGTAGAGAAGGAGATCAAGAAGGATCAGCCATCCAGACTTCACGCAAGACGTCAGATGCAGAAGACTCTGTACAAGGTAACAGAGGCTCCTTCCGCAGCAGCAGGACGCAAGGCAGCTACCAAGACTGTTGACGTAGCAGCTAAGGTTCTGGACGAGTTAGGACCAAAGTATGCAGAGCGCAACGGAAACGGTGGATACACACGTATCGTAAAGATCGGCCAGCGTAAGGGCGATGCAGCCATGAAGGTTCTGATCGAGTTAGTTTAATTCGAGACAAAGACAAATTAAGAGCGTACATTCTTCGGAATGTGCGCTTTTTTTCCACCCGGACCAGGGAGGCCGGATGATTGACCAGAGATGCGCCAGAAGTGTGGCCGGGATGATTTGTGTCCAGATGATTCGCGGCCGGAATGATTCGCGGCTGGAATGATTCGTGGCCGGAGTGATTGGAGGAGAACATGCAGACGGGAGAAAAAAGGATGATTGAGTCACAGGGAGTGACGCATTCCTTTGAACGGTACGATGAGCAGGGACAGGTTTGTGGAAAGCATCAGGTGTTACGCGGAGTGGATATCCGTGTCAATCCGGGCGAATTTGTGGCGGTTCTGGGTGCCAATGGCTCCGGAAAATCTACCTTTGCCAAACACATTAACGCGATTTTGACACCGGAGGAAGGTACCTTGTATGTAAATGACCTGTGCGTCGGGGAACCCGACAATACGCTGGCAATTCGCCAGAGTGCGGGACTGGTCTTTCAGAATCCGGACAATCAGATCATCTCCAATGTGGTGGAAGAAGATGTGGCATTTGGCCCGGAGAATCTGGGAGTTCCTCCGGAGCAGATCCGGGAACGGGTGACACAGAGCCTGAACGCTGTGGATATGTTGGAATATCGGGAACATTCTCCGGGGAAACTGTCGGGAGGACAGAAACAGCGTGTCGCGATCGCAGGGATTCTGGCAATGCATCCCAAATGCATTGTGATGGATGAAGCGACGGCGATGCTGGATCCCATGGGAAGAAGATCTGTACTGGAGATCGTAAAGAAACTCCACACGCAGGAGAAGATGACGGTGCTTTGGATCACACATCATATGGAAGAGGTGACAGATGCCGACTATATGTATGTGATGAGTCAGGGCAGAGTGGCGCTGGAGGGAACGCCGGAGCAGATCTTCCGGCAATCGCAGAAACTTCAGGAGTGCCGGCTGGAGATGACGATGTCCGGACAGGTGGCGCAGAGGCTGTGTGCGCGTGGGATAACCCTGTCGAAGGACGCATGGAATGCGCAGGCACTATGCCATGAGATCGCACAGAGGTATCGGAACAGCGCAAGTGGTTCCAAACAGTTGGAGGCAGATTCGGAGACAGCAGATCCTAAGAGGACAGTTGATGAGGAAAAGCGGGTTGATACTGCAAAATCAGCCGGTTCCGGAAAGGGTCCGGCACCAGACGTGGCAGCACCTCTCCTCTCCTTGCAGGGAGTGCAGCATGTTTATGGGGTGGGGAGTGGCTATGAGACGACGGCACTTCGTGGCATCACCCTGCAGGTGCATGCGGGAGAATTCATCGGAGTGGCCGGACACACCGGATCCGGTAAATCGACGCTGATGCAGGTGATCGGCGGTCTGGAGAAGCCGACACAGGGAGACGTGCTCTACCGGGGGCAGGAAATCTACGAGAAGAAAGTATCCCGCAAGGAGCGTTGCTCGGATATCGGCTTTGTCTTCCAATATCCGGAACATCAGTTGTTTGAGGTGACGGTGCTGGAAGATGTGGCCTTTGGCCCGCGCAATCAGGGAATGAACAGGGAACAGGCCAGACAGAGGGCAGTCGAAGCACTGAAACTGGTCGGAGTCCGGGAAGAACTGTGGGAGATGGCACCATTTACACTGTCCGGAGGTCAGAAGAGACGAGTGGCTATCGCCGGGGTTCTGGCTATGCAGCCGTCCGTCCTGATCCTGGATGAGCCGACCGCCGGACTGGATCCGGCAGGCCGGGAGGAGATGCTGGAACTTCTGCGCCGCCTGCATGAAGAACAGGGAATGACGATCCTGCTGGTGTCCCACAGCATGGATGACATTGCCGGATACGCAGAGAGACTTTGGGTCATGAAGGAAGGAAAGCTGGTGTATGACGGCGGAGTACGCCAGGCGTTTTCTGACCGGGACAGAGTACATGCACTGGGACTTGATGTGCCGCAGTGCACCGGGTTAATGTATGGACTGAGACAGGAGAACGTGCCTGTCAGGACCGATGTGCTCTGCGCAAAGGAGGCTGCGGACGAGATCGCCAGAGTGCTGGGTGTGGACAATGACAGTGAAGAGACAGGGATGTCTGCGGGGATGTCTGTGGGGATGCCTGCGGGAATGTCTACAGGAATGTCTGCCACAGGACGGGAGGTGCAGCGATGATTCGAGATATCACAATCGGTCAGTATTATCCGGCGCAGTCTCCGGTTCATCGACTGGATCCACGGACCAAGGTCATTGCGACAATGGTCTATCTGGTCTCTTTGTTCTGCTTTGAGAATATGTGGGGCTATGTGGCGGCCGGCCTCTTTTTCGTGGCAGTAGTGCGGCTGTCCGGCGTGCCGTTTCGATTCCTCCTCAGAGGGCTGAAGCCGATGGTCATGCTTATTCTGTTTACTGCCGCGCTCAATATGTTCTGGACGCCGGGAACGGTTCTGTTTCATGTCGGGATCATCAAGATTACCAGAGAAGGGCTGTGGAGAGGGGCATTTCTGGTATTTCGTCTGATCCTTCTGATCGTGGGATCCTCGGTCATGACACTGACGACTACGCCCAATCAGTTGACGGACGCATTTGAACGGTTGATGTCACCATTGCAGCGGTTCCGGGTGCCGGTTGCAGAGATTGCGCTGATGATGAGCATCGCGCTGCGGTTTATTCCTATCCTGATGGAGGAGACAGATCGCATTATGAAAGCGCAGACGGCCAGAGGGGCAGACTTTACATCGGGCCATCTGCTGCACCGCATGCGTCAGATGATCCCTCTGCTGGTGCCGCTGTTTGTGTCAGCGGCCAGACGTGCCGGAGATCTGGCCTGTGCGATGGATGCCCGGTGTTATCACGGTGGAGCCGGGAGAACCAAGATGAAGCCGTTGAAGTTTGGCAGACATGATGTGACAGCCGTTGCGGTGGTTTTTATGTATCTGGTGATTCTGGCAGCGGTGGTCCACTGGACCTGACCGTGTTGAGTCTGGCAGTGGAGTTCACGGAAACTGACTGCAGTTGGATGGATCTTGTGGTGATGGTTTCGGTGAGGGCAGTCCACTGGACCTGATTGGATGAGGTGAATATGAACAAGAAGAGAAGAATTATGCTGGTAGTCGCGTACGAGGGGACAGCCTACCATGGCTGGCAGGCCCAGAAAAGCGGTGCCGATACGATCGAAGGAAGGCTGAATCAGGCGCTTCGGGAGCTGACGGGAGAAGACATTGCCGTGATGGGGGCGAGCCGGACAGATGCCGGAGTGCATGCACTGTGCAATCTGGCAGTGTTTGATACACAGAGCCGGATTCCGGCAGACCGGTTCTGCGTCGCGCTGAACCAGAGACTGCCGGACGATATCGTGGTACAGAGTTCCCGTGAGGTGGATCCGGAGTTTCATCCAAGGCATACCCATGGAAAGAAGACGTATGAATATACGATACTCAATCGCAGGATTCCTTTGCCACAATACCGTAATACGGCCTGCTTCTGTTATTATCCGCTGGATGTGGAGGCCATGCAGAAGGCGTGTGCCCCGTTCCTGGGCGAACATGATTTTGCAGGATTTTGCTCGGCAGGTGCACAGGTAAAGAGTACGGTGCGCACGATCTACGCGCTGGAAGTGACGCAGGAGTGGCTGCCGGATCCGACAGAGCCTGCTTCGTCCCGGGGAAGTCTGATCCGGATCCGCGTGACCGGCGACGGATTCCTGTACAATATGGTACGCATTATTGCAGGGACATTGCTCGAGGTGGGCAGGGGAAGGATCCGGCCGGAACAGATGGAGCAGATCGTCGACAGCAGGGATCGCAGCCAGGCCGGACCTACCGCCGTGCCACAGGGCCTGCGGCTGGAAAAAATAGAGATAGTATGATATAGTAATGATGTATGATTATGTCCAAAAGATTGGAGAAAAACTGTGAATCAGAAAAAGGGATTGGCAGCAGGGCAGATGGTGGCGGAGACACTGCGCAACCGGAACATGCTGTTTAAGCTGGCCAAAAATGATTTTAAGACCAAATACGCCGGATCCTACATGGGAATTCTCTGGGCCTTTGTCCAGCCGGTGGTGACGATATTATTATACTGGTTCGTATTCCAGGTGGGTCTTCGCAGCACGGCACAGGGTGACGTTCCGTTTGTACTTTTTTTGACGGCGGGGCTTGTACCGTGGTTCTATTTTTCGGATGCGTGGAATGGAGCGACAAGTTCCCTGCTGGAATACAGCTTCCTGGTCAAAAAGGTGGTGTTTGATGTCGGGATCCTTCCGGGTATCAAGATCATTTCTGCCTTCTTTGTCAATGCATTTTTTACCGTGTTTATGATCGGGCTGTATGCCTGCTACGGATATTATCCGGGACTGCATACCCTGCAGCTTATCTATACGCTGCTTTGTATCACGGTCTTCAGCTGGGGACTGGGATATCTTACCTCTTCGGTGATCGTGTTTGTCCGGGATCTGGGACATCTGATGACAGTGCTTTTACAGGTGCTGATGTGGATGACACCGATCATGTGGCCGATCTCCCTGGTCCAGGAACATTTCCCGTGGCTGGTGACGCTGCTCAAGATCAATCCGCTGTTCTATGTGGTGCAGTGCAGCAGAGATGCTATGACAGGAGATGCCTGGTTCTGGGAGCATCCATTGTGGACGCTGTATTTCTGGGTCGTCACAGTGGTTCTGTTTGTATTTGGAGCCCATGTATTTCAGAAGCTGCGCGCGCATTTTGCCGATGTGCTGTAGGGGCTTGTGCCGCTGTAGCTAATCATAAGAATGAGGAATCGTATGGAAGACAAAAACTTACCGGTAGGGTCTGTGGAGATCGCAGATCTGACGAAGATATATCATTTATATAACAAACCGACGGATAGACTGCGGGAGACGTTCAGCCTGTCCCACAAGAGATATTCCAGAGATCACTATGCATTGCAGGATGTCAGTCTGAGCATTGGCAAGGGAGAATCCGTCGGGATCGTCGGAACCAATGGCTCCGGCAAATCCACACTGCTCAAGCTGATCACCGGTGTGGTGACACCGACCGAGGGGGAGATCCGTACCGGTGGCAAGATCGCGGCACTTCTGGAGCTGGGTGCCGGATTTAACCAGGAATACACAGGCCTTGAGAATATCTACCTGAATGGAACCATGATGGGCTACAGTAAGGAGGAGATGGAGAAACGTGTGCCTGCGATCGTCGATTTTGCGGACATCGGAGAATTCATCAACCAGCCCGTCAAGACCTATTCCAGCGGTATGTTTGCCCGGCTGGCCTTTGCCGTATCGATCAATGTGGATCCGGATATCCTGATCGTGGATGAGGCATTGTCCGTAGGAGATACCCGCTTTCAGGTCAAATGCATTGACAAGATGAAAAAACTCCGCGAAAAGGGCACGACCATATTGTTTGTCACCCATGCGCTGGAGCAGATCAAGCGGTTCTGCACCCGCGGGATCTGGATCAAAGAGGGGCGGGTTCACGCGGACGGCGAGGCGAGTGAGATCGTTGACCTTTTTGACAATTACATGAAATACGGGGAACAGCAGTTAAATGACCGGTTCGAGGAAGGGCAGTACCGGGTACCGGCCGATGACTCGATACTGGCTGCGATCCATAATGTAGAGATCAGCCGCACCATGGTGCATGCGTTTGAGCCGCTGGAAGTCCGGGTGACCTACGATATCTATGACCCGGATCTGGTGGATTTTCAGCTTGGAGTAGCCATCTACAGCCAGGACCGCAAGATCTATGTGTATGGCCCGAATACCCATCTGGATCAGTTCCCGGTTCCACAGGATCCGGGGCGCCATACTGTGACCTACCGCATCGGCTCCATGACATTGTTGTCAGGAGATTATGTGGTGGATGTAGGTCTGTTCAACAGCGATGGCATTGTCAATCTGGATTACCGACAGAGCTGCAAGGGCTTTTCCGTGACTAATGAATACATCTCGGAGGGGATGATTCATCTGGATCATGAATGGAGCGTTGAGATATAGGAGATCAGAACATGAGCATTTTTCACAAGGCCGGAACCTTCTGCCAGATCCTGGCAAAAGAGGGACTTGCGGTATTAAAATACAAAACAGAATACAAGCTGGAGGAGATCCGCAACAGCAAGAGTCAGAACAGAGACTATATGCAGTGGATCGCAAAGCATGAGACCGACCGGATGAAGACGGAGAAGCTGGACTACAACCCGCTGATCTCTGTGGTGATCCCGGTATATAATGTCGAGACACCGATGCTGGAGGCGTGCATTGAATCCGTGCTCGGACAGACCTATTCCAATTTTGAACTCTGTCTGGCAGATGACCATTCGACGATGGAGAGCGTGCGGACCTGCCTGGCGCGCTACGAGAAAAAGAAGAAGGTCAAGATCGTTTACCGCGAGGAGAACGGACACATTTCACGCTGCACCAACTCGGCGATCGAACTGGCGGAAGGTGAATTTATCGCGTTTATGGACTGTGATGATGTCATGGCTCCCAACGCCCTGTATGAAGTGGCCAGAAAACTGAATGAAGACCGGACACTGGATTTTATCTACAGCGATGAGGACAAGATCGAGGAAGACGGGGGAAACCGGCATGAGCCGCACTTCAAGCCGGACTGGTCACCGGATACCTTTATGTCACTGATGTACACCTGTCATCTGGGAGTGTACCGCCGCACGATCGGCGAGGAGATCGGATGGCTCAGAACAGGTTATGAGGGCGCGCAGGACTATGATTTTACACTGCGGTTTACGGAGAAGACGGACCGCATCGGTCATATCCCGAAGATCTTATATCACTGGCGTGAACGCAAGGAATCCACAGCCGTGAATCCAGAGGCCAAACAGTATATCCTGGAGACCGCCAAAAAGGCCAAGGAAGATGCGCTGGAGCGCCGCGGATATTCGGGGAGAGTGGAATACATTCCGGAGATCTATCAGTACCGTGTGATCTACGATGTGCCGCAGGGAGCGATGGTCAGCGTGATCATCCCATCCAAGGACAATTTTGAGATCTTTAAGCGGTGTGTGGACACCTTGAAGGCGCACACCAACTATAAGAATTATGAGATCATTCTGGTGGACAATGGCAGCGGCCCGGAGCAGAAGGCACAGTACGCCGGATACTGTGAGGAAGGCGGATATACCTATCATTATGAGCCGATGGAGTTCAATTTCTCGCACATGTGCAATGTCGGTGCCAAACTGGCCAAGGGGCGTTTCCTGCTGTTCCTGAATGATGACATATCCGTGGACCGCGAGGAGGGCGTCTGGATGGAGCGCATGGCAGGACATGCCGCACTGCCTTATATCGGAGCTGTGGGCGCGAAGCTTCTGTATCCGGATACCACCCTGATACAGCATATTGGTGTGATCAGCTTTGACGCGGGACCTGTCCATAGTTTCGGACAGTATGACGACACGCCGATCTATTATTTCTGCCGCAATAAGATCGAGTACAACTACAGTGCCGTGACTGCAGCCTGTGTCATGATCGATGCCGCCAAGTTCTGGGAGGTCGGCGGATTTGACGAGAGTTTTGCAGTGGCCTACAATGATGTTGATCTGTGTTATAATCTAAATGAAAAGGGCTATTACTGTGTGAGCCGCATGGATGCAGTGCTGTATCATCATGAGTCACTCAGCCGCGGCGACGATGTGTCAGATCCGGTAAAGATGAAACGCCTCTTGAGAGAGAGAGAGCATCTTTACCGCAATCATCCGCAGTATATCGGAACTGATCCGTTCTACAGCCCGAACCTGACCATGCACCGGGCTGATTGTTCCATCAGTGGAAGCACCCATGTTGATTATCTGCCGTTGACGGAGATGACATTGGAAGAGTTTGAGGCGCTTCCGACCTCCGAGTGCTACGAGCGGGGGATCCGCTATGCAGTGGCCAATGCCCTGTTTGTCATGGTGGATGGCTGGGCATTTAAGGACGGACAGATTGCAAGCAACTGGCGCCACACCGAATTATATTTTGTGGGAATCCGGAAGCACAAGGTATATCACTGTACCACGACGCAGAATTACACGGATGCGATGCCGATGTACGCAAAAAAGCGCGGGCATTACAATCTCTGTGCCTTTCTGGCGGTGGTCAAGAGAGGACAGATGGAACCGGACAATTACCGGCTGTATCTGGCCCGCGATGGCAAAGTGTTCACCACCACACAGGAGTTAGATATCCTGGAGCCGTTTCGGCAAGAGGGATAAGGAGGGGAAATCATGAGTAAAGTAACATATGTTTTACCTGTTTACAATGGAGAGCAAACCTTAAAGAAATGTATTGAGAGCGTTCTGAATCAGAATTATGGGGATGTGGAGCTTCTGGTGATCAACAACGGTTCTACCGACAATTCCCAGCGCGTGATCCAGCAGTTTGAATATCATGAGTTCACGGCACATGTATCAGTGCGCTATCTGTATCAGCCTCATGTCAGCATGGCAAAGATCCGCAATCTGGGAATAGAGCTTGCGCAGGGCGAATATATCGCATTTCTGGGACAGACAGATTTCCTGAACTGTAATTACACCAAGAGGATGATGAAAGTGGCATCGTCCCAGAGGGCGGATATTGTCGTGTCCGGTTATGTACAGGTGAATGACCAGGGAAGTATGATCTCCAAAAAGACACTTCGCAACAATACCTGGGCGCCATATGAAGTGATGGCACCATGGGGACACTTTTACCGCAAAGAATTCCTGGAGCGCAAGGAACTGCAGTTTGCGCAGTTCGGCCCGGGAGAAGATATTTATTTCAATATGCTGGCATACCAGTGTGCGCATAAGATCAGCGTCAGCGCGCAGGAGGGATATTGCTGGACACACAATGAAAAAGAGATGTTTGACATGACGCAGAGCGGGATCGGAAGACGGTATAATCCGTTTCCGATGCTCAATCACCTGGAGCAGGAGATGCACCGCCGTAATCTGCCGTACACAGAGGAGAGAGAGTATTACATGCTCCGCTTCGTGACCTGGTACAGTCTGCATTCCCTGCGTGGGGGCAAATGGTCAGATGTGCTTCGCACGAATTACAAACTCTTCCGCTGGCTGGAGGTCTATTATCCGGACTATCAGAAAAATAAAAATATCATCTGGAGCCTTCCGCTGGGAGAAAAATTTGCACATCGTCTGATCGTATGGATCTTTATCCGTCTGCACATGATCGGACTGGATCGTATGCTTCTTCGTGTATGCAGCCTTTTCACCGGAAATGGGAATAAGAGAGGATAATCATGGATCAGGAAAAGATTTATTGTACGCATTGTGGAAAAGAGAATAAGCCGGATGCCAGATTCTGCCGGGAATGCGGCCAGCCGATCCGGCATGCCGGAGTACAGGTGGCTGGAGATGCTCAGCCCGCAGGACAGCCGATGCAGAGTGGGGAACAGCCGGAAAGTCAATTTGCCGGACAGCCGATGCAGAACGGACAGCAGCCTGAACCACAGAAAGTGGGCAGACAGGGAACTCATATGGGCGTTATCATTGCAACGGTGGTCGGAGTCGTTCTGGTCTGCGTTCTTGGCATCTGCGCACTGTTTATGACCGGGACGATCACCTGGAATCTGCATTCGCAGGAATCCGCTACGATGGAACCGGCGTTCCAGCATGATGATGCGGATGACGGTGTAGAGGACGATTCTGAGATCTTTGATGACGAAGATACGGATGATGAGGACACCGATGACAGGGATTCCCGGGGAGACGACCGGGGCAAAGACGGAGATGAAACTGTTACCGATGAGGATGTCGATGACGATGAGCAGGTCGATGAGGAAGAAGGAGTCGGCGATTTTGACAGTGAGGATCCGGATTCCATCTTTGCACAGGATGACGGTACCGACGGGGAGAATGCATCTGCAGACTTTATCCTGCCGGGGAGCTTTACCCGCGAGATCACCAAGGATGACCTGACCGGCCTGACACCGTGGGAACTTCATGTGGCATACAATGAGATCTGTGCAAAGCATGGCTGCAAATTCCAGAATCAGGATCTGCAGGATTATTTCAATTCCAAAGAATGGTATCGGAAGATCAAAAAGAAGATTATATCCGATAAGTTCAATGTAGGCATTCAGAGCCGTATGAGTAAACTGGAATATCAGAATATGCTGACGATCCAGACATATTACAATACTCACGACTGCAAGAGCAAGGAAGTGGTCGGAGAATACAGCAAGTAGAAGAGGTATACAAATGGCAACGGTATTCATAGCGGATGACGAACTGATCATCAGGCAGGGATTAAAATGCCTGATCGACTGGGAGAGCATGGGATTTCATATCGCAGGGGAAGCTTCCAATGGGGAGGAAGCCCTTCACTATATGGTGGAGAATCATCCGGATCTGGTCCTGATGGACATCCGTATGCCCAAGAAACTGGGTGTGGATGTGGTGAAGGAAGCGAGACAGCAGGGCTTCGCGGGAAAGATCATTATCCTGAGCGGATTTACAGACTTCAAATATGCGCAGGCTGCAATCCGTTATGGGGTGGATTATTATCTGACCAAACCCATCGATGAGGAAGAACTGATCCAGGCACTGCAGGGTGTACTGGAAAGCCTGGCCAGGGAGGAATACAAGAACCGGAGACTGCGCCAGTACCGGGAGAGAGCGCAGGGGTTGTTTTTGCTGGACATTTTGCAGGGCAAAGCGGATGAAGACCAGATCGACATTGCCAGAGATACCATCCATGCGGACGGTTATCAGGTCGTCATCTATGAGAAATACAGCCGGAAAAAGAACACGATATCCTATCGGTTCAGTGACCTGCTGAAGGTGACAAACGAGGAAAACAATTCTTACGAAAATATCACAATCGATCAGAATGAGGTGCTTCTGCTCAAAGGCAGCTTTATCCTCGATAAGTTCAGACAGTTTCTGGAACATTATGAGAGGGAACAAAAGCCCCAGAAGGATTCTCCGCTGGACTCCCTGTTCATCACCTATGGCAGGAAGGTAGAGGCACTGGAGGACGTGCATGAATCCTATGAGGAGGCACTGCGCCTGCTGCAGAGAAGATTCTTCTGTGAGCACAAACAGCATACGATCGGATATCAGGAACTGCCGAACTTTGAGGCTAATAACGGATATGAACTGACACCGGAGGTTCTGCAGAACTACCGGGACGTGCTGGTGGGCTATATCCAGGCCGCCAAGCGAAACCAGGTGGCAGAGACACTGCGTGAGCTGGAGCACAATCTGTACAACAGCAATGAGGAGATTCCGCGTGTCAAACTGTTTCTGACGGATCTGTACCTGTCCATCAAGGAAAAGATCGCACATCTGTATCACAATGCCGATATCAATTTTCCGAGCAATACCGAGATCATCGAGTTCATACGGCAGAAATATTATCTGTATGAGATCATTCTGTATTTCACGGAGCAGTTTGAGATGATCATGCGGGCGATCGGCAATCCGTCCAGCGAGAGCGTCATGGATGATATCATCCACTATATTGAGCACAATTATATGGATAATATCAAACTGGAGAATATCGCTCCCCTGTTTGGATACAACAGTTCCTATCTCGGTAAGATCTTCAGCCGCAAAGTCGGCGTGGGCTTCAATGTGTTTGTGGACCAGGTCCGCATCGAGCAGTCCAAAAATCTGCTGACAGAAAGTGATATGAAGGTATATGAGATCGCCGAAAAGGTCGGTTACCGCAATGTGGATTACTTCCATACCAAGTTCAAGAAATACGTCAATATGAGCCCTGCGGAATACCGCAAACAGCAAAGACGCTGAGGCGCGGGACTTCCGAAAGGGAACGATCAGGATCTTCTGGTGCGGGCGAGTGCCCGCTCCAGTCTGCGGTTCCTGTCATACAGGTTCATGCAGATGATCAGTGTGTAACAAAGAACGATTAAAACAAACGCTAATATGTATTTCATAAGAAACCTCCTTTGCGCCGGACGGCGCGGTAAACAGTGTATGTGGTCTGTCGTTTGACAGGATCATGATAATACAGGGAGTGTCCCGAAACAGGGACAGTACAGGAGCCATGGCTTCGGAACGGAGAGAAAGATGGAATGTGAGAGTTGTGCAAATTACACCTATGACGAGGAATACGAGGAGTATGTGTGTGATGTCAATATGGATGAAGATGATCTGATGCGATTTATGAGTGATCACCATCAGCAATGCCCGTATTATCGCAATGGAGATGAGTATGCGGTGGTACGGCATCAGATGTAAGAAAAAATAGTTGACAATCCCGGCTGGGGATGGTAAGATATAGAAGTTCGCGGGAGTGCTGGAATTGGCAGACAGGCTAGACTAAGGATCTAGTGTTGGAAACGACGTGTGGGTTCAAGTCCCATCTTCCGCATAGGGCAAAAAAGAGTCAGACCAAATGGTCTGGCTCTTTTTTTGACCGAAGCGGGAGCGGACTTGAACCCAGGTTCAAGGTCTCCGCTCCGGTCCGGTCTTATATATATTAATGAAAATTGCACAAAATGGAGTTCACGCAAAGCGTGGTATTTTGGCGGTTTTGCGAATAGAGTTTTTCGAAGTGTATTATTAGAATTGAATGTATATAAGGTTCCGGAGGTTTTAGGAAGAATTTTGTGGTTTAATAGTTGACATTACACACTTAGTGTGTATAAAATACGGGTGAGGAGGGTACAATCTTTTTTGAAGAGAAGTGAATTGATCAAAATATTAAAAAATGCGGGGTTTGTGTTTGAGAGACATGGAGGCAGTCATGACGTTTTTATCAGGGGAAACACGAAAGAGGTGATTCCCAGACACAGAGAAATTGATGAGAGATTGGCCAGAGCGATCTTGAAGCGGAATGGAATTTAGCAGGAAATGGAGATCAGTCGATATGAAAAATGTTTATCCGGTTTTTTTTACCAAAACAAATGATACAGTGTTAGTGGAAGTTCCTGATTTTGGAATTTTGACCGAAGGAAAGAATATGAATGATGCGATTGCCATGGCCAGGGATGCTATTGAGGTTAAGTGCGTGAGCATGGAGGATGACATGGAGATCATTCCGGATCCTTCTGAGATTGGCTCGCTGGATGTCAGCAAAGGGACCTTTGCTGACGAGGGTGATACGTTTCTTTCTTTTGTAGATATTGATTCTGCGATTTATCGAAAGAAAACGGATAACAGAACGGTCAGAAGGAATGTGGCGCTGCCGAGCTGGTTGAACTTTGAGGCGGAACAGGCGGGGGTTAATGTATCCCGGATTTTGCAGGAGGCCTTGATCAAAACTTTGAAATTGGAAAACAGAATCAAAAAAGTATAATAACTATGTATGTAAGAAAATCCAGAGTGTTTGATACACTCTGGATTTTTGATATATTAATGAAAACTGCACAAAATAGGACTCACGCAGAGCGTGGCATTTTGGCGGTTTTGCGAATAGAGTTTTTCTGAGTCTCTTGTTAGAATAGAATGTGCATATACCTCAAATCATTAATGCTGTACGTTGTTATTACATTGTATTGACGACAGCGGAAGCGGAGAATATAATAGGAAATAGAAGAGAGGTGATATGCATGGCAAATACAACGATAACTATGAGAATGGATGAAACGTTAAAGGCACAGTTACAGGAGCTTATGGCTGATCTCGGTATGGATATGACGACGTTCTTTACGATGGCTGCCAAACAGGCAGTAAGGGAACAGGCATTGCCGTTTCTTCCTGATATGAATGCAGGAATGTATGGGTTGAAAGAATATAAATTGGCAATGCAACACACAAAATATGATAAAAATGGGAAAGCAATGATAGCTTCGGATGATGACTGGGTTGATGAAACAGCATGGGATGACCTGTATGAACAGATGAAAAAAGGGAGGGGTATTACTGATGAATAAAGGGGAAGTATGGTTTGTTGAATTTCCTTTAGAAGAAGAGCCAACAAGATTTCTAAATAGGCCGGTTGTTGTGCTTGATGAAAATTTACTTGGAGTTTTGTCTGTAAAGATTACAAAGCACAAGGCAAGGAAAGAAGATCCGTACGACATTCCCATTATCTATTGGGAAGAAGCTAATTTGCGATTGGCATCAACAGCTAGAGTTTCCAAGGTAATGCTTCTTTCCAAAGATAGTTTTATCTTTAAAATAGGTGACTTACACAAAGATGATTTGGATAGAATCGAAAGAATGTATAAGATTTTTTTGGAGAGGAACTCATGATAACATTGAAAATCCAGAGTGTTTGATACACTCTGGATTTTTGGTGTTATCAAGCGATTCATTTGCAATTCGTCCCGGAGTTTTCCTGAACTGCAAATATTGGAGAAAATGTTACGAGAGTATCCGAAAACGTTTTCGAGCACTGGAAATATTATGTAATCTGTGTTATATATTATATATCGGAGGATGAACGGAGTTATGAATCAACAAAGGAGCGGGAAGGTACTGACCGGTATCTGTCTGGTGGCAGCATTGGCCTGGATGACCTTGATCTTTTTGTTTTCGGCGAGAAATGCGGATCTTTCCACGCAGGACAGCCACCGGATCGGATGGCTGATCGGGAAGCATCTGGCGTGGGGATTTCAGAGCTGGCCGCAGGTGGCACAGCAGCATTTTGTGGAGAACATTGACTTCCTGGTGAGAAAGACGGCGCATGCCACAGAGTATGCAGTGTTGGGGGCATTATGGACTGGTGTATTCCGGCGTTTTCTCCCGGCCTGGGGGATCGCAGTGGTCTATGCGGCCAGCGATGAGATCCACCAGTTTTTTGTGCCGGGCAGAGCCTGCAGGCTGATGGACGTCGGGATTGACAGTGCAGGGGCTCTTTTGGGATGTTTGCTGGTATTAGGGGTGTTCCGCCGGTGGACGATGCATAAGCATTCGTAATCGAATAAATGGAAGGCAGGAAACGCATATGAAGAAAAACTGGAGAACATGTCAGGCCTGGATCTTGGCGGTTTCACTCGGAGTGAGCAGTCTGTCCGGGCTTGGATGGCAGACAGAGGAGGCGCAGGCACAGGATACTCTGACTGCACAGGAAGAGGAGCAGACGCCGTATTGGCAGAGGGAGAACAATGCTCCGCTTTTTTACGGCGCCACACAGATCACCATGCCGGTCGGCATGATGAAGGAGTTTGATATAGACGACAGCAGGTTCCGGCTGTTTGCCAGAGATTATGAGGACGGAGACCTTACACCTCAGATCGAGTGCACCGGAGAGGTGGATCCGATGACAGTGGGAGACTACGAACTGCGGTATCGTGTAGAGGATTCCGCGGGGGAGACGGTGAGTCTGACGGTGCCTGTTCATGTGAGAAAATGGGCAGAGTATGAGGATTCTGCCAGTGACAAAGAATATACCGTCTATTTGAAAGAGACGGAGAAACCACAGGAAAGTGAAGCGCCACAGATCAGCGGGGAGCCGCAGGTGAGTGAAGAGCCACAGATCAGCGGGGAGCCGCAGGTGAGCGAAGAGCCACAGATCAGCAGGGAGCCGCAGGTGAGTGAGGAGCCACAGATCAGCGGGGAGCCGCAGGTGAGCGAAGAGCCACAGATCAGCGGGGAACCGCAGGTGAGCGAAGAGCCACAGATCAGCGGGGAGCCGCAGGTGAGCGAAGCACCACAGATCAGTGGGGAACCGCAGGTGAGTGAGGAGCCACAGATCAGCGGGGAGCCACAGGTCAGCGAGACTCCGCAGATCAGTGACGGACCGCAGACCAGCGACGAACCTCAGAGCGGTGAAAGTTCGCTGTCTTCCCGCACCGGGAAACAGGAGATTGTGGAGAAAACGGTCAGTGGCTACCGGTTTACCTATCAGGTGGAGAGGACCATCTATGAATTGCCATCGGATTTTTATCAGTGGTCACGTGATGTGAAGCGTGCGGACAAGGAAGACCGCCAGATGCTGGGCATTTATCTGCCGAAGGGCAGCAGCTTTACCGTGTCCAATCACCGCACCAGCCATGATATCCGCTTTGACCTTCTGACGAATGATTCCGAGCTGGATTCCAATTACTGGCTGGATTGCGGCGAACGGATGGCGATGACCTATACGAACGAGCATGACTGTTCAAGCGTGCCATTTGCCCAGACATATCACAACAGTATCTATTCCAACAGCGGCGATGACTGGAACCAGACGAGTTTGTATGATCTGGAATACGATGTGGATACCCCGGCATTGGCGTACTATCATTACAAGGACGATGAACAGAGCTTCCGTCAGAACTGGCGCGACAGCGGGATGGATTATGGTGTGCTGGAGGGAGAGGCATTGACGATGCTGGTGCCTGCCGCGGATGAGCCATACATGACCGGAGTGGTGCACAATAACTTCAAGACACTGGACGCTTACCTGGAACATTATCTGTCCATTGTGACACATTATAAGAAATGGCTGGGAATTTCCACGAAACCGGAGGATGTGCGGGATCTCTGTGTCGACAGCAGAACGTTTATCCGTGCCGATGTACACGGTGCCGGGCTTGCGGCATATTATTCCGGTATGGAATCCACGTCCTATCCTAAAAGCTGGATCAGCTTTAACGGTGCCAATGTAAAGATGTTCTTCGAGATGGGATGGATGGAACTGCATGAGATTGGCCATGGATATCAGGGAGATTTCAATGGAAACGGCGGCATGGACCTGGGAGAGGTGACCAACAATATTCTGGCGCATTATTATCAGACGGATAAGACACTGTTTCCGTTTGATGACTGCTGGATCGGTGGAAGTCCGAAAGAGATCGAGGGTAAACTCTTTCAGAATCTCGACAGCGTGGATCAGTTCAAAGATGCATATTTTGAAACCAGGCTCTACTTCTTCGTGCAGCTGTTCGACCACTTCGAAGGGGTGGACACCTACGCGAAAGTCCGCACCTGGCACCGCCACAATACGACACGTACGAACGGCATTGGCACACAGGAAATTCTGGCCAGGGCCATGGCTGATATCTACCATGTCAATATCATTCCGTATCTGGAGGCATGGAAGATTGACGTGGACAGCGCATGGGCGGAAGACATTGAGGTACAGGGGTATCCGAAGCTGTATATGATGGATCAGGTCCTGGATGAAGACGGATGTGAGAAGATCCGGGAGTACCGTGCTGCACATCCTTCCTATGAATTCCATGATTATCTGACCGGAGAGGATGTGGCTGCGGAGTATACCGATGCTACACTGGTACATCAGATCGTGACGGATCAGGACATTGCGAAAGTGATTCCATCGGGGACGGAGAGTCTTACCGTACAATGTCAGAAAGATGACTTTTCAGTAGCGGTGGGAAAGACGGCCAGACTAAAGGGAGGAGCCGCAAACTATACGGCGGAGATCCAAAGTGAAGGAACGGCTGTGTTCACCGGTGTGCGTCCGGGCATCTATCAGCTGCAGATGCCACTTGATTATGGGCTGACACAGAGTGTACCTATGATCTGTCTGGAGCAGACGCAGAGTGGTGTGCATGATAAATACTCTTATAAATATAAGATACAGATGATAGAGGAAAAGTACAGTTCCAAGCAGTGCGGGGGAATTGTCAGCAGCTTAAACAGTTTGTATCGCGAGTTCAATAATAACGCACTCTTTAAGAAGTCACCGTATTATAAGCTGGATGTCAGACAGAAATTTATGAGCAATTTCTACCAGCTTCCGGGAGAGTTGAAGCAGGAGTGGAAAGACCGTGCCGCACAGGTGAATCCGGAACTGAATTATCTGGAGGCACCGACCTCTGTTACATTGACCGAAAAAGACGAGTGGGATAAAGAGTATCTGAAGTCGTATTTCCGGGAACATGTCTGGTATCTTGGCCGGGAATGGAACGGCGAGCCGGACGGCAATCTCATCCTCTCGGTGGAGTCACATTCCCAGGAAGGAAGCTATATGATCCCATACGAGTATACGATGTCCAATGGCAATGAAATTTATGGGTATATAGAGATTCAGTACGATACCAAAGAACCTGAGGCTACGCCGAGTCAGGAACCCGAGCAGACGCAGCCGGCCCGGACCCTTGCACCGGTTACGCCGACTCCGGGAGTGACAGAACCTGCCGGATCGGCAATACCATCCCGGAAGCCGGACGTAACAACGGCGCCGGCAGTCTCTGAGCCACCGGCCGCAGATCAGACGAATGCACCGGCGGCCACAAGCACTCCGGATGCGACGGCTCAGCCACAGGAACCGTCACCGACTACGTATCCGTGGATGATGCCGCAGCCGCTTCCGACGGAGGCGCCACAGGCGGAACCCATCTATGACGATGATCAGGACAGCATTGCCGTGATCTCCGGGCTGCGCAGGATTGGCAGACGAAAGCTGAAAGTGCGCATTTCTACAGCCAATGCCACCGTGACCGCGTATCACAAACAGTCATCGGGCAAAAAGAAAGTCAAGGCAGTGTGCCGCGGCAAGCAGGTGACTATTACCTGTAAAAAGAACTGGAAGAAGGGGGATGTCCTGGTTCTTATCCTGAAAAAGGACGGATATATGACATCGCGGGTAAAACTCAAAGGGTAAACAACTAGAAAAATCCCGGTAGTCAGGCGGACATGGGTTTGCTATAATAAATAAGATATGCTGACCGGAATGCGTCAGCATGCAGTATGTTCGTGTCAATGACCGGAAGGAGGAAGAAATGAGTGAGTACAAAGTAAAATCACTTCACATGGGGCCTGCCAGATGTGCAGTCGATCTCGGAGACGGAAGTGAACGTGGAGAATATGTAGACCAGGATTACATCCTGCAGAAGCTGGGACGCCCGCATCGTGCGATCAATCTGATGTATTGTTATTATCCGAACGATGAGGGATGGCCGGGACGCGCGAGCGTGGTACACGCCGATCCGTCCGTACAGTTCGCCTGGGATTTCCCATATGATGATTATTTCACATACAAGGGTGGCATCGGCGGCACACTGGACGACGAGCCGTTTACCTGCATGCGCGATGTACGCCGTCATGGACAGGATGTCCTGCTGACGCTGACGATCGATCCAAAACTGACCGACGATCACATTGTAGCGATCGCAAAGGATCTTTCCACATTCGGACGTGTGCAGCTTCGCATCAATCATGAGGCGACAGGAAACTGGTTCTCCTTTAACAAGCGTGCCGATTATCCCGAGGTGGCTGCGTTCTTCGCACACTGCTGTGAGATCATTCACCGCGAGGCGCCAAATGTCAAGGTGATCATCTGCCTGGATGGCTGCAAAGAGCTTGAGGATGAGAAGATGGAGATGGAGGATATCTTCGCAGAGGCATCCCGCGCAGCCGATATTGTATCGGTAGACCGTTATATGGCACTTCATTGGGGCTGGCCGTACGATGTGGCAGAGCCTGAGCTGGAGTGGAAGTCCTTTGCGAGATACACCGTAGACAAGATCTACACGCTCGCCAAGAAGAGTTATGAGAGATATACACTCGTCAACCATGGTGTGAAAAAGCCGATGGTATTGTCCGAGTTCAATGCAGACGGAGATGTCACCGGAGCCTATGACCAGGCGCAGATGCTGCGTGACTTCTGCGACAAGCTCAAGGCAGATCCGGAGCAGTGGCTGTCCGGCTTCACACTGTATCAGATGAGAGACCGCGGACGCCTGGGACTGGAGATCGAGGATCCAAACAACGCCAATGTCGGCATTGAGCAGCCGATCCTGGACACGTACCGTGAGATCATCCATGAAGACTATTTCAGACCTGCTATGGAGATCGGCGATGAGGTATCCTTCCCGGTACAGATGCGCTGGGGCGGATCAGAGGACTCCGACGGTATCGCAGTGGAAGTCCATATGGAGAAGAGCCCGGTATTCTGTGAGCTTTACTTTGACGAGGAAACCGTCGATACCAACCTGATGATCGAATTTGGGGATCACTGGTTCTACAAGGCACCTGGCGTAAAATGCGTCGATCTGATGAGCGCATTCTTCAAGAAGCCGCTGGAGGGAGAGACAGATCTGACACTGAAGATCTTTGCTCCGCCGGCAAGCGGAGAGAACGATCCGAGCCAGGGCGAAGACTGGCAGATCAACTACTACAGTGAGCTGAAGAAGATGCCGACCCTGCGTGTGAGATATGCACCGATCGTGTAGGATGGAACTTTATAAGGAATAAAAAAGGGGAAGCAGATTAATCTGCTTCCCCTTTTTTAGAAAAATTCCAAATATTCCCACATGCATTTTCTCTCAAAATCTGGTAATCTGAAAAAGCAGCCTGTCTCCCACAACGAACGATGGTTGTGCAACATACACAAAAAACAAACCGGGAAAGTCGCCGATACCTGTCATTTTTTGTGAGTGGGGATAATCTGGACCTGAAACTCTGAATTTTTTGTAAATTATTAAGGAAAGTTAACAAAGCATGTTATCGATCGAATGTTGTTTTTGTTAAAATAACAGATATTTTTTTGATTTGTCGATAAATATTGCATTTTGCGTACAATGTATGTAAAATAAGGATGAATTTGAATATGCTTCAAGGAGTGGGATAAGGAGTATTTACCTATGATTATAGACTTTCATTCCCATGTGCTGCCGGGGATCGATGATGGCAGCGATGATGTGGCGACTTCTCTGGCCATGCTGGAGGCGAGCCGTGCACAGGGGGTTGACGTGGTGATTGCCACGCCGCATTTTTATGCGGAAAAGGAGAAAATGGATTCGTATCTTGAGAAACGTGCCCATGCAGTCAGTATCCTTGAGAAAGCCATACATAGTAAGGGTGAATCTTCTGAGACATATCCCGAACTTCTGGTGGGTGCCGAGGTGGCATTTTTTCATGGAATCAGCAGGACGGATCAGATCCGGCCGCTGGCGGTGCAGGCAGACGATGGCACGGCAGACGCGCCGCTTCTGCTGGTGGAGATGCCGTTTGAGACCTGGAATGCCCATGTGTTGTCAGAGATTCATGACTTAGTCTACAAAAAGGGCTATCAGGTGATGATCGCCCATCTGGAACGTTATCTGAAGATCTATGGCAACGGACCCTGGATACAGGAACTTTTGGGACTTCCTGTGATCGTCCAGGTCAATGCAAATTCACTATCAAAGAAATCACTGCTGGATGGCAGCAGACAAAAGAAACTGATCAGGCTGTTTGCAGACGGGCAGGCGAAGCTGCTCGGAAGCGACATGCACGGCATGGACCACAGACCGCCGAATCTGGCGGTGGGAAGGGTCGTATTGCAGCAGAAGCTGGGAGACGGATTCCTTCGGGACATGGATGAGTATGGCAGCAGAGTGTTAGCCGGGGCGGGTGTTTATCCCGGAGTACATGCAGGCAGGACATATCTGCCTGAGACAGACGGTGGTCTTTCACATACCGGACAGCCGGTGGATGAGGGACTGCGCGAGGTGGCAGCGGCCATGGAAGGGGATGCCCGGACTGAGGAGGCGCAAACTGCGGACAGACAGAACCGGGACCGCCGGAGGGGATGATACATATGCACAAGAATGACAGAAAAGTTCTGATACGACTGGTCGGGCTGGTGGTGCTTCTCTGTGCCACATTTGGTTTGATCATCGGCGTGCTGGATCATCTTGACAGGAAACCGGGCAAGACCAGACAGACCTCCGGGGAGGCCACGGCGGCCGGTGGGAAACCGGACACAGAGGAAGACTATACCGGATATCTGCAGCTGTATGGTCAGGATTACCTGTACAGCCATGACATTGCGACCTATCTGTTCCTGGGGACGGATGCCAGCGGTCATGAGGATGAGACCGGGGATGCCTATCAGGGCAGCATGGGAGATTACATCAATCTCCTGGTGGTCGACAAGACGGATCAGACCTACGCGAGCCTGCTGCTGAACCGTGACACGATGACAGATGTGCAGCTTCTGCAGAAAGACGGGATCGTGCCCGAGAGCCAGGTCATGCAGCTGTGCTGCGCGCACTGGTACGGAGGCGACCGGCAGGCGAGCTGCGAGAACATGGTGCAGGCGGTCAGCCAGATGCTTGGAGGATTGTGGATCGATGGATATTACGCGGTCTCCATGAAAAATATTCCGCAGATCAATGCGCTGGTGGGCGGTGTGACACTCACGGTGCAGGGGGATTTCAGCCGTTGCGACAAGAGCCTGGTAGAGGGAGAGACAGTCACATTGACGGATGAGCAGGCTTACCATTATATCCATGAGCGCATCAATGCAGATGACGGCGAGAATCTGAGCCGTATGAAGAGACAGCGCCAGTACATGGAAGCTTTTGTCGCACAGGCCAAAGAAAAAATGAGACAGGAACCATCCTTCGGGGTGGATGCCATAGACCAGCTCAAAGGAGCGGCCACTACGGACATCAGTGGCAGCAGGCTTTCCAAGCTGGTGCGCAAGCTGGACACCTATCAGGATCTGGGCGTGTTCCAGTTTGACGGAGAGACCCGCATCGGCCAGGCGCTGGACGATGGACTGGATCACACGGAGTTCTATCCGCAGGAGACTTCGGTAGTCGGTGTGATGACGCAGTTATATCATCTGGTTCGGGACGATGGAGAGGACTGACAAAAGAAAACAGGAGAAAACAACCAATGCAAGAAAAACCAACAACCATGGAAAAGGTATCCGGCCGTCCGCAGGATGACGCGGAGATCGATCTTCTGGATCTGGTCAGATTTTATCTGAGCAAGAGCCTGTACATTATCGTATGCTTCGTCGTAGGAGCAGTGGTGGCAGGGTGTATCACCAAATTCGCCATCAGTCCGACATACCAGTCGACATCCAAACTGTATATCATATCTTCCTCGCAGGGTTCGGTGGTAGACCTTACCGCCCTGAATATCGGAACCGAGCTTTCCTCGGATTATCAGGAGCTGTTAAAACTCCGTCCGGTCTATGAGGATGTGATTGATAAATTAAAGCTGGATTACACGGTGGATGAGGTCGCCGGCATGGTGGCCATCGAGAGCATCACGGACACCCGAGTGCTCAAGATCACAGTGACCAGCACCGATCCGCAGGAGGCGATGGACATTGCCAATGAGATGGCCAAGGAGGCTGTCGTATTCCTGCCAAAGATCATGGAGTGTGACAAACCGAACATCGCAGAAAATGCGATCCTGCCGACGCAGAAAAGCGGACCGAGCCTCAAGAAGAACACGGCGATCGGCGCGCTGGTCTGCACGGTACTGTGCCTGGGCGTGCTGACCGTGCTGTATCTGATGGATGATACCCTGCGCGGCGCGGAGGATCTGGAGAAAGAGTTCGGCGTGATGCCGCTGGCGGTGATTCCGGAAGGAATGCTGAATGACCAATAGGTCATTCAGCTTGCAAATACATAAGGATCAGTAAACTGATCCTTATGCTTGCAAGTTTGGAACTTTCGTTCCAAACTTGGGAATGAATATCACCGTTGAGTTTGCAAATGCATAACGATCAATAAATTGATCATTATGCATATTACTTAGGATTGGAGAATATATATGGGAGCTAACGTTAAGATTGACGGAATTCCGGCTCTTCCGTTTGCGATGGAGGAGGAGATGAACCGTCTTCGCATCAATGTCGGTTTTGCGGGCAGCAAGGTCAAGAAGATCCTGGTCATCAGCACCGAGCCCAATGAGGGCAAGAGTTTTGTGGCGATGCATCTGTGGGATCACATGGGCAGACTGGGCAATCCTTCCGTGCTGGTGGATGCCGATCTCCGCAAATCAGTCATGATTGACCACTATCAGATCCGCAGAGAGGATGGCAAGCCCATCCGTGGAACCAGCCATTATCTGGCGGAGGACTACAGTCTGGAGGATGCGGTGCTTCACACCGACATTCCGGGACGTGACATCCTGCCCAATGCAGATGAAGTCATTAACCCGGCCATCCTGATCGAG
The DNA here is from genome assembly GCA_934351255.1 of uncultured Lachnospiraceae bacterium. Lineage (GTDB taxonomy): Bacteria > Bacillota > Clostridia > Lachnospirales > Lachnospiraceae > Jutongia. The sequence continues at coordinate 183,769 of CAKRJH010000001.1, forward strand.
TCTGACCGCTTTTCTGAAATGTTAGATGAACTCGCCGGCAAGTACCGCTATGTATTTGTCGATGCACCGCCGCTGGGGCTGGTGTCCGATGGCGAGAGTATTGCCGCACAGTGTGACGGTGCGATCCTGGTGGTGCGCTCCGGCGTGACCTCCAAAAAGGCGGTCCGCACATCACTCCAGCAGCTGGAGCGAAGCGGCTGCAGATTTCTGGGATTTGTCCTGAACCGTGTGGGCAGTTCCAAGGATGCCTACTACAAGAAGGGCTATGGCCATTATGGCAAGTATGGCAGTTATGGTGCATACGGCCGCTACGGAAGTTATGGCACCCGGGAGGACAAAACTGCCGGCAAGGGCGCGGCCGCAGGTCACGGATCCCGCCACAAGAACAAGGCGAAGAGCCGCTCAAAGTGATAGTCCGGAGACGCAAGTCTCCTGATTATAAAAATCCGGGGAAAGGAGGAAGAGACATATGAAGAAGAAAATCGCATCTGTTGTATTGGCATTATCTCTGGTATTTACAGGAGCCGCAGGCGCATCTGCAGCCGGCAGCCCGGTAGATGCAAATGGTGTGACTGCAACTGAGGGTTCTGCTGCAGGTACTGTAGTAAACGTATCCAAGGATGGTACTGCTACCGTGGTAAATGTCGGATCCCCAAAGAAGAGTTCTGTATCAGTCGACACCGTTACAGTCAATGGTGTAAACTACAAGGTTACCACGATCAACAAAGGCGCATTCAAGAAGGCAAAGAAAGTAAAGACCGTCAAGGTCGGAGCTTCTATCACAACCATCAAGAAGGGTGCTTTTACCGGTGCCAAGAAGTTAAAGACTGTCAAGATTGCCAATAAGGCTGCTGTCATCGAGAAAGGCGCGTTCAAAGGATTGAACACCAAGAAGATGACTATCTCAGTCAAGTGCTCTAAGAAGGAGCTCAAGGCCATTCAGGCGAAGTACAAGAAGGCCGGCTTCAAGGGCAAGGTTAAGAGATATTAATCTCCGGCCAGAGCAACATCATACGTGACCAGAGGGTTTGATCCCGGTCCTGCCGGGGCCTCTGGCCATATTCTAATATAGAAAATCATGCTGTGTCCGGAGTCCGGATATGGCTGTCGATAAAGTATTACAACGGAGGGAAATGGGAGGTACGGATGTATAGAAAAGATAACGAGAGCTGGCTGAAACACGCTGACTTTATCGTGCTGGATCTGTTGTGTCTCCAGCTGGCATACATTCTGGCATACGGGCAGAGAGGCTACGGCTTCAATCCCTACGGACCGGTGCTGTACCGCAGCATGGCCTTTGTCTTTTTTATGGCAGATATGATGGTGATCCTGGCTTACGGTACGATGCGCAATGTACTTAAGCGCGGCATGTATCGTAACCTGGTAGTGACCCTGAACCATACGGCCATGGTCGTCGCACTGTCGGTGCTGTACCTGTTCCTCTCACACAGAGGACAGGACTTCTCCAGACAGGTCTATATCGTGACGATCGTGCTCTATCTCGTCCTTACGTATGTGACCAGAGAACTCTGGAAACGGCGTCTGCACAAGGAGATGGAGGATGGTGGCGGCCAGAAACTGATGATCGTCACCTCACAGAGTGAGGTGAACCGTGTCATCACAAACCTGATGGAAAACAACTACGCCAGATATGATCTGGTGGGAATTGCCCTGGTAGATGCCGACTGGGTCGGATGCGAAGTACAGGGTGTGCCGGTGGTCGCCACCGGCCTGAATGCAGCCGAGTACGTCTGCCAGCAGTGGATTGACGAGGTCTTTGTCATTGTATCCGAGTTCCTTCCTTATCCGAAAGAACTGATGCATCAGCTGGCTGAGACCGGTGTGACCATCCACCTGAACCTGGCCAAGATGAATGACGGCTCTATCAATAACCAGTTCATCGAGAAGGTAGGCAACTACACCGTCATCACGCGGAGTATGAACTACGCATCGACCAGAGAACTTCTCATGAAGCGGTGCCTGGATATCCTGGGCGGTCTGGTGGGATGCTTCTTCACCGGGATCATCTTCCTGTTCGTGGCACCTGCGATCTACATCGCATCGCCGGGACCGATCTTCTTCTCACAGGAGCGCATCGGCAAGAACGGCAAGAAGTTCAAGATGTACAAGTTCCGCAGCATGTATCTGGATGCCGAGGAGCGCAAGGCGGAGCTCATGGAAGAGAACAAGCTGGGCGATGGCAAGATGTTCAAGATGGACTTTGACCCGCGTGTCATCGGCAACCGCGAGCTGCCGGACGGCACCCGCAAGACCGGAGTCGGCGACTTCCTTCGCCGCACCAGCCTCGACGAATTCCCGCAGTTCTGGAACGTCCTCAAGGGCGATATGTCCCTGGTGGGCACCAGGCCGCCGCTGGAGAGCGAGACGTCATTGTACGAGCTGCATCACCACGCCAGACTCGCCATCAAACCCGGCATCACCGGTGTATGGCAGGTAAATGGCCGAAGCGATATCACGGATTTCGAGGAAGTGGTACGATTGGACAAGGAGTATATTGAGAACTGGGATATCAGCATGGACTTTAAGGTGCTGATTAAGACCGTGAAGGTGCTGTTGAAGAAAGATGGAGCAGTGTGAGTGGGACTGCGTGAAGATATTGAAGAATAACAGAAGGGAGTGAAGGATCATGGCAGAGTTTGTGAAGCTGCCGGTGGGTGTGGATGATTTTGAGAAAATCCGCCGAGATGGTTTTTACTATGTCGATAAGACCGGGATGATCCGGCAACTCCTGGAAAGCTGGGGAGAGGTGAATCTGTTTACCAGACCGCGTCGGTTTGGCAAGTCCCTGAATATGAGTATGCTGAAGTGCTTCTTTGAGATCGGGGCAGACCCATCTTTGTTTGAGGGACTGTACATTTCAGAGTGTACCAAACTGTGTGAAAAGTATCAGGGGCGATATCCCGTGGTAAGTATTTCGCTGAAAGGTGTCGAGGGTCTGAACTATGAGAGTGCCAGAACCAGACTGACACAGGTGGTAGGACGCGAAGCCGGGAGATTCCGGTTCCTGCTGGACAGCGATCAGCTGACGTTTGAGGACAAACAGATTTATCGTGCTATGATCGAACTGGATCACGGCAGGTATTCGATGGAAGAAGAAAATCTGATCTCTGCGCTGCAGATTCTGTCAGAACTTTTGTACAAACATTATGGGCGAAAGACCATCATTCTGATCGATGAGTATGATGTACCGCTGGACAAAGCTTACCAGCATGGGTATTATCGGGAGATGGTGGCGTTGATCCGGGCTATGTTTTCGGAGGCGTTGAAGACCAACCGGTCATTGCAGTTTGCAGTACTGACGGGGTGCCTGCGGGTCTCCAAGGAAAGCATCTTTACCGGCCTGAACAATATGAAAGTCATGGCGATCACCGATGCCCGGTTTGATGAGCAGTTTGGGTTTACCGATGAAGAGGTCAGGACTCTTCTGGCGGCATATCATCTGGAAGATCATCTGGCTCAGACCAAGGAATGGTATGACGGATATCATTTTGGTGCGGTAGATGTGTACTGCCCATGGGATGTGATCAATCATGTCGATCATCTCTGCGGGCAGCCGGAAGCAGCACCACAGTCGTATTGGATCAATACCAGCGGCAATGAACTGGTCAGACGATTCATCGAGAAGGCCGGCAAGACCACCCGGGATGAGATCGAACGCCTGGTGGCCGGTGAGGCGATAGAGAAACCTATCCGTCTGGAGCTGACCTACGAGGAAATCGATCAGAGCATCGACAATCTGTGGAGTGTTTTGTTTACCACAGGATATCTGACGCAGAATGGTGTGACTGATCAGGGAACATACTGCCTGGTGATTCCGAACCGGGAGATCCGGGAAGTCTATAAATTGCAGATTCAGGAGTGGTTTCAGGAGCGGATGCTGGGACAGACGGACCAGCTGCAGAGTTTCTGGAGCGCATTGGAACAGGGCGATGGTTCGCTGGTAGAGGAATATCTGAAAAAGGTATTGGCAAATTCAATCAGCGTTTTTGATACCAGATCTTATCATGGAGAAAAGGAAAGTTCCTATCATACACTGCTGATCGGTCTGCTGGCCGGAAATTCTAACTGGCTGGTGCGATCAAACGTGGAGGCGGGAGATGGCTTTGCGGATATTATCATCGAGCCGGAAGATCCGGATGCAGGCATCGTAATCGAGTTAAAATATACGAAGGAAATGGATGGCCTGGATCAGGCTTGTGAACGTGCGGTTCGGCAGATCAAGGAGAAACGCTACACGGAATATCTGTTGCGGGATGACCGAAAGGATATCCTGTTGTATGGAATCGCGTTTAGTAAGAAGAAGTGCCGGGTTGTGGTGGAGAGGTGATAATTACGTATAACAATGAAAATACGCATATTTATAACGGATGTTGTGAGAAAACAAAATAGATACTTTAATTAAATTGAGGGAAAATGAAAATGAGCTTATATTGCATAAAACAATTGATTCATAGAAAAAGGGTAGGCACTGCTTGTATCTTTGGAAAGCATACTACTATTGATTCAAAAGCTTATTTTGAAGGGATGAATAGATTAGGTGACGGCACAAGGTTCTTGAATAGTTCTATGGGTTATGCGTCTTATATAAGCGATCATTCTTTTGTGAAGAATGCAGTGATTGGTCGATATACTTGTATTGCAAATGAGGTGATGACAGTTGCAGGAAATCATCCCGTATCTTTTGCCTCAGTACATCCTGCATTCTATTCTGTAACTCAAGTACCGTCCTATGTTAAACAATCGAAGTTTGAAGAGTTTAAGTATATAAATTCAGAAAAAAAAATTTCGGTTAAGATAGGTAATGATGTATGGATTGGAGCCAGAGCCATGATACTAGAGGGGGTTACCATTGGCGATGGTGTTGTTGTTGCTGCAGGAGCAATTGTGACGAGAGATATTCCGCCTTATGCAATCGTAGGTGGAGTGCCAGCAAAGATTATTAGATATCGATTTGATGAAAAAACAATTCAGGAATTGTTGCAAATGAAATGGTGGGAGAAAGAAGAAACATGGATAAAAAATATTGCAGATGATTTTGATGATATTAAAAAATTACTTTCTAACTAATCAGTAATGGTAATGCAATGAATAGATATTTAAGGGGGCGAATGAGTAATATGACTGTTGTGGAACAAAAATTTATACATAAAATGGATAAATCTCAAATTCCTATCTGTAGTATTTTGGGAGTAGACATTGCAGTTATTGACATGGAATGGTTACTCAACTATCTTAACACTAATATTCACTCTTTATCAGGAGATTATATATGTGTGTCTAATGTGCACACTACTGTGATGGCATATGAAGATATGGAATATAAAAAGGTACAAAATGGTGGAATTATGGCAATACCAGATGGTGGACCACTTTCCTCAATTGGTCAAAAACGTGGTTTTAAGAATATGAAAAGAACTACTGGACCGAGTCTGATGGAAGAGATTTTCAAAATTTCTGCTTCTAAAGGATATCGACATTTTTTTTACGGGTCGACAGATGGAACTCTTGAAAAACTTTGTTTAGTTTTAAAGAAGACTTATCCAGGGATTCAGATTGTGGGAATGTATAGTCCGCCGTTCAGGCCAATGACAGAGGAAGAGGATAAGGCAATTGTCGAAAGAATTAACGAAGCAAAACCGGATTTTGTTTGGATTGGACTTGGTGCTCCGAAACAAGAAAGGTGGATGGCTGCTCATCAGGGGAAAGTCAATGGACTGATGATCGGAGTTGGTGCAGGATTTGATTATTATGCCGGAAACATTAAGCGTGCACCGGAGTGGATGCAGAAACATAATCTGGAATGGTTGTATCGTTTGATACAAGATCCTAAGAGGTTGTTTAAGAGATATTTGGTAACTAATACAAAGTTCATTTGGAATGCAATGATAAGGGGAAAGTGAGAGATGGACATCAAGAGATACGTAAGAGATCATGAGGGATTGATGAAATTATTGGCTTTACTATATAGAGTAATTGGTTGTAATTTCATTAAGGGGAAATCTAACATGAAAATTGTATGGGGGGGTGTATTTGCATGGCATACTCATATCAAGAATAATGGAAGAAACAATCAATTGATATTGGAAGAAGGATGTAGAATATATGATTCTAAAATACAGTTTTTTGGAGACAATAATACAGTTAAAATTGAACATGATTGTGTTTTAAAGAATGTAGATATATGGATTAGTGATGGTGGAATTGTTGAAATAGGACATAACACACACTTTTCTGGAAAAACACATATAGCATGCATTGAAGGGAAAATGGTTCATATAGGAGAGAAATGCTTGTTCTCAGATACGATTACCTTTAGAACTGGAGATAGTCACTCTATACTGGACAGTGATGGAAAAAGAATAAATAAAGCAAAAGATATAATTATTGGAAATCACGTTTGGATAGGACAACAAGTGATTGTTTTGAAGGGAACTACTGTCGGTGAAGATTCAATTGTTGGAACAGGTTCATTATTGACAGGAAAAACATATGATTCGAATTCAATAATTGCTGGGGTACCTGCTAAAATTGTTAAAAGGCATGTTTCGTGGGACCCAAGGACATTGTAAGCAGTCCAAGAAGATAATGGGAAAGAAGAGGTAATAGGTGTGAACAGTGAAAAAAAGAATATATTGATTGTACACAACTATTATCAGATTCCTGGGGGAGAAGATACGGTTGTTGCAAATGAGAAAAAGATGCTTGAGGAGTATGGACATAAGGTAATACTGTATAGTAGGAAGAATGCCGAATTGAAGGAAATGACAAAGTTAAAAAAACTCACACTTCCTGTTACAACGGTGTTTAATCCAAGAACATACCGGGATATCAAGAAGTTGATAAGAGAAGAGAATATCGACGTTGTTCATGTTCATAACACTCTTAACCTGGTGAGTCCGGCAGTCTATTATGCGGCGAGGCGCATGAAAGTGCCGGTGGTTCAGACAATACATAATTTCCGGTTGCTTTGTCCAGACGCAACTTTTTATAGAGATGGACATATTTGTGAGGAATGTGTAAAACATGGATTAAAATGTGCGGTAAAGTATAGTTGCTATCGAGGTAATAGGATTCAAACCTTAGCATGTGTGATTAGCACTTGGTTTCATCGTATGACAGGAATTTATGGAAAAATAAATTATATCTGTCTGACGGAATTTAATAAGAACAAATTATTGGAATTAAAGCAAGTTAAAAGTAATCAGGTTTTTATCAAGCCGAATTTTACATATGAGCCAATCAATAAAAATGAAACGGCTGACATATATTTATTTATAGGTCGTATAGAAGAAATTAAAGGCCTTCCGATTTTGCTTGAAGCATTTAAAAAGATGCCTAATAAATATCTAAAAGTTGCAGGAACAGGTACTAAATTTGAAGAATATAAGCAAAGAAAAAGTAATAATATAGAATTTCTGGGTTACTTGCAGAGAAATGAAATACAGCAGTTATTAAGAAGGACAAAAGCAGTGGTGGTAACATCACAATGGTATGAAACATTTGGAATGATAGTTGTAGAAGCATTTGCAAGTGGTGTTCCGGTAATTGTTGGAGATATTGGTAATGTTGGAGGACTTGTTGATGATGGAATTAATGGTGTTAAATTTAAATATGATTCATCGGATGCTTTAGTTAGCGCCGTTGAAAGGTTTGAAAGTCTTGATCATGAATTACTTTGCAAGAACGCATATAGAAAATATAAAGAATATTTCAATAAGGAAAGAAATTACGAGATGCTGCAAAAAATATATGATGAAGTGATCAAGAAACAAAAATTCTAATCAAGTAGTCGAAGGTAAATATTAAAGGCGCACTAGCAACAGTTTTAAAAGAAAATTCGATTTAACGATTTTACTGAATAACTTAGAATGTGTGCCATTAAAAATGGAGATAACTTATGATTAAAGTTGCATTAATTACTAACATTCCATCTCCGTACAGAGTGGATTTATTTTATTATATGCAAATGCATTTAAAAGAATATGAGATACATGTAATTTATACAAATCAAAGTGAAGATAATCGGAAATGGGAGATTGAAAATGAAAAACTTATAAATTCACATATTTTGAATTCGAAAATCATCAAATTAAAAGGCGAATTGGATGATCGCTATATTCATTTTCCAGGTAATATCGGAAGAATTTTATCTCGATTGAAGATAGATGTTGTTATTGCGTGGGAGTATAATTTGGCAGCAATTCAAAGCATGATATGGTGTAAAATAAAAAAAAGACCTTTTATTCATTTAACTGACGGGACACTGTATTCAGAAAGAAATATTGGAAATCTTCAGAAAATCTCAAGAAAATTGATTACGCAGAATGCGGATGCATGTATTGCAAGTAGCAGTAAAGCAAAAGAAAAGTTGATGTGCTGGTCAGTTCCAGAAGAAAAAATATTTATTAGCTTATTAACTGTTGATATTACAAAAATCAGAAAAACAGAACATAAACCGGAATCAGGAAGATTGCTTTATGTGGGAAGCATGATTCAAAGAAAGGGACTTGATTTATTGATTAAAGCGCTGCAGTATGTTGAAAATGATTATTCATTACATATTGTAGGAAACGGTAATGAAAAACAAATTGAAGAATTGAAAAAAATTGCTAAAGATGTAGGGGCTACTGATCATATTCAGTTTTGTGGATTCAAGCAAGGAAAAGAACTAATTAACGAATACCAAAGAGCGCAGGTTTTTATTTTACCAACTAGAGAAGACTGCTTTGGTCTGGTGCTTTTAGAAGCATTATGTGCAGAAGTACCGATTATTTCTTCAAAATATGCAGATGGCGCATATGATATAGTCAATGAAGGGAAAAACGGCATATTGGTTGATCCGTATGACTCAAAAGAATTTGGCGGCACGATAAATAAAATATTAAAAAAAGAAATTTGCTTAGATGGAAAAGAAGACATGATTGTAGGTAAATTTACTTTTGATGAAGTTTCAAAAGGATACAAAAATGCAATAGCTTATGTTTTGAAAGGTGAAAAATGAGAACAAGAATTTTAGGATTAATGACATGCTTTAATCGTAAAGAAAAAACAATAGTATCAATAAATAACTTGATTTCAAAAAACCCCAATATTGAATTTAAGTTTGTAGTAGTGGATGATAATAGTACTGATGGAACGAAAGCGGCCTTGGAGAAAATAAGAGGTGTTGTAGTTTTAAATGGTAATGGACAGTTATTTTACAGTGGCGGTATGCGAATGGCCATACAATATGCATTAGATACAACAGAAGTCTATGATTATTGTTTGTTATTTAATGACGATGTGGAATTTTATAATCGAACAATAGAAAAAATGCTGCCTATAGGAAACGAGGGCAGAGAAATACTAGTTGGACCAACGTGCGATGCAGAAGGAAAACTTTCTTATGGCGGAGTAATAAAAAAATCAAGATTTCGCCCAAACTTTGATATCATAGATGGAACTTCACAAAGAGCGAAGTCATGCGATACATTTAATGCAAATTGTGTTCTTATACCTTGGAAAATATTCAAAGATCTTGGAAATATGGACTTGGTATATTCACATTCGCTGGGAGATTTTGATTATGGATTTAAAGCATCAAAAAAAGGAATTCCAATTTGGGTTTGCGATTTTTTTGTGGGACGGTGCTGTGACAACCCGGTGAACGGAAGTTGGAGAGATACGAATTTAAAAAGATGGGAAAGATTAAAAAGAAAAGAGTCGCCAAAGGGGTTGCCAAGAAAAGAGTGGTGGCATTATTTAAAAACAAACTATTCAATTGGGACTGCAATAGTTTATTCTATTATTCCCTATTTTAGGATTCTTATAAGGAGATAAAAAAATGCAAATAGCATTGATGGCAGGATGGCTTGCTTTTTCCCTATTCTTGACATATAAACTCACTACAGATAAAGGGAAAATATTTGCAATATTGACATTGTATTATTTTATTACGGTTATTAATGACATTTTCTTTATGTCAACTATAGAACTTGCAAATGCATTTGGATTCTCTTATCAATTGAGTGATATGCTTACAGTGGTGTTATTGGGTTCTTTGGCTATTGATATATTGAAAAATCCATGTTTTAAAAGAAATATAATTAATATGTTGTTGATTTTAATATCGGGGATACTTGCATTCTCGATGATAAGTGGCTTGTTAAGATATGGAATTTCCTCTGAGTGGATGGGAGATTTAAGAACAAATTCTGTTTTTTGGTTTTCGCTTTTATATTTTGTACGCTTTGATGTTTCCAAGGACGCGATCCATTATCGCAAAGTGTTTGATTCTGTTATGACAGTTATTTTGGTGATTTCATGTGTTTTGTGGGGACTGGATATCTTAATAGGGGTCCATCCCTTGCTTTCTCAGTACAATGCAACTTTGAGCGATGGTGGATCAACAATGAGATTTATTCAGCCATATGAGGTGTTAGGAATAGCGCTGTATGCATTACTTATTTTAGAGGAAGATTTGAATAAAAAAGGATATCTTAAATTACGTACGATATTGTTTTCTGCAGCTGTCATATTATTCCAACATCGCTCAATTTGGATGGCTTGGGGCTGTGGATTGATTGTTATATTATTTATTACTATAAAAAATAAGAAAATAACAAAAAAATTTTTTTTGCAATTAATACTTTTGATTGCTTCTTGTTTTATAGTGTTGAATATAGGAAGCGGTCAACTGATAAATAATATTGCAAAATCGTTTGAAATGTTTGATAAAATGATGAAAGGTGTAGCTATAGAAAATTCAACAGCCAATACCCGCACACAAGTATGGAATGCTGTAATTAAGGATTTATCGGGAATTGCTTTGCTGATTGGTCGCCCCTATGGTTATGGATATGGACGATCTATCGGATGGAAAACATCTCCACATAGCGGTTTTATTAGGTTCATTGGAAGAACTGGCTACATCGGAGTTGGATTGGCAATATGCATATTAACATATGTTGTTGTTAAACTAATGCAAAAATGTAGAAATGGAAATGCAAAATGGTTGCCATTTCTAATATGTGTGGTAGGTTTTATGTATGGATATGATTATACATGGTTGTGTGGGGTAGTAATTGGAGTGGGATGCATATTAGTGTATCGAGATTATGATTCTTTTGAAGGAGAGGGAAAATGATTATTTTAATGAATGAATCAGGGCAATTGGGAAATAGATTGCGTTCATTATCAAATTTGCTTGCACTTGGTATTGAGACAAATCAAACGATTTGGTGCCCGGTTGTTCCTGATGAACTAAAAAAATATATTAATATGCGGACACAAACAAAGAAAATTCCGACAATTCGTTTTTCATATTCTAAAATGATGTCTCTAGTAATAAAGTGTATTTCTAAAGTCGGTTTTTGGAAAAATAGTCCTCCTGCGATACATAAACTTAATATCTATGCGGATTGGATATCTTTTGCAAAACCAGAACTTACATACAAGTATTACGATGTTTTGGCTGAGTATTTTGGCTTTCGCAAAGAATTTATTGAACATTGTATTGAATTTTTACCCAGAAAAGAAAATGAGCACGAAATACGCGTTGCTGTACATTTACGAAGAAAAGACTATAAATATTGGAATGGCGGTAAATATTACTATGAAAATTCTGTATTTATAAATCAAATGGTATCAATTTACCAGGAAAATCACAATGTTCAATTTCTGATTTTTACAAATGATAAAATAGACCAACAAGCCTTTTTGAGGCAAGGGTTTCCTGTTCATTTTATGCATGGCTCCGCTTTTGAAGATTTGTGCACAATGTCGATGTGTGATTACATTTTTGGACCACCTAGTACATATTCTGCATGGGCAGGCTACATTGGAAACAAGCAATGTGCTTGGTTAAGAAATAAATCATATGTGTACAAGCTCAATGAATTCCAAAGAGTGCCAGAATCTATGAAGAATACAAAACAGTTTTGGGAATTGGACTAATATTTAACGCTGAATATGCAGACTATTGCTATATTTTATCTGGAGGTGTATATTAGGAGAACATAGATAATAAATGTTATTCACCTTGTTATCGGTTTTGAGTTAGGTGTTGATTTAGTGATTATTAGAAAATATTGAACTTAATGATTATTACTAATAAGATTTTTGTTAATAGACAATTGAGAATGTAGAATTTTTGAAAGGAGAGGTAATTCTTAGTGAATAAATATATTTTTGAAGAGAAAATAGGAATTACATATAATGCATCATCAAAGGCTAGAGAAGACGTGAATTTATTTGCTAAAAACTACAGGGATAAAAATGGTAATGCTTATATTGTAATTGGTGGAAATGATAAAAGTAATGTAAAAACAACGTTTGGAAAGATATTGTGTGGAATAAAAGCCATTCTTTCACTTTTGAAATTAAAAAGAAACGATATCTTGTTTGTTCAAAGTTCCTTTAAGATTTTACGGAAAATAGATATGATAAAAAAATTTATTGGATTTCGTACTATTTATTTAGTTCATGATTTAGATGCATTACGAGATTCATACACAAGTGATTCAAAAGTGAGTGCAATGATACAGGAATTAGAAAAACAAGATATTGTTATATTGCATAATGATAAAATGATTGAAGAGTTGCATTCTCGTGGATGTAAAACACAAATGATAAATTTAGGAATATTTGACTATTATCTTGAGTCTGTTCCGCCTATTACCTATCCCAAAAAATCTCGTATGGATTTGTGCTTTGCGGGGAATTTATCACCAAAGAAAACGGGATTTTTATATGCCTTGGATCAACAAACTAATAGTTTTAATGTTAATGTTTATGGAAAGAAAGAAGAGGAGTTTCAGAAAATTTCTTATAAAGGGTGTTATAAGCCAGAAGAGCTTCCAGAAAAATTAGAAGGGGATTTTGGACTAATATGGGAGGGAAATCAATTTACATATAACGAAGATGAACATCCTTATATTATGTTTAATAATCCTCATAAAGCATCGCTGTATATTGTTGCTGGCTTGCCAATTATTGTTTGGGAAAAAGCAGCCATTGCTGATTTAGTTATTGAAAGAGGGATTGGAATAACTATATCCGATGTTGTCGATATTGAGGAGAAACTCTCTCAAATATCAAGTGATGATTATCTTAATATGAAAAGAAACTTGGAAATTTTTAGAAAGACACTCATTGCCGGCGAGCATGTTCATAAAGCAATAAGAAGTGCAGAAGAAATACTTAACGTGTAGAAAGGGAAATATGAGAAAAGTATTTGTTGTAAGTTGGTTTCAATCAGAAAACTATGGAACATGTTTACAAGCGTATGCTACTAACTATATTCTTAAAAAAAATGGTTTTGATGTTTGCTTCTTAAATAGAAGAAAGTATTATTCTATAAAGGGAATTCATTTCTTAGTGAAGAAAATTCTAGTACTTTTGAAAGGAAAGGTTTGGCGAAAGAAGCATTTTAAATATGGTCGATATGAAGAAGCATATTCCAATAAGATAAAAAAAATTCAGACGTTAGTTAGTAAAACATATACGACGCGAAATATTGGGAGCAGAAGGGAACTATTTGAAATTGATAATTACACCGATTGTTACCTTGTTGGAAGTGATCAAATGTGGAATCCGTGGATGCTTAGCCCACACTATTTGCTTGATTTTGTACCGAAAAAGAGTGTGAAACCAAAGTGTTCTTATGCGACAAGTTTTGGTGTAGATAATATTCCCGCGAACAAAAAAATGATATATAGAAAATACTTGTCGGAATTTACCTCTATTTCGGTTAGGGAGCCGAGAGCTGTGGAAATAATCGAGGAACTTTGTGGAAGAAAATCGAAAGAAGTACTTGATCCAACTTTATTAATGACAAGTGAAGAATGGAGAAAGTTTTCTTTTCAATCCGATATTATTCGCGAGCATAATCTTAATGAATTTGTACTATGTTATTTTATTGGGGCTCGGGAATTTAATCATCTTGATACAGTCAAATGGATTGCGAATGAAATAAATGCAAAAGTGGTTTTAATTCCTATGAAGGAATCAGATTATCAAATAGATGATCCGGAAATTATGGTAATCGCAGATGCATGTCCTTATGACTTCATTTCATTGATAGATAAAACCAAATTGGTATGTACTGATTCATTTCATGCGGTTGTCTTCTCTTTTTTGCTGGAAACTCCATTCTATGATTTTCCACGCTTTAAAAGGGGAGATAAGTATTCTCAGGAGTCAAGATTGCAGAATATAATAAGAAAATTTGCACTTGAGGATTCCTTTTGGAATGAAAACGTTACAAGAGAAGAAATTTATTCTCATTTGAAAGTAGATTATAGCTTAGGGTATCAAAGACTTCAGAAAGAAAGAAAAAATTGTATTAAGTATTTAGTAGATATGATTAATAACAAGGTAGTTAAGTGAAAATGTTGATAGGTGAGATATTTTCAAAATATTATTAAGGCATTTAAATATTGTTGAGGATTATATATGAAAAAAATAGCAAATCAAGCGGAGTGCAATGGCTGTGAAGCATGTCAGGCCATCTGTCCCCAAAAAGCTATACAGATGGTTCGGAATAAGGAGGGGTTCTTTTATCCGCGCATTAATGAGAAACAATGTACAAATTGCGGATTATGCGGAAAAGTTTGCCCCGTACAACTAGGTAAACCTGTAAGGAATGTAAAATATAATGATACAAGGGCATATGGTGGATACTTGAAGGATGGACAAAAATTATTGAAGTCGGCTTCGGGAGGTATTTGTACGGCATTATCAGAATTTATTGAAAAAGAAGGCGGCATTGTATATGGTGTTGTCTTTTCTGATGATTACAGAAGGGTGTTCTATACATCGACAGATAGTACTTGTATTGATAAGATGAAAGGATCAAAATATGTAACAGCACAAAAAAACGGTATCTATGCAGATGTGAAAGAACAATTAAAGGTAGGAAGATTGGTTTTATTTATTGGACTTCCGTGTGAGATTGCAGCATTATACAGTTATTTGAAATGCGAGTATGATAATCTTTTAACATGCGAGTTGATTTGTGCAGGCTCATCAAGTTATAATCTTCTTGATGAGCAATTAGATTGGATTGAAAAAAACAAAGGTGGCAAAGTTAACAAATTTAGTTTTAGAAGCAAAAAATACGGGTGGGTTCCCTACACAATATTTGCTCAAACGGTTAGAAACAAGTATGCAAAAATGTTTGATGAAACAATCTTTGGTGTGGGCATGAAATACGCCAAGAGAGAAGCTTGTTTTAACTGCCGTATAAAGGGAAATTTCAGAGTGGCAGACTATACAGTTGGTGATTTTTGGAATATTGATAAAAAAGAGGATTATTACAATGAAATGGGAGTATCTGTGATTTTTTGCAGGACTGAAAAGGCTGAGCGTTATCTTAAAAGGTTAGATGCTTTCTTTTTTGAAGCGGTTACACCTGAGAAAGCAATGAATGGAAACCTTCAGCAGCTTACCTATCCAACAGGGGTTCCGCGAGAAAGAGAAGAATATTTGCAGAAGCTGAACAGAGATGGTGGGTATGAGGCATATATAGCATTTAAGCCAAGGGAAACTTTGAAGATAAAAATTAGAAACCATTTACCAGCACCGATTTATCTTTGGCTAAAGAGAATAAATAAGAAAAGAAAAAAAGGATGATACAATGAAAATTGATGTAAGGCGAAATACAATACTCGGTGCAGTGACAGGAATTGTCAACAAGTTGGTAGTTACTTTTCTGCCATTTGTTATGAGAACAATAATGATTCATTTTATGGGTACACAGTATCTAGGATTGTCATCATTGTTTTCATCAATTCTAAACATGTTAAGTTTGGCAGAGTTGGGATTTGGAAGTGCGTTGGTTTTCAGTATGTATAAACCAATTGCAGAAAATGATGAAAAAAAAATATGTGCATTATTAAATTTATATAGAATGATATATAGAATTATTGGCGCAATTATTCTAGTCGTTGGAATCGCAATATCTCCATTTGTTAATCAATTTATTAATGGAGACGTACCTCGTGATATCAATGCGCAAGTATTGTATTTTATTTATTTGTTTAATACTGTAGTTTCATATTTTTTATTTGCATATAAAAATTCGTTACTTGCTGCTTTTCAGCGAAATGATATATCCAGTAATGTTAGCACGATATTGACTGGAATTGAATATAGCATCCAAATTATACTTGTAATTCAATTTAGAAATTATTATTGCTATGCAGTAGTTTTTCCGATTTTTACGATTATTGGAAACTTAGTTAGGGCAGCTATAGTACAAAGGAGGTATCCGCAGTACATATGTCAAGGATTTATAACAAAAGACCAGAAGAAGGATATATTTAGAAAGACGTTGGCCTTGGCAAGTCACAAGATTGGAAATACAGTTTCGACATCATTAGATAGCTTGGTTGTGTCATCTTTTTTGGGTCTTAGCAGTGTTGCCATTTTTGACAACTATAATTATATTGTAATGACCATAATGGCGATGTTGTGGATTGTTTATTCGTCAATGACGGCTGGTATTGGAAACAGAATGAATTTGTACTCTATTGAGGATAATTATAGTGAATTTATAGCACTAACAGGTTTTAATAATTTTGTGATGTGCTGGGCAACAGGTTGCATGTTGCTTCTATACCAACCTTTTATGGAATTGTGGGTTGGAAAGGAGAACATGCTTGGAATATCATCAGTATTGGTCTTTTCCATTTATTTTTATGTGTATCAATCCAGAAAAGTGGTTTTGGTCTATAAAGATGCTGCAGGTTTATGGAGGGAGGATCAGTTAAAACCACTTGTTGGGGCAGGTGTGAATCTCATACTTAATATTACATTTGTGCGGAGTGTCGGAATTAACGGTGTTATTATTTCATCAATTATCAGTTTCTTGTTTATAGAGATTCCATGGGAAAGTCTAACCCTATATAAATATTATTTTGGAAAGAGCATCATTGAATATGTGAAAATCCAATTGGGAGCATTTCTAAAAGCAGTTCCCTGTTGGATTGTTCTGGAAATTATTTGCATCATTGCACCTCAAAACGGCATTGAATGTCTGGTGGTTAGAGGAATAATATGTACGATATTGCCACTACCATATTTGTGGTTGATTTATAGAAAGGACAATGCATTTATAAATCTAATGACGAGGATAATCCCTCAGAGGATTCTCAAATATATTAAATAGAAATGAGGAACATTTTAAATGTATGATTACTTAATAGTTGGCTCCGGTCTTTATGGAGCTGTGTTTGCCCATGAAGCAAAAGCACATGGGAAATCTGTTCTAGTGGTAGATAAACGCCCGAACATAGCGGGCAATATTTACACAGAAAACATTGAGGGAATCAATGTCCACAGGTATGGTGCACACATTTTCCATACCAACAACAAAAGAGTTTGGAATTACATTACGCAGTTTGTGGAGTTCAATCGTTTTACAAACGCTCCTGTTGCCAATTACAAGGGCGAACTTTACTCACTCCCATTTAATATGTATACATTTAATAAGATGTGGGGAGTTGTGACTCCGGAAGAAGCTGCGGCCAAGATCGAAGAACAACGCAAAGAAATTATTGGTGAACCCAGAAACTTGGAGGAGCAGGCTATCTCTCTGGTAGGTCGAGATATCTATGAGAAGCTTATTAAGGGATACACTGAAAAGCAGTGGGGACGTGAATGCAAGGATCTTCCTGCTTTCATTATCAAGCGTTTACCCGTCAGACTGACGTTTGACAACAATTATTTCAATGCACTTTATCAGGGCATCCCCATTGGTGGTTATACCAAGATGATTGCCAATTTGTTGGATGGCATTGAGGTTCGCCTAAATACTGATTATCTGGAGAACAGGGAAGGCTTGGATAAGTTGGCTCATAAAGTTGTCTATACTGGACCCATTGATGCTTACTTTGACTACAAATTGGGTGCACTGGAATATCGATCTGTTCGATTTGAAAATGAACTGTTGGATATACCCAACTTCCAAGGAAATGCAGCAGTCAATTATACCGATAGTGAGACAACATGCACCCGAATCATTGAGCATAAGTGGTTTGAATTTGGTATGGATGAAAATGGAAATGATCTTCCAAAGACTATTATTAGTCGAGAGTATTCTTCAGAGTGGAAGCCGGGAGATGAACCGTATTACCCTGTCAATGATGAAAAAAATGGAAGACTGTATGAGGAATATAAGAAGCTGGCTGATGAGGAAGTAAAGGTGACTTTCGGAGGACGTCTTGGAGAGTATAAGTACTATGATATGGATCAGATCATTGCGGCGGCATTGGATTTGTGCGATAAAGAATTCTTAAAGGAATGATGGTGTATAAGTATCGCTGACAGCTTATTTTCAAGAATTTTATAATATATTCAAGTGGTGAATATTATGGTGCGGCAGAGCCACTAGTCTGGTGTAGTTGGGGATATATATACGGACTAGCGGAGCTATCTCATTTGTTTCTTAAATTATCTTGCCGTTGATGAATCCAAGCCGTATACTTCTTTCGAAGAGAGGTCTTTAGAGGGACACTTTCAATATTGATTTTATACATGCGATGTATCATTATTGGAGTAAAAGGGATCGGATCGCTGTATTCGACAACTATAAAGTGAACTATGTGCTGAATTGATTCTGAGCCGCCTAGCGATGGCCAGAAAGTAAGCTATGTGATGTTGAACAGGTAGCTTGTCACGTGCAATACGGTTAAGGATTGCATCTGCCAGAGGGCTGGCGTTTCCTCCAAGCTGATTGAATATTACAGTGCGGTAACACCGCAAATCCGGCAGGCGGGAAAACGCCAGTCCGAACTTCCGGAAACCAATTATTATGCGATTTTACTCGCGTAACGCTTTGTCCAATCCATAGACTACCCGCATTGAGATGTCATGCTCTGCATCAATACATATGATGTTGACATGGTAGCTGTCATGAGCAATACGGTCAATGATCGCATCTGCCAGAGGACTGGCGTCTCCGCCAAGCTGGTCGTACCATTCTTCAAAACCATACTGAGAGCAAAAGATCGTGGAGGATTTCTTATGTCTTCGATGCAGAAGCTCAAAAATGTCTTTTTGTTCGACTTCTGTTGGTTTCAGCAGAAGTCATTCATCATGAATGAGGACCAGAGGGTTGGCGTATTTAGCCATGACCTTTCGATAGGTACCATCTGCCCTTGCCATTTCCAGATCAATAAGTAGATCCGGAAGACGGACATATCTGGTATTGTAATTAATATTGCTTGTAGGCTTCCATGCCAAAGGCGCAGGCCATGTATGTTTTTCAGCATCTTGTGGAAAATGAAACCTCCTTGAATTTCAGATCGTTCATCTGGCTGAGAAAAGCATTTGCCATGGCTGTCAGGCTCATTTCTTTGTCAGCTTCAGAATTCCCATGCAGCTTCAATAGGTCTGGTGTTACACTCCTTTAGAGGTAAATATTGCATTGACTGCAGTATAGGTGCTGGTGCCAATCAATTCAGTCCACTTACGGAATCGGTCTACGTTCCATTCAAGATACTTTTGATGATTCTCCGGCTATGCTCCGTGATAGTGCTGTGTGGTCCGAGAAGTCCTTTCAAACGACGATGGGAGTAATAAGGTTATGGTTATAAAAGACCTAGATGGTAGTGTCCGTTATCTTTATATCAAACTTTTTTATGTATTCATATGGAATTGAGCATAGCCTTCTGTCCACAGATATGTGATAATTCATGCTTCACGAACTACTAATGTTCGTGGAGATACCTGTGAATGGGGGCTGTTTTACAGTCACTCAGTTCAAATGGGGGGAGCGGGCAGCGGGCAGCGGCGACAGCAGGGGCTTTTCTTCTTCGAGGAACAGGCTCAGCCGGCTGCTCTCTTTCTTTTGAAAGAGTTTTCGATTAAACTGGTTAAGTTTATCGTGTATTGCATGGTTAAGTTCATTCAATGAGAAGAACTGTTTATTGCGGAGTGCAACAGTGATCCTTGTTGAGATATTTTTGATAGTACCCTCTGTATTTTGTTTGTCTTTTGGTGGGCTGACACGTGCCGGGATGATTTCTCAGGTATCGGGATCGATGATTGGCAGGATCTCCTTCCCAGTCAACTTCGACCTGTCGCCGGGGTTGCTATTGATATGTATCGTTGCACGATGTTTCTGCTCCTCCTGTTGAATATGATAGTAATTGAGAATACATGAGAGGCTCGTCGCCGTTTGTGCGGCATTACTCCGTGCATTCTGTCCATATGAGCTTCTTGATGGCACCTTTACGGAGCAGCTCTTTGCAAATGTAAATGTAGTTAGGCATTCGTTGATTGATTTTTTTATGGAAAAAATTTCTGAAAGAACGGCATTCGGTTCATTTGATCATACTCATGATCTTCTTTAAAATGTACTTATATAAAAAGAGATGGGAAGATATTCTAAAGGCGATATGACATTGGTTTCCGTTGTAGAAATAATGGTTTCCATAAAAAGGATTTGAAGGCAGATTATCATAATAATAGTTGATTAATGATAATTGGGATGTTATAATGGGTGTATATTAAATATATAGTGTGGGACGGATATTTTCAGCAAAATAGCCTCTAATTATAGGGGTGTTCGTTTATAGCAACAAAAGTTGTATATTAATAATTTCCGTATCAGACAAAATATAAAAAAAGAACAATATAGATGTACTTTATAGCAGCGAGCTTTGTCTATATGAAGCGAATGGTAAATTGGCAATAGATATATAATATTAAATATATGAAATGCGGTTGTTATATTAATTGGATGATTAGCTTAATTCCCTCAAAAATAGGGGCAGGAGATGATAAACAACATATGAAGCAGAAGTATAGGAGGGAAGTAACATCTGATTGTAAGATTTACGTTGGCTTATTAAGCATATGGAGACAAGATAAATAGCATATAGGGAAGGAGTGGGTGTTTAATGTCTAGTGTAATGGTCGATAATTGGTTTATGGAGGAAGTCCTTGCAGAAATTCGGGAAAATGATGTACAAAATTATAGTAGTTATACAGATCTGCTGATGGCAATAGTTTTATGGGATGATGTGTACTATCCCTCAAATGGTAAAAATTGGTGGAATAGTATGGTTAGTCCAGTTCAAGATTTATTGATTCCAGTAGATGATTTTGGAGAATGGGAGGGAAGACATACAGAGCATAATAATATAGTTTGTGACGGAGCAATACAATATTTGGATTTTTGTAATCAAAAAGGGTTTAATTATTTACCATGTAAAAAAAGGTTGAATTTTTTGAGGCGGGCTTGTAGTCCTGAAGAGGTATCGAAAGCACTTATGCGTCTTAGACAACAAGACATATTAACTAAGACAGTAAGAGATTACTATTTAGATCATTATAACAATGTTTTGGAACTTCAAAAAATACAAATTCAAATGCCAATTCTATCAAAGTATATTTTTGATGAGGCTTCAAACGATATTTCTCCAGTAGACTTTGCAGTACAATTAAAAAATGAAAAAAAAGTCATAGAATATAGAAATTTTTTGGATCAATTAGATTCAGCTGTAGAAAAGCAAGATTGGAGAGAACTTAGATTTTTGTTACAATGTTCTCAAGATGCTGTAGATTCGGTGCTGTCAGTGGATAAAAGAAAATTGATAAGTGTATCTGTAGATATTTTTCCGCTACCCCAAATAATAATACATTTGGGAAATATAGAAATGAACTTAGGAAAAACATTATCTTTAACGATTAATAATGTTGAAGCATTAATAAAAAAATATAATTTGATTTTTTTAAGAGAAGTTACACAATATGCAATTAACGATATGGCTTTATGGTAGGAATATATATAATTGAAGATTTTGTTGTATTACGGGGTTAACAGAAAGGAAATGTGATAATTATTTTCTTAATTGTCATTAAAGGTTTCAAATGAATAAGATTATTGAGAGTTTTTTAAATACGCATATAAATGAATATTCTATTGAACAATTTGATAAGGAGACAGCATTCGAACACTTTATCGATAGATGTGTTGTAAATAAGTATTCTGCGGATAGATTTGATCCAATGGATATTATGACAGACAAAGGAGAGAAGGGGATTGATGGTATAGCAATAGTGGTGAATGATCGGATAATATTAACCGTAGATGAGTTTGAGTCTATAGCAAGAGATAATGCGGACTTGGAAGTAAAGTTTGTATTTATCCAATCAAAAACAAGTGATAAATTTAAGGGAGATGAAATTGGTACATTTATTTATGGTGTTAAAGCGTTTTTTGCGGAAGAGTCTATGAGGCCAGAAACCAATGAAAAAATAGAAAATATGATTGAAATAAAAAATTTAATTTATCAAAAAAGTATAAATATGGTAAAGAACCCAGAGTTAGATTTATATTATGTATGCTGTGGAAAATGGAGTGATGATAATGGATTACAAAATAGAATAGATATTGATTTAAAACCATTAATAGAATCTCAAGATTTTAGTAATGTTGAATTTTATAAATATGATTCTGATAAAATTTGCATTGTTTATAAAGAATTAAAAAAGAAGATAAGTAGAACATTTCTTATGGAGAGAAGAATATCTTTTCCAACAATTAAGGGGGCTAAACAATCATTTTTGGGTATAGTAAATTGTCAACAATTTATATCACTTCTTACAGATAATGATGGAAAAATGTTGACAAATATTTTTGAAGATAATGTTCGGGATTTTCAAGGATACAATCCAGTAAATAATGAAATTAGGGATACAATTAATGATGAGGAAGATCAAAAATGTTTTGCGTTATTAAATAATGGAATCACTATCGTTGCCAAGAAGGTTGATGTGACAGGGGATAATGTAAAAATATATGATTATCAAATTGTAAATGGGTGTCAAACAAGCTATGTATTATTTGATAATAGAAATATGATTAAGGATGGAACGTACATTATTGTAAAAGTTATTGAAGTTATATCAGAAAAATTGTCAGACCGAGTAATATACACAACTAATAGGCAAACAGAAGTAAAATCGGAAGCGTTTACATCAACGAAGCATTTCCATAAAGAATTACAAGATTATTATAATGCCTTAGTAGGAGAATTTGGATTATATTATGAAAGAAGATCAAAGCAATATGATTTACAAGATAATATAAGGAAGGCTAATGTAGTAACTTTGGCAACTCAAACCAAATCGTATGTTGCGACTTTTTTGAGCGAACCACATAGTATTCACAGATATTATGGTGAGCTCTTAAGTGCATATAAAAATAGATTATATTTAGATTCGGATGATGTACAACCATATTATATAGCGGCCTATTTTAATTTCTTTTTAGAAAAGTTAATTAAAGAAGGAAAAATTGAAAAGAAATATAGAGTTTTTAAATTTCATTTAATGTTGGGAATGAAAATTCTTATGACAGATAATGATATTATATATGGTCAGGCTCGTAAACAAAAGAAAGTATGTGATATTATTTTTCAAATAATAAGAAATGAAATTGAATTTCAAGGATATGCGGAAACAGCATTAATGTGTTTGCGTCAAGCTATAGTTGATTCTAAAATCAATGCTATGGAACAACATAGAAGTAAAGATTTTACGACAGAATATATATTGTTGCTAAATAAACAAAAAAAAGCAGTTGATTCAACAGAGTATATTAAGAAAGGTGACGTGGTGCATTGTACTGTTACTTCTATTTCAAAAGAATATATTAGTGTAACAATAAAAACACAGGATACAAGAAATAGAGGAAAAATCCATATTTCAAAATTGACTAATGAGGATATTGAGCGGTGTGAGGATGTTACAAAAATTGGTGATATTTTTCAAGCCAAAATCATAAGTAAAGATTTTTATGCTTCAAAAAATGGATGGTCATTAACGAGAATATTCTAGAGATAGAGAAAATAACAGCTAACTAGGGTGAATATGGGAATAAGTTATTTGGATGTAATTAAGCACCTGCTAAAAATATAAACAAAGTATATGTTTGATGCAAATATAAATTGGAGAGCTGTTTAGGTTCATGTTGGGAATGGGAACATTTTGATAGAGTTGGAAAATGGATCGAAATAAAGGACTTAGATATGAATGGAAGTGCCTATTATCAAGGCCTAAGAGTAAAAATTGAGATGTTCATACCATAGAAAATTCTAGCGTCCAATATAGAATCAAAGAGAGGAAATATTGCATGGATGAGTATATTATTGAGGCAAAAAAAGAGTATAGTAAGTTATCAAATTTAAGTAGAGCACAAGCAAAAAGAGGAGAATGCATTTGGTGCGGAAAGAAGATTACAAGCTTTTGTAATTCTCACTCAATTCCTAAAATGGTTTTGGAGAATATTGATATGGATGGGAAATTGGATTATTTCAATACTATAGTTAAAATGCCATTATTAAATGAAGATAAGGGAATACGTGAGGCTGGAACTTTCAAACTTCTATGTAAAGAATGTGATAAGAGAATATTTCAAGATTACGAAGATCCTGAAAAAATATGTCTAATGCCAAATAAGAGAATGCTAGAAGAAATAGCCTTGAAAAATATATTGGTAATGCTTAATAAGAGATTTTATGAAACTAAACGATATGATAATATGCAAAAAATATTCCATATGCCGTTTCCGTATATGCAAAAGCAGGAAGTAACGAAATTTAGGATTTTGTTGAAAATGTACTAAAAAGAAAAGAGAGGAGAAGAGATGAGTCAAGAAGTTTTAGGTGCTCTTATAACAGCCTTAATATCAGGATGTGTTTCCGGTATTGGATTTGTAGTTACATATAAATCGATGAAAAACAATTTTCGGGAAGCCCTGAAAAAGGAGAAAACAAGTATTCATATTGAAAAAATGTCACCTATACCATATGAAATATTGGAATTGCTGGAAAATTTTATGAGAGGGGGAGACAAAGCAGCTTTTTTGCGTGATTTTACCGCATTATTGAATACTATATATGCATACGGATCGGAGGAAGCAATTAAAATTGTTGCGACTATGCAAATAGAGAATTATACATCGCAAAATAATGCATCAGGTATTAATTATAGAGGAATTTCATTCTATATATTATTAGCGACACAGATAAAAAGCGATGTGACGGGGATTGAAATATCACCAGAATTTTGGCTGGAGATGAGAGTTAATGATTATGCGCAGAATAAGGAGACTTTTAAAACAGCAAATAATGCTATAGTGAAGGAATTGAACCTTTCGGAAAAGTTCCTGATATAATCTTATGTTTTATGAATTGGAAAATCCGTAAGTGTCTGATGGAATTGTTAAGATAATAAGGGGTTTTAAGAAGGATGCCAAGCCTGTTGAGAGACAGACTTGGCATCTTTTTCAAAAGTGGTCATAAAGATTCGATGCAGTCCTGAAAGAATCAATCAAAAACGATGTGATGATTGATGCAAGAGTGCAGCAGAATATGACACAGGAAGAGTTATCAGCCAAAATCGGAATTATTTAGGCAGATATAAGCCGGATTGAGAACGGAACAAGAAATCCCAGTCTGAGTATGGTGAAAAAACTTGCACAGGGACTAGGAATGAAATTAAAACTGGAATTTATTTCAAGGCCGAAAAAAGATAAAATGTAGATAGTTAGAATTCATTGAACAGAAAAGCCTAAATGGGCAGAAATTTTCAATAGAATGGAGTGGGCTTTACGAATAAAAGGGGACAGACCCCATTAAATTTGAAACTTTAGGGTATAATAGTTATGTGAGGACTGACAACGCCCATCTTGTATTTGGCTTCTGTGTTCCTGTTATATGAGGATTAGAATTTGCTAAAAAATATTAAAATCGGAGAAAAGGCGAACATATGTTTTTGAAGGGCGTGTAAAAATATGGTAGAATAGTGATATCTCGAAAGAGATAAGGTGTTGCCATAACGGTAGGCGGCTGGCCCTTCTGAAAAAGGAGGGATGTAATAAAAGCCCTCTGGCTGAAGGGAGGGTGGTGTGATTATGACGATGGATTACATAACGTTGGCAGGATTTATTCTTGCAGTTTTTGGAACCGGAGTTGCAGTCGGAAAGATTGTCGAGAAAATCGAAAGATTGGAACGCAGGAGAGAAGATGAAGAGCATAAAAACACAAGCAAAAACGACCGCCAATAGTTTTTCCAGGACTGAAGCGATCGTTTTTTTCGTTGTTTCATAATGAAGGCTAGCCGTCTATCGGCGACACCTTTTATGTGATTATAATAGCATTTTACGAATGGATTTTCAACAGGAAACTTCTCTGATTTATTACACTTATAAATAAGCAACTTACGAGTTACTAACTCGAAAGCATACTTATTGGAGGTGGGCGAGTGAGTTAATTCTATTATCGTGAGGAGGAGCTTTGGAAACTGAATAAGCGGTACGCTGGTGACGAGTTTGAATTTGTTGAACTAAAAAGCCTTTTGGGGCTATAATTTTCAATGAGAACTTGAAAAACCGATAAAAAACATCTATAATATTGATTGAAAAAGCCTAAATGGGCTGAAATTTTCAATGGAATGGAGCGGGATTTATGGAAATTAAGCGTGATAGTTACCTTGAGCAGTTGATTTCATATCGTTTTGACGGTTTAGTGAAAGTAATTACCGGTATTAGGAGATGTGGCAAATCTTATCTTCTTAAAAATATATATCGAGATTATCTGATTGATAACGGTGTAAAAGAGGAGCAGATTATTACGATAGAGCTTGACCTTGCAAAAGACATTAAATATCGTAACCCGCTTATTCTTTCATCGTATGTAAGAGATAAAGTGGAAAAGAGCAAAGACGAGTATTATCTTTTCGTTGATGAAATTCAAATGTCTGATGAGGTGGCTAATCCATATAATCCGGACGGTAAGAAAATTACTTTTTATGATGCTCTAAATGATTTGAGAGGTTTATTGAATTTAGATGTTTATGTAACCGGAAGTAATTCCAAAATGCTTTCTAGTGACATTCTTACTGAGTTTAGAGGACGAAGTGATGAAATAAGAGTACACCCACTTAGTTTTTCTGAGTATTATTCCGCTGTCGGTGGAGATAAAAACGAAGCATTTGATGAATATGCATTCTACGGCGGCATGCCGCTTATCTTGTCAAGACCTAATGATACAGCTAAGATGAATTATCTTCAATCACTTTTTTCAGAAGTATATATTAAAGATATTGTGGAACGTAAGAGAATTGAAAGGCAAGATGTTCTGGAGCAGATATTAAATTTGCTTTGTTCATCAGTTGGTTCATTAACAAATCCGACTAAAATTGCAAATACTCTGAAGTCAAAGCAAGGGGGCGGTGTGTCTGCCAATACGATTCGGGCATATATCGGACATTTGGAAGATGCGTTCCTTTTTTCAGAAAGCAAGCGATATGACGTAAAAGGAAAATCCTATTTTGACTCGCCAAATAAGTATTACTGCGAGGATATCGGACTTAGAAACGCAAGAATAGGATTCCGCCAGCAGGAAATGACACATATAATGGAGAACATCATATATAATGAGTTGAATATCAGGCAATTTTCCGTTGATGTTGGTGTTGTTTATGCAAGAACACTCAATGAAAAAGGAAGCTCGGTTCGTACTCCAAGAGAAATTGATTTTGTCGTAAATTCAGGAGGAAAACGAACATATATTCAGTCAGCGTATGCGATGCCTACTGATGAAAAAGCTGAGGTAGAACTCAGACCATTTACGCTTACGGGAGATTCTTTCCCTAAAATTGTGGTAAGGAAAGATATTGGGAAGCGTTGGTATGATGATAACGGTATTTTGAATATCAATGTGATTGATTTTCTTTTAGATAAGGATCTTATTTAAAAGTCTGAGGCAATCACATGGAGACGAAGTCTTGTAGTCAGTCGAATAGTCACAGGGGCAGACCGCATTAAATTTAATTGTAATATACTTGGGGGAGAGCTGGGTCTGTCGAAAGGCTGACTCAAATTTATTTAGCATCTTAGAGAAGGGGGCGGACATAATTCAAGAATCTGCCCGCATCCTCTGCTCAATCCCACCGTCTAAAATATTCAAAACTACCCCATTTGTTTATATCGAATGGATGTTAAAATCCTTACGGGGATGTTTGGAGATAAGGATATCACGTTGTTTTGATACGGCAACATGAGTGTAGATTTCTGTGATGTTAATAGAGCTATGGCCGAGCATTTCCTGGATATATCGGATATTAACATCTGCGTCAAGGAGACTGGTTGCAAAGGTGTGACGGAACATATGCGGGGTGATATGTAATTCAATTGCGGCGAGTTTTGAATATTTAGTTATCATTCTTCGGACAGCTTGATCCGATAATGGTTTGCCAGACTGGTTTGTAAAGAAGTTCTGGCAACGTGCTATTTCGGTGAAGAATTCGGTTTTATAGTTTTCGAGTGAGCTTATTACTTCCTGGTTGCCAAGCAGAATTCGGCGTTCTTTGGAACCTTTTCCATAAATGAGGATGATACCGTCTTGAAGATTTACATCCGTTACATTGAGCGAACAAAGTTCAGAGATTCTTATTCCGGTCGCAAACAACAGTTCACAGATGGCAGCATCCCGAATGGCGTTTTTTCTCTGGAACTCAGTTCTGGCGTTGGTTTGTTGGTTGTATATGAATTTTAAGAGATATTCCACTGTATGCAGGGGAATTGTTTTGGGGAGGATAATAGGTTCCCTGAACTTAATCTGCATTTTATTAAATGGATTTTTGTCAATTATACCTTTATATTCAAAATAATGAAACATTGCCTTAAGAGAGGCGATTTTTCGCTTCACAGTCTTGGGCTGGTAATTCTGATGGAGGTGGGAAACATATCGCTCCAAACTATCCTGTGTGATTTCTGTTAATTTTGTTTCGGTAATATAATTGGAAAACTGTCTGAGATCAATACTGTAAGCTTTGATCGTTTTTTTGTCTAATCGTTTTTGGTGTAAACAGTAGTCCAGATATTGGTTGATACGTAGTTGAATGTCGTTCATGATGGTCTCCTTTGTGTTTTTTTATTGGGATAATCAGTTTTATTATAACTTTTTTGTTGGAAGTTCAGATAAAAGATATGAAGAATATAGTGACTTTTAAAGAAAAATGTGGTATTATAATGATAGAAAGAAGCGAAGGAGAACTTTTTATTATCCGACAGTTTTGGGGTAGGGTAATTGAATATTGTCGGTGGGGTGAGATATGTTATGGCTGATAAAATTTAATAATTCGTCACTATCATTGGTTGCCACCACTATAGAGGAATGTCCATTATGATAAAAAATAATTTTGATCGCAAACAAGTATTTATTTTAATTTCGAGTCCAATATTATCGTTAATATCATTTGTTTTGATTTATTATATAGATCCATTGAATTATGGAGAACATGTATCATTAGCGGCCATACCAGCCTTTTTACTTTCAATCATTATACTTGTTATAGGACAAATTATTACAATACATAACGAGGTAGAAAAGGTTTCTGTAGATTCTGAACGAATTTATGAAACAGTCAAGAATTACTTACATGTAACCAAAATGGGCACTCCGCAAAGTGCTTGGAGATATATAATTGAAAGATTGCCTATTCTGGAATATGTCCAAAACACTTCTTTCAATTTTGAAGACGAAAATGAAGAATCAAATGAACGATTATATACAAACGATGTGTATCAACAATCTTTAAAAACAATAGCACGCTATGTAAACAAGGGACTTAAATGGAATGATATTGGAGATGCTTCAGCAATTGAGAGGTTCCGACAAATTGCTAGTTCTGTTACAAACACTGCAAAGGGACGTTATACTTATAAATTGATAACTCAATCGGAACCTCAAATTGGCTTTATTTTATTGACATATAAGGACGGAACAATGGAAGTACTTTTTAATTGGGATTTCAGAGATATCCCTCAAGATCCAATGGTTCTTTTATCGAGGGATTCTGAAATTTATACCATGTTTGCAGCACAATACAAGGGGTTATGGAGAACTGCAGTTAATGATTACGATAACAGTGCTACTAAATCAACTTCGTAGAAATAACGATTTTTTAAATATATGTCCTCATTCATCCATTTGCTAAGAAATTCTGCTGAAGTATCAGATATATGTTGACAAGTCCAAAGCATTGTCCCGTTGTAATAAGGTATAAATTCTGGGTCAAAGGGACTGATGCGTTCAAACAATTCAAAATTATACTCCATATTATTATATGGCGAATTTTGCAGAGCTGTGAAAGTCCTGTCTAAATCATAATGTCTGAATTTTTTACTGTTACCTGTTGCTACCTGAAGTTCTTGTTCGATTTTTTGCCTCATCGTGGTTGGCATTGGCCCAAATCGAATTGAGGCACCGTCGTATTGGCGTACAGCAAGTATGCCATGATTTTTTGAGGATGCCAAAGAATATATAAATGTGTCAAGATCATTTATATATGGAAAGATATTAAATGCTAAAGTTAAATCAGCATTTGGAATTAATGCAACCTCTTTTTCTATATCTAATCTCATGAAAGATGTTTTTCGAGACCATGATTTACTTCTGGAAATTGCTATTTCTAATGATTCTATATCACTATCAATACCAATGAATTCACAGTCTTGAGGAAGAATTTCATTAAGAAGTTCTAACCATAATCCAGTTGCACAGCCTAAATCAACAATTTTCTTTGGCTGTAGTTTGGCTAACCTTTTTGCAAAGGCTGTTCTTTCAGGGATTTTTGCACGATGATGATTTAATAACCAGCTCGAATTAGCTAATGGTTTTCCTGATGAGTTTTCTTCTGAATTCATATTTTTACCTCCAACTAAAACCAACAGATAATAAAAAGTTCTCATTAATTTTTGGATTTGCCCTGTATTTATTTGAATGTAGAATCATCTATAGTAACGTTATTAAAAAAGCTAATAATGAAGAAATAGAGATTGATCAAAAAAGATTTTGAACGTCATAAATTAATAACAATGTTTGGCGAAAGGATAAGGCTATAATAAGTAAGGTCTTGTAATATGATATCAAAAATGATACAATGATAAAAACGAGAGGAGAAAGGTATTTTATTTGTTCCACTGTGAAATCATGAGGAAGTATGCTAAAATATATATTAATAATTTAGTACCAGAAGGAGACGGAGCACATGGAAACAAATAAGATGAGTAATTTAAACAGAATATTTACCCGCAACATGCTTCGTCATTTTATAGAAGGAACGACAGATAACGTATATTCGTCTGTTGTTAGGCGTTATACAACCGATGCTGATCAGAAGAATAACAGAGAATTAATCAGTGAAATTTACTGCGAATTGAAGAATAATTACAGAAATGAGTATTTTTATAAGAATACGTTACTGAATAAGCTGCTTTTGGGTGTGCATAGCGTTAATACGACGACGGCGTTGACGGAAGTTGCTATCGCAAAATCGAAAGCAGACTTCGTATTGATTAATGGTAAAGCCGTTGTATATGAGATAAAAACAGAACTTGATAATTTGGATAGGTTATGTTCTCAAATAGACGACTATTATAAGGCGTTTGATCATGTGGCTGTAGTTACTTATGAGAAGAATATACAGCAGTTACAACGTGTGCTGGGGAGTATAGACAAACCGGTGGGTATTTATATTTTAAGAAGAAATGGGAAGTTGGGGACCATCCGGAATCCTAAAAGCTATAGGGAGGATCTTGATAAGGAGATTATCTTCAAGTTATTAAGAAAAGGTGAGTATGAAGATGTAATTTCTCAGTGGTATGGCTATTTGCCAGAGGTTACACAATTCCAATACTATGCTGCTTGCAAAAGACTGTTTTTACAAATGCCGATAGAAGAGGCATATTTACGAGTTTTAAAAATATTGAAAATGAGAGCCAAAATAGAAAAAGAGGAGTTTGTTAAGATTCCATATGAATTGAAATTTTTAGCGTATTTTATGGGATTACAAGATGATGATTATCAGCAACTTGAAGAGTTTTTAGAACGTCGATATGGAGGTGTTTAGATATGTATTTTCCTTATTTAAGAGGACGGCAATATGAGTTGATTGCATTGCGTGAATTAGTTGAGAAAAATGCGTTGAGTAGTAAAATCATACCGATTATAGAACCAGTAAAATTATCCTCGACACTTGTTAAGACGATAGAAACTTATGGAGAAAATAACAGACAACTTGCTTTCATTACGAACCCTGCTGTGGGAACTTTTGGTAGTGACAAAGAAGAAGCAAAAAATCAAAAAATAAGAGAAAATTTATCCGAAAGTTTAAAGAAAAATCACAATATTCTTTATATGTATTTGCTGAAAGAAAATTCAGAACCGGAGGAGTTTCTTTCAAAATATGCGGATAATATGGGAACGATTTGCAATAACAAGGATGACATTCTTGTCTATAACACATATTTTTCGACAACAGATGTTAAATATAATTTGATACCAGATGAAAGCGGTTTTAGAAGAAAAATAGACAAAAATAGAGTATTACTGGCAGATAAATTTAATAAGCAGGAAAGGAACAATGATTATATAGAGATTGACGATGAGCCGTTTTCAGAAGATCACCTGTATTATTCGGACGATGGATATGAAGGATTTGCGGATTATTCTGTCGTTGGTGCCGAATATAGTGAAACGGGATTTGCACCATATGCGGTTGCAATACATATTGTTTATTTTGACACAGATAATAGTTTGCGTATAAAGCATTTTGTGTCTGATTCGAATGATGATATTAGTGATCCTGCAGGAAAATTTAAGGAAGCATTATCTAAATTAGTGGCCTGGAATAGGGAAAAGCAACTTGATACGCTTGCCATGAAAGAGTTTGAGGACTTGTATCGTCGGGAGGCGTATCCGGGGCTGGGTCCGGTGAAAAAATTATCTATTATGCACCATTTAGAATTGATGGGCAAATATTTGGATGAGGAGTAGTTTATGGTAATATGCGAAAGATGTTTTTGCGATACAGAGGTTATCGGCGTTATTCAAAGTAAGAACGTGATCGGGGAGTGTCCACTTTGCAAAAGCAAAAAGGTGTGTATATATGATACGGATCTATATGAGGATCTGACCTCAATGTTTGAAGAGATGGTCGGCATGTATACACCGATTTCGATGCTGCCCGATTCCTATCCGAGATCGGATACTCGCATGTTGAAAAGTGAATTAATTCATAACTGGAGCATTTTTCAAAATAAAACTGAAGCAGAAGCGTATGACATCATTACTGCGATATGCAAAGAAAAGTATGAGGAAAATGCAGAGCTGTTTGATCAGCCGGTTGGCATTTGGGAACTATATGATCAGGAGTATTTGTCTGGACATTCCCTTTTGACCACAAATTCCTGGAATGATTTTGTGGAGGCTTTAAAAACCAGAAATCGATTTCATACTCATTATATAGATTTAGATTTATTGGAACGCTTTTGTTCATATATTCGCAAACCATATAAAGCAGGAGCGGTGTTTTATAGAAGTAGAATTTCCACCCAGGAAGGAGTTTCTCGGGATGAAATCGGAGCACCCTCCGTTGATAAAGCTGTAGATGGAAGGGCAAATGCAAGAGGAATCAGGTGCCTGTATTTAGGGGATAGTGCCGAGACTACGATATATGAGGTTCGGGCTGGTGCATATGATTATGTGACGGTAGGAAAGTTTAAATTAAAAAAGGATATTATTGTTGTTGATTTAAAGAAAATTAATCAGATTAGTTTATTTACTGAGGAATTAGATTGCTTGGAATACGCGATTAATAAAGAGCATCTCAATAAAATCAATGAAGAGATGGGGAAAATTATGAGACGGAGTGATAGTACCTTAGATTATGTTCCAACCCAATATATCACAGATTTCATTAAAAGTATTGTACATGAAGGGAAAGCAGAATATGCTGGCATAGAATATAATAGTGTGATGCATAGCGGAGGATATAATTTGGCGGTATTTGATCCGGACTTGTTCGAGTGTGTAGAGGCCGAAGTATATAGAATAGATATGATTGATTATAAAAAACATGTTGAGTTCACATCAAGGTGATAAAAGGTACAGGAGATAGGGAATAAGCCCATGAACAACGAATTATTTAATCCCCCTTCCCTTTCCGTCAGGTCTGCCAGAGTGATCTACACGCCGTCGGCCTTTGCGCGTACTTCTCTTCTGCATCTGCAGGAGGCGGGTTCTTTACAGGCGGTCAGGCCACATACATCGACGAGGGACAATCTTGTCTCATATCTGTGTTTTCTTGTAGTATCGGGAAGTGGAAAGCTGGTATATGGGGGACAGACGTACGAATTGAATACGGGAGACTGTGTGTTTATCGACTGTCGCCGTCCATACAGTCACAGCACGCAGGAGGATCTGTGGAAATTGCAGTGGTGCCATTTTTATGGCCCATATCTGCCGGGGATTTACGACAAATACAGGGAACGTGGAGGTCTGCCGGTGTTTCATCCCAGGGATCCGGGGGCGTTGCAGTTCCTGTTGAAGGAACTGTTTGAACTGGCTTCTTCGGAGGATTATATCCGGGACATGCGGATCAATGAGAAGCTGAGCAGTCTGTTGACGATTCTGATGGAGCAGTCCTGGCATCCGGAGACGGTGAAGGTCTCACGCAAACGCAGGGAACTGGTAGAGATCAGGGAATATCTGGACGGACATTATACGGAGAGGATCAGTCTGGATGATCTGGCGGGCAGATTTTTCATTGACAAATATTATCTTTCCAAGATTTTTAAGGCGACGTATGGCACGACGGTCAAGAGCTATCTGACGGCCAGAAGGATTACGAGGGCGAAGCAGCTGCTGCGTTTTTCGGATCAGACGATGGAGGAGATTAGTGCTCAGATCGGGATGCAGGACGCCAATTATTTCAGCAGGATTTTCCGAAAGGTGGAGGGAATCAGTCCCAGTGAATATCGAAAGCAGTGGTGAAAACCACTGCTTTTGAGGATTACAGGAAAATAGTTATATCGTAGTAAGAAAGGGCAAAACGTGGGTTTTGCCCTTTCTTATGGAATGGGAAATCAAAAACCAATTTTGTGCTAATATAGTTCGAATTATGATATTTCAAAGGAAAATATGTTTCGTTAAAATATGCTTGTTTGATTAACTTTTGATCTATGTATTATAGGAAAGGATTTGCAGTATGAAAAAAGCATTGATTACCGGGATTACAGGTCAGGATGGTTCCTACCTGGCAGAGTTTCTTTTGGAAAAAGGATATGAGGTTCATGGCATTGTACGCCGTGCGTCCATATCAAATACAGCGCGTATCGATCATCTGATCGAAAAAGGTGCGATTTCATTACATGATGGGGATTTATCGGATTCTTCGGGACTGATTCGTCTGGTAGGCGAGATTCGTCCGGATGAGATTTATAACCTGGCGGCGCAGAGCCATGTGCAGGTATCGTTTGATGCTCCGGAGTATTCCGGAGATGTGGATGCTCTTGGAGTGCTGCGTGTGCTGGAGGCGGTCCGCGTCTGTGGCCTGGAGAAGACCTGTCGTGTCTATCAGGCTTCTACTTCCGAGTTATATGGAAAGGTGGAGGAGGTGCCACAGCGTGAGACGACACCGTTTCATCCGTATTCACCATATGCCGTAGCGAAACAGTACGGTTTCTGGATGGTGAAGGAGTATCGTGATGCATATGGGATGTTTGCGGTCAATGGTATTTTATTTAACCATGAGTCTGAGCGACGCGGCGAGAATTTTGTGACGCGTAAGATCACATTGGCGGCCGGACGTATTGCAGAGGGGCTTCAGGATCATCTGGAACTTGGCAATATGGATTCTCTGCGTGACTGGG
Source organism: uncultured Lachnospiraceae bacterium (assembly GCA_934351255.1). Classification (GTDB taxonomy): domain Bacteria; phylum Bacillota; class Clostridia; order Lachnospirales; family Lachnospiraceae; genus Jutongia. The sequence continues at coordinate 219,500 of CAKRJH010000001.1, forward strand.
GTTATGCAAAGGATTATGTAGAGTGTATGTGGCTGATCATGCAGCAGGAGCAGCCGGATGATTTTGTGATCGCGACCGGCGTACAGCACACGGTGCGTGATTTTACGGAGAAAGCATTCGCTGCCAATGGCATGAAGATCCGCTGGGAGGGCACTGGTGTGGACGAGAAGGGATACGATGAGCAGACCGGTAAGATGCTTGTCTGTGTCAATCCGCAGTGGTTCCGTCCTACCGATGTGGATAATCTCTGGGGCGATCCGACCAAGGCGAAGACGGTGCTTGGCTGGGATCCGCAGAAGACCAGCTATGAGCAGCTCGTAGAGATCATGGCGAAGCATGATCGTGAACTGGCGAAGCGTGAGAAAGCGATGAGAGCAGTAATGTAAGGAAAGAAGGAAGAGAAAATGATGGAGAAAGATGCGAAAATTTATGTGGCAGGCCATCGCGGAATGGTGGGATCTGCGATTGTGAGAGAACTGCAGAGACAGGGATATACCAATATTGTGACGCGTACGCATGGAGAGCTGGATCTGACCAGACAGGATGCGGTGGAAGAGTTTTTTGCGCAGGAAAAGCCGGAATATGTCTTTTTGGCAGCTGCCAAAGTGGGAGGCATTGTGGCCAATCAGGAGGCACTTGCCGATTTCATGTATGACAATATGATCCTGGAGATGAATGTGATCCATTCAGCATGGGTCAATGGCTGCAAGAAAGTGGAATTTCTGGGATCTTCCTGCATTTATCCGCGCATGGCACCGCAGCCGATGAAGGAGAGCTGCCTGCTGACGTCTGAACTGGAGAAGACCAACGAGGCATATGCCCTGGCGAAGATCAGCGGACTGAAATATTGCGAGTTCTTAAATCGTCAGTACGGGACCGATTATATTTCGGTCATGCCGACCAATCTGTATGGGCCGAATGACAATTATCATCCGACACACAGTCATGTCCTTCCGGCATTGATCCGGCGTTTTCATGAGGCAAAGGAAGCAGGGCTTGAGTCTGTGACATGTTGGGGAGATGGCTCACCTCTCCGTGAGTTCCTGTATGTGGATGATCTGGCCAATCTCTGCGTATTCCTGATGAATCATTATTCTGGAAATGAGACGGTCAATGCCGGAACCGGCAAGGAACTTTCTATCCGGGAACTGACAGAACTGGTGGCCAAAGTCATTGGGTACAAGGGGCGTATTGAATGGGATACGACCAAACCGAATGGTACTCCACGCAAGCTGCTGGATGTCTCCAAGGCGACGGCGCTGGGATGGACCTATCACACGGAACTGGAAGAAGGGATCCGTTTGTCTTATGAGGATTTCCGGAACAATCCGATGAGAGCGGAGAGATAGAGAGACTATTTGTGCCTGCAGCCCCGTGAATATGGGGCGGGAAAGGAAGGGAGAACAATATGAATCTGGTGTTATTATCCGGCGGTTCCGGACAGCGCCTTTGGCCATTGTCCAATGATATCCGCTCAAAACAGTTTATTAAGATCTTTCACAGAGAGGACGGGGAACTGGAGTCTATGGTGCAGCGTGTGTACCGTCAGATTAAGACGGTGGATACGGATGCTACCGTGACGATTGCCACTTCAAAGTCACAGGTTTCTGCGATCCATAACCAGCTCGGGGAGGATGTCGGCATCAGTGTGGAGCCATGCCGCCGCGACACGTTTCCGGCCATTGCGCTGGCAGCAGCATATCTGAAGGATGTCCAGGGCATTGATCCCGGGGAACCTGTGGTGGTATGTCCGGTGGATCCTTATGTGGAGAATGATTATTTTGAGGCATTGAAGGCATTGGGAGAGAGGGTTGCGGTCAGTGATGCCAATCTGGTGCTGATGGGGATCGAGCCGACATATCCCAGCGAAAAATATGGCTATATTATTCCGACGGGCAAGGAGGCACTCAGCAAAGTGTCTATGTTCAAGGAGAAGCCGACGCAGGAAGCAGCCCGGGAGTATATCTCACAGGGGGCGCTCTGGAATGGAGGCGTGTTCGCGTTCAGACTGGGATATGTTTTGGAGCGGGCGCATGAATTGATCGAGTTTACCGATTATGATGATCTGTTTACCCGTTATGAGACGTTGGAGAAGATCAGTTTTGACTATGCCGTGGTGGAACATGAGCCGTTGATCGAGGTGATGCGGTTTGCGGGTACCTGGAAGGATCTGGGAACCTGGAATACCCTGACCGAAGCCATGGACAGCTCTTCGGTGGGAGAAGCCATGTTCAATGAGACCTGTGAGAATGTACATGTGGTCAATGAACTGGATGTGCCGGTGCTGTGTATGGGACTGAAGGATGTGGTGGTGTCTGCATCGCCTGAGGGAATTCTGGTCTCTGACAAAGAGCAGTCAAGTTATATCAAGCCATTTGTGAGCAGTCTGGATCAGCGCGTCATGTTTGCAGAAAAATCCTGGGGAAGTTTCCGGGTGATGGATGTTGATGATTATTCGATGACGATCAAGGTAACGTTGAATCCGGGGCATCAGATGAATTATCACAGCCATAAGAACCGTGATGAAGTCTGGGTGGTGATCGCCGGCGAGGGCAAGACCATTGTGGATGGCATGGAGCAGAGTGTGAAACCAGGAGATGTGATCACGATGTCTGCCGGCTGCCGTCATACCGTGATTGCCGATACCCAGTTGAAACTGATGGAAGTCCAGCTGGGAGAGAATATCAGCGTCAACGACAAACAGAAATTTGATCTGGATTAGTGGATGGGAGGCTTTGTATGAGTGACCAACAGAAACCTCTTTTTCTGCGGCCTTCCGGAAAGGATTATCTCTGGGGTGGAAGAAGATTAAATGACGAGTTTGAAAAAGGGATCGACCTGTCTCCTCTGGCGGAGACCTGGGAATGTTCCACCCACCCGGATGGACCCAGCTATGTGGTGGGCGGGAGATTCGATGGAATGGAACTGGCGGATGTCCTGCGGGAAGAGCCGCAATATCTCGGCAGACGTCACGAAGGGCTCTGTGAACTTCCGATCCTGATCAAATTCATTGATGCCAGGAAGGATCTTTCGGTTCAGGTGCATCCGGACGATGAGTATGCCGGGGAACATGAACACGGTCAGCTTGGCAAGACGGAAATGTGGTATGTGCTGGATGCGGCGAAGGATGCCAGTCTGGTCTATGGTCTGAAGAGAGACTGCAGTCAGAGCGAGGTGCGCGATGCAATCGCAGATGGCACGATCATGAATTATCTGCAAAAGGTTCCGGTGAAGAAGGATGATCTGTTTTTTATCGAGGCGGGTACGATCCATGCGATCGGTGCAGGGGCACTGGTGGCGGAAATCCAGGAAAATTCCAATCTGACCTATCGCTTATATGATTATGACCGCGTAGGAAAAGACGGAAAGAAACGTCCTCTGCATGTTGACAAGGCATTGGAGGTGGCGCGGCTGAAAAGCAGTAGTGAACCGAGGCAGCCTCTCCGCGTGCTGAGATATCGCTGCGGGATGGCGTCAGAACTGCTGACGCGCTGTAAATACTTTGAAGTATATCGGATGCTGATCAACACGGAGCGGCGCCAGAGGGTGCATTACAGGGCGGATGAGATGGCATTTCGCGTGCTGTTATGTGTCAATGGCTGTGGGACTCTGGAGGATTCGGATGGAGTGAGATCCTTCTATAAGGGAGACTGTATTTTTGTCCCGGCAGATTCGGAGACGGTGACGATCCAGGGACAGGCTCAGTTTCTGGATGTCAGGGGATAAAAGCGTGCCGGAGAGACCGGGGGATTGTCTGAAAATGGAGGAAGAGAATGAATAGAGAGGATATCAGAAGAGAATATGAGAGATGGCTGGAACTGGCGACGGCGGATGATGACGTTGCCGCGCAGCTGCGGACCTATGATGATGCAAAGATGGAAGATGCGTTTTACCGTGATCTCGCATTTGGCACGGGGGGGCTGCGCGGTGTGATCGGTGCCGGAACCAATCGTATGAATGTCTATACGGTGGCCAAAGCGTCTCAGGGTCTGGCGGATTATCTGTTGGAGCAGTTTGAGCAGCCATCCGTAGTGATCGGATATGACAGCCGTATTAAGAGTGACCTGTTCGCGAGGGTAGCAGCCGATGTATTGGCGGCCAATGGAATCCGGGTTCATATCTGGCCGGAACTGATGCCGGTGCCGACGGTCTCCTATGCGATCCGCCATCTGCACACGTCAGCCGGTATTATGATCACGGCGTCACACAATCCGGGCAAGTACAATGGGTACAAGGTATATGGTGCCGATGGATGTCAGATCACGACAGAGGCTGCGGATGCTATTCTGAAAGAAATTACCAAGCTGGATATTTTCGCAGATGTCAGACACAGCGACTATGAAGAGGGGATTGCTTCCGGAATGATCTCATATATTCCGGAGGACGTTTATACGGCGTTTGTCGAGAAGGTAAAGGACCAGTCTGTATTGTTCGGGGATCCTGTGGATAAAAATGTTGCCATTGTCTACAGTCCGTTAAATGGGACAGGTCTCAGACCGGTTACCCGGACGCTTCGGGAAATGGGTTATACCAATATTACCGTGGTGAGGGAACAGGAGAAGCCGGACGGTCATTTTCCGACTTGTCCATATCCGAATCCGGAGATCCGGGAAGCGATGGCATTGGGCGTGGAATATGCGAAGAAATATCATGCGGACCTGCTTCTGGCGACGGATCCGGATTGTGACCGCGTGGGAATTGCGGTTAAGAACAAACAGGGAGATTATGAACTTCTGTCCGGCAATCAGACCGGAATGCTTCTGCTGGATTATATCTGCAGCCAGCGCCGGAAACATGGAAAAATGCCGGCGGATCCGGTGATGATCAAGACGATCGTGACGATGGATATGGGAGAGCAGATCGCGTCTCATTACGGATTGGATACGATCAATGTGCTGACCGGTTTTAAGTTTATCGGGGAGCAGATCGGCCGGTTGGAACAGCAGGGGAAAGAGGATAGCTTTGTCTTCGGATTTGAGGAAAGTTACGGCTATCTGACCGGAGGGTATGTCCGCGATAAGGACGGAGTGGACGGTGCATATATGATCTGTGAGATGTTCAGTTATTATGCGACAAAAGGGATCAGTCTTCTTGACAAACTGGAGGAGTTGTACCGGACGTACGGATATTGTATGAATACACTGCACAGTTATGAATTTGATGGCAGTGCCGGATTTGAAAAAATGCAGTCGATCATGAAAGCATTTCGCGGAGAGATCACTGAATTCGGCGGGAAGAAGGTACAGAAACTCCTGGACTATGCACCGGGGCTGGATGGCCTTCCAAAGTCTGATGTATTGAAATTTATCCTGGAGGATAATTGTTCCATCGTGGTTCGTCCTTCGGGTACCGAACCCAAATTAAAGATCTATGTCTCTGTCAGTGCCAAAGATGAGGCGGAAGCACAAAACACGGAGGAAGCGATTGTACAGAGTGCGCTGACATGGATAAAAAACTGATGTTTGTCATAAGGCGGATTATCTGGTATAATTTTTCATAGATTCGCAGTTTGCTGTCTGGTAAATTCTGCGAAAATACAAATACCAAAGGGAAGGGACTATGAGAAATTTACATTCACTTTTCTTGTCTCAGGCATATCAGGACTGCTGGGACGATTATAACAGATCTTTGAAACTGAAAAATTTTCCAAAATGGGATTATGTGATCCTCACTGCTTCCAATGAACAGCAGGCAGAGGGATTCCGCAGACAGATCGAGGACAGACAGGATGTGCTTCCTGCTTCGACAAAGTTTGTGGCGATTCCGGATCGGGATGGCAGGCGTGTCGGTTCGGGTGGGGCCACACTGGAAGTGTTAAAATATCTCCGTGAACAGGAGAGTTCTTTTGAAAATTTACGTGTGCTGGTGATCCATTCCGGCGGAGACAGCAAGAGAGTACCTCAGTACTCTGCCCTGGGCAAACTGTTTTCTCCGGTTCCTCATCAGCTTCCGAATGGGCGCAGTTCCACATTGTTTGATGAGTTTTTGATCTGCATGAGTTCGGTTCCTTCTCGTATCCGGGAGGGGATGGTGCTGCTTTCAGGGGATGTCCTTCTTTTGTTTAATCCTCTGCAGATTGATTATAATCAGGTTGGAGCGGCGGCCATTTCTTTTAAGGAGCATGTGGAGACCGGCAAGAACCACGGCGTTTATCTGAATGGACCGGATGGCAATGTCCGATGTTGTCTTCAGAAGAAACCGGTGGAGGAGCTGCGTCGTGTCGGTGCGGTGAATGATGCGGACTGTGTAGATATTGATACAGGTGCTTTGATCTTCAGCAGTCAGATGATGGATTCTCTGTATTCACTGATTGCGACACCGGAGGATTATGACCGTCATGTCAATGAAAAGACAAGACTATCTTTGTATGCAGACTTTTTGTATCCGCTGGCAGAAGATTCGACATTGGAACAGTTCTATCAGGAAAAGCCGGAAGGAGAATTTTGTCCGGAACTGACTCAGGCTAGGGAACGGGTCTGGAATGTACTGCGTCCATATCGGATGAAACTGCTGCGCCTGGCACCCGCCAAGTTTATTCATTTTGGAACGACCAGAGAGATCCTGGAACTGATGAGCGGCGGAGTGGATGAGTACCGCGATCTGGGCTGGAATCGTCTGGTCAACAGTAGTATTCCGGGTGGAACCGCCGGGTATAACAGCGTCCTCAGCACAGGTGCGTCTGTCGGGAAGGATTGTTACCTGGAGGTGTCTTATGTACACCGTGCGGCCAGAGTGGGGGATCATTGTGTGTTGTCATTTGTGGACATTCATGATGAGGAGATACCGGACCATGTCGTCCTTCACGGCTTAAAGCAGCGGGATGGCAGGTTTGTCGTGCGTATGTTTGATGTTTCGGACAATCCGAAAGAGAACAGGCTGTTTGGCAGAGATCTGGAGCAGATCGCGCAGGAACTGGGAGTTTCCCTGTGGGAAGACGAGTCACATACTCTGTGGTCTGCCGGCCTGTATCCGGTCAGGGATACGATTCGGGAAGCGGTAGCAGCGACGCTGAATCTGTACGAATTGGTTCAGGGACGAGGAGACCGGGAAGCCTGGCTGCGTGAGACACGGACTTCACTGTGCTCCGGGTTTAATGCGGCAGATCCGGATGCGATCATCGCGTGGAACCGACGGATGTCTGATCTGGTGGCGATGGATGAGATTGTCAAGGCAATCGATCAGAAGATTCCGGTACAGGAGCTCCCGAAGAGAAAGGCGCTGACCAAGATTCAGTCGGAATGGTTGCAGAGGCGTCTGAGCAAAGCGGATTTCAGTGAAAAACTGCGGCTTCATTATTATCTGGGTGTGCTTTTGGAAGATGAAGATGAGGTGCAGGAGTGCTTTAATACCATTCAGTCGGAGGTTCTTGCCTCGACGATAGAGAATCTCACATACAATGAAAATGCAAGGATTGTCAAGGAAAAACATACCGTGAAACTTCCGCTTCGTGTGAACTGGGGCGGGGGCTGGAGCGATACCCCTCCATATTGTAACGAGAAGGGGGGCACGGTCCTGAATGTTGCGATCTTGCTGAACAATGAGAAACCGGTAGAGGTGACTCTGGAGCGGATCGCAGAGCGTAAAGTAGTGTTTGACAGTCGGGATATGGATGTTCACGGAGAGTTTGAGGATATCCGGGAACTGCAAAGAACCGGGGATCCGTTTGATCCATTTGCCCTTCAGAAAGCCTGTCTGCTGGCATGTGGGATCATTCCGCGGCAGGGACATGATCTGTCCGAGATTTTGGACAGGCTGGGAGGCGGCTTTGTGATGCATTCTGAGGTGACCAACGTCCCAAAAGGAAGCGGTCTTGGAACGTCTTCTATCTTGTCAGCGGCATGTGTGAAAGCTGTGTTTGAATTTATGGATATTGCATATACAGAAGAAGATTTGTATTCGCATGTGCTGGCGATGGAACAGATCATGTCAACCGGTGGTGGCTGGCAGGATCAGGTGGGAGGAATTACTCCGGGCATGAAATATATAACCTCTCTGCCGGGGATCAATCAGCAGTTGAAGGTGGCTCATGTGGAGATTCCGAAAGAGACACAACGAGAGCTTGATGAGAGATTCTGCCTGATCTATACCGGTCAGCGCAGACTGGCCCGGAATCTTCTGCGGGATGTGATCGGGCGTTATGTGGGCAACGAGCCGGACAGCCTGTTTGCGCTGGAGGAAATCCAGAAGACCGCAGTACTGATGAGGTTTGAACTGGAACGCGGCAATGTAGATGGATTTGCAAAGTTGTTGAACTATCACTGGGAGCTGAGTAAAAAGGTCGATGCGGGAAGCAGCAACACATTGATCGAGCAGATCTTCAGCAGCATCGAAGAGTATGTCGACGGAAAACTGGTGTGTGGTGCCGGCGGCGGTGGATTCCTGCAGGTGATCTTAAAGAAGAATGTGACCAGAAAGCAGGTGGCAGACCGGCTTCATGAAGTATTCATGGACAGCCTGGTAGATGTCGCAGACTGCAAACTGGTCTGGGAGTGATCCGACATATTTTCCAAAAAAGGATTTAATCAAGCAAAGCATGCAGCAGGAAAGGCTGCATGCTTTTAAAACAGAAAGGCATGGTGAGTAAGATGTTAAAGGGAATTTCTCCACTGATATCGCCGGATCTGCTCAAGATCCTGAATGAAATGGGACATGGAAATGAAATTGTGCTGGCGGATGCAAACTTTCCGACTGCCAGTATCGGCAAGCGGATCGTGCGCGCTGACGGGATCGGTGCGGTTGATCTGCTGGATGCCATTTTACCGCTGTTTCCACTCGACCAGTACGATGAGGATCATTTCGTCCTGATGGAAGTGGTACCGGGCGATCCGGTAGAAACGCCCATCTGGGATGAGTACCAGACGGTGCTTGACCGGTATGAGCCGGATGCACATATTCAGAAGATGGAACGGTTTGCGTACTATGAGCGCGCGCGGCAGGCATATTGCGTGGTGGCCACCGGGGAGACAGCCCAGTATGCCAATATCATATTGAAGAAGGGTGTTGTGAGATAAGGGGGGAGGGAAGATGATTGCATGAGCACATTATTTACATTTCTTGAAAATTTTGCTGTAGATAATCTTATTAAGATTTATGAGGATGGAAGTCTTATTTATGAAGGCGAGATGGGAGATGTACCCCAGAGGATTACCAATATGATGAACATTATTGAAGGTACAGCAAAATGGAGCGGTGAATATCTCGAAGTTATGGTAAAAAGAGATATTCACTGACAAAGATCACACTTATGCTGTACCAAGATTTGCAAAAAAGGTCGGAATTGATTGATAAAAGACGATACCCATGATAAGATCATAATGGATGCTACCATAACGGTAGGCGGTTGGCCCTCTACGGAGGGACTGTGACCCTCCTATTACATAGAAACCCGAACGGGAATCAACGGAAAGGAGGGCTGAGCCTGATGAGTATTGTTGATTTTATTGCAGTAGTGAGTTTTGGCTTAACCTGCTTTGGATTAGGATATTCCTTTGGTAAGGATAATAAGACACAGAAATAGCCGCCCCGGTCCTGAGAAAACTGAGCGGCTTTTCTAAAGCGTTACATTAAATATCGGGCCAACCGTCTATCGGTGGCATCTTTTCTATTAGTAATATAACATGATTGTTCTTTGATTTCAAGAGTAAACAAGCCTTCGCTTGAAAGATGCTGATCAAGCACAAAATCAGGTCATAACAATGACCATAGGATGAGGCATAGAGGATGAACGAGCCAAGAGCAGTAATAGGTACAAATTCCTGGGGAAGTGCTACATACGAAAACATAGGAGATCACATAGAAACGAGGAATTAAATATGAAAGTGTTAATGCTCAACGGAAGTCCGCGCCAGAACGGCAACACTTCCATCGCATTAGAGGAAATGAGCAAAATATTTGAGTCTGCCGGCGTAGAGACAGAGATTGTCCGTGTCGGAAGTCGGGATGTTCGAGGCTGTATTGCCTGTGGCCGTTGCGAGAAGTTAGAAAAATGTGTTTTCGACGATATTGTCAATGAACTGGCTCCGAAGTTTGAGGAGGCAGATGGCCTTGTTGTCGCCAGTCCGGTGTATTATGCCTCCGCCAATGCGACTCTGATCGCAGTGCTGGATCGGCTTTTTTACAGCTCTCATTTTGATAAGACGATGAAAGTGGGAGCCAGTGTGGTATGCGCAAGACGCGGCGGGTGTTCTGCAACCTTTGACGAACTGAACAAATATTTTACCATATCCAATATGCCGATTGCCTCCAGCCAGTACTGGAATTCCATCCACGGACGTGTACAGGGCGAGGCGGTTATGGACGAGGAAGGAAAACAGACTATGCGCGTGCTGGCAAGGAACATGACCTTTCTGATGAAGAGTATTGCGCTGGGAAAAGAAGCGTTTGGGCTGCCGGAGACAGAGGAACGTGTGGCTACGCATTTTATACGGTAGAGAGACACACAAAGCCGGTACGTCAGACAGCCCCCGTTGCTTGCTGATTTTGTATGCCTGTGGTAACATAATTGAAAAGTCTGGGGCGCAGGAGGCGTGTGTATGCAGGAACAGGAATTGACGCCGAATATGAATTACGATCTGCCGGAACGACTGGTGCATGAACTTTCGGAATTTGCCCGGGAACATGCCATTGACAGGATTGTTTTATTTGGATCTCGGGCCCGGAAACCAGCATGATTTGAGCTGGGAGCTGCATTGTGAAACCCAGAAGTTATTGTGGATGTGATCAAGGAGTACGCAGGGGGAGTCCCTACGCTTTCTCAAACACCAATATCTTCTGGGTCATTTTTTTCATGATCGGCAGCCAGCCGAACGGTTTGAGGATTGGGAAGATGGCTGTCATTCCACGGATGATATTATCGTCTTTGATCTTGCGGAATCCGGTTGCAATGCTGCCCAGATCTTCAAAGCTGTCTGCACCGAAGATGAATCTGGCGCCGGTTTTCTGGATGGATTCTTCGACATGTTCTTTGTTGACCCATTTTTTTGCCAGGCATTCCATCAGTACGGTGGCATTCTCAAAATGATCCCGGATGATTCCAAGCATTGTGGCGTTTTCCTCAGGAGTGAGATACATGGAAAGCCCCTCTATGATGAAAAGCATTTTGCCGTTGGCTTCGATCTGGTCGGCCCACGCAGGATCCAACACGGAGATGCCGATGGTGGAGACTCTTCCGGATTCCTGATAGATCTGGTCTCTGACGGCAATGGTTTCCGGAAGATCCAGGTTATACCATCTGAGTTTGCCGTTGTCCATGCGGTAAAATCGGGTATCCAGTCCGCAGGCGATGTTGACGACGGTGCACTCCGGATTGCGGTCGATGAAATCTTTTACCAGTTCATCGAAGACCAGAGTTCTGGCTATGACGCCGTTGCTCATGGTGGAGTCACCCTGCGCCAGCGAAAAGTCATAATCAATGTTTTTGACCAGTTCTACGGCCTTGGCATCGTAGAATTTATGTCCCTTCTGCTGGGAATATTTCGCTCTGGCATAGAAGCTCTGAAGCATGGTTTCTGCAGTTCCGTCTAATGTTACTTTGATTTTATCATTCACATTACTCTCCATTCCGCAGACGCATAGCGTCGAAGGAACGCGAGCAAAATATCAGATTTTGCTCTGCGATCAGGGCTGCTTTGTGGCGTCTGCGACACAAAAAGCCCGTGTGAAAAATGTTAATTTTGTATGTTTCTGCTGAGTTAGTCTACGCTAACCGGAATTAGTGTATCACACCATCTGAGGGTTGTCAAAATGGGGCGGTTGTGTATGCTTGCTGTATGTTTGCGCAACGGCAAACAGTATGATACACTCGGAATGAATTGCATCTCTGCAGTCAATGGAACTAAAACGTGGAGAACGAATATTGACAGAAGGATGGGGGAGTCTGATGGAAGTAATAGAAAACATACTGCTTGATCTGCGGCAGCCATTGGGATATCTGTGGCCGGCGGTGCTGATCACACTGGCAGCAGTTGCAGGGTACCACCTGGTCTGGCGGCTGGCGCTGAGAAAGTCCGGTCGGGTGTCACCGGCGATGGTGTTGTTTTTGATCTATATAGAAGTTCTTTTGGAGATGGCATTGTTCTCAAGGGAGCCGGGCAGCCGGGATGGGATCGATCTGCAGTTGTTTGGCACCTGGGGGATGACGGCGGTTGCACATGCCTATTTTATCGAAAATATTATCATGTTTGTGCCGTTTGGCCTGTTGGTTCCAAGAGCATTTTTCAGTAGAAAATATGTTATTAACGGGCATTCGGGGCAGACATTCCAAAGATACCTTCTCTGTGTGGCGGCCGGATTTGCGCTGTCCTGCGTCATTGAACTGGTTCAGCTTGCGACGGGGCGGGGATTCTGCCAGTTAGATGATATTGTGACGAACACAGCCGGAACGGTGCTTGGCTGTGTGTTAAGCGGTCTGTTCGGCAAGTTCCGGCTGCAAAAAAACATTGACAGATCAGAACAAAGATGATAACATAACGGCGTTATGCAAATGGAATACATCTAACGCAGCGTGTTCCCCGGAACCCTCTGCGGCGTATGAGAGGATTATGAGACAGGATAATGACACCAAGCAGAAACTGCTTGCCAGTGCGAAAGAAGAGTTTATGGAGAAGGGCTATCAGGGTGCTTCCCTGCGGGGCATCTGCAAGAAGGCAGGTGTGACCACGGGCGCGCTGTATTTTTTCTTTCAGGACAAAGAGGATCTGTTTACTTCTCTGGTCACTCCGGTACTCCAAAAGATCCAGGGCATGATGCAGGAGCACATGCGTCAGGAACTGCTGGATGCGCAGGGGGCAGAGCAGGAAACGGACGAACGGAATGACCTGCGCGATGATGCCTATGTCTCCCGGATGATCCTGCAGGAATTGTACCGGGATTATGACAGCGTGCAGCTGCTGCTGACGCGCAGCCAGGGCTCGAAGATGGCAGGCTGCATTGACATGTTTGTCGAGTATGCCCAACAGGGCTACCGTCATCTCGCCGATGTGCAGGCGCAGAAGATGGGAGTGAAAGCTCCCGACGATTACACGGTTCACTGGATGGCGCATATGCAGATCGATGCCTTTGTGCATCTGCTGACGCATGAGCCGGATGAACAGAAGGCCATGGAGCATCTGGAAGACATTGTGCGGTATCTGATCGCGGGCTGGGAAGCACTGTTCGAGAAACACGACTGATTGGAAAGACGAAAGAGATCAGGGCTATGTACCTGTTTTGGTACATAGCTAAAAAAATATCATTGACATAACGCTGTTATGTACAAGGCTGTTATGCGGAAAGGAATCTATCATGTATTTGGAAGTGACAGACGTAAAGAAGAGTTACGGACAGGGAGACAGCTTTGTCCGGGTGTTAAAAGGGATCTCCCTGAAGGTGCGGCAGGGCGACATGTGTGTGATCCAGGGAACCAGCGGTTCGGGCAAATCGACCCTGTTAAACTGTATTGGCGGCCTCGATCAGATCGATGAGGGTTCGGTCTGTGTCGATGGGACGCAGATCGCCGGATTGAAGCCGGAAGCACTTTCGGATTACCGCAGAGATTATCTGGGATTTATCTTTCAGTTTTACAATCTGGTGCCGAATCTGACGGTACGCGAGAATATCCAGGTCTGCCAGTATCTGTCAAAGCGGCCGCTCGACATGGATGAACTGCTGCAGGTGCTCGGCCTGACCGCACACCAGAACAAATTCCCATCGCAGCTTTCCGGCGGCCAGCAGCAGCGCTGTGCCATTGCCCGGGCGTTGATCAAGAACCCGAAGCTGCTGTTGTGTGACGAGCCGACGGGCGCGCTGGATTCCCGGACTTCCCGCGACATTCTGATCCTGCTCGAGCAGATCAATGCGAGATATGGGACGACAATGCTGATCGTCACCCACAACAACTCCATCAAGAACATGGTGGATCAGGTGGTGGTCGTCAAGGACGGTCAGATCCGCAAAGACTATTACAATGACGTGAAAGTACCGGCAAAGGATTTGGAGGATTTATAGTGAAACAGATATGGACGAAACGAATGGCCAGAGACCTGAGAGCAAACCTGATGCGGTATCTGGCGCTGGGGCTGCTGATCTCACTCAGCATGTATCTGGTCGTAAGTATGATTGGGGCGGCCGAGACCATTATCCGGGGAAGTCAGGCCTCCGATGCCAGACAGAAGGTCGAAGATGGGGAGTTTACGGTGTTTGTACCGCTCAGGGACACGCAGAAAGAGCGGCTTGCCGGGGAGGGTGTTTTGCTGGAAGATCTGTTCTCAATGGATTATACCTATGGAGACCGGCAGGTGCTGAGAGTCTTTGCCGACCGGCAGCAGATCGATCTCATCGGTCTGACGAAGGGAAGTCTGCCGGAGGGAGAGCAGGACGTCGTGGTGGAACGGCGTTTTGCCGAGGAAAATGACATTGCCACGGGAGATTCCATTTCGCTCGGCGGCCGGACATTCCGGGTGTCAGGCATTGGCATTGTGCCGGATTATAACAATGTGCTCAAGACAGTCGGGGATACCGGCAGCGACTGCAAAAATTTCGGCCTGGCGTTTGTCTCCGGAGAGACTTACGCAGCCATGCGCCGGGAGAAAAAAAGCGTGAAGACCGAGGAGTATACCTATGCCTATCGGCTCGGAGACGGCATGACCCACCGGAAACTGAAAGAGCAGCTGGAGAAGATGAAGTTCTCTGCCAATGACGTGGAAGATCCGTTTTTCAAGGAGTACTGGGACCGCACGGCAGGCCGGCTTGAGGATCCCATTGTCAAGGGAATACTGACATTGATGCAGGGTTCCGGGGGATTTGACGGGGATCTGGATGACCTGTTGCAGACCGACACCAGCAATCTGCTGACATTTCTGAAGGCCGGGGACAACGCCAGGATCCAGGCGGCTTCCGGGGATGAGGAGCTGTACCGCAGTGTCGGCATGATCGCGGGGGCGGTTCTGCTGATCCTGATCTCCTATGTGCTCTCTGTGTTTGTGGTTCATTCCATTGACCGGGAGAGTCAGGTGATCGGCGCGCTGTATGCGCTGGGGATCAAGCGCAGGAGCCTGATGTTCCAGTACGTGATGCTGCCTACGGCGGTGGCGTTTCTGGGAGGCCTGGCCGGAACATTGCTCGGCTATTCCCGGTGGGGTGTTCCGGTGCAGATGCAGGATTGTTATGCCTATTATTCGCTGCCGGATCTGGATGTGATCGTCATGCCATATCTGTTTGTCTACGGCATTGTGGTGCCGGTGGTGATCTCGGTTCTGGTCAATGTCCTTGTAATCCGCAAGCGCCTGAACCAGCCTGTTCTGTCGCTGCTTCGCAATGAAAAGAAGAGCCGCAGCGCAACGGGAAAACAGATTGGTTCCATGCAGTTTATCCGATTGTTCCGGATCCGCCAGATGCTGCGTGAGACCAGAACCGAATTTACTGTGGTCTTCGGTGTGTTTGTCAGTCTGCTGCTGGCCATGATGTCGCTGGAGATCTATGCCTATTGTGACAGCGTCAACACAGAGTATGTGCAGGACACAAAGTACGAGTATATGTACAGCTATAAATACCCGGAGAAAAAGGCTCCGGAGGGAGGATATGCCGCCTATGCCAAAGGGTTGAAAAAGGAAATCTACGGGTATACCTTTGATGTGACGGTGCTGGGAATTCAGGACGACAACCCATTTTTTGATGTGGATCTGCAGAATTCTTCGACCAAAGTGGCGGTCAGTTCTTCGATTGCCTACAAATATGGCCTGAAAGTGGGGGATACACTGACATTGACCGATGAGGAGGAAGATAAACTCTATGCCTTTGAGATCAGCGGTATCACACAGTATGCGCCGTCATTCATGGTATTTATGCCATATAAGAAGGCATTGAAGCTGTTTGGGGAATCGGATGACTATTACAATGTCGTCTTCTCGGATCATGCCCTGGATATCGAGTCGGGGCGGCTGTATTCCACGGTGTCCAGGCAGGATGTCAAGAAGGCGGCGGGGATTTTCAGCGATATGATGAGGAGCATGATCATCCTGCTGGGAGCCGTGTCGGTGCTGATCTTTGCGGTCGTGCTGTATCTGATGATGAAAGTGATGATTGACCGGTCTTCCTTCCATATTGCACTGATGAAGATTTTTGGATTCCGCGACAAAGAGGTCAAAAAAATGTACCTGGATGCGAACTTCTATATTATTGCGCTGGGGGCAGCTGTGTCGATCCCTCTTGCCAAATGGATCATGGATGCGGCGTATGAGCCGGCGTTCGTGCCGAATATCGCCTGCGGCGTCGACAAATCCTTCCCTTGGTGGATGTATGTGGCAGTCTATGCGGTGATCCTGCTTCTGTATGGCGTCATCAACCGGGTGCTGATGGGACGGATCCGTCAGATGACACCGACGGAGGTTCTGAAAAACCGCGAATGATACCTGGGGCTGCGGGCAATGAGATGGCTTTGCGAAGGTTCTGAAAAACCGGCCATGGAGATTTGGAACACGGATACACTTTCTTTTCGGAAAGAGATATGATATAGTCGAATGAGTGTTATATATCGAAAGCCATTGAAGGAGAGAAACATGTCTGAGAATCAACAGGACAGGGAGTTACGCAAAGAGGCGTACTGGGAGGAGCATGCGCAGGAGCGGCAGCGCCTGCTGGATGAAAAAGATCATATTATCCGTCAGATCATGAAGTCACAGCTTGAGCGGGATGCCGTGCCGGGCAAAGAGGATATGGATGATATGGAAGACCGGATCCGCGATCTCCGCCGCAAAATGAGAGGGATGGATCTGTTCCGGGGAGAGGAAAAGGCGCGCATGCAGGAGGAGATCGACAGTATGCGGCGGGATATAGAGATCATTTACAAGAGCATTGCCCCCAAGATGAATATGATCACGGAGCGCATCGGCCTGTTAAACGCAAGGCTGGCGCAGATCAAGGAGGAATTGGACAGGGAGCGGTAAATATATCTATATTCGCGGTTTACAAAATCATCCAAACATTATATAATGCACAGTGATACAAGAGTTAGCCGGGACAAACCTATGGGCGGACCTCCGGCACAAGAGAAAAGGAGTAATAGAGAGATGAGAAAACAGATTGTTAAGAAGATGATTTCGGTCATCGCGGCGGCAAGTCTGGTAGTGACCGGCGGACTGGCACAGGCAGATCTTTCGTCCGCAGAGGCTGCAGGCACAGTCAAGGTGACGGTACGCAGTCAGAGCAGTGGCACATTCCTGCATGCATTCGATCAGGAGATCGAGGTATCTGCTGACCTGGCAGAGAGCTACGGTTACACCGATAAGGTGACAGATGGCGTGTCTGCACTCGATGCGATGGTAGCAGCTCATGAGCTGACCTTTGGTTCAGATTTTACCAAGGATACCAAGGATGATTATCTGGCTGTTGGTGACACAGGTTTTGTGACGACTCTCTTTGGGGAGACAACATATGCCTCTGGTTTTCTGGTAAACGAGGGATATCCAAACGATGGTACACCGGGTTATGGCAATGTAGGATACAACGGAACCTATGTAAATAATACACAGATTACCGATGGCGATGTAGTTGACTATTATATTTATGGAGATGCTACCGGATATTCTGATATGTTAACTTATGTTGATGTCGCTCCGTTCGAGAAGACCGATGCATCCCTCACGGTGACCGTAAAGGGTGTTTCTGTAATGAACGGATATCTGTATAAGGATGCTGCTGAGTTAAAGGCAGCTGCAAATCCGTTGGCAGATGCAAAACTTGGATGGGTAGATCCTTCCAATGGTGGCGTTACAGTGATTGATGACGTTGCGACGGATGCAGACGGAAAGGCATCTGTTCCAATGCCTGAGAAGGATGGCACATATTATCTTGCAACAGTATCCAACGAAGAGAAGAATGTATACTGCCTGATGAACCCTGAAAAGATTGTAGTGGAAACTCCTGCAGAGACCACAGCACCAGTCGCTGAGACAACCGCGCCGGCGGCAGAGACAACTGCACCGGCGGCAGAGACAACTGCACCGGCAGCCGAGACAACCGCACCGGCGGCAGAGACAACCGCGCCGGCAGCCGAGACAACCGCACCGGCGGCAGAGACAACCGCGCCGGCAGCCGAGACCATTGCACCACCGGTTTCTACCACTGCAGCAGCAACTACCACAGCTCCTGCAACCAGCCCTGCCATTACTGCTCCTGCAGCAACCAAGGCGCCTGTATCCGGTGGAGTGTTATCCGGTAATGCAGTATCCGGCACCTTCAAGATCGCGAAGTCTGCAAAGACAATTGTCGTAAAGGCTGGTAAGTCCAAGAACGTGAAGATCACGGTATCCGGTGCAGCAGTATCCGGTATGACAGCAAAGTCTGCAAACACCAAGGTTGCCAGGGTGAAGGTTACCAAGACCGGTATCAAGGTGACTGCTCCAAAGAAGGCTGTCAAGGGTAAGAAGACTACTGTTACTCTGAAGAATGCAAATACCAAGAGCGCGAAGATCAAGGTATATGTCCAGAATACAGCCAAGAAGATCAAGGCTACCAGGAAGTCTGTCACGATCAAGAAGGGCAAGACAAAGAATTATACCGTAAAGGTTACCAAGGCTGAGAACAAGAAGAAAGCAGTAACCGATGCCGTAGCCGGTAAGGTGAAGGTAACCGGAAAGAACGTTAAGTTCGTAAAAGCCACTGCCAAGAAGGGCAAGGTCGTAGTAAAGATCAAGGGCAGGAAGAAGGGAACCAGGAAGGTAACGATCAAGGTTGGTTCCAAGAAGATCAAGATCCGTGTCAAAGTTAAATAATGACAATTTCAGGAGATCATTTGATTTCGGTCAAAAAAGTGAAAAGGAGCGCATCTTTGGATGTGCTCCTTTTGTTGTGGGATGAGGGCAGATGTGGTAAACTGGAAATAACTATAGATATTTCTTTTCGGTCGGTTGACAGACGGAACGTGCAGGATGGATACGAAAGACTGGGGTAGTGATTTGGGTACGAAGAGACAGGATGAGATCAGGAGATGGCTGTGGATGGCCGGCGTGTTTCTGACGTTGATACTGACGGGGAGCCATGCGCAGGCGGCAGGTGTGCAGGAACACAAGACAGACGATAGAAAGGTCCGGGTGGGATATTATTATTCGGCGCTGTTCCAGGAAGGGATGGGTGACGATGAGGAAAAGAGCGGGTATGCCTACGCGTATCTGCGCAAGGTCGCAGATTATACGGACTGGGAATATGAGTATGTCTATGGAGAGCGCAAAGATCTTCTGGAGCAGCTGGAGCAGGGAAAGATCGATGCTCTGGCCGGAGTGTCCATGACGCCGCAGAGACAGATTTCCGTGCTGTTTCCGAAATATTCCATGGGAACAGAGCAGTATATAGTCTATCAGAAAGAAGGATCCCAGATCATGAAGTCCACGGACTACAGCACCATGGACGGAAAGGTGATCGGCGGCCTGAGCAATGACCGCATGTTTGAGGCGCTCCACGTGTGGGCAGAGGAGCAGGGGATTTCCCTGAAGTTTCGGGTATACAAGACCATAGAGCAGCGTGAGAAGGCGTTTCAGAACGGGAGGATCGATGGCATTGTCGCTATTGAGGAAAATGCGCTGACAGAGTCCGGCTGGTCTCCGGTGGTCAAGGTGGGTTCCGAACCGTTCTATGTGGCTGTGTCCGGAAAACGTCCCGAGCTGGTGAAACAGCTCAATGAGGCGCTGGGGACGATTGAGGCGGTAGAGCCGAATTTCCTGCAAAGCCTGCAGTATGACAGTCTGGGCAGTTCGGAGATGGATATCCGGCTGACTGCGGCAGAGTCACAGTGGCTGGAAACCCATGATACGCTCCGGATGGGGTATCTGGACAATTATATGCCATACTGCGGAACGGACAGCGAGGGAAATCCTACGGGTCTGTTGCTGGATGTCATGGAGGAGATGTTAAAGCGACTGGGGATTGACTCACAGATTGAGGTCCGCTATCAGTCCTATCCGAGTTATCAGGACATGGTGGATGCGCTTGGAGACGGGGAGGCCGATGCGGTGTTCCCGGCGGGCGGAAGCCAGTGGAACCTGGAGCAGGATGGCGTGGATGCCACAGCGGCTGTGGTGACAGCCGGGATGAATATGGTCTACAAAGGAAAGTACAGGAAGGGTTCTTATCATACATTTTCCGTGAATAAAAACAATAAGCTCCTATATTATTATATAAAGTCAAATTTTCCGGGAGCCAAACTGATGTATTATGACTCGATACAGGAATGTCTGGATGCGGTGAGGTCCGGCAAGGTGGATGCGACAGTCGTCAATGGTCTGCGCCATCAGATCATACAGGAAGATGAGAATTACGCGGAACTTTCTCTGGTGCAGCTGGAGAAGACAGATGACCGCTGCATCGGAGTCCGGGCGGGAGAGAGTGCCCTGCTCATCCTGATGAACCGTGGGATCAAGGTGGTCGGACAGGACTATGGATATAATGCTTCCTACGGCTATATGGATGCTGTGTACCCTTACGATGATATCCATGCATTGAAGAGGTTTATTCGGGCGCACGCCGGAGAGGTCTTTCTGATCCTGGCAGGGATCCTGGTGGTCATCATGGCGCTGGCCGCATATGGCGTGGTGAGGAACCGTGAGCGGAAATGGCTGCAGAAACAGGCATATCATGATGGTCTGACCGGAATGTTCAACCGCACCGCGTATGAAGAAGCTCTGGAAAAAATGGAAGACGACAGCATGCCCCGGGATTTTGTCTGTGTGGCCACCGATATCAATGGATTGAAGAGGGTCAATGATACGCTGGGGCATTCCGCGGGGGACGAAATGATCCTGGGAGCGGCATCCTGTGTCCAGGAAGTCTTTGCAGAGTATGGGGTGACTTACCGGATCGGCGGTGATGAGTTTATGTCCCTGATCCGTCTGAAAGACACCGATGTGGGAGGCCTGGCAGCCAGACTGGACGAGAAGGTGAACAGCTGGCAGGGAGATCTGTGTCCGAAACTGAAGGTGGCAGTCGGCTTTGCCAGACATATGGACTATCCGGATGAGGATGTTGTGATGCTTGCCAAACGCGCCGACCAGGAAATGTATATTCAGAAAAGGGCGTATTATGTGGCCACAGGAGAGACAAACCGCATGGGTGAGTTGTAAAGCGGCTGTCCTGCCGTAACCGGTTTATGTAAAATGTATGTAATAACCGTGTGAAAATCATGCAAAGATTGTATGGTTTTTACACGGTTTTCTGTTATAATTGAACTATGTGCTGTCTGGCATATTATATCATTTGAATATTACCTGTTTTTTGACAAGGAGGATACACATGACAATCTTTAATGTGATTTCGCTGCTTGGCGGAGTGGGACTGTTCCTGTTTGGCATGAGTCTCATGGGCGAAAATCTGGAGCGCGTGGCGGGGGAAAGTCTCGAACGGCTTCTGGAGAAACTGACCAACAACCGCATCAAGGGATTTCTTCTGGGAGTCGGCGTGACTGCCGTGATCCAGAGTTCAGCGGCGACGACGGTGATGGCACTGGGTTTTGTCAATGCCGGCATTATGAAATTGGTACAGGCCATTCCGGTCGTATTTGGTGCGAACATCGGTAGTACCGTGACCGCACAGATCCTTCGGTTCAGCGGTGGAGATGGCGATGGCCTGTTACTCCAGCTGCTCAAGCCGTCCACGCTGGCACCGCTCCTGGTGTGTGGCGCAGCCTTTGTCATGCTGATCTCCAAGAAGAAGCAGGTTAACAGCGTGGCCGGTATCTTCATGGGATTTGGTATTCTGTTTATCGGTATGACGACCATGGAGACTGCGCTGGCCCCTCTGAGTTCGTCCACAGAGTTCCAGAGTCTGTTCATCAGATTTACGAACCCGTTTCTGGGATTTCTTGTGGGTATGGTTGTAACCATGATCCTGCAGAGTTCTTCGGCATCCGTAGGTATCCTGCAGGCGTTGGCATTTTCTACCGGCAGCCTGACATTTTCTGCCTGTCTTCCGATCATAGTCGGACAGAATGTCGGCAAGTGTATCACCGTGGTGCTGGGCAGTCTGGGCACCGGCAAGAAGGCCAAGAGGCTGGCGGCATCCCATGTCTGCTTTAACGTATTCGGTGCGGTGATCATTCTGAGTGCGATGTACGCACTGCAGGCAATCTTCCATTTCCCATTCTGGTCCCATGTGATGACCAAGGGAAATATCGCGGATACGCATCTGGCATTCAATGTCATTACCTCGCTGATCCTGCTTCCGTTTGTCAATCAGATCGCAGATTTTACCGGTCTGCTCATCCGTGGCGACAAGGAGAGCAAACTGGACCAGGAGCTTGCTCTGTTGGATGAGATCTTCTTAGACAGACCGGCGATCGCGCTGGAGCAGTCCTCCAAGGTGATCAATGCGATGGCGGATACCGTCTGCGAGAACTATGAGCTGGCAGTACATCTTCTGACGAAGGAGTGGAATGACAAGGCCTTTGACCGCATGCAGGAGAATGAGGACTTCCTGGACAAGGCAGAGACGGCGTTGATCGATTATCTGGTCAAGGTGACGTCCGGAGGACTGAGTGTGACGCAGAGCAAGCTGGCCAATGAGCTGCTCAGTTCGGTCAGTGATTTTGAGCGTATGGGTGACTACTGTCTGAAGATCGCGGAGGTCGTTACCTTCAATTCCAAGCAGGATATTGTATTTTCGGGAACCGGCTATAAGGAACTCGACTACATTATCAAGGCGACCAGACAGACGATCACCGAGACATTGACGGCATTCCGCCATGATGACATGGGAGCGGCTCAGAAGGTGGAGCCGCTGTGTGAGACTGTCGAGGAACTTCGTGATACCCTCAAGGAGCACCATATCAATCGTCTGGCCAGCGGAAGCTGCAGCACGGCGGCCGGTATCTCATTGGTAGAGCTGGTGACCAGCCTGGACCGTATCGCAGCACATTGTTCCAATGTCACGCTGCATATGATGCAGAAAAACAGCACCAACGATTTCTTCGATGCCCATGAGGAGGCACATAATATCCGTCATTCCCACGACGAGTCCGACATTGCCATGTTACAGTATTACAAGAATCAGTATGTGAAACCGGTGGAGGAGCTTGGCAAAGAACACAAGCCTCTGCTGAAGGATGTCAGACCGGATGATATCTTTGGTGCCAACGGAGCGGCGCGCAAGCCGGAGAAGGCCAGACCGGCAGCAGAGTCTGAGGAGGAGAAAAAAGACACAAAGGATCAAAAGGGATCCAAGGCAAAAAAGAAAAAAGAAGAGATCAAAAAGAAGATTGAAGAAAAAAAGAAACACAAGAACAAATAATGTGATAACATATATTCATATGAGT
Organism: uncultured Lachnospiraceae bacterium; assembly: GCA_934351255.1. Lineage (GTDB taxonomy): Bacteria > Bacillota > Clostridia > Lachnospirales > Lachnospiraceae > Jutongia. The sequence goes on from CAKRJH010000001.1 coordinate 242,772, forward strand.
TGAAAGGAGAATACGATGAAAGCAGCAATTATTATGGGATCCACCAGTGATCTCCCAAAGGTAGAACCTGCAGTAAAGATTTTGAAAGACTACGGTGTCGAGGTGGCGGTGCGCTGTCTGTCCGCTCACAGAGCGCATGAGGGGCTGTCTGCATTTATCGAGGAATGCAATCAGAACGGCACACAGGCAATCATCGCAGCCGCAGGTATGGCAGCTGCACTTCCGGGTGTTGTGGCTTCACAGACCGTGATCCCGGTCATTGGCGTGCCATTGTCCGGTTCGGTACTTGACGGTATGGATGCCCTGATGTCTATCGTGCAGATGCCATCCGGCATTCCGGTGGCTACTGTAGCCATCAACGGAAGCAAGAATGCAGCTCATCTGGCACTTCAGATCATGGCCAACCAGGAGCCGGCACTTCGTGAGCGCCTGTTGAAGGATCGCCGCGAGATGGAGAACAGTGCGATGAAGGCCAACGAAGAGGTTATGGCAAAATATTGTTAAGCAAAAAAGGATTCCTGCCGGCAACACAGACAGGAATCCTTTTGGATTTCGGAAGATCACATAAACTTACGGGCAGAGGTTCTGTAACAGGGCCTCTGCTATTTTTTGTGCCACGGTCAGTTTGTACGCATAGCGTGTGGACATCGGGGGAAGTTCCAGATAGAAGGTCTGAACCTGACCGCGTATGGACAGGGCGAAGTAGACCTGCCCCGGGCTGGACGATTCCGGATTGGCCGGATCGACATTGCCCATCGTGCCGGTGATGCCGATACCGATATCTGCCCGGTAAGCCACGGCACAGGCGGAAGCCATGGCGGCTGCGGTCTCCCCGGAATATACGGAGTGTTCCCGGATGATTTCGGCCGGGACGCCCTGCAGGATCTTGGCCTCATTGCAGTAGGTGACAAATGCACCGCGCAGTATCGCGGAAGAGCCTTCCGTGTCAGTGATCAGAGAACTGATCAGACCGGCGGTGGCGCTCTCCATCGTAGTGATGGTAAGGCCCCGGTCGATCAGGACCCGGGTCAGTTTGTGGTAGAGTTCGTGTACCTGTGCTTCAAGTTCCATATATCCCCCGTTCCGGAGTGCTTCTGCAGCGAGGCGCAGAATGCTCCTTCATATCGATCAGGCCGGCCGGATGTGTCCGAGGATCGGGAGCCCGGTCTCCTGTTTGATCATCATTTCATTGTCGCGGTGCAGGATCAGATCCGGCTGCCAGTGATTCAGGATGATGCCCTCAAGTGGCAGATCCTTTGCGCGCATGTATGCGGTCGTCAGCAGGACATGATTGATCGTGCCAAGACCGGCATCGGCCACCAGCACACAGGAAAGTCCTGTCATACGGATCACGTCTTCGAGCCAGATGGTCTGTGTCTCATCCTGGCGCAGAGGACACAGAATGCCTCCGCTGCCTTCCGCCACGACAAACTCATAGTCGGATGCACAGCGCTCATAGAATTTCCGCACGACCTCCATCTCCACGGGGCCGCCCTCGAGGCGGGAAGCCAGGTGGGGAGAATATGCCTGTTCGTAGACATAGGGAACCATCTGGGACAGCGGCTGGGTCAGACCGGCCATCTGCCGGACAAACAGAGCGTCGCCCGGGATGAGTTTGCCGTCTTTGCGGACATTGCCGCTGACAGCAGCCTTGAAGTAGCCGGTGGATACGCCCTGATCCATCATGTGTCTGGCGATCACACCGCTGACATACGTCTTACCGACATCGGTGTCGGTTCCAACTACAAAAATACCACGTTTCATGAGAAGTTACCAGCCTTTCTATCCGATCTGGTGTGTCAGGCCCAGGTGAAGAAAGACCGGGCGCAGACGCAGGGCAAGAGCAGAACTGATCAGGCACAGAATTACGTCACCCGGCATATCCAGAGGAAAACAGTCTGCCAGTACCAGAAGCAGGGAGGTCTTGTCCCCGACATAATAATTTAACATAAAATATTTGTAGACCAGGCCGATCCCGTAGGTTACCACGAATCCGGCAAATGCGGCGAGAAGGTAGGAAACGTAGGTCTTCTTTTTCATGCGCTCACAGAGGAACCCTACGACAAATGCCGTCAAGATAAAGCCTGCCAGAAATCCAAAACTTGGACGGAAGATGTAGCCGAGACCTCCTCCGGCGGCAAAGATCGGCAGCCCGAATAGCCCGAGCAGTACGTAGACTCCGACGGCGAGGGCACCGTGGGCGCTGCCAAGCAGCATGCCGGCCAGCAGGACAAACATAAACTGAAGGGTGAAGTAGTCCATGCCGGGAACCGGGATCTGGATAAAGGCACCGACAGCGGTGAGCGCGGTAAACAGGGCGCACAGAACGAGACGTTCGGTGGTCAGAACAGAATTCTTTTTCATGGGAATGATTCCTTTCTTTGGGGTCAGGTCTGATGCAGACCTGAGGTGTTATGGTTTTTATCTACTGGTTGATAATTTATATCATCTATGGTAGAATTGTCAACTAGAAAAAATATAAGGGTTGACGAAAGGTGGACAAAACAATGGATATGTTGACATTGGCGGAGGAGATTATCGGAGGAAGACGGATTACCAGACAGGATGATCTGACGGTTTTTCTGGACTGTGATCTGGAGCAGCTCTGTGAGGGCGCAGACCGCATCCGTGAGGCGATGGTGGGCGAACGTGTGGATCTGTGTGCCATTATCAATGGAAGAAGCGGAAAATGCCCGGAGGACTGCAAATACTGTGCCCAGTCCGCGCATCATCATACGGATTGTGAAGTGTACGATTTCCTGCCGGAGCAGGAGATCCTCGATGCCTGCGAACTGCATGAGAAGGAGGGGGTAGACCGTTTCTCCATCGTGACGGCGGGCAAGAGCCTGACCGGGGAAGAGTTTGAAAAGGCAATTCATGCCTATGAGACGATGCACAGCCGGTATCATATTGATCTGTGCGCTTCCATGGGATTCCTGGATGAGGAGCAGCTTCGCCGTCTGCATGAGGCGGGTGTGACCAGCTATCATCATAATATCGAGACCTCAAGAAGAAACTTCCCGAATATCTGCACGACACATACTTATGACATGAAGATAGAGACCTTGAAAAAGGTGAAGGCGGCGGGGATGTGCGCCTGCTCCGGAGGCATTATCGGTATGGGAGAGACCTGGGAGGATCGTCTGGACATGGCGGTCAGCCTGGCGGAACTTGGCATTGACTCCATCCCGATCAATGCGCTGATGCCGATCCCCGGAACACCGCTGGAGGGAAGGGAGACACTGAGTGAGGATGATATTCTGCGCACGATCGCATTCTTCCGCTATATCAATCCGGAGGCGAATATCCGTCTGGCAGCAGGCCGTGCGCTGCTCACCGGAGACGGGAAGAAAGCCTTTGAGTCCGGTGCTTCTGCTACGATCACCGGAAACATGCTTACGACCGTTGCCGGTGCCACGATCCGCAGTGACCGTAAGATGCTTCAGGATATGGGCCGCGAGGTCGCTCCTGCTTGTGAATCTATGGAAAATATGTTAGAATAAGAGGTGGACTGCGAGAAAATCGATACATCTATGGCATTTTACTTAAGAATCTTTCGCAGCGAGAAAAAACTGCAATTCAAAAGCGAAATTGCACAGGAGGTATTATCGATGGAAATCGTATCAATTCGTGACATATTCAGGAACAAAGACAAATATATCGGCACTGAGGTGACCGTGGGAGGATGGGTCCGCAATATCCGTGACTCCAAGACCTTCGGATTTATCGTGCTCAATGACGGTACCTTTTTTGAGACTCTGCAGGTGGTATACCATGACAGCATGGACAACTTTGCACAGATCTGCAAATTAAATGTCGGTGCGGCGCTGGTGATCCGCGGTGAGCTGGTGGCTACCCCGAATGCGAAGCAGCCATTTGAGATCCAGGCTGCAGAGATTACGGTCGAGGGTGAATCCACACCGGATTATCCGCTCCAGCCAAAGAGACATTCTATGGAATATCTTCGTACGATCACGCATCTGCGTCCGAGAACCAACACCTTCCAGGCAGTGTTCCGCGTGCGCTCCCTGTGTGCATATGCGATCCACAAGTTCTTCCAGGAGAGAGACTTTGTCTACGTGCATACTCCACTGATCACCGGAAGTGACTGCGAGGGCGCCGGAGAGATGTTCCAGGTGACTACGATGGATCTGAACAATGTTCCAAAGACCGGGGAGGGAGCGGTGGATTACTCCCAGGACTTCTTCAAGAAGCCGACCAATCTGACGGTCAGCGGCCAGTTAAATGGCGAGACTTATGCGATGGCATTTAAGAATATCTACACGTTTGGACCTACATTCCGTGCGGAGAATTCCAACACCACCCGTCATGCGGCCGAGTTCTGGATGATCGAGCCTGAGATCGCATTTGCGGATCTGACCGATGATATGCTGCTGGCAGAGAGCATGCTCAAATACGTCATCCGCTATGTGCTGGAACACGCGCCGGAGGAGATGGCATTCTTCAACAAATTCATCGACAAGGGGCTGATCGAGAGACTGCAGCATGTCGTGGATTCCGAGTTTGGGCGTGTGACTTATACAGAGGCCGTTGAGCTTCTCGAGAAGAACAATGACAAGTTTGAATATAAGGTATCCTGGGGATGCGATCTGCAGACCGAGCATGAGAGATATCTGACCGAACATATCTTCAAGCGTCCGGTTTTTGTGACGGATTATCCAAAGGAGATCAAGGCATTCTACATGAAGTTAAATGAGGACGGCAAGACCGTGGCAGCGATGGATTGTCTGGTGCCCGGCATCGGTGAGATCATCGGCGGAAGCCAGCGAGAGGATGATTATGAGAAACTGGTGGCGCGTATGGAGGAGCTGGGACTGGCCAAAGAAGATTATGACTTCTACCTCGATCTGAGAAAATACGGTTCTGCCAGACATGCGGGCTTTGGACTTGGATTTGAGCGCTGCGTGATGTATCTGACCGGCATGGGCAACATCCGTGATGTGATCCCGTTCCCGAGAACAGTCAACAACTGTGAACTGTAATGACAAGATAAGAAAGGCATGGTAAGTATATGGGCAACATTTATATTCCGGAGGGCTACAAAAGTCCGCAGTCGATCAAGGACACTGAAAAGGCCATCAAAGAAGTAAAAGATTATTTTGAGAGAGCACTGGCGGATGCATTGAACCTGACCCGTGTTTCCGCACCTCTGTTTGTCAAGCCGGAGTCCGGTCTGAACGACAACTTAAACGGTGTGGAGAGACCGGTTTCGTTCGGTATCAAGGAGCAGGGAGATGCCACGGCGGAGATCGTACATTCCCTGGCCAAGTGGAAGAGAAACGCACTGGGCGAATATGGATTTGAAGTGGGCGAGGGCCTGTATACCGATATGAGTGCGATCCGCAGGGACGAGGACACGGACAATGTCCATTCCATCTACGTGGATCAGTGGGACTGGGAGAAGATCATCCGCAAGGAGGACCGCAATGTGGAGACGCTCAAGGAGACCGTCTTCCGCATCTATATGGCCCTCAAGGAGACTGAGTATTATATGTGCGGCAAGTATCATTTTATGGATCCGTTCCTGCCAAATGAGATCACGTTTGTGACGACACAGGAGCTGGAAGACCGCTGGCCGGACAAGACCACCAAGGAGCGTGAGGATCTGATCGCCAAGGAAAAGGGCGCGGTCTTCCTGATGCAGATCGGTGGAGCACTTGGTTCCGGAGAGCCCCATGACGGACGTGCTCCGGACTATGATGACTGGCAGTTAAACGGAGATATCATTGTATATTATCCGGTGCTGGATCGTGCCCTGGAACTGTCTTCCATGGGTATCCGTGTTGATGAGGAATCTCTGGCCAGACAGCTTGAGATCGCGGGATGCGAGGAGCGTGCACAGATGCCGTTCCAGAAGAGCATTCTGGAAAAGAAACTCCCATATACGATCGGCGGAGGGATCGGACAGTCTCGTATCTGCATGTTCTTCCTGCAGAGAGCGCACATCGGAGAGGTACAGTCTTCTCTGTGGCCGCAGGACGTGATGGAACAGGCAAAGGCACACGGCGTGAATTTACTGTAAACAGACAGATTGCCAGGGGGATAATGTGATGAGCAAAGTATTTACTTCGGCACAGATACTGTTGCCGGCATCTCAGATTGACCGCTCCAAATGGGCGGTGATCGCCTGCGACCAGTTCACCAGTGAGCCGGAATACTGGAAACAGGTCGAGGAGAAAGTGGGAGAGAGTCCTTCCACGCTGTCTCTGATCTACCCGGAAGTGTATCTGGGAGGAGATGACAGCCGGATCTCGAAGATCCAGGATACGATGATTCAGTATCTGCGGGATGGTGTATTTGACACAGCGGTAGAGGATGGATATGTATTTGTGATCCGTACTACAGAGTCAGGCAGACGTCTGGGGCTGGTGGGGGCACTGGATCTGGAGGCATATGATTTCCATCCGGACAGGAAAGCGCTGGTACGTGCGACCGAGCAGACCGTGGCATCCCGTATCCCACCGCGCATGAAGGTGAGACTGGATGCGAGTCTGGAGTCACCACATGTGATGGTGCTGATGGAGGATATCCGGTATCATATCCTTCGGGATCTGTCCCGGAAAACGGACACATTGGACAAACTGTATGATGTGGAACTGATGCTGGGCGGCGGTCATCTGGAAGGCTATGCAGTGACCGGACAGGAAGCACAGCATTTGAATGTATTGTTTGATGAGATGGAAGACCGGTGCGGCGGGCTGCTGTTTGCGGTGGGGGATGGCAATCATTCCCTCGCAACGGCCAAGGCGTGCTGGGAGGAGATCAAAAAGAACCTGTCTGATGAGGAGGCCAAGAGCCATCCGGCTCGGTATGCGTTGGTAGAACTGTGTGACCTTCATGATCCTTCATTGGTATTTGAACCGATCCACCGTATTCTGTTCGGTGGTCAGATGGATGCCGTGACCGAGTATTTTGAGAAGGCATTGCAGCGGGAAGGCATGAGCCTGGTACCCGGTGACGAGATCGTGTTTACCCAGGGAGACATGCGCAGACAGACAGCGATCCAAGGCAGGGGAGACCGGCTTCCGGTAGAGGTCCTGCAGAAGGTTCTGGACGCGTATCTGGGCGAACACTCTGAGGTGGAGATCGACTATATCCATGGTACGGATTCGCTGAATAAGCTGGTGGAGGAAAGCGGCGGTCTTGGCATTGCCCTGCAGGCGATCGACAAGCAGAGTCTGTTCCCGGCCATTCAGGCAGGCGGCGTGCTTCCGCGTAAGACGTTCTCCATCGGGGAAGCGCACGAAAAGAGATATTATATGGAGTGCCGTAAGATCCGCTGACGGCACCGGATATACAAAGAAAACGCCAAAGAGTGCAGTTACAGCATCTCTTTGGCGTTTTTGATCTCCTCGGCAGAGACACCGAGAAGGGCTTCAGCCTGTGCGGGATCACCGCCGTTTCTCAGATAATTGCATACGATCGAGAGGCGTCCCAGAGCAACACTCTTGGCGTTGAGCTCAGCCTGGGTGTCCATCTGGCTTTGCATCAGTCCCTTTTTGAGGTTCTTAAAGATCAGGATCAGTACCACAAAAAGGATGGCCAGCAGAAAGACAAAGACCAGCACATAGCTGATAATGATCTTTGCCAGATTGCTGATGGCAAAGATCGTGCAGAGACTGTTCATAGGCTCCTTCTTTCCGTACCGTGCCGGTACCTGTAGTGTTACAACCAGTGTATCATTTCCGGGGGGATGCCGCAAGAAAATGACGACATTTTCTGTGCTTATTTTCTGTCGGGAACGGCCAAATGGGTGTATAATATGAGAAAGAAACGAAGCATGATGAGTATAGGATGACATAGAAGGGAAGAATGTGATGAGAGTATTTTGGATAGTATTGGACAGCGCGGGGGTGGGCAATGCGCCGGATGCCGCTGCGTTTGGCGATGAGGGAAGCAATACCTGGAAACGCTGTTATGATTCCGGCAACCTTAAGATTCCTCATATGGAACATCTGGGAATTTATCAGATACAGGGGATGGAATATGGCCGGACGGACACGGAGGTCGTGGGATGTTATGGCAGGATGCGGGAACAGTCCCAGGGCAAGGACACCACGACCGGACACTGGGAGATGGCAGGGCTGATCTCGCCGCAGCCGTTTCCGACCTATCCGCAGGGGTTTCCGCAGGAGATCATTGAGGAGTTCTCCGGAAGAACCGGAAGGGGCGTACTTTGCAACAGGCCGTATTCCGGCACGGAAGTGATCCGTGACTATGGCAGACAGCATATGGAGAGCGGAGATCTGATTGTGTATACCTCTGCGGATTCTGTCTTTCAGATCGCGGCGCATGAGGATGTGGTGCCGGTGGAGGAGCTGTACCGATGCTGCAAGATTGCCAGAGAGGTACTGACCGGTCCAAATGGTGTGGGAAGAGTGATCGCCAGACCATTTACGGGTACATATCCGGACTTTACCAGGACGGAGCGGCGTCATGATTTTTCGCTGGTGCCGCCCAGAGATACGATCCTGGATCAGCTTCAGGCTGCGGGCAGGGAGGTGATCGGTGTCGGCAAGATCTATGATATCTTCGCCGGCAAGGGCATTGACCGGACCACGCCGAACCACGGCAACCACGCCAATATGGAACGCGTCTTTGAGATCATGAAGGAGGAGTTTGACGGGCTGTGCTATGTCAATCTGGTGGACACGGATATGATCTACGGACACCGCAGGGACATTCCGGGCTATGCCGGGGCATTGTCTGAATTTGATGTGCAGCTCGGCCGGATGCTTCCCGGGATGAAGGAGGATGACATTCTCATTATCACGGCGGATCACGGCTGTGATCCCGGATATCGCGGGACAGACCACACCCGTGAGATGGTGCCGCTTCTGGTCTATGGAAAGTCTCTGCCACAGAATGTGGATCTGGGAACCCGAAGCACCTTTGCGGACATTGCCGCAACGATCGGTGCGTGGTTTGGGCTGGACTATCATGGGGATGGCAGTCCGATCCGGGAACTGCTTGAGAGATAGTCCGGTATCTGGTATGATGGAGAGACAGGTGTGGCAAACGGCCGCATGAGGATTTCGAGATGACGGAGGAAGAAAGCGTGAATAACAAAAAGCTATTTAATCTGATCTGTGACCTGATCATGCTCGGCGTGGTAGTTCTGGTCGTGATCGCGATCGGCAGTACGATCCATACGAGACAGGCAGAGAAGAAAAAGGGACATGTTGAGGTGAGCAGCGAGACCGGCGCACCGGCGACGACAACAGAGCCGGAGGAGAGCGAGGAGCCGCAGGCCAGCATTGCGCCGGAGGAAGGGTATACGACCTACAAGACGGTGGTCAATTCCTCTCAGGCAGATAATACGATCTTTTATCTGCGGCTGAACGATACGGACGGCACTTACCGTGCCGGCATGATCGCCGGAGCCGATGACACTCTGCTGGATAAGGGAACCTATGAGAGGGATCAGGAACATATTGCGGTGACATCGGGCAGCAGTACTGCCGATACCACGAACTATCTGGTGGATGGCGATTACCTGGTCAATGCCGATGAGATCTATTCCGGCCAGCTTCCGGAGGGTGATGTGTTTGACTTTACGACCAAATGCAAGCTGTCCAGCACGAAGCGCAACAAACTGATCTTTAAGGAGGACGGTACCTATGAGCAGCAGGCGGTCACCAAGTCCACCGATAAGGGCGGTGAGGATAAGGTAGATGTCACTACCGGGACCTATCACAAAGCCGGTGATTTTCTGGTGAGGGCTACCGACGAGGGACAGCAGCTTGCTGACATGTATATTTATCAGAATCAGCTGGTCAACAGCTTTTACAAGATTGTCAAATAAAAGGAGAACGACACGATGATGGAACAGTTTGAAGGATACCAATACATGGAGGGCGGCGTTTGCGCCGCACAGGGATTTACTGCCAATGGGCTTAACAGCGGCATCAATCCCGACAAGAGCAAAAATGATCTGGGCATGGTCTACAGCGAGACGCTCTGCGAGGCGGCAGCCGTGTATACCACCAACAAGGTAAAAGGGGCACCGATCCTTGTGACAAAGGATAATCTGACGAAGACCGGAGGACATGCCAGAGCGGTGCTGGTCAATTCCAAGAATGCCAATACCTGCAATGCCAACGGCGTGGAGATCGCGCAGGGAGGCTGCCGCCTGGCGGCAGATGCGCTGCGTATCCGGCCGGAGGAAGTGATCGTCGCTTCCACGGGCGTGATCGGTCAGCCGATGGATCTGGCACCGTTCGAGCAGGCGATGCCTGCGCTGGTGAGCGGTCTGAGCAGAGAGGGACATACCGCAGCGGTTCACGCGATCATGACGACGGATACCGTGCCAAAAGAAGTTGCAGTCGAGTTTGCGATCCAGGGCAGAACCTGTCATCTGGGAGGCATGGCCAAGGGAAGCGGCATGATCCATCCAAACATGGCGACGACGCTGAACTTTGTGACTACAGATGTGGCAATCAGCGCAGAAATGGTTCAAAAAGCGCTGAATGAGATCGTTAAGATCACCTACAACTGCCTGAGCATTGACGGGGACACTTCTACCAATGATATGGTCAGTGTCATGGCCAATGGAATGGCCGGCAACCCATGCATTGAGCAGGAGGGGAAAGATTATGAGATCTTCAAGCAGGCATTGTATATTGTCATGATGAATATGACCAAGATGCTGGCCGCAGACGGCGAGGGAGCCAGCAAGATGCTGGAGTGCACGGTAAAGGGGGCACCTGATCAGGAGACCGCGATCGTTGTGGCCAAGAGTGTGATCCGTTCGCCATTGTTCAAATGTGCGATGTTTGGAGAGGACGCAAACTGGGGCCGTATCCTGTGTGCGATCGGTTATGCGGACGCGGAGTTTGACATCGAGAAGGTCGATGTGGATCTGGCCAGTGAGGCCGGAGTACTTCCGGTCTGCCGCGATGGAGCCGGAGTACCGTTCTCCGAGGAGTTTGCCTCCGAACTTCTGGCAAAGGATGAGATCTATATCAATATTGATCTGAAGCAGGGAGAGGCACAGGCCAAGGCCTGGGGATGTGATCTGACATACGATTATGTGAAGATCAACGGAGATTACCGTTCCTGATAGAACAAACGATAAAAATATATAAAAAGACCAGTCAATATGTGGTGTGTCCCGGATTTGGGATACATCACGGTTGACTGGTCTTTTTTTGATTACTCTGTATCGCTGTCTTCTGATTTGGATTCAATCTGTCCTGGCATCTTGTCGGAATGCTCCTTGGCATACTCCAGAAAGTTTTCCCAGGACAGTGGCTTTGAAAAATGATAGCCCTGATAGTAGTCCGGGGTATAGGTTTTTAACAGATTCCAGACTCCATCGGACTCGACGCCTTCCACACAGATCTGGATGTGAAACTGTTTTGCACATTCGATAATAGTGCTTACCAGGATACGGTCAGATTCATTCTCCAGAAGGTGGAAGACGAAGCTCTGATCGATCTTGACACAACTGAATGGCAGGTCACGCAGCAGACTCAGAGAAGAATATCCGGTGCCGAAGTCGTCCGCGGAGATGCGCAGCCCCTGGCTCTGGAAGAACATCAGATTCTCCTGCAGAGTCGTGATATCTGCGGTTCGGGAATGCTCTGTCAGCTCCAGCGTCAGATTTTTATGTGGGAAATCCGTCTCATGCAGGATGTTGAGCAGATCGTCGCGGAACCCCGAATGATCGAGCTGATGGTAGGAGACATTGACACTGATGACGAAGTCCGGATCGATCTCCAGATATGGTTTGACCTGATTGAGTGCCGTGCGCAGGATCCAGAGCCCTAATTCGTAGAAGCAGCTGTCGTTCTCGAGTACCGGAATGTAATGTCCCGGTGGAACGGTCCCCCATTTCTCATTGCGCCAGCGAAGCAGCGCCTCGGCACCGATAATCTTTTCGTCGGCATTGACCTGCGGCTGATAATTCAGATAGAATCCCTCGCAGCCGTTCAGGATGCTCTGTTTGATGTCGGCGATCAGCTCCAGATGGCTGCGGTCATTCAGCCACATGGAATTGTTGTAGAAGATCAGCTCGCCGTTCTTTGCCTTCTTGGAGGTCTCTGTCGCATAGGCCAGCTCGGAGAGGATCGTATCGACATCCTGAGTGATCGCATCAAAACACAGGCCGCCGCCGGAAAGCATGAATCCGATGTGGGAATCATCGACATAGACATTGTTCTGGGCAATATAGACGATTTCGCTGTACAATGTCTGGATGGTCTTCTGATCGTGCATCGTCTGGGAGAGGATGGCAAATTTGGCACCGTCCATACGGAAGACGATACCGCGGCCGGAGACCAGTGCGCGCAGCTTGTCGGCAAAGGCCTGAAGCAGACGGTTGCCAAATGCATAGTCATAACTGGTGTTGATCGTATTGAAGTTATTGATCGCTACCATAAGGATCCCCACAGGCTGCTTGGCTTCGGTATAGCGGCGCAGCGTGGAGTTGAATTCGTAGAGATTGTACAGGTTGGTCACCGGATCGATGGTATCGATGATACCATGGTTGGTGATCGTACCGGCAAAGTAGTTTGGCTCGCCGTTCTCACCTTTGAGAACCTTGCCCTCGCAGGTGACAATGACGTAATGGCCGTCGCGGTTTTTGACACGATACTGGAGGTTGTGGTAATCCTTTTTGCCGGATAAGACATCATTGACATCCTGCTGATAGAAGTCGCGGTCTTCCTCGTGGACACGCTGTCCCCAGATCGTTCCGGCATCATATATGTATTCTCCGGGAAGAGAAAAATACTCCACGGCGTTGGAGGACCATCGGGTAATGTTGGTGTTCATATTCATCAGATAGAGATAGCGGCTGTGAGAGGTGGCCGCGAGTACATCGAATACACGGCTGTCCAGCCCGGCCTTGTTGACATGGGAGATCTTCTTGACTTTGCCCTGGGAGCGGGAGTCCTTTTTTTCATCGCCGAATTCCCAGTGCTGGGAGTGGCGCATCTTGTACTGATACATCTTGGCATCGGCCTCGGATAACAGCTCAGAGTAGGTCTTGTTGGAGTTGGAATGCATGTAGGCGCATCCGTAACTGAAACTGTGGCTGTATTCCTTGTCGGAGATCGTCATATCCCAGAACTCATTGCGCAGGCGTTCCAGGCGCTCCAGAAGCTGACGGTCATCATCCGTCGTGGAGACCAGAAGGAACTCGTCGCCACCCAGACGATACAGAAATTCACCGTCGTGAAGAATACTCTGCAGTACCTTGCAGGCCTCGATCAGGTAGACATCACCCTCGTTGTGGCCGTAGGTATCGTTGCAGTATTTGAGATTGTCCAGATCGATAAATGCGATGGTAAACGGTGCTGCAACGGCCAGCAGTTCTTCCAGTTTGTGGTTGGAAGCCAGACGGTTGCCGATCCCGGTCAGGGTATCTGTCGTGGAACTGATCTGTTTGCTGTGTTCTGCCCGCATCGCGGTCACGGAATTGCGGTAAAGCTGGTAGGACCACACGACAGTCAGGAGCATGTATAACACATAGATCCCCGTGTAGGTGGTGGTAGGATGCTGTGGAAGGAAGATCCACAGAGCGATATAATTGATCAGCCATGCCAGAAAAACATAGAGGATCTTTTCAATCAAAGGAAGATGCACGCAGGTGACCATCAGGGTCATAAACAGCGTAAAGATAAGCTGCGAATGTCCCAGGTACAGACCGCTTACATTAAATAAGATGGCCAGTGCCATGGAAGCCAGAAAATAAATCCTGGTCCACTTCTGGTATTTGAAGATCATGACTCTCGCGCCACGGCTCTCCACACACATAAACAGATCGATCAGACCCAGAATGGCCAGGGCGGCATACAGCCAGTTATACCATGGATTCTGTTTGGTCAGAAAATAACTCACACCCCACATCGCGGCACCGATGACTGCATACAGAAAGGAAATCTGCAGGCGGTTACGGCAGTCCTTGTTGCCCATTCGGAAGAGCCATTCTTCACGCTCCTCCGATGTTAATGTTGTCCCCATAATCTATCTCCGTTTCTACCGTATTTTCATACTTTCTCCTGGTAAATATTGTATCATATGACAGGGGGAAAAAACAGGGAGAAAATTCGATATGAAAGCCATAAAATGAAGATATTTCGGTTATTGTGGATGAGGTGGGGGTATGCTATACTGGAAAGAGGAATGCAGTGGGCCGGAATCAGGGGATCCGGGGCTGCATCCGGGACTGAATGAAACTGCACAGGCAGAAATATGAGGTGACGATATGAATAGATGCAGATGGTGGAAACGGGTCCTGATCGCGGGGCTGATCCTGGGGATGGGATGCACGGGAAGGGCGCAGGCCAGCAGTACCGTGGATCTGGACAAGATCAATGCGGAGGCGCAGATTGCCGATACCTCGGTGCTGGTGGACACCGATATGACGAATCAGGAGATCATCGATGCGACGGATCTGGACAAGGATGCGATCGCAAAGTACCGGAAACTCTGGGAATCCGATCCGGCCAGAGTACAGTATTATATCGTGGATATGGATCAGAATGATGACAATATTATGATCAGCACGGCATTGTCCGGGGAGCTCGGTCTGAACGATGCCAATGACATCAAATCCTCCCAGGAAGATCAGGTGCTCAGGAATATGAAAAAAAAGCTCCGGAAAAGTGAGGGAAAGATCTCGGACTTTGAGAAGATCTATGTCGGAGGCAGACTGAGCTGGCGCTATTTTATGGATATTAAAAATCGTCATACCTACGAATACCAGACCATCTACAATGGCACGGTCATGACATTTTCCATCGCACAGAAGAATGCATTTGAGGGCGAGGAAGAGGTTCTCGATGAATTTATGGATACGGTGCGATTTGATGACTCCGGCTCGACAGGGCTTGCGTCTTCCAGACCGCTGGATGCGCGGACCCGTCTTCTGATCGGTGCCGGTGTGGGCGTGGTGGCAGTGCTTCTGCTTCTGGTAGGAGTGTTGTCGCTGATCCGGAGAAAGCCGGATCGCAGGTAAGCGCAGAGACAGGAAAGACAAGGGGATAAGAACATTTCAGACATTTCAGGAAATTTCAGACATTTTGGGAACAAGAGCATTTTTTGAAGAAACAGAGATTCCGAAAAACGGGGTGTCAGGATACAGAAATATGGAGGAAAGCGATGGCAGGAAGAAACGGTGATTTCAGAAATTATGCACTGGATCAGGAGCGTCAGAAGTGGACGAGACAGAAACGGCAGTGGGAGACACAGAAGAGAGAGATCGCGCAGCGGGTGATGATCTTTGTGGCGGCAGCTTCCGCGATCATACTGGCACTTCTGGTGGCGGTAGTCGTGCTGGCAGTGAAGATGCATGGATTGAATACCGAACTGAAGAAAAATCAGAGTGAATATACGGCACTGGAAGAGTCTGCGCTGCAGATGCAGCAGGAACGGGATGATGCGCAGTCGAAGATCTCCGATCTGAACGATCAGATCACCCAGCTGCAGGATCAACTTCCGACGGCCAGTCCGGATACACAGGATGGCTCGGACAGCTCAGATTCCGATAGCTCGGATGGCAGTTCCGGAACGTCCACGCAGTCACAGAGCACAGGGCTTGATTCCTCAGACGATTCGGATTCTTCGGACAGCTCGAACTCATCCTCGACGTCAGCATCACGCAGTTCAGCCAGAGGAAGATATCAGGATTCCGATAGTGATTCCGCACCCGAGGACAAGACCGAGGTGACAGGAGGAGATGCCGATACGGTGTCCCAGACGACGGAGACTGCCGAGTAATCACTTATAGAATATACAGGGAGGCTGTTATGATGCAGAATGCAGATGCGCTCAGGGAGATCCTTCACCGGATCGATCACAGGGGATATCCGGCATACAAGGATACCCAGGGAGTTTATCAATTTCAGACAAAGACAAAAGATGGCCGGAAAGTTTCGTATTTTCTGGCCATTGATCATGTTCAGGGAGATCCGTTTGCCTCACCGTCCAGAGTGAGTGTCCGTATTTTGGGACAGGACGCGGGATTTCCGCGCAAACTTTATGAGAACACAGAGGCGAGAGTGATGCTGCAGGATGAACTGCTCCGGGAGTTTGGTACTGCATTGTCCCGGATCTCTTTTCAGACCAGAGGTTCCGGCAAGAGCGGACTGATGTCTGTGGTGAACCCTGGGCAGGAGATTCTGGAGCGGACGGCATGTCAGATCGATCCGGAGCAGGGAAATTTGATCCTGCGCATGGAAGTTGGATTTCCGGCACATGGGAGGACTGTGGATTCGAGGGCGTTGGAGAAAATGCTGTTTGGCCTTTTGCCGGGATGTGTCGGTGAGAGTCTTTATGTGTCTTCCCTGCCGGAAGCAAGACTCAGACAGGGGTATGAATTGTCCCAGAATCAGAAGGCGATCCGGGAACAGCTCGAGGAGAACGGGCTGGTGGCATTTGTAGCCAATGGTTCAATTCTTCCGAGAAAGAGCGGAGTATCGCAGCTTCCGATGAGAGAGGCGGTGCCGTTTGTGTCACTCCGGACGCTGGAGACAGAGATGAATGTTCCTTACGGAAAACCGATCCGGGGCATGGGTATTCCGAAGGGGGTCACTCTGATTGTAGGTGGCGGATACCATGGAAAGTCCACACTGCTGGAAGCGCTGGAGAGGGGTGTTTATAATCACATCGCCCGGGATGGAAGGGAGTATGTGATCACGGAGGATTCTGCGGTTAAGTTACGTGCGGAGGACGGAAGACGGGTCGAGCAAGTGGATATTTCCATGTTTATCGGCGATCTTCCCAATGGAAAGGACACACATGCATTTTCTACCGAGGATGCCAGCGGCAGTACTTCGCAGGCTGCTGGGATGGTGGAGGCGATGGAGGCGGGAAGCCATACGTTTCTGATCGATGAGGACACCAGTGCAACCAACTTTATGATCCGCGATGAACTGATGCAGCGGGTGGTAAGCCCCGATGCGGAACCGATCACCCCGTTTGTGAACCGGGTTCGCCAGATCTATGAGACACAGGGGATTTCGACCATCCTGGTCGCAGGAAGTTCCGGTTCCTATTTTCAGGAGGCCGATGTGATTGTGCAGATGGATCGTTATGTTCCGGTGGACATTACCGCAAAGGCGAAAAAGGTGGCGGAGGAGTTTCCTGCGGACCGGAAGAATGATCTGCCGGTACATCCTGTCCGGTTTCACAGAGTGGGGCAGGCGGTGGCACCGAATCCGCGCACCAAAGTCAAATGTGTGGGTATGGATACCATCAGCATTGACCGTGAGAATATTGATGTCCGCTATCTGGAACAACTGGTGGATCCCGGACAGCTGCGTATGCTGGGACAACTTCTGGTGAGACTGACCCGGTCCGGAATGGATGGCAGAACGGATATGTGTGAGCTGGTGGGGATGATATCCGGCGGATTTGCAGAACGGATCCCAGGCCGGCTGGTGCCGGTAGAACAGACGGATAAAATATCCGGCAGCCTGGCTGATGTACGGGTACAGGAAGTGTTTGCCGCTATAAACCGGTACCGCAGTGTGAGGATCAAGGGATAACAAGAGATACAAAAGCATCAAGGAAAGGGCAGTGCACCGGAAGCGTGCACTGCCCTTTTGAAGAAAAGAGAAGGAAGACGGAATATTAAATGGTTCCGGTGATGACAAGAGTTGCTGTGCCCGGAGTGGTGGTTACCACGCCGGTGGCTGCGTCCTGGGTGTAGGTCGCAGCAGGTACGGTGATCGCACCGGCATTGGTAGCAAATGCTCCTGTTGTTGTGTTGTAGGTGTAGCTGGTTGCCGGGAATGCGACTCCATCCAATGTGACACCGGTCAGATTCAGGACAGGATTGAAGGTGTCGGTGATAGTGACATTGTCACCGGCGCCGGCTGCGGTATTTCCATAATTGGAAAGGGTCAGCGTGTAGGTGATCGTGCCATTTTCTGTGACGCTGCACGGAGACAGATTCTTGGTAAGAGTCATCAGGGACTGCTGCAGGGCAGGCAGTGTCAGCGTTGCCTCTACCGGATTCAGACCGGTGCCGGAAACAGTGGCGGTATTCACAATGGAATCCGTGGTTCCCAGAGGGGCATACTGGCTGATGTCAGCCTGATAGATCAAGGTGGCCATACCACCGGCAGGAATGGTGATGTCGGAAATGGCCAGCGGAGGGCCGGCTGCGATGGCCGGTGCTGTCTGGGCTGTGCCGTTGATATAAAGTCTGGCGCTGTCTGCGCGATAGGTGAGCGGATAGACGGTGACAGACGGAGTGCCGGTGCTGTACTGACCGAGATTATCGGTCACAGTGATCCCGGTGGCAGCTGAAGTTCCTGCATTGTTGATGTTGAGTACATAGGTGATGACATCGCCCGGCTGATAGCCTGTTTCCAGTGCCGTCTTTGTGGCGGAGATCACCTCGACCAGTTCACCGCTGACGATGTTGGAGTTGGTGACATTGTTGCGGTAGGACAAAGTAGCCTGGTTGGTAAAAAGAGCCATGGGATACCTCCTTTGTGGTAAAAAATCTATATCATATCTTATGCAATGTGTGTTATACTGTGCATAAAACAACACAGGGAGGTAACAGGTGAAGAAAAGAAGTTACAGACGGGGGATCGCGGCGGCTGCCGCTGTGTGCAGTGTCGCAGGCATACTGGCCGGAGGAGTGCTGACACCGTCGGTCTGTCGGGCCGATCAGCAGGATCAGAGCCTGGAGACGCAGGAGCCGGTGGCGGTTAATCTGAGCAGTACCTACCATGCAAGGCTTGGGATCCAGACGGCAGATGATCTCTGGATCACGCAGATGTCATACTATGATGATGCGCAGAATGAGACCTATGGGACGGATCTCGAGCACAGTCTTTACTGTGCTGACTCCAAAGGCAAAAAGGGAGACAAGCTGGTGGCGCAGCCCGGAGAGATCGACGAGGTGGAACTGGCCGGCAATGGCACGTATACCGTGAGCCTGACCGGAGCAGAATTTTCCGGGGAGACGACGATCTCACAGCTTCATGTGGCCACAGACATTCCGGTCAATGACAGCATCAAATTTTCGGATGTGACTGCCAGGATCAATGATGTGACCGTGGCTCATTTTGATGAAGGATTTATGGAATATGAAGAGAACTACCTGACCGGAGGTGAGGTACTTCTGATCTTTAACCATTGGCGCGATGACCTCAAGAATGAACTGACACAGGCCGGGCGCGCGGAGGATGCGGACAATGGATACCGGCTGCTCAAGGGGCAGGGGCAGGAGAAGGTGGAGGTTACGTTTACCGTCACCGGGTTTGACTATGACAATGAGGCGGCACTGGGGAGTGAAGCCGGCGGAAGTCAGGATGGATCGGTCGTGGATCAGGGCAATATCAAAGCATCGTCCACGGATCAGGGACAGCCTGTCATAGTATTTATTGTAGTGATAATCGTCGTGGTGATTCTTGCTGCGGCTGTAATTATCGGGGTGGCAGTACACAGAAAACGTCAATCATAACAACATGAACCGAGAAAGGAAGGATGCATTTATGAAGAGAACTACGAAAAAGATTCTGGCATATGCTCTGTCTGCGGCCATGGCGTGTTCGCTGGCACCGATGCCGGTGACCACTGTTTCTGCGGCCTCACTGAAGCTGAAGAACACGGGGGAAAAGCAGATCATGCCACTGGGAAGTGTCTTTACGGTAAAGACCAACAAAAAGGCAGACAAGGTGACGTTTGCTTCCAGTAATGAGAAGGTAGCAAGCGTGGACAGCACCGGTACGATCACTGCGGTCAAAAAAGGTACCGCCAAGATCACCGTGCGCTTTGGCAGCACGAAAAAGACCGTTACCGTAAAGGTACAGAAGCCTGTCGGCTATACGATCAGCCAGACTTCAGGTACCTATGAGGCACCGGTATCAGTGACATTGAACGCGAAAAAAGGCTACCGCGTATATTACACGACCGGAGCCAGATTTACCACAAAGACTGTGATCAAATCCGGTCAAAAGAAGACGATCTCTGTCAAGAAGAGCGGAGTGATCAAGGTATATGCGTCAAAGAAAGCACTGAAAAAGAGCGCGCTGAATAAGTCCAAGGTCAGCAGCCGCAGCCGTGGAGATTACCGCTATGTGATCCGGGAAGCTGCAGCTCCTGCGACAGGGGGCGCAGTGAGTGCCGCACCGGTGGCATCAGGCACACCGGCACCGGCTGCTTCCGCAGCGGCCAGCGCACCGGTTGCGACTTTACCGGCACCGACCGCTTCCGACGCAGCCAGTACACCTGCTGTGACCTTGCCGGCGCCGACGGCAGATGTGTCTGCACAGCCGGGGACTTCTGAACTGCCGGAGGTATCCGGGAATCCAGCCATCACAGATGAGCCACAGGATACCGGTACACCACAGGAGTCCGAGAAACCGCAGGAGTCAGTGGCACCACAGGAATCCGATGCACCGGAGACTCCGGCGCCGGAACCGACCTCAGCATACCGCGGAGATGACTCTATGGTGGGATATGTAAGCCCTGCACCGGTTACGACAGATGATACCGATGAGGATGACGAGATCCCGGAGGATGAGGCGGAGTACACTTCTATCGTGATCCCGGCCAAGGCCAGCGGAACCAAGGTGGTCAAGGATAACTACGAGATCTCCAAAAAGAACAAGATCACGATCACTGCCTCCGGAACGTATGTCCTGTCCACTGAGGATCCGGATGTGGAAGCCGACGCCCTGATCGAGGCGGATTATGCCTCCGCAGATGACAACGGCGTACTCCATCTGATCCTGGACGGAGTGAGACTGACGTCCTCAAATAATTCAGCCCCGACATCTGACACCGGTCTGATCACGATCAAGAAGAGCGTGGCGCGCTGTGTGATCACGGTGGCAGACGGGTCCGACAACCTTCTGTATGATGAGGGAGAGACCGGCATTGACAAGGATGACAATGTCTCCACGACTTACACAGCGGGCATTGTCTGCAAGAAAACACCACTGACGATCAATGGAACAGGAGAACTGGGCATGATGTCATTGCATGGCAATGGTATCAAGGCCACGGACAGTCTGAAGATCCTGGATGCGGACATCACGGTGGGCGGCCAGAATATTTCGAATGGACATAACGGAATTTCTGCAAAGACCGGACTGTATATGAGGGATGTGACGCTTACGGTATCTGCCATGGGAGATGCGGTTAAGACAACGTTGGAGAACGAGGAAGTCTATGGTGACGGTACACAGGGATCCACGGTGGAAGAACTGACGGATGCCGGAGACATCTATCTGGAGGGTGGAGAGTATGACCTCTATTCTGAAAAAGGGGACGCGCTCAAAGCATACCGCGTGCTGTATGTGGCAGCCGATTCCCTGAAAGCGGATTCAGATGGAGACAGAGACACCGACGGAAGCTGCAAGGCGATCAAGGCCGGTACCTCTATCGAGGTGTCAGAGGATGCCGGAGAGATTTATGCAGATTCTGATACGGATGACGGTCTGCACTGTGGCAATACCATCCGTATGTGGGATGAGGAAAAGGCCCAGACAGTCGAGAAGACCGTGGGAACCGTCAAGATCGATGGTGGGGACCTGATTGATATTAAATCTGGTGATGATGGCATCCATTCTGATGTGGCATTGGTAATCAATAACGGAAGGATTGGTATCAGTGCTTATGAGGGAATGGAGAGCGGTGATATCACGATCAATGATGGACAGATAGAAATCACTGCAGAGGGTGATGGCATCAATGCAGCCGGAGGAACCGGTGACGCGGAGGATGGCCAGGATTCGTTCGGGACGAAGGATCCGGAACAGTACAGCAGCCCGCAGTATCAGGTTATTATCAATGGAGGATCTGTTTTGATCAAAGCCAAAGAAGATGGCATTGACTCCAATGGCAACATCTTCATACGTGGAGGAAGGGTAGGAATCGAAGGTCCGGGCGATGAGAAGAATGGTTCCTTTGATTATGGACATGATGGGGGAGCGTTTGAGATCTCGGGAGGCATTGTGGTAGCTTCGGGTCCTGCAGGGGATCAGATGGTACTGCCGACCGGCGGCTCCACCCAGTATGTGATGAACTTTGTGTTTGACAGTGTCCTTCCGGCAGAGACGAAGGTGCTCATCAAGAATGAGAGTGGTACTGAAATCGGAGATATGTCTTCCTCAAAGCCAATCCAGTCAATTTTGATATCCATGCCGGGGCTTGAAGAAGGACAGACCTATACCTTCTGGGCCGGAGAGGAAGGAAAAGAGGAGCAGGTTGGTTCTATCACGATCAATGACCTGATTTCGGTGAGACAATAGTATGACAAAGACAGGAATCATATTTGACATGGACGGCACGCTGTGGGATTCCGCAGCGAATGTCGCCCGTTCCTGGACGGATGTGGTTCAGGCACAGTATGGCATGGACCGTGTGATCACGACCCGGGACATCCAGAGTATTATGGGAAAGACGATGGTGGAGATTGCGGATGCGATCTTTCCGCAGGAAGACCCACAGCGGCGCATGGAGATCCTGAAGGTGTGCTGTGAAGAGGAAAATGCCTATCTGAGCATCCACGGCGGAGTGCTGTATCCGGAGCTGGAGGAGACACTGAAGATTCTTTCTGCGCGTTATCCGCTCTATATCGTCAGCAACTGCCAGAGTGGTTATATCGAGGCGTTTCTCGGGTATTATCACTTCGGACATTACTTTGAGGACATCCAGTGTTACGGGGACAATCAAAAGCCCAAAGGATTTAACATCCGTCTGCTTGCAGACCGCAATGGACTGGAGCGGGGGATTTATGTCGGCGATACGCAGGGTGACTACGATGCCACGATGGAGGCCGGACTGGAGTTTATCTATGCAGCCTACGGCTTTGGCGAGGTGGCACAGCCGGTGACCAGACTGGAGCAGTTTGCGGATCTGCCGGAGATTTTGGAGGGCAATACATAATACTGATGTTTTTTATCAAAAACATGTGCTTTTCATTTTGGACACCAGATGGTATAATGCATAATATATGTCATGTAATCAAATAGTTCGGAGGAAAATTTAATGGATAAGCATTTACAAAGCAACGAATCATCGGAAAATTATCTGGAGACCATACTGGTTCTCTCAAACAAGCTGCCGGTGGTGCGTTCTGTCGATGTGGCCAATGATCTGGGATACAAAAAGTCTAGTGTCAGCATCGCCATGAAAAATCTGCGTGAGAAGGGACACATTACCACGACAGACTCCGGCTATATCTATCTGACCGATTCCGGCAGACAGATCGCGGAGATGATCTATGAGAGGCATCAGGTGATCACTGCGGGACTGCGTTATCTGGGCGTATCGGATGAGACTGCGGCGGCGGATGCCTGCCGGATCGAACACATCATCAGCCAGGAGACGTTTGAGGCGATCAAGAAGCACATGAAAGAACAGCATATTTAGTATTAGATAACACGGATTTTTGTTCTGCTCTCTTTACAGAGGGAGCGAGCTATGATAAAGTGAAGTTGGCTATATTACTGACGGAAGTGGAATGAACCACAGGGAGTATAGCTGGAAAACCGGCCGACCGTCTGGGCATTCTTAGGGATGCTGGGCGTTCGGCTGTTTTTTGTTTCATGAAATATGAAATAGGGAATCAATGCGACGAACACGTGGCGCGGGATGCGCTGCAGTCCCCACATGAGGGGACGGATACACCAGAAAGGAGACACACGATGAACGAGATTCAATTAAAGTATGGCTGCAATCCAAATCAGAAGCCAGCCAGAGTATTTATGAAGGACGGAAGCGACCTTCCTTTTACCGTATTGAACGGAACACCGGGTTACATCAATCTGCTGGATGCTTTCAATAGCTGGCAGCTGGTCAAGGAAGTCAAGGAGGCTACCGGACATGTGGCAGCAGCATCTTTTAAGCATGTCAGCCCGGCGGGAGCTGCGATCGATGTTCCTCTCGATGAGACTATGAAGAAGGTTTATTTTGTGGATGATGATATTGAATGTACTCCGATGGCAACCGCATATATCCGTGCCAGAGGCGCAGACCGTATGTCATCCTTCGGTGACTGGGTGGCTCTGTCTGACGAGTGTGACGTGGCTACAGCCAAGTATCTGAAGAGTCTGGTATCCGACGGTATCATTGCTCCGTCTTACGATCCGGAAGCCCTGGAGATCCTGAAGGGAAAGAAGCGCGGCAATTACTGCGTCATCCAGATCGATCCGGAGTATGAGGCTGCTCCGCTCGAGACCAAGGATGTGTTTGGAATTACCTTTGAGCAGGGACACAACACCGTGGAGTCCAATAAAGAGCTGTTCTCCAATGTTGTGACAGAGAAAAAGGAACTTTCTGAGGATGCTCTGCACGATATGATCCTGGCTAATATCATTCTCAAATATACCCAGTCCAATTCCGTATGCTATGTCAAGGACGGACAGGCCATCGGTATCGGAGCTGGTCAGCAGTCCCGTATCCACTGTACCCGTCTGGCGGGAGACAAGGCAGACAAATGGTTCCTGCGTCAGTGTCCAAAGGTGTTAAACCTTCCATTCCGTGATGACATCCGCAAGCCGGATCGTGACAATACCATTGATGTCTATCTCTCTGACGATGATATGGATGTGCTTGCAGATGGTATCTGGGAGCAGTTCTTCACGGAGAAGC
This sequence comes from uncultured Lachnospiraceae bacterium, assembly GCA_934351255.1. GTDB lineage: Bacteria > Bacillota > Clostridia > Lachnospirales > Lachnospiraceae > Jutongia. Next base: position 267,360 of record CAKRJH010000001.1, read on the forward strand.
CGGAACGCATGACCCGCGAGGAACGCAAAGAGTGGATCAAGAAGATGGACGGCGTGACACTGGGATCCGATGCATTTATTCCATTCAGTGACAATGTGGAGCGTGCACACAGAAGTGGTGTAAAATATATCGCAGAGGCGGGCGGTTCCAAGAACGATCAGGCCGTGATCGATGCCTGCAACCAGTATGGCATCACGATGGTATTTACAGGACTTCGCCTGTTCCACCACTAAAAGAGCAGCGGCCGGTGACAGTCCGTGCCGATCAAGAAAGGGTAATATACACATGAACAAATTATCATTACAGCAGGAATTATCGACCAACGCCTATCCGGGCCGTGGCATTGTAGTAGGAAAGACCCCGGATGGAAAACATGCAGCGATCGCCTATTTTATCATGGGACGCAGTGAGAACAGCCGCAACCGTGTCTTTGTGACCGAGGGAGAGGGGATCCGTACACAGGCATTTGATCCTTCCAAACTCGAAGATCCGAGCCTGATCATCTACGCACCTGTCCGTGTTCTGGGACAGGATACGATCGTGACCAACGGAGACCAGACCGATACGATCTATGAACTGATGGAGGAGGGGTCTACCTTTGAGCAGGCACTTCTGACCCGTGAGTTTGAGCCGGATCCACCGAACTACACACCTCGTATCTCTGCGATCCTGCATATCGAGGATGGCGGATTTGATTATTCCATGTCTATCTTAAAGAGCAACAACGGCAATCCGGATGCCTGCAATCGTTATACCTTCGATTATGAGAGCCCGGTGGCAGGTGAGGGACATTTCATCCACACTTACATGCATGACGGCAATCCGCTTCCAAGTTTTGAGGGAGAGCCAAAGTGGATCGACATTCCGGACGATATGGATGCGTTTGGAGATATGATCTGGGAGTCCCTGAATGAGGACAACAAGGTGTCCCTGTTTATCCGTTTCATTGATATTGAGACCGGAGAGGCAAAGAGCCGCATCTACAACAAGAACAACTAATGGATCGGATTGTTCCGGAACAGATTTTTTCACAGCTTCTGTGTAGGTTTCCAAGGTGAAATTAACACAGAAGTTGTTTTTTTGTGCCATCAACTATATAATGGTAAAGTTAGTGAGTAAGCCGGCGTGAGCCGGAAATGGAGGTTGCAGTGAAGAAAGAGAGAAAATGGATCATATGGGGAGGCACGGGCATTCTGGCAGTGTTGCTGCTTGTCTACCTTGCGGGTGCTCTGTACTATGGAAGACATTTTTACAGGGGGACAACATTAAATGGACGAAACCTTTCCGGAAAATCGACGAAAACGGTGGCCAAAGAATTGTCAGATTATGAACTGAACGTGTGGGAACTGGCCAAAGACGGCTCCCATATTAGTGAGGTTATCACAGCGAAAGAGCTGGGACTGGATCAGGATATGAATCGTGTGGTCCGGGGGATCAAGAAGCAGCAGGGCAGGTTCGGATGGATCCTGCCGGGCAGGAAGAAGAACCTGGTGGATGACAAGGTGTTTTCTGTGAATGAAGACCGGTTGAAGGATCGCATGAAGGGGATGAGAGGCTTTTCTGTGGAACATGCTCCAAAACTCCGGGAGGCATCACTGAGTACATATCAGAAGGGAACGGGCTATGAGATCATTCCGGAGAGACAGGGAGGTCTGCTGGATGAGAAGGTGACCTGTCAGGTGTTGACGGATGCGATCAACTCCTGCCAGAAGGATGTGGTACTGGATGAGATGGGATGTTATGCATCGCCGAAACGCACCAGTAAAGATCCGGTGCTGCAGGCTTCCTGCAAAAAGGCCAATACCATGGTGAACGCCGTCATTACCTATGAGTTTGGATCTGCAAACGAGGTGGTGGATGCTCGGGTGATCAGCCGCTGGATCAGGGTGCGTAAAAACGGAACCGTGGCATTGTCCGGACAGAAGATCAGAAAGTATGTACAGAAACTGGCGGATAAGTATGACACGTTGGGAAGCGGCCATTCCTTTGCGACCAGTTACGGGGTGACTACGACCGTACAGGGCGGAGATTTTGGCTGGAGGATGGACGTGGACGGGGAGGTCAGAAAACTGAGCCGTCAGATCCGCAAAGGCCGTGTGGCCACACGGCCGGCGGTGTACCTGCAGCAGGGACGAAGCTATGGAAAACGTGATTATGGAAATACCTATGTGGAAGTCAATCTGACAGCGCAGCATGTGCTGGTGTATAAGAAAGGGAAAATGGTATTTCAGACAGATACCGTCACCGGCAATCTGGCGGCAGGCCATGGCACGCCGGCCGGTGTGTATTATGTGAAATATATGCAGAGAGGAGCGGTTCTGCGAGGCGTGGGCTATGCCACTCCGGTATCCTTCTGGATGCCGTTTAACCGGGGAATCGGATTCCATGATGCGACTTGGAGGAGCCGGTTCGGAGGCGTGATCTACAAGACCGGAGGATCTCATGGCTGTGTCAATCTGCCGTATGCTTCTGCAGAGAAGATCTTTTCTCTGATCTCTCCGGGGACACCGGTGATCTGTTACCATCTGGATGGGACGGAGAATAACCGGCACCTGAAGATACGCCGGGACAGCGTGTCGGACGAGAATCTGGTAAAAGCGACCGACGCACCAAAGCAGACAGCGAAGCCAAAGCAGACAGCGAAGCCAAAGCAGACAGCGAAGCCAAAACAGACGGCGAAGCCAAAGCGGACGGCGAAGCCAAAGCAGACAGCGAAGCCAAAGCAGACAGCGAAGCCAAAACAGACGGCGAAGCCAAAGCGGACGGCAAAGCCAAAGCAGACAGCGAAGCCAAAGCAGACAGCGAAGCCAAAACAGACGGCGAAGCCAAAGCGGACGGCGAAGCCAAAGAAGACTCCGAAACCAAAGAGAACTTCTGTGCCGGAGAAGACACCGCAGCCTTCCACGGCTCCGGCTCCGACTCCGTTACCGGACACGGCATCGCCTGAGGCACCACAGGAATAGACGAGACGGTGTTGGGAAGGCAGGACAGAAACAGGAACAATAAAAACGGCTGCACTCCGTGTGATGGGAGTGCAGCCGTTTTGCAAGTGCTTAATAAACGCTGGATGCGGTGATTTAATGGATAAATACCGCCTCACGATATGGAACCAGTTTGTAGATCTTGACGGCATCCGTTGGATTCAGATTGATGCATCCGTGGGATCCGCGGGTCTTGTACAGGTTCTTGTTCCAGGAGCTCCATGGCTGCCAGGTGGCAGGATGGAAGCCGGTGCCGGACCAGGTGATACGAACCCAGTTCTTAACCGGTGTGGCATATCCGGGACCGGTCAGGGTATATGCTTCTTTGTGCTCTTTGACATAGTAGGCACCGGTCGGCGTGCTTCTGCCCTCGACCGGAAGTCCGGTGATGCAACGGCAGGAGAATTTGACTTTGCCGTTTCGCATGACATAGACCATCTGATCTTTGATGGAGATCTCGGTATAGTTGTTGACATCCCAGTCCACACCGGTCTGGTCATAGTCCATCTTGAAGCCGGTATAGAGCCACAGGACGCCCTTTTTGATCGTGAGAGCCTTTTTGTTCTCCTCGGAAGGATCCGCCAGATAGGCGTTGGTTGCCTCCTGATCGATCGGCTGTTTGATAGCCTTGACTGCCTGCTTGACGGTCTTTTCGTAATCCATCTGCCATCCGTAATCACCGCCTATGATCGTGACATTCTTTCCGTTGTGGTCTTTGATCGTGCGGTTCTTGCCGACGGTCTTATACTTGAGGCAGAATTGCTCGACCCAGGCTGCGATCGCTGTCTCGTCATAGGTGACGGTGCCATCCTTATAACTGATCCACTGTGCGATCTTCTTTGGGGTGATCGTCTCTTTGTGTCCCTCACCCATATTCCAGACAATGTAACGCAGCGCCACATTGTTGCAGGTGCTGACTGCCTGCTGCATGGAAGGATCATCTGAGGTGATCTTCGGGCTGGCGTAGATATCCGGATATTCTTTCACGTCGGTGAGATCCATCTCGGTGTCTGCCTGAGCCAGCGCCGTCTCGATGGCGGCAATCAAAGCCTTCTTACGCAGTTTGTTGCCCTGCTTTTCGGCAGCGATCGTGTACTGTCCGGACTCCTTGTCAAAGACCGCTCTTGCGGATACCGGTTTCTGTACATGGTAGTCGTAGCTGCCCGCCAGAATTGCGGAGCAGGAGACTGCCTTGACCAGTTTCTTGCGGTCGTATTTGACATCGTAGACGGTCTCGTAATCACTCTTGCGGGTCGTGAGAACGAATTTTTGATGCTGGTCCTCGTAGAGTTTGTCGATGTGATCGCCAAGCTGGAAATCATAGTCAATGGCTCCGCCGTCAATCACCAGACTGCCATCGTCCCGGCCGCTGATGTGCAGGGAGTAATTCGCATGCAGATCGCGGATCGTTTCCTTGGACTGTTCCAGGGACTGGCCGGAGACGTCGACGCCGTTGATCGTGGTATGAGGATACCAGCGCTTGCCGTTATAAATCTTCTGATAGAAGAAAACCGCACCGCCCAGTGCAATGATCAGCACCAGCAGGATGATCGACAGTACCAGAGGCCATCTTCTTCGTTTTGTTTCATACATAGTTCTATTTCCTCTTTTCTCTGAGATTATGCATTAAACGTGTATTTACAGGACTCTCATGCCGCCATATCTGCGGATCTTGAGAACGCTGCAGGAACCTTTGCCAAAGACCTGATCCAGTGCCTGGCGGTAGGTATCTACCAGATCATTTGGCACAAAGGCCTGAATGGTGCCGGCAAAACCGCCACCGTGGACGCGGCTCCTGCCGCGGCTTCCCAGCACAATGTCACTGACAGCCAGACCGATGGAGACATTCTGATGCTGTACATCGGAGCTGGTGTAGACATTCTGGAGATATTTGAAGGAGGAATTGCCGGACGCTTCCAGCGCATCCAGGAATCCCTGAAAATCATCGGATCTGAGGGCGGCAACTTCCTTTCTCACGCGGATATTTTCTTCCATAAAGTGCAGTGCACGCAGGACGCAGCGGTCGGAGGTGGCAGTGCGCACTTCGGCGAGATGCTGCAGCAGATCCTCGCGGTCTACCTCACCCAGATAGGATTTGCCGAAGAAGGCAGCGACCTTTTTCATCTCCTCGGGAATCGCTGCGTAGTCCGGTGTCAGATCGGCATGGGAGCCTTTGGTATCGGTGATACACAGGCTGTACTGATGTTTTGCAAGGTCGAAGTCAACCTTTTCCACGACAGGATGAGCCGGGTCTGCAAAATCAATATGGACCATGTTGCCCACGGAGCAGGCCATCTGATCCATCAGGCCGCATGGCTTGCCGAAATATTCATTCTCCGCATACTGGCCGATGATGGCAATCTCCACCGGAGACACCTTCATGTCATTGTAGAGGCCGGAACAGATCGTGCCGATGATAGTCTCAAAGGCCGCGGAGGAAGAAAGTCCTGCGCCGATCAGAACGTCGCTGGTGATGTAGGCCTGGAATCCACCGATGGCATAGCCACGGTCTTTCATACCTTTGAGCACACCCTTGATGATCGCCAGGGTCGTGCCGGATTCCTTGGGACGAAGCTCCAGATTGTTCAGATTGATCCGGATCATCCGGTATCCATCGGATACGACTTTGACCACATCATCCTCCAGAGGTTCTACGATCGCAATGCAGTCGTTGTTGATGGAAGCAGCCAGAACCTCCCCGTGCTGGTGGTCGGTGTGGTTGCCGCCGATCTCACTGCGGCCCGGTGCCGAAAAGATGCAGACATCTGCCTCGGCATAGGTATCCTCAAAGTCCTTGAGGGTTTTGAGGTAGCGTTCTCTCTGGTAGGAGATCCGTGATTCGTCAATATAGATATCGCGCAGAAGGTCATCGTGGAGCCCCTGCTCGAACTGTTTCATGAGTTCCTTGGTATTTGTCATGTGATTGCCGTCCTTTCTCATGGTAATAGCGGTTTAGTCTTCCAGGGAAGAGTAGATCAGATTGCGGATGACCTGGACGTCGCGGTAGCTGTTGCCGCCGCATTTCTGGATGGCGTACAGGATGATCAGATCCTCCGCCGGGTCCATCGCAACATAGCAGCCAAGCCAGCCGTCCCAGCCGTATTCACCCACGGAGCCAAGTCCGTAGGAAGCGGGTACATTGACCATCTGACGCATGAGATTACCGTAGCCGTAGCCGCGCAGTGCTTCCCAGTCGTACATCTCAAGCTGCTTAGGTGTCAGATGATTGCAGGTCATGTACTCGATGGACTTGCGGGAAAGATACCGTCTGCCCTCGAATACACCACCCTGGAGCATCATGCGGGCAAAGCGCGAGTAGTCATCGATTGTGGAGACCAGTCCTGCTCCGCCGGATTCAAACAGAGGCTTCTTCAGGAACATGTAGGACAGACCGAGATGCTGCCAGGTACATGGCTCCAGAGAATCGGTCTCCGGCATATATTGGTAGTTCTCCATGAAGCGGTCCTGCTTGTCCTCCGGACAGTAGAAGTCCGTGTCTACCATACCGAGAGGTGTGAAGAGAACCTCTTTGAGATATTCACCGTAGGTCATGCCTGTGACCACCTCGATCACTGCTCCCAGAACATCGGCGCAGAAACTGTAGCGCCATCCTTCTCCGGGCTGGAATTCCAGAGGCTGCTGTCCGATCAGATTGGCCAGATCATAGGTGCTGGTCGGATCGTCGTGGTTCAGGATACGGTCGTAATAGGCATCGATCATATCCTGCATATAGCGGCCGGCCGGAAAACTGGCATCCGGATAGGTCAGTCCCGCGGTCATGTCCAGAAGATGCATCAGGGTCACTTCCTGCTGTACCGGAACCAGTCCCTCCGGAGTCAGAACCTTCTGATCCCGGAAGCCCGGGAGATATTTGGAGACGGGATCCATCAGGGCGATCCTGCCCTGTTCCACCAGCATCATGACGGCTGCCGATGTGATCGGCTTGGTCATGGAGTAACAGCGGAAGATCGAGTCGCGCGTCATGGGGATGTCTTTTTCGACATTGGCCATGCCGAACTGATCCCGGTAAACTTCCCGGTCGTGGTGTATGACACAAAGGGCAGCCCCTTTGATCTCATCGGCTTTGATGCGGTCTTTGATATAGTCCGCAGCCTGGTCGATTTTTGATAAATTCATGGAAAAATCCTTTCTTTTGTTGATGAAATGCCTGATGGCATTGCCAACTTTTATCATAACATATTATAGGAGAAAATGGAATAATTCCGGTCGATTTGTCCATACTATTTTTGATCGTTTTTGAAAGGAGAGAAGTGAGGAAGATGAAAAAAAGCGCAGTCTGTGTGATCATTTTTCTGAGCGGAGGGTATCTGTACTGTACGGTAGAGCTGGTGGCACGGGGCTTTTCACATATATCCATGTTTCTGGCCGGCGGTATGTGCATGCTGCTGGTGGGCGGGATCAGGCGTGTGCTTCCGGAAATTTCCTTTCTGAGCCAGATGGTGTTATCCGGTGCGCTGATCACCCTCGTGGAACTGGCATTTGGCCTGGTGGTCAATCAGCGCATGAAACTGGAAGTATGGGACTATTCGCAGCTTCCCTATAATTTCCGGGGACAGATCTGTCTGCTGGAAGGCTGCCTGTGGGTGCTCCTGTCAGCTCCGGCAATCCTGGTGCATGATTTTTTGTGGAATACGTTGCTGGGAATACCGTGGAAGAATTACCGGATCTTCTGATTGGCAGAATGCGCCATCCCATGTATAATGGGGGAAAAGGAGGTCGAGGCAGGATGATAAGACGGATACGCAGACAGGACATGAAAAAACCGGTTCCCGCCCATACGCGCAAACCGGTTGATTACATATATTATACGCCACATGTCAGAACGGTGACGGATCCTGAGATACGGTCGGTCAGTGCCCGGCCGGTGGATGCACGGTCTGCCTCTATGACCACGGCACAGCCACGTCCGGCAGACTGCGATGAGATCCGGAACACACCGGAACAGCGGGCTCACTGGAAACAGTTTCTCAAACATCTCACATGATCCCCTGCGTGCGCAGTCCCTTCGGATAATGATTTTTGGCCATGCCGCGGTCTGCCTTGCCCCATCCAAGCGGGCAGTTTGCGTAGGTCAGTAAAAGCCATCCTCTGCAGTCCTCAGGACAACTTACCGTCTCTCCGTGCAGATAATGTGCCGCCTCCTCCAAGGTGAGCGCGTGGCTGACAGTCTGGCCCGGTGCAAGAGCCTTGGCCAGAGCGTAGGCCGGGATGAAACGTCCCTTTTTCCGGGTGCCCAGATGAAGGCCGGGGCGGACTGTGACCAGACCCTCCAGAGACGGTGCCGGTTCGGGCAGCAGATAGAGCTCCTCACCGTGTAATACATAGACCGGATTGGTCCGTGGAAAGATCTGTTCCACGGGAACCTTCAGACAGCTCCGGGCAAATTCCTCAAATCCGCCGATGGCTTCCTCAAGAGGCTGTAGGCCTTTTTTCTTACTCTTTTTTTGGGTTTTGGTGCCGCTCGCAGGCTGTGACATATCCTGCACCGGCTCTCCTTTTTTGTGGAGCAGTGCCATGAAATGTCCCTCGCCGCGCAGTCTGTGAGGCCACAGACGCAGTGTGCCGGACAGTGTGCCGTCGCAGAATCCGCCGTTGTCCGGGAGAGTGGACATGGTTGTTCCAAGAGGAGTGTCACGCCAGGAGATCAGCTCGTAGTCCGGATGCCCCGAGAGGAACCACTGTATCATCTCCTCGTCCTCGTCCGGGGAAAAGGTACAGGTGGAATACACGATCATGCCTCCCTCGCGAAGCATCTGATCGGCACATTCCAGAATCCATTGCTGGCGGTCACGGCATATCGTGACATTGTCCTCGGACCATTCCCGGATGGCCGTCTCGTCCTTGCGGAACATGCCTTCTCCGGAGCAGGGCGCGTCCACGACAATGCGGTCGAAATAATATGGAAAATGGGAGACCAGATCCCTGGGATCATGGTTGGTGACCAGAGCATTGGCAATGCCCAGACGCTCAATGTTCTCGGAAAGGATCTGCGCGCGTTTTGGGAAAATCTCATTGGAAACCAGGAGACCATGTCCCCGCATGCGGCCCGCGATCTGTGTGGACTTGCCACCCGGTGCCGCGCAGAGATCCAGAATATTCTCGCCGGGGCGGGGATCCAGCAGAGACACTACGGCCATGGCACTGGGTTCCTGAATGTAGTAGGCACCGGCTTCATGCAGTACATGACGGCCCGGATGTTCTGCGGGAGAGGCGTAGAAGCCTTCAGGGGCCCAGGGGATCGGTTCCAGCGAAAAAGGAAAGTCTCCGGCATCCTTGAGAAGGTTGCGCCGGAGACCATATGCTTTTTCGTGCCGGTAACTGTCCGCAAAGGCCTCCCATTCATCGGATAACTGATGTTTCATGCGCCGGATAAAGGCGGATGGAAGTTCATTTGCATTCATAAGATACCTCATTGTATAGCATTTGTTGATCAGATCAGATCGGCGATGTCGATGTTTTCGCCGGTGATGCCCACCATAGCACCCTGGGATGCTTCTGCGGCATCCGGATGTGCGATCAGCCATTTGTTGGCTGCAAACAGATATTTGTCATTGTCATTGAGAACCTGGATGTCCGGCTTGGCTTCGTTGGTTCCCTTTGGAAGAACGATCACAACGCGGAATCCCTCGCCCTTTTTGGCGCTGCATGGTGCATAGTGGAGTGTAGTTGCATAAAGTTCCACACCGACTCCCTTTGGACACAGGAATGCCTCGGTCTTGGAAGAATCGATGGCTCCGTCTATGATATCCTGCTGTCTGGCTACCAGTAAGACAGCATCGTCTGCGGCAATATCGATCTCGCTGTCGCGGTGATACTCAAAGCAGTTTAAGCGGGTGTTGGTTCCGTTGCAGTAACCGATCTGGATCGGCATGCCGCCGTAGCAGTTGTCGCGCAGCTGTGCGTAAGCCGGAGTGTCCTCAAGCTCTGCCACAGATGGCACATAGATGACACTGTCGGCAGGTTTCTCGGTGGTCTCTTCCAGACGCTTTAACAGCAGATCTACATCGTAACCGTCGACAACACGTCCATAAGTACGGAATGCCTCATCATATACTGACTGAATTTTCATAAATACCTCCATTCTGCCGCATAGTCTGCGACAAATCGTTTATTCTGTATACCAGTTTATCATATTGCTTTTTTGATGGGAAGAGAAAACATTGCCAGAATCGGATGAAACATATATAATGATAACAATATTGTAGTGTGGATCAGTATGCCCGAAGACAGAGACGGTGGGCGTGGAAATGGGGAGTCAGATGAAAATTGCATTGGGACAGATCGATATGGTCTGGGAGGACAAAGAGGCCTCAATCAAGAAAGTAGAACATATGCTGGAAGTGGCGGCGGCAGACCGGGCGGATCTTCTGATCCTGCCGGAGATGAGCCTGACCGGATTTTCCATGAATCTTACCCGGATCGGAGAGGATCCGCAGGATTCCTTTACCGTGAAGAAGATGTCCGAACTGGCGCGGCGGTATCATGTGGGGATCGGAGTGGGATGGTCCGCGGTGAGTTCCGGTGAGACACAGGGAAAGAACTGCTTTACCCTGATCGGGGACCGGGGAGAGGTGCTGGGCCAGTATGAGAAGATCCATCCGTTTTCCTATGGAGGAGAGGCAAGGTATTACCGCGGCGGAGACCGTCTGGTGATCGTACCCTACAAGGGAAGGATGTTGTCATTGTTTGTCTGCTATGACCTGCGCTTCCCGGAACTGTTCCAGGTGGCTTCCAGGCAGGCGGATATCATGCTGGTGATCGCAAACTGGCCATCCACCCGCAGAGAGCAGTGGATCAGTCTGCTGCGCGCCAGAGCGGTTGAGTCGCAGGCCTATGTGGTCGGTGTCAACTGCGTGGGAACCCGGGATGGTCTGGAATATGTCGGAGACAGCATGGCATTGGATCCGGTGGGGAATACGCTGGGGCTTCTGTCCCGTCAGGAGGGAGTGCTGCTGTGCGAACTGGAGGACAAGGCCTGGCATCTGAGGGACAAATTCTCGATCCGTCAGGACCGGCGGGAAGATTTGTATACCAGATATTATTACCAAGAAAAACAAGATTGAGGAAACAGGGATGAGCAAGTACAAGACCAAGGTTAAGATTGCACAGATACAGAGTCTGGTGGAGGAGAAGAAATACAAAAAGGCGGCAGCACTGCTTGCCACACTCGATGTGATGCAGGTGCGCTCCAGAGCAGATCTTCATACCTTTGCGGAGGTATATATGAAGACGGAACAGTATGAGGCGGCCAAGGCGACCTACCTGAGGCTCTACAAAAAGAACCGCAGCAAGCGTGTGCTTCACAGGTTGATCTATCTGGCGATCCGGACCAATGAAATGGATGAGGCGGAGGAGTATTACATTGAATTTCTGGGGCTTAGTACCAATCAGAGAGAAAATCTGATCCTGCGCTACCGCATTGACAAGGCAAAGGGAGCTCCGGTGAGTCGTCTGATCGAGACTCTGCAGGATCTGAAAAAGGTAGAATATATCGAGGAGTGGGCGTATGAACTGGCCAAACTGTACCAGAGGGCGGGCCGGCTCAAGGAATGTGAGCAGGAATGCCGTGACATCCAGCTCTGGTTCGGTCAGGGTGAGATCGTCGAGCGTTCCAAGGTGCTGATGACGTATCTTCGCACCAATGGCACCATGATCGAGGATGACCGTGATTACACGGAGGAGCCCAAGGAGGAGCCGAATCCCCTGGATACAGGATCCCTGCCGGAACTGGATATGGACATTCTCAAGCGAAAGAAAGAGGAACAAAAAGGCGGCACAGCCAGAGAACGCTTCCTGAAGTTCACCGGTCTCTGGAGCGAGGAGGATGAGGAAGCACTGCGTGAGGAACGGCGGCAGGAGAAGCTGCAGGAGCAGCAGGAGCATCCGGATGAGGAGTCGATCAGGCTGCAGCAACACCTTATGGAGGCTGTCCGGGACATTGACGGGGACAGCGTGGAGGAGCCGGAGGACGCGGAGAACGTAGCATCAGATGAGCCGGTGGAAGCAGAGGACGCCCCGGATGAGGTGATGGCTGAAGCAGAGAAAACCGGTGCCACCGGATCTGAGGAATGGGCGGGAAAATCCGGACAGGACAGATCAGACGAGCCGTGCACAGATGAGGAACCGGAGGACGACCGGGAAGAACGGACGTCAGAAGATGGGGAGCCGGATGATCCGGAGGACGAAACAGATGATCTGGATGAAGATCCGGGAGAGGACGAAGCTCTTTCGATGGATGAAGAGGAAGACTGGGACTCTCTGGAACAGGAGCAGAATGAACCTCATGAGCGGAAGTCTCCGGATCACACAGGGATCACGCAGGATCTGGCGGAGACGATCGCACAGATCGTGGCAATGGAAAAAAACAATCTGCTGCAGACGGAACCGGTTGTAGCGAACGATACACCGGTGACTGCGCAGCCGCAGATCCCACAGGGAATGGAAGAAATCACAGGGGAAAACCCAGATGAGGAGGATATTACCATGATAGATTTAGACGAGATTATGCCGACCCCGGATATGCCGGAGATGAAGCAGGTCGTTCCACAGGACAGCCCGGAACTGGGCAAAAAGGAAGTTCTGCAGGACAAGGATCTGCCGACGACGAGAGCACTTCATCACAGCCTGGACGACATGCTTACGCTGATCGCCGGGGAATTGGAGCCAAAGCATTTTGTCCTGATGGGCAAGGGCGATGAGATCCGACTGGGTGTGACCAAGAAGGTGGTCCGCATCCAGCACCGCAAAAAGTTCCTGAGTACCACACAGATTGCAAGGATTGACGCGGAGAAACTCAACAACATGGATCTCCTGGCAGTGGCTTCACAGATCAAGGGAAGCTGTCTGCTGATCGACAATGCGGCGCAGCTTTCATTCCCTACGATCACCAGCCTGTTTACCCTGATGGATGAGTTCAAGGGAGACTTTATGGTGGTCCTGGCGGATGAGGGCAATACGCTCGATGAGATGTTCCGTGTAGCTCCCGCGCTGGCACGACGGTTTGAGTATGTCATCGACATCAGCCAGTACAGCGAGGAGGAAAGTCTCAAATAAGAAGAGAGGATGAGGATATGGAAGAAATTCACGTTATAGGACATATTAATCCGGACACGGATTCCATCTGTTCGGCGATAGCATATGCTGCACTTAAGAGCGCGGTGACGGGGAAGAAATATGTTGCAAAGCGTGCTGGACAGCCCAACGCGGAGACGCGGTTTGTCCTGGATCGTTTTCAGGTGAAGGTTCCTCATTATCTGGGGGATGTGCGCAGCCAGGTGGCCGATGTGGACATCCACCAGGTGGAGGGTGTGAGCAAGAATATCTCCCTGAAGCGGGCCTGGGAGATCATGAAGACCGAGGGCGTGGTGACGCTTCCGGTGGTGGATTCGGAAGGATATCTGGAGGGACTGATCACCAGCGAGGACATTGCCAAGTCCTACATGGATGTGTATGACAGCAGGATCCTTGCTTCGGCGGGAACACCATATGCCAATCTGATCGAGACCCTGGAGGGTGAGATGGTGACCGGCGATCCGACGCAGACCATTCACTCCGGCAAATGTCTGATCGCGGCGGCCAATCCCGATCTGATGGAAAATTACATTGAGAAGGATGACATTGTGCTGCTGGGTAACCGGTATGAGTCCCAGTTATGCGCGATCGAGATGGATGCCAAATGCATTATCGTGTGCGATGGTGCACTGGTATCGTTTACGATCAAGAAGATGGCGGAAGCCAAAGGATGCTTTATCATCAAGACGCCATACGATACGTTTACGGCATCCAGACTGATGAATCAGAGTATGCCGATCCGGTATTTTATGACCAGTCAAAATTTGGTCACATTTAACCGATATGATTATGTCGATGATATCCGGGAAATTATGGCCAAACGGCGTTTCCGTGATTTTCCGATCATCGATTATGACGGAAAGTACTATGGAGGGACGATCTCCCGCCGTAATCTGTTAAATACCCACAAAAAGAGGCTGATCCTGGTAGATCACAATGAGCTGACGCAGGCCGTGGACGGTCTGGAGGAGGCGGAGATCCTGGAGATTATCGATCATCACAGACTGGGTAATCTCGAGACCATGAATCCGGTCTTTTTCCGCAATCAGCCGTTGGGATGCACCGCAACGATCATCTATCAGATGTATCTGGAACATGGAGTGACGATCTCACCGTCCATCGCCGGGCTGTTATGTTCAGCGATCCTGTCCGATACGCTGGTGTACCGTTCTCCTACCTGTACCCAGACAGACCGGGATGCCGCGGAGGCACTGGCGGAGATTGCGGGCATTGATGTACAGAGTTATGCGCAGGAGATGTTTGCGGCCGGAAGCAATCTTTCTTCCAAATCACCGGAGGAAATCTTCTATCAGGACTTCAAGAAATTTGCATTTGGAGATACTTCATTTGGAGTGGGACAGATCACGTCCATGACACAGCATGAGCTGGATGCCATTAAGGACAAGCTGTTACCTTATATGGAAAAGGCACTTGGCGACCATGGTGTACCGATGCTGTTCTTTATGTTGACCAATATCCTGCAGGGAACCACGGAGCTTCTGTGTGCGGGAACCGGTTCCAGAAAACTGGCACTCGAAGCCTTCCATCTTTCCGAGGATGTGGAAAATATTGTGCTGCAGGATGTAGTATCCCGCAAGAAACAGATCATTCCGGCAATCATGCAGACATTGCAGGAATAGAAAGGCAGAGAGAAACGTGTTACGTAATATGAAGAAAAAGAGTATGTCGTGGCTGTTGATCCTGACGATGATCATCAGCCTGTTTGGCGGTGCGGGCGTCAGCCGGACGGCCCGGGCCGAAGGGAACGATACGGCCAGACTGCGCATCCTGTTTACCTCGGATGTGCATGGACAGGTCGCCAATGTGGATTATGAAAAGGGGGCAGCCCTGTTTGCCAACGGCAGTCTGGCCAAGTGCAATACCCTGATGAAACAGGCCAGGGCAGAGGTGCCGGCGGGCAATACCCTGCAGTTTGATCTGGGAGATGATCTGTATGATTATACGACAGATTATATCTACAGTGCCGATGAAAAGGAGATCCAGCCGATCTACCAGGCAGTGGCGGAGATGGGATATGATGCGATCACGCTTGGCAATCATGAGTTTGACTATACGCTGCAATATCTGAAATATCAGCTCGACAGTGCCGGACTGACGGACAAGGTGGTACTGTCCAATGTCAGGGATGCCAATACCGGACAAAATATCTGGGCAAAGAACAGGATCATCCAGCGCACCCTGACCACGGCCGGTGGCGGCAGTGTGACGGTCAATGTGGGACTGATCGGTGTGACGGCACCGGTGCTGTCCAAGAAGAGAACCAACTATGCCGGCATTCTGACGGTAGATGACATTGTGGCATCCGCAACGCAGCAGGCCAGGGACCTGAAGGCGGCCGGAGCGGACATTGTGCTGGTCCTGGCACATTCCGGTGTGGGCAGCGAGACACCGGCCAATATGGATAATAACTGTGGATATGCCCTGACGAAGATTCCGGAGGTGGATGTGGTTCTGTGCGGACACAAGCACAGCTTCTTCTGTGCAGACGGCACGACAGAATATGACAAACTGCCGGGCGTAGATACCGGTACAGGACTGGTCAATGGAAAGAATCTGGTACAGGTCAAGAACCGTGGTGCCGGAATCGGTGTCGTGGATCTGGATATCTCGGGAGAGGGCGGTGTAGCACACATTGTCGGACGTCAGTCCTCCCTGCGCAAGGTTACAGCTCAGGTGGAGGCGGATCCACAGATCGTGAGCAAGATGGACAAGTGGACAAACACATTCCTGTCAGATTGTACAGAGATCCTGTGTGACATGTCCTCCGACACCAGACTGCAGAATTATTTTGGAAATGTTGAGGATAACGGAGCGGTTTCCCTGCTCAATGACATTAAAATCTCCTATGGCCTGCAGTACATCAACAATGAGGACACTTCACTGGCAGGTCTGCCGGTTGTGGCGGCATCCAGCTATCTGCGGTTTGGATCCGGAGACGGCAATGACTATGTGGATATTTCCGGGGAATTCAAGCGTTCAGATATCTATAATCTGATCGATTATAAGACAGGACTCTATGTGTACAAGATGACCGGCGCACAGATCCGTGAGTGGATGGAGTGGGCAGCCAGCTATTATGAGACGGCGGGACAGAATCCTTACATTTCGCCATCCAAGCCGGCGACCGGTTCTATGATCGACTGGAACTATGATTCCGACAAATCACTTCAGCCGGTATTCCAGGATCAATATGTGACGGACTGGAGCAACTTCTTCGTCTTTGACGGACTGGAGTATACGATCGATACCACCAGACCGGCCAGATACAACACAGAGGGAAAGAAGATCTCTGACAGCCAGAGAATTACTTCGCTGACGCGCGATGGTCAGGCCGTGACAGACGATCAGACCTTTGTGGTCGTAGGCCATCGTATGCCGGCCGGAGAGCTTGGAACAGCACTCCTGTCCACAAAATTGGACAGTACAAGCACAGCGGCTTACCGCAAATATATTGAGCATTATATTGACAATCTGTCACTGACCGGTGTCATGAAGAATTATCAGGATAACAACTGGAAAGTGAACTTTTCCGGACAGCAGAATTATCTGCTGCATACCGGCATCGGAAGCAGTGAACTGCCGTCCACACCGGACTGGATCGACCGGATTCTGGAGGAGAAAGAGGGATATGTAAGTTATCTGGCACATCCGGATCAGAAGGATACCAAGGATGTTACCGGACCAAATCTGAATGTGGTTTCCCTCAATGAAGATGAGACAAACCGCAATGTCACACTGAAGGTTCAGGCGACAGATATTTCCGGCATCCGCAATCTGGTCTATCTTCCGGGCAAATACTCCGCGGACAGCAGTCTGTGGGGACAGTCCTACGCAGTAGAAAACGGCACGATCAGTGCGACACAGAACGGCACCTACAGTGTGCTGGCGGAGGATGGCGTCGGAAACCGTTCGATCCGTTACATCCGGATCGACAACATTGACCAGTCGATCCTGGAAGCACCAAAGTGTGCAGGGTTTACCAATAAAAAGACCAAGGTGACGGGAACCGCAGAGCCGGGAGCAACTCTGTATGTCGATATTCTGGGAGGTTCCAAATACAGTACTACCGTCAAGACCAACGGAACATTCAGCTGTAAGATCGGTGCACAGAAGGCGGATACCAAGCTGTTTGTCTATGTGGTGGACGGTGCCGGAAGAGCCAGTGCCAGAACGAAACTGACAGTCAAGAGAAAGGGGCCGAACAAACCGGTTCTCGCCCCGGTCAAAGTGGCCAGCAAACGGATCACAGCGACACTCAACGACACCAACACCTATCCGGTATTTATCATGGACAACACTGTGTACCTGGACAAAGACGGTGTGGAAGATCTCTACAAGAAATCTTCCCTGTATAAGAGCAGCTATAAAGTGGTAAAACTAAAGACTAATGTCGAGTCAGAGAAACTGGTAATGCGCGTGACACAGTTCCCGAAGGTGGGACAGAAGGCGACCTTGTATTGTCTGGATGCCGCCAGCAGAGTCAGTCTGGCATCCGGCCGTACGATCGTGGATACTGTACCGGACAGGGCGACAGTAGATCCTCTGACCAATGTGAGCCGCAAGATCAATCTGTACAGTGATGAGAAATGTAAGCAGGCGATGGTAAAGATCCAGAAGAAAAAGTACGTCACCAGGAAAGCGAAATATGTGTCTTCCCTGGGACTGTACCGCTATACGATCTCCATCCCGCGTACGGATTCCACAGAGACGATCATGGCATATCTGATCAATAAAAACGGAAAGAGCAAGGCTGTCAAGGTGAAAACATCATTGCATGCTCCGGATGCTCCAACGGTGGACAAGGTGAAAAAGGGAGATAAGGTGATAACCGGTAAGGTAGATCTGGTCAAGACAGGATCCCAGGAGACCGTGACAGTCAGCAACAGCAAGACAAAAGTTTATGTTTACGTCAATAAAAAGAAATTCAAGGCACTCGTTTCGGAGGACGGCCACTATGAGGCGGCAGTCCACAAGGTGCCTGCGGGAGCTAAGATTACGGTAAAGGCGAAAAATGCGAACGGCAGCAGTCTGAAAACCGTCGTGTATGCTTCAAAAAATTGACGTAACCGGTAAAATATGATAGTCTATCACAAGTTATTTTGTTAGGCAGCACCGTTTCTGCGGTGTGACGAAGGAGGTTCAAGTGAAGGTAGGTATTATTTCGATCAATGCCCATACAAAGGTGCTTAATTTTGCATCCCCATTACATTCCTATGCATTCCAGCAGTTTCTGACACAGAACGGAGTGGATAGCGTTATTATTGATTACAAGCCAAATTATTATGGAGAGTTCAATCCAAGACATCCATATTTCTATTACCGGACACACAAGAGTCAGGACAAGGCCAGACAGAAGTCTCTGGAGCACAAGTGGCTGAAGCTGTTTATCGCCCGTCAGGTACGATTCGATAAGTTCCAGAGATTTATCGACAAGTATTATGTGACGACGGACAAGTGCTACAATCACAAACTTCTGGATACCGAAGATCTGGGGCTGGACTGCTATATCTGTGCGACGGACGTTATCTGGAAATGTAACAAGAATGCGGGCTTTGACCGTGGATTTTTCCTGGCCTGTGATTCCATGAAAGGCAAGCATAAGATCGCGTATGCGGCCAGCCGTGGACCAAGCCAGTATACACCGGAGCAGGAGAAGTTATTCCTGTCCTATATTGAACCATTTGACCATATCTCCGTGCGTGAGAAGAGTCTGGGCGAGTATATCGAGTCTGTTTCAGATATCAAGACCACACATGTCCTGGATCCGGTGCTGCTTCATGAGAAGAGCTTTTATGAGCCGATCATCAAGCGTCCAAAGCGCAAAAAGGGATACGTGCTTCTCTATGTCGTGATGGAGAAGGCCAATCCGCTGATCCGCCTGGCAGTCAAATTTGCCAAGGAGAGAGGACTGGAAGTCATCGAGCTCAGCGAGAATATGGAGGATGCCAAGATTCCGAAGGGAACCCATCACAAGGTGGTCTACAATATCGGAATCGAAGAGTGGCTGGGATACATGGATGAGGCAGAGTATATCTTTACCAACTCCTTCCATGCGACCTGCTTCTCCATCCTGTTCCACAAACAGTTCTTTGTGGGCAAGAGAAACGGTGACAAGATCGTCTCTGTCATGGAAATGTTCGGACTGTCCGGACGGACGATCGCAGAGTGCTTCGACGGACACAAGTGCCTGGTGGGAGACATTGATTTCGCACCGGTGGACGAGCTTCGCCGCAAGTACATGAAGGAATCTTCCCAGTTCCTGCTGGATGCGATCCGCGACGTTGAGGAAAAGGTTGAGGCCGAGAAAAAAGACAAAGAATAATCGTGATATGAACGAGGGATCCCCCGGTGTATGGCCGGGGGATCTTTTGAAATGTTCTATTCAAATGTACAGGCACGAAAGGCTTTTCTTCGACATAGAGTATAAAGAAAGCGTCTATGGGGGAGGAAACCATGCAAGCATTTCCCAAACCATTAAACGCAGAGGAAGAAGCAGCATATCTGTCCAGACTGGCTCAGGGAGACCGGGAGGCGCGAAACCGGCTGATCGAACACAATATGAGGCTGGTGGCGTATGTTGCAAAAAAATATGTGACACCCCAGAGGGAGCTGGAGGAACTGATCTCGATCGGAACCATCGGTCTGATCAAGGGTGTGGATAGCTTTCGTGAGGATAAGGGGATCCGGCTTACTACCTATGTAGCCAGGTGCATTGACAACGAATTGCTGATGATGGTGCGCAGTGAGAAGAAACGTGTCCGGGATGTCTATCTGTACGATCACATCGGTTCGGACAAAGAGGGACATGAGATCACGCTGATCGATGTGCTGGAGGCAGAGCAGGAGGAGCTGATCCAGGATCTGATCCGCGAGCAGCAGCTGGCCAGACTGCAGCCTCTGATCCAGACGGTGCTGACTCCCAGGCAGAGAGAAGTGATCTGCATGCGGTACGGCCTGGGATACCGTCCGATGACCCAGCGTGAGGTGGCTGCCAGATTTGGAATCTCGCGATCGTATGTATCACGCATTGAGAAAAAATCCCTGGAAAAACTGCACAAAGCCTTGGAAGACGACGACCAATAAGTCGGAGCGCAGAGAATATCCGGAATCACCGGAGCAAAAATCCTCTGCGCTCTTTGTCATCTGCCGGGGAATGTGGTAAACTGGGGATAAGAAATTGTTTAGAAATGAGGAAGAACATGTATTACATTGCAGACTATAAAGAGAATCAGAAATTTTACGGAATTTACCTGTGCAAGACCAAGCAGGTGCTCAGGACGAAGGCAGGAAAGACCTATTATTCCATGCTGTTTCAGGATAAGACCGGCACGATCGATGCCAAGATCTGGGATCTGAACAATGGGATCGACCACTTTGAGGCGATGGATTTTGTGATGGTCGAGGGCATGATCACAAGTTTTCAGGGGGCGCTTCAGGTCAATGTAAGCCGTCTGCGCAAGGCACAGGAAGGCGAGTACGATCCGAAAGACTACATACCGTCATCTCCCTATGATATTGAGGAGATGTATCAGGAATTGAAGGGATATATCGACAGCATTGAGGAGCCACATCTGCGGGAACTGACCCGCAGCTATTATGTGGACGATGCAGAGTTTGTCAAGGAATTCAAGGTGCATTCTGCCGCCAAATCCGTACATCACGGGTTCGTGGGTGGACTGTTGCAGCATACCCTCGGCGTAACGAGGATGTGTGATTTTATGGCGAAGAATTATCCGCTGCTGGATCGGGATCTTCTCATCACAGCCGCCATCTTTCATGATATTGGCAAGATGAATGAACTTTCCGCCTTTCCGACGAATGATTATACGGATGCCGGACAGATGCTGGGACATATTTTCCTGGGAGCAGAGATGGTGGGAAATCGTGCGAAACAGATCGCAGGATTTCCGGGCAAACTGCTCACGGAGCTTCGTCATTGCATCCTGGCACATCACGGTGAACTGGAATACGGCTCCCCGAAAAAACCGGCCATTGCCGAGGCGATCGCATTGAACTTTGCGGACAATGCGGATGCCAGACTGGAGACGATCACCGAGATCTACCAGAAGGCGGAGCCGACGACCGAATGGCTTGGCTTTAACCGGTTTGTGGATTCCAATGTCCGCCAGAGCAGCGGTACGGTGGAGAAGAGAAAACAGCAGCAGTAGGCAAGGTATGAGATGAGGAGAACTATGGCAAAGAAAAAGACAGCGATCCCCTCAGACGCAGTGTGCGTCAAGGGGGATGAACTGGAATTGGATATTGTGGATATAGGAACCGATGGAGAGGGTATCGGCCGTGTAGACGGCTATACCCTCTTTGTAAAAGATGCGGTGGCAGGGGATCGTGTGCGGGTCCGCGTGATGAAAACGAAGAAGCATTACGGGTATGCCAGAATGTTGGAGATACTGCGTCCATCCGAAGACCGCGTGACACCACAATGTCCGGTGGCGAGAGCCTGTGGAGGCTGTCAGATACAGCATTGTGATTATCAGGCGCAGCTGGCCTGGAAACAGAAAAAGGTGGAGGATTGTCTGACCCGGATCGGAGGACTCTCGGTGTCCATGGAACCGATCATGGGGATGGACGAGCCGTGGCATTACCGGAACAAGGCGCAGTATCCTGTTGGTTATGACAGGGAGGGGCATCTGGTGAGCGGATTCTACGCCGGTAGAACACATGACATTATCCCGTGCACAGACTGTGAGATCGCACATCCCTGCGCAGGGCCGGTTCTGGAGACGGTGCTGCGGGTGATGGAGGAGTATGGGATCCCTGCCTATGATGAGAAGACACATACCGGTCTGGTGCGGCATGTCCTGACCCGCGTGGGATTTGTCTCTCATGAGGTGATGGTATGCCTGGTGATTAATGGGGGGAAGATCCCTTATGAGGACAAGCTGATCGAAGCACTCCTGGCGTGTCCGCTGCCCGCAGCGCCGGAGCAGGAGCCGGCCTACCGGATCGCCAGCATATCCGTCAATATCAATAAAGAGAAGACCAATCGGATCCTTGGAGATAAGGTCCGTACCATTTATGGGACAGATACGATCACCGATGATATTGGAGGAATCCGTTATCAGATATCGCCGTTGTCCTTCTATCAGGTCAATCCGCTGCAGACACGCAGACTCTACGAGACTGCGCTGGAGTTTGCCAAGCTTCAGGGAAACGAAACGGTGTGGGATCTCTACTGCGGAATCGGCACGATTTCCCTGTTCCTGGCGCAGAAGGCCGCACAGGTCTATGGCGTGGAGATCGTACCACAGGCCATTGAGGATGCCAAAAAAAATGCCAGACTCAACGGAATCACCAACGCAGAGTTCTTCGTCGGAGCGGCAGAGCAGGTCGTACCAGAAAAATATACTCAAAGTGGCGGGACGATGCGGGCAGATGTGGTGTCGCTCGATCCGCCGCGGAAGGGATGCGATGAGAGACTGCTGCAGACCGTAGTGGCGATGGCGCCGGAGAAGATTGTGTATGTCAGCTGCGATCCCGCGACTCTGGCGAGAGATCTGAAGTATCTGTGCGCGGAGGGGTATGAGGTGAGACGCGTGCGGGCGTGTGATATGTTTCCGCACACGAGCCACGTGGAGACGGTGTGTTTATTGTCCAAACTTCATGAGGCAAAACATCATGTGAATGTGAAACTGGATATGGACGAGATGGATTTAACCAGTGCAGAGAGTAAGGCTACTTATGAGGAGATAAAGGCATATGTGGCTGAGCATAATGATGGGATGCAGGTATCTAACCTTTATATTGCGCAGGTGAAAGCTAAGTATGGAATTAAAGAACGTGCGAATTATAA
>CAKRJH010000002.1 GCA_934351255.1 uncultured Lachnospiraceae bacterium
TGATGATTCTTATGGACTGGTAGAACAGGAACAATTTTGGGGAGAAGGAACTTTATTGATAAAAAAATTATGGTAAACGTAATATAAAAAATATATTTTAAATAGAAAGGAAGAAACAAATGAAGAATTTTAAATGGAAAGAAAGAATCAATAAATTAATATTGGCTGTGCTTGTTGTTGGTATTATCTTTAGTTACTCCAATGTAGAACAGATACAAGCTGCGTCAAAGAAAAGCACCTATTACTATGAAACTTCACTTAATCGTACAAAGGGCAACAGGAAAGATTGTTTCCCCGGAACGAAAAAAGTGAAATACACCAGTAAGTCTATAACATTCTATGGCTCATTTAATAAGAGTAAGAAACCTTCTTTCAACAAAAAGAACTTTGTAAAGTATGGTAAGAAAACCTTTCAATTGACATCTCATACCAAATATTATTGGACAGATGAACTTGGTAGAATACCTGCTGATAAGGATGAAGCGTTAAGATGCTGCAAAAGTCTAAATGGACTGGCAGTGGTTCTTAAAGTAACAAATGGTAACGTTGTATCGTTAACTTTCTACTCATGAGAATCCATCTGGAGTTTGCAACTTCTAAGAAGCATTTTCAAAAGAATTATTTGAGAGTCGATCTTTGGTCGGCTCTCTTTTTTTATAAATTCTTGCCAGAGCAAAACGCTGGTTTTGTCATTTTTCTTGCTATTCTGGCAATTATCGGTATAATAGATTATAGAATGTTTGTTTTATAATCAGACAGGAAAAAGGAGAAGCTGTATATCACAGTCATTACACTATGAGGGATGCAACAACATTGCGAAAGGTCTACACGGTATCCGCTTGGGATCTCAGAGAACGGCCGGAACATCGCAGAGACGAAGATGGGGTATGGGTAGAGATTGTCTACAATGATCTGCCTACCGGAGATGTTATCATCATGGAATATGAGGATATCGCTTTCACAGAAGAACCTGAACTCCCGGAAGACTTCGCAAAAGAAGAACCGGAACCGGAAACTGTTGAAGTTTCTGATAAAGTTTACGACGAACTCAGCAACGAAAAGCAGGAACCAGAATCCGCTGAAATTTTTGAAGAAGTTCACGACGTACATGCAGTCAAAGAGACGGAGACCGAAAACGAAAGCCGCTCCGCAGAAGCAACAACACTTAAACCTGCACTGCGGCATTCTTTTCTAAAACCGGCAGCTATCATTATCGCACTGTGTATTCTTTGTATTGGAGTGGCAGTTTTTGCTGTTCCAAAGCTGATCCGGACGTTTGGACACTCAAAGTCACCGGTGATCTCTGTCGATTCCAAAATCGGGGAGGTCTCCGAAAAAAGACTGGTAGGTGGTGCAGGCGGCACCACTTCTGAACCAGAGGAGACCAAATCTTCCAAAGATCAGGTGGATTCTACGCAGGAACCGACATACACACCGGAGCTGATACAGGATTTTCATCCGCACAGCGTCAAGAGTACCAGACCCGGCCGGATGATCTCCATGACGCAGGTCAATGTCAATGGAAAGACTCTGTCAAACAGTTCCGTATACAAACCAAAGAAATCCATTTCCTTTGCATACGGAACGGAATATACAAACGTCGATGGCATTGTGACTTTCCGCGGCAACAACTTCCGCGATGATCCGACCTACGGAACTGCCGATCTGAAAAAGGACCGGCTGAAAGGCCTATGGAACTACCACACCGGATCTATGACAGCCAATGGAAGGACATGGTCCGGAAACGGATGGACAGGGCAGCCTCTGATGCGGCGCTGGACCAGACAGGAAAAACAGAACATGAACATGTATGACTGGGCCAAAGAAAAAGACAGTCTGGTGGAGGTCATCTATGCTTCCCTGGACGGAAACGTCTACTTTCTGGATCTGAAGACCGGCAAACCGACGAGAGATGTGCTGAATCTTGGATTTACCTTTAAGGGGGCGGGGGCTCTCGATCCACGAGGATATCCCATCCTGTATGTCGGGGCAGGCTACGATGGCGCCAATGGCAAATCCCGCGTCTTTGTGATCAGTCTGATCGACGGCAGTATCTTATATACTTTTGGCAATCAGGACAGTTTCTCCCTGCGTGGCAGCTTGAGTTTTTTTGATTCTTCTGCGCTGGTGGATGCGAAAACGGATACATTGATCTATCCGGGTGAAAATGGCATTCTTTATCTGATCCATCTGGGTTCCCGGTACGACCGCGAAAAAGGAACCGTATCCGTCAAACCTGACCGGATCGTCAAATGGAGATATCAAGGGAAGCGTTCCGGTCAGAGTAAATACTGGCTTGGCATGGAAGACAGCTGCGTGATCTATCAGGGATATCTCTATATCATGGACAATGGCGGTCATTTCATGTGTCTGGATCTGAATACACTGAAACTGGTCTGGGTACAGGACAGTCTCGATGATTCCAATTCTACCCCGGTACTTTCCGTGGAAGACGGAAAAGCCTATCTGTATGCAAGTACCTCCTTCCATCTGGGATGGCGCAGCAGCACCTCTGCTAAGATTCCAATCTGGAAGATCAATGCCGAGACCGGAGAAATCCTCTGGAAGACATCCTATACCTGCTACTCGGAAGAGGGAGTATCCGGTGGCGTACAGTCCACGATCGCGGTGGGCAAGCACAAACTGGCAGACTGCATCTACGTAACAGTCTCCAAGACCGGAAGCCATTACGGAGGTGTTCTTGCCTGCCTGGACAAGGCAGACGGCAAGATCCGCTGGGAACACAAGGCAGGATATGCCTGGTCCTCCCCGGTCTGCGTATACAATGAAGATGGCACCGGCAGAGTGCTTTATTGCAGCAGCGACGGAAACATGTATTTACTGGACGGCAGAAAAGGAAAAGAACTGGACCGTCTGTCCATCAGTACCGGATGTATCGAGGCATCCCCTGCGGTATATGGTAATATTGCCGTGGTCGGGACACGTGCCTGTCAGATCTGGGGCATTAAATTATATTAAAGATAGGAGAACAATAAGAAAGATACAGCCGATGCCGCATCTTTCTCATGGCTGTTTGTGCCGGAGCGTCACAAACAAGCCCTGATGGCAAAAGAGAACCCGCCTGCGCGACTTCTCTTCGCCTCTGTCGCGAATACGCTCCAGATAGGAGAAATTATGAAAAAGAAAATCACTATGATTATGATGAGCCTGTTTCTGATCGTATGCCTGACCGGCTGCGTCGGAAATGAAATGAGTATGTCTGTGGAAAAAGACGGAACGTGTTCTTATACGATGACATATCTGTATTCCAAGGCACTGATTCAGGCATTCAACGGTATGGATGAAGCGATAGCAGACAATTTTCCGGCGGAATTTGCCAGACAGACCGTTACCCGTGGAAACACAGAGTATCAGGCATTTACCAGAAGTTTCAGTTTTCAATCTACCGAAGATCTGAAACGGTTTTTGACCGATGATGCATATTATCTCTCCAAACTGCGGGAAGGCGCGAGTGCCCCTGACAAGTATGAGGCAGATAACTGGACTGCGACCTTTAGCAATGCCGTGGTGACACCGGGGGCGATCGAGGCAACTGTGCGTTCCAATTCACTGGCCAGTACGATGGACGAAATGGATCTTACTGCATTGATCGACCAGAATGAGGCCTCCATGTATCAGTACCATTCCCTGTATGAATATCTTCTCGCCCAGGGATTTCTGATCAATATTCAGGTTTCCCTGCCATATGATATCACGGAAAGCAACGGCACCGCGCAGGGAAAGACCGTCACCTGGGATCTGACAAACTTCCCGGCAGACGGCCGTCTGATCGCACATACCGCATATTATGACCAGACGATCGCCACGGACAATACAGCGCCCGTGATCACGGGCGTGGAAGAGGGAAAGACCTATGGCAAAAAAGCTCTTGCCCTTGCGTACGATAACGTGAGCCTGCAAGATTTCTATCTGGATGGATTTAACTCCAACAGTGCCAGCATCGTGGTCTCCAAATCCGGCAGCCATACTGTCATTGCCAAGGACAGCCATGGCAATACGACTACCGTAAATTTCGTACTGGATGCCACGAAACCAAAGATCCGCGGTGCCAAAAACGGAAAGGTATATAAGAAAGCGGTAACACTGCGTTTTTCCGATAAGAATGGAATCCGCAGTGTAAAGATCAATGGCAAAAAGGCAAACAAAAAGAAAGTAACCATCCGCAAGGCAGGAAAATATAAAGTCGTCGTAACCGACAAATATCAGAATGTCAGCCGGATCCGTTTTACCATCCGCAAAAAATAATGATGTGCGGCAACAATAACCGTTTTATCTCTGCATTATGAAGATTAAAAAAGACGTATGGATGATCTCAGTCAAAGATCCTGTCCATACGTCTTTTTTTCATCACACGATTCCGAACATCCTGTTCTGAATAGTATTTCTATCGGAAAAGCACCGACTTTGAAAAGCCTCTTACTTTTCCTTAAATTTGGATTCACAGTAGATACAGCGGTAAACGCCATTTTCACGATCCGTCAGTTTGAAACGGTGAGGAAGTTCCTGCTCAATGGATGTGATACAGCGTGGATTCTTACAGCGGATGATGCCGGTCACTGTCTCAGGAAGAGACAGTTTATGTTTTTTGACAATGTGATCATCCTGAATGACATTGATCGTGATATTGTGATCCAGAACACCGAGTACATTTAGATCGATATCCAGATCGCCCTCAATCTTGATAATATCTTTTTTGCCCATTTTGTTGCTTCTGGCATTTTTGATGATCGCCACGGAACAGTCCAGACGATCCAGATTCAGATAGTCATAAATCTTCATGGCGCCGCCGGCCTCAATATGATCAATGACATACCCCTGATGCAATCCTCCGATATTTAACATGGTAACTTCACCTCCAGTAATTTCATGATCAGTGCCATACGGATATAGACACCAAATTGTACCTGCTTGAAGTAAACCGCTCTCGGATCATTGTCTACTTCCACAGAGATCTCATTGACACGTGGGAGAGGATGCAGTACATACATATCCTTCTTGGCATACTTCATCTTGTCAGCAGTCAGGATGAAACTGTCCTTGAGACGGATATAATCCTCTTCATTAAAAAAGCGCTCGCGCTGAACACGCGTCATATACAGGATATCCAGGGAAGGCATGTTCTCCTCGAGCTTGTCCGTCTCCAGGTAATCAATATTGCCGGCATCAAGCACTTCTTTACGAAGATAACTTGGAATGCGAAGTTCCTCCGGAGAGATCAGCACAAATCGAACATTTGGATATCGTACCATTGCATTGATCAGTGAGTGTACCGTACGTCCGAATTTCAGGTCACCACACATACCGATCGTCAAATTGTCCAGACGTCCAAACAGGGATTTGATCGTCAGAAGATCGGTCAGTGTCTGGGTCGGATGATTATGACCGCCGTCACCGGCATTGATCACGGGAACTCTGGAATACATGCTGGCCACCGTCGGTGCACCTTCCTTGGGATGGCGCATTGCCACAATATCTGCGAAACAGGAGATTACGCGGATTGTATCCGCCACGCTCTCGCCCTTGGATGCAGAAGAGGAATCGGCAGAAGAAAAGCCAAGAACCTGACCACCTAAATTTAACATTGCTGATTCAAAACTTAAACGGGTACGAGTACTTGGCTCATAAAATAATGTTGCTAATTTCTTACCGTCACAGACATGTGCGTATTTCTGGGGATGTTCCATAATATCTCCGGCAGTCTCCAACAACTCATCTAATTCGTCTAATGACAGGTCCAATGGACTGATTAAGTGTCGCATAAATTTCCTCCAATCGAAACATTTTCAAGTTGAAAATATTCTACACCAATGCGGTAAAGGACGCAAGACAAAATCACACATCACTTGACTTTTCCGGGGCGATACATAATAATATACATTGATGATTTTTATACATAAATGATATTAAATTCCCAAATAAGGGAGGAAAGCGGAGGCCGAGATGATGAAACTCTATGAAAACGGTGTCTACCTGGTCAATGGGGAGACGATAGTGGAAGACAATGCACAGGCATCGCAGGCATTACAGGCAGCATGCGGGCAGACCCCTTCCAAGGAAGAAGCAGCAAAGGGCACCATGGCATACAACATTCTGGAGGCGCACAATACCTCTGGAAATATGGAACAGCTCCAGATCAAATTTGACAAACTGACATCCCACGATATCACATTTGTCGGTATTATCCAGACAGCAAGAGCATCCGGACTGGAGAAATTCCCGGTACCTTATGTCCTGACCAACTGCCATAACAGTCTCTGTGCAGTAGGAGGCACCATCAACGAGGACGATCATATGTTCGGGCTTTCCTGCGCCAAGAAATATGGCGGAATGTACGTGCCACCTCATCAGGCAGTCATTCACCAGTTTGCCAGAGAGATGCTTGCAGAGGGTGGCAAGATGATCCTTGGATCCGATTCCCACACAAGATACGGTGCACTGGGTACCATGGCGATGGGAGAGGGCGGTCCTGAGCTCGTAAAGCAGCTGCTGAACCGTACTTATGATATTCCGATGCCGGGCGTAGTTGCCATCTATCTGGACGGCGAGCCGATGAAGGGTGTAGGCCCACAGGACGTTGCCCTGGCGATCATCGGAGCAGTCTTTGGCAATGGTTATGTCAAGAACAAGGTCATGGAGTTTGTCGGACCTGGTGTATCCAAGCTGTCCGCAGATTATCGTATCGGCATTGACGTAATGACCACAGAGACTACCTGCCTTTCCTCCATCTGGAAGACCGATGAGAAGATCCACGAATTCTATGAGATCCATGGCAGAGGCGGCGACTACAGGGAGCTTTCTCCCGCACCGGTCGCTTACTACGACGGTATGGTATATGTAGATCTGTCCAAGATCAAGCCTATGATCGCCATGCCATTCCATCCAAGCAACACCTATACCATCGATGAGTTAAATGCCAATCTGATGGATATTCTGGATGATGTCGAGAAGAAGGCTCTGGTATCTCTGGACGGACAGGTTGACTTCTCCTTAAAGAACAAAGTCAGAAACGGTAAGATGTATGTCGATCAGGGTATCATCGCAGGATGTGCCGGCGGCGGATTTGAAAATATCTGTGCAGCGGCCGATATCCTGAAGGGACACACGATCGGTGCCGATGAGTTTACCCTGAGTGTATATCCGGCATCCACTCCGATCTTCATGGAGCTTGCCAAGAACGGACGTATGGCTGATCTCATTGAGACCGGTGCCATCGTAAAGACTGCATTCTGCGGCCCTTGCTTCGGTGCAGGAGATACCCCGGCCAACAACGCATTCAGCATCCGTCACTCTACCCGTAACTTCCCGAACCGTGAGGGTTCCAAGATCCAGAACGGCCAGATTTCTTCGGTGGCTCTGATGGACGCGCGCTCCATTGCCGCAACCGCAGCGAACAAGGGATATCTGACGTCTGCAACCGATATGGATGTGGAATTCACCGGGCCAAAATATTTCTTCGACAAAACTATCTACGAGAATCGAGTGTACAATGGTGTCGGCAAGGCGGATCCTTCTGTGGAAGTCCAGTTTGGACCAAACATCAAAGACTGGCCTGAGATGACCGCACTGACTGATGATCTCGTATTAAAGGTTGTATCAGAGATCCACGATCCTGTTACCACGACCGACGAACTGATCCCATCTGGCGAGACTTCTTCTTTCCGTTCCAATCCACTGGGTCTGGCAGAGTTTGCACTCTCCAGAAAAGATCCGGCTTATGTAGGCAGAGCCAAGGAAGTACAGCTTGCCGAGAAGGCACGTGTATCCGGTGAGGATATCTACGCAGCACTTCCTGAAGTGAAGGAAGTCTTTGAAACGATTGGAAAGAATTTTGAGATTGATCCGGAAAAGACGCAGATCGGTTCTACCATCTTTGCTGTGAAACCGGGAGACGGATCTGCCCGTGAGCAGGCAGCATCCTGCCAGAAGGTGCTGGGCGGATTTGCCAATATCGCCAATGAATATGCGACCAAGAGATACCGTTCCAACCTGATCAACTGGGGTATGCTTCCATTCCTGATCAAGGGAGATCTGCCATTTGCCAATGGAGACTACCTGTACATCAAGGACATCAAGTCTGCCGTTGCCAATAAGCAGGATACGATCAAAGCCTATGTCGTAAATAAGGGCATGAAAGAATTTGATCTGACACTGGGCGATCTGACTGATGACGAGAGAACGATCATTCTGGACGGTTGTCTGATCAATTATTACCGTTCCCAGATGTAATCCGAAGGTACCTTTATCAATATTTTAAATTTCAGGGGAGCCATGCAACAGCATGGCTCCTTTTTTCTGTTCATTTTTCGGCATATATGCCCTCAAGTATGGATAAACAATGCGGTTCTGGGCGAAACACTTTCGTAAACGCTGTTATTTTTCTGTGCAGGATCTCCAAAAATCTGTCGGCCGATTCTACAGATCGGATATCATCCTGACAGATTTTTCAAAATACAATAGAAGATCTGGTGATTTTTGCCCCGGATTTTTAGCGGATTTCCATATTGTGATGCCTGATCCGGCCATGCTAGGCTTTGGACAAGGATTCAGATCTCTGTCAGAAGAGCTCCCAAAGAAAACGATTGGTACGACAGGGCACTCAACCGGATCATTGCTGTCAATCACGTTTTTATGACTGAATTCCTTCGTTCCATCAGATACTCCCGATATCTGATGGAATGTTACTTGATATAATCTATAACGAAAGGAACGACAAACTATGTTCGCATATCAGGAATTCAAACACCAGCTTCTGGATCTGGTGTCTCAGAAAATAAAAGAACAGGGATACAAGGGACTGACAATCCTCAATCATCCGATCATGAAAAACAACGACATTACGCTGGACGGCCTGACACTGGAATATCCGGAGCAGGCTCTTTGCCCAACGTTTTATGTGGAGCAGTTATTCAAACAATATCAGCAGGGCTTATCCATGGACAGACTGGTAGACCATATGCTGTGTTCCTGGCAGGAAGCGGGTCAGGAGACGATGGATACCACGCAGTGGCTCGACTATGACCAATGCCGCAGCCGTATCATTTATCGTCTCATTAATACCCGAAAGAATGAAAAAATGCTGGAGGGAATGCCCGGAATTCCATTTCTGGATCTGACCATCGTCTTTCTGTATTATGTCGGTGAAAAAGACGATGGGATTATGAATATGCCAATCACCAATTCCCTGATGGAACTGTGGGGCTGCACTCCGATGGAATTGCTGGAAGATGCCCACAAAAACACGTGGAAACTCATGCAGATACGCCTGGAAACGATCGTTGACCGGCTGTGTGAACTTCTTCCGGAGGAACTGGAAGATGCCAGGGAAGCATTGGAGATAAACGTCCCATCCTCAGTGATTCCCTATATCATGACCAATAACTGCGGCGTCAACGGAGCTGCTTCTCTGCTGTATCCGGGCAGTCTTTGTCTGGCTGCTCTGGAGCTTGGAGAATCCTATTATATTCTTCCAAGCAGCATCCACGAACTGATCCTGGTGCCGGAATCGGAGGTTTATACCGTGGATCATCTGCAGGAAATGGTTCGTGAAGTCAGTGATCAATGTCTGGATGACCGTGATTTTCTATCAGATCATATCTATTTTTATGACCAGCATCAGAAGACTCTGCAAAATATTACACATGTTCCTGAAATTGCTCCTTTACAAATCGGGAAACTACCGATATAATTAAATTTGTTGTGTGAGATCACTCATATGACATACGCACCTATAGCTCAGTGGATAGAGCAACGGTTTCCGGAACCGTGTTTGCGGGGGTTCGAGTCCCTCTAGGTGCGTTTACACAAAGGCAGATAAGGGAAAGGTTCGAGAAATATATGATACACACAGTGAAAATGAGCCAGCGTATCTTTATTTTATTGACGACCATTATGCTTCTGGGGATGATGATGTTTTCACTGCATGAACCGTTGACGAGAGAATCATTCGGATGGCAGGTTCCGGTAACGATCAAGACTCCTACGACCTTTGGTGCCATCAGCGGTTATCGCGACAACGAGAAACAAAAAGACTCCAGCCAGACGCAGCAGGATATTGAGACTCTGGTATCCAACTACTTCGATGCCAAGTTGTCTGTCGATATGGATGCACTGGCACAATATGTCAGCGACGTCAGCCATATCAGTGGAAAACAGTTGGAGGCAGAAGCAAATTATATCGAAGCGTATCATATCAGAAAGTGCCTGACTCTCGATGGTTTATACGAGGGCAGTTACCGTGTATATGTATATTATGGCGTCAAGATCTATAATATTGATACAGAGATTCCATCGCTCAGTGCCCTGTATATCAAGCAGCAAAAAGACGGTTCGCTGCAAATCAAACAGGGAACGATCGACAACAAAGAACAGAACGTGCTTGACCAGTTAGATCAAAGCGATGTGGTGCAGGATCTGATCAAACAGGTTCAGGCTGACCTGGAAACCGTACTCAAACAGGATTCCAGCCTGAAGACATTCTATGATATGATCAACCAGGATCAACAAAGTGATACAGAATAAACCATAAGGTGATTCGAACGTTCGGATCACCTTATTTTTCCACTCATGGAGGTAAACGCAATGGAAGGAATCCGAATCAACAAATATCTGAGCGAAGCGGGGATATGTTCCCGCCGGCAGGCGGACCGCATACTGGAACAGGGACGCATTGCCATCAATGGACTTCCCGCCAGCGTGGGACAGCGGATTCTGCCGGGAGATCAGGTATCTGTCGACGGCAGACCGGTACATCATCAGGTGCAGCCGGTGATCCTTGCATTTAACAAGCCACAGGGAATTGTCTGTACCACGGCACGCACCGAAAACGGGGAAGCCGTAAGAAATGTGGTAGACTATATTCATTATCCGATCCGTGTCTATCCGGTAGGTCGGCTGGATCAGGCGTCCACCGGACTGATCCTTCTGACAAACCAGGGGGAACTGATGGACCAGATCCTGCGAAGCCGCAACAACCATGAAAAAGAATATTTTGTCCGTGTGACCAAAAAGATCACGCCGGAATTTATCCGTGATATGCAAAAGGGCGTCCCGATTCTGGACACCGTCACCAAACCCTGCCGGATCTGGAAAGAAGATGACTACAGTTTTCATATCATACTGACACAGGGACTGAACCGGCAGATCCGGCGTATGTGTGAATATTTCGGATATCGGGTATCCTATCTTAGAAGAGACCGTATTATGAACATTACCCTGGAAGGGATTCCTGCCGGAAGATACCGCGAATTGACAGAGGCAGAGATCTCTGAGTTAAAGAAGATGCTTGCGCATCCGGAGACGGAAAAAATGCAGCCGGTCCAAAGAGCAGACTCCGCTCAAAAGAAACCGGCCACCACAACAATGCAGGCATCGCGAAGAAAACAATCTCAGGGAAAGAACCCCTCCGCAGGGAACACTATGAAATCAAAAGGGAGAAATCATGAATCATAAACAGAGAATGCAACAACTGATCGAACAGCTAAACGAAGCGTCCCGTGCCTATTATCAGGGACAGGACGAGATCATGAGCAACTATGAATATGATCAGCTCTATGATGAACTGGCTGCGCTGGAGCAGAGCACAGGAACCATCCTGGCATCCAGTCCGACACAGCATGTAGGATATGAGGTGGTCAGCGAACTTCCCAAGGAATCCCATGCCAGCCCGATGCTTTCGCTGGATAAGACCAAAAGTGTCGATGAACTGGCTGCCTGGATGGGAGACCAGAAGGCTCTTTTATCCTGGAAGATGGATGGACTGACTGTCGTATTGACCTATGAACATGGAACACTCGCTAAGGCCGTGACTCGTGGCAACGGACTGGTGGGAGAGATCATCACCAACAATGCCCGGACCTTCCGAAACCTTCCGCTGACCATTCCGTTTCAAGGGAACCTGATACTGCGCGGTGAAGCGGTCATCCCATATTCCCGGTTTGAACAGATCAATGAGACATTGCCCGCGCAGGAACAGTACAAAAATCCGCGAAATCTCTGCAGCGGTACGGTAAGGCAGCTCAACAACGAGATCACGGCAACCCGCGGTGTCTGGTTTTATGCTTTTTCGCTGGTACAGGCTGACGGTGTGGATTTTAAAAATTCCCAGGAACAAAAGTTCGTATTCTTAAAAAAGCAGGGTTTTGATGTAGTGGACTATCAGATGGTAGATGCATCAAGTATCCATCCGGCAGTCGAACAATATGCGGAACGGATCACCACCAATGACTTCCCGTCCGATGGTCTGGTTCTCCTGCTCGATGACATCGCATATGGAAGATCCCTTGGCACCACAGCCAAATTTCCGCGCAATGCCATTGCATTCAAATGGGCGGACGAAACTGCTGCCACAACCCTCCGTGAGATCGAATGGAGCGCATCCAGGACAGGACTGATCAATCCGGTGGCAATCTTTGATCCGGTGGAACTGGAGGGAACCACCGTCAGCCGTGCCAGTGTCCACAATCTAAGCATCGTGGAACAACTCCGACTTGGTATCGGAGACACGATTGAAGTCTACAAGGCCAATATGATCATTCCGCAGATTGCCCGCAATCTCACAGAAAGCGGAGATCTGACTCTGCCGGAGCGTTGTCCGGTATGCGGTCAGCCCGTCCGGATCCGACAGGAAAATGACGTCAAAGTCCTCATCTGTCCGAATCCGGAATGTCCTGCCAAGCAGATCAAAGCCTTTGCCCTGTTTGTCAGCCGGGATGCCATGAACATTGACGGATTATCCGAATCCACCCTGGAGAAACTGATCGCACATCAATGTCTGCACAGCCTGACAGACTTGTATCATCTTGACAGGCACCGCGAGACTATCCTGCAGATGGATGGCTTTGGTGAAAAATCCTGTCAGAAGCTGTTTGATGCGATCGAAGCCTCCCGGACCACCACACCAGCCAGATTTCTGTATGCACTGGGACTCCCGGGTGTCGGCGTCGCCAATGCCAAACTGCTTTGCAAGGCGTTTGACCAGTCATTGGAACGGATACGGCACGCGGATGCAAAGGCGCTGACCGAGGTAGAAGGCATCGGTGAGGTCATGGCCGGAGATATTGTGGACTACTTTATGCAGGAATCCCACCAGCAGCTTATAGATGATCTTCTGACCGAGATCCACTTGCAGACCGAGGACACATCGCAGACACAGTCTCTGGAGGGTATGACGTTCGTCATAACCGGTTCCCTGGAGCAGTTTGCCAACCGATCTGCACTCAAGGAAGAACTGGAGCGTGCCGGCGGTAAAGTCACAGGATCTGTCACCAAAAAAACCACGTATCTGATCAATAACGATACCTTAAGTACCTCCTCCAAGAACAAAAAGGCCAAAGAGTTAGGCATTCCTATCTTGACAGAAGAGGAAGTTATCGTATTATTAAAGAATAATCAACAGTAAAAGAGAAAAGGGGCGATGATATGCCAATCAAAGTGCAAAATGAATTACCGGCGAAAAAAATCATGGAAAATGAGAACATCTTTATGATGGATGAGAATCGTGCAGCAACGCAGGATATCCGTCCGTTAAAGATCGCGCTGTTAAATCTGATGCCGCTCAAGGAGGATACCGAAGTCCAGATGCTTCGCAGCCTTTCCAATACACCGCTTCAGCTTGAGATCACATTTCTGTCGACTGCAAGCTATATCGGCAAAAACACTCCCGCCAGCCATCTCAATGAATTCTACAAGACATTTGATGAGATCAAGAATCAGAAATTTGATGGTCTGATCATCACCGGTGCCCCGGTGGAATGTATGGAATATGAGGAAGTACAGTACTGGGATGAGCTGACCAGGATCATGGACTGGTCAGAGAAAAATGTCACCTCGACCCTGCATATCTGCTGGGGAGCACAGGCAGGTCTGTATTACCGGCACGGAATCCATAAGATCCTGCTGCCACACAAGAAATTCGGCGTCTACAAACACACCGTCCACCACCGGAAAGTTCCGTTTGTCCGTGGATTTGACGATGTATTTTATGCTCCGCATTCCCGCAACACTGCGATCAACCACGAAGAAGTGATGGCATGTCCGGAGCTGACGGTTCTGGCCGATTCCGAGGATGCCGGCGATCTGATCATTATCGATGACAAGGGAAAGAATATCTTTGTCCTCGGTCATCTGGAATACGACCGCATGACACTGGACAAAGAATACAAAAGAGATTTAGAAAAAGGCATTGATATCACGCTTCCGGTCAATTATTATCCGGACGATGACCCGGACAAACGCCCGCTGCTTCGCTGGCGTGCGGCCTCCAATGCCATGTATTCCAACTGGGTTAATTATTATGTATATCAGGCGACGCCATATGACTTTGTCCATACGGACGAGATCATGGCGAAATAGCGCCGCCTGAGATATTACAGATCGAACCAGACCGGACTGCGGTTATGGAATTCCGCATAACGCGTGAATCCGGCACCTTTCAGGATGTCCGCAACTCGGTCAAAGGCATAGGCAAAATGTTCCGGCCGGTGTCCATCCGCGCCGATGGTAATGATCTCACCGCCGAGTTCACGATATCGTTGTAATACTACCGGGCAGGGATTCGGATGGGGCAGCCCATACTTGATCCCCGCCGTATTGCATTCCAGACCTTTTCCGCGGGAGATCAGTTCCCGCAGG
The DNA here is from genome assembly GCA_934351255.1 of uncultured Lachnospiraceae bacterium. Taxonomy (GTDB): domain Bacteria; phylum Bacillota; class Clostridia; order Lachnospirales; family Lachnospiraceae; genus Jutongia. The sequence goes on from CAKRJH010000002.1 coordinate 14,650, forward strand.
ATCTCATCTATATAATCCATGCATTCCATACGGAAACTTGTTTTGGACGGCACATAACGGACGATATAATCCAGATGACCGTAGACATCAAAGTCTGTACCGGAGCGAATATTATCTAATGTAATCTCATAATAACGGCGAACGCCGTCCCGTTCCGTATGAAGACTCCAAAATTCCGGATAATACGGATCCATATTATCGACCAGATGAGTAGATCCTATGATAAAATCAAAAGGATGCGGCCCAAGCATTTCCCGATAGCGTCCGGCCAGATCCGGTTTCAGGCCGATCTCAATGCCGGTTCGGATCTCAATATCCGGATAGACCGCGGATAAGCGTTTGATTTCTGCGCGGTATGCATCAATATCCAGCATAAAATCCATGCCATTGCCCATATCCGGAAAATCCAGATCCAGATGATCGGTAAAACAGATGGAAGAGTAGCCCTGACGGATCGCCTCCTGAAGCATCCGTTCCATTGGTGTGTCACTGTCTGAAGAGAAGCTGGTGTGTACATGGTTGTCAGAGTGAATCATTCGGTTACCTCCTTAATATGACTGATATCCGGAGAGATCGTCATGGAATAGTTAGTATAATACACCACAAAGCCCGGCTTGCTTCCGTTTGGTTTTTTGACATGTTTTTTCTGAATATAATCAATCTCAACCTTTCCCTGATCCGCGGCCTTGGAATAGTGTGCCGCAAGGGCTGCTGCCTCCTCAAAGGTACGGTCCGGTATTTCCTCATTGCCACACTTGACGATCACATGGGATCCCGCGGCTTTCTTAGCATGGAACCACCAGTCATTGCCCGTGGCGACATGGAATGTCAGTTCTTCATTCTGATAGTTGTTTCTTCCGACATACATATGAAAGCCATCCGAAGAAATATAGTGAAATGGCTTGCTTTTAGGAACATTTTTGTTTTTTTGCCGGCCGTTGCCCTGACTGCGTATGTACCCCCAGTCGTACAATTCACGGCGGATCGCTGCCAGATCCTGTTCTTCCCTGGCAATATCCAAGGCATTGCTGATGGACTCCAGATGCTCTACCTCTGATACCGTATCGGCAAGCTGTACCTGCATCGCCTCATAGGTGCGTTTTAACTTGCTGTACTTGTCAAAATAACGCTTGGCATTGCCTACTCCGTCCAGGGTATCATCCAAAGGGATCGTCACTTCTTTGCCGGAATAAAAATCTTCGCAGACAAACTTCTTTTCGCCGCCTTTCAGACTGTAGCCGTAGGTTGTCAGAAGTTCACCATACAGTTTATACTTGTCCCGTTTGGCAGTGTCCTTCAACTGTTTTTCCTGAAGATCTTGTTTCTTACGGGCACGTTCCAGCAATGTCACAGTGATCTTTCGCAGATCCGAAGACTTCTGACGGATCCTGCCGTATGCCTCACGCTCCGAATAATAGGTATACAGCATGTCCGATGCAGATTCATACTGCTGTGTATGAAATTCTTCATTCTGATCGTACACAGTAAGATCCACGGAGGCAAATTCCACCGGTTCGTCCTGCCGGTAAATGATCTGAGGCCGGAACTGACCCTGTGCCACATCCTGACAAAGAGAACAGAAGTTCCGGTACAAATGTTGTGCTTCCATATCCGAAAGTTCCTCGCCGCTGTTTCTGTCATCAAGGCTGCTGCGGTGGATCAACTCATTGGCCATCACCGGGCTGAACCCATTGACCGATGTATAGATCGCCTTGGAAAGTGGCATTGGCTTCTTCAGGATCTCCCCGTTAAAAATTTCCTGAGTGATCTGCTCCGGATCCCTCTTGTGCTGTGTGTTCGGGATAAAATACGTACGCCCCGGAAGCACCTCGCGCACGGAACTGACCAAAGCGGAGATATGCTTGATGCTGTCCACGATCCGGTCATCCTCCTCGGTGAATATAATATTGCTGTGTTTGCCCATCAGCTCAATGTACAGATATTTCCGGCAGAGATCGCCCATTTCATTGAGATGTTCCAGGTCCATGCGGATCACTCGCTCCAGCCCCATCTGCGTGATGGAAACAATCCTGCAGTTGTTCAGATGTTTGCGAAGAACCATACAGAATGTCGGTGCGGTCATCGGAGAGGGCTTGTTCTCCTCAAGCAGATACACCAGTGGGAGACTGGGATTGACGGAGATCATCAGACGATACTGCGACCTCACCGTGCCCTGTTCACTGCTTTTACTGGTCTTTACCGTCAGCAGCAGCGCATCTTTTTCGGGCTGAGCGATCTTGGTGATGCGGCCTCCCTCGAGTTTCTGTTTCAGGTCATATACTATATTTGCAATCACAATGCCATCAAACGCCATAGTATTGTTCTCCATTCTCTTAAAATCATTTGTGTCTATTCTAATTTTTTCGGTAGATTCTGTCAATGAAAGCGTTTGAACCTCAAACTTTCTTATGATATAGTAATATCGGTTATAAACAAAATTAGAAATGAGGAAACGTATGCTGCGATTTTACAGTGTTATCATAAAAAATCTCCCACGGATCTGGATGATCCCCAAAATGGCATTTTACGCGCACAATCCCGGCAGGTACTCCGAGGAATTCCGCTATCAATATGATGTCAAGGCCATCCGCTATATGATGAAAGCCGGCCGCATCCACACAAACGGATATGGTCAGGAGCACCTTCCCAAAGAAGGCGGCTATGTCATGGTGGCGAATCATCAGGGCAAATACGATGCCCTCGGCATTATGTATACCCACAGGAAACCATGTACAGTCGTCATAGATGATGAACGCTCCCACGGTCTGCTGGTCCAGCAGTTTGTAGACCTGGTCCAGGGCAAACGGATCCGGCTGGATGACATCCGCCAGGCAGCCGGTATCATCCGGGAGATCTCCCAGGAAGTGAAACAGGGACGCAAATTCATCATCTTTCCTTCCGGCGGCTACAAACGCCGCAATGGCAACTACGTGGATCCGTTCAAGGCCGGCACCTTCAAAAGTGCCATGAAAGCGCATGCACCGATCGTGCCGGTGGCACTGATCGATTCCTGGAAAGTATTTGATCTGTGGAGTATCCGCAAAGTCACCACACAAGTCTATTATCTGAAACCATTATACTATGAAGATTACAAGGACATGAAGTCAGTGCAGATTGCAGAGCAGGTCTACAAGAGGATCTGCGACTGCATCTATTATGCAGCCAGAGGTGAGACCGAGAAAGCCCGAAACTGCTGATTATTCTTAGTTCTCTGGTTCCAGTGGCCATTGATGGATAGTTCCATCCGGCAGACTGACCGTCTCCTGACCGGTCCCTCCCGGTGTCATGGTCACCCGAAACAATATCGATTCCCCGCTCTGCAGCGGATAGGTGAATGCCTCAGCATCCTCCGGCACCTTCAGGAAGATCTGCCGGTTATCCTTTCCACGCACAGGGCGGGGAATTGTCTTTTGAACCGGCTGGATCACCACATTATGATACGCCTGGAACCCATAGTCCATCATCACTGTCGTATCCCGGTACTTCCAGGATTTGTTCGGCGGCCAGCCGCTGGAAAGCACGCATCCTACCAGGGTCATCCCGTTTCGTCTAGCCGCCCCCACAAAGCAATAGCCGGCTTTTGAGGTAAAACCGGTCTTTATGCCAAGTGCTCCCTGATAACCGGTCAGAAAAGAATCATGATTGTAGACCGCAAAGGTTCTGCGAGAGGAGAGGGAACAAAAGGTATGGCTTGCCGTGCGGATCAGTTCACAGAAGGTATCATTGTGAAGCGCATAGGACGCGATCAGGCACAGATCTTTCGCGCAGGAATAATGATCGGACTCATCCAGTCCATTTGGCGTGACAAAATGCGTTCCGGTGCAGCCAAGTTCCACCGCTTTTTCATTCATTTTTTCCGCAAATGCCTCCACGGAACCGGAGACTGCCTCTGCCAGCGCCACCGCCGTGTCATTGTGGGACTCCAATAACAGCGAATACAGCAGATCTTTCACATAAAATGTTTCATCCTGTCTGGCATTTAACTGGACGTCAGGCATAGATGCCGCATAGCTTGAAAACGTCACCTCCTGATCCATGGGAAGATTTTCCAGCACCAGAATGGCCGTCATGATCTTGGTCGTACTGGCCATGGGCAGTTTTTCCTCCATCTTCTTATCAAGGAGCACGCGGCCGGATTCCCATTCCATCAGACAGGCCGCTTTTGCGTGGAGTTTGGAAACAGGCTGGGAAGCAGCTTCTCCTTCGAGCCCGAATTCTGCGGCGCTCACAGTCTGATCCCAGATCTTATCCCCATATACCGGCATATCTGTTTCCTGTCTGGAATGTGTCATACAGAACAGAAGTACAAAGACACCGAGAACCGCAATTCTTCGAAATAACTGTTTATTATGAAACATTTTTCCATACTTTCCGTTTTTTACATAATTATTATGTAAAGTATCAGAAGATTATGAAAAAGAGGTTGCCTTTTTTTGGCAAAAAGGATAAACTTATACTCGGTATAAATGTGTTTTATATATAATATTACAATAATTGGAGGGCTGAACATGAGTAACACAAACGCTTTGTCAGCGATGGGTCGTATCCAGACTTTAGTTGACGAAAACAGCTTTGTTGAAATTGGCGCAACCATTACCAAGCGCAGCACAGATTTCAACATGCAGGAAAAATCCGTTCCGGCTGATGGTGTCATCACAGGATACGGATTGATCCAGGAACATCCTGTCTATGTCTATAGTCAGGATGCGACAGCACTGAACGGATCTATCGGTGAGATGCATGCCAAGAAGATCGCACATCTGTATGATCTGGCCATGAAAACAGGAACCCCTGTGATCGGGCTGATCGATTGTGCAGGACTTCGTCTGCAGGAGTCTACCGATGCATTAGCCGGCTTTGGCCAGATTTACCGTATGAAGGCAAAGGCTTCCGGTGTAATTCCACAGATCAGTGCTATTCTTGGAAACTGCGGTGGTGGAGTTGCAGTGATGGCTGCGATGAGTGACTTTACATTTATGGAGAAAGCAAACGGAAGACTGTTTGTAAATTCCCCAAATGTACTGGATGGCAACTATACAGAGAAATGTGATACTGCAGCTGCAGACTTCCAGGCTCTTGCATCTACTGTAGATGTGATCTGCGAGGGAGAGGCTGAGGTGCTTGGAAGCATCCGCGAACTCGTCACTATCCTTCCACAGAACAATAATGACATCGGTGGCATGGAAGAGTGCCTGGATGACCTGAACCGTATGGTTCCAGAGTTTGCAGCTTCTGTTGCTGATCCTGCTGTCGCATTGACAGAACTTAGCGACCAGCAGTTCTTCCTGGAGGTAAAGGAAGGATTTGCACAGGAGATGGTAACCGGTTTTGTCAGCTTTGACGGCATGACTGTCGGCGCAATTGCAAACCGTACCGCATTATTTGATGAAGAAGGAAAGACCGTCAAGACATTTGATGCACGCCTGACCAGCCAGGGCTGTGACAAGGCAGTGTCCTTCATCAAGAAGTGTGACGCACTGAATATTCCGATCCTGACCCTGACCAATGTCGAGGGATTTGCAGTATCGAAGGAAGAGGAGAAGACTATCGCATCCAAGGCAGCAGCTCTGACAGCAGCATTTGCAGAGGCTGATGTGCCAAAGGTCAATCTGATCACCGGCAATGCCTACGGAAGCGCATATATCTGCATGAACTCCAAGCATATCGGTGCCGATTTCGTCTTTGCACTTCCGGAAGCCCAGATTGGTATGATGGATGCAGATGTCGCTGCCAAGATCATGTATGGCAGTGAGAAGGATGTCGATCTGAATGCCAAGGCAGCAGAGTTCAAGACACAGTCCGGAACACAGGCTGCAGCAGCCCGCGGATACATTGATTCCGTGATTGAGCCTGCATCTGCCCGCAAGCAGCTGATCTTCGCATTTGAGATGTTATTTACCAAAAGCGAGTATCCGTTTGCCAAGAAACATGGAACAATCTAATTAAGGAGTGATCATATGAAGAAGAGATTAGCATTACTTTTCTGTGTCATTGCCAGTATGTTCCTGATGTGCGGCTGCAAAGTCAAGTTCGTCGCTGAGAATGAGAATTTCAACAAATCCACACTGAAGAAATCCGCTGTGGAATATATTGAAAAATGGTTTGAGACAGATTATGCAGGTGCTGTTGATTATTATGACCAGCAGTTATCTGACGAGGACAAGGTGACCTATGCCGATGCACTAGCCACCTATGCCGAATATGGAAAGCTTCAGAAAAAATATGGAGCATATGAGAAGGTTGAGAAGGTAGAATATACCATCAACACCGACACTGCTACAGTCACGATGACCGTCAAATGTAAAAAAGGCAGAACCCTCGCCTCTGTGACATTCGATGAGAACGGATCTGTTGCAAAGAACGAGGATGGATCCGAGCAGATCAACTTTAATGAGTACAAGACACTCGGCGATAAGATGAAGATGGCAGCATTAAATACCGTGCTGAGTATGGCGATCGTATTTATTGTACTGATCTTTATCGCGCTGCTGATCAGCTGCTTCAAGTTCATTGGCATGATTCAGAATAAAGCCAACAACAAAGCAGCCGACACTGCCACAGTGGAAGCAGTAGCCGCACCTGCTGTCGCAGACACCGGTGTGGATGTAACCGATGACCTGGAGCTGGTTGCTGTCATTACCGCAGCAATCGCGGCTGCTACAGAGAGTGAGAGTACGGATGGCCTTGTCGTTCGTTCAATCATTCGCCGATCATAATCAGTAAATGCCACAAAGGATGGCAGAATGGAGGATATTCATGAAAAATTATACAATTACAGTAAATGGAACCGTTTATGATGTTACCGTAGAAGAGGGAGGCGCTGGCGCTTCTGCTCCTGCCGCTGCACCTAAGGCCGCTCCAAAGGCTGCACCAAAAGCAGCAGCTCCAGCAGCATCCGGTGCACAGGGTGCGATCAAAGTCAACGCTCCTATGCCTGGAAAGATTCTTGACGTAAAGGCAAGCGCAGGCCAGGCAGTAAAGAAGGGCGATGTTCTTCTGATCTTAGAGGCTATGAAGATGGAGAATGAGGTCGTTGCTCCGGAAGATGGAACTGTTGCATCTATCAATGTTGCATCCGGTGATTCCGTTGAGGCAGGCGCAGTATTGGCAACGTTAAATTAATTTAGGAGGTACTGGCATTGAGTTACGTTATTGAAACGCTCGGGAATCTGGTACACCAGACCGCATTTGCGAACCTGACCCTCGGCAATTATCTGATGGTCATCGTTGGTTGTATCTTCCTGTATCTGGCGATTAAAAAAGAATACGAACCATTGCTTCTGGTGCCAATCGCTTTCGGTATGATTCTGGTAAATATTTACCCGGATATTATTGCAAGCCCTGAGGACACCTCAAATGGCGTAGGTGGTTTGTTGTATTATTTCTATACCCTGGATGAGTGGAGTATCTTACCTTCCCTGATCTTCATGGGTGTTGGTGCGATGACGGATTTCGGTCCTCTGATCGCAAACCCAATGAGTTTCCTGCTGGGAGCCGCAGCACAGTTCGGTATTTTCTCAGCTTACCTGATTGCAATTCTCTGGGGCTTCAACGACAAAGCCGCAGCAGCAATCTCCATCATCGGTGGTGCCGATGGTCCTACTTCTATTTTCCTGTGTGGAAAACTGAAGCAGACAGAGTACATGGGACCTATTGCCGTGGCGGCATATTCCTACATGTCTCTGGTGCCGATCATCCAGCCTCCGATCATGAAACTTCTGACGACAGAAAAAGAGAGAAAGATCAAGATGGAACAGCTTCGTCCGGTATCCAAGCTGGAGAAGATCTTATTCCCAATTATTGTAACCATCGTTGTATGTCTGCTGCTTCCTACAACAGCTCCTCTGGTAGGTATGCTGATGCTTGGTAACCTGTTCAAGGAGTCCGGCGTTGTAAAACAGCTTGCAGAGACAGCATCCAACGCATTAATGTACATCGTAGTAATCCTTCTTGGTACTTCTGTCGGAGCTACCACCACAGCACAGGCATTCTTAAAGGTATCCACCTTAAAGATCGTAGGCCTGGGTCTGGTTGCATTTGCGATCGGTACTGCCAGCGGTGTGCTGTTCGGTAAACTGATGTGCAAGGTGACCGGTGGCAAAGTAAATCCACTGATTGGTTCTGCCGGTGTATCTGCCGTTCCAATGGCTGCCCGTGTTTCCCAGAAAGTCGGTTCGGAAGCGGATCCTACAAACTTCCTGCTGATGCATGCGATGGGACCTAACGTAGCCGGAGTTATCGGTACTGCCGTGGCCGCCGGTGTATTTATGGCAATCTTTGGAATATAAGATAGAAGGAGGAAATTATGTCTAAGAAAAAATCTTCAAATAATAACAAACCAAAGGCTGATGTCGTTACAAGCGAAGTAAAGAAGCCTGTTGAGAAAAAAGAGATTCAGAAAAAACCATTACAGATCACTGAGACGATCCTGCGTGATGCACATCAGTCCCTGATCGCCACCCGTATGACGACAGAACAGATGCTTCCGATCGTAGACAAAATGGATCAGGTTGGTTATCATGCCGTAGAGTGCTGGGGAGGTGCTACCTTCGATGCATCCCTGCGTTTCCTGAAGGAAGATCCATGGGAGAGACTGCGTAAGCTGCGTGCAGGCTTTAAGAACACCAAGCTGCAGATGCTGTTCCGTGGCCAGAACATTCTCGGTTACAACCACTATGCAGATGATGTGGTAGAGTATTTCGTACAGAAGTCTATTGCAAACGGTATCGATATCATCCGTATCTTTGACTGTCTGAATGATATGCGTAATCTGGAGACCGCCGTAAAGGCTGCCAACAAAGAGAATGGACATGCGCAGATTGCATTATCCTATACTCTGGGCGATGCCTATACTCTGGATTACTGGAAAGATATGGCAAAGCGTATTGAGGATATGGGTGCTAAGTCCCTTTGTATCAAGGATATGGCCGGTCTTCTGGTTCCTGCAAAGGCAACAGAGCTTGTCACAGCATTAAAAGAATCCGTAGATATTCCGATCGACCTTCATACTCACTATACTTCCGGTGTAGCGTCAATGACCTACATGAAGGCCGTAGAGGCAGGTTGCGATATCATCGATACCGCAATGTCTCCATTCTCTATGGGAACCAGCCAGCCTGCTACAGAAGTTATGGTGGAGGCATTCAGAGGCACTCCATATGATACCGGACTGGATCAGAACCTGCTCGCTGAGATTGCTGACTACTTCCGCCCAATGCGCGAAGAAGCACTCAAGACCGGTCTGATGAACACCAAGGTTCTGGGTGTAAATATCCAGACACTGCGTTATCAGGTACCTGGCGGTATGCTCAGCAACCTGGTATCCCAGTTAAAAGAGATGGGTCAGGAAGACAAATATGAACAGGTACTCGAAGAGGTGCCAAGAGTTCGTAAAGACTTTGGTGAGCCGCCACTGGTTACTCCTTCTTCACAGATCGTGGGTACACAGGCCGTTCTCAATGTCGTATCCGGCGAGAGATATAAGATGGTAACCAAAGAGTCCAAGAAGCTGTTATCCGGTGAGTTTGGACAGACGGTTAAGCCATTTGACAAGGAAGTTCAGAAGAAATGTCTGGGCGAGGGTGCCAAGGTTATCACCTGCCGTCCTGCAGACAATATCAAGCCTCAGCTTGAGTCTCTGGAAAAAGAGATGGCACAGTATAAGCAGCAGGATGAGGATGTATTATCCTACGCGCTGTTCCCACAGGTAGCCATGGACTTCTTCAAATACCGTGAAGCACAGCAGAAGAAAGTAGATGCCTCTGTTGCGGATACCGAAAATCAGGTATATCCGGTATAAATCAATTATTTGAATCAAAATGAGAAGGGCAAAACAAACGTTTTGCCCTTCTTTTTTAGTTATCACCGCAATTTCCTATTAGATTAATTTATAAATAATAAAAGAGATCACTATTCCAAGAATACTTCCAATCGTAATTTTGATCGAAAGGGCGAATGTCAACACCAGAATACCCAGATCCAAGGTAAATGGTTTGGTCAGCCCGAACTGCTGTCCATAATTCATCCAGGAAAGATAGGAGACCCCAGCTGTGACTTTGGCCAGAAAACTTCCTATCACAATGCCTGCTAATACCAGTAAAAATAAGGCCCAGTTATTTTTGCCGGCTCTGCCGGTTCTTGCCATATCAGATCCTCCTTTCTTTTTCGTTGCCCTCTATTATAAGCAAAGTACATATGTTCGTCAAATCAAAGTTTAATTTCTCTTAAATTGACTTGTTAATCCCGATAAAATAAGGTAAAATATTTCAGGAATTGGCAGTTTGTGCCGGAGCGTCACAGACATGGCCGGAGGGCAGAAGAGAAACACTGTAAGAAATCATCTGAACTCCATTAACAAACCGCTCCGGAATGGGGATTATTATGTTTAAAACAAAATTTGGAAAAATACTGTACATCATCTGCTTTATTGCGGTGATCGCCGCAGGTGCATTTGCGGCAAAGACCAGACATACACTTGATAAAATTGCCGGCTCCGCCAACAACGGAGTATCACTGTCCGATGTGGATCTCTCCGGCATCAAAGTAACCACGGATTCTAAGATTATCAATGTCCTGATTGTTGGAAATGATTTTCGTGAGGGAGTGGGATACAGTGAGACCGGCTGTCCGGACTCTATGCTGATCGGTACTCTGGACACCAAGCACGGCATGTTAAAACTGACATCGCTGATGAGAGACCAGATTGTGAACATACCGGGACACGAAGGCATGAACAAATTAAATTCTGTCTATGGATATGAGGGCGGCGGTGTCAAACTTCTGTACAAGACCATCGCAGAAAACTTCGGTATTAAACTTGACGGATATGTCGAACTGAATTTCAAGGCTGTCCGTGAAGTCGTAGATGCTGTCGGCGGTATTGATGTCGAACTGACACAATCTGAAGCAGATTATCTGAACACAACAAACTATATCCGCAAGAAGGAATACCGCAATGTCAAAGCGGGCAAACAGACCCTCAACGGCTGGCAGGCCATGGGATATTCCCGTATCCGTAAAACAGTCTACACGCCAAACGGTCTGACCGATGATTGGGGACGTACCTGGAGACAGCGTAATGTCATCAATGCCGTATTCAACAAGGCCAAGAAAATGCCAATCTCCAGATTGACTAAGATTGCTGAACGGATGATGTCAAAATACGTAACCACCGACCTCAAAAGCGATGACATTATCGGGTACATGAAGGATGTGATCTTTATGGGTACCACGAAGATCCATAGCTGCCAGATCCCGGTCAATGGCACGATACAGATAGACCAGCACTATACCAATTCTGCGGGAACCTATATCGGTGATGTACTTATTCCGGATCTGGATCAGAATAAGGAAGCTCTGCATGAATTTATCTTTAAATACAGCGATAAAGACCATGACTATGAATACCAGCCAAAATCTACGTCCTCTGCATCCTCGACAGAAACGACACAGTAACGACAGAATCAGTTGCATAAAAATTGCTATTGATATACAATATACTATATTATGCATTTATAGGAGAAACCGAGATGATTTGGAAGAAGGTACTATATTTTATTGGGATAGTTCTGTGTTGTTCCACAGGCTTTCTGATTGCAAAGACGCAGGCTACGGTAACAGATTCTCTGGATGTCATCCAGAAGGATTATGATACCACCTTATCGACCGTAGATCTGAAAGGGATCAAGGTAAATTCAGATTCAGACATTGTCAATATACTTCTTGTCGGCAACGATTACCGAGAGGAAACCGGTTACGGTGCCAGCGGTCTGACCGATACCATGCTGATCGCAACACTTGACAAGAAACACAATGCATTAAAACTGACTTCCCTGATGCGAGATCAGTTAGTTGACATTCCGGGACATGGTCAGAATAAATTAAACGCTGCCAATTCCTGGGGCGGGATCAAACTCTTATATCAGACCATAGCCCAGAATTACAACATCAAGTTGGATGGCTATGTTGAGGTGAGTTTCCAGGCCTTTGTCCGTGTGGTCAATGACGTCGGCGGAGTCGAGTTGGAACTGACACAGTCCGAAGCAGATTATCTGAACTCAACAAACTATATTCGTAAGAAAGAATACCGTAACGTCAAGGCCGGCAAACAGACATTGAACGGAAGCCAGGCACTTGGATACTGCCGTATCCGTAAGGAAGGCACGACGATCAATGGCCTGAGAGATGATTATGGACGTACCTGGAGACAGCGAACCACGATCAATGCCATCTTTGACAAGGTAAAAAAACTTCCGATGTCAGAGTGGCTGCATATCTGCAAGGACGTTCTCAAATATGTCAAAACCGATCTGAAGAACAAACAGATCATTGGATATGTCAAAGATGTCGTTTTCATGGGAACGACGGACATCAAACAGTTACAGATTCCTTATCCACACACGTTTGGATCCGGAAGTGTACCCGGAGTCGGATCCTGTCTGACGATCGATGCCGCACAGCAGTCTGCGATACTCAAGCAGTTTATCTTCGACTACAACGGCAAGAAAGAATTTGAATACAACGATGGCACGACCGCGTTACCGGCACAATAAAAAAGGGCAAAATCAGCATTTTGCCCTTGCAAGAATTGCTTCGCAATTCTTGTTGGCTTATCGATAGATTATGAGCAGTTTCCTATAAATAAAAAAGGGCAAAATCAGCATTTTGCCCTTGCAAGAATTGCTTCGCAATTCTTGTTGGCTTATCGATAGATTATGAGCAGTTTCCTATAAATAAAAAAAGGGCAAAATCAGCATTTTGCCCTTGCAAGAATTGCTTCGCAATTCTTGTTGAATAAGCGATACATTATGAACAATAAAAAACAGCCCTTCACCTTGGTGAGGGGCTTTCTAAGAGGAGAGAAACCTATGACAAGCAAAGAGAGAGCCGCGCTCAAGACACAGGCAATGAAAATCGACAGCATCTTCCAGATTGGCAAATCAAGTCTGACTCCGGCCCAGACCGAGGCGATCAAAGACGCTCTGGAAGCAAGAGAACTGATCAAAATCTCCGTGCTCAAGAACTGCATGGATGATCCCAGAGAACTGGCAGAGATCATTGCACAGCGCACCGGATCACAGGTTGTTCAGGTGATTGGCAAAAAGATCGTTCTCTACAAATTAAATCCGAAAAAAGAAGAGAAGAGAAGACAGAAAGCCAAACTTGAAAAGGCAAAGAAAAAGTCATGACTGCCAGAAAAGTAGGCATTCTGGGAGGGACATTTAACCCGGTCCACAAGGGACATCTGACAATGGCCAGATCAGTGCTTGATACCGGAATCGTCGATGAAGTCTGGATGATGCCATCTAATATTCCGCCTCACAAAGCGCATACCGGGCTGGCATCCAAAGAAGCACGCAAAGAGATGATCCTGCGGATGATCCGGAACGAGCCAAAGATTCATTTTTCAGATTTTGAGTGGAAAAGAGACGGATTCACCTATACAGCGGAGACTTTGCCACTATTGTTTGAGGCATATCCTGAACTGAGCTTTTCCTTTATCATCGGTGGTGATTCCCTGTGTACCTTTGCACACTGGTACCGCCCCGATCTGATCCTCGATTCTATTCCGATCCTGGCAGTGGGCAGACCGGGAAGCCAACCGGAACAAATGCACCAGATTGCCGATTCGCTGATGGCACAGTTTGGCGGATCGATCCGCTGTATTCCGATGAAACTTCTGGATATAAGCTCCAGTGACATTCGATCCGCAGCGGCTATTGGCTGCGACATTACACCATATGTCGGCAGGGATGTGGCAGATTATATTGTGTCACATCATATATATTCCGACAGGGGAGAGGATACGAATCATGGAACAAAAAGAGATTGAAAAACTACAGGAAAAGGTGCGGGACCGCATGACCGAGAAGCGTTTTCTGCACACTGTAGGAGTACGCTATACGGCCTGTATGCTTGCAATGAAATACAATGTGGATCTGGACAGGGCATCCATCGCAGGTGTGTTGCATGACTGTGCCAAATGTCTGAGCGACGAGCGTATGCTCAAAGAATGCTCAGATGCGCATATTCCTGTATCTGAGCTAGAAGCGCGCAATCCCCATCTGCTTCACGGCAAACTGGGAGCCTATTACGCACAGACGAGGTACGACATTGAGGATGATGAGATCCTCTCAGCCATCCGGTGCCATACCATTGGCAAACCGAATATGACCACACTTGAGGAAATCCTGTTTGTCGCCGATTACATTGAACCACACCGCAAACCACTGACGATACTGCCGCAGATCCGACAAACGGCCTTTACCGATCTGAGAGAAGCCGTCTATCTGATCATGAAAGCGACTCTTGATTATCTGACAGAAGTCACGACAGAGGGAAAAGGCAGACTGCGGGAGATCGATCCCGGAACCCGTGAAGCCTTTGCATATTATGAACAATTACACCAACACAAGGAGGATATCTAATGGAGACAAAGAAAATGGCATATACTGCCTGGAAAGCACTTGACGATAAAAAAGCCGAGGACATTAAGATCATTGATATTCATGAAATCTCGACACTGGCCGACTATTTCATCATTGCAGGAGCCGGAAGTGCACCACAGGTACAGGCCTGTATGGATGAGGTGGAAGAGCAGATGCACAAAGCCGGATATGCGCTGCAGAGGACAGAGGGAAACCGGGACAGCAGCTGGGTGCTGATGGATTTCAAGGATATTGTAGTCCATATCTTTCTTCGCGAAGACCGGCTTTTCTATGATCTTGAAAGAATCTGGTCTGACGGAAAACAGATACTGCCTGATGAGATTATGTCTGAATAAACCATCCCTGATGTCAAACAGATGTTCACGAACATTTGTTTGACATTTTTTATCAAATATGATACTGTTTTACTAACAAACGGAATGACACCACAGGAGGTTCGTCTATATGGGTAAGGGTAAAATCACACCGAAGCAGCAGGAAATACTGGATTACATCAAACAGGAGATTCTGGAGAGAGGGTATCCGCCCGCTGTCCGCGAGATCTGCAGTGCAGTCCATCTCAAATCCACATCATCGGTTCATTCTCATCTGGAAAGCCTTGAGAAAAACGGATACATCCGAAGAGACCCTTCCAAGCCAAGAGCTATCGAGATCGTGGATGATGAATTTAACCTGTCACGACGCGAGATCATCAATGTTCCTTTGCTGGGACAGGTTGCAGCCGGAGAACCGATCTTTGCAGAGCAGAATATTGAGGGATATTTTCCTCTGCTCTCCGAGGACATGCCGAGTGGAGAGGCCTTTATGTTAAAGGTGCGCGGAGAGAGCATGATCAATATCGGAATCTACGATGGAGATCAGATCATTGTTCAGAAACAGAACACCGCATCCAATGGCGATCTGGTCGTCGCATTGGTGGAGGACTCCGCTACGGTGAAGACCTTCTACAAGGAAAACGGGCATTACCGCCTGCAGCCGGAAAATGACTCGATGGATCCGATCATTGTCGATCAGGTAGATATCCTTGGCAAAGTCACCGGTTTATTCCGCAGATATCATTAGACCATGCCAATGAACGAACCAGTCCGCATAGACACTATGACTATGCGGACTGTCTTTCGTTATGTACAAATATCAGATCTTCAACTTATAACCAAACAAAGAAGTAATTTACAGAAAAGGAAGTGCAATACCTATGAAACGACTGGAACAGCAGATGCAGTTTATCGAACGCCTTGATGCGATGAAACAGATTGGACGACAGACCTATCTCAGTGATGGCAGCCGCAAGGAAAATGATGCAGAACATTCGTGGCACCTCGCTATTATGGCCATGTTGCTGACGGAATACGCGGAGGAACCGGTAGACAGACTTCATGTCATCGAGATGGTACTGATCCACGATATCATTGAGATTGAAGCAGGGGATACCTACGCCTACGACAAACAGGCTCATACGACCAAACAGGCCCGCGAGACCCTGGCTGCGGATCATCTGTTCTCCATGCTTCCGGAGGATCAGGAAAAGCGTCTGCGTGCCCTCTGGGATGAGTTTGAGGCCTATGAGACCCCGGAGGCCAAATTTGCCCATATGCTGGACAATGTTCAGCCTACCATGTTAAACCACGCCTCCGATGCCAAAGCATGGGAAGAACACCAGGTCCGCCTGAGCCAGATCCTGAACAGAAATAAAAGAGGCTCCGAGACATCCCGGGAATTATGGCAGTATCAATATAATCAATTTATCAGACCACATGTCCGGACCGGACAGATCATAAAGGATAGGGAAGAGCCGGTGTGATCATCATTTTCCCCGCGGCACAACATCCGAATATTTGTTCGATTTTCTGTTGACAAACGTATGTTCGCATGCTATATTATGTATAGAACATACGTTTGTAGTTATCCGAACAGGAGGCATCGATATGAAAAAGAGAACAAGAAGACACACCGCTACGATCCGTTTATTTTCAGTATCTGTTTTATTGATTTCCATCGTCCTCGGAACCGCATTTCAGGTATCACATCATAAGAATTCCGACGCCTCTGCGTTGACCGGCAGAGAAAAACATGTCATTATCGTGCAGGTCGAGAAGGAGGATACACTCTGGAGCATTGCCTCTGAGTATTACACCTCTGACTGCGGCACGATGAACTCTTATATCAAAGAGATCAAGGAAAGCAACCACCTTTCTTCCGATACGATCTACGAGGATTCGACGATCCTGGTTCCTGTCTGGAAACAGCAGATCGACGCCTCTCACGATGTACAGACTGAGGTTGTGGCTTCCTCAGATCCCATCTCATAATTCCTTTCGGGAAACCGGTACGGTTTCCCTGTTTTTGACTTGATTTTGCCCTTATTATCCTGTACTATTTTAATGGATATATACTGTAGAGGAGGGCATATTATGTCAACGAGGACATCCACCGTTTCCCGGAAATTCACAGTTCCGGCATTCTTATTACTTATTGTGATTATGATTTGTGGTACCACATTCCCTGTATCATCACAGGCGGCCACTACAAAGATTAGGATTTCGACATCCGGCATGAAAGGATCGTATACCGGCAGAGGATATCAGGTATCTCTGGATCAAAAAAGAATTTCCAATACCAGTTTTCCTCCGGTTTGCGTCAAAAAGACCTGGATGATCCCCGCCGATCTGATTTCCAAACGTCTGAATTGTCAATCTGCCAAGTTTGACTCTAACGGACGTACATTGACGATCACGGATTTTACCGGACAGAAACAGATCGTTATTAAAGCCGGATCCAACAAGATGTCTGTCAACGGCAAAAAATATAGCATGACAAAACCGGCAGTGATCGCAAAGAACTCCAGAACCGGGAAATCTATCATGTATGTACCTGCTGCATATGTTGCCAACAAACTGGGATACGCCTACAAAGTATCCGGCAAGAAGATCCATCTGACCACATTGCAGTTATTCTATCGAACCGCGAAAGATTCCTCGTATGATACGAGCAAATACTCCAATGCTCTGACGACAATTTCTCTGACCCGCAACTCCTCAAACTCCAGAAACATTCTAAACTTGGAGACTGCCAAAGAGACAACCCAGGACAATACCTCCGTTGCCATCGATGATAACCTTGGTATCATTTCATATACCTTCCAAAACACGTATAATGCCCTGGAAGAGGGCGATCTTGACATATCCAACAAATATATCAAAAAGATCTCTCTGTCCGTCTCAGGGACAAACACAGTGGTTCAGGTGCAGTATGACACCAGGCAGCGATATGATACCAGTCTGACAGATCAGGGGGCTGAGATCAGATTTACTTCTGTATATTATTCCATGCAGATTCCTCTTCCGGAAGGAGTATCGTTCTCCAGCGTCCGGACGAACGATCTGTATGCAGACAATAAATTCTATTTCGTGATCCCGGGACTTTGCAAAGACAAGATCAACGCAGATCTGTATTATCTGGATCATGAGATTTCCTCGGTTTCCGTCAAGGAAGATGAGTCTGCGGAAGAGACCAAGGTGGTCGTAAAGACCAAGGATCTGCAGGGTTACAAGATGGAAGAGGGAGATGGGTATTTCCGTGTGATCATGGGTGATCCTGACGATATCTATGATAATATTGTCGTGCTGGATGCCGGACACGGCGATCATGATTCCGGTGCCACCAATCACGGCACTAAGGAAAAAAATCTGAATCTTGCCATGATCTATACGCATATGAAGAAATACTTCCCAGCAGACCAGACTCACATCAAGGCTTACTGGACCAGATCGGATGATACCTTTGTGGAGCTTATGGATCGTGCCAAATATGCGTCCAAGGTTTCCGCAGACATGTTTGTCAGCCTGCATATGAACAGTTGTGGTTCCGCTGCAGTATCTGGCCTGGAGGTATATTATTCCCTGTCCAACAACAAGGTAAGCCCAAGCAAACTGACCAGCAAGATTCTGGCCAGGAACATGCACGATACCCTGGTTTCTGATCTGAATGAGCCAACCCGAGGCGTAAAGACTGCTCAATACGTGGTATGCCGTTATAACACGGTACCGGCCATCTTAATTGAGCTGGGATTTATCTCCGGCAGCAGTGACTATAAGAAGCTTACAGATCCTGCATATCAGAAAAAGGCATCTGCATCCATCTATAAATGTATCGCAAATACCTTTAAGGAATATCCATCGGTGCGTTAAGCCGATAAGATAATAAACGGCGAAAAGTTCTATGAGCTTTTCGCCGTTTAACATTAGACTCGCAGCCAGTTTTATTTCTTCTTATGAAGTGTCACAGCAGATGCCGCGCTTCGTTTCTTATCATCGCCCATCGCGGCATAGTGCTTTCTGGTCGTATTGACATCGTTGTGGCCGAGCACCTCCGCCACCAGATAGATATCACCCGTTTCACGATACAGGGAAGTGCCATAGGTGCTTCTGAGCTTGTGAGGCGTAATATGTTTGAATTTGGTCACCTTGGACGCATATTCCGTCACCAGATTTTCCATGGCATGGACACACATCCGGCGCTTCTGAATCGAGTAGAAGAGTGCATGTTCATGTCCCTCCTTCGGGGTGATCTGACTGCGTGCACCGGTGATATAATTCTTCAGTGCTGTCTCGACCTCCGGACCAAAGTAAATAAATTCCTCCTTGCCACCTTTTCGGGTGACACGGATGCGGTTATTCTTAAAATCAACATCCTCGATATCAAGACCCACACATTCGGAAACACGGATTCCTGTGCCCAGAAACAGTGTAAAAATGGCAATATTGCGCAGTTTGTTTTTCTCATAAAAGGTTTTCTTTTTCCCGGTCAGATCTTTGCCGCCGTTTTCTACGATTTCCAACAGTTCGGCCACTTCGTCGGCGTCCAGCCGGATGATCTCACGGCTGTGAAGTTTTGGCATATCCACGACAATCGTTGGATTGTTCTGAAGCTGGCCGCGCTTCTGATAATATGCATAAAAACTTCTCAGAGAAGCAAATTTGCGTTTGATGCCTCGTTCGTCATTCGTAAATTGCTGACCATCGTACGTATATAGTTTGAGATATTCCAGATATTCCTCGATGTCCACCGGCTCCAGATTATCCAGATCCTTCAATGTGATGTCACAGATCTGACTGTCCTTATACATGGGATTGGCGGATACCAGAAAACGAAAAAATGTCCGGATATCGTAACAATAGCCGATCCTGGTCTTGGCCGATGTCGTCTGTTCGATGCCTCGGAAATAATCCCTGGCAAACCGTGGCATATCCTGCAGCAGCACACGCATTTTCTCAATCTCGGTATGTGAAATCTGCTGATGATATGACAGATTATTCGATGTTCCCATAGTTTTCTGCCTCCTTGGAATGTTTGATTTGCTTATATGTTACTTATACTGGATTGGCTACACTTCATCTTTGAAAAAAACTGGAGTTTATGCCATAGTTGAAATCAGGCACACAAAGTACTACCGTCCTCTGTTGTGTAAAATCTCCTCTAGTATATTTAATTCTGCATCCGACAAAACCCTTGTCCCTAGATAATTCATCAGAAAGGTTTCCAGAGATCCATTGTACATCTGATTCAGCAGAGCCTGGGTCTCAATCTCCTGAACTTCTTTTTTGGTAATACAGGCATGACAAACAAAGCCTGGATCCTCACGGACAACGGCTCCCTTGTCGATCAGACGCTTGATCACGGTATAAGTGGTATTTTTTTCCCAACCAATGTATTCTTTGATGATCTTGGAAATGTCCTTGGCGGCCAGTGCCTTGTTGGACCACAATAGCTCCATGACATTCAGTTCACCTTCATGCAGTCGTATCTCTTTCATTCTTATGAAATCCCTTCATTCTACAAGTGTCAGTTCTTTCATTCTACAAAGTTAGTACAAAAACGTCAATGTAAATATTACAAAAATATTTCTTTTATTTTACATCATTTTGCACAAAAAAGCCCGTTTTATCGTAGTTTTTGTAATAATTTCTCAAAATAGTCCGGAAGCGGCGCCTCAAATTCCATATACTCACCGGTTGTCGGGTGTACAAATCCTAAGATTTTGGCATGCAGGGTCTGCCCCTGCAGTTTAAACGGACATTTGGACGGTCCATACAAATTGTCTCCCAAAATGGGATGTCCCAGGCTGGCCATGTGAACACGGATCTGATGCGTACGGCCTGTTTCGAGTCTGCAGCTGATATACGTATATTGATGATTCAGTTCATCAATCACCTGATAATGTGTAACAGCTGGTTTTCCATTGCGGACATTCATCTCCATCTTTTTGCGGTCCACCGGATGTCTGCCAATACTCCCCTCTACCGTCCCTTCAGAAGCCTTTAAGTGCCCGTGTACGATCGCATGGTACTCACGGGTGATCGAATGCTCTTTTAGCTGCTCTGCAAGGCTCTGGTGGGCAGTATCATTCTTACAGACTACCAGCACTCCCGTGGTATCCTGATCGATGCGGTGCACAATCCCCGGACGCATCACACCATTGATCCCGGAAAGTGAATCACGACAATGATACATCAGCGCATTGACCAGGGTTCCGCTGTAGTGTCCCGGTGCCGGATGCACCACCATGCGCTTTGGTTTGTTCACCACAATGATATCTCCGTCTTCATACAAAATATCAAGCGGAATATCTTCCGGCTCAATGGAAATCTGTTCCGGTTCAGGAATGTGGATCTGCAGATGTTCTCCCGGTGTCAGACGGTAGCTTGCCTTGCATGCCCCGTTGTTCACCGTCACCTTGTCTTCCTTGATCAGTTTCTGCAGAAATGACCGTGAGTATCCTTCCAGGTACTGCGATAAGAATTTATCCAGCCTGACATCCCGGCACGCTTCCTCCACATAAAAATCATATACTTCAAAATCCATGCTCAGTTATTTCCTCTTAATCCATCCAAAATCATCATCCTGATAGACAAACAGCACCAATATCACGGCGACCACCGCCGCGATTACGACATAGCAGTCCGCCACATTAAAAACTGGATAGTTAATCAGTTTAAAGTAGAAAAAATCCACGACATATCCCCGCAACACACGGTCTATCATATTACCGACCGCACCGGACAAAAGCACCACCAGAACGGCCTGCATCGGCAGATAACGCCGCTCTCCCGGTATCCTACACAACAGATATACCACCACACCAAAGAAGAGAAACGTGATGAGCAGCAGAAGGATTCTCTGATTCTGCAGCATACCAAACGCCGCACCACGGTTCTCCAGATAATGGAGGTCAAACACACCCGGGATCAGTTCCAGATCGTGTCCTTTCAGATGCAGGACGCATACCCATTTGGTCCACTGGTCAAATGCAGTTAACACCAGAAACAATATTCCCAATCCGATGATCTTTCTTCCATGTTTCAATATTATGTCACAGCCTTTCCATAAAAAAATCCGGCACCTCCCACAGGGAACAATGCCGGACAAGTTTGTCTGTTACTCATTAATTGGCATCAAAGAATGTAAACGGAGAATCAGAAGACTCCTTCTGCTCCGGATCTTCTGCGCTCTGCGCATCAGCAGTTTCCTCAGATGCTGCAACTGTCTCTGTTTCTTCTGCTTCCTGATCCTTCTTTGCCGTATCCTCGTCAGCCTTTGTAGCTTCCTCCTGCGGTACTTCTGCCGCGGTCTCAATCGTTTCTACGACAGGCTCCTCAATGGCATCCGCAACAATCTCTTCCAGAACCGGCTCCTGGATTCCTTTGCTATCCGTCGTCGGTGCCTGTGTCTCCTGGCTAGCCTTTAACTTCTCCTGGCTCTTAGCGACAACACGGTCGTTGGTTGCAAGCATCTGCTCACTGCCCGGAGTCTCAATCACAAACTGACCGCTGTCAACCAGCTTCATCTGATTAGCGATCATCACTTTGATCTTCTGACGATATGCGTCATAAAAATCCTGGGCCTCGCGGATCTTCTGTGTCAGAATTCGAAGTTCCTCCTGATTCTTGGATCTCATCAGCTCCGCCTCCGCCTTGGTGGCGGCAAGCATCTCATTGGCCTGGATCTTGGCATCATTAACCTTGCGTTTGGCATTGGCATTAGCCGCAGTAACCACTTCCTGAACCTGCGCATTGGCCTGCTTCGTGATCGCTGCAATCTCTTCATTGACCTTCTGTGCCTGCGCATTAGCGTTAGCTACGATACCGGCAGCCTGTTCATTGGCCTGATTCACAGTCTCGGTAGCCTGTGCGTTGGCCTGATTCACCGTGTCAACAGCCTGCTGATTGGCCTCGTCAACAATCTGTGCCGCCTGCGCATTGGCCGTCTCAAGGGTCTCGCTCGAGGTCTTCTCTGCTAATACCAGAGCCTTCTGAAGAGTCGTCTCCATCTGTTTATAATACTGTAATCCCTCGCTGAGGGCTGTGATTTTCTCTTTGAGATCATTGTTTTCCTTGTAGAGTTCTTCGTAATTCTCCTGCACAGTAGCCAGAAAATCGTCGGTCTCCTTTTTATTGTAGCCACCCATGGTAGACTTCAATGTATGGTTCTGAATGTCAATCGGTGTCAACATACCCGGTACCTCCTATCCTTATCGCCGTGTGTTATTAGAAATCTTTGTTTAATGTTGGACTTGTAAAGTCATCTTCCAATTCCAGATAGTCTCCGGAAATATCCACATTCTCAGGGGAGAATATAAAAATAAAACGGGATACCTGACGCATCTTGCCGTTGATTGCAAAGATACATCCGTAGATAAAGTCCATGATCCGTTGTCCTTCCATCAAGTCAATGCCCTCAAGATTCACAACAACAGCCATCCCCTGCATCAGCATCTCGCAGGCATCCTGTGCATCCATAGAAGTCTTTGGCTTGCAGATGCAGACCTCAAGTCCCTGGGATGTGGTGCGGATCGGTACCACTTTATTGGAGGAAGTACGCGCCTGGGTACGGCGCTTCGGTGCCGGTTCTTCATCCTGTGGCTGTTCTTCTCTGGTATTGCGGGAAGCACTGTAACTGCCTGTCCGTGAAGAATTTCGTCTGTTCTCGCGAGCCGGTGCCTCCTCAGCAGGCTCCTCGTAGTTTTCTTCCTCATCCTCAAAGTAATCATCATCAAAATCGTCATCATCGTCACTTAACTTCAAAAAATCTAAAAATCGTTCCATTGGATTTGCCATCACTATTTCCTCCGTAATCTAAATTGAATAGTCTCTCTGCCCAAAGATGCCGGTTCCAACCCGAACCATCGTGGCACCTTCTTCGATCGCAACTTCATAATCACCTGTCATTCCCATGGAGAGGACATTCATATGAATATTATCAATGTTTTTGGCTGCTATGTCAACTGACAATTTCCGTAAACTCGCAAAAATCGGCCGATTCTGCTCCGGATCCTCTACGTACGGAGCAATGGTCATCAGTCCCTGTACATGCAGATGTGGAAGTTTGGCTGCTTCACGCACCAGCGCAAGCGTTTCTTCCAGTTTCAGCCCGAATTTGGTAGCTTCCTGTGCGACATTGACCTCAATCAGGATATCGACCTCCTGATCCCTTTTCACGCATTCCGCCTCGATCGCCTGCGCCAGATGCAGAGAATCCACGGAATGGATCAGACAGGTCCTCCCCAGAAGATATTTGATCTTGTTCGTCTGAAGATGTCCGATGAAATGCCAGCGGATATCCTTTGGCATCACCTCATACTTCTGCTTCATCTCCTGCGCCTTATTCTCACCAAAATCGCGCTTACCGGCATCGTATGCCTCCTGAACCATCTCTATCGGTTTGGTCTTGCTCACCGCGATCAGGGTCACTTCCTTGGGATCTCTGCCAGCCCTTTCACAGGCCTTTCGTACTTTTTCTTCTACTGTTCTTAAATTCTCGACTACCATATTTGCATGCCTCACTTTTTAATAAATAATATCATTCTCACCAATCGTCTCCGGATTCAACACGATGTGGTCATAGGCCACCAGACCGTCCTGGGTATCCTCCCGGATAATGCAGTATTCCGCGTTCTGATACTTGATATCGATCTTACGAAACTCACAATAACCATTGTTGCAGCAATAGACGCCGTCCAGTTCATACACTTCCCTCAGTTCCAGCGTGTCTGATCCCGAATGGAATACAGAGATCACCGTGCCCGCCGGAAACTGATCCGCATCCAGATAACAGAAATCGTCTGCCTCATCGGCAGAATATATAATATTGGTCACCTGGGAGGTAAACTTCTTCTCTCCCTTTTCATAGGTAACCACGCTGACGCAGTCACGGCTGCTGTTGTCCTCAGAGAATACACAGTCCTTCGGGATCTTATAATATTTTTTCTTAACTATAGAGGAAACCGGAATCTTAAGACCGGATTTGTCATTGATCAGGATCTCCATGTCAATGTACCGGTTATTGATATACTGAACCATATACCGGCGAAAATCCAGTTTGGCAAAATAATGCCCATCCAGTGTAAATGTCGAACAAACCGGCTGCACTGTAGCATTGATCTTCTTCAAAACCACAGAAAAACTGTTCTGTGTCTGCATCAGCTGGAACTGTTCTTCATTCAGCGGAACGACAACAGACCAGTTGTCATCCGTTACAAGACGGTATAACGGTGTATTGGCACTGACCTTGTCCGACGTGCGAAGCTGCTGCAGGGCATCGTTGGTGTCCTGAAAGGTATCTGCATTGATCTCATTCATCTCGAGATCCTCCAGCCCGTCCGAGGAATAAGCAATAATCCCGCTTTGTGCAGCCTTGTAGACACGAAATGAACTGTCTGCACTTTTCTTAACCTCACTCAGACGGCTCAGCATCGCACTGTTATGCATTTCCTGAATCTTGCTGTTGAGATTGTACTGCAGGCTATACGCCGTATTGTAATTGGCATCCTCGTAATCCGTATGATACGACGAGATCAGATTGCGGATAGCCTCAGTATCTCCGGAAGAAACCGAAAATTTCTCATCCCTGGTATCGGAGAGCTGATTGGAGACATCTCCACTCTCATCCAGCGAATAGACATCGGTCTTGACAGAGACCTTCGATCCCTCACTGGCAAAGTAATCCACATAGCCGGAACCGGCCGAGGAGACCACCGTCTCCTGGCGCAATATAATCCCCCGTACCGTATCATCGTCCGAAATCTGTTTTTCGGTCACCTCGTAGATCGAGACATGATCCCTGGTCAGTGAGGAAATAAACATAAATAACAGATAAACAGAAAAGAGTATCAAAAGCAGACCCACCATGATTCCGGGTCTTTTATGCATCTTAACTACTTTGTGATCTGTAGAATTTGAAGCCAATTTCTTTCCTCCCTTTTTCTTTTATCCTAAACTAATATTATACCGTCTGACAGTATATTTGTCCAGCAGCCTGACCATACTACTTACAAACACCATCATAGAATATAAATGGAGGTAACACATGAAAGTATTAGATTACGTTGCTTTGATTCTTATTGTCATCGGTGCCCTCAACTGGGGATTGATCGGACTGCTGCAGTTTGATCTGGTCAGGGTCCTGTTTGGTGACATGTCGATTCTGTCCCGTATCGTATACGTACTGGTTGGCGTAGCAGGAATCTACGCAGTCAGTTATATCGGCAGAATCCGCAGTGAAGTGTAAACGCACAAAACGAGAGGATATGAATACCCTCTCGCTACATAATTCCTGTTAATCATCCTTTTTCGCTACTTCACGCCACTCAAGATCTCCGCGTTCCAGCGCCTTGATCAAAAGTTCTGCCGTGGCAAGATTGGTAGCAAATGGAATATTGTATGTATCACACAGATGGATCACAGTATTGACATCCGGCTCATGTACCTTGGGAGTCAGCGGATCCCGCAGAAAGATCACCATATCAATCTGATCATGCTCGATCTGAGAGGCAAGCTGCTGCTCCCCGCCCAGATGTCCTGCCAGATACTTATGAACTGTCAGATTCGTGACTTCTTCGATCAGACGGCCTGTCGTACCGGTCGCATACAGCTCATGTTTACTCAGAATGGCCCTATATGCAATGCAAAGATTCTGCATTAAAATCTTCTTGGCGTCGTGTGCTATCAATCCTATGTTCATTGTATTCACCCCTCAAATATAGTATGTCTCAATTACAGATCCAGATCCAGATCTTTATCTGTGTCATCGGAGTATGCCGTTCTCATCGTAAATCCGCCACCGCTGGACTTGGCCGGCTGGATACCCACATTCAGCACCAGTCCGATGGCAATCATCGAGGACATCATCGAACTCAGTCCATTGCTCAAAAACGGCAGTGGTAGTCCTGTGTTTGGAAACAGTCTCGTCGCTACACAGATATTACTAAATACCTGAAATAAAAACAGTGATCCGACACCGGTTGCGATCATCATGCCCAGAAAATCTTTTGACTTGCGGGCGATACGGAAACACTGGATGATAATAATCGCCAGCAGCAGAAGAATCAGGCAACACCCCAGAAAACCAAATTCTTCGCCGATCACCGACCAGATAAAATCACTTTCATTGACCGGAACCCTCTCGTAGGCACGAGACGCTTCATGTACGCCCCCGTCCTTGATAAATTTACCATACAGCCCGCCTTCTGCAATCGCTGCAATGGAATGATCCTGCTGCATGTTCAGATCCTTGGATGCGTCCAGATCTGGATGTCTCCAGGCATAGATCCTTCGGAACTGATAACCTCTCAAGATCAGATTGTTCGGCTGCTGGATATACCAGAACAGAGCCAGCGACAGTGGCATCCCCACCGCCACGATCGGCGCAATGATCTTGTAGGACGTTCCCGCTACAAATACCATGATCACCATAACAAAAAGAATCACCAGACTGGATGACAGATCCGGCTGGGACATGATCAGAAGCATAGGGATCACCGTCAGCACCGCTGCGATCAGCAGAGTACTCCATCGATCCAGATTTTTCTCCATCTGCACGTAAAAAGACGCCAGTGTGATGATAAATATGATCTTCATCAGTTCCGACGGCTGAAATGTCACCGGGCCAAGCTGGATCCAGCGCACGGAATCCGTCGATCCCGCTGTTCCCAGCGGAGTGTGCGTCGCTGCGGTCAGTCCCAGTCCAAACAGATAATACACCGCACTGAACTGGCAGATAAAATGATAATCCATCACTGACAATACCGCGATGATCACAAGGCCCATGAGCATACCGATCAACTGGCTCTTCATCATACCCGGCCCACCGGCCATACGCAGGGTAAATGCGCTGATACAGCATAATATCACCGCTGTCCCTACCAGCAGTATATTAAAATTTTTCCAATCGTACTTTTTGATTCGGTTTATCATAATAATTTATCTCCATTAGAATCATATCACAAACTAAATTTCAGGTCTATAATCTTTATCGAATTACTGTGAATTATTTGTGAATACCTGCTTCATACGGAAAAAGAAACTTCTGGCCTTTACAAAATCAAAAATTGGAATCTCTTCTCCCAGGATTCTCTGTGTAATGTGATAAAATGCCATCTGGGCATCCCCATCTGTGCCAACCAGCGGTTCTCCGATATTGGCAGCAATCACCACGGCCTCATCATCCGGGATCACGCCCAGAAGATCAATCCCCAGGATGTCTTCCACCTCCTGTGGACTCATCATATCGCCACGTTTCACCATACCGACACGGACCCGGTTGACGATCAGTCTGACATCCTCGACATCCCAGACACCAAGCAGTCCGATGATTCGGTCTGCGTCACGGATGGCCGACACCTCCGGGGTCGTGACCACGATTGCGCGGTCTGCTCCGGCTACCGCATTGAGAAATCCCTGCTCGATCCCCGCCGGACAGTCGATCAGAATATAGTCAAAGCTCTCCTTTAACTCTCCGATCAGCTTTTTCATCTGCTCCGCTGTCACCGCCGACTTGTCTCTGGTCTGCGGACACGGCAGCAGATACAGTTCCTGAAATCTGCGGTCCCGGATCAACGCCTGTTTCAGACGACAATGATTTTCCAACACATCCACCAGATTAAAGTACACCCGGTTTTCCAGTCCCAGCACCACATCCAGATTGCGAAGCCCGATATCTGTATCGATTACAACAACCTTTTTCCCTGCCATCGCCAGTCCAACGCCAAGATGTGCTGTTGTGGTGGTTTTTCCTACTCCACCTTTTCCTGAGGTGATTACGATTGCCTCTCCCATGGATTACCTCCTATCACAGATAGTTCTCGATCCGCAACCTGAATCTTCTGAGGCTGCAGTTTCGTCGCATATACAATACAGTTCGGACGTCCGGATGCCCCGGCATACGCCGTCCCACGAAGTGCACCGATGATTACGATATTTCCTTTGGATATCACTTTGGCACCTCTGTGTACATCTCCCAGGATCACCACGCTGGTCTCGGTTTCCAACACCTGTCCTGCCTCCAGGTTTCCCCGAAAGAAAAATCCTTCCGACAATTCCTGTTCCACGATATTGTCAACCTCCGGTGCCGGAGGTATCTGACTGTCCGCAGTCTCATCGTAGATATAGGTGATCTGCAGGCCGCAGGCATCCTGAATGATCTGAATCAGCTGACATTCCTGTTCCAGTGTCAGATTCCTTCCCCGAAATGAAATTGCTTTTCGGGCATCGCGGAAAAATTCCCCGGCCTCCTTAAATTTCTCTGTAATCTGGTATAGTAACTCTTCCCACGAAAGAGTGTTATCTAATACAAGTATCATGTGGGAAGCTGTCCCCTTGATTATGACTGTATTAGAGCACAAAACATATCCTTTCTTTAATCTGTAACCTGCTGACGTGTCTCTGACGTCGCCTCATGTTTCTTGGCTTTCTTTTTCTTCTTTGCAGAACTAAAATAATATTTATATACATCGCTTGCAGTCGATGCTGCATTGGCGGAAGCATATCCATTTGGTATCACACACACCACAGAAATCGATGGATTCTGATATGGTGCATAGGATACAAAGTACGCATGGTTTGGATGCTGCGTATTCTGCTGTGCGGTACCGGTCTTTCCGGCCACGGTCTTGGAAAGTCCCACGAAGTTCTGATGAATGGAACTGCTTCCCCCGTTTACCACAAGATACATTCCTTTGTGGATCGCATCCCAGGTCGACTGGGAGATATTGACCTTATTTCTCACCTTGGCTTTGTTAGATACCAGCACCTCACCGGATACATCCTTGATCTGATCCACCAATGTCAGATTGTAACAGGTTCCCGAGTTTGCCACAGTGGTCACGTATCTGGCCAACTGGATCGGTGCATACGCATGATTACCCTGTCCGATTGCGGAACGGACACAGTCCTCGGTGGAAAAGTGCGGCGTCGCCTCGGTGATCTCCACACCGGATTTGTCAGTCAGACCAAACATGTCTCCATATTTCTTCAGACGGGCAAGCCCCCTGCTGTCGTTCAGATTATGATCTCCTCCTGCCAGTTCATATCCCATCGTGTAGAAGAAATAGTTACAGGATACACCAATTGCCTGAGACACATTGATACTTCCATGAGAATATGTGCTCCAGCATTTCGGAGTGCCGTAGATCGACACATTGCGGTCAAACGTCACACGATCCGTGATCGTGCTTCCCGGTGAGATGATTCCCTCCTCCAGTGCTGCCACAGAAGATATCAGCTTGAAGGTGGAACCCGGGGCCAGTTCTACCTGGGTCGGACGGTTGATCAGCGGAGAAGCATTGTTATCCGACAGATACTTATAAAAATACTCTGAATCAACCTGATTCGCCATCTTGTTGTTGTCGTAGCTTGGATATGTCACCATTGCTTTGACTTTGCCGGTATTGACATCGGTCACGATCATGGATCCGGAACACGGATCCAGTCCCAACATACCCGGTGTCAGTTCCAGTTTCTTGATCTTACGGATAATAAATGCATATGGATTCAATGCACCGGAGCATAACTGATCGTATTCCGTCTGGTCTTTCTTGATCACTTTTTGTTCTACCAGCAGACGGCAGCACTCTGTTCCGGAGATCTCATAGTGATATACCATATAACTGTACACCAGTTTCTGGAAATCACGCTTGGTTCTGATGAGACCCATCCCATAGTCGATCAGTTTCTGATACAGTTCCTGCGTGCTGTAATATTCGTCTCCTACGTTCATCGCAGAGAAATCATCGATCCATCCCTGCGAGATCGCATGCTGCAGATATTTGCTCAGACTGATGTTGCCCTTAGTATATCTCACATAAATATCATCATTGGTATCTACCTTGGAAGTGTTAAATACACCTTCATCCTTGAGCAATTTATAAAAGGCATCCATAAATTCCGCCATCTCATCAGACATCTGCTTTTTCGTAACCTGATTGTCCGCGGCCAGATAGCCTTTCATCTTTGCGAGAAGCTGTCTGGAGCGGGATTTGTACCGGCTGTAGATCGATTTTTCCAGAGCCGATGCCTTCTTGGTGCTGAACCGGTCAATATCCACGATATTATTGTCGAAGATCGCATTGTACACATCATAGATCGGCACCTTGATATCCTTAGTGGAAGAACCTCTCGTTCCCGCGGACATGCTGTTGTTGATGTTTGCGATCAGAATCCCCGCAAGATGAGCTTCCAGGATATTGTAACATTCCTCCTGCAGGTCAGCATCAATTGTTAAATACAAATTATTACCTGCTACTGGCTTTTTCTCTGTACTGGTCTCCACGATTCGACTGGTTCCTTCATCTATCGTCAGAATCTGTTTTCCCTTGGTTCCACGGAGCTGGTCTTCATACGTGCTCTCCAGACCGGAGATTCCAATCTGGTCACTGGTATTGTAATCCGTCGTCGGATCTTCTTCCTTTAGCTTGTCCATTTTCTCCTCGGACACCGCTCCGGTATATCCCAGCATATGTGCAAAATATTTGCTCTTCTTGTACACGCGGATCGTATCCTCCTGGATATCCACGCCGGGCAGATCAGCTGTATTTTCCTTGATGGCAGCCACGGTCTCCTCGTCCACGTTTTTGGCCAGTGTCAGTGTCTCATACTGTTTGAACCGGGTGATGAAGATGGCATAGCGGACCGCAAGGATCTTCAATGCCGTCGCATCATCGTAGGATGGATCCAGACAGAACTGCGGACTGGATGTGGAATCATCATTGCGAAGATAATCATACAATTCGGGAGCTGTCATATCCTTCATCTCCTGCGTCATCTTCTGCAGATTAGTCCCGAATACCTCCGCGATAAAACGATATCTGGTATTTCCATCTACATTGTAGACAATATTGCCCTTGGAATCCTGTTCAAGATAAAACTCGGTGGACAGGGTTGCCCCCTTTTTCTCAATGAGTTTGATCAGATGATATATCATGGTATTCTTCTGATCATTGTCCAGTTTGGAAAAACTGTTATTGCGAAGAAATGTGACATTGTAAGACAGCTTGTTGTAGGCGAGAAGACGCCCTTTACAGTCGTAGATGTTTCCACGGGTTGCCTTGATGTCAATCTCTCTGGATGTCGTGGCACTGTCTGACTCAATGATCTCGCTGCTGTTGACGATCTGCAATGAGAACATCTCACAGACCAGAATAGAAAACAGCACCACAAATATCACGATTACGGGATATAACCGTACATGAAAAAAATCAATCAGATATTCTTTGAGTGAATCCAACATAGTAACTCGCTACCTTTCTGTCATCGTATCGCGCAGAGGCACCTCTGCAGGCGGATACATTCTGCGGTCTATCCACAGTAAAAATTTGTAGAGAATCAATCCCACCAGGAGGGTATATACCATCTCCGGAAGCATGATGTTGCACGCAAAATAGACGATCTGAAGTCTTCCTGCGAGAAGGAAGAAGAACAGATAATACAGTGCACCATATACAAGATCGCTCAATGTCATGGAAAGCATCGGCAGATACAGATCTTCCTTGTAGTAGATCCGGCTCGCTTTTCCATTGAGAAATCCGATCAGAGCATAGATAAAAATACACAGACCGATGGTATCGCTGTACATAAAATCAATCAGTATTCCGCTGACAACACCGGAAAACATACCGGCTTTTTCCCCATACAGAAGCCCCGCCGCCGAGGTGATGACCACCATCAGGTTCGGCACCACATTTCCAATGGAAAGCGCATCAAATAATGTCGTCTGTAACAGAAATAATATGATGTTCATGATGAAGATCAAAACATACTTTTTCACTTCTGAATAGCCTCCAAATCCTTTGAATCTTTAACCTTCGTAATCACAAGTACCATCTGCAGGGAAGAAAAATCCGCTGCCGGAGTCAGCAGTCCGGATTTGGTCAGATTGTTGTCATCCGTCTTCAGATCACGGACATATCCGATCAGGATTCCCGGAAGATATTTGTCACTGATCTGTGAGGTCACGACAGCATATCCGTCACCGACCTGGGCGTCCTTTGGCACATTGGTCACATCAATCACTCCGTCATTCATATGACTCAGATTGCCGCTGATAAAGCAACCATCTGAAGTCTTCAGAAAACTTCCCACAACATTGCTGTTGTCATCCACGATACTGCGGACCTTTGCGTACGATTTATTGACCTGTGTGACGATTCCAACCAGACCGTCCCCCGCCATCACGTTCATATTTACCGCGATCCCATCCTTGGATCCCTTGTCGATGATAAACGTGTTGTACCAGTTGTCGCTGTTAGAACTGATCACGCGGGCTGCCACCTTGGGATAACTGGCATACTGCTGATCCAGATCATATAATTTCCGGAAATTGTCCAACTCATATTTATCCTGCTGAAGCAGTTTGTTCTGAGAAGAAATCTCATCCAGTTTACTCTGCAATTTCTTATTTTCCTTGACAAGCCGGTTCAGGTTGGTGACATAATCCATCTTGTCAGAAACCATGCTTCCGATCTGGCTGATCCCTTTCTGCATCGGTGTCACCACACTGCCCACCACGGAGCGTACCGGTGTCATTTTATCCTGAAACGCAAAAGAAAGAACGACCAGAACCAGAGACACAATGCTGATCGCCAGCAGTATGTACTTTGGATCAATCACAGATTTTGTCGATTTATTCTGCATCACTAAGACCTTCCTTTTTCCTAAGAAATCGTTCTACAATATTTTTTGGCTTCCTTCGGATGCTCCGCAAGATAACCAAGTCCCTTGATCACGGTCCGCTGGGCCTGCTTGGTCGTATTGACCTTGTAGCGGGTCTCATTGGCAACCTTCTGATCCATCCCATCCAGCCAGGAGGATGCTCCTGTCATATAGATTCCGTCCGCCTCAATCGACGACGCGATCTCGGGCGGAGTTCTCTCCAGCATAGAATGGATCCCGTCTGTGATCGTGTCAAACACATCGTGCACCAGAGGATAGATCTCCATGGAACCGATCGTAAATTCACGCGGAAGCCCCTTGAGCATATCGCGCCCCGTTACCTTCATGGTGTCATTGGTAGGGACTGCACTGACAAGCTGTTTTTTGATGTTTTCCGCGGTCTTCCTGCCGATCAGAAAATTATGTTGTTTGCGGACATAGTTCATGATCTGCTCATCAAAGTAGTTACCACCATATGGAATGATGCGCGATACCACCACTCCACCGCGTGAGAGCACAGAAATCTCCGTACAGCCGGCACCGATATTGACCAACATGATTCCGGCCTTATTCTCCACATCCAGTCCCAGCCCCAGGGCATCCACGACCGGGCGGTCTACCAGATAGACACGGTGCGGCTTGGAATTACCATCGGATACAATATGTGAAAATGCATTTTTCTCGATCTCAGAAATGTCAGAAGGTACGGAAATATAAAAATCCACACCCTTTCCTCGTGCCCTTCCGGTCACCTTTGGAACCATGAAATTCCAGAGAGCGATCATGTCATCCATGTAGGCGATCACGCCGTCCTTCAGCGGAAAGGATACGTGAATGTTTGGCGGTACTTTCTCAAACATCTCATACGCCTCATCGCCGATCGCGATCGGTTTCTTTTCGTCTCCCTTTCCGGTCGTGGCCACCACGTTTCTCTCGTTGAGTACAACGCCCTCCCCCTTCTTATATATCTTGATGGAACCTGTTCCAAAATCAATGCCATACGCTTTGTGCGCCATAAGGTATGTCCTCCTAATCTTCCAGTATAATCACATATATCCCTGTTCTTTCAGACTGACGTAGGTGTCATCCCCGATAATAATATGATCCAGCAGTTCGATCCCCATCAGCCGTCCCGCATCGGACAGTCTGCGCGTGATCGAAAGATCTTCCCGGCTCGGTGCCGGATCCCCGGATGGATGATTGTGCATCAGGATCACCGCAACTCCACGGTGCTTCAATGCCAGATAAAAAACCTCTCTCGGTCCTGCCATGGCCGCATTGAACGAGCCATGGGACACAATGACACTCCGTATAAGGCGGTTCTTTGCGTCAAGGACCAGAAGACGGACCTGTTCCGTCTCCAGAAATCGCATCTCCGGCATAAAGTAACCCGCCACCGCCTCCGGCTGATCGCACACAAGCGGCTGCTCCATGTGGATCCCGGAAATTCTCTTGCCAAGTTCTCCGATACATTGTAGCTGAACACTCTTTACCGCACCGATCCCCGGTATCTCCAGAAGTTCTTCCTGCGAGATATGGCACAGACCGCGCAGCGAACGATCCGGCAGGGCACAGAGTACCTCCCCGGAAAGACTGAGCACGTTTTTCCCTGTGCTTCCCGTCCGCAGGATCACCGCCAGAAGTTCTGCATCTGACAGCCCATCCGGTCCATACTGCCTGCATTTTTCATAAGGCTGCATGTCTGCCGGAAGCTGATGCATCGTGATTTCGTCTGATTTTCTATTTTTCATAACGCCTCCATGTTCCGAAAGCGCTTCCCCAGCCGCCTACTTAGGCAGTGTAATTTATCATAGCACAATTTATGGCGGTTGTATAGAATATGAAGATGGTTTAAGAAATTTTAACGATTCCCTCTTCCACCATCTGCTGCAGGGACATCATAATACCAAACTTGGCATGATACCAGGTAAGGCCGCCCTGAAAATACACTGCATACGGCTCCTCGATCGGTGCATCTGCACTGAGTTCGATCGAAGATCCCTGGATAAATGCGCCCGCTGCCATGATGACATCACTGTGATATCCCGGCATAGCATACGGTTCCGGTGCAACATGGCTGTCCACCGGTGATCCGGCCTGGATGCCCTTGCAGAATGCGATGATTGCCTCCGCAGACCCCAGTGTCACTGCCTGGATGATATCGTAACGCGGCTCCGTGGCATTCGGCACACAGACATACCCAAGTTTTTCATAGATATTGGCGGCAAAGATTGCACCTTTCATCGCCGCTGCGACCACAGTCGGTGCCAGGAACAGCCCCTGATAAAAACTGCGGTTGACTCCGAGGGTCGCGCCGACTTCCTTGCCGAGTCCCGGTGCGGTCAGACGGTTGGCACACTGTTCGATCAGATCCCTGCGTCCCACAATATATCCGCCGATCGGTGCCAGTCCACCGCCCAGATTCTTGATCAGAGAACCCACACACAGATCCGCTCCGACCTGTGTCGGTTCCCGAAGCTGGGTAAACTCCCCGTAACAGTTGTCCACCATACAGATAATATCCGGCCGGATTCCCTTGACAAATGCGATCAGCTCCCCGATGCGCTCCACAGAGAGTGTCGGCCGGGTTGCATATCCCTTGGAACGCTGAATGGTGACCAGTTTGGTTCTCGGGTTGATTGCCTGACGGATCCCCTCAAAATCAAACGCTCCATCCTCCCTCAGATCCACCTGCCGGTAGGTAATGCCATATTCGGCGAGCGATCCCGCCGGATTGTGGTCCTTGATCCCGATCACGCCTTCCAGGGTGTCATATGGCTTTCCCACCGGAGACAGCAGTTCATCTCCCGGGCGCAGATTGGCTGCCAGTGCCAGTGTCAAGGCATGTGTTCCGCAGGTAACCTGTGGTCTGACCAGTGCATCCTCCGTCTGGAATACCTGGGCATAGACCGCCTCCAGCGTCTCCCTTCCCAGATCATCGTATCCATATCCGGTCGAAGACTCAAAGCAGGCCGCGCTGACACGGTTATCCTGAAACGCCTTCATAACCTTGATCTGATTGTATTCTGCAATGCGGTCCACTTCCTGAAACCGCTCCTTCAATGTCTCCTCAATATCGCTGCAGTATTCCACAACATCCGGGCGGATCCCCGCCTGTGCATAATACTCTGTCAGCTCCTTATTCATCTCGTTCACTATGTCCTCCCTCTTATATGCAATGGTGCTCTTTCAGATCCTGAATGCACCATTCCAGTAACTGTTCTTCTCTGCCGAACCGGCTTTTGTCCACCCAGCAGACTTCCTTTTCTCTCCGGAACCAGGTCATCTGGCGCTTTGCAAAATGTCTGGTCTCCTTTTTGATCGTATCAAAGGCTTCCTCCATGGAACAGTTTCCGTCCAGAGCATCCAGGATCTCCTTGTATCCCAGTCCCTGCATGGAAACCATCCCCCTGTGGCAACCCTGTTCCTTCAATGCTGCCACCTCATCGACCAGTCCCTCCTGCCTCATCTGATCCACTCTTTGCTCAATGCGTTCATACAGGAGCTCTCTCGGCAGACACAACACATAATACCGGAAATTATATGGGGATGTCCGCTCATGCTGCTCTGCATTATGTGAGGACAGTGTCTGACCAGTCTCATGATAAAATTCCAGGGCACGGATCACTCTCTTGACATTGTGATGGTGAACCGACTTAGCAGTCACCGGATCCACCTTTTTCAAAAGATCGTGCAATGCCTCGCTGCCATGTTCAGCCGCATAACGCGTCAACTCCTCACGGTACGCTCCATCTGTATCCTGTTTTCCAAAATCAATGTCATACAGCACAGACTGGATATAAAATCCGGTCCCGCCCACGAGGATCGGAATGTGCCCTCTCTCATAGATCTCCTCCATATACTGCCGGCATTTCTGCTGAAACAGCATGACATTGAA
The DNA here is from genome assembly GCA_934351255.1 of uncultured Lachnospiraceae bacterium. Classification (GTDB taxonomy): domain Bacteria; phylum Bacillota; class Clostridia; order Lachnospirales; family Lachnospiraceae; genus Jutongia. Next base: position 51,972 of record CAKRJH010000002.1, read on the forward strand.
CTCCTCCGAGGGATCCAGTTCATCGATCAGATAATGTGGCACGCCCTGCATCTGATCCGGTCGGATCTTGGCCGTTCCGATATCCATCTGACGGTACACCTGCATGGAATCCGCAGAGATAATCTCTCCTCCGACCGCTTTGGCCAGACCGATCGACAACGCTGTCTTACCCACTGCAGTGGGCCCCGTCAATATAATTAATGGTCTTTTCTCCATATCAAACAATCCTTTTGAATTTTTTATCGATCTCAGTGCGTGTCATCTTGATCATTGTCGGTCGACCGTGAGGGCAGTGATATGGATTCTCACATGCCATCATCTCCAGAAACAGTTCCTTCATCTGATCCACCGGCAGTACATTGCCACCCTTTACGGCAGCCTTGCAGGACATTGTTGCCACTCTGTCCCTGAGAATCTCCGGCGTCTCATGTCCCTGTCTCGGTGCCAGGGTATCAATGATCTCCTTGAGAAGTTCCGACTCACCGACATCTGGCAGATGCGCCGGCACTCCGGTCACCGCATACTCATGCCCTCCAAACGGTTCCACAACGTATCCAAGCTGTTCCAGGACGTTGCCATGTCTGGACAATGCCTCCTCCTGCGCCATGGACAGGGAGACAATGATCGGCGGCTGAAGCTGCTGTGTCATCACCTCATGCTGCAGGATCTTTTTCATAAACCGCTCATACAATACCTTCTCATGCGCAGCGTGCTGATCTACCATATACATGGAATCCTCATACTGTAAGATCCAGTAGGTTCCAAAGACCTGTCCGATGATCTGACATTCTTTCTTTCCCTGTTCGGACAGAATACCCTGATGAAACATCGTCTGCTGTTCAAATTGCAGTTTCGCAGGTTTTGGCACAGCGGATGTTTCTTCCTGCGGAAGATTGGGTTCCTGCAAAGGCTGCGTTTCCTGTGCCGGAGACTCCACATTGGCCGCCTGTGCCTGTGTCTCGTGCGATAAAACCTGTTTCGCCGAAGCCTTTTTCATGAACCGATCCTCCGGCATCGAATCCGTGTTCGCCGCTGTCTGATAATTTGCATGCTCCCGTACCAGATCGTTTGACGCAGTCTGCTCTTTCGCTGCAGACCGGCTGTTTCGTACGGCCTGCGCTTTCCCGGCACGTTCCAGAGCTTCCTGTCGCATCTTCTCAAAAATTTCCGGCTCGCGGATCTGAGTCTTCTTTGTCTTTGTCTCTTTCTTCTCCTCGTCAAGACTCACTGAGGTCACAGGCTCACGGAACCTCAGCGCCTCACTGACCGCATGGTAAATACTCTGATATACTCCCTGGGAATCCGTAAATCGAAGTTCCATCTTCTGAGGATGGACGTTGACATCAATCTTCGTCGGGTCGATCTGTATATGCAGTACGGTAAACGGATACCTGTGCTGCATCACATAGGGCTGGTATGCGTCCTCGATCGCCTTCTGAACCACATTGGACTTGATGTAACGTCCATTGATAAAGTAATTCATATAGGTGCGGTTTCCTCGGGATACGGCCGGCTTTCCGATAAATCCGTTCAGATGGCAGCTGATCTCACTGGCCGACACCTCCACCAGATTGGCCGTGATCTCCCGTCCATAGATCGGATAGATCACATCTTTCAGATTGCCATTGCCTGAGGTATGCAGTCTGATATTGTTCTGATTGATAAACCGGAACGAGACGTCCGGATGGGAAAGCGCCATATGCTCCAGCATGGAACTGATATATCCTGCCTCCGTGGGCGGCGTCTTCAAAAACTTCAGTCTGGCCGGCGTATTGTAAAAGAGGTTTCGCACCAGGATCGTGGTTCCCTCCGGGCATCCCACTTCTTCCAAAGACTTTTCCTGTCCGCCCTCGATCACATACCGGCTGCCCACCAGCTGTTCCCTGGTCTTGGTGATCAGTTCCATCTGGGAGACAGACGCAATGCTGGCCAGAGCCTCACCTCGGAATCCCAGCGTATGCACATTCATCAGATCCTGCGCTGACGCAATCTTGCTGGTTGCATGCGGAGTAAACGCCAGAGGAATATCCTCCGGCGTCATGCCACTGCCATTGTCGGTGATCCGGATCAGCGTTTTTCCGCCATCGCGGATCTCTACCGTCACCGAAGTAGCGCCTGCATCCATCGCATTTTCCACCAGCTCTTTGACTACAGCCATCGGCCGCTCCACCACCTCACCGGCGGCAATCTGATTGATCGTCTCCTGACTTAAAATCTGTATCTTGCTCATTCTACATTCTCTCTTTTAATTTTAACTGCATTTTGTATAAGATATTCATCGCATCGATCGGAGTGGTCGTGGAGAGATCCAGATCGTGGAGTTCGAGGATGATATCATCTGTCTTGATGTTCTCATTCGTGGATCCAAACAGGGACATCTGCCCCATCTTCTCGGCCTCCACCTCAGACCGGCTCTTTTTGCGCCCGCGCTTCTTCGTGCCGGTCTGCTTGTCAATGTCATATGGATAATCCGGAAGTTCTTCCTCCCAGTCATCCTCCACATCGATCTCCTGTGCCTTTCCTGTAATATCATGTTCCATCAGCTGATCGCAGATCTGTCTGGCACGTTTGAGCACCGGATCCGGAACACCGGCCAGTTTGGCCACCTGGATGCCATAACTCTTATCCGCACCGCCCTTGATGATCTTGCGCAGGAAGATAATATCTTCCCCGGCTTCTTTGACGGCGATACAGTAGTTATCCACACTGTCCAGCTTTCCTTCCAGTTCCGTCAGTTCATGGTAATGTGTGGCAAACAATGTCTTGGCCCCGAGCAGTTTGGTATTGGCAATGTGTTCTACCACAGCCCAGGCAATGCTGAGTCCATCAAAGGTACTGGTACCGCGCCCGATCTCATCCAGGATGATCAGACTGTTTCTGGTGGCATTGCGAAGGATGTTGGCTACCTCTGTCATCTCTACCATAAAAGTACTCTGGCCGCTGGCCAGATCGTCGGAAGCACCGACACGGGTAAAGATCCGATCCACCAGACCGATATGCGCCTCTCTTGCAGGCACAAAGGAACCGATCTGCGCCATCAGCACGATCAGTGCCGTCTGACGCATATAGGTAGATTTACCGGCCATATTCGGCCCGGTAATGATACTGATCCGGTGATTCTCCTGATCCAGATACGTGTCATTGGCCACAAACATATCATGCGCGATCATCTGCTCCACCACCGGATGCCGGCCCTCTTTAATCCGGATCTTTCCGTCCGTAGCAATCTCCGGGCGGACGAAATTGCATCGCTCCGCTACCACGGCAAGCGAGGCCAGCATATCGACCTCACCAATGATCTTGGCAGTCTTCTGCACGCGGACCAGCTGATCATATATGGCATCCCTGACCTCACAGAACAGATTGTATTCTAACGTAAACAGCTTGTCCTCCGCACCGAGGATCGTGTCCTCCAGTTCCTTGAGTTTCGGCGTCGTATAACGCTCTGCATTGGCCAGCGTCTGCTTGCGCGTCCAGTCATCCGGTACCATATCCTTGAAGGAATTGGTCACCTCCAGATAATATCCAAACACTTTATTATATTTGATCTTAAGATTCTTGATCTGTGTGCGTTCCTTTTCCTCCTCCAGAAGCTGTGCCAGCCAATTTTTGCCCTCGGTTTTGGCCTGGCGCAGGCGGTCCACTTCCTCATGGTAGCCGTCACGGATAATACCTCCCTCACGAACAGATAACGGTGCCTCATCCGAGATGGCCCGGTCGATCCGGCTGCACAGATCCTCCAGTTCATCCATCTTCTCGCCGAGGGAGTGCAGGATCGTGTCCGCCTCAAACGAAGTCAGCGTGTAACGGATGGCAGGGAGCATAGATAACGATTGCTTTAATGCAATCAGATCTCTTGGATTGGCACTGTGATAGCTGATCTTTCCAATGAGACGTTCCAGATCATAGATCGGTGCCAGATATTCCCGGAGCTCCTCCCGGGAAATGGCATTGTCATTGAGGGCTGCCACCGCACCGAGTCTCTCATCGATGCGCTCCTTATCCACCAGCGGCTGCTCGATACAGTGCCGCAGTGTTCTCGCTCCCATCGCGGTCTTTGTCTTGTCAAGGACCCAGAACAGAGATCCTCTCTTGGCCTTTTCGCGCATGGTCTCACAAAGTTCCAGATTGCGTCTGGTGGAGCGGTCGAGCAGCATATAGCTGCCCGGGGTATATGGTTTGATCGTCGTGATATGATCCATCGGCGTCTTCTGTGTCTCATTCAGATACTGCATCACACACCCTGATGCCGTCACAGCGATCGTATAGTCATCCAGTCCCAGCCCCGACAGGGTGGAGACATGAAAATGATCCAGAAGAGCCTGTTTACAGCGCTCCTGGTCAAAATGCCAGTCCTCAATGGATCCCAGAGCAATCCCGAGTCTTCCTCGAAGATCCTCCACATCGACTCCCGAGAGCAGGAACGATTCATTGCAGACGATCTCTGACGGCATGATCTTTCCGATCTCATCGAGCAGTTTGCTCTCTGTATCAAATTCTGTCGTATAAAAATCTCCGGTGGACACATCGACATAGGCAATACCATAGGCATTGGTCGTATAGACAACACACATCAGATAGTTGTTGCGTGTCTCATCCAGAGACTGCATGTTAATATTGGTGCCGGGGGTCGCAATGCGGATCACCTCACGCTTGACAAGTCCCTTTGCCAGCTTGGGATCCTCGACCTGCTCGCAGATAGCCACCTTATATCCCTTGCCAACCAGTTTATCGATATAGACATCTGCCGCATGGAAAGGTACTCCACACATCGGGGCGCGTTCTTCCAGACCACAGCTTTTGCCTGTCAGCGTCAGCTCCAGTTCCCTGGAACAGGTCCTGGCATCGTCAAAAAACATCTCGTAAAAGTCCCCTAAACGATAAAAAAGAATACAATCCTTGTATTCCTCCTTCGTCTCCATATACTTTTGCATCATCGGCGTAAGTGGCATATGTATTCCTCCTGTTTGTAAAAAATGAGCAACACTATAAGCCGAGTTCTGTATCAAACAATCATCTATCTAGGCTTACTGTTACCAGCAAGCTCAAGCAACCTACCCGAGACACGACGGGCCGCCGTATCGTCTCTGTTCGGTCTTGCTTCGGATGGGGTTTACACAGCCCTCTCTGTTACCAGAGAGGCGGTGAGCTCTTACCTCGCCTTTTCACCCTTACCACATCTGTGGCGGTTCTTTTCTGTTGCACTGGCCTGGGAGTCGCCTCCACCGGACGTTATCCGGCATCCTGCCCTGTGAAGCCCGGACTTTCCTCACCTGCGGTCTTTCGACACTTGCAGCCGCGATTGTCTGTGCTGCTCATTCGTTTCATTTTATCATGAGGGCAATCAATTGTAAAGAAATTAGTAGTGATTATCCTCCTCAATAACCTGGATCTCCAGGTATTCAAAATCCAGGCTCTCGATGAAATTATCCTGATAAAACCGTGTTCTGGCAAGCCTCTGGAATTCGCGTACATTGGAGTCCAGCCAGATCGGCTGGCCCACGTCGAATGCATGGCAGGCCTCCTCCAGTGCACCAAACACTTTCCGGGTACGGCTCTTGTCCGTGGCACAGTCCACGATCGTCACATCATCGATCATTCGGTTTTCATGAAATTTCTTGACCCAAAGTCGAAACATGTCTCCTCCTGTCCGCTCATCTATCTGGTCGTCAGATGATTGATATTTTTGATCAGTACGCTGATGGTTCCATCCGGATTGGTAATAAACTCCACCTGATTGACATCCTCGTACTGTTCCATCGGAATCCGGATCTCAATGCCGGTGTCCGTCTTGATGTACTGCTTTTCAAATTTCTGGGTGGTCTTCTCGCTTTGTGGCCTGACCTCCGCTTTTTCCATGTGGTATTTTTCCATCTTCTGGTCAAAGGCTTCCTTCACCTCCGGGATATCCCCGAACAGCTTTTCACCGATATCCTCGATGCGGATGCTGCCGGTGCTTGCGATCTCCTCCTGGATGACCCTTTTGGCCTCCATCTGTTTCACCGGCTGTTCCTCGTAATATTTTTTGTTGACCTGCTCTACCGCCTTGGTGACAATGTCCAACTTGGTCTTGGAGGACATGGCCGCATGGCAGTGCAGATACAGTTCGGAGAGATAGTTCACCTTGGAGCCGTTGACTTCGTATTTTTTCTCGACAATCTGTACCTGATAATCGGACAGGTTGATGATCACCGCCTCAGACAGTCTGGTCGTGGCAGAAGGCAGCGTCGCACGGTATCTGATAATGTGGTTGACATTGGCCCCGCTTTCGGACGGCTGGGTCATATGTACAAAACTTTCCTTGTAATTCATCTTGAGCAGTGCCAGATACGGCGTGCTGTGAAGCTGGAAGGTCACCACCGCAAAATCACCGGAAGGAATGTCGACATTGGCATTCATGATATCGTACAATTTCTGTGTCAGGATCTTGCTGTGTTCCACCAGATCCTCCTCCCGGAAAGACTTCACCAGATCATAGACCGACGGGCCATCCGGCTGCGCCACCTGATCTTCCTCAAACGGAGCATCCTCTTCCCCCGGTGCCTCTGCCATCACCTGATCAAACGAACATTTCTTCAGATCGTCTCCGGATAACAGTTTGTATATCAGTCCCCGGAAAAAATCATTGATATCCGGAGAGAGTTCCAACGGCTCCTCCGAAAAAACCGGGTAACCAAGTTCACCGTCCAATATGTGTACAATTCCTGATCGAATGATCACTTCATCCTGTGTCATGACTGTGTTCCTTTCTCCTGTTCATGCTGTTGTTCTTTCCGGACACGCTGGATCTGTTCCCACAGGGATGCAGTCGTCTTTTTGCGTGTCATTTCCACAAGTCCGAGCCTGGTCATGTCCACTACCGTCGTGGGAACATGATCCTTTTTTACTTCCCGCCGCAGCGTCTGCAGCAGTTCTCCCCCGGCCTGCTTGTCCTTCATATCGATAAAATCCACCAGGATCATCCCCGACAGATTTCTCAGACGGAGCTGATATGCGATCTCACAGGCAGCCTCCTGATTGATCCTGGTATAAGTTTCCTGTATGTCCCTCTTTTTGGACACTGCCTTCCCGCTGTTGACATCGATGGATACCAATGCTTCGGTCGGCTGAATCACAAGGTATGCCCCACTTTTGAGCCATACCTTGGGCATCAGCGCATGCTCCAGCGTGCGGTCCACATTGTATACCACAGATAATTTTCCATGTCCCTCGGGCCATAATGCTAATTTGTGCAGCTGCGCCGGCATATATTCTTCCATGTACGCATGGATCCTCTGATGCAGATCTTCCTCATCTGTCAGGATCTGATCCGTCTGGATGTCATACCCATCGCGCAGATCCGCAAGAAATCCCTCCGGAGCTTTGCTGACTGCATAAAACGGTCCTTTGTGGATATCCTGCTCCAGCATTCGCCGGCATTTTTCCTCCAGGCTCTCCATCTCCTGACGGATCTCCTCATCGGAGGCGCCGGCGCAGTTCGTTCTGGCTGTCCATCCCCCCTGAGATATTTTGCATTCATCCATAAGTTCCTGCAGATGACTGCGAAGTTCCTGATCCATAATCTTTTTGGAGACGCCGTTTCCGGTTTTTCCCACCGATAATACCATGTATCTTCCGGTGAAGTCCAATTTTCCGGACAGGGTCGGAGGTTTGGTTTTCACCGCCTCCCGGCTCACCTGAACAAAGATCTCATCCCCGATCAGCACGCGTCCCTCCTGATATACACGCCCCTGTGTATGGATCGTACAGGTCTCATACTCATGCAGCGACAGATACCCCATCTGCCCTTTTGCAAACTCCACAAATGCGGCACCAATATTTTTCACTACATTGCGGACCTTGCCGATATAAATATCTCCGACCACAGGCCTGGTCTCCACGCAGTCCGCCTGGGGATGCAGTTCTACAACACGTCCATCCTGCACCAGTGCAGACAGAATGTAGCCATCTTTTCTGGTTATGATACGGCAGCCACTCATGGCAAGTCCTCCTTTTGTCTACGACTGAAACTCTGATAATGGCACCAACACACAGGGATTCTCATCATGAAGCAGATGCACCTCACCCTTTTTGCCATGTGCATCCCCATACATTTCCAGACGATGGATCTGAAACTGCAGAGGGTCATACGGAACATCCGCAAACCGGCAGAACGCCTCCATCACAAGCTCCGGTTTGATATTTAGCACACTTCCCGCAGTAAGCTGTAAATATACCACCGGACGATACTGCGCGGTATCCAGACAGAGTGCGCCGTAATCCTGTCCCGTCATGCCACAGAATGTCTCCTGATCTGCAGCCGCATAATAGATGTTCGGACGGATATCCATCTGCTTTTCGGATTTCTTTGTCTTCTTCGTCACAATGATCTCATCCTGTGCAAGAAATGCAGCAAGCACAGACTCAACATATGTTCTGTCACCGAACGGATGAGTCACCTCCGGTTTGAGACAAAGCATATAGTCACACGCTGACAACATCGCCATGGACGGCTTTGCGTCATCCGGCAGCAGACTGAACTCTTTGACACGGATCTCGTCGTTCATTGCGGTATTCATCCACGCCACCATCTCCTCCGGATGCGGGCATTCTTCCAGTTCCATATCCAGATATTCCGCATCACTGGTCAGGCCGATGCCGAGCGGAGACGTGAAAGAAAGGATCTGATGTGGTGAAAATCCCTGACTGTAACTAACCGGGATCTGCGCCCTGCGGAATGCTTTCTGAAAATAACGAAGAACATCAAGATGTCCGATAAAACGCATAGATCCGGTCTTGGAAAACTTTATTCTGGCTTTCATCAGATTTCCTCCTCTCTGCTCTCAAAACATACACCGCCTCCAAATCTGGCTGCTCCACAGCCCGAACATTTCAGGCGGCAATGCGGCGTCACAGTCTCCTGTCTGGCCCGTTCATACTCATTCCAAAGGAATTTCTTTGTCACACCGATATCAATGAAATCCCATGGCAGCAGTTCATCACGATTGCGATCCCTGTCCACATAATAGGACATGTTCACACCATTGTCAGCAAATGCTTTCTGCCACTTTTCCAGATCAAAATACTCCGTCCACGCATCGTAGATACAACCACTCTGATATGCCAGCAGGATCACGTCATTGAGCTTGCGGTCACCTCTTGCAAACACGCCTTCCAGTACGGAGACATCCGCATCGTGGCAGTTGTATTTGATACTCTTGGCATTGAGCTGGCTCTTGACCTTGTCCATCAGGAAATTACGTTTTTCCTTGGCCTCCTCCATCGTATTCATGCGCGACCACTGAAATGGCGTAAACGGTTTTGGTACGAAGATCGATGTCGAGGTGACGATCTGAACTTTTCCGTTTCTCTGTTCCTTCGGAATGGTGTAATATTCTCTGGCGATCTTGTCCGAGAGCACGGCGATCTGCTCGATATCATCCGCTCTCTCCGTCGGCAGTCCCAGCATAAAATACAGTTTTACACGATTCCATCCGCCACGGAATGCCTCCATCGCGCCATCCAGGATCTCCTCCTCTGTCAGTCCCTTGTTGATCACGTTGCGCATTCTCTGGGAACCAGCCTCCGGAGCAAACGTCAGACTGCTCTTTCGCACATCCTGTATCTTGGACATAACCTCCAGGGAAAAATCCTTGGAAAAGGTGTCAATACGCAGGGAAGGAAGCGCTATATTCACTCTCTTTTTCTTGCATTCATCGATCAGCCAGTATACCAGTTCCGGCAGTTCCTTGTAATCGCTGGAGCTCAGGGAACTCAGGGTGATCTCCTCATGGCCGGTGGAGTCCAGCATAGACTGCGCACAGTCCTTCAGAAAGTCCAGGCTTCTCGGACGGATAGGACGATACAGCATCCCCGCCTGGCAAAAACGGCATCCGCGGATACAGCCTCTCTGGATCTCCAGCACAACACGGTCCTGTGTTACCTTAATGTAAGGAACCAGCGGCTTTTTCGGATAGTACGTATCCGACAGGTTCATCTCCACTTCCTTGACGACACGCTTCGGTGCCTCCGGGCAGTTCGGCTCAAACGATGCCAGGGTGCCATCCTCATGATAACTGACATCATAAAACGCCGGCACATAGATTCCCGGAACCCCGGCTGCCATCTTCAAAAAGGCCTCTCTGTCCTGTCCGGATGCTTTCCAGATCTTATAACGATCCAGCAGTTCCCGATATGCTGTCTCTCCCTCACCCATGTAAAACATGTCAAAAAAGTCAGCGATAGGCTCCGGATTGTACGAACATGGGCCGCCTCCGATCACAAACGGATCCTCCTTCGTACGATATTTCGCCTTCAGCGGAATGCCGGACAGATCCAGCACCTGAAGAATATTGGTATAACACATCTCATACTGCAGGGTGAATGCCAGAAAATCAAACGCTCTGACCGGATCCTGGCTCTCCAGAGCAAAGAGCGGGATCTTCCTCTCACGAAGGATCCTGTCCAGATCTACCCATGGGGAATAGACACGCTCACAGTATGTGTCATCCCAGGAATTGAACATATCGTACAGGATCTGAATCCCCAGATGGGACATTCCGATCTCATAGACATCCGGAAAGCACATGGCAAACCGCACATCCACCTTCGACGGATCTTTTTTGACCATATTGATCTCATTTCCGATATATCTTGCCGGTTTTTCCACCGACAACAGTATCTCATCTGATAATGCTAATTTTCTCAATGTTGTCCTCATTTCTTACAGTTGCTGCAGCATATGCCTAAACGACCAGATCCATGTTTCCACATGAGACCACCACGTGTCCTGCATCATATGATGTTCGATCCATGCAGCCACCCCGGTTCCTCCCGGGATCTGACCTGTGCCTGCCGCCATAAAGAGCAAAACAAGCATTCCTGCCGTCAATACGCGCAGCGCACGGTAGGAATGCTTCTCACAATACTTCGTGTTTTCGTCCATTGATACCCTCACTAATCGCTGTTTGTATCAATGTATGTCCATCCCGGAAGATTATGCCTCTTCCCATCCACAGTCCGGGTATTCCATACTCTTGCCCCGTCCAAGAAGATTATACATGGCATCCATTGCTGAGATCCCCTCAAACAGAACATGGTTAATCTCTTCCACGATCGGCATATTTACGTCATATTTCTGTGCAAGCGCCCAGGCAGCTTTGGCAGAATACACGCCTTCCACTACCTGCTTGACCTCATCCATGGCAGCCTGTGTGGTATATCCTTTTCCAATCAAATAACCGGCATTATGGTTACGGCTGTGATTGCTGGTACAGGTCACGATCAGATCTCCAATGCCGGAAAGGCCACAGAATGTCTCCATCCGTCCGCCCATCTTGATCCCAAGTCTGGAGATTTCGGTGATACCGCGCGTCATCAACGCCGCCTTGGTATTGTCTCCAAGCCCCAGTCCGTCCAGGATCCCGGCAGCCAGCGCAATCACATTTTTGATGGATCCGCCCAGCTCAATACCTATAATATCAGAACTGGTATACACACGAAACCTTGAATTCATAAATACTTCCTGTATGAAGAATGCCGTCTCCTTGCTGGAAGCACCTACCACCACAGTGGTCGGTATCCCGACAGCCACCTCCTCAGCATGGGATGGTCCGGACAGCACCGCCACATCCGCCTGCGGGATCTCATCGAGGATCACCTCGCGAAGCATCATCAATGTCTCATCTTCAATGCCCTTGGCCACATTAACGACCTTTTGCCCCTCTTGGATCAGATCCGCTGCCCGCTGCGCTGTACTCCTCACAAATGGAGATGCCACGGCAAAGACGATCAGTTCCTGATCCGTGCAGGCCTTCTCAAGGTCTCCCGTGATCACGATCGAATCCGGAAGTTTCACTCCCGGAAGACGATTTTTATGTTCTCTGTGCTCGGTCAGCATGTCAATCTCTGCCTGTACGGCAGACCAGACCGTCACCTCATGACCGTTCTGTGCCAGCATGATTGCAAGGGCGGTTCCCCAGCTGCCCGCCCCCAAAAAACTGACTTTACTCATAACTCCATACCTCCTTATGCTTCCTTATTGACTGCATCCTTTTTGTCATTGCCCCACAGTTTGTTCTCCGTGCCATGAAGCAGCCGCACAATGTTCTGACGATGCTGAAAATAGGCAAATGCCGCAAACAAAAGACTGATCACCATCGCATGCACAAAATACGGTGTCTGCCTGTACCAGATCAGCGTTGAGGCCGGAATATACCAGGCTACAAACAGAGATCCCAGAGACACATATCTGGTCAGAGCCACCACAATGATGAAAATGCCAAGTCCGATCGGGATCATGATCGGATGACAGGCTGACATGACGACAGCCGCTGTAACCGCAATTCCCTTTCCGCCTTTGAAGCCCAGGTAAAACGGATAATTGTGTCCGATGACTACCCCCAGTCCGATATAAAGACACCAGAGATACCAGTCCTCCGGACGGATCACCAGCCGAACGACCATGATCGGGATCACGGCCTTGGCCAGATCCCCCACAAAGACGATCAGTGCCGGAAGTTTGCCAAGTGTTCTCAGAACATTGGTCGTACCGGCATTTCCACTCCCCTGGGTACGGATATCCATATGATAAAAACGGCCCATCCAGTATCCACAGGAAATACATCCACAAAAATATCCCACTATCAAACATACTATAAAATGCAACATGTCCTCGTCCTCTGTTTTTATTTTTCTTTCCGCTCGCGGATAATGAATTTCAGCGGTGTCCCCTGGAATCCAAATGCTTCCCTGACTTTATTTTCAATGTATCTCGTATACGAAAAATGCATCAGTTTCTTGTCATTGACAAAGATTACAAATGTAGGCGGCTTCACACTCACCTGCGTCATGTAAAAGATCTTGAGACGGCGCCCCTTGTCTGAAGGCGGCTGCTGCAGTGCCACAGCTTCCGTCAGGATATCATTGAGCACACCGGTCGCAATGCGCAGGGCATGGTTCTGGATGATCATATCCAGTTCGTCAAAGATCTTTGGCAGGCGCTGTCCTGTCTGTGCAGAGACAAACATGATATCTGCATACGGCATAAACGATAAGACATCACGGATCTCCTGCGTATATTTTTTGACGGAATGATTATCCTTTTCGACCAGATCCCATTTATTGACAAGGATCAGCATGCCTCGTCCGCGGTCATGCGCCACACCGGCGATCTTGGCATCCTGCTCGGTAACCCCCTCGGTGGCATCGATCATCAGGATGACCACATCCGCACGCTCGACGGCAGATACCGTACGCAGAATACTGTAGCGTTCAATCTCTTCTTTGATCTTGTTCTTGCGGCGAAGTCCCGCTGTGTCGATAAAGACATATTCTTTGTCATGCCAGGTGATCGCGGTATCAACCGCATCTCTGGTCGTTCCGGCAATGTCGGAGACGATCACACGGTTCTCTCCAAGGAGTTTGTTGATCAGGGAAGATTTACCGGCGTTTGGCTTTCCTACCACGGCGATCCGAGGACGGTCATCCTCTTCCTCCTCCAGATCCTGTGGGAACAGATGGATCACCTCATCAAGCATATCTCCTACACCCAGTTTTCCAAGTGAGGAGATTGGATGCGGTTCCCCGATCCCCAGATTATAGAACTCATAGACATCTGACATCTGGCGGTCAAAATTGTCGACTTTATTGACGACCAGAACAACCTTCTTGTGGGCCTTTCTGAGCATGTCCGCCACCTGATAATCATTGTCCACCAGACCGGTCTTGGCATCCACCAGAAAGAGAACAACATCGGCCATCTCAATGGCCATCAGCGCCTGTTCTCTCATATGGCGCAGCATCTGATCATTGGTCCTTGGCTCAATTCCACCGGTATCCATCAGGGTAAAGGAATAGTTTAGCCAGGTGACATCCGCATAAATACGATCTCTGGTCACGCCGGGTGTATCCTTGACGATGGAGATCCTCTCTCCTGCTAACATATTAAACAGTGTGGACTTTCCGACATTCGGGCGTCCTACCACAGCTACGATCGGCTTACTCATAGTTCTTTACTCCATTCTTTGTATCACTACTAAAAAGGTGCAAATAAACCTGTTATCTGCACCCGCAAATCACCATTATCCAAGAATCCCCTCCAACAGGGAATACCCATTTGATTTTACAATAACCACCGGAATTTGTAAAGTTTGAGACAGTTCTTCCACGGTTATATCATCCAGAAAGATGTCTTCGTCCGCACGGAGCATGGTATCCGGTACCAGAAGCGCCGCTCCCAGATCTTTTCCGGAGAGCTGGGCAATGATATCCTGCGCCGTAACCAGACCGGCCACCGTGATGGATTCCCCGAAAAAGTCATTGCGTATAGCAAAGACCTGTCCGGTAAATGTCTCATCGACTGCCTCAAGCCCTCTGACGCAGCTCTCCAGCGAAGGAGCAAACAGTCTACCAGTCACAAAACTGACCGTCTTACAAAGCTTCTCGGAGCCATGCTCCTGCGTATATTCCTCCAGCGCATCCTGCCATTCGTCAATAAATGAACGCACCATGCCCACACCATTCTCAATCTGTCCGTATCCCTCGTAATACTCCGCTTCCGGCAGAGGACGTCCGGCCATGATAAACCACTCATCACTGGCATGTACAAAATGAATGCCATGCTTTTCCATCATGCGGGCCTGCCAGCCATGGATCTGATCCAGTATCACTCCCGCATCCTGCGCATTGAACGGATCCACCTGCACCAGATGTTCCCGATATTTCGTGGCCCCCATCGGCACCACGGAAAGGCTCTGCATGCTCGGATAGAGTTCCATCAGATCCGCGATCGTCCGATCCAGTTCCTCCCCGTCATTCCATCCCTTACACAGAACGATCTGACTATTCATCTCAATTCCGGCAGCCGCCAGCTTCTTCATCTTGTCCAGTGCATCCCCCGCAAAACGGTTGTGAAGCATCTTACAGCGAAGTTTGGAATTGGTCGTGTGCACAGAGACATTGATCGGTGCAAGGTGAAACCGTATGATACGGTCGATATCCTTGTCGCTCATATTGGTGAGCGTAATATAATTTCCCTGGAGAAATGACAGTCTGGCATCATCATCCTTAAAATACAGGGTATCACGCATCCCCGGCGGCATCTGATCGATAAAACAGAAAATACACTTATTGCGGCAGGAATGGTATTCGTCCAGCAATGCCTGGTCAAATACAAGTCCCAGATCCTCATCATAGTCCTTCTCGATCTCCAGCTCCCACTGTTCGCCGTCAGGCTTCTGGATCAACACCACCACATATTCTTCATTGACCAGATAATGGTAATCAAACACATCCTCCAGTTCATGGCCATTGACAGATAAAAGGAGATCGCCCGGGGCAATCTCCATTTCTTCCGCAATACTGCCAGGTACAATTCCCGATATACGGTGTCCCTTCATATGGTCATCCTCTCCACAGTCTTATGCAGATTCCTTGACATTTCCTGCCAGGAATGTCTTTACCTTTTCAAAACGAAGCTGGTCTGAGATCATGCTCTTGGCAGACTCCCCATAGTTCGTCTGGAACGCCTGATCCAGTTCAGACTCATCCTTGACTCCGTACGCCGTGACAAAACTGTCAATCTTGTCCTGGATCTCCTTGTCGGTCGGATCCAGTTTCTCGGTCTTGGCGATCTGCTCATAGACCATCTTTTTGGCAATGTTCTCTCTGGCAGATTTTTCCACTTCCTGATCAAACTCTTCCTGTGTGGTATTCATCTGTGTCAGATAGTCGTCAAGCGTCACATTGTAGTTGGACAGATACTTCTCGACCTGTTCGTTGGACTTCTTGATCTGAGCCGTCACCTCGTCCTCGTCATACTGATCCACCTTGCTGGCCTGGTAGACAGCATTCCAGGCGAGCTCCTGGATCTGTTCCTTCCGTAAAGACGCCTTGTAATCGTCTACATCTTTGTAGTCGGTCGCATATTTCTTCACATATTTCTTGACCGTCGGCACGTGCTTGGTACCCTGTTTGGAGTTGATCGTCACAGTAAATTCCGCATCCTTGCCGGACAGATCCGTGTTCTGTGTATACGGATCCGGGAATGTCACATCGATCTTGCATTTGGTTCCGATCGTCTTTCCGATCAGCGCATCCTCAAATCCCGGGATAAAACTGCCGGATCCGATCTTGAGGTCATAACCTGTCGGATAATCCTTCTTCGTGCAGGAACCGCCTTCAAACGTCTTGCCGTCCACACGGCCCACATAATAAATATTGATCGTATCACCTTTTTTGACCTTGCCACTCTTGATCTTATCATAAGTGGCATAGTTATCCAGCGCACTGTCAATCTCTTTTTGTACGGCATCGTCAATGTCGGACGTCTTAAGCGAGATCTCTTTGTACTCTCCAACCGTCACCTTAGGCTCTGTCTTTTTGGTGTCTGCCTTTTTATTGGAATCAAAGATCCCGGACACCGTCTTAGTCAGGCTGCAGCCAGACAATGATGCTGCCATCACAACAGAAAGCATGATACAACATGCCGATTTTGTAAATCTTCTCAAAATAAATCCTCCATCCTCATCTTTACTAATGTTACCGTTATACCATAAAACAGAAAAAAAAGAAACCCTCACCTCTATATTATTGACGGAAACCTCCAAAAGATATATCATTCTTATATTAGTAAATTTTGTAAAGTGAGGATCAATTATGGCTAGCAGAAAGTTTCAGGATTCCATGCCGCTTGCACCACTCAAGATCATTGCGATGGACAACTGCAAGGGAATCAGCAAAAAAGTCAACGACTACATCACCAACCGCCGCAAACAGGCTCTGCAGGAGCAGGACAGTCCGACGCTCCACACCATGGGCTATGACGTAGATGAATATCTGATCCCGGTAGAGTGTTCCCGGTATGGCACCGGAGAAGGACGAGCCTATATCAGTCAGTCCGTGCGCGGTGTCGACCTGTTTATCATCGCCGATGTGGTCAACTATCATGTCACCTACAATCTGCACGGTGAGCCGGTGGCCATGACCCCGGACGAACACTACATGGATCTGAAACGTGTCATCATGGCCTGTGGTGGTGCACCGCGACGCATTACGGTCATTATGCCGTATTTGTACGAGGGACGCCAGAATGTCCGCGTGAACAATGAATCTCTGGACTGCGCCCAGGTACTGCAGGAACTGACCGAGATGGGTGTAGAGACGATCATCACTTTTGATGCGCATGACAGCCGCGTACAGAATGCTGTTCCTAACCGCGGTTTCGACAATTTCCATACCTCCTATCAGTTTATCAAGGAGATTCTGAAGACGAATCCGGATCTTGAGGTTGATACCGATCACATGATGGTTGTCAGCCCGGATGAGGGCGGTATGCGCCGCGCGGTTTACTACGCCAGCCTGATCGGTGTCAATATGGGTATGTTCTACAAGCGCTACGACTACTCCCAGGAGATCAATGGCAAACATCCTATGGTGTCCATCGAATTTCTGGGCAATGACCTTACCGGCAAGACGGTTCTGATCATGGACGATATGATCGCCACCGGCAAGACTATGATCGATGCCGCCAAAGAGGTCAAGGCTCGCGGGGCCAAGCAGGTGATCGTCGGTGCTACCTTCGGTATTTTCTCCGGTGGACTCTCCCTGATCGACCAGGCAGTTGCAGACGGATTTATCGATAAGATCTATACCACCAATCTGATCCACTGTCCGGACGAACTTCTGGCCCGTGAATACTATTACAATGTTGACCTGAGTGCCTACATCGGTCTGATCATTGACACACTGAACCATGATACATCCGTCAATGACATTCTGGATGCCACCGAGCGTATCCAGGAACTGATGATCGCCCGCAAGAACAAAGCCGGCCTTCCTCAGTAACAAAGTCCAAGACAAACATTTTGATGTATTATCACATTATGAGCATTTCTGAAAAATCACAGAAAAAGTCCGACAGCGTTCCATGTTGAGGAAACTGCCGGACTTTTTCTATCCATCTTTTCTTCAATTAGTTTTCAAATCGCTTTTTGATGCGCAAAAATCCATTGAGATTGCCGCGTCTGCCATGGCTGGCGCGATGGGAAAACAGAAGATCCGGCTGGCAGCAGGTACACACTCCACTCACCGTAATCTGACTGTCCGAAAGTCCTGCGTCACGAAGCACATAATAATTGGCAGCCCAGAGATCAAGCTGATATCTCTGCCATCCGTCTTCCCCTATTCTGCCGCAATGAAGCATATCCTGACACTGCTCCGGACTAAATTCACGGCGAAATGCTTCCGCGACGTCCTCGCTGACTTCATAGCAGTCCTGACAGATGGACGGACCGATCACTGCACGGATGTCCTGCAGGCTGCTTCCGTGATCCACAAGAGTCTTCACCGTCTTTTCCCCCATGCGCAGGACAGTTCCCTTCCAACCGGAATGGGATGAGGCAATGACTTGTCTGGCCTCATCGACAAAAAAAAGTGGCACGCAGTCCGCATAAGATGTTGCAAGAATCACATCGTCCTCATCCGTGACAAGACCATCTGCCTCACGTATCTTTTTCTCGACCCGCTCTCCCATGACCTGTCCGCGACCGACCCACGCCACCTTTGTGTCATGCACCTGATCCGACAGCACAATGTCCCGGTAATCAAATCCGAGACTCTGGGCGTACCGCCGGTAGTTCTCGCGCACATTCTCCAGAGAATCCCCCAGTTTGGTATTAAAGTTCATACTGGTGAACATCCCCTCACTGACACCGCCCAATCTGGTCGAAAAGGTCAGCTCCGCCCATGGCAGATCATCCCACGCATGAAAACGGATCACCGGTACTGTCCCATCGTCATCGAGCCAGCACTGCCCAGGATCATAGGTGTTTCCGTATGGTTTGTCCCGCAGCCTCTCTCTGCTCTTTACCTTCAATTCCATCTGCATCTTCCTCCCTTACAACATCCTCCCGCTTACACATCCTGTCCCGTCAGTTCAAATGCATCTCTGAGCCATCTTACACGCCCCGCATAAAATGTGATCACATCAAAACGGCAGGGAACGTCCGTGCCCCTGCCATGCCGATACAGATAAACTCTCGCCGCATGGATGATCTTCCTTTGTTTTGCGAACGAGACAGCCTCCTCCGGGACACCGTACTGCAGCCCGGAACGGTATTTTACTTCCACAAACACATACCGCTCCCCCTCCATCGCCACAATATCGATCTCACCCTGGCGACAGTGATAATTGGTATCCAAAATGCGCAGGCCATATTTTTCCAATAAACGGACAGCCTGCTTCTCATACTGTGTTCCAACCGCTCTGGTTCCTGTGTTTGACAATGTTACTCCCTCACCCTGCTTTTCCTCAGCGTTACCAATGTTTCCTGTCCATGAATTACCGGGTTTTTTATGCTTTTCCCATCATCACCGGCTTTTCTCACACAAAATGTGTGATAAACGTCTTTCTGTGGATCGGACACGGCCCATAGGTCTGAAGCGCCTCAATATGTTTCTTGCTTCCGTATCCCTTGTGCCCCGCAAATCCATACTCCGGATACAATGTATCGTACTCTGCCATCATCCGATCCCTGGTCACCTTGGCCAGGATACTCGCTGCGGCGATCGATACGCTCTTGGCATCTCCCTTGACAATGCCTACCTGTTTCATCGGCATATCCGGAATCGTCACAGCATCCACCAGAAGCAGATCCGGTGAAACATTCATCTTCTCAACTGCCTGGTGCATGGCCTCATAGGTTGCCTGCAAAATATTGATCTGGTCAATCCTCTCCGCGGATATGATCCCGACACCCCAGGCGATCGCCTTTTCCCGGATCTCATCGTATAAACTATTTCTTCTGGACTCAGAGACCTGTTTGGAATCATTGAGATACAGGATCTGACAATCCTCCGGAAGAACCACAGCACCGGCCACCACCGGTCCCGCCAGCGGCCCACGACCGGCCTCATCAATTCCGCAGATTGCTGTATATTGTCCACCGTATTTATGTTCAAAGGCTCTCATCTGTTCCAGTCTCTGTAATTCCTGGTCATAGCGGATCTGTTCCTTCTCCAGACGAACCAGAAGTTGTCTGACTCCCTTTCTCGGATCATCCCCATACTGCGCGCGCAATGCCGGAAGATCCTGTATCCCCGCTTTTGCAAAATACTGCTTTATCTGTGAAATGGATTCCATTGTATTTCCTCCAGGCTTTCCATCTGACACATTTGTCATCCTCGTTCTGCTACTTTACCGAACCCAGATGACGGAATGGCCAAATTCTCAAAAAGGCTTTTCCCTCAATATTACTCTTGTTGATAATACCAAACTCGCGGCTATCCTCGCTGACCTCACGATTGTCCCCCAATACAAAATACTGGTTTTCTCCCAATGTCTGTGGATCGGAGGCGATCCCGGCCTGCTCGATCGGAATATCACTTCCATAATGGTCATCTTCCAGTTTTTCGCCATTGATGTAGACACAGCCATCCATGATCTGTACCGTTTCGCCAGGCAGACCGATCACTCGTTTGACCAGATACTTTTTATTCTCATGATCCTCTGTCGATGTATAACTGTCTCTCATAGAAAAGACAATGACATCATACCTTTGTGGATCCTTAAAATAATAACTGATCTTCTGAACGAGCAGTGAATCTCCATCATCCAGAGCCATCTCCATAGATTCTCCATCCACTGTGGTCTCATACATCACAAAATTGGTCAGAAAGGCCGCTGCGAAATACGCAATTGCCACACAGATCAGCACAATGATCACATTTGTGATGACCCGGTTTGACGTCTGCCCAACCTTTTTTACTTTTTCTTTGGTCTCCTCGGATATCTTCGGAAGATGGAATTCTTCCTCCTCCGTGTCCGTCACGGTATGTTCCCCTTCTGTGACAGCTGATTCTTTCTCAACGTCAACCGATTTATCTTCTTTGCCAAATGCTGCCTCATCAATTTTTTTCTGGACAGATCGTTTCACAGACTTCGCCAGACGCTTCGATTTATGTAACAGTTGTTTTGGTGTGCTGACCTCCTCCGGATCCACAACTGCCTTTACTTCCCCTTCCTCTGCAAGAAGACGCCGGTTCTCCTCCATCGCCTCATTCACATCTTCCAGAGTGCGTTCCTCGGGTTTCAGCTTGTCGATCAATCTGACCAAGAAATTACGGATCGCTGTAAAGTCAAGATGAATGGTCACCTCATAGCTTTTGTCATCCGGCAGAGCGCGGATACTCTCCGCCTCCAGTGCCACAGCCTCCTCGGGATCTGCATCATCAAATGTACCATCCTGTTTTCTGGTCTCAGCGGTTCTACGCGCCTCATCTCCGGCTTTCTTCTCTGCTTCTTCGGCTTTACGTGCTTCCTCGCGGATTTTCTTCTCCACTTCTTCGGCTTTACGTGCTTCCTCGCGGACTTTTTTCTCCGCCTCCACCTTTTTTCTTGCTTCTTCCTCCGCTTTTTTTGCCGCAATCTGCTCTTCTAATTTCTTTTTTTCTTCCTCAAGACGAGCGCGTTCCTGTTCCAGAACCTCTTTTTTTCTCGCTTTCTCTGCCGCAAGACGGGCCTGCTCTTCCCGGCGCGCTTTCTCAGCCGCAAGACGATCCTGCTCTTCCAGGCGCGCTTTCTCTGCCGCAAGACGGGCCTGTTCTTCCTGGCGCGCTTTCTCTGCCGCAAGGCGGGCCTGTTCTTCCCGGTGCGCTTTCTCTGCCGCAAGACGGGCCTGTTCTTCCCGGCGCGCTTTCTCTGCCGCAAGACGGGCCTGCTCTTCCCGGCGCGCTTTCTCAGCCGCAAGGCGGGCCTGTTCTTCCTGGCGCGCTTTCTCTGCCGCAAGACGGGCTTCTTCCTGTGCACGGAGTTTTGCTTCTTCTCTGGCTTTTGCGGCTGCAATCTCCCTGGCTGCCTGCACTTCCGATGAACGGCGCATTGCGTCCTCTTTGGCTGCGGCTGCCAGAGCCTCTTTCTTCCTGCGCTCTTCTTCGTCCTGTTTCAGATCCTTGGCCGGAACCGTCTGATTTCCTGCGGTCAGAGTACTCAGATCTACCGGTTTAGGAAGTTCCGCCTTGGGAAGGACCATTTTCGGTACTTCCGCAGATCTTTCCGTCTTTTTATCACCCATGCGCTCACGAAGCTCTTTCACCAGCGCCAGGCTGTCTTCAATTAAATCCTCATCATACAAAATGAAATTCCCCCATCTCTCGAATTATGCCTCGACAGGCTCTTCAAGACTAATCTTTCCTAATCTTCCATTTCTAAAATCATCCAATAGATATCTGGCCGCCTGATCTACATCTAAGATGCCACCCTGTTTCAGGCATCCTCGTCTCTGCGCGATCTGTTCCAGCATCTGCGATGCCTCCTCACAGGCTTCCACCTCATAATAAGACGGTATCGACTGCGGATAATGTTCCATAATATACTCGCACAGCAAAATACTGAGTTCATACATATTGTTCAGTTCATCTTTGATCGATCCGATAAATGCCAGTCTGAGTCCCACAGCCTGATCCTCAAATTTCGGCCATAAAATCCCCGGTGTATCTAACAATTCAACCTTCTTATTCAGACGAATCCACTGTTTTCCTCTGGTAACTCCGGGT
Source organism: uncultured Lachnospiraceae bacterium (assembly GCA_934351255.1). Lineage (GTDB taxonomy): Bacteria > Bacillota > Clostridia > Lachnospirales > Lachnospiraceae > Jutongia. The sequence goes on from CAKRJH010000002.1 coordinate 74,502, forward strand.
TTGTTGCCGGTTTTTGCACATGCCTTACCTGCGAAACTATTGATAAATGTAGACTTTCCTACGTTGGGAATCCCTGCGATCATTGCACGTACCGGGCGATTCAAAATCCCCCGCCGGCGGTCTCTCTCGATCTTTTCTTTACAGGCCTCCTCAATCAGACTGTTGACAGCCTTGACACCCTTGCCCTGTCTGGAATTGACCGGCAATACAAAAAACCCTTTTTCCCGGTAATAGGTCTCCCAGCGTGCGGTCACGACCGGGTCTGCCATATCATATTTATTTAACAGGATAATCCTTGATTTGCCATTGGCCATTGGATCAATATCCGGATTCTTACTGCTGGCCGGAACCCTTGCATCCACAAGTTCTATGATCAGGTCGATCAGTTTCAGATCCTCCTGCATTGCTCTCTTTGCCTTGGTCATGTGACCCGGATACCACTGAAATTCCATCTTTTTCTACCTTTCTTAGTTCTCTTCTATCGTAAAGTTGGGATCGATCATCTTTACAAAGGTGAAAGATGGTTTCTTCCGTATCCAGGCTTTTCCCAGAATATCCCCTTTGCGAATATTGCCCACACTGGCATTTCTGCTGTCTTCACACTGGTTTCTGTTATCTCCCAGCACAAAATATTCATCGTCATCCAGCACAATCTCCTCGGACGCCAGACCTGCATTCTCAATCGCCGGAAAATCCAATTTTTCCTTGAGTTTTTTGCCGTCAATATAGACACTGCCCTGATCGATCCTGACCGTTTCACCGGGCAGGCCAATGACACGCACCACCGCGTAATAACTGTGCTCCGATCCATTTTCCTTTACCACGATCACATCCTCACGCCTTGGCTTGTGGATATGGTAAGACATCTTGTTAATGAGAATCTGGTCACCTACATTCAGTGTCGGACTCATATCCTCCACGGAGATCGCCATCGACTGCATGCCAAAATGTGTCACTGCAAATCCTAAAAACACCAGCAATGCAGCCTCTAATATCGTGCTGACAATATAAAGAATAATCTTTTTTCTGCGCCGATTCCCCTCAAAATCGAACTCATCCCTCATGTTGTATGTCTCCTATCGATCTCTATATCTGCTTTAATATATCCACAGCACGTCTCGGGATCACCGTCTTATAGTGTTCCTGACAATACTCCTTGGAATATTCCTCGGTGCAGGCGTACTCTGCATAGTCTAATGCAAGCTGACTGAACCGCGCATAATCCTTCATCGACAGGCGTCCTTTTCGGGAGTACATAAAATAGTAGCCATCTTTCTCGTCTTTATAGACACTGCTGGTAACACTCTTATCTGATGTCCAACGCTTTGCAAAATGAAGCAGATCGGAGAATGAACGGAAACAGAAGACCTTCTGCGTATCATATATTTCCTGGAACTCATCCAGATCTCCCTGAATATAGTGATACCCCAGTTTCTGTCTGACTCTGGCCTCATCTCTGGCCTGCTTCTCTTCCACCGCCGAATCCTCTCCGATATGATCTTCTTCATGTTCCTCCGCCATCCCGGCAAGCTGCTGGATATGCTGAAGAAGGCTGGCCATGCCCTCTGTCTTTTCTCTGTCACAGAAGGTAAAGACAAGATCATGATTCGGCAGACGCATAATCTGCATGGAAAGGTTATTATTCTTCAACTGATATCCCAGTTCCTCCTGCGCACGATCCATGATATATTCAAAAAATCCGCGCGCCTTCTCCTGATTAGACAGCAGATCTTCCACCTGGAATCCGTATTCTTCCATCTCATTTTCTGAAAGAATACACTGTATTGTATCTTGATCTATTCTCTTGAAATCCATATGCATCCTCTTTTCTTCATAAAGCATCTCATTGTGAAGCATCTCTCCATGAAGTATACCTTTGTGAAGAATTGCTTCATGCTTACCCATATCTTAATGCTTGCATCCGGATATGTCAAACTACGCCAGTACGGCAAAATATACCAGAACAAGGGCTCCCAGGATGATTCGATACCATCCGAACACCTTGAAATCATGCTTCTTGATATAACCCATCAGGAAGCGGATTACCAGAAGGGAAACCACCAGAGCAGTGATCATACCTACTGCCAGTACAATCGCCTCCATTGTCGTAAATGCAAATCCGAATTTCAGCAGTTTCATAAAACTGGCACCAAACATGACAGGCACTGCCAGATAAAAGGTAAATTCTGCTGCAAGTGTTCTGGACATGCCAAGCATCAGACCTCCAATGATCGTCGCGCCTGACCGGGAAGTTCCCGGAAATACTGCAGCGACTAACTGAAACATTCCTACCATAAAAGCAAGTTTATAGGATATCTGTGATATTTCTGTGATCTGTCCGCCACTTGTCTTCTTACGGTTTTCGATCACAATAAACACAATACCGACCAGAATCAGCATAATGGAAACGGTCTGATAATTGTAAAACCAGCGTTCCAACTGATCGCCGAAAGCAAGTTCTACGATAACCGCCGGAATACAGGCAACCACGATCTTAAACCACATTACCCAGGTATCTTTTTTTATGTAATATTGTTCTTTGGCAGAAAACGGCCACAACTGGTTCCAGAACAGAATCACTACCGCCAGGATCGCACCAAGCTGAATAACCACAAGATACATATCCATAAACTCCGGGGATTGCTTCATCTGTACAAACTGGTTAAACAGGATCATATGTCCTGTGCTGCTGATCGGCAGCCATTCTGTGATTCCTTCGATAATTCCCAGAATAAATGAAATAAAAATGTCCATTGTAAAATCCTTACCTTTCTCTTTCCTTGTGATACCTTTCTGACCGGCACCACATTGTGTTCAAAATATATGCTTAAGTATAACGGAAATGATATTAATTTACAACTTTTCTTAAGAGGAACTAAAAAAGACACTATCATAATCGAAAAGAAGCCGTCACCTCCGGATTTTCTCCGGAAGTGGCGGCTTCGCATCATGCAGTAAAACAACTGTTTACTTTACGACTTTCTTTAACTCTTCTGTCAGCTTTGGAACGATCTTGTTCAGATCTCCTACGATACCGTAATCAGCGACATCGAAGATTGGAGCTGTCTCATCTTTGTTGATAGCAATAATGATATCAGACTCTTCCATACCTGCTGTATGCTGGATCGCACCGGAAATACCGATTGCAAAGTATACATTAGGACGTACGGTCTTACCGGTCTGTCCAACCTGTAACTCTTTTGGCATCCAACCATTATCTACAACGGCACGGGAACAGCTTACTGTTCCACCGATCACGTCGGCCAGATCCTGTAAGATCTGGAAGTTCTCCTTGGAACCAACTCCACGTCCGCCGGATACCAGGATCTTTGCATCCATGATATCAACTGTGTCAGAGATCTCTTTGACAATATCAAGGATCTCAACATACTTCTCGTTTGGAGTAAATCCAGGATTGAACTCGATCACTTCTGCCTTTGCACCTGCAACCGGCTCGATCTTCTGCATAACACCAGGACGAACGGTCGCCATCTGAGGACGGTTGTCCGGACATGCGATCGTAGCGATCGTGTTACCACCGAAAGCAGGACGGGTCATGAGAAGCTGATTATGCTTCTGCTTGTCCTCCTGTCCAGGAATAGCCTTCAGAGGGAAATCACCGATCTCCAGTACAGTACAGTCTGCAGTCAGACCGGTAGATACACGAGCAGATACGATAGGACCTAAGTCACGACCGATTGCTGTAGCACCTACCAGAACGATCTCTGGCTTGTACTCGTTGATAACAGATGCCAGTGCATGAGCATATGGCTCTGTACGATAGTTCTTTAATTCAGGATCGTCAACGACGATAACCTTGTCTGCTCCGTACTCAGCTAACTGATCTACCAGTCCCTTTACCTCAGAACCGATCAGAACTGCTGTTACATCTGTGCCAAGGTCCGCTGCCAGATCCTTTGCCTTTCCAAGCAACTCAAAAGCGATACTGCCAAGCTGATTGTCTACCTGCTGTGCAAATACAAATACGCCTTTATACTTCTGTAAATCTTCTGCGTTCATTGCGCCCATTTTATTCACCACTTTTCCTTTATTTGACTAGATAACATGTTTCTCTGCTAATTTACCTACGATGTATGCTACTGCCTCTTCTGGAGAGTCTGGGGCAACCTTCTCGCCAGCGCCCTTAGCTACCTTATCAGAAGCTTTTGCAATCTTTGTAGGAGAACCCTTCAGACCTAAGTTGGAATCATCAACATCCTTTAAGTCTGCACGGCCCCAGACAGTGATCTCTTTCTCGAATGCATCGAAGATTCCACCTGGAGTCATGTAACGAGGATCATTTAACTCAGAAAGTGCTGTGATCAGGCAAGGCATTTTTGCCTTTAAGATATGATGTCCGTCATCATACTGACGCTCAACGATCACGCTGTCACCCTCAACCTTGATATCTCTTGCATAAGAGATAACAGGAAGATTTAAGTGCTGTGAAATCTGTGGACCAACCTGAGCGGTATCTCCATCGATTGCCTGACGGCCTGTGATGATAAGATCATAATCGATGTTTCTGAGAGCACCTGCGATTGTAGTAGAAGTAGCCCATGTATCTGCGCCACCAAGTACACGATCAGTAACCAGGATTGCATTGTCAGCGCCCATTGCTAATGCTTCACGAAGTACATCCTCTGCCTTTGGAAGACCCATTGTCAGTACGGTTACTTCTGCACCTGTCTCATCTTTAATTCTCAATGCAGCCTCTAAACCAGCCTTATCATCTGGATTCATGATGGCAAGCATCGCACTTCTGTCCAAAGTACCATCTGGATTGAATTTTACTCCGCCTTTGGTATCTGGAACCTGTTTAATACAAACAACTATTTTCACGGCTTTGTCACTCCTTATCTTTATTTATGATAGATTACTGATTACTTTAACAGAGCGCCAGAGATAACCATACGCTGAACCTCTGAAGTTCCCTCGTAGATCTCTGTGATCTTTGCATCACGCATCATACGCTCAACATCGTACTCTCTGATGTAACCATAACCACCAAACAGCTGTACACACTTTGTGGTCACTTCCATAGCAACCTCAGCAGCACATAACTTAGCCATAGCAGCCTCTACAGAGTAGGAAACCTTTGCACCATTTGCAAATTCCTGTTTCTTCATAGCGGCACGGTATACCAGCATCTTGGCAGCCTCAATCTTGGTAGCCATGTCAGCAAGCTGGAACTGTGTATTCTGCTGAGCAGAGATGGCACGTCCGAACTGCTTTCTCTCCTTGGTATACTCGATAGTTCTGTCCAGAGCGCCCTCAGCCAGACCAAGAGCCTGAGCAGCGATGCCGATACGTCCACCATCCAGGGTGTGCATTGCGATTGGGAATCCCTTTCCTCTTACGCCAAGTAAAGCGTCAGCAGGGATACGGCAATCCTCAAAGATCAACTCATAAGTAGCTGAACCACGGATACCCATCTTCTTCTCCTTGGTACCAAAGGAGAATCCCGGTGTGTCCTTATCTACGATAAATGCGGAGAATTTCTTTACCTTACGTCCTCTTGCGTTCTCGATCACATCCGTGTAAGCAATGATGATGTAAACATCTGCATACTTTCCGTTTGTGATGAAGCACTTGGATCCGTTTAAGATCCACTCTTTTGTCTCAGGATCCTGAACAGCCTTAGTCTGAACACCCTGAGCATCTGTACCGGCACCTGGCTCTGTTAAACCAAAAGCACCGATCTTCTTTCCGGAACACAGATCCGGCAGATATTTCTCCTTCTGAGCAGGAGTACCATATGTCAGAATAGGATCAACACACAGAGAAGTATGAGCAGATACGACAACGCCTGTTGTACCGCAAACCTTGGATAACTCCTCTACACACATGATGTAAGTCAGGATGTCTGCGCCCTGTCCACCAAACTCCTTTGGTACAGGAATGCCCATGAATCCGTTTTTACCCATCTTCTTTACAGTCTCTAATGGAAACTGCTCTGTCTCGTCAGTCTCCTGAGCAAGAGGCTTTACTTCGTTCTCAGCGAAGTCCTTGAAAAGCTGTCTTGCCATTTCATGCTGTTTACTTAATGTAAAATCCATGATTTGTTTTACCACCTTTCGTGAATTTATATAATTTCTTACAGAGCATCTACTGGAGTCTTTGTACGGTCAGCATTGTAAACATAGAATCCCTTACCGCTCTTGCATCCCAGGTTTCCGCCACGTACCATCTTACGGATCAGTGGGCATGCACGATACTTGCTGTCGCCAGTCTCATTATAAAGAACATCCATGATAGCCAGACAGATATCAAGGCCTACAAAGTCACCTAACTCCAGAGGTCCCATTGGATGATTTGCGCCAAGCTTCATTGCAGCATCAATTCCGGCGATATCAGAAACGCCTTCCATCTTGATGAATGCTGCTTCGTTGATCATTGGGATCAGGATACGGTTTACCACGAAACCGGCAGCCTCATTGACCTGAACCGGAGTCTTTCCGATCTCAACAGCAATCTTCTTGATGCTCTCAACAGTCTCAGCAGGTGTGTTAACACCGGCAATAACCTCGATCAGCTTCATACGGTCAGCCGGGTTGAAGAAATGCATTCCAACCATTGGACGAGTCAGTCCGTTGCCGATCTCTGTAATAGATAAGCTGGATGTGTTGGATGCAAAGATGCACTCTGGCTTTGCAATCTTATCAAGCTCACTAAAAGTAGTCTTCTTAACTTCCATGTTCTCGAAAGCAGCCTCAACGATCAGATCGCAGTCTGCACACAGATCCTCTTTCAGACCCGGTGTGATCTTTGCAAGGATACCGTCAACAGCCTCCTGTGTCATCTTGCCCTTCTGAACCAGACGATCATATCCCTTGGCAATCTTATCTTTTCCGCCCTCAGCCCACTCCTGCTTGATATCGCAAAGAGCTACCTCATAGCCTTCTGTCTGAGCAAAAGCCTTAGCAATGCCCTGTCCCATAGTACCAGCACCAATTACGCCTACTTTCATTTTAATTCCTCCTAAAATTATTATTTCACACGATTAGGATGGCCACGAATGCGGCCACCCTAACGTGTTAAAAGCAATGTTTATTTATTCTGGAATACAACCTTAACCTTCTGATCCTTTGGAGCCAGGAAGTTACCCATTCCAGCCTTCTGATCCTCTGTCTCGAAGCAGTCACCAAACAGTTTCTCCTCGATCACAACAGCGGAATCAATGTCCGTCTGCAGACCCTCGTTGATCGCCTTCTTACAGTTGCGGACAGCGATCGGAGCATTCTTTGCAATGCCTGCGGCCATCTTCTGAGCTGCAGGAAGAAGCTCTTCCTGAGTGTATACTGCATTGACAAGACCGATGCGATATGCCTCATCTGCCTTGATATTTCTCGCTGTGTAGATCAGCTGCTTAGCCATTCCAGGGCTTACCAGACGTGCAAGTCTCTGTGTTCCACCAAATCCAGGTGTAATGCCAAGTCCAACCTCAGGCTGTCCAAATACTGCATTATCAGAACAGATACGGATGTCACAGCTCATGGAAATCTCACATCCACCGCCCAATGCAAATCCATTGACTGCCGCGATCACAGGAATTGGAAGTTTCTCCAGTTTCAGGAATACATCGTTTCCTTTCTTGCCGAACGCCTCAGCCTCCGCTTTTGTCAATGTACTCATCTCTCCGATATCAGCACCAGCGACAAAAGACTTGTCCCCGGCACCTGTCAGGATGACGCAGCGCACGGTATCCAGATCAATCGCATTCAGGGTAGCATCCAGCTCATCCAGCACCTGGCTGTTCAGCGCGTTCAGCGCCTTAGGACGATTGATGGTAATGGTAGCAACAGCACCATCTACTTCATATAAAATAAACTCTGCCATGTTTCGGATCTCCTTCTTTCTGATGTCCATATAAAATCACGTTTCTATATGGATTGTTACCAAATTAATCTCTTTCAACAACTGTAGAGCAGCCCATACCACCACCGATACACAGTGTAGCAAGACCTCTCTTGGCATCCATCTTCTGCATCTCATGCAGCAGAGTAACCAGGATACGGCATCCGGAAGCTCCTACAGGATGTCCCAGTGCGATGGCACCACCGTTTGGATTTAACTTGGACAGATCGAAGTTTAAGTCCTTTCCAACAGCAACGGACTGTGCAGCAAATGCCTCATTTGCCTCATATACATCAAAGTCATCAATGGTTAAACCGGTCTTAGCAAGAACCTTCTTGGTAGAAGCTACCGGTCCAACGCCCATGATAGATGGATCTACACCACCCAGAGCACCGGCTACGAATGTTGCCATAGGAGTAACGCCTAACTCTTTTGCCTTCTCCTCGCTCATAACAACGATTGCAGCAGCACCATCGTTGATACCGGAAGCATTACCGGCTGTTACAACACCGCCCTCTTTGCCGGAGCAGCACTTTAACTTGCCAAGGGACTCAGCTGTTGTTCCAGGACGTGGGCCCTCATCCTTGGAGAAGATGATCGGCTCCTTGGTCTTTCTGTCAACACCGGTCTGAACAGGAACGATCTCATCGTCGAATGCGCCGGCTGCGATAGCTGCCTCACACTTCTGCTGGCTGTTTGCTGCAAACTCATCTAACTCTTCACGAGTCAGTCCCCACTGCTCTGCTACATTCTCAGCAGTGATCATCATATGATACTGGTTGAATGCATCCCATAATGCATCGTTTACCATGGTATCAACCAGCTTGCCGTTGTTCATGCGGTAACCGAAACGTCCCTGCATCATAGCATATGGTGCCATAGACATGTTCTCCATACCACCTGCTACTACGATATCAGCATCGCCAGCCTGGATCATCTGTGCAGCCATATTCACACAGTTAAGACCGGATCCACAAACCACATTAACAGTTACAGCAGGTGTCTCTACAGGTAAACCAGCCTTCAGAGATGCCTGACGAGCAACGTTCTGTCCTAAACCTGCCTGGATTACACAACCCATGTATACATGATCTACCTGATCTGCAGGTACACCGGCACGGTTCAATGCCTCCTTGATTACGATAGAACCCAGTACTGGAGCCGGAGTCTTGGATAATCCTCCACCCATCTTACCGATTGCTGTACGGCATGCGCCTGCTAAAACAACTTTCTTAGCCATGTTTCGAAATCCTCCTTAAATATATAAATTTTAATACTTTACTACACTTTATCTTATAACATAGGTGAAGAATGTGCAAGATTTTTTTCCTATAGTTCGTGTTTTTTCAACAAATACCGAACTTTTTTCCCAGTTTCCGGGAAATCTGTGTGCTTCGTTGACGTGACTTCCCGAAACGTGCTATTCTTAAAGGTAAGAATAATTGGTTTTCAACCAGAATGGAGGATATCATGAATTATCAAGAGAAATATGCAAGCAAATTAAAATCTGCAGATGAAGCAGTATCCGTCATCCAGTCCGGAGACTGGGTAGATTATGGCTGGGCAGCCACCACGGTCGTTGCACTGGATCAGGCTCTGGCCAGAAGAATGCCTCAGTTAAACAATGTCAACATCCGTGGCGGTATCCTGTTAAAGGAGCCTGAGATCTTCAAACTTGAAGATGCAGCCGACCACTTTACCTGGAACTCATGGCATATGGGCGGTATCGAGAGAAAGGCCATTGCCAGAGGATTCAGCTACTATTCCCCGATCCGCTACTCCGAACTGCCAAGATATTACCGCGAGTCCCAGACCCCTCCGGATGTCGCTATGCTTCAGGTAGCCCCGATGGACGAGCACGGTTACTTCAATTTTGGTCCAAGCCCATCACACACGGCAGCCTGCCTGTCTGTTGCCAAGAAGATCATCGTTGAGGTCAATGAAAACATGCCGGTCTGCCTGGGTGGTTTTGAGAACTGCGTTCATATTGATCAGGTTGATATCGTCGTAGAAGGTGACAATCAGCCTTTATATGAACTCGGCGGTGGCGGAGCTGCCACAGAGATCGATGAGGCAGTTGCCAAATACATTGTCGATGAGATTCCTGACGGAGCCTGTCTGCAGCTCGGAATCGGTGGTATGCCAAACGCCGTAGGTTCCCTGATCGCACAGTCCGACCTCAAGGATCTCGGTGTTCATACAGAGATGTATGTCGATGCATTTGTAGACATTGCCAAAGCCGGAAAGATCACCGGCGCCAAAAAAGCCATCGACAAGGGCCGCCAGGTATTTGGATTTGCAGCCGGCACCAAGAAACTGTACGACTACATCAACCAGAATCCTGCCTGCATGGCTGCCCCTGTAGAGTATACCAATGATATCCGTTCCATCTCTGCACTGGACAACTTTATGTCCATCAACAACGCGGTAGATATTGATCTGTTCGGTCAGGTCAATGCAGAATCAGCCGGAACCAAGCATATCAGCGGTGCCGGTGGACAGCTTGACTTCGTGCTGGGTGCTTACCTCTCCAACGGCGGTAAGAGCTTCATCTGCATGTCGTCTACCTTCACATCCAAGGATGGCGTGGTTCATTCCCGTATCCGTCCTACCCTGAACACCGGTTCCATCGTGACAGATACCCGTGCCAACATCCACTACTTCGTCACAGAGTATGGTATTGCCAACCTGAAGGGATTATCTACCTGGCAGAAAGCAGAGTCCATCATCTCTCTGGCACATCCGGACTTCCGTGACGAGTTGATCAGGGAAGCCGAGACACTGAAAATCTGGAACAAGAGCAACAAGCGCTGATTGTCTAATGAGAAATCTATAATTCCGGGATCATCGATACCCTGTGATCCGATGATCCCGAAAGAAAAAAACCGCTTCGTCAGACAGCATGACGTATGTCCCATTTATCGGACACATATCATCACCTCTGATTAAGCGGTTTTTTATACATTTCCTATATCATTTAATCGACATCTTTTATATCCTTGGACAGACACGTACCGACAGGCAGATCCTCCTGTTCTTTGGAATCCTCCAGGTCATCTCCGGCTGTGCGTTCTCTATCATGTGCCTTTAACTTCCGGACATGAATTCTCGCCTTATCACGGATATCATAGGGATCCCCGTACTTCCGTGAATAATCCATCAGATATCTCCCCTTATTGCTCATACATTCTCATCCACCTTTATCTCCGGGAAAAGTTCTTTCATATATGGGAGCTCGCACACCCAGTTTGAGAATACATGCCATTCTGACAGTTTGTGCATATGTCTGGCCCGGTAGATGGCAATCGCATTCTCATAAGACATCGTACATGTGCGCATCTGGTGATAACTCTCCGGCAATAACTGGATCATACTGTACCAGATGGATTTGTCCTTAGTCTCCAGATAGTTCTGGCGCATCTCCTCCAGACAGGCAATGATCTCTTCCATCTGCTCTGCCGCAGCAAACGTCATATGATCTGTACTGAAATCAGCCATCTCAAACGGTTTGCTGTGGATCTTGTGCATGGTACTCGTCGAATTGGCAACGGTGCCTACCTTGTACGTATCAAACTCCTTCCACCAGTAGATCGGTGCTGTGATATCCACAGAGATAAAGATCTGGCGGATAAATTTGCGGTGATCGGATCCCGCATGACAGAGTCTCTTGGCAAGATCCAGATCCTGTGGACCCAATATATAAAATCCATCGGCATCATAGTAGCTATCCATCCGATTCCAGCTGTTCATGGGATTTCTGGCTCCACGGATTGCATTCTCCAGATTCATCACTGATGTTCTCTCCAGTTTTAACATGTTGTTGCTCCTCCTAAGTTTAGTCATCCTCTACAACAGGATCTTCATTAAACTCAACCACCACATAATACCCTCGATCATTTTTCTCCACCTGTTTTACGATTCCCTCGCTGTTTTTCAGACGTTGGTGCAATTTGTAACACCCGGACATCGCCACTGCCGGATTGATAATATAACTGTAATTCAATGCAGTTTTTTTCTCGATCACATCCACGTGATCCCCCTGCTTGACCAATCCCGGCCGTTCCATCTTAAAACGCATCTCGCGCATTTTTCTCACTTCTTTCTCATCATGTCTATCAGATAATCGTCCATCCGGCATCAACAAAGTCCCGGGCAAAACATATACTGTCCTCCCATACAGACATCACACATCAGATTCAACATACAGAGTCTGCAGCACAGACCGTCCATACTCCCCGGCGTCCCATACTGAAACTGGATATTCTCATATCCTCTCCCCACAGACTCGATCTGATTCAGAAGTCTCTGATATTCCATATTATATGGTTCCATATATACCGCCTGCTTGGCATATTCCAGAGCCTGGATCTGATTGTGCACACCCAGATGAGCTATTGCCGCCAGATAATACCACTGTGCACTGCGGTCCTTGATCTGCCCAAGGACATTGATTGCCTCACGGTAATAACCATTGTTGATGTAGTTGGCTGCCGCCTTCAGATGCATGACATCACGTCCCTGCTCATATCCGGTCTCCCGATACCCCGCAAATCCGTTAAAGGCCTCCTGATAACCCCCGGAATATCCGTTCATGATCTGCTGATATGCCTGCTGTACTTCCTTAAATTTTTCTTCTGCCTCATCCCGGTTTGGATTGTCAATGTTGGCATCGGGATGATATTTTCGACTAAGGCTACGATATGCCTTCTTTATCTCGTCCTGACTTGCATGTCGGGAGACTCCCAATATCTCGTAAGGATCTCTCATGTCCACACTCCTTCTGACGTTGTTTGGTCCAGACTCCGGAATACAGGATATTTCTCAGAATCTCTATGTGCTCCACCACCGGCAGCCGCTCAAATGCCAGGGTACAATTCCCCATCATCAGCATCAGACTCTGTCTGACCGCCTCACCCCGGTTTTGTCCTTCTCCAAAATCATGATATCGCAATGGATTGTAACAGTCCTTTTCCACATCCTGTTCCAAATCCTCCCAGGCATCCATCAGATACACAAACGATCCCAGATAATAGCCCACATTCCAAAGATCTTCTTTCCAGATATCCTCTCCAACAGAAAAAACACAGCCGCAGATATTTCCAAAACAACCTGCGACCTGGTCAATGTCCCCGCTGCATTCCAGTTCCAATGAATGAAGACGATCCATCTGTTGACGGATATACCGGCATTTGGCCGGATAACGCGCGGCAATTTTCCCGGCTGCTCCTGAAAGTGCAAGTTCTGCCACTTTGCCCTGGATCTTATGTTCGTCCAGCCAGTCATCCTGGCACTTGTATGCAGCCAGAAGAACATTCATATCCGCCACATATGCCAGAAACTTCGTGGTTGTCTCCGGATGTCTGCGGACCGGATGGATCAGACAGTGTCCGGTACTCCGGTGATGTCTGCAGTCGTACAACCCACTCAGAAGCATCCCAAGAAACGTCATATCATAATTCAACGTCATCTGTGCAAACCGGCCATGCCGCTGCTGCAGTGTCTTGCACAGACCGCAGTACCAGCTCCGGTATTCCTGCAGTTCACGCACCTTTAATTCTCCATAGTTCGGTACAACATATCCAAACACAACTTAACTCCTTCGGATAAATTCTTTCCGGCATTTTGGACAGGTGATCGCAATCTTTCCTTTGCCGCTCGGAACACGGATCTTCTGCGAACAGTTCGGGCAGGAAAAGATTCTATGTGTCTTTCTCTGGCGGAAACGAAGTTTCTGTGTCCTGAAAAAATCAACCACCATTCCCCGGTACTTCATATACCGCATATTTTCCTCATATCTCTTATAATGATTTCGGGAAAAAATGCGAAAATACGCATAGGCTAACATCGCAATCGCCAGCACATTTAAGAATGCCTTGGCATAATTATACGGGAAAATAATCTGCAGAAGCATAATCACCAGTGCACATACTACAATAAAATGTGAAAAATGATCTACCCCGTAACGGCCTCTCATAAACCGCTCAAATCGTTCTCTCATAATCAAACTCACTCCTACTTGATGAATCTTAATTTTTCTAAAGTATATTGTACCTTTTTGACACATAACATACAATGAAATATTGCAGAATATTTATTAATTTACTATAAAAAATCAGTCAGCAAGCGGTGTGACATCCGCCACAAGAACAAACCTGGATTTTTCGGAACGTGAGGTACAGGTCGACAACGTCGCCAGATGGCTGATTTTCTCCGGAGCTTCCACCTGAAATTCCGATTTGCTCTGCAGCAGATTCAGATAACGGACAAGTGCTTCCTGTCCTCCCCAGTCCGTCCGATAGACATCCGAATCCGTATTTACCATACACCCCGCAAGGATCGTCAGCTTGAAATTCTTCTGCGGTGTCAGAAAATACCACACACCATGTTTGCGGTAATATGACCGGTCCGCACGATAATTTGCCAGCTCCCCGAACATGGATCCGTTCTTCATATTGTGTCCGTAAATAATGGTGTTGTCATCGGCAAACGGCATTGTATTATTGCAGCTCACAAACAGAGAACCGCTGAACTGATACGCACCATCCGGAGCATGATGCAAATAGTAAGAATTATCCTCTCCCTGCATTACCGGATAATTGATGTTTGTTCCCGAACAGTACAGCCAGCCGGCAATCTGTGGATACTGTCCGGTCAGCGTTTCAAAATCCACACGGATCGGTGCACTCTCCCTGTCCGGCTTGCCGTTTCGGCCTTTCTTCTTATCGGAAGGTTCCTCCGTATAAGCCGGATTCTCCTGCACCACCCGATTCGCCAGATCCTGATATACTGCGGATGACTGATGATACTGCCATGCCCTCCAGAGCATGGCACCGGCAGATCCCACAAACAGCACGGCAAACACCATGATCAATATATTGTATCGTATATTTTTTGTCTTCACAACAATCCCCATTCCACAAAAAAGGGCAAAACCGGCGTTTTGCCCTTTTTTCTGATACATTACAACATCTTCCTATTTCCATAAAAAAAAGTCAATCTGCATTGACTTACTGATACTAAAAAAAGCACGAGACGGGATTCGAACCCGCGACCCTCGCCTTGGCAAGGCGATACTCCACCACTGAGCCACTCGTGCATTTTTCAAAATATGTAATTGTAAGATCAAACTTAAATATCTTTTCGATACTTAAATCCTATCTCAAGCACGAGACGGGATTCGAACCCGCGACCCTCGCCTTGGCAAGGCGATACTCCACCACTGAGCCACTCGTGCATTTCCTGTGCTTGTGACAACTCCGTGTCGCAAGCACAAGACATATTCTAACGGAACACATTCCATTTGTCAACACTTTTTCAAAAGTTTTCCAAGTTTTATTTGAAGTAGTCTACACCGGACTGGAAAATCTTCTGATCCTGTTCTCCATAAATATTCATGGCAACACCACGGCCAATACGCTCGGAATGACACATCTTGCCAAGAACACGTCCGTCCGGGCTGGTGATACCCTCAATGGCTGCATAGGAGCCATTTGGATTGAAGTCTTCGTTCATGGTAGGTACTCCATTCAGATCCACGTATCTTGTCGCAACCTGCCCGTTGGCAAACAACTGATCGATCACTTCCTGTGGTGCGACAAAACGTCCCTCACCATGGGAAGCAGGAATCGTATACACACCTCCCAGCTCTGCCTGTGCAAGCCATGGAGACTTGTTGCTTACCACCTTGGTATATACCGACTTGGAGATATGACGTCCAATGCTGTTGGTCGTCAAAGTCGGGGCATCCGCCGTCTGAGGCTTGATCTCGCCAAATGGCACCAGACCAAGTTTGATCACCGCCTGGAATCCATTACAGATTCCGAGTGCCAGACCGTCTCTTTGCTGTAACAGGTCATGAACCGCATCCATGATCTTGGTGTTTCTGAAAATGGAGGCAATGAATTTGGCAGAGCCATCCGGCTCATCACCGGCACTGAATCCACCGGAGAACATCAGGATCTGTGATTCGCGGATCGCCTTCTCGAAGGCATCCACAGACTCTACGATCTGTGACGCATTCTGATTCTTGAAGACGATGGTCTCCACCTGTGCACCCGCTTCAGCAAATGCCTTACCGGTATCATACTCACAGTTGGTTCCCGGGAATACCGGAATAAATACCTTTGGTACTGCAGTCTTATGCTTCGCGATCACAATATCCTTTGCCTGATACAGGTCATCGGACAATGTCTTCTGCTCTACGCCGGACTGTGTAGGGAATACACTCTCCAGTCTTCCCATCCATGCCTCCTTGGCCTGATCCATAGAAATCACCGTTGGTCCGATCACAAAGTTTGGCTGCTCGGTAACAACGGCAAGTTTCTTATATTCTGCGGTAATCTTATCGAGGTCTTCCAATGCTACCTCGGCTACGATCGAACCATACTCTTTGTCAAACAGATCTTCCATCGCCAGAGAATCATCAAAGGCCACACCGAGTTCATTACCAAAGGCCATCTTGCTGACTGCCTCGCAGACACCACCTGAAGTCACCGCATACGCAGATACGATCACCTTGTCATGAATCATCTGTGTGATCTTCTCATATAAAGGCATTACCTGATCGAAGACCGGCAGAGAATACTGATCTCTCTGAATATCAAATTTTACCAGAACATTGCCGGCTGCCTTCAGCTCCGGACTGCAGACATCCTGTAATGTAGCTACATCCACTGCAAAAGAGCACAGTGTCGGAGGAACATCAATGTCATTGAAAGTTCCCGACATACTGTCCTTTCCACCGATTGATGGAAGTCCGAGTTTCATCTGTGCCTCGTAAGCACCGAGCAGGGCTGCCATCGGCTCACCCCAGCGTGTCGGATCTGTGCCGAGTCTGCGGAAATATTCCTGGAAGGTCAGACGGATCTTATGAAAATCTCCACCGGATGCCACGATCTTTGCCACAGAGGAAAGCACGGCATACATTGCTCCGTGATATGGGCTCCAGCTTGTCAGATATGGATCCATGCCATAGCTCATCATAGTCACGGTATCACATTTCCCCTCAAGAACCGGCAGTTTGGCGATCATCGTCTGGATTGGGGTCGTCTGCGTCTTACCACCATATGGCATAGTCACCGTGGAGGCACCGATGGAACTGTCGAACATCTCCACAAGTCCCTTCTGTGAACATACATTCAGATCCTTCAGAGTGTCTAACCAGGCCTGACGCACATCATGAACATCCTTTTTCTGTGCGAAGAAGTTCTTGGTCTCATCCGGCATGGTCACTTCCACATCGGTCTCCTGATGTGCACCGTTGGTATCCAGGAACGCTCTTGAGATATCTACGATCACCTTTCCACGCCATTTCAGGACAAGTCTCGGGCTCTCGGTCACCTCAGCAACCACGACAGCCTCCAGATTCTCCTGTGCTGCAAATCCCAGCATCTTGTCCACATCGGATGGATCAACGACAACTGCCATACGCTCCTGGGACTCGGAAATCGCGAGCTCTGTTCCATCCAGACCGGCATATTTCTTTGGAACCTTGTCCAGATCAACCTCAAGTCCGTCTGCAAGCTCACCGATGGCAACGGATACACCGCCGGCACCAAAGTCGTTACATTTCTTGATAATGGAGCTGACTTCCTCACGGCGGAACAGACGCTGGATCTTACGCTCTGTCGGCGCATTACCCTTCTGAACCTCTGCACCACAGACATCGATGGATTTTGTGGTGTGTGCCTTGGAAGATCCGGTCGCTCCTCCGATTCCGTCTCGTCCGGTACGTCCGCCCAGAAGGATGATAATATCTCCCGGATCACTGTTTTCGCGGATTACATTGCGTCTTGGAGCAGCACCCATGACAGCACCGATCTCCATACGCTTTGCCACATAGTTTGGATGATAGATCTCATTGACCAGGCCGGTTGCAAGGCCGATCTGATTACCATATGAACTGTATCCCTGGGCAGCTCCGGTCACAATCTTTCTCTGTGGGAGTTTTCCCGGAAGAGTATCTTTCATGGATACTGTCGGATCAGCTGCTCCGGTCACACGCATTGCCTGATATACATATCCACGTCCTGACAGTGGATCACGGATCGCGCCACCCAGACAGGTTGCAGCTCCACCAAACGGCTCAATCTCTGTCGGATGATTATGTGTCTCATTCTTGAAAAATACCAGCCACTCCTCAGTCTTTCCGTCGATCTCTACAGGAACAACGATAGAGCATGCATTGATCTCATCAGACTCTTCCATATCCTGCAGTTTGCCATCTTTCTTTAACTTCTTCATGGCCATCAGCGCAATATCCATCAGAGAAACGTACTTCTCCGGACGATCCTTGTACATCTCCTGATAGACCTCTTTGTATGAGTCAAAGGATTCCTGGATCGGAGCCTGATAGAATCCCTCGTCAAAGCGGATATTTTTCAGCTCTGTCTGGAACGTGGTATGACGGCAATGATCAGACCAGTAGGTATCCAGCACACGGATCTCTGTCACCGATGGATCACGGTGCTCCTCCGTTGCAAAATAATTCTGGATATGTAAGAAGTCCTTGAACGTCATAGCCAGGTTCAGAGAAGTATATAACTCATGGAGTTTGTCCTCGTCCATGTGCGCAAATCCCTCGAACACGGCAACATCTGCCGGGTCTTCGAAATTCTGAACCAGTGTCTCCGGTTTCTTTTCATCAGTCTCACGGGAATCTACCGGATTAATGCAGTATTCCTTGATCCTCTTCATGTCATCCTGGCTGGTTACACCACTGATCACATACGTAGTTGCGGAACGGATCACCGGATTCTCTGTCTCATTCAACAGTTTCACACACTGTTCTGCAGAGTCTGCTCTCTGATCAAACTGTCCCGGAAGATATTCCACAGAAAATACCTGATCCTGCGCATCGGCCGGGAAGGTCTCCTCATAATACTGATCTACCGGCGGCTCAGAGAACACCGTTCCCAATGCCTGCTGGTAGGTCGTATCGCTGAGATTTTCCACATCATAACGGATCAGCACACGTACACCCTTTAAGGATGTGATCCCGAGATATCGTCTGATCTCTTCCTGAAGCTCCTTGCTCTTTACTGCATATGGTGCTTTCTTTTCCACATAGATTCTTTTCACCTGTGCCATTTCGCTGCCTCCTTTGGTATATGCTTAGTTCGCAGAGGATGCGTCAGAGGAAGCGTCCTCATGCATCTTCTGTAAATCCTCATACGTTACAATGTCTGTGGTTACGGTTCCGATCTCTACCGGAGTCCATACCTCTGCATTGGTCTGTACATCATGCTTCTTTAAGATCTTCTGATACCATTCATTGTACTTGTCACTCTGTGCAGAGGAAATGGCATCATCGCAGGCTTTTTCATAGGCCTCGGTGGAATTGTTCTTTACCATCTTAACCAGTACATAGCACTTGCTGTCTGCATCCCACAGAATCTCTGAGAGATCCCCATTGTTCATCTTCTTGATCTGGCTGATCAGCTTCTTGTTGGACAGAACCGCCGTATGTGCTGAACTGTCGGAAACGGTCGTATCTTTCTCCACAAAACTGGAGGAACCGTATACTGCCTTGATCTCATCCTTCTTGGAATCGCTGCTGTCGGACTTTGATGAGTCACTGTCAGAGTCCTTGGAATCGCCCAGGATCTTGGTGAAGTCCTTTGCAGTTGCCGCCTTATCTGCTACTTCCTGCAGCTTGGCCTGTGCGTCCTTCTTGTCCGCATCGGTCACCTTAACTGCGTTGCCATCATCGTCGGTCTTGGACAGGGATACATAGTAATACTGGATATCGTACTGTCTGTTGTCTTTCTTGGAGATATCCTTGATTGCTGCAGCTTCATCCACCTCTTTGTCCAGCTTCTTCTCCTGGTCATCACGGTAATTCTCTGCAAGCTGTCTCTTCTCAAAACGGTCTGTCAGCTTTCTCTTGGAGATGTTGAGCTGGAGTTTCTGGCCCCAGGAAAGACCCTTGAGTGCCTTCTTCACCTTGCTCTCCACTGTCTTTTCATCATCCTTGGACAGTTTGTAACCAGCCTTCTTGGCCTCCAGGTATAACACCTGATACTCTTTTTCCTGATCGATGATCTCCTGTTTCAGTCCCTGTGCCACGGTCGCTCCGGAATCCACATTTGGATCACTTCCGCCGATCATGGAGTATGACTGTCCCCAGAGACCGTCCTGATATCCCATGGACTGGTACAGGTAATTATAATACAGATACTGGCTCTCCTTTTCATAGATCGGATAGAGCATATCATCATAAGATACCTTGTTGCCATCTACTTTTAATACGTATTTTTTACTTAATGTCTGTACACCGACACCAATACACAGAACCAGCACCAGGATCACACACACAGCACTCAGTATGATCTTTTTGAGATTCTGCTGAATCAGGATCAGAGTCGGAGATTTCTTCTTCTCTTTCTTCTCCTGCTTTGGTTTGGTCTGTTTGCCGCTATCGGTCACAGCCACGTCTTTGTTCTCGTCGATTTTCTTGTTCGAACTCATGGTAAAACTACTCCTTCACAATTAATTATCGTGTCACATAAAACGACAATTTATATTCTACCATAAACAACCATAAAGTCAATTTCCGCAGAAGATTCTTCACACGAAATTCACGAATCAGAAAAAAATGCTTTTGACATAGAGCCACGCCTACGTATGTGCATGGCTCTCTTTAACGCAAAAAAAAGACTGTTACTTCTGTAACAGCCTCTGAAACTATGCGGAAGAAGGGACTTGAACCCTCACTCGTGTTCACGAACATGAACCTGAATCATGCCTGTCTGCCAATTCCAGCACTTCCGCTCATCTTGTATGATGTTGTCTGTGCTCGCCCGAGCACGAATATGATAATACCATCTTTAGAGATAATTGTCAAATGTTTTTTCAAAGTTTTTTTATTTTTTCAGATGGTCCAAAAATGACACGATCAGAATCTCCACTCCCATGCGGTCTGACAGGTTTCCGCGCTTGAACTGATACTCAGTTTCCACACATGCATCCAGCATATGCCGGATATCCTCAAGGGTAAAATTACGGCATTGTGCCTGATAGCGTCCCAGTGCGAACGGCGGTACTCCCGCGGCGCGGATCATCTCTTCCCTGCTCGCCCGTCCCATCTGCTTGAGTATCAACAGCACCTGGAAATGTCTGGTCAGAAGATACAGGATCGACATCGGGCTTTCACGAAGGATCAGCAGATCATGATAGAGCTGCATAGTCTCCTGACGCCGGCCACTTGCAATGGCGTCCATCATCTGAAAGATCTTTCCGGTAATCTGTACACAGCACACCGCATCAATATCTTCGCGGGTCACTTCCTGGCGTCCCACAGTATAGGCGATCACCTTCTCCAGCTCCTGCGTGATATGCACCATGGAATTGTCCATCTGTGACAACATATACTGCATGGTATTCTGGCGGATCACACGACCGTTCTTCTGCAGCATGCCGGCCACCCAGACCTCCAGTTCATGCTCACTCATATACTTCATCTCGACATCCAGACCCATCTTGTGAACATATTTATATGCCTTGCCCCGCTTATCGACCTCTTTTTCCACAAAGACAACAATACTGCTGTCCGGCTTGTTCTCCAGCAGATCCACCAGATCGCTGGCGGACTTGAACAGTCCGCTGTCCTCCACAAGGACCAGCCGGTAGTCACTGAAAAACGGCATTGTCTGAAGCATCTGTGAAAACTGCAGCATATCCAGATCCTTTCCGGAAAATACCGAGAGATTCATCTCATCGTCTTCCTCCAGAACAGCCTTTTTCAGACGGTCCCGGTACAATGTTTTCAGATAGTCTTCCTCTCCATATAACAAATAAACGGAGTGAAATGTCCGATTGGCTATGTCTTCTTTCAAACGCTTCATCATCCATTTCCTCCGTTCAGTTATTTTAATAATGCTGTCTTAGAATAATCCGGTAATCACACCATCGTCATTGACATCTATGCGCTCTGCAGCCGGATGCAGCGGCAGTCCCGGCATCGTCATGACTGTTCCTGTGATCGCCACCACAAAACCGGCGCCTGCAGAGACATAGACCTCGCGGATATTGATAGAAAATCCTTCCGGACGTCCCAGCTTCTTCGGATCATCAGACAGGGAATACTGATTCTTTGCCATACAGATCGGCAGTTTGCCATATCCCAGTTTTTCCAGACGGTCAATCTGCTGTGCTGCCGCCGGAGCATACGTCACCTCTGCGGCACCGTAGATCTCCTGTGCAATCGTCTGAATCTTCTCACGGATCGGCTTGTTGACATCGTAGATCGGCTCGAAATGGCTCTCCTTGGTCTCCAGAGTGTTGATGACCTTCTCCGCAAGTTCCACACCGCCTTCTCCGCCGTGTTCCCACACCTCAGAAAGCGCAAAATCACAACCGCTCTTCTCGCAGAACTCTTTGACAAAAGCCAGTTCTGCATCGGTATCTGTCACAAAACGGTTCAGGGTAACCACACATGGAACCTTAAACTTGGCAATGTTTTCAATATGCTTGGCAAGGTTGGCAATACCGGTCTCCAGCGCAGCAAGATTCTCCTGTCCCAGATCCTCCTTGGCTACGCCACCATTGTATTTCAATGCACGCACCGTAGCTACCAGCACAACGGCATCCGGTCTGAGTCCGGACATACGGCATTTGATATCCATAAACTTCTCAGCACCCAGATCCGCGCCGAAACCAGCCTCGGTAATCATATAATCTGCCAGTTTCAGGCCTGTCTTTGTCGCACGCACACTGTTGCAGCCATGTGCAATATTGGCAAATGGACCGCCGTGAACCAGCGCCGGTGTATTCTCCACCGTCTGGATCAGATTTGGTTTGATTGCATCTTTGAGCAGCGCTGCCATAGCCCCCACACAATTTAACTGCTCTGCGCGTACCGGCTTGCCCTGCATATCGTATGCCACAATGATCTCTCCAAGACGCTTCTTCAGGTCTTTCATATTGGATGCCAGGCACAGGATTGCCATAATCTCAGAAGCCACGGTGATGATAAAATGATCCTCACGGACCACTCCATCCACCGGACGCCCCAGACCTACTACAATATTGCGAAGTACACGGTCGTTCATATCAACGCAGCGCTTCCAGACGATCTGGTTGGTATCAATCTGAAGGGCATTGCCCTGCTTGATATGATTGTCTAACATTGCTGCCAACAGGTTATTGGCAGAGGTGATCGCATGAAAATCACCGGTAAAATGAAGGTTCAGATCCTCCATCGGAACAACCTGTGCATATCCGCCGCCGGCTGCACCTCCCTTGATGCCAAAACATGGTCCCAGAGACGGCTCACGCAGTGCGATCAGTGCTTTCTTTCCAAGTTTTGCAAATGCCTGGCCCAGACCTACGGTAGTCGTTGTCTTACCCTCTCCTGCAGGGGTCGGATTGATCGCGGTTACAAGGATCAGCTTGCCATCCGGTCTGCCCTTGACGCGCTCCCAGAGGTCATCCGACAGCTTTGCCTTGTATTTGCCATAGTACTCCAGATCATCTTCCGGAATATCCAGCGATGCTGCCACCTGTCCGATCGGAAGCATTGACGCCTCCTGTGCAATCTCAATATCTGTCTTCATATCTGTGCCTTTCTGCCCGTAGGCCCATTTTGCTTTATGTCAATAGTTTCATTATAGTCTTAAATATTTTATAGGAAAGCGTCCAGCCAGTCAATATAATCTTTGACAATATCCAGATCGGTATACTGATATAGCATCCGGCAGCCCACCATCTCTTCCACCTCGTTAAACACCAGATTTCCAGCGCTGTCCACGATAAAATCCATCCCGGCCATGCCCAGGCTCTGATCCGGGAAGCAGGCAATAAACTGTTCAATGTACTTCCTTTGTGAGGGCTGAAGCGGATATGGTTCTACCCTTCCTCCCAGAGAAAAATTAGACCGGAAATCCTGTTGTCCGCTCCGCAGCATTGCCTGATAGATCCTGCCCCCCACAATGTACACCCGCAGATCCTGACTCCGGCTTTCCACCCGTTTCTGCACCAGGATATCCTGTCCCCGGAGACATTCTATCCATGACTCACGGTCGCTGTCCAGAAACACCTCACTGCCCCCGTGGCCATGCAGACTCTTGACAACCTTGTCTTCACATCCGGGACCGGTCAGATTCTTCCAATCCGAAAAACAGACCTTCCTGCTTTCCGGACACCAGTATGTCTCCCGGATCTCCCGTGGAAGCCTGTCCGCAAGATAACGGATCGTCTCATATTTGTCATTGGCAGTCTCTACAATCAGACTCTGATGAACGCAGGGAATCCCCTGTTGTTCAAACCAGCGGCTGACCTGTGGATCCCGCGTCCGGTTGATCACCAGATCCGCATCCTTGAGTTTCCGGTATCCCGCCTTGTCGCAACACGCAAATTCAATCCCACGTGCACGTCCGCGCTGTTCAAACAATTCGATGAATCCCCTGTTTTTTTGCGCCTCCCAGCCCTCATAGACCAGATAGGCCCTGCGCTTTACAGATCTCCTCATCGGCCCTCATTCTCCTGTATCTTCTGTGCAATATATCCCATGATATGTTCTGCCACATTGATCCTGGTACAACTGTAGATATTCTTGAAATGCGCGTTGGAATTGACCTCGCAGACCACTCCGGCCGGCTGCTCCTCTCCCCGGTCAAACAAAAGATCCACGCCCGCAAAATCCAGGCCCAGAATCCGGCAGACCTGCAATGCCAGCCTGCACTCCGACGGTGCCGGCTCGTATTTCTGCATACTTCCGCCATTGGTGATATTGGCCCGAAAATCCCCGTTCTGTGAATATCGCAGCATGGCTGCCACCACCCGGTCACCGACCACCTGAAGACGAACATCGCGCCCGCTGCTCTGCGCCAGATATTTCTGATAAATAAACGGTGTACCGGCAAGATTCCAGCTGCGGCGTTCAAGTTCCTGACGATTTTCCGCCAGATACACCTGCATTCCAAACGATCCGTAGCATTCTTTGATCACCATCGGATAGCCCAGGATCTTCTCCACCTGATCCAGAAATTTCTGGGAATTGTAGCCGATATTGCTGTAGGTCATCGGAGCTGACACCGTCGGGATCAGCGGGATCTTCTCCTGCGGATGCCCGGCATTGTAACGGTTCAGTCTGCGGAAGGTCTCAAACTTGTCATCACATACACCGATGCTTTCAATGGTATTGAAGATCGGGATCCCGTGACGGCCGGCATAATCCTCCAGCAGTTCCCCATAACGGATGTCTTTGTCCCAGAACAAAACGAAATCATATCCATCCAGCCAGTCCGGCTCCGTGGTCATATCCCAGAGACGATCTGCATTGCCGCAGAGTTCCAGCGATATATCCAGCCGCGCCGCAGCCTGCTTAAGCCACTCGTAATGTTCCTGAAACTTGGTCGTATGCAAAAATGTATTGGCGATCAGCAGTCCCTTTTTTCTCATTTACATGCCACCTTCCTGCTCCTGAAACGAAGACTCGGCAAAGCCCTCAACCGCGGAGTCAAATTCTTCATCCGGCACCGGCGTCCCCGCTTCTGTGCCGAGCCCCAGATAATTCTCAAATTGTTCCATATTCATCAGGACCTGACGTGGCTTGGTCCCCACCGCAGGTCCCACGACTCCCGCTTCATGAAGTTGATCGATAATCCTGCCGGCACGGTTAAAACCGATCGAGAACCTGCGCTGAAGCTGTCCTGCCGCGGCTCTCTCGGATTCAATTACAAATCGTCCGGCCTCCTCAAAGAATTCATCCCGGTCCGGTTTACTGTTGTCCTTTGTCTCTGCACTGCCTGCCGGCGTCTCTGTCTCCACGATCTCCGTCACCTTATTATTATAGACCGGCGTCTCATTGTTTCCGATCAGGAAATCCACCACATCGCTGACCTCCTTATCCGATACGAAAGCTCCCTGCACACGTACCGGCTCGGTCTGCCCGGTCGGGAAGAACAGCATATCGCCCTTTCCCAGCAGTTTTTCCGCACCGCCCTTGTCCAGGATCGTTCTGGAATCCACGCTTGATGACACTGAAAAGGCAATTCTGGATGGAATATTGGCCTTGATCACACCGGTAATGACATTGACCGATGGTCTCTGTGTCGCAAGGATCAGATGAATTCCTGCAGCACGCGCCAGCTGAGCCAGTCGGCATACCGCATCTTCCACTTCCTTGGAGGCCACCATCATCAGATCGGCGAACTCGTCCACAATGATCACAAGATATGGCATTTTCTCATATCCGGCCTGTGCCGCATCCGGCACGGTACGGATCTTTTTATTGTATCCCTCCATATTGCGCACACCAAGCTCCTTGAACTTGTTGTAACGGTCCATCATCTCACGTACGGCCCAGTTCAAAGATGCCGCCGCCTCCTTGGCATCGGTCACCACCGGACAGAACAGGTGTGGAATGCCATTGTATACGCTGAGCTCCACCACCTTCGGATCGATCATGATCAGTTTGACATCGTCCGGATCAGCCTTGTACAGGATACTCATGATCAGTGTGTTGATACAGACTGATTTTCCGGAACCGGTCGCACCTGCGATCAGAAGATGAGGCATCTTGGCAATGTCCCCCATGATCAGTTTGCCGGCAATGTCCTTTCCCACCGCAAACGTCAGCGGTGATTTTGCCTTGGAAAAGGTCGTCCCCTCCAGCAGTTCCCGGAAAGAAACCGCACTGGCCACCGGATTTGGCACCTCGATGCCGACCGCAGATTTGCCTGGGATCGGCGCTTCAATTCGGATGTTGGCTGCCGCCAGGCTCAATTTCAGATCATCCGCCAGATTGGTAATACGATTGACACGGACACCGTGTTCCGGAAGTACCTCATACCGTGTCACGGTCGGTCCACAGGTCACGGCTCCCAGTGTCACATTGACACCGAAACTCTCCAGTGTTTCCTGAAGGCGCAGAGCCGTCTCCCGGAGCTGCTCGTCACTGACTCCGCTACCGCTGTTTTCCGGCATTGACAGAAGATCCAACGGTGGAAACCGATATGGTTTCTTCGGTCCACTCTCCTGCATCGCCGGCATCCCGCGGCCGGATTCCCGCTCTGCCTGTCTGGCTGCCTTCTGTTCTGCCCGTGACTGTGCCGTACTGGTCTTTCCCTGAGCACGTTTCTTTTCGAGGATATCCTTTTTGGATCCTCTTGGGATTATTTTTCCGGTTGCCGTTATCACGTGATCTTCCTCAGGAAGTTCCGGCATTCCGGCACTCTCAGTCTGTGCGTCCGCGTTCGGCACACCGTCATCTGCCGCCCGTCCCTTTGCCGTTCCGGACGCTCTTTTCCTGGTTCCGGCTTCCTCCCGATGAAATTTCTGATTCATCTCCTCACGGAAGATCGGTATCTGCGCCGCCTCACCAAGCTCCGATTCTACCGGTTTCTTTCTGACAGGCCGGGTATTTTTCGGCATTTCGATCTCTCCCGCTTCGCCCCGGATCTCCTCCATCTCCGGCCTGCCGGCACGCTTCGTCTCACGTTTGCTGGATGGTCTTTTCTTTGTCCCAGCCTCCATCTGATCGATCTTTTCACCGGATTTTTTCAGGTCTACCGGCTGAAAATCCCGGCCGGACGAGGTATGGGAACCGGACGAAGTACGTCTGTTCCGGCTGGCAGATGCCGCCCTGCGGTCTTCCTGTCCCTGCACACCGCGTGCCGGATTCACACGATACGACGGTGCCTCATAACGCTCCTGCGCACTCATTTTCTTCTCGGCTGCAACCATCTCCTGCTGATACTGGTTGCGTCTGCGAAGCGTTGCAAACATCTCAATACCATAGAAGAAATATAGACTAAGCAGCATGATCGCAAACAGGATGATCCCTGCCCCCACCGATCCGGTACACACCTCCAGCACTTTGGAGATCCACCGGTGGATGATGCCACAGTTCCCCTTTTCATTTTTGACAATATACTCAAAAGTCTTGTAGATACATGCGAACGTATTCTTGTGCATGATCTTCTGCCCCTGATAGATCTCCGTGAAAGTTCCGCAGGTGTGACTCTGAAGCAGGTCAATAAACGCAGCCAGCGAGATGAAAAAGCCCGCAAAACTGATCAGTCTGCGAGGCACTCTCGGATCTTTCCGGTTGGCAAGCACAAAGGCATACCCAACGATCACATATAACGGCAAAAGCCAGGCGATCCAGCCAAACAGACTGAACATAAACCCGCCCAGGAAAAATCCCACCTTGCCGCACACCCCGAAATAGCTGGCATACAAAAACAATGCTACCACGGAAAGGATCAGGATCGTAATCCCGGTTTCAAATGCCATCTGGTCATGATATGTATTGATATCTTCTGCTGTCCTCCGGTGATGGGATGCCTTCTTCGCGGCCGTCCCGTTTTTCACCGTACTGCTCTTCTTTTTGTTCTCAGCCATAAATGCCAATTCTCCCTCTTCTCTTATCAGTCTATGTTATCTGGCAGACCAGAGACTAAAGCCAAGTCCCAGACAGCCTGCCAAAATGCAGTAAATTGCAAAATAATGATATTTTCTGCCGCGGATCAGTGCCAACATAAAGCGGATCGCAAGGTATCCTGACACAGCAGCGACCGCTGTCGCGATCACACAGGACACGATCATTCCCGGATCCAGTGACAGTCCTGAAAGATCCTTTAACTCCAACACTACCGCCCCAAGCACCGCCGGAATCGACATAATGAACGAATACTTCACCGCAAATTTACGGTCAAAACCGCACAGCAGACATGCCGTGATCGTCGTTCCGGATCTGGAGATCCCGGGCAGCGTCGCCAGTCCCTGTGTCAATCCGACAAATGCGGCACTTCCGTATCCGATCTCCCGCGGCTTTTTGTTCTGATCTTCCACCCGGTCAGCCACAAACAGAAACAATGCTGTGATAAACAGGCATACAGACGGTACGATCATCATGCCATTGGCCAGTTCTACGACATCGGATAACAGGATGCCCAGAATGCCGGTCGGTATCGTTGAGACAATGATCAGTACGACAAACTTCCGGTAGGAACTGCGAACCACATGGCGATACCGTTTGCCCGCTCCGGTACAGTTCTGCGCGAATCTCCCCAGATTCACAAAACAGTCTCCCAGAAGTGCAAAGCCCTCTTTGATCATGTGCCAGATATCATTCCAGAACGCCACAAAGATTGCCAGCAGGGTTCCCAGATGCAGCATAACATCAAAAAACATGCCTCCGCTTTGCATGTCAATGCCAAGAACTCCCTTGATCAGCACCAGATGCCCGGAACTGCTGACCGGAAGAAATTCTGTGAGCCCCTGTATCAGACCAAGTAATACCGCTTTCCAAACTGCCATTGTCTTTCCTCTCCCATGTATAAGTAATCTAAACTCTTATTATAGCGTTTTACTCACTCAAATGCAACAATTCCCTCATGGCCTCCATCGCCTCGAGGATCCCTCCCACCTGGTCAAACAGTCCACATTCCACCGCCTGTCTTCCCACCAGGATCGTCCCGAGATCCTTGTTCAAAATCCCTGGACGAAGCATCATCTCCTCCAGTTTTCCCTCCTCTACACCGGTGTGAAGCGACAGAAATCCGGTGATCCGATCCTGTATCACTTTCAGATAGTCAAAGGTCTGCGGTGCGCCGAGCACTTGTCCTCCCAGCCTCACCGGATGAAGGATCACGGTCGCCGTAGGAGCGATCACCGTCCTTTGCGCGGCCACAGAAAGCGCCACTCCGATGGAATGACTGTCGCCCACCACCAGCGCAACCGTGGGCTTCTTCATAGATGCAATCATCTCCGCCAACGCCAGCCCACAGGAGACATCTCCTCCCACAGTATTGATCAGAAACAATACCCCGTCGATTCCGGGGTCGAGTTCCCACTCCACCAGCATAGGCAGAAGATGCTCATATTTGGTGGTCTTGATTCCGTTTCCGGCCACCTCGTGTCCTTCGATCTCTCCAATGATCGTCACCAGCCGGATTGTTTTTCCGTGTTCCCGGATCAGATCCATTCCATATTCTTTGATTTCGTCCATCCCGTCTTCCTTTCCCGGTACATATTGTCCTGCAGCAGGACTCACTGTCCTGTGACATATTTCACCTGTCCGTGGACAGAATCGTGTCCTGCAACATCATTAATATGTCCCGAAAGATGTCAGACTATGAATCAATATCAGATCATCCGGTTCCAATGCGACAGTCTTCTGAGGATCATCCCGCCCAGAATTCCGATCAGAAGACCGGCAGTCACGCCGGACACCAGTAAAAACGGAAGATAATACAGTAACAGGGATGTGCGAAGCACCAGACATGCGACCAGAATCTGTCCAATGTTATGTGCCACTCCTCCCGCCAGACTGACCCCATAGACAGAAAATTTCCCACTCTTTTTCAACAGTGCCATCACGCCAAAGCTCAGAAGTCCTCCCGCCAGACTGTACAGCATCGCCGCGAGATTGCCAAAGGTCAGTCCCACCAGAAAAATGCGTACCATTGAGATCCCGAAGCTGATCCGGTATGACATCATATACAATGCAAAAAGCACGACCAGATTTGACAACCCCAGTTTGATCCCCGGTACGCCCAGGTTCAACGGGATCAGAGATTCAATATAGCTGAACACGAACGCCACAGCGACCAAAAGTCCCGTCTGTGCAATCTTTTTGTTATCCATAATGTTCCCCATTCCTGTAATAAATATAAGAAAAAACCGCCATGTCAGTGTCCCAACATGGCGGGTAAAATGATGTCTGTCAATCAGACATCTTTGATACTAAAGCTCATACGGCCCATACGATCCTTGCCCAGGCATTTTACCTTTACATGATCTCCCAGAGTCAGAACATCCTCTACGTGATTGATCCTCTCTTTTGCGATCTTGGAAATATGAACCATTCCCTCTTTTCCTGGAGCGAACTCGATAAATGCACCGAATTCCTTAATGCTGATGACATCACCCTCCAGGATCTGTCCCTCATAGAAATCGGTCACAATGATCTCGATCAATCTCTTGGCCTCATCCATCATGGCAGCATCTTCGCCACAGATAGAGACCTGTCCGTCATCGGAAATGTCGATCTTCACACCGGTACGCTCGATCAGCGTATTGATGGTCTTACCTCTCTGTCCGACTACCTCTCCGATCTTCTGTGGATCGATCATCATCTGAATGATCTTTGGTGCATATTTGCCAACGGTCTCACGAGGTTTTGCGATACATGGCAGCATTACCTCATCCAAGATATAATCTCTGGCTGCGTGTGTACGTGCAATCGCCTCCTCAACGATCGGACGGGTCAGACCATGAATCTTGATATCCATCTGGATCGCTGTGATACCATCTTTCGTACCAGCCACCTTGAAGTCCATATCGCCGAAGAAATCTTCCAGTCCCTGGATATCGGTCAGTACCAGATAGTCATCGTCGGTCTCACCGGTCACCAGACCACAGGAAATTCCTGCTACCGGCTTCTTGATTGGAACACCGGCTGCCATCAGAGACATGGTAGAGGCACAGATACTGGCCTGTGAAGTAGATCCGTTGGACTCAAAGGTCTCAGATACCGTACGGATCGCATATGGGAATTCCTCAGTGCTTGGAAGTACCGGGATCAATGCTCTCTCTGCCAGTGCACCATGTCCGATCTCACGACGTCCCGGTCCTCGGCTCGGCTTGGTTTCTCCCACGGAATATGATGGGAAATTATAGTGATGCATATAACGCTTCTCTATAATATTAGGATCCAGTCCGTCTACACGCTGCTTCTCTGAAAGTGGAGCAAGTGTCGTGATCGTACAGATCTGTGTCTGTCCACGGGTGAACATCGCGGAACCATGTACTCTCGGAATAATGTCTGTCTCAGCGGCAAGCGGACGGATCTGATCGATCTGTCTGCCATCCGGGCGCTTGTGATCCACAAGGATCATCTTGCGCACAGTCTTCTTCTGGTACTGATATACTGCCTCATCCAGAATCTCAAGCCAATCTTCCTTGTCAGCGAATGCCTCTGCCAGCTTCTCGGTTACCTGACGGACATTCTCCTCACGGGTCTGCTTGTCATCGGAGAATACAGCAACCTCCATCTCCTCCGGAGGCACGATTTCCTTGATCGCCGCAAACATCTCTTCCGGAATCGCACAGCTTGTGTACTCATGCTTTGGCTTTCCAACCTCGGCAACGATCTTGTTGATAAATTCAATGATCGTCTGGTTTACGTCATGACATGCGTAGATTGCCTCGATCATCTTGTCGTCCGGAATCTCATTACATCCGGCCTCGATCATGATAACCTTCTCGCTGGTAGAAGCAACGGTCAGACGCATATCCCCCTTGTCCCAGATCTCCTGAGATGGGTTTATCACAAACTCGCCGTCTACCATACCCATCTGTGTCGTAGCACATGGGCCGTAGAACGGAATATCTGAAATACTGGTAGCAATGGATGAACCAAGCATGGCAACCAGCTCCGGTCTGCACTCAGGATCAACAGAGAGCACCAGATTGTTCAATGTACAGTCATTGCGGTAATCCTTTGGGAACAGAGGACGCATCGGACGATCGATAACACGTGCTGTCAGCACGGCATTCTCAGATGCCTTTCCCTCACGTTTGTTGAATCCTCCCGGAATCTTTCCGACAGAGTACATCTTCTCCTCAAACTCTACAGAAAGTGGGAAGAAATCAATACCCTCTCTTGGTTTTTCGGATGCGGTCGCGGTACACAGTACTGTCGTGTCGCCATAATGCATCAATGCTGCTCCATTTGCCTGCTTTGCAACACGTCCCACATCAACGGTCAATGTCTTTCCGGCAAGTTCCATGGAAAATGATTTGTAAGCCATGATAAGCTCCTTTCTGGTCTTCGACCAATGTATTTTCAACCGGTCTGCCGAAACTACTGAAATATACACCCACAGGCGTGTCTCCCACCGTAAGGCGGATGTCCATTTCAGAAGTCCCGGCTATCCCGTAACAGTGCACACACAAATGATACACTAACTATTCAAATATACCACTAAATACCGTAAGATGCAAATATGAAATCCGAATAGCGGAAAAAGCCGAAAAACTGCAAAAAAGCCCTCCGGTCTCTGTCCGGAAACACTCCGAGAGACCGTGGGCTTTCGCATGATCGTCGTTCAGAAATATTACTTTCTCAGACCTAACTTCTCGATCAGAGTACGATAGCTCTCCAGATCCTTAGCCTTTAAGTAAGCCAGTAAGTTACGTCTCTGACCTACCATCTTTAAAAGACCACGTCTTGAATGATGATCCTTCTTGTTCTCCTTAAGATGCTCGTTCAGCTCTAAGATACGTGCAGTCAGTAATGCAATCTGTACCTCCGGTGAACCGGTATCCTCAGGTGTACGGCCATAAGTCTTGATAATCTCTGCTTTCTTCTCTTTGCTAATCATGTTTCTTTTCCTCCTAAATATGTTGGCGTTCGCCATATTCGCCACTGCCGGGAGCCGGTTGGAGTATCCTGACTCTGAGCAGAGGTAATGCAACTTTTGTATAGTACCACATCCGCTGCCGGTTTGTAAAGGATATTTTATCAAACATCTGTACTTAAATGTTATGAAAAAATCCCATAGAAATAGACCTACTAAATATAGGTCTACTATCTATCCTTATGGAATGTATACCGGAACATTCCGCCAAGGTCTTCTTTCTGACTGATGGACAAGCCGTTCAGTTTGTAACAGCACTCCTCCGCTTTTCGCTGTGCCTGCATCTCCGACAAATCCGTCTCAACCACAATCAGATCCCCTTTTTTCGCATAACTGTAGGTACGAACCAAGGTATCAAAGTCACTCTTCCAGGTCTCACTCTTTCCGCCAAGGAAACCAAACATAGCCATAGCTATCGCCTCCTCATTTACATTTTCTTTGTTGTAAATTATTATAAACTTTTTTTGTTTTGTTCGCAACTAATTACGAAAAAGTTCACAGTTTGTTTACGAAAATCATTGAGTAAATCAGATATCCAGCTGTAACTGAACTTCTTCCTCCGCCTCGTTCTTAAAATCTTCGACCTTTTCCTGATTAACCACCGGGAGATCTTCCAGCGATTCGATTCCAAAGTTCCTCAAAAAGTCCTCTGTCGTAGCAAACAGGATCGGCCGTCCCGGCGCATCCAGCCGCCCCACCTCACAGACCAGATTATATTCCACCAGTTTATTGACCGCATGATCACTCTTGACTCCGCGGATGCGCTCAATTTCCATCTTGGTGATCGGCTGCTTGTACGCAATGATTGACAGCGTCTCCAACAGGACATCCGTCAGGACATGCCTCTTTGGTACGTGTGCGATCTTGACCAGATGCTCGTACATCGCCGGTTTGGTGCACATCTGAAATGCACCGTCCAACTCAATGATCTGGATTCCCCGATCCGCCCCGGAATACTTGTCCATCATACTCCGGATCACCTTGCGGCAGGTATCCTCATCCTGATCTGTCGCAGCCGCAAGCCGCTCCAGTTCGATCGACTCTCCCATCGTAAACAGGATGGCCTCGATCGCCGCCTCCAATTCTGCCAATGACATGCAGATTCCTCCTTTCCAGATCAGTCCGCACTGGACGTCACAATCTCTGTCTTCTCACTGCCGGGTACATATTCGATCAGGATCTCTCCAAAGGTCTCCTCCTGCGAGATCTGCAGCCGGCCCACTTTCATAAACTCCAGAATCCCCAGAAATGTGACGATCGTCATCAGCTTGGATGGCTGTTCCTCAAGCAGCGCGCGGAATGAAAACTTCCGGTGCAGCATGGCGTACTCCTCAATATGAAGCATGCGGTCCTCCACCGAAATATTTTCCTTCTGGATATTCCCAAATTTGCTTCGGATCGGATCGATCTTGTCCACCTGTCTTCTCATAACACCGCGGAAGATTTCCTGCAGTTTTCCTAACGTCACATCATGAAGAAGTTCCCCGATATCTACATCTTCGTGATACTGGGCGATCTCCGGCGGAATTGTCGCATTCTTGTACAACTGATGGGACGCATCGAGCTGGCGGTCCTTCAGTTCATACGATGCATATTTGTACATCTTGTATTCGAGCAGACGCTGCACCAGCTCGGCTCTCGGATCCTCTTCCTCGCCCTCCTCATTCTTCTCCACCGGAAGAAGCATGCGGGATTTGATCCGAAGCAGCGTCGCCGCCATCACCAGAAAGCTGCTCATCACTTCCATCTCCCGGGTCTCCATGGCGGACACATACTCCATATACTGCTCCGTGATCTCCACGATCGGAATATCAAAAATATCTATTTTATTTTTCTCAATCAGATGCAGCAACAGATCCAGCGGACCGTCAAATGCTTCCAGTTTGACAGAAAGTGCTTCCATGGCAATCCTCACCGGGAGCGGACACTATCCGCTCCCCATATTTGTTTATTTGTAGTAGTCAAACGACAGGCCGTACATACGCACGGTATCTCCATCCTGAATTCCGAGTGCTTCCAGTTCCTCCAGGATGCCGGAAGTTCTCAGAAATTTCTGGAAGAACTCAAATCCCTTCTCTGAATCGAGATTCGTATAGCCAAGCATCCTCTCAATACGAGGGCCTTCCACGACATATTCCTTCTCAGCCTCATCGTACTCTACGGTATATGGCTCATCGGCAAAAGTCTCCTGCTGCGGAACATATTCCTGAGCAAACACCACCGGAGTATCATCGAGCTGATCCAGTTTCTTTCGCACCTCGTAGAGAAGCTCCTTAATGCCCTTGCCACTGACCGCTGAGATTGCGAATACCGGAATGCCCTTTGGCTCAAATTCCTCGCGAAGCAGTGAGATCACGGTATCTTCCTCCGTACCATAAAAGACATCCGTCTTGTTGGCCGCAATGATCTGCGGTCTCGTGGCCAGCTCCGGGCTGTACTTCTCCAGTTCCCGGTTGATGACCAGGATGTCATTGAGAGGATCTCTTCCCTCGGTAGATGCCGCATCTACCATATGGATAAAGACTTTGGTACGCTCGATATGTCTGAGAAACTCATGCCCCAGTCCAATGCCTTCTGCAGCTCCCTCGATCAGCCCCGGAATATCCGCGATTACAAAACCATCTGCCCCTTCCAGGTCCACCACACCAAGGATCGGACTCAGCGTTGTGAAATGATAATTCGCGATCTTTGGCCTGGCATTGCTGACACGGGATAAAAACGTCGATTTTCCAACATTTGGAAATCCGATCAGACCGACATCGGCAATCGTCTTCAGCTCCAGGATTACTTCCAGTTCTTTGCCCGGTTTGCCCGGCTGTGCATACTTTGGAACCTGCATCGTCGGCGTTGCATAATGCATATTGCCCTTGCCGCCGCGGCCGCCCTTGAGCAGAACCACTCGTTTGTTCTCGTGGGACATATCAATGATCACCTGGCCGGACTGTGCTTCCCTGACCACCGTTCCCTCCGGCACATGCACCACCATATCCTCTCCATCGGCACCATGACACCGGCGTTTTCCGCCCGGCTGTCCATTGCCTGCTGCATACTTCCGGATATGCCGGAAATCATTTAATGTATTGACACGCGGATCCACCTCAAAGATCAGATCGCCGCCGCGTCCACCGTCACCGCCATCCGGGCCGCCCGCCGCAACATACAGCTCACGGCGAAAACTGACATGCCCATCTCCGCCATTTCCGGATCGGATGGTAATTTTGGCATTATCTGCGAACATATCTTTCACCTTCTTTCCCTGCAACTATCATTTTATCTTAAAATCGAAAAATAGGGGCTGCCAGTAGCAACCCCTAGAGTATCCCGAAAATTCGGTCAGATTATTTAGCCTCTACCGGATAAACGGAAGCCTGCTTCTTGTTTCTTCCTTTTCTCTCGAAACGTACAACACCGTCAACCAGAGCGAATAATGTATCGTCGCCACCGCGGCCTACATTAACACCTGGATGAATCTTGGTTCCACGCTGTCTGTAAAGAATATTTCCAGCTAATACGAACTGTCCATCTGCTCTCTTAGCGCCAAGACGCTTTGCCTCAGAGTCTCTACCATTCTTGGTAGAACCAACTCCCTTTTTATGAGCAAATAACTGAAGGTTCATCTGTAACATGGCTTATACCTCCTGTTTCATCATTGTAATGTGAATAAACTCTGTTCCATACCCTGCTTCGATAGACTGTAAGCCTAACGCCAGGGACTGCAGTAACAACTCAGCAGATGCACTGACTTTCTCCGCTTCAATCTGAAAATCCACCTCTCCGGTCTCCGGATTCATATTCTGCACAAAATAGTCTGAACAGAACTGTTCAATCGAATTCATACAGTTGATCGTCAGAGCAGAGACGGCGGCACACACAATATCCTGACCTGCATCAGCATATCCGGCATGTCCACGGGTGGTAAATCCCACCAGATCTCCGGATCTGTCAGAGAACATCGTAACTTCTACCATAGCATTACCTCTGCGGCATACACCGCATAATCATCACAAATTAAGCGTTGATTGACTCAATCTTAACCTGAGTGTAAGACTGTCTGTGACCGTTTTTCTTGTGATAACCAGATTTTCTCTTGTATCTGTAAACGATCACTTTCTTTGCACGGCCTTCCTTAACCACAGAAGCGGTCACGGTAGCACCTGCAGCATCAGCACCTGCCTTGACAGAGCCGTTGTCGCTTACCATTAATACCTGGTCGAAAGTAACTGTCTCGCCTGCCTCAACTGCAAGCTTCTCAACGTTGATCACGTCACCTTCAGATACTTTGTACTGCTTTCCACCTGTTGCAATAATTGCGTACATCTTTGTTCCTCCTTATTATTACTCGCCAATTATGGTATCCAGACGAATGTCTGAAATTTCACAAAACCTCATTGAGCGGCACACTAGGAAAGTGTATCATTTCCAATATTCTGTGTCAATACATTTTCCTAAAAAAAAGAGCAAAATCAGCATTTTGCCCTTCATAACACCACATTATGAGCAGTTTCCTAAAATCAAAAATAACATCGTAAAATACGATGTTATCAGAGCAGTCTGTAGGGGAATCGAACCCCTGTTTTCGCCGTGAGAGGGCGACGTCTTAGCCGCTTGACCAACAGACCATATGTTTGCTTCTCTTAAGCACTTGTTTAGATTACCATGTCGTTCGATAAATGTCAACACTTTTTTCAAATTTTTAACAGCGACAACACTACCAGATGCAGAGGATAGATCAAATACAGCAGATAGCGCGGAAACTGTTGCGTTTTATGCTCATCATATACGGATGCCGCATAGATGCCCGGCAGGCCAAACAGCCCGAACATTCCCTGGGACAGCCATTCAATGACAGCCACTGCACTCCAATCCGCCTCGCGCGGAAGACTTTTCCACTGCGAGAAGACATAGATCAGTGCCATCCCGCTCCATCCGTATTCCAGATGAAGCATCTGACAGAGCAGTCCAAACACAGCCACCGTTCCCAGCCGGATACCATGCATCATCATGGCACTGTATTCTCTCAGGTGTTCCGACAACCTGTCGAGCATCCACAGCATACACAGTCCGGCAGCCAGTTCAAACAGCACATTCTGAAGTTCCAGACATCCGGCCCCCAGTCTTCCGTGCATCCAGTCAAACGGAATTTCAGAGATCACCGCAAAGAACAGCAGACGCCCCAGATACGCTCTGCGGTTCGAAGTGTAGCAAAATCCTTCGCTCAGCAAAAAGGCGAACACCGGAAAAGAACTCCGGCCCACTGCCCGGAACAGATAATACCAATATCCCTGTCCGGTCAGAAAAAGACTTCCTATATGATCAATGAGCATACAGAGCAATGCAATCCACTGTAATGTATTCCGGGACCAACCTTTCATAACTATCTTCGTTTCCTCTCCTGCATAATGTCGGGTATCCTATCATCCCTTGAAAAATCATTTTCCGAACAAATCAAAAAACGCCTATTGAAACTCAATAGGCATCTCGGGTTGGGCTGTTATAAAAACAGAGCAGTCTGTAGGGGAATCGAACCCCTGTTTTCGCCGTGAGAGGGCGACGTCTTAGCCGCTTGACCAACAGACCTCAGTGACGTTTTGCGCGTCAACAATGATTACTATACACTATCTGTTTCCAGAATGCAAGCCTTTTTTTATTTTTTTGCAAAATAGGCATCAATCCCATCAGCAATTCCCTTTGCCATCTTGCGCTGAACGTCTGTTTTCTGCATATTCCGGTCCTCCGCCGGGTTCGACATAAAACCGAGTTCGATCAACGTCACCGGAATCTTTGACCAGTTGGTTCCCGTCAGATCATCCCGGTAGGACAGACCTCGATTGCGAAATCCGGTCTTTTTACAATAAGCTTTCAATATCCGCTCGGATAGTCTCTTGGATGATCTGTACAATCCGGCAACATATGGATTTTTACTTGACGGTGTCAGCGCAGAGGCACCAGATACACTGCCTGTCCCCGCCGCATCCGCATGAATACGGATATAGATCTCGCCACCGCTTCTATTGGCCTTAAGCGCTCTCTGACGGTTGGAGATGTTGACATTGTTGCGGTTGCGGATCATCACCACACGGTATCCCCTCTTCTCCAGTTCCCTCCTGAGACGCCTGGACACCTTGAGATTCAGCTTGTACTCCGGCACACCGGTAGCCACTCCTGTCGTACCTCCCGCCACCTTGGTCTTCCGGGTTTTTGCCCCAGGTCCTACCGGTTCCGTTCCGGTATCGGCATGCTCCTGATGTCCTGCGTCGATCACCACCACATGGATACTTTTTGATTCCACCAAAGACACCGGCATCTGTCCTGCCAGCAGACACATGATCATCATCAGCGCCATTCCCCTGTTCCATTTCCACACTCTTTTCATTTCCACTCCATTCCAAGGCGTATCCGCCTTTGCGTACTTGCCTTTGTGCACTTTTCCGTTTCCTGCAAACAGAAAAAGAGGAACAGCATGCTGCTCCTCTTGCCATTCATAGCCTATTGGAACGTACCAAATTCCTTGAACGGATAAATCCGAAGAATCGCCTTTCCGGCAATCTTGTCGCGCGATACCGGACCGACTTCTTCATACCGGCTGTCCTCGCTGATCGAACGATGATCTCCAAGAACAAAATACTCATCTTTGCCGAGGGTGATTCCATCCTCCGCAATACCGCCGGTATCCATCGCGTCCGCCCCGTAATTTTCCTTTAACAGTTTATCATTGATATAGATCTTATTGTCTGTAATCTGTACTTTTTCTCCGGGAAGTCCGATGATACGCTTAATATAGTAGGATCCCTCTTCCTTTCCATAAGGATAGAATACGATCACATCAAACCGCTTTGGATCCGTAAAGTGATATGACACCTTTTCCACCAGCAGATTGTCTTCATTCTGCAATGTATTCTGCATGGAATCTCCATCCACAATCGTTCTCTGGATCACATATCTCGGAACGAAAAAGATACAAAGAACGACTACCAGCGCATAGATCACAAATTCAACGATCGCATTCCGAAGTTTGTGAGTCTCTTCCCCGTTCTCCTTCTGTGGAGAATCGTCCTGGTTCTGTGCCGCATCTTCACGGATGCCATCACCATCCGGCACCTCTGTGACAGATACTTCTTTCTCCTCTTCCTGTTCCATATTTGTTGTATTATCTTCCATAATCCGGCACCTCTTTAGTCGTCTTCTTCCTCAAAGCTGATCTCAGCCTCGGCTTCTGCCTGACGATCCAGTGCTTCCTGCGCTCTTCGCTCATCGGCCTCGGCAGCCTCCTCCTCGCTGAGGATATGGATCTTTCCCTGATTGAGCTCATCAATTGCCTCTGACAATGGCTTTGGACATCCGCCCTTCACCATAGGCTCTACGCCCTCGATCAGTTGACGTGCACGTCTGGATGTAGCCAGAACGATGGAATAACGGCTGTTGACTACAGGCTCATCTCCGTTCTCTACTTCACTGTTTACTACTTTCATTAAATCTGAATATGATGGATGTAACATATAAATCTTGCATTCCTTTCTCTGCCTGTATACATAGACGCACAGGCACAAATTCTTTGCGCAGTCCTTCTTGTTATTACCGCAACTTATACAATACCCTAAATCTCTCTGATGTGCAACCTATTTGAGAAAATTTTCAAAATCCTTCATCATCTGTCCGATAAATTCCTGCTGTTCTTCTTTCTTACAATGAAGAGACTGGATCAACTGATGAATCTGAAGGACACAAGTCTCCAGGTCATCATTGACCACCACATAGTCGTAATCTTTCAGATACGCACACTCCTCGACCGCACGTTTCAGACGTTTCTCAATGACATTCTCACTCTCCGTGCCTCTTCCCTCCAGACGTTCCTTTAATACATTCGCTCCCGGAGGGGCCAGAAAGATCAGGTTTGCCTGCGGCATCACTTCACGTACATGCAGTGCCCCCTGCATCTCGATCTCCAGGATCACATCCCGGCCCTGCTCAAGCATCTGCACCACAAATGCTTTGGGAGTCCCATAGAAGTTGTCCACATACTCTGCATATTCAATCAGTTCATGATTCCGGATCATCTCCAGAAACTGTTCTCTGGTCTTGAAGAAATACTCGCGGCCATCGACCTCTCCCTCGCGCGGCTGCCTGGTTGTTGCTGAGATGGAAAGTGCATACTCAAAACGCTTCACAAGCTGCTTTACCACGGTTCCCTTTCCCACTCCGGAGAATCCGGAGATTACTGTTAATACACCTTTCTTCTGCATGTTATACCTCATTTCTGTTCCTGTCTCTTCCATCTGCCACCGTCATCCTGATCACTCGATATTCTGGATCTGTTCACGGATCTTCTCAATCTCTGTCTTAAGTTCGATCGCAATGTTGGACAGTTCCATGTCATTGGCCTTGGAGAGGGTGGTGTTAGCCTCACGGTTCATCTCCTGGGCGATAAAATCCAGTTTTCGTCCGATGGATTCTTCTTTTTGCAGGGTATCCTGCATATTCGTAATGTGGCTGCGCAGACGCACGGTCTCCTCATCCACACAGATCTTATCGGCAAACACTGTGATCTCCGTGGCCAGCACGCTATCATCAATCTGTGTATCGCCGAGCATCTCCTCGACCTTAGCCATCAGTTTCCGGCGATATTCCTGCACGATCTGCGGAGACCTCTTCTCGACCGCTTCCACAAGCCCGGCCACATGATCCAGTTTGCCCATCACATCCTGATACAGTCTGTCTCCCTCTTCCTCTCTGGCCTGGCAAAATGCGATGGCTGCCCCCCGGATCGTCTCCTCCAGCACCGGCTTCCACTGTGTGTCATCCTCGTCCTCATCCTCCAGTTCGATCACCTCCGGAAAACGGACCAGGCTGGCTGCTGTGATCCCGGGATCTATATGAAACGCCTCGGATGCCTTGCGGATCGCATCCATATATTCCCCGGCCACATGCTCATGATAATGGATCCTTGCATGTTTGCCGGAATAATCCTCGTAGGAAATATACATATCGATCTTGCCGCGGGTCGCATATTCCTTCATCAGTCCGCGGATCCAGGTCTCAAACTGGTTGAATTTCTTTGGCAGTTTGATGTTGATGTCGCAATATTTGTGATTGACGGCCTTGATCTCCACCGTCAGCTTATAATCTTCGGTCACAGTCTCGTGCCGTCCGAACCCTGTCATGCTCTTAATCATGGTTTTCTTCCTCCGGTTCTTCCTGTGGCTGTTCCTGTACAGTCTCAGGGTGTTCCTGATGCTCGATCAGTTCGATCAGACTATGTTCCGTCTGATGTTCTCTTCGCAATTTGC
The DNA here is from genome assembly GCA_934351255.1 of uncultured Lachnospiraceae bacterium. Lineage (GTDB taxonomy): Bacteria > Bacillota > Clostridia > Lachnospirales > Lachnospiraceae > Jutongia. The sequence goes on from CAKRJH010000002.1 coordinate 117,013, forward strand.
TGTCAAACAGCTCTTCCTGGGTAAACCGCTGATATACCGGCGGATCTCCCTGCACAATGTTCCTGAGATGATAATACTCTCCGGTCTGGGTCGGCATATTGCGGCGGTACAGTTTCAGTTCCACCATATCCTTGATCAGACGATAGATCACCGCAAACAGCGGGACACCTACCAGCATGCCGGCCACTCCCCACATACCACCGAACACCAGGATGGCAAACAGCACCCAGAATGCCGATAATCCGGTGGATTCGCCCAGGATACGCGGTCCAAGGATATTTCCGTCAAACTGCTGTAATACCACGATCAGGATCACAAAATACAGACACTGAAGCGGGCTTACCAACAGAAGCAACAATGCCGATGGAATAGCACCTATATATGGTCCAAAGACCGGAATCACATTGGTAACACCGACAATGATACTGATCAGAAGTGCATATTCCATATGGAAGATACACATCAATGCAAAACAGATCACACCAATGATAAACGAATCCAGGATCTTTCCCGTGATAAATCCTCCAAAGGAATCATTGGTAAATCTGCAGTAGTACAAAAAGATCCTGGCCTTTTTCTGTGGCATCACAGCATAGATGATCTTCTTGGCCTTTGCGATAAAATCATCCTTGCCAAGCAGCAGATAGATCGCCACAATACATCCGATAAAGAAATTGTAGAATACCGTCAATACACTGAGTATGCCGTTGGCAAAGACCTGCGCCACGGAATTAACTCCCGGCAGAAGTACCGATTTCAGCCACGGATAGATCGACATCTTCAGCCAGCTGTCGATCGACTCGGTCACCTTCAGGATCTCCTGCTGTACCTTTTCTCCCTGCAGGAAGCGATTGTTCTGCACATAATGAAGTGTCTGATCGTAGATCTGGTCCACCTGAGCCGGCAGCGAATTGGCAAGTGCTCCGATGGTCGTCACAAGCTGTGGAACGATCAGCCAGCCAAGAGCAAACAGGATTAAGAGTCCCGAGATCATCGCAAGCGTAATCGATACGAACTTGCAGACCTTTCGGTACGTCTTCCCTTCTTCCTTGCCCGTGATCCGCTTTTTGGCATAGATCATCCATTTGTAATATGTCTTCATCAGAGGATTCAGCAGATACGCGATCACCATACCATATATCACAGGGATCAGCAGACCGATCACATAACCGGCTGCACTCCAGATACGACTGATATGGTTCAACAGATAATAAAACAGACATCCGCAGATAATGACCAGAAGAAGTCCGAACCAGTTGCCGAACATCAGTCGAAACCTCTTAAAACTCCCGATCCTGCGCTTATTTTTTGTCTCCATCTTTTTCCCCCGTTTTCTTATAAAAGGTCCGGCCTGCCACGTACCTGCCGCAGCATCCGGCCGCTTCATAAAATTTTATCCTATTCTATATAAAAATGCAAATAGCAACCGTATTTCCTATAGATTTTTTCGGAATTTTCTAAAAAAATTAAAAAAGGGGGTTTTCAAACAAAAAAATATATGCTATATTACATGCAGTTGGTAAATGTACAGGACAAGGGCGTTCTCATATTCATGAGTGCGCCCTTTTTTGCTAGAATGAATGACCCGAGAGTCCTGTACTTGCCACATTAAATCATAATACTGATTAATGTGAAAGGATGGTAAGAAACTATGGAACAGAATGTGATCGAAAAAGTATTTGGCACAGATGTCTTCAATGACGATGTCATGCAGGCAAAACTGCCAAAAGATGTTTACAAGTCTTGGAAAAAGACTTTGGAGAATGGCGAGGACCTGAATCAGGATATCGCCAATGTGGTTGCACATGCCATGAAGGAATGGGCTTTGGAGCATGGTGCTACCCATTATACCCACTGGTTCCAGCCAATGACCGGTGTCACTGCCGAAAAACATGACTCTTTCCTGAGTCCGGCAACCGACAGCAAGCCGGTTCTCGAATTTTCCGGCAAAGAGCTGATCAAAGGTGAGCCGGATGCTTCCTCCTTCCCTTCCGGCGGACTGCGTGCCACATTCGAGGCCAGAGGATATACAGCCTGGGATTGTACATCCCCTGCATTTCTCCGTGAGGATGCAGCAGGTGTTACCCTCTGTATTCCTACCGCATTCTGCTCTTACACAGGAGAAGCATTAGATAAGAAGACACCTCTTCTTCGTTCCATGGAGGCAATCAGTACACAGGCGGTCCGCGTATTGAAGCTTCTGGGCTATGACGATGTCAAGAAGGTCTCTTGTTCAGTAGGTCCTGAGCAGGAATATTTCCTGGTAGACCGCGACAAGTACTTACAGCGTAAGGATCTGATCTTTACCGGACGTACCTTGTTTGGTGCTCCAGCACCAAAGGGCCAGGAACTGGATGACCATTACTTCGGTGCGATCAAAGAGCGGATTGCTTCCTTTATGAAGGATCTCAACGAAGAACTCTGGAAACTTGGAATTCTTTCCAAGACCCAGCACAACGAGGTAGCCCCTGCACAGCACGAGATGGCTCCAATCTTCACGACAGCCAATGTTTCTACCGATCATAACCAGCTCGTTATGGAGACCATGAAGAAGGTTGCCAAGAGACATAATCTGGAATGTCTGCTTCACGAGAAGCCATTTGCAGGTGTCAATGGTTCCGGTAAGCACAACAACTGGTCCATCGTAACAGATACCGGCATCAATCTGCTGGATCCTGGCAAAGAGCCTCACAAGAACAAGACATTCCTGCTGTTCCTGGCAGCAATCATCAAGGCAGTTGATGACAACGCTGAACTTCTGCGTCTGTCCGCTTCCAATCCTGGAAATGATCACAGACTGGGTGCCAACGAAGCACCTCCGGCTATCATCTCCATTTTCCTGGGCGAGCAGTTAGAGGATATTATCGAGCAGATCATCAAGGGAGATCTTTCCTCTTCCATCGCCGGCAGCAAGCTGGATACCGGTGTTCACGTCCTTCCTGTCCTGAAAAAGGATGCGACCGACAGAAACCGTACCTCACCATTTGCATTTACCGGCAATAAATTTGAGTTCCGCATGCTTGGTTCTTCCATGTCCATCTCAGGACCAAACTTTACCCTGAATACCATGGTGGCCGATGTGTTACAGGATTTTGCAGATGAACTCGAGAAGGCAGATGATCTTGACCTTGCGATCAAGACTCTGATCAAAAAGACCATCACCGATCATCAGAGAATCATCTTCAATGGTGACGGCTATGCCGATGAGTGGATTGCAGAGGCTGAGAAGCGTGGACTTCCAAATGTGAAATCCATGGTAGAGGCTGTTCCATATCTGGTTACCGACAAGTCTGTCAAACTCTTTGAGAGACAGAACGTATTGACCAAGGAAGAGCTTGAGTCCAGAGCTGAGATCCAGTATGAGACCTACTCCAAGACCATCAATATTGAGGCAAAGACCATGATCGATATGGCTGGCAAACAGTTTATCCCATCTGTCATCGAGTATGTGACTTCTCTGGCAGAATCCGTCAACAGTGTTGTTGCTGCATGTCCGGATGCGGATGTCACAGTTCAGAAAGATCTGCTGACCAAGACCTCCGGTCTGCTGGCACAGGCTCAGGGTGCTCTTGCTTCTCTGAAGGCAATCGCAGCCGAGGCAGCTGGCAAAGAGGAAGGTTCTGTTCAGGCAAACTTCTTCCATGAGAGTGTATTCCCTGCTATGGAGGCACTCAGAGCTCCAATCGATGAACTGGAGATGATCGTGGATGAGGAATACTGGCCGGTACCTACTTATGGCGATCTGTTATTTGAAGTATAAATTCCATTCATTTCATAATTCTTACCTTGGAAGGGGCCACCTGATGTGGCCTCTTTTAAGTTGCTTTTCCACCCTATACATGGTAAAATTTCAGTATGATTTTATATACGATTTCGTAAGGAAGAAGGGAGATTTCAATGTCCAATAAAAAAGTAGTGGTTGCTCTGGGACACAGCGCCCTCGGCAAAACATTTCCGGAACAGAAGGAAGCGGTCAGAAAGACTGCTCACGCGATCGCCGATCTGGTGGAGGCGAAATATGAAATAGTCATCACACACAGCAACGGCCCTCAGGTCGGTATGATCCATACCGCGATGACCGAGTATTCCAGACTGGAGCCAAGCATGACCGTCGCTCCTATGTCGCTGTGCAGCGCCATGAGCCAGGGTTATATCGGTTATGATCTGCAGAACGAGATCCGTACAGAGCTTCTGAACCGCGGCATCTATAAACCGGTCAGCACGATCATCACACAGGTCCGTGTCGATCCGTTTGATCCGGCTTTTGCACAGCCTACCAAGGTAATCGGCCGTACCATGACCGCCGAGGAAGCCAAGGCAGAACAAAAGAAAGGCAATCATGTTGTAGAGATCAAGGGTGAGGGATTCCGCCGTATCATCGGTGCTCCAAAGCCGATGGAGATCTACGAGCTGGATGCGATCGAGACTCTGATGAATGCCGGACAGATTGTCATTGCATGTGGTGGCGGAGGTATTCCGGTGTTGCAGCAGGGAACCCGTCTGAAGGGTGCCAGCGCAGTCATCGAAAAAGATCTTACCAGTGCATGCCTTGCAGAATCCCTGCAGGCTGATGTGCTGCTTCTCCTGACCGGAGTTGAAAAAGTCGCACTGAATTTCGGCACCCCACAGCAGCAGTTCCTGGATACACTTTCTGTGGAAGATGCGACTGAATATATCAACCAAGGACAGTTCACCTCCGGCGCAATGCTGCCAAAGGTAGAGGCTGCAGTAAGTTTTGCTTCTTCCTCTCCTTCACGCAGAGCCATCATCACCAGCATCGATACCGCATTGGCCGGTATCACAGGAAAGACCGGTACTGTCGTCAGCGCAGACTAATCAGATATATTCTGTAATACGCAAAGCCCCTGTGGCCCGGAAGATTGATTCTTCCTTATGCCACAGGGGCTTTTTTGTGTACTTGAAAATACTTGTATTACTCCTCTCCGAGTCTGGATTTGGAGATTGTTGCAACATCGACGATGGACAGATGATGTCCGTCGGCATTCTCCAGACTGGTCAGAAGTGCATTGGCCGTATCCAGGGATGTCAGTACATTCACACCGGTCTCGATCGCGGTACGGCGGATCTGGAAACCATCTTTTAACTTGTTACCGTGTGTCGGTGTATCAATGACCAGATCGATCTGATGCTCTAACAGCAGATCCATCAGAGTCGGTGCCTCCTCATTGATACGGTTGACCGGAATCGCCAGAATACCATGTTCATTGAATACCCTTGCAGTATTTCTGGTGGCGAAAATATCATAGCCAAGTTTCTTAAATCTTCTGGCCACTTCCACTGCCTCCAGCTTATCGGCATCCTTTACAGAGAAGATCATCTTCTTGTGCTTTGGAAGATTGACTCCTGCACCCAGGAACGCCTTGTACAGTGCCTCATCAAAGGTCTTTGCAATGCCGAGGCACTCTCCGGTAGACTTCATCTCAGGTCCCAGGGAAATCTCTGCGCCACGCAGCTTCTCAAAGGAGAATACCGGCATCTTGATAGCCATATATCCGGCCTTTGGTGCCAGCCCCGGCTCAAAGCCAAGGTCACGGATCTTTGCACCGAGGATCACACGGGATGCCAGATCCACGATCGGAATGCCTGTCACCTTACTGATGTACGGAACGGTACGGCTGGAACGAGGATTGACCTCAATGACATAAACCTCCTCGTCATACACAATAAATTGAATATTGATCAGTCCGATGACATGAAGTGACTTGGCCAGTTTGCGCGTATAATCCACCAGTACATTCTGGATCTTTTCGGAAATAGACTGTGCAGGATACACGGAAATACTGTCACCGGAGTGAATACCGGCACGCTCAATATGTTCCATGATACCAGGGATCAGGATATCCTCTCCATCGCAGACGGCGTCTACCTCGACCTCTTTACCCATCAGATATTTATCGATCAGGATTGGATGGTCCTGGTGATAGCGGTTAATGACCGCCATAAATTCTTCGATATCCTTATCTGAGATTGCAATCTGCATACCCTGGCCTCCAAGTACATAGGAAGGACGGATCAGTACCGGGTATGTCAGCTCATTGGCCACACGGATCGCTTCCTCTGTCGTAAAGACGGTCTGTCCCTTTGGTCTCGGAATACAGCACTGCTCCAGGATCTCATCAAACAGCTCTCTGTCCTCGGCTGCATCCACGTTCTCAGCGCTGGTACCAAGAATCTTGACACCCATCTTCATCAGGGACTGTGTCAGGTTGATTGCAGTCTGTCCACCGAACTGTACCACGGCTCCGTCCGGCTTCTCCAGACGCACAATGTTCTCCACATCCTCCGGTGTCAATGGTTCAAAATACAGTTTGTCCGCAATATCAAAGTCCGTGCTGACGGTCTCCGGATTGTTGTTGACGATGATGGTCTCATAGCCCTCCTGCTTCAAGGCCCAAACACTGTGCACGGAACAGTAATCAAACTCGATACCCTGTCCGATACGGATCGGGCCGGAGCCCAGTACCATGATCTTCTTGTGGGTAGAAATATCCTCCACCTCATTGCTTCCATCAAAGCAGCTGTAGTAATACGGCGTCTCTGAGGCGAACTCTGCCGCACAGGTATCAACCACCTTAAATGCCGCCAGGATTCCATATTCATAGCGGAGGTTCTTAATCTCCTCCTCTGTCTTATCCGTCCAGCGTGCGATCACATTGTCCGGAAATTCCATTCTCTTAGCTTCGGTCAGAAGTTCTTTGCTGATATTTCCTCCACAGGCCTTGAGCCGCTTCTCCATCTCCACCAGGATCGCGATCTTATCGATAAACCACTCATCGATCATGGTCACCTCATGGATATGCTCGTAGGAGGAAATGCCACGACGCAGGATCTCAGCGATCAGATAGATTCTTCTGTCATCAACCACTGACAGATGATCCAGAACTTCCTCATCGGTCATATTGTCATATTCACCGATTTCCAGACAGTCAACATGCTGTGCCAGGGAACGGATCGCCTTCATCAGACCACCCTCAAAGTTTGTACAGATACTCATGACCTCACCGGTCGCTTTCATCTGGGTGGTCAGTGTTCTCTTGGCACTGATGAATTTGTCGAAAGGAAGTCTTGGTATCTTTACCACACAGTAATCCAATGCAGGTTCAAAGCTGGCATACGTCTTTCCGGTTACGGCATTGGGAATCTCATCCAGTGTGTAGCCCAGCGCGATCTTGGCAGATACCTTAGCGATCGGATACCCGGTTGCCTTGGAAGCCAGCGCAGAGGAACGGCTCACACGAGGATTTACCTCGATGACACAATATTCAAAAGAAGTCGGATGCAGGGCAAACTGCACGTTACATCCACCGGTCACACCCAGCTCGCTGATGATCTTGAGTGCGGAAGTACGAAGCATCTGATACTCTTTGTCGGACAGAGTCTGGGACGGTGCCACAACAATACTGTCGCCGGTATGTACTCCTACCGGGTCCAGATTCTCCATATTACATACGGTAATGCAGTTTCCGTTGGAATCACGCATTACCTCATACTCGATTTCTTTCCATCCTGCAATGCAGCGCTCCACAAGAACCTGTCCCACACGGGAAAGACGGAGCCCGTTTTCCAGAATGTCGATCAGCTCCTGACGGTTATGTGCGATACCTCCACCGGAACCGCCCAATGTATAGGCAGGGCGAAGCACCACCGGATATCCGATCGTCTCTGCAAATGCAATACCATCCTCAACATTTTCGACCAGTTCAGAAGGAGCACATGGCTCGCCGATACGTTCCATCAGGTCCTTGAACTCCTGACGTCCCTCGGCGTTTCGGATCGTCTCTGCGGTAGTGCCCAGCAGTTTCACGCCGTGCGTGTCCAAAAAACCGGACTCTGCCAGTTCCATACCCAGGTTCAGGCCAGCCTGTCCACCCATGTTTGGAAGAAGACTGTCGGGCTTCTCGACCTCGATAATATGCTGAAGCACTTCCACAGTCAGTGGTTCAATGTACACCTTGTCTGCAATATCTTTGTCTGTCATGATGGTCGCCGGATTGGAGTTGACCAGAATAACCTCCATCCCCTCCTCTTTCAGAGAACGGCATGCCTGTGTTCCCGCATAATCAAACTCTGCGGCCTGGCCGATGACAATAGGACCAGAACCGATCACCATGACTCTCTTGATTCCTTCCATCTTTGGCATTATTTCGTACCTCCCATCATGCTCATAAACTCATCAAACAACAGTTCTGAATCCTTCGGACCCGCATTGGCCTCCGGATGGAACTGTACGGTCTTCACATTCTTTCCGATGTACTCCACACCCTCGATCGTCTTGTCATTGACATTGATAAACCATGGCTTGGCCACCGCCGGATCCAGGCTCTCAGAATCCACGACATAACCATGGTTCTGTGAGGAAATATACACGCGGCGGTTTCTCAGATCCATAACCGGATGATTGGCGCCACGGTGACCGTATTTCATCTTGAACGTCTTAAATCCATGTGCTAATGCCATCAACTGATGTCCCAGACAGATGGCAAAGATCGGGATACCGGAATCCGCAAGGATCTTAACCTGTTCAATAATCTCGACACACTCTGCAGGATCTCCCGGTCCGTTAGTGATCATGATGCCGTCCGGAGCGGCATTGATCACATCCTGTGCCTTGAAATCACATGGATATACATCCACGCTGCATCCACGGTTCAACAGGCAGCGGATGATATTATTCTTGGTACCCACGTCGATCATGGCCACCTTGTGCTCTACAGCAACCTCCTGGGATCCAAGATCTCCCGGTACATAACTTTCTTTTTCCTTACGGGACACTCTGGCTACCACACCCGTCACCCGGTACTCTTTGAGACGCGGAAGGATCTTTTCCAGATCATAACTCTCATCGGTGGTGATCATGCCATTCATGGTTCCCTTCTCACGCAGGATCTTGGTAAGTGCACGGGTATCAATGTTGTAGATTCCCGGAATCCCCTGCTCCTCGAGGAACTGCTGCAGGGAAGCCTCACTTCTGAAATTACTTGGCATGCGCGAAATTTCACGCATGATAAACCCATCCGGCCATGCCTGCTTTGATTCCATATCACTGTAACATACGCCGTAATTTCCGATCAGAGGATACGTCATAGTCACAGCCTGCCCCGCATAACTGGGATCCGTCAGAACCTCTAAATATCCTGTCATAGATGTATTAAATACGATCTCACTGATGATCTCTTTGTCGGCACCAACATGTTTGCCCTCAAAGACGGTACCATCTTCCAAAATAAGAAACGCTTTCATTAAATATCCCATTCCTTTCCATTCAGTTCTAAAATCATCTCCGCAGTCTCTACCAGATTGGTAGCACTGTCCATACTTGTCTTCTGTATATATCGATGAGCTTCCTCCTCGGTCATCCGGTTGCGCTCCATCAATAACTCTTTTGCCGCCGTCAGAATGCGCATCTCACTTTCGCTGCGCACCTTCGGCTTTCTTTTCTGCTTCTTTTTCCAGCGGTAAAACTGTGCCATCATCATTTCCAGGGTATTTAACAGATCCTGGACTTTGAGCGGCATCGGGAGGGAAACCACGCCCTCCGGAGTCCCATCCATCAATTTGGTAGGCGAAGCCAGCAGCAGTATTTGAAATCCCCGCGGAAGATAGTCATTGATCTCGGAATAATGCATGTCAGAGAAGCGGTATCCACTGATCACAATGCCTCCGTCCAATGTATTGACTGCGCTGACGATCTGTGCTCCGGTGTCGCAGACCAGAGACACATCATATCCATTGCGAAGCAGAAGCTTTTTCAAATTTCTTGCATCGTCCAGTTTTGGAAATGCAATAATAATGTCTGCCATAGGAAAGCCTCCTGCTATCTAGTAAACAATCTGCAAGTCATTCTGTCCGGTCAATTAGATCGTTCCCAGATATTTATGGGTCTCCCAAGCGGTCACCTGCTGACAATATTCATTCCACTCCTTATCTTTGGAAGTGATCAGGTGATGCGAAATATGTTCTCCGAGCACCTCATGCAAAAAGGCATCATCCCGGAACCTTCCCACTGCTTCGTGAAGGGTTCTCGGAAGTCTCTCACACTGTGCAAGTTCCTCCGGTGTCATGCGATCCATACAGGCCGGATGCTGCATGTGCTGGCGGATGCCCTCCATACCGGCTGCCAGACAGGCCGCGATCACCAGGTATGGATTGGCTGCACCATCCGGGCTCCTAAGCAGGATTCTTCCGCCATCTCCTCCGATCGATGTCAGGCGGATCAGCGGCGAGGTATTGTGCGCTGACCAACTGATATTGACCGGTGCCAGATATCCCGGAATCAGACGCTTGTACGAATTGACCAGCGGATTATTGATCAGGGACATACTGCCAATATGCTGGAGGATTCCCGTCATAAACTCATATCCCAGTCCACTGATGCCCAGCGGATCCTGCGGATCACTGAAGACATTCTGTCCGTCCTTCTGCAGAGAAAACGCATAATGTGCGCCGGACCCCTTCAACTGTCCTCTCGGTTTAGGCATAAAAGTAGCATGCAGACCATGTCTCTTGGCCACGGTACGGACAACCAGTCTGGTCGTCATGATATCGTCCGCCAATGTCAAAGCGTCCCCATGCTGTAAATTCAAAACATGCTGCGCAGCCTCATCGGAATGATAAGACCCCGTCACCTCAATTCCCATATCAGAGAGGTACAACACCATATCACGGCGGGCATTCTCTCCACAGTCTGCCGGCCCAACATCAAAATAGCCGCCCTTTTCACTGGAATGATTCGTCGGCTCTCCGTTCTCCCCCAGATCAAACAGGAAAAATTCATTTTTAAGAGCCACTTCCAGATCATAGCCCATTTCCTTTGCCTGCTTGAGGGTTCGCTTTAATATATAACGTCCGTCTCCAATAAATGGGGTGCCGTCCGGTTTGACCACATCACAGATGAATCTGGCCACTTTGCCATGCTGGGGTCTCCACGGAAATACCACAAAGGTATCCAGATCCGGAATCAGAAACAGCTCTTCATATCCTTCTCCGCAAAATCCATCGATCGCTGCACAGTCAAACTTGCAGCTTCCATCCAAAATATACGACAGCTGGTCCACTGTCGTAGCCATGTTCTTCAGGTTACCGGCGATATCCGTAAACTGAAGGCGAATAAACTCAATGTCTTCTTCTTCAATCATGTCAATAATATCTTCTCTAGTATATTTAGCCACGGTAATATCCTCCTTCTATGCAGTCACCTGCACATTTTTAATCTACATTTATGCAAATCATCTTATTATATACTTAAATCGTTACAGTGTCAAAATATTTCCAAAAAAATATCATACTTTCCGGAAATTTTTCTGAAAAGTATGATATTGGTAGGTTTACTCCAGGTTTGTGTATCCCATCAGGTACTCATCCACCTCTCTGGCCACATCTCGTCCCTCTCGGATGCCCCAGACAACCAGAGACTGACCGCGGTGCATGTCACCTGCAACAAAGACTTTGTCCACGCTTGTCTTATGATGCCCCGGCTCTGTCTCAACATTGGTACGGGCATTGAGTTTGACGTCAAATGCTTTGGCCACATACTCCTGCGTTCCCAGAAATCCTGCTGCGATCAGGACAATGTCAGCGTCCACTTCGTATTCACTTCCCGGAATCTCCTTCATATTCATACGACCGGTCTTCGGATCGCGGACCGCCTCCAGCTTAACCAGTTTTACTTTCTTTAATACTCCTGATTTGTCAGCGATAAACTCCTTGACAGTCTGCTGATAGACACGTGGATCATGACCATATACAGCAATCGCTTCCTCCTGGCCATAATCCGTCTTACAGACTCTTGGCCACTCCGGCCATGGATTATTCTGTGCTCTCTGATCCGGAAGTTTCGGCATCATCTCGATCTGCATCACAGATTTTGCTCCCTGACGCACTGCGGTTCCGACACAGTCATTACCGGTATCACCACCGCCGATGACAATGACATTTTTCCCTTTGGTATCAACCCAGCCGGCCGTCTTTCCGGTCAGCACATGCTTGGTGGATCTGGTCAGGAAGTCTACGGCAAAGTAAATCCCCTGTGCCTCACGGCCGGGTGCCTTAATATCTCTCGGATTGGATGCTCCACAGGCAAGAACCACACAGTCATACTCTTTGAGCAGATCCGCCGCCTTGACATCCTTCCCCACATTGGCATTGACCACAAATTTAACACCTTCTGCCTCCATCACGCGCTGCTTGCGGTCAATCACCCATTTTTCCAGTTTCATATTCGGAATACCATACATCAGCAATCCGCCGATATGGTCATTTCTCTCAAAGACGGTCACAGTATGTCCACGGTGATTCAACTGATCTGCCGCAGCCAGACCGGAAGGGCCTGACCCAATGACCGCAATCTTCTTTTCGGTCCGCGTCTTTGGCGGAACCGGTTCCATCAGACCGTGTCCGTAGCCGTACTCCACGATCGCATTTTCATTAGCCTTACAGGTCACCGGCGTATCGTTGAGACCGCAGGTACAGGCAGCCTCGCACAATGCAGGACACACACGCGAGGTAAACTCCGGAAAATTATTGGTGTGACGAAGCATCTGCAATGCCTTCTGATAATTTCCACGGTAGATCAGATCATTCCACTCCGGCACCAGATTGTTCAGCGGGCAGCCGGAAGCCATCCCTCCGATCATACAGCCGGACTGGCAGAATGGCACGCCGCAGTTCATGCAGCGTGATGCCTGAACCTTTCTGTCTTTTTCACTCATCGGTGTGTGGAATTCCTTGAAGTTTTTGATACGCTTCAGCGGCTCCACTGCCATATTATCTTTTCTCTCATATTCCATAAAGCCCGTAGGTTTTCCCATGTTAACCTCCATTCCGCAGACGCCCAGCGTCGAAGGACCGCGAGCAAAATGTCAGATTCTGCTCTGCGATCAAGGCTACTTTGTGGCGCCTGCGGCACAAATAGCCCATGCGAAAAATACTGCATCAGCGGTATTTTTCACGCCAACCTCCATTCCGGAGCGTTTCAGCTCCACGTTGCATATCATTTATGCGTTGTTTTTATGTGCATAAAACGCCTCGATCTGCGCCTGTTCGTAACTGAGTCCGTGTTCTTCCATCTGCGCGATCAACTGCAGCATATGTGCATAATCATATGCAATGATCTTCTTAAACTTTGGAAGATACTCACTGAAGTTCTCCAGGATCTCTTTTGCCTTTGCAGAACCGGTCGCCTCCACGTGCTCTTTGATCATCTGTTTGAGTTCCTGCACATCGTATTTATCACTGACAACCTCAGAGGAAACCAGCGCTTTATTCAGTCTCAGATACAGGCTGCTGTCCTCATCCAGAACGTAGGCCACACCGCCACTCATGCCGGCAGCAAAGTTCTTGCCGGTCGGTCCCAGAACAACCACACGTCCACCGGTCATGTACTCACAGCCGTGGTCACCGACACCCTCTACAACCGCATATGCACCGGAGTTTCTGACACAGAATCTCTCACCGGCAATACCATTGATAAATGCCTTTCCACTGGTCGCTCCGTAGAGAGCGACATTGCCGACAATGATATTTTCCTCGGCCTTGAATCTGCTTCCCTCCGGAGGATAAACCACAATCTTTCCACCGGATAATCCCTTGCCAAGATAATCATTGGAATCACCTACCAGTTTCAATGTCAGCCCCTTCGGGATGAAGGCACCGAAACTCTGTCCGCCGCTTCCATGACACTCAATGGTAATCGTATCCTCATCCAGAGTATCGGAAAAACGCTTCGTGATCTCTGACCCGAGGATTGTTCCCAGGGTACGGTCAATATTATCTACATTTACCTGAAGTTCGGCCTTCTGACCGGTCTGTAACGACTTCTTCAATTTTGGAAGGAATGTCTTCTCATCAATCGTATTCTCCAGTTTGAAATCATACACATCCTTCGGATTGAATTTATTGTTTTTATGAAGAGACGCAAAGGTAGAGTCCAAAACTTTGGACAGGTCCACACGCTTGGCATACTCTGCCGCCTCGCCGGACAGTTCCCGTCTTTTCAGAAGATCGGTACGGCCTACCAGATCATCGACCTTCTTGATGCCCAGAGCTGCCATATATTCACGCAGTTCCTGCGCGATAAATTTCATAAAGTTTTCCACATATTCCGGCTTTCCGCGAAATCTCTTGCGCAGCTCCGGATTCTGGGTAGCTACGCCCACCGGACAGGTATCCAGATTGCAGACACGCATCATCACACACCCCATGGTTACCAGAGGTGCTGTTGCAAAACCAAACTCCTCGGCGCCGAGCATTGCGGCAATAGCAACATCACGGCCGGTCATCAGTTTACCATCTGTCTCGATGCGGACTCTGGAACGAAGGCCGTTCATGATCAGGGTCTGATGTGTCTCAGCAAGTCCGAGTTCCCACGGAAGTCCGGCATTGTAGATGGAGCTTCTCGGAGCAGCTCCGGTACCTCCGTCATATCCGGAGATCAGGATGACTGCCGCGCCGGCTTTTGCCACACCGGCAGCGACCGTGCCCACGCCTGCCTCAGAAACCAGTTTCACAGAGATCCGCGCTTCCTTGTTACTGTTCTTGAGATCGTAGATCAACTGGGCAAGATCCTCGATGGAATAAATATCGTGATGTGGCGGTGGAGAGATCAGGCTGACACCCGGTGTCGAATGTCTGGTCTTGGCAATCCATGGATATACCTTTCCTCCCGGAAGATGTCCACCTTCTCCCGGCTTGGCTCCCTGCGCCATCTTGATCTGAATCTCCTTGGCACTGACCAGATATCGTGAAGTTACACCAAATCGTCCGGATGCCACCTGCTTGATCGCAGAACAGCGATCCTCCGGGGTGCCCGCAGTCATCAGCCTCTCAAGGCTCTCACCACCCTCACCGCTGTTGCTCTTTCCATGAAGATGGTTCATTGCGATGGCCAACGTTTCATGTGCCTCCTGGGAAATAGATCCGTAAGACATGGCACCGGTCTTAAATCTCTTGACGATCTCATCGACACTCTCGACCTCGTCGATCGGAATGCCCTTCTTTGGATATTTGAAATCCAGAAGGCTTCGCAGATTCATCTGCGTTTCCTTCTCGTCAATGCATTTGGAATACATCTTAAACAACTCATAATTGCCGGTCCAGGTAGACTGCTGTAACAGATGGATCGTCTCCGGATTATACAGATGTTCCTCCTGATGTCCCCTGGCCTTGTGCTGACCACGGCTCTCGATCGTCAGGTCCACACCCAGATCCAGCGGATCAAAGGCCTTGGTGTGCTGTTCATCGATGGATGCCTCAATATCTGCCAGTGTGATTCCACCCACACGGCTTACCGTATCCGGGAAGTATGCGTCGATCACTTCTTTGGAGATGCCAATGGCCTCAAAGATCTTGGATCCCTGATAAGACTGAATGGTAGAAATACCCATCTTGGAAGCAATCTTTACAATGCCGTGAAGCACTGCATTGTCATAATCAGATACCGCCGCATAGTAATCTTTATCCAGCAGATTGCTGTTGATCAGCTCACGGATCGTATCATGCGCCAGATATGGATTGACTGCAGATGCGCCGTAACCCAGCAGAGTAGCAAAATGATGTACCTCGCGAGGTTCCGCTGTCTCCAGGATCACTGACATGCTGGTTCTTCTCTTGGTCGTGACCAGATGTTGCTGCATGGCGGATACGGCGAGCAGGGAAGGAATGGCCAGATGATATTCATCCACACCACGGTCACTTAAAATCAGGATATTGCATCCTTCCTTGTGCGCGCGGTCTGCCTCCAGACAGAGTCTGTCAATGGCTTTCTTCAGGGATGTGTTCTTATAATAGGTGATCGGAAGCACCTCGCACTTAAATCCCTCTTTGTTCATGTGTTTGATCTTGAGCAGATCGGTATCATTTAAGATCGGATTATGTATTTTTAAGACATTACAGTTCTCAGCCTTTTCCTCCAGCAGGTTTCCGTCCTCACCAATGTAGACGCTGGTGGAAGTGACAATCTCCTCACGGATCGCATCGATCGGAGGGTTGGTAACCTGTGCAAATTTCTGTTTGAAATAGTTAAACAATGGCTGTGTCTTGTGAGACAGCATCGGCAACGGCGAATCGGTTCCCATGGCCCCGATCGGTTCTGCACCATTCTGTGCCATCGGCAGGATAGAGTCCTTATATTCCTCAAATGTATATCCAAATGCCTTGAGCAGTCTTGCACGCTGCTCGTCGGTAAACTCCGGCACTCTGTGGTTCGGGATCTGCAGTTCGGACAGAGTGATCAGATGGCTGTTGAGCCATTCTCCGTATGGCTGACGGCTTGCATACATCTCCTTGAGATCGCTGTCATCAATGATCTGTCCCTTCACGGTATCGACCAGAAGCATACGTCCCGGACGAAGGCGGTCCTTCTTAACGATCTTCTCCGGAGGAAGTTCAAACACACCCACCTCGGAAGAAAGGATGAGCTGATCATCCGTGGTCACATAATATCTGGAAGGACGAAGGCCGTTACGATCCAGAATCGCTCCCATACAGTCGCCATCTGAGAACAGGATAGATGCCGGTCCATCCCATGGCTCCATCATCGTTGCATAATATTGATAGAAATCTCTCTTCTTCTGGCTGATTCCCATGTCGTTTTCCCACGGCTCAGGAATCGTGATCATCACGGCCAGCGGAAGCTCCATGCCGCTCATCACCAGAAATTCCAGGGTATTATCCAGTCTTGCGGAATCGGATCCGTTTGGATTGACTACCGGCAGGATCTTATTGAAATCCTGAGACAGGTACGGGGTCTCCATCGTCTCCTCCCGTGCAAGCATCCGGTCTGCATTTCCTGTGATAGTATTGATCTCACCGTTATGTACGATAAAACGGTTTGGATGTGCTCTCATCCAGCTTGGATTGGTGTTGGTACTGAATCTGGAATGGACCAGTGCGATTGCGGAGACATACTCAGGATCCTGCAGATCCCGGAAGAACATACGAAGCTGTCCCACCAGAAACATTCCCTTGTAGACGATCGTTCTGCTGGACAGTGACACGACATACGTATCCTCGTTACTCTGCTCAAACAGACGGCGTGCCACATACAGACGGCGGTCAAATGCAAGTCCCTTCTCCACGCCATCCGGACGCTTTACAAACGCCTGCAGAATATATGGCATGCAGTCTCTGGCTGTCTTGCCCAGTGTGTCCGGATCCACCGGCACTTTTCTCCATCCGAGGAACTCCAGGCCTTCACGCTCCAGGATCACCTCAAACATTCTCTTGGCCCGGTTTCTCTTCAGTTCGTCCTGTGGGAAGAAAAACATACCGATTCCATAATCGCGTTCCTCCCCCAGTTCAATGCCGAGCTTCGCACACTCTCTGGCAAAAAACGGATGCGATACCTGAAGCATAATGCCGACACCATCACCGGTCTTTCCCTCGGCATCCTTTCCGGCACGATGTTCCAGTTTTTCCACAATGTCCAATGCTCCCGACACCGTATCGTGTGTCTTATTGCCCTTGATATTGACAATAGCGCCGATACCGCAGTTGTCGTGCTCAAACCGTGGATCATACAAGCCCTTTGAACAGCGATCAATACAATTCTTCATGTTCTTACCTCCATCATTCTGTAACGTAACACGGCAAAACCGGCATTTTTCCTCGGCATACCACTGCATTACAGCAATTTCTTATGTCAAAAAAGGGGTCAGCAAGTACGCCTTGCCGAACCCCTTTGTCCTTCAACTGATGATATTATAGTATACTTGTATACAATTTGCAACAATTATTTCAAAATAATTTCATTTTTCTTTTTTTAATTAATCGAAATCCCCGGATTCATTTTGTTTCTTCCGCAGCCCGTTCAATACCTCACCCGGAACGACCTTTCCGTCTCATCCACAGAAATGCTCCTCTGATCCAGATCCAGGATTTCAATATACCGGTCTCTTTCCAGATCCTGCAGCATCCGGTCGATCATCGCCTCATCTCCCTGCACTTCCATACTCACAGAACCATCCTCTTCATTGCGCACCCATCCGGTCAGCCGCAGTGAATCCGCAACATGGTGTGCCTTGTAGCGGAATCCTACTCCCTGTACCCGTCCATATACTCTGATCTTTTTGCGAATCATATCATTGCCTCCTTTTCGTTCTATATCCATATCTGAATCGATATCTGACAAAACAAATCGACATCCTCATCTGACAGAACAGATAGACATCCGTATCTGATAAAACAGAAAAAGAGCGTTGTATCTGCATACAACGCTCCAATAAATCATTCCATTCGATTCAGAATTAGTACTTGCGCTTACGAGCTGCCTCAGACTTCTTTTTGCGACGAACACTAGGCTTCTCATAATGCTCTCTCTTACGAATTTCCTGCTGGATACCTGCCTTTGCGCAGTTTCTCTTGAAACGGCGTAAAGCGTTATCCAATGTCTCATTCTCTTTTACGATTACATTTGACATAGTCTCACACCTAACCTCCCTCCAATTGTGAATTATGCATTTAACACAACTGTCTGGGTTAATATTGAACGAATATATCGTCCACGCACGAAAATTATTATACCATATTTCGAACACCCGTCAACAGTTTTTTTTAAGAAAGTCCTTTTTTCGGGATAATTTTCAAAGATTCCCCGAAAAAAGAGAGATGTTCTGTCAATCGTGAAGCTGACCGTCCAATACCTCGGATACCTTTGCGATTGCCGCAGGGATGCCCTCCGGATTTTTTCCACCGGCCTGTGCCATGTTTGGACGTCCTCCTCCGCCGCCTCCGACTTCTGAAGCAATGGCTTTGATCAGATTGCCCGCATGTGCTCCCTTTGCAAGTGCTTCATCGGTGGCCATGGCAAGAAGACTTACCTTTCCTTCCAATGAGGATGCCAGAACGACAACACCCTGTCCGATTTTCTCCTTCATCTGATCTCCGAGATTTCGAAGACCGTTCATGTCCACATCAGGAACTGCCATTGCGAGAACCTTTACGCCGTGAACTTCCCGGATCTGGCGGTCTACATCACCGACTGCCTCATTGGCCAGTTTGGCCTTGAGTTTTTCATTCTCAGACTGAAGTTCCTTGATTTCCGCCTGCATGGACTGAATCTTCTTGGAAAGGTTAACAGGCTCTGTCTTGGCCATTTTGGCAGCCTCTGCCATCTCCTTTTCCAGATTCGCATAGTATTCCATCAGCCCCGTGGAAGTCAGTGCCTCGATACGGCGTACACCGGCTGCCACACCACTCTCGGAAATGATCTTGAAACTTGCGATCGACGCAGTATTCGCCACGTGAGTACCTCCACACAGCTCGGTACTGAAATCACCCATCTTGACCACGCGGACATTCTCACTGTATTTCTCGCCGAATAATGCCATAGCGCCGGTCTTCTTGGCCTCATCCAGAGACATTACCTGGGTCTCAACCTCAATGGCTGCACTGATCTGGTCATTGACGATCTGCTCTACCTTTGCAATCTCCTCCGGAGTCATGGCTGAGAAATGGGTAAAGTCAAAACGTAGTCTCTGCGCATCCACATAGGAACCTGCCTGCTCGACATGATTTCCGAGAACGAGACGCAGCGCCTTCTGCAGAAGATGGGTAGCACTGTGGTTCTTTCCGGTGTCCTGACGATTTCTGGCACACACAGAAAGTGTGGCAGTATCTCCGGTCTTAAACATTCCCTTTACGACCTCACCGATATGACCTACCTTGTCACCCTGCAGTTTGACGGTATCGACCACCTTAAACTCATTGTTCCCAACGGTAATGGTTCCGATATCAGCCTGCTGACCACCCATGGTCGCATAGAATGGCGTCTCCTCTACGATAATGGTTCCCTTCTGACCATCAGTCAGAGCATCCACGATCTCTGTCTCCGTTGTCAGGACCGTGATCTTAGAATCATGTTTAAGACGATCATAGCCCACAAATTTTGTGGTGATTGCCGGATCGATCTGATTGTAAACGGTCTCCTCGGCGCCCATGTAGTTGGACTCTTTGCGGGCTGAGCGTGCCTTCTGCTTCTGTTCCTCCATAGCCTTGGTAAATCCGTCCTGGTCTACCGCATATCCCTGTTCTTCCAGGATTTCCGTCGTCAGATCCAATGGGAATCCATAGGTATCATATAACTTAAATGCCTCAGCCCCGGAAAGCGTGTCGGTTCCGGCTGCCTTCATCTGCTCCTGCATCTCCTGTAAGATGGAAAGTCCCTGATCGATCGTCTTATTGAACTGTTCCTCTTCTTTATTTAATACATTTAAGATAAATTCTTTCTTTTCCTCCAACTCCGGGTAACCGTCCTTGGATTCTGCAATCACCGTCTTGGACAGTTCTGCCAGAAATGCTCCCTGTATGCCTAGTTTTCTTCCGTGTCTTGCCGCACGGCGGATCAGACGTCTGAGGACATAGCCACGTCCCTCATTGGATGGCATGACTCCATCGGAGATCAGGAATGTAGCGGAACGGATATGATCCGTAATCAGACGGATCGATACATCCTTCTGTTCATCCACCTGATATGCGGTATGTGCCATCTCGCAGATGCGATCACGAATCGCCTTCATCGTGTCAATGTCAAAGACTGAATCTACATCCTGAACTACGACTGCCAGACGCTCCAGTCCCATACCGGTATCAATGTTCTTATTCTCTAACTCCTCATAGCCACCATGGCCGTCTCCATTGAACTGGGTAAATACGTTGTTCCAGACCTCCATGTAACGGTCACAGTCACAGCCCACCTTACAGGTCGGCTTGCCACAGCCATATTTCTCTCCACGGTCATAATATACCTCGGAACAAGGACCACAAGGGCCTGCGCCATGCTCCCAGAAGTTGTCACATTCGCCATTTTCATCTCTGTAGAAGCGTGTGATCTTCTCAGCTGGTACCCCAATCTCCTTGGTCCAGATATCAAATGCTTCCTCATCCTCTCCGTAGATGGATGGATACAGACGCTCCGGCTCCATGCCGATGACGTCTGTCAGAAACTCCCAGGTCCAGGCGATCGCCTCATGCTTGAAGTAGTCTCCAAACGAGAAGTTACCGAGCATCTCAAAGAAGGTCAGATGACGGGCTGTCTTACCTACATTGTCAATATCTCCGGTACGCACACATTTCTGACAGGTCGTCACTCGTCTGCGCGGCGGAATCTCCTGTCCGGTGAAATATGGCTTCAGAGGAGCCATACCAGCATTGATCAGCAGCAAGCTGTTATCGTTGTGTGGAACCAATGAGAAACTCTTCATGGCCAGATGACCCTGCTTCTCGAAAAATTCCAGATACATTCTACGAAGTTCATTCACACCGTATTTTTTCATGATTTCACTCACTTTCTACTATAATTTACCGCAAAAATGCAGTTTATTCTCTGTAAACCAACTTATAGTTTACTCTATTCTCCTTCTTATGACAAGCAATTAGAGTAAATTTGCGGCTCTTTGCTTATCTCGTTCCATCTGGGCTGCCAGGGCATGCACATCGGTAAATTTCTGTTCGCCCCGGAGAAAGTCATGGAAACACACACGGATCTCCTGTCCATAGAGATCTCCCTCATAGTCGATCAGGTGTGTCTCAACATTGGGCTGGTACGAACCTACCGTAGGTTTCACCCCCACATTCGTCACACCTTTGTACTTCCTGTCGCCGATCCATACCCAGGTCGCATACACACCAAACAGCGGAAGCAGTTTGCCCGCATCCGGGATCTGATTGGCCGTAGGTATGCCAATACGTCGTCCAAGTTCCTGACCGTGCACGACAGTGCCCTGAATAAAATAGAGATCTCCCAGCAACTCATTGACCGCATGGATCTCTCCGCGCTCCAGAAGTGACCGGATCCGCGAACTGCTGATCACAGCATCCGATGCCTCCCTCTTTGGCAGGATCTCCAATTCATACCCATACTGCTTTGCCCTCTCCTGTAAGAAACGGACATCGCCCTGCCGGTCCTTTCCAAAACGAAAGTCTTCCCCGACACAGATGTACCGTGCCTGGATATTCCGGATCAGAACGTCCCGCAAAAACTGTTCGGAACTCATATTCCGGGTCGTTTCCCGAAACGGAAACAGAATCTCCGCCGCAATGCCCATCTGACGAAGTATGAAATCTTTCTCCTGCTGGGAATAGATCTGTTGTGCCGGCAGTACTCCGGTCTGTGAGTCCTGCGCAAAGGTAAACACAACCGGCAGCAGGTCCCGGCGCGATAAAATTTTGTCCAGAAGCATCCGGTGTCCCAGATGGATCCCGTCAAATTTACCAAGTGTCACCGCACTTGCCGAAAGTCTGTATTCTAAGTCTGTGATAATCTGCATTTCCTGTATATCCCCATTCCTCTGTGTCCTTTTAAAACATCTTGCGCACAAAGACAAGCTGCCCCCTGCGGTAATACAGTGCCTTAAAACAGCCCTGCTCATCATACACACGCACATCCTGTCCCTCAATAAGCGCATCCCGCGAAAGGTACTTCTGATACTCAAACGGATTGCCGTTTTGCAGTCTCCCGGCTTCTTCCCCTGTCACCCGGATCTCGGGACAGTCCGTAAACAACCGGTCCACCGCCACCGCGATCCCGCGGACCTGACGAAGAAAATCCTCAAAATCCTCCGCCTGATCCTTGCACTGCTGGAGCTGCTCCAGCGTGACTGCATCTTCCTGCGTGAACCGTCCCACTCTCGTCCGGGTCAGATGAGCCATCGCCGCGCCACAGCCAAGTCTCTGACCGATGTCATGGCACAGCGTACGGATATAGGTTCCCTTGGAACAGGTCACCTCCATCGTGAACTGTCCACGCTCCTGATTGATATCCTGTATACGCAGGGAATGGATCGTCACCGGACGCGCCTTGCGCTCCACGGTCTTTCCCTCGCGAGCCAGCTCATACAGTTTCTTTCCGTGTACTTTGATGGCCGAATACATCGGTGGAATCTGCAGGATGTCACCGACAAACTTCTCTGCCGTCCGTATAATCTGCTCTGCTGTGATCCCCTCACAGGATCTGCGGACCAGCACGTTTCCACTGGTATCCTGCGTGTCTGTCTCGATGCCAAGCTGGCATACGGCCACATACGTCTTGTCATGATCCGTCAAAAGTTCACAGACCTTGGTTGCTTTTCCGCAACAAACAGGCAGCACTCCCACCGCATCCGGGTCGAGAGTGCCTGTATGTCCTATTTTTTTCTGTTGTAAGATGCCACGGAGTCTGGCTACTACGTCATGAGAGGTAAAACCGGCTTCTTTGTAGATATTCAGTATACCGTCCATTACTCTTCCTCTTCCTGCTCATGGCTGTCACCATGTGTAATGTCATCAATGATCTTTGACATAGACACGCCGTACTCGATGGAATCATCCATCACAAATGTCAGCTCCGGCGTATTGCGCAGGTTCAGACGTTTGGCCAGTTGGGAGCGGATATGTGACTTGGCACTTTCCAGTCCCGCGCTGGTCTTGTCGCGATCCTGCTGGTCCCCCAGCACACTGACATATATCTTGGCAAACTTCAGATCCGGTGTCACCTCGACGGATACCACCGAAGTCATCGGATGAATGCGGGGATCTTTGATGTCGCGGGCAATGATCTGACTCAATACACGCTGCACCTCCCCGTTCATCCGGGAATATTTAATACTATTTCTTTTCATTTAGCGAGGCACCTCCACCATAATATAAGCTTCAATCTGATCCTCTTCCTGAACGTCCTGGAATCCTTCAAATACCAGACCACATTCGTAGCCGGCTGCAACTTCCTTGACGTCATCCTTAAATCTCTTCAGGGACGCAAGTGGTCCCTCAAAGATCTGCTCACCCTCACGGGTAATGCGGACCTTACATCCGCGGACGATCTTACCATCCAGCACATAAGAACCTGCAATCACGCCGACACCGGACGCCTTAAATGTCTGGCGTACTTCCAGATGTCCGATCACCTGCTCCTCATATTCCGGATCCAGCATACCCTTCATCGCAGCCTCGACATCCTCAATGGCATCATAGATGACACGATACAGACGAACGTCAACC
This sequence comes from uncultured Lachnospiraceae bacterium, assembly GCA_934351255.1. GTDB lineage: Bacteria > Bacillota > Clostridia > Lachnospirales > Lachnospiraceae > Jutongia. Next base: position 141,001 of record CAKRJH010000002.1, read on the forward strand.
TTCTCGCGCTCTGCAGTCTCTTTTGCCATATTGTCCAGACGGATATTGAATCCGATAATGATTGCGCTGGATGCACTCGCCAGAGTCACATCGGACTCATTGATCGCACCGACACCGGCATGGATCACGCGGACTGCCACCTCGTCATTGGACAGTTTGGTCAGGCTCTGCTTGACAGCCTCAACAGAACCCTGTACGTCGGCCTTGACGATCAGGTTCAGTTCCTTGATATTGCCGGCCTGGATCTGCGAGAACAGACCATCCAGTGTCAGTTTGGACTTGGTCTCATCGAGCAGTTTCTCACGATCCTGTGAAATATAGGTCTCTGCAATATTTCTGGCTTCCTTATCGGTCTTGGTTGCCATAAAGATCTCTCCGGCATCCGGAACGTCATGCAGTCCCAGGATCTCCACAGGAGTGGAAGGAGTCGCAGTCTTGACACGGCGTCCGTTCTCATCCATCATCGCCCGGATCTTACCATAGGCAGCGCCGATGGCAATGTTATCGCCGACATGCAGGGTACCCTTCTGTACCAGGATTGTTGCGACAGGACCACGGCCTTTATCCAGCTTTGCCTCGATGACAACACCTCTTGCCAGACGATCCGGATTGGCCTTGAGCTCATTGACCTCAGCCGTCAGAAGGATCATCTCAAGCAAGGTCTCAATACCCTCTTTGGTGTGTGCGGAAACCGGAACAAATACAGTATCTCCGCCCCAATCCTCTGCGATCAGTCCGTACTCAACCAGCTCCTGTTTTACTCTCTCAACATTTGCACTCGGCTTATCAATCTTATTGACTGCGACAATGATCTCCACGCCGGCAGCCTTTGCATGGTTGATTGCCTCGATCGTCTGCGGCATCACGCCATCGTCCGCGGCAACCACCAGAATCGCGATATCGGTGGCCTGTGCACCACGCATACGCATGGAGGTAAATGCCTCATGTCCCGGTGTATCCAGGAAAGTGATCTTCTGTCCGTTGATCTCTGTCATGTATGCACCGATATGCTGGGTGATTCCACCGGCCTCATGGGAGGTCACGGAGGTCTCACGGATCGCATCCAGCAGGGAAGTCTTACCATGATCGACATGACCCATGACACAGACTACCGGTGGACGCTTCTTCATCAGGGATTCGTCCTCTTCTTCCTCCTTGAGGAGTTCGGCAACCAGATCCACCTTCTCCTCCATCTCTGCGATACAGTTGTACTCCAGTGCGATCTCCTCTGCCTCTTCATAGGTGATCTGATGATTCAGGGTAACCACCTCGCCTCTCATAAAGAGATTCTTAATGATCACAGAAGCCTGAACCTTCATGATATCGGCCAATTCCTTGATCGTCATCTTCTCAGGCAGCACAATATTGCGAATGCCATCTTCCGGCTCCTTTGGCTTTGCAACCGGCTCCGGCTTGATGAATGCACCCTTGCGGTTTGGATCCTTCTTCTTGTTGCGTCTGGTGCCCGGTGCATATAATGGATTCTCCATCATTTCATCGCGGTTCTTGTTCTTGTCGTAGCGCTTTCTGTTGTTGCGGGCATCATTCTTGTTTCGCTGATCTCTGGACTGCTTTACCTCAGGCTTGATGTCCATACCAAAGGAACCACGTCCGCCTCCGCGATTGTCTCTGCCCGCTCCGCGGTTGTCACCACCGCGGTTGAATCCGCCACGGTTATCTCCCGGACGTCCTCCACGGCCGCCCTGACCGGAGGCTCCACGGTTAAATCCGCCACGGTTATCGCGGTTATCTCCGCGTCCCCGGTTATTGTCGCGTCCCTGACGGTTATTGTCACGGTTGTCGGAACGTCCTCGGTTATTGTCACGCCCCTGACGGTTGTCAGATCCACGATTCTGACGATTGCCATCTCTTCCGGAACGGTTCTCTCGATTATCCCGGCCGCCATTGTCACGTCTGTTCTGTGAGTTCTGGGAGCGTCCCTGCTCGCTGCGCGCCGGCCTCTCCTCTGCCTTTTCTTCTCTGCTCTCGGACTTGACAGGCTTGGTCTCCTGTGCGTCAGTCTTGGAAATCATCTTCTCTTCCTGGGCCACAGGACTTTTCTCCTCCGCCGCTTCCGGTTTGTCTTCCTTGGCAGTTTTGGTCTGTGCCGGTTTCTCCTCAGCAATCGGTGCTGCCGCCTTCTGCGGCTTGCTCTCCACCTTCGGCGCACTCTCCGACACCTTCTCTTCAGCGGCTGCCGGTTTCTTCTCAGCCGTCGCAGGTTTTGCCGCCTTTTTTGCGGCAGCAGCGCTCTTCTTGTTAAAATGTTTTAATAAAAAACCAATGGCATCGTCCTCGATGCTGCTCTGTGCGCTCTTGACTGCAAAACCATTTTCATTGAGAAGAGAAATCAGATCCTTGCTGTGCAGATCCGGAAACTTTTCCTGTAAACTTCTTGCAATTTCATATATTTTCATCTTTGCCATATATCTCTATGACCTCCTAATCCATTTTCTTCCTAACTGCTTGTGCAAGGCCCTCATCAGTGATAGCCAGTGATGCACGAAATTCTTTACCCATCGAGTGTCCAAGATGATCTTTTGGCGCGTATTCCCGATAATCCACCTCGTAAAATTCACACATATTTCGGAATTTCTTCTTAGTATTGTCCGAGGCGTCCTCTGCCAGAATCACCAGACAGGCGGTTCCAGTTTTGACCGCTTTCTCTGTCATAAATTCGCCGCTAACCACTTTTCCTGCTTTCTGGGCAAGACCGATCATATTTAATACCCGATCAGCTGCCACTGTCTATCATCTCCTTTTCTAATGCCTCAAACACCTCATCCGGTATGGATGTCTTCAGAGAACGCTCTAATGATTTTCTCTTACGCGCCAGCCGTAAACACTCTGTCGAATTACATATATATGCACCCCGGCCGTTTTTCTTGCCCGTAAAATCGATCGTGATCTCATCTTCCGGTGTCCGAATCACACGGATCAAACATTGTTTCTCCTTGTGCTGCCCACAACCAGTACACTGTCTCATGGGAATCTTACGGGTATTTGACTGTTTCTTCTGTTCCATAAAACTCCACCTTTCTAGCTTCTTATATGGGATTACTCAGTCTTGATATCGACCTTATAACCGGTCAGGCGCGCTGCCAGGCGTGCATTCTGACCTTCTTTTCCAATGGCCAGAGAAAGCTGATCTCCCGGCACGATCACTCTGGCTGTCTTATCCTCTTCATCCACAGACACAGAAACCACACTTGCAGGACTCAGCGCATTTTCGATCAAGACCGCCGGATCATCGCTCCAGGTAATGATATCGATCTTTTCTCCACGCAGTTCATCTACCACGGCATTGACACGCACACCGTTTACTCCGACACACGCTCCCACAGGATCTACATTCGGATTGGATGAGTACACAGCAATCTTGGTGCGGGATCCCGCCTCACGCGCAATCGCTTTGATCTCTACGGTACCATCCTGGATCTCGGTAACCTCTTCCTCAAACAAACGCTTCACAAATTCCGGATGGGTACGGGAGATCGTAATACGCGGTCCCTTTGTCGTATCTTTTACTTCCACAATATATAGTTTGATATGCTCGGTTGGCTTGAAATGTTCGGTGCGCACCTGCTCACTCTCCATCAGGATCGCATCCACTTTCCCCAGATTAACACAGATATTATTGCCATTGTAACGCTGTACGATACCCGTGATCACCTCTCTTTGCTTCTCAAGATACATCTTGTAAAGCACCTTGCGCTCCTCCTCGCGGATCTTCTGTACCACAACCTGCTTTGCCTTCTGTGCTGCAATACGTCCAAAATCTTTCGGAGTCACCTCACGGGATACGATATCGCCCAGATTCTTCTCACCGTATTTCAGAGTCGCCTCTGTAATGCCGATCTCGCTGACCGGATCCTCCACCAGATCATCCTCGACAACGGTCCGGTCTGAGAATACATGGATCTCCCCGGTCTCACGGTTCATGGATACACGGATATTCTCGGACTTGCCATACTGATTTTTGCAGGCTGCCAGAAGAGAATTCTCAATCGCCTCCAGGATCACATCCTTGCTGATCTGTTTCTCTCTCTCCAGATCATCTAATGCTGCGATCAGCTCTGCGCAGTCTGAATTTGTCGTTTTCTTTGTCTTTCTTGCCGCCATGGGTCTTTCCTCCTCAAATAAAGAATTAAAAATCTATGCTTAATTTTACTGTGGAAATGTCATTTCTGGAAATCACATACTCCTCTGAAAAATCAGTTGCCAGCGTGATCGTATCCGGTGTGAACGCTGTCAGCGTCCCTGTCAGTTCCTTCACCGAAACTTCTTTGCCGTTTCTTCCCACCGGAAGTTTGCGTCCGGCATAAAACTTTACATCCACATCCTCACCGATGCTTCTCGCAAAGTCTTTCTCTTTCTTTAACTGTCTGCCGAGTCCCGGAGAACTCACCTCCAGAACGTAGGCATCCGGGATAAAATCATCCTGATCCATCATATCGCTCCAGGTGCGGTTGATCAACTCACAGTCATTTAACGTGATGCCGCCCTCCTTGTCGACATATGCTCTCAGATACCACTGTCCCGCCTCTTTTACATACTCTACATCCACAAGTTCAAAATGATGCTCTTCCATCAGTGGCATCAGCATCTGCTCTGCCCTTGCCTCGTATTCTTCCCGCTTCGTCAAATGCACAACCTCTTTTCCGCAGCGCGACACCCAGGGGTGTCTGCCAACAGCAAAACGAAAGAGTGGACCGCGCAGTCCACTCTTCATAATTTTCAGTATCTTATTGGATAATAGCACTACAAAGTCCGAAAATCAAGGGGTTTTCCATTCTTTTTACCTTATTTTACACCATTTTCCCGGAAAAAATGCTCAATCTGGTCTCATATCCCCGACCATAGAGTTCTTCCTCCCTCTTCAGGGCCGTCTCCAGATCCGGAAATCTACCGTGACACACCACAAAATCAGGTTCCTCCCTGCTGATATAACTGGACACGCCCTCTTCCTGCAGCACCCTTGCAAGGGCTTCTGCATTCTGTTCATGTCCGAACCTTCCAAACTCAACCCGGTACTCTTGCCGTTTTGCCACGGTCTGACCCTGGGAGCGCAGGATCGCCTGTGCGATTCCGGATGCAATCTCATCAAAGGACTGGTCGAACAGTCCATTGTCTATAGGATTATTGATAAACCCGGTCTCGATCAGCACCGCCGGCATCTGTGTTCCCCGCAGAACGGCAAGATTCGGTCTGACGCTAATGCCCAGATTGTGAAAACCAACCTGTTCCAGTTCCTCATTAATGTTGTCGGCAAGGATCTTAGGGATTCCCTCATCTGCGTACACCAGCGTCTGTACACCACTGTACTGCCCCGGAACCGGACTGGAATTGCGGTGGAATGATACAAAATAATCCGCACCGCTGCGGTTTCCGATGTTTGCCTTTTCATTCGGTGACTGGTAGATATCCTCGACACGGGTATATTCCACAGGAATCCCCTGTTCCTCCAGTTTCTGCCCCACAGCCAGGGCCAGACGCAGGTTGTCATCCTTTTCCAATCTGCCTTCATAACTTGCGCCGTTATCATAACCGCCATGACCGGCGTCCAGTATAATCTTCGCCATATGCGCACCTTCTCTTTGCATGATTTTCTCTTCTATATCTTATGCAGACCGGCAGCAATGGTGCAGCATGCACGGATTTGCTATTGCGCAAGGCATGGTATTATCGTATAATCTCTGACAGGGAAATATAACAAATATATGCCGGCAGACCGGATCAGACTGTGTGTCGGCAGAGAATGGAGATTTTATGGCTGATTCAACATGGAAACCGGAGATTGAGAAGCGCAGAACCTTTGCAATCATCTCACATCCCGATGCCGGTAAGACAACACTTACCGAGAAATTTCTGCTTTACGGAGGCGCGATCAATACCGCCGGCTCCGTCAAAGGAAAAGCGAATTCCAAATATGCGGTATCTGACTGGATGGAGATCGAGAAAGAACGTGGTATCTCAGTTACTTCCTCCGTCCTTCAGTTCAACTACGACAACTACTGTATCAATATCCTGGATACCCCGGGACATCAGGACTTCTCCGAGGATACTTACCGTACACTTATGGCAGCGGATTCCGCTGTGATGGTCATCGATGCGTCAAAGGGTGTCGAGGCACAGACGATCAAACTGTTCAAGGTCTGTGTCATGCGCCACATCCCGATCTTTACCTTTATCAATAAAATGGACCGTGAGGCCAGAGATTCTTTTGAATTGCTGGATGATATCGAATCAGTGCTCGGCATCCGCACCTGCCCGATCAACTGGCCGATTGGTTCCGGAAAGCGTTTTAAGGGAATTTACGACCGCCGTGCCAAAACCGTGCGCTCTTTCCAATCCGTAGCCACCGGTGGTGCTAAGGCTGCCGCTGAGACAGACTACGATATTGACGATCCGGCACTTGCCGAACTCGCCGGCGAAGAGCTGTTTACACAGCTTCAGGAGGAGATCGAGCTGCTGGATGGTGCAAGCGATGAACTGGATCTGGAAAAGGTACAGCGTGGAGAACTCTCTCCGGTATTCTTTGGCTCCGCCCTGACGACCTTCGGTGTGGAGATCTTCCTGAAATACTTTCTGGAGATGACGACTCCTCCGCTTCCGAGAATGTCCAACGAGGGACTGATCGATCCGGTGGCCAATGACTTCTCCGCCTTCGTTTTTAAGATTCAGGCCAATATGAACAAGGCTCACCGTGACCGAATTGCATTTATGCGTATCTGCTCCGGTAAGTTTGATGCCTCCAAAGATGTCTATCACGTACAGAGCGGACGAAAGCTCAAGCTCTCCCAGCCACAGCAGATCATGGCCCAGGACCGTCAGGTCATCTCAGAAGCCTATGCAGGTGACGTGATCGGTGTATTTGATCCGGGAATGTTCTCAATTGGAGATACGATCACCATGCCCGGCCAGAAATTTGAATACGAGGGCATTCCGACCTTTGCACCGGAACATTTCTGCCGCGTGATACAGCTCAATTCCATGAAGCGCAAACAGTTCGTCAAGGGAATCACCCAGATTGCCCAGGAAGGTGCGATCCAGATCTTCCAGGAATATACCGCCGGAATGTCCGAGATCATTGTCGGTGTCGTAGGTGTCCTGCAGTTTGATGTTCTGAAATACCGTCTTGAAAATGAATATGGCTGTGAAATCCGCCTGGAATCCCTGCCTTACGAGTATATCCGCTGGGTAGGCGATCCTTCCACAGATGTCACAAAGCTTCGCCGTATGAACAATGTCAAGGCTGTCAAAGACATGAAGGGAAATCCGCTGCTCCTGTTTGTCAATGACTGGATGATCCGTATGGTTCTCGAAGACAATGAGGGATTGGAATTGCTGGAATTTAAGAAAAACTAAATATCCGTTGGCTATCCATCAAAAAATCCGTGGAATAAAATTCCACGGATTTTTAAATATCAGTATACTCGGATGATGAACATCCTGTTTCAGTTTGTTCATCATCGTTAGCTCCTTAATCGTCCTGAGACTCTGACTCTTCCTGTGAAGCATCTTCAACTTCTGATGTTTCCTCTGTATTCATCTCTGTTTCCTCAGGCTCCGGCAGTGTCTCATCCGGATTCTCAAAGAACCACTCTGCCAGCATATCCAGATAATTGCGGTCTTCTCCTGCAAATTCTTTCAGAAGCATCGCACGGATATGCGCCATCACGGTAAGATCATTTTCTTCCTCTGAGATATCTGCTTCCTTCCAATCAGCTATCATCTCTTTGGTGATGTTTTGCTGCATCCAGCGCTTGAGGCGAAGTGTCTTTGCCTCCTCCCCACTGATCAGTTTCCTGACGCTTCTGGCACGTACGAGGGAAGTGATGCCGATCAACAGGAATACCACCAGCATGGCGATCACAATGCCAAATGCCACATTTCCATAATGCAGCGGAATGATCTCCAGCTTGCAAAGTGTCATAAAGACTGCTCCAAGCACGGCAAATACTACAAACGTGATTCCGGAATACATGTAATCCTTATATCGGTCTGCCTGGGAGACAAATTCCTCCGAGCCACTGTAGATCAGTTCCTCCGGATCGTCTTCCAGCGTATCGGAGACCAGAAGATCCACTTCCTGATTATCCCCGGAATCCTCCCGGGCTTCCTGAGTCTCTTCTGCATCCTGCATCTCAGAAATTTCAGATTTATCCTCTGCCTCCGCCTTTTCCAGTTCTTTTTCTTTATTTTCTTTCCAGACTGCCTTGAAACCATCAAAGATCTTGTCGGCCTTTTTCTGCATTTTTGTCGGAACAACAACCACATATACTCCGTCCTCTTCCTCCAGCAGACGGGCACCCTCTATCTTGGAATAGATCAGATAATCCACCAGCTTCTGTGCCATCTCCTGATCCTTTAATTCGCAGATATCGACAATATCAAACTCTTCCTCTGTACCTTCTACCAGTTCCGTGCCACAGTCTGAACATACGGTTACACCATCCTGGTATTCTGTCCTGCATTTTGGACACCACATATATGTCTCCTCCGTTTCTGAAAAAAGCCCACACCTCACTGACGCGAAGCATGGACTCCCTTCTTTTCTTTTGGCGATTATTTTACAATCTCTTTTACCTTTGCAGCCTTACCTACGCGGTCACGTAAGTAGAACAGTTTCGCACGACGTGCCTTACCTCTGCGAACAACCTCGATCTTCTCGATGATTGGAGAATGTAATGGCCAGGTCTTCTCTACACCAACACCGTTGGAGAACTTACGAACGGTAAATGTCTCTCTGGCGCCGCCGCCCTGTCTCTTCAGAACAGTTCCTTCATAAACCTGCACACGCTCACGAGTTCCCTCGATAACCTTTGCGAAAACCTTGACAGTATCACCTACATGAAACTCTGCCACTTCTCTTAACTGTGCATCTTCGATTGCCTTAATAATATCGTTCATCGTGTGAACCTCCTTTATAAACTCCGACATTCTTAATACTTATGTGCTGTCCGCAACCGTAACAGAGGAATATCTGTTTTCACAACTTCACCATCTTAACATAACCAAACTGCCTTTGCAAGCCATATTTTTAATCTTCTGTGAATAATTTTTTGATTTCTTCCATCGTGAGCTGGTTTACAAAAACTTCGCCTTTTTCGATGACGGTTTCCGACAGTTCTTTCTTCTTTTGCTGCAGAGCATCGATCTTCTCCTCGATGGAATCCTGCGTGATCAGTTTGATGACTCTGACCTTTCTTTTCTGGCCGATACGGTACGCTCTGTCCGTCGCCTGATCTTCCACGGCCGGATTCCACCATGGATCATAATGGATCACCGTATCCGCCCCGATCAGGTTCAGGCCGGTACCTCCGGCCTTGAGAGATACCAGGAAGACCGGCACCTCCCCCTGATTGAATGATCTGACCATCTTCCTGCGCTCATCCACCGGCGTGGATCCCTGCAGAATATAATAGGAAATTCCTTCCTCCTGCAGCTTGTCCGCGATCATGGACAGCATCGATGTAAACTGCGAGAACAACACCACGTGATGTCCACCCATCAGAATGTCCGGCAGCATCTCCATCAGCACATCCAGTTTTCCGCTTCCGCCGGTGTAATTTTCGATAAATGTACCCGGATGGCAGCAGATCTGACGCAGTCTGGTCAATGCTGACAGGATCTGCACTCTTCCCTGGCCGTCCACATGCTTTCCCTTGGAGATCAGTTCTTCCTGATGTGCGATCTCAAGCTGAACCCGCGACAGATAGGAAAGATATAATTTACGTTGCTTAGATGTCATGGCCACCAGTCTTCGTGTCTCCATCTTGTCCGGAAGATCATCCAGGACATCGTTTTTCATACGGCGCAGCACAAACGGCTGGATCTTCATGCGGAGTTCTCTCATGCGCTGATGGTTTTCTTCCCTGAGGATCGGTTTTTCGTAATATTCCATATACCGTCTGTACTTCGGAAGAAATCCCGGCATAATAAAGTCAAACAGAGACCACAATTCCGCCAGACTGTTCTCGATCGGAGTACCCGTCAGCCCAAACCGGTGCTTTGCATGAAGACTTTTCGCTGCCTTGGCTCCCAGAGAATCTGCATTTTTAATAAATTGTGCCTCATCCAGAAAGACCGTATCATAGGCCTTGGTCTGGTAGAGTTTGTTATCGCGGCGGATCAGAGGATAGGTGGTGATCCACACATCATACTGATTGTCAAAAATCTTCTCCATACGCAACTGCGGACTTCCCTCGACAACACAGGCTGCCACATGAGGCGCAAATTTCTGAAATTCCTCCTGCCAGTTGTATGCCAGTGACGTTGGACAGACGATCAGATGTTTCTTTCCCGGTCTGGAGCAGATATACACGATCGCCTGAAGCGTCTTTCCAAGACCCATATCATCTGCCAGAATTCCGCCCAGGCCGTAATGCGCCAGTGTCTTCAGCCATTGATACCCCACAACCTGATACGGTCTGAGTCTTGCCTGAACCTCCTCGGGAACCGGCCAGGACTGCAGTTCCGGATGACGCAGGCTCTGAAGCAGCTTCTCATAACTCTCCTCACGGTCTATGACACTGCCCTTTGCCAGCATATTCTCCAGATATCCGGCCGTACTGCGCTCAAACCGCACGATTCCTTCTCCGCCTCTCTGCGCACTGTTTTCCAGCAGCCATGCCAGATTCTGGACATGAACATCCTGCTCGGACAAATCGATGAAATCACCATTTTTCAGACGATAATATTTCTTTTTGAGTGTGATCGCGCGAAACAGTTCTTCCAGTTCTTCCTTAGGAATCTGGGCATATCCCAGATTCATCTCCAGCATGTCGATATCGGTATCCAGACGCACCGTCGCTCTCAGATTCCCCATCTTACGGACATGGAGCCCCTTGTATTCCTTGGAATAAAAAATCTCAAACCGGTCCTTGAGCGTCTTGACACCCTCTGTCAGGAATTCATAGATCGCATCTTCATGCTGCATGATAAAATGATCATCCTGCAGTTTAAAGTGACGACTGTAGATGTCCAGGATAAGCTGCTGCTCCTCCTCACGATCTCTGACCAGGATCACCGGTTTCGAGAAGGTATCCTCCTCCAGAGGATTCATCTCATACTTTCCATAGACGAAGATCAGTCTGGCCAGCAGATGATACCGGTTCTTTTTATGTTCCACATCCAGATACAGTCTTGCATGAAGCGGCTCAACCACATAATTGTCCCGCAGTTCACTCGGCACCTCCACGTTCATGGATTTCTGGATCACCGGCAGCACCTTTTCCACAAAGTTCTGTTTGTTCTCTGCCCTGAACTCCACGGACTGCTCCCGCGAGGCAAAGACACTCGAATAAAATGGCAGCAATTTGTTGATATACTCCTGATCCGGCAGATAAATATTCCCATCATAATACAGGATATCTCCGCTGTCCGTCAGAGAAGACAGGCTATGATCTTTCCGATTCTTCAGAACGATCGAATCCTCTCCCATCTCCAGTTCCAGATTCAGTTCGGGGTTGCCGTGGATGATCGAAACCGGATGAAACTCTCCCTGGGAGAGCGACAGTTCACAGTCCAGTCCCCCTCCCAGCTCCAGCAGACGGCGCAGCATGCTTTTGGACAGCACCAGCTCCTGGCGGTTAAACAGATTGGAATAGTAGGTCTTTCCCAGAGTCTCCTGGATCTCATAGATCTCACACAGATACTCCATAACCCTCTTTGATACCGGTTCAAACTCACATTCCCCGGGGATAAACCGGAAATGTTTGCCAAGTTCAATGGTCTTTTCCTCATAATATTCACTGATAAATTTTTTCGAATTTGGAACCTTGTACTGCTTTTCATCTCCGGCATACAGACTGACATATGCTCTGGAATTCTGTTTTTTGAGCATACCGGGTACACTGATACGAAGTCCAACTCTGTAGTATCTCGGCTCCAGGTGCCGGTATTCCCTCTTTCTAAAATAGGAGATGATCTCATAAGCCTTGCGGTCCTCTCCCTTAAGCTGGCTGCCCACGGTCTCTCTCTGCTGATAATCTGCAATAAACAGCAGGGTTGCGATCACATGCTTGCAGGCTCCGCTGTATTTGACATGCGCCGGACAGTTGCAGGAATATCCCAGTTCTGACGCATCGTCCTTTTGCTGGATCGTCACCATATACTGGTTTCCTCCCTGCACCATAGCATGATACTGCCGCTTGGACTCATTCCAGGTGACATGTGAGACCGCATGTGCCGCATAGTACCGCATGCCACGGTAATATACCTGCGAAGAAGATGCCATCTGTCTGATATATTCTGCTGTCAGACGCATCATTCCTTCTTTCATAATAATTACATCCCTTTCCAAACCCGTAACATCCGGGCAACAGACATACATTTATTTGTTTATAGTAATCCTAATCCTTCAGTAGATGAAGTTTATCTGCAAGAATAGACATTCTGCGCCCCATCGGGAATTCATATAACTCCTGCCGGCTCAGGGAACCCATCCTGAGCACCAGCGTAAAATACGATCCCACCGCCACCAGAAGCGCTGGCAACAGTGCAATGATATTGCTGTGAAGCAGCGAATGGAGCAGTGTAAAGGTTCCATAGGTCAGCCCTCCCATCACCAGGGATGCCACCAATGGAATCGCAAAGGTCTGCCGGATCTCCTGTTTGAATTTTAACGCCCGGCTCACCGACCTGCCATTCAGATAACACACCAGCATCGGATAGGTCACATTTCCGACTACCAGCGCATACACCCCCATATTGGTCGCTGCCATCAGCACAGCCACCAGTATCACATGCACGATCAGAGAGATCAGCGAATGCCATACCGGAAGGCTCATTCTGTCAATACTCTGCAGCACACCGCTTGTCACGGTAGACAGTGCATAAAAGATAATACAGGTCGAACCAAGGATCATCATCCGGGATCCCATCTGGGAATCCGCCGATGGGAACAGCACCTGAATGATCGGTCTGGCCACCACGGCAAGTCCCACCGCTGATGGAAATGCAATGATCATATTAAACTTTATGGCAAGATTCACCTTCTGATGAATCTGCTTGCGGTCGCGATTGACATAGGATGACACCAGGCTTGGGATCATGGAAGACGCAATTGCCGTGGAAACCGCGATCGGCACACTTACCAGAAGACGATATTTGGTACTGTAGATTCCCTGCCAGGTACTGATCAGACTTCCTGCAATCCCCTTCTTTGAAAGAATGACGTTGATCATAGTCACATCGACAATACCGCTGAGCTGATAGACTGTCTGACTTAAAATGATCGGAATGACCGTCGCAAAGATCAGCTTGTAAGTCTGGCCGACAGACATTTGGATCCCATAGTGGTCATGCCGGTTCTTCCGGTCAACCACCGGCGCATACATTGCACAGATAAACAGAAGCAGCAACAGGGCAGACACCGCACCGAGGCAGGTACCAAGGGTACCTCCCGCCGCACCCCAGGCAGCAACTTTCGCGGAATCCCTGTGGCTGCTCATGAGATACCAGGCCATGAACACACTGACAAACGCATTGACGATCTGCTCAATGATCTGTGACAATGCGGTAGGCATCATGGTCTTGAGTCCCTGAAACAGGCCTCGTATGGTCCCCATCACTGCCACGACAAAAATGGTCGGTGCAAGGACACGAAGCGGAATCGCCACTCCATAATAGGAATGGAAGAAATGCTGTTCCAGCCAGTCCGCTCCGAAGAAGACAAGCAGTGAACACAATCCTCCCGAGATCACGGAAAATACCATGGCACAGCGGAAAATCCAGTATGCCTGCTTGTGTCGGTCATAGGTGAGTTGTGCCGACACCATCTTAGACACTGCCATCGGCATGCCGTAGGATGAAATGATCAGCAAAATATTATAAATCTCAAACGCAGCCGAATAGATGCCATTGCCCTCGTCGCCAATGGTATTGGCCATCGGGATTCTGTACAACATACCGATGATACGCACCAGTATGGATGCTGCTGCCAGAATACTACCCTGCTTCAAAAACCCGGAGCTACCCGAAGTCGTCTTACTGCTCATAAACGATTTCCTCTTTCCTAGTCTCTGGTGATCCCCAGCGACTGCAATACTTTTTCCTGTTTCTGCTCCATCACGATCCGCTCCTGTTCTTCCATATGGTCATATCCGAACAGATGCAGCATACTGTGTGCCGCCAGAAAACAGATCTCTCTTTGCAGCGAATGTCCATACTCCTGCGCCTGTTCCCTGGCGCGTTCCAGAGAGATCACAATATCTCCAAGCAGAAGTTCCCCCGTCTCCGGATGAAAATTGGAGGCACTGTCCTGCTCCAGCCCCGAAAAATCTCCGGGCCGTTCATAGGATACCATCGGGAATGACAATACATCAGTAGGCATGTCTAACTCCCGGAACTCGCGGTTGATCTGACGTATGCCCTCATTGTCCGTAAAGGTGACATTGACCTCGAATTCATACGGGCAGTGTTCTTCCTCTGCCGTGGCCTCGATCACACTGGTCAGCATGCTCTCATAATCAAAATCCAGGGTATCCCCCGTTTCGCTCTCAAAATGTATGGTCATGACTTCCTCTTTTCTGTATGTTTTTCATGAGCTGCCGCTTTGCGGACCTCCTCACGTCTCACCTGTTTCTTCTCGTAGGCATCATAAGCCGCCACGATCTGTTGTACCAGAGGATGTCTTACCACATCATGGTTGGTAAGGAAGGAAAATCCGATCTCATCAACTTTTTTCAGTACCGTCAATGCCTGATCCAGCCCCGAACTCACTCCCGCCGGAAGATCCTTCTGCGTCTGGTCTCCGGTGATCACGACCTTGGATCCGAAGCCGATACGGGTCAGAAACATCTTCATCTGAGCCGGTGTGGTGTTCTGCGCCTCATCCAGGATAATAAAGGAATTGTCCAGGGTACGTCCTCGCATATAGGCAAGAGGCGCCACCTCGATCAGACCTTTTTCTGCATTTCTCTGATAGCTGTCCGGCCCCATGATCTGATTCAGGGCATCATACAGCGGGCGAAGATACGGATCCACCTTGCTCTGCAGATCACCCGGCAGAAAGCCCAGCTTCTCTCCGGCCTCGATCGCCGGTCTGGTCAGTATGATCCTGCTCACCTGATCGCGCTTGAACGCTTCGATCGCCATCGCCATCGCCAGATAAGTCTTTCCGGTTCCTGCCGGTCCCACACCGAAGACGATCATTTTGTTGCGGATCTGGTCAATATACTGCTTCTGTCCGGCTGTCTTCGGCTTGATCGGTTTGCCGCTGATTGTCCGGCAGACAATGTCACCGTCGATACGTGCCATATCCTGATCCTTGTGTTCCATCGCCAGCGAAATCCCATAATTGACCTGCTGTTCGGTGATCGTATTGCCTCTCCTGGATAATTCCAGCAATTCCATCAGGATACTCTCCGCCTGCTTTACCATAGCGGCATCTCCCACCAGTTTGAGGTTGCCGTCACGCGCCACCATCGTGACATTCAGTGCCTTTTCTATCTTTTTGACATGGCTGTCAAAGCTTCCAAATATATTCTGTTCATGTTCTGCCGGAATCTCCAGCACGGTCTCCATAATGGCCATCTAGTCTGTCTCCTTTATCCGGGTCTGTCTCTGCAGAAACGTCCCACTCACTGTGTAACAATATTTGCCCTGTGACAGGCGAAATACCGGTTTGTATTCCATGGCGTACCAGCCCTGATTCTTTCTGTGCCGGTCCAGTACATGATCCGCTCTGCGCACTAGGATCTTCCTGGCTTCCCGCTCGGAATAGGTGATATCCTTCCTGCATTTTTCCTGTAATATCTTCCGGTATATCTGCACCGGAAAACGACGAAATCCGCAGGGGTATAGAGACCCACCTTCACGGATTATATCATACTTCCCGTTTCTTTCCAAATGTTTTAACGGATTATAGAGAAACATTTGCATTTTTCCAATCCGGATCTGCCAGATTATCTGACGATGGCTGCCCCATTGATAGAGAGACTGGCTGCGGGCCAGGCTGCAATCATATGAAAATGTCCCCTGTATGACAACCGTCCCCTGTGCCCTGACCTTATGGACCTTTTTTACCGTGTCGTTTTCATCCATCTGCTCCCATTTCCCGGCGATCAGCACCTGTCCCTTCTTCACGGTATCTCCCTCTTTGACCATCCCTTTTCCCTGTGCAACCACTATGGAGCGGATCACACCATCCTGGGATGCCACCAGATCTGCTGGTGTTCTCGGCTCCGTCCGTGGGATCCCCTTCTTTTCCCTGAGCGAAACATCCAGCCGGCTCCCCCTCACCTGCACGGATATCCAGGTGATATTCTTGTGTTTCCTCTGCAGCTCCATCTCCACTTCCTGACAGGCAACCCTGCCGGACTGCTGTCCGATATAGATATCCATGTCATCGAGTTTTGCCAGCAGGCTCTCTTTGGAATACCGGCTGTTTCCCTGAAACTCGATCTGCCAGATCCTCTGGCCAAGCCCGGCCATTGTCAGCAGAAAGCACAGGATCCCCAGACAGAGATGATTGCAGTGCCACAGATACCGCAGCCCGTAGTACAGTCCCTTTTTCTCCGACCGTTCCACCGCTGCGCTGTGCTTTTCAAGCAGTGATTCCACCTCGGCGGCATCCTGGCGCCGGCAGAAAAAACGGATTTTTCCCGGGAGCAGTGCCACCCCGGCCAGTTCAATATGTACATACCGGCAGTCATTGAAAAAAAGAGGGGTCTCCCAGGATTCGATCGCCGCCACGTATTCATGATACCCGAGTATCTTCCATCCCACGCGATGCGTCATATATATTCCATCTCCTTAATCTCTCCCATGATACACATGCTGTCGTCGCGGTAATATGCCAGATTCAATCCCTCTCCACGCACCATGATCTTTCCATATCTGGTGGAAACCTTCACTTCACTCGGTGTGCACAAAAGGATACTTGTGTAATTTTCGATATAGAGCTGATTACGTCCGAAGGCCGTCATCTGAAAGGTTCCCGACATAATGTCCTGCTGAACCTCCAGTGTTCTGGCCAGAGACTGTGCCCACACCGGTTCCTTCTCCAGAACCCGCTGTTTCTTTGTTTTCCCCACGACATAACCTCTGCACCTTCTTCCTGTATCTTATGCAGAAGGACAACCCGGCTTGCTATCTGATAGGAAATCTTATATAATATAATAAGTATGTAATGCCCTGTGGGGCGATTTTATGAAGAAGGCGAGTGATCCTGTGGAAAAAAAGAAATACACCAAAGAAATGCTTCAATTACTCCGAAGCATGCAGAATATCGAATATATCCATCCGGAAGATATTCCCAATATCAACCTGTACATGGATCAGGTGACCTCGTTCATGGATGAACATCTCAAGAGTTCCAAACGCTTTGAAGATGACAAGATCCTGACCAAGACCATGATCAACAATTACACCAAGAACAAACTTCTCCCACCACCGGAGAAAAAGAAATATACCAGTGAGCACGTCCTGCTGCTCACCTATATCTACTACCTTAAGAACTTCCTGTCCATCGGAGACATCCAGAAGATCCTGGAACCGGTCACCGAACGGTTCTTCCGGCAGGACGAGGGACTTTCCTTCCAGGATGTCTATCAGGAGGTGGTCGATCTGACCATGGCCAATATCGATGTCCAGGCGCGTGACATCATCCGCAAGATGAAGAAATCAAACGAGGCCTTTGCCGATGTGGAAGATCCGCACGACAAAGACCTGCTGTCCAAATTCACCTTTATCTGTATGTTAAGTTTCGACATCTGGGTGAAAAAATATATTATCGAGAACCTGGTAGATGACTCTCTGGGTGAAAAGAAGTAAGATACGACAAATACAGATCGACTGAGGTGTTGGCGATCAGTTCCGGCGGAAAATTCAGGGAACGGACTAGTTCATCCGCATAGCAGAAGTTCGCCACATCCTCCTCTACATGAGCATCGCTGCCAAGAATGACAGGCTGCTCATATTTTTTGCACAATTGCAGCATCTGGGTATCATTTTCCTTTGCTCCCGGGCGGTATCCGTTCGGATTCAGGGAACTGTTGTTGATTTCCAGGAGCACATGATGTTCTCCGGCTGCCTGCACCAGTGCCAGATAGTCCACCGGGAATCTGGCGTCGTCCGGATGTCCGATGATATTGACCGCCGGATTCTGCATGGCCCGGATATATGCCTCCGTGTTCTCGTCGCGGCTCTGTGATCTATAGCAAGGGGGATGGATACTGGCAATGCCCACGTCCAGTTGTGCGAGGGCATCTTCCGGCAAATCCAGTGTTCCCCGGGAATCGATAATATTACACTCACACCCAAACAGGACAGGGATCCCGGCTTTTTTGCGCCGTACCACACGCAGATTCAGAAAATAAAATGCATGAGGCCCTCCCGGCATGGCCGGCCCGTGTTCTGTGATGGCCAGCAGGGACAGACCTTTGTCCGCCGCTGCCTGCGCCATCTCCGTAATCGTGTTGTACGCATGCCCACTGGCAAGCGTGTGGGTGTGGGAATCCAATACATACTGATAAGAATCCATGTTCGTCTCCCTTCTCTTTGGTAATCATGTTGTCTATTTGTTGACTGCTTTTTTCGCAAGACTGGTGTCCACCAGTTTGTCATATGGCGCTCTCTGCTCGATCACGCCGGACTGTTCCAGAATATCCTGAAGAAGCTCAAAACTTTCCTGCTCGAAGATCATATCCGCCTTCCAGGTTCCCTGGTCATAGTAGCGTCTGACCACCGTCTCCAGTGCCTTGGCATCGGTCTGTGGGAACTGCGGTGCGATCACTTCTGCGATCTCCTCCGGTGTGTGGCTCTGCACATAATCCATGCCCTTCTGCAGTGCATTGGTAAAATGCTGCAGCAGATCCTGATGGTCTTTGAGATAACTCTCCCTGGCAGAGTATGCCGTATATGGCACATTGCCGCTGGCCTCGCCCAGGGATGCTACCACCACGCCCTTCTTATCCGCCTCCAGAGATGCTGCGAACGGCTCAAATTCCACGGTGTAATCTCCCTGGCCGGATGCGAATGCCTGCGCTGTCAGGCCAAAGTCAATGTTGGTGATGATCTTGACATCCCTGGCAGGATCAATGCCATTCTTTTTGAGAATGTACTCCAGCACCATCTCAGGCATGCCGCCCGGACGGCCTCCGAGGATCGTTTTTCCCTTTAATTTGGACCAGGTAAAATCAGGATCAGCCTCTCTGGCTACCAGAAAGTTTCCTGCCCGCTGTGTGAGCTGTGCAAAATTGATGATCGAATCCTGTGCACCCTCCTGGTACACATAGATGCTGGACTCCGATCCCATAAAGCCCACATCCGCCTCTCCGGCCAGTACCGCCGTCATGACATTGTCGGCACCGCTTCCATTGATCAGTTCCAGCGCAATGCCCTCCTCCTCAAAGTATCCTTTTTCAATCGCTACATACTGAGGTGCATAAAAAATTGAATGTGCCACTTCATTGAGACGAAGTGTCGTCAGTTCTTCCTTCTTCCCGCACCCGGACAACAGCATTCCCGCCGCCAGACTCATGCACAGTACAAGCGCCAGTGCCGGCCGGAGCCCTGTTCTCCTCCGTTTCCGTTTCATACCTTTCATACAGATACTCCAAAATATTATCAGAATATCTTATGCTTCTACAGGCGATAGGTGATAAACTGCTGCGGTGTGACCAGACCCATCGGACAGATGTCGGTCGGCTGATGTTCCAGTTCCCCGTCCACCACCTGATATTCGTAGGCCACTGCCAGCGTGATCAGATCCGGACCCCCATACCGGGCCAGATATTTGTCATAATATCCGCCTCCATATCCGATCCGGTGTAGTTTGCGGTCAAAGGCCAATCCCGGAAGAAGCATAATGCCCTCTCTTGCCTCCACTCTCAGACCTCCTGTCGGCTCCGGGATACCCTTCTCGCTTTTCTCAAGCTGATCCAGAGAAGTGATCTCATAAAAGTTCATCTCTTCTCCTTCTACGCGTGGGACAGCCACGCGGATATTCCTTACATCTTGTCCCATTTTCAGGACATGTTCAATGATCTTTTTGGTGTCCACCTCAGTCCCGTAGGAAACATACGGGAAGAACCAGGACGCCCCCTTCCAGCACGGCAGTCCCATCAGCCGGCTGCGGATCTGGCTGTCCTGCTGCCTTCTCTCCATGGCCGGCATACTGCGGCGCTTTTTTTTCATACGTTCTCTGGCTTCTTTTTTTGTCATGTCATCCCTCTTTTCAAAACGGCCTCCGCTCTCCGGGAATACTCCATCTTCGGATACTAAAAGCGGCCGTCTTCGGATACTTACCTAGCTGCGTCTGCCATATTTCTTTCCAAGATCCGTAATACTTCCGTCTTTTTCCACAATAGAAACATTGTTGAGCTGGCTGACTACATTAGCCCGGATATCAGCCAGGTACTGCTTGCGCAGTTTCTGCTGTTCTTCCTTTTCCGCCGGCGTCAGCCCCTCGGCCTTGGATTTATGATATAACTCATTGATCCTTGCAATCTTTTCCTCCGTCATCATGTTTCCTCCTGTTTCTGATATCTGCTGATCACACTCTGTGCCACCCGGATCCCGTCCATGGCTGCCGAAGTGATCCCTCCTGCATAGCCGGCTCCTTCCCCACAGGGATACAGCCCTCTTTTTTCACTCTCACACTGTTCATCTCTCACAATGCGGACCGGTGAGGATGTCCTGGTCTCCACGCCGGAGATCAGACAGTCATCCCTGTCATACCCGGCGATCTTTCTGCCAAATGCCGGCATTGCCTCCGCGACCGCATCCCCCAGAAATGCCGGAAGCATACCGCGGACATCCCCGAGAACATATCCGCCTTTCATCTGAGGCCGGACCTGCCCAAGTGCAGTGCTTGGCACCCTGTCACGGAAATCCTTCCAAAGCTGAACAGGGATCTTCCCCTGCCCGGCACGGTATGCACTGTTCTCCAGTCTTCTCTGAAATTCTACACCTGCCAGTACATCCTGTCCACCAAAATCCTGCGGTGTGACCGTCACCACGATCGCACTGTTGGCATTTTCACCATCACGGGCATGGTCACTCATACCATTGATCACCAGCCTGTCCGGCTCACTGGATGCATTGACCACATATCCGCCCGGACACATACAAAATGAGTATACACCCCTTCCCTGTGCCGTATGATATGTCAGTTTGTAATCGGCAGCCGGAAGTTTATCCCACCAGTCGCCGTACTGGCTCCTGCCGATCATCTCCTGCGGATGCTCCACACGGACACCCACCGCAAATGGCTTGGGTTCCATCGGCACGTTGCAATCGTGCAACAGGGCAAACGTATCTCTGGCACTGTGGCCTGTGGCCAGGATCAGGTGCCTGCACGGTCTCTGCGTCTGTTTCCCATCATGCGTATACATGATCTTCTCCAGCGTTCCGTCTGCATTCCACTCGGCTCCGTCGAACCGGCTGTCAAAACACACTGTGCCTCCCAGTTCCTCAATGGCCAGCCGCATCTGCCGTACAATGTCCCTCAGAAGATCCGTTCCGATATGAGGTTTCTGCAGATACAGGATCTGCTCCGGTGCCCCAAACCGCACAAACGTCTCAAGCACCTGTCTGTTTCTTCCGGTCGGATCCTTAACCATGGTATTGAGCTTGCCATCGGAAAAGGTGCCTGCACCTCCCTCGCCAAACTGTACATTGGTCTCCGGATCAAGGGCTCCTCCCTCCCAGAACTGCTCCACCTTTCGCTGTCTGGTCTCCACACAGGAGCCCCGCTCCAGAACCACCGGACAAAGTCCGGCCCTCGCCAGGGTATATGCCGCAAACAGGCCGGCCGGTCCGGTTCCCACCACCACTGGAGGAATCTGTGGTTTCTCACACATAATCTCCCTGTGTGGTGCTGTGACGTTTAGCCATTTACCGTCCGGCCTGCCATAGCGCGCCAGAACCTTCTTCTCATGGTCCGTCCGGAATCTCACCTGATAGATAAACTGGATCTGTGACTTTTTGCGTGCATCCAGAGAACGCCGTACGATCTCCAGTTCCCGGATCTGTCTGACACCCAGATGCAGAGCCCCTGCCACCGTCTGGGCCACCAGATGCCTCTCCTGCTCTCCGATGATCCCACGGCGCACCGTTTCCTCTCCGGCACGTTCGATCACCCTGATCACCGGGATCTTGATCTGTGATAACTGAATCACTCTTCTTCCTCCAACAATTCTCTTAATTCCTCCAATATCTGCTGAAACGGCGCATCGGACAAGTCGATCTTACCCTGTTCGTCAAGTTCCTGCAGTTGGCGGTGTACCTGTTTCATCTGTTTTTTCTGCTCCTGAAATCGTCGCACCAGACCGAGTTTATCCTCGTAGCCCTGCAGACGGACCGTCGTTCGCTTCAGTGCATCATGGACACCCTGTCTGGTAATTCCCATATCCTGGGCAATCTCGGAAAGGGAATAATCATCCAGTATATATTCCTCAAAGATCTGTCGCTGGTTCTCTTTTAACAATGCACCATAAAAATCGTAGAGCATGGATAATTCCACTCTCTGCAACAATGCAAGTTCTTCTTTCATCTGTCTGTGCCTCTTCCTCTGTTTCTCGCGGCGGCTTTTCCCGCCAGGATCCCGGTGGTCCACGCCCACTGCAGATTGTAACCTCCGCAGATGCCATCAACGTCTAATGTCTCTCCCACCGCATATATCCCCGGCACGCGCCGGATCTCCATGGTCTCCGGATTGACCTCGTCCAGTGCCAGTCCTCCGCTGGTCACCTGCGCCTTATCAAATCCACTGATCCCTGACACTCCCAGTTTCCAGGATTTCATCCTGGAGGCGAGCTGTTTTCGTCTGGCCGGCGTCAGTGCATCCACTGCACCATCCGGATCCAGCCCTGCCATCCGGGCACATACCCTGGCCAGCTTATTATGTACCAGACCTTCCAGTGCCTGCTCCAGGCTCCTTCCCGCCAGATGACAGGCGCGGTAGGCCAGTTCCTCCTCCAGTTCCGGGAGTTCCATCCATGGAAGAATATCAAGATACAGCGACACCTTCTCGCCCTGTTCCAGCGCACGCGCCGCAAACCGGCTCACCTGAAAGACCGGAATTCCGGAAATTCCATGCGCTACCATCTGCAGTTCTCCCTCATCCTGCGAAAGGATACGATCCTTTCCCTGCACCATGGTCACCCTTCCCCGGGTGCGCACTCCGGTCCAGCCCTTCATAAAATCTCCTTTGAGTTCCAGTGAAGTCAGTGCCGGAAGCGGAGTTATGATCCGGCAGCCAAACTGCTGCAGCAGATGATACACCTCCCCATGTGTGCCATGCACCGGAGAAGCCTTTCCTCCCATTGCCAGGATCACATTACGCGCCAGATACTGTTCACGGTCCGTCACCACACGCCAGCCCCCTTTTTCGGGCACCAGCTCTATGAGTTCTTCTTCCAGGGAAATCGTCACCCCCCGAGACCGTATCCCCTGTTCCAACGCATGCACCACGGCACTGGCATTGCCCGATGCCGGATAATAGTATCCCTCCCTCTGCCATGGAGTGATCCCAATCTCATGCATCCAGGAGAGTGTCTTCTCCTGTGGAAACCTCTGCAGGATCTCCCAGGCGAGTCCGGGTGTGTCCGAACGATAACAAGACGGCTCCTGTCTGGCATTGGTAAAATTACATCTGCCATTTCCAGTCGCCGCCAGTTTCCGACCACATTTTTTATTGTGTTCCAGTACCAGAGTCTCACACCCGGTCCCGGCTGCCTCCCAGGCTGCCGCCATACCGGAGGCCCCCGCACCTATGATTATCAGAGGAATACTTCTCATCGCGTCCCTTTCCAGGCCCAGCAGTTCCGGACTCAGCTGGAATAATTTTCCAGAATGCTGAACAACTCTTTGTCATTTTTGACACGCACACCCTGCTTTAGCCGGTTCCGTTCTGCCTTTGGCAGGGAATCGTAGGATATACCTGTCCGTTCATATACCGTTTTCTTATCTCCGTAATATACCACAACTTCACCTTCGTCCGCAATCAGATAATACTTGTAAGTCACCTTTTGCACATCATATTCTTTTTTGACGGTCAGGTGACTGGAAGAAAACGAAGCCACTTCCATGCTCTGAAGTCCGGCCAGGTACTCCTCCACCGGCATCTTCTGCATATAATCTTCACAATACTTTTCCACATCCTGTCTGGTCTTTCCCACCAGTTCCTGAGGAAGCACGCCGTAGTCTACCGCCTGTGTATTATCCTTCAGATTATACTGCACTGTCTGGTAGATCGCATCTTCCGCCAGATATTTCTCCTGGGCTGCAGCCTGTCTGGTGGCCTCCTGCCGGATCTCGTCTACGCCCTCGTCCACCTGTTTCTGTACATCGACCGCAATCTGATCCGACAGTCGCTCGGAAGCCACCCTCTGCTCCTGTCTCAGTGTCTGCAGCAGCCCTACATAACAAAGCGCACTGCCACCTGCTACCATGACTGCCATCAACACCATACCGCAAAAAAATCTCCAACCTCTCGTCATACTCAGGACCGCCTTTCCAAGGTATTTTTCTTGAGTATGCCCGGATTTGGTATTTCTATACAATATAATGAACAGGAAATGCCGGAAACAATTACTGGTCTTCGCTGTCACAGACCGGATCGATCAACAGATCATCTCCGTCTGCCGCCGTCGTGGCAAGCGTGTCACACCGCTCATTTTCCGGATGTCCCGCATGCCCTTTCACCCAATGAAATGCTATCTCATGCGGTTCCATAGCAGCCAGCATGCGCTTCCATAGATCCACATTTTTGACCGGTTCATTTTTGCCGCGCTTCCATCCCTTGCGGATCCATCCATCGATCCAGTGTTCCGTAAATGCCTTGATCACATACTGGGAATCCGAATACAGATCAATATGGCACGGCCGGTTGAGTGCTTCCAGCCCCGCGATCACCGCCATCATCTCCATGCGGTTGTTGGTCGTCTTGCGGTAGCCGCAGGAAAGTTCCTTGTCATGTACCCCGCCCTTTGCATCCACAAAACGCAGGATCGCGCCGTATCCTCCCGGTCCATCCGGATTTCCTCTCGCCGCTCCGTCAGTAAACATCATAATGTGTGTCATGATACTCTCCATTCCATCTCTTGTTATTCTTTGCTCCATATCCCTTCCCGCTGGAACCGGTCAACGCTGTCTTGTGCCTTTCGCACCAGAGCACTGTCATAGCCCAGCATCTGCAGAAGCCGGATTGCATTGCGCGTCACAGCCGGCCCCTGTTTGAGCCGGTAGTCAAATTCCACACTGTCCTGTGTGACCTGTTCCTCAAAATGATAATTGGCAAATTCATCCTCCAGAAGTCTCGTCAGTTCAATGTCATGCGTTGCTGCAAAACACAGGGAACGCCCCTGACTGATCTGAAGCAGGATCTGCGTGGAAGCCGCGATACGCTCCAGCGTATTGGTTCCGCGAAGAACCTCATCGACAAAACAAAGCACCGGTGCCCCGGGTGTTTCCATCGCATCCAGGATCCGTTTCAAAGATTTGATCTCGACGATAAAATAACTCTCTTTGGCACAGAGATCATCCCTGAGTGCCATGGAGGAATAGATCCGGAAAAAGCCCCCCTCATAGCTTGCGGCCGTCACATATCCCACTGTCTGCGCAAGGATTGCCTGGATCGCTATCGTCTTAAGAAATGTGGATTTTCCGGAGGCATTGGAACCCGTCAGCAAAATACTTCCCTGTGCATCCAGAGAATTGGCCACCGACTGTGTCACCAGAGGATGAACCACCTGTTCCATACGCAGGCTGCATCTGTCCTGTACCAGTTTCGGGACACAGGTATCCTCCCGCATTGTCTTCCACGATGCGATGCCGATCATACTGTCCAGAAATCCGATCTTTTCAAACAGATCGAACAGATCCTCCTGATGAAGGATCATCTCTCTGGTCATCCCCTGAAACTTGATCAGATCGATATGAAACATCATGCGGATGTAATCCATCAGGGAATCCATGATGCTGCCACCCATCCCGTCTCCACCGATCACCAGGGAACTCCCCTTGGCAAACTTCTCGAAACAGGCCGCTTTATGCTCAATCTCCCGGAAATACTCTTCCATCCCATCGACCCTGACCTTCGAAATGTCCTGACAAAATCCGATCATCCGTAAAATATACCGGAACAGATACAGATAGGGATCCACAGCATCCGCTTTGACCCGGTAATAGGTCAGCATATTGACGATGATGATCCCTGCCACGACCAGAATCATCTGCTGCGGCCAGACTCCCAGTAGAATCAGTGACGCCAGCAGCGCCACCGCCTGCAGGATATGTATGGCCGGGTTCTTATGGCGCAGCCCCTTCAGATTCCGCAGATAATCATATACGGCAAACTGGCTGTTTTTGCCCATGCTCATCATGCCGGCCATCAACTGTTCACGGGCAGACTCCTGCTCACACAGACAGTCCACGACCCGTCTTCTCTCATCCAGCGCATCCGACTCAAACAGAGGTTTGTGCAGCATGCTGTACAGATATTCTTCTCCCATGGCACAGCAGGTATGGTTCATCTGATGAAACAGCCTGTCCATGTCCAGATCATTCCAGGTGATCTCATCAATGTCCTCCTCCCCGGTATGGTCCAGATAATACTGAGCCAGTCTCTGCATCCGGTCCGCACTGTACTCCTCAGCCACCGGAGCCGCAAAGTGGTTCTTTGCCGCCAGGATCCTGCGCTTTTTCAATGTTCTGCGGTCATAAACCGCTTTTATGATGAGTGTAGCCGCGACCAGTACCACAGCCACCCCTATTTTGATTTCATACTCCATCGATTACTCTATCCTTTCTCGTACTCCCTGTGTCTATGCTCTGTGTTAATCATAACAGGAAGTCTCCGATAATGCAAAAAAGCACAGTCTATGAATCATTCATAAACTGTGCCCATATCATCTGCAGGATCTCTCCCATCCCCAAAAGGTCTATTCCGGAGAAATGACCGTATGCATTGAATCTGGCGATGTATCCTGTGTCTTCACGATATCCGATGGAACCGTGATCATATGCTGTGCCACTCCGGCGCATCCAATCATCAGCATCAACGCAATCACAATCAAAAACCAGCCCTTTTTGTTTGTCATTCTTCTCTCCATTCTGCAGTTTCCACACTGCCAGACCATTGAATATTACATTTCTCTTCTAAATATTACATTTCTATTACATCGCTGAGTATATCAACATTTTTCGACCTTGTCAATCAAAAAACGACGAAATTCCCGGCTTCTTGGGTGGAAAAATACCTTTTACCATTCATATCTTCAAATGATAATGCACACCAGACCGCCATTGCTGTCATTGATCACCTTCTGCATTGTCCCCTGCAGCTTCTTCTGGCTTTCCTGTGTCAGACGATTTACCTTATGATGAATTCCCTCCTCCACCAACTGTCCTACCGTCTTGCCAAAGATATTGGTGTCCCAGATTCCCATACCTTCCTGCTTCTGGCTCTCTATGTATCGGAGAAGATCCTCCGCCTGCTCCTGGCTGCCGACAATCGGTGCGATCTCTGTCTCAATGTCTGCCTGGATCAGATGAATAGACGGGCTGACTGCTTTGATCTTGACACCATATTTATGACCCTGCTGGATCAGTTGCGGAGAGTCCATCTCAATGTCCTCCGGTTCCGGCAGCACTACGCCATAGCCTCCGGTTCTGACATCTTCCCACGCCTCCATCATATGGGACGTCTGTGTCTTCGCCCTGACATATTCGCCCAACAGCCGGATCAGCTCATACTCCCCGGAGATCGGCATCCCCACCAGATCTCCCAGGATCTGATAATACATCTGCTTCGCAAAGACCATGGACATCATCACACTTCCGTCCTCCATGGAGATCTTTCTCAGGCTGATTTCCGTAATATGCTCCTGCTCCGTTGTCAGACTGACTTTCCTGACATCTCCGATGCAGTGAAGCTGATCCAGAACCGTTCTGGCCGCCTGGATTGCCTCCTGCTTGAGCCAGTGGTCCAGTTCCAGCATTTCTACCCAGGATGGCAGTTCAAAACACACCCTCGTCACCGGAAATGAATCTAATATCATCCCCATCATCTGATGCACCTGTTCCATCAGCATCCTGCTGGCATCCAGTACCATCACCGGAACCTGATACCTCTGCTCAATCTGTTTTCTGGCAGCCTCCGCAGTCTCTGATGCCGGGCTGGAGGAATTGACGATCACCACAAACGGTTTCCCGACTTCCTTTAATTCCTGAATGGTCCGCTCTTCTGCAGACAGATATGCAGACCGTGGCAATGCGGAAAAGCTGCCGTCCGTTGTCACTACGATCCCTATCGTCGAATGATCTGTGATCACCTTGCGCGTACCCATCTCCGCCGCCTCCGAAAACGGCATTGCCTGCTCACTCCACGGAGTCTTGACCATCCGCTCTTTCCCATCCTCATAGTCTCCCTGCGCTCCCGGAACCATGTATCCCACACAGTCGATCATGCGCACCCTGGCATGAACCTCTCCGGGCAGTGCGACCTCCACCGCCTCCTTTGGGATAAACTTTGGCTCCGTGGTCATCACCGTAAATCCATCCGCGGACTGCGGCAGCTCATCGATCGCCCGGGCACGGTCTGTCTCCTGCACGATACCCGGAAGCACCATCAGCTCCATGAATTTTTTGATAAAGGTACTTTTTCCCGTCCTGACAGGCCCGCATACCCCCAGGTAAATCTCTCCGTTTGTCCTTTTTGCAATGTCATCATATACTTCCATCTGATTTTTCACGCTGTTTCCTCCATCCTCTGATTTCCCGGAAAGTCCCGGCTATCTCCAGCCCGGATCATCTGTTTACAAGACCATTGTATGCATGGCTTTTCCCAGATATGCATAAAGGGCATGGAAGATTCCATGCCCTTTGTCGGTCTGTTATTTGATTAAAATGTCCAGCGTGTGGGCCGCAGCCCCCAGCAGTTCCGGTCTCTCGCAGACACTCAGATGGTACTTCATAAACAGCTCAAACGTCTCATCGTCCATCGTCCGAAGCGTCTGTCTCATATAGTTGGCCGGGCCGTCCGGTGTCAGGATCCGGTCCCTGTGAAGCCCTGCCTCCTGATACAGCCTGTCGATCTGTTCCAGACGCACGTAGGAATACAGTTCCTCCTCACCGGACTGCGTCTCAAACGTATCCGGATCCAGCAGGCCGCGCTCCAGGCTCTCCTTCACATAACCGTCCCGGAAGCCATGCACCAGCACTGCGTATTCATTCATCAGATAGGCGACAAACAGTACCCCTCCGGGTCTGGTCACCCTCCGTGCCTCCTGCAAAGCCCGCATCCTGTCCTGTTCACTGTACAGATGATACATCGGCCCCAAAAGCAGGGTCACATCAAAGGTATTGTCCTGAAAACGGGACAGTTTCAATGCAGTACCCTGATACGCCTGCACGCATCCCTGCGCTTTCTGTCTGAGGATCCCGAGGTTATACTTTACCAGTTCCACCGCCGTCACATCAAATCCCATCTTTGCCAGCGCAATACTGTATCGGCCGGTTCCCGCTCCGACATCCAGGATTCTGGCTCCCGGCCGCTCCCTCAGATAACGCCGGATATACTCCATCGTCGTGCGGTATTCCACCTGTCCGTGACGACGGGTCAGCCGCTTGTCCTCATTGAATTTGTTATAATGTTTTTCCAGTTCTGTCTGTTCTTTCATGGTGTTCCTTCCTGATCCAGTAATGCCTTAAAATTTGAGCTGTAATGCAGCTTTTCATCCTGTGTGATAAACACGGCCTCGATTCCCGCCTTGCGGTTGATCCATGCCAATCCTTCCTCCAGCCCCATTGCAAACAGACTGGTGGACAGCGCATCGGCATCCACCGATTCAGCGGCAACCACACTGACACCGAGCAGTCCGTTCTGTAACGGGTACCCTGTCGTGGTATCAAGGATATGATGATAGATCACACCATTCTTTTTGAAGTAGCGCTCATAAATGCCGGAAGATACGATGGAGGCATTGGCGATCTGCAGTGTCGCGATCGTGTCGGTGCGATCCGCAAACGGCTGCTGGACACCAATACGGAATTTGCTGCCGTCGCGCTTCTTTCCGATACACAGAATATTCCCTCCCAGATTGATCAGTCCCGAATATACTCCGCCATCTACCAGATACTCCTTCAGACGGTCGGCAATATATCCTTTGGCAATGCCTCCCAGATCGATCTGCGCTCCGGGCAGTTCAAAGATCAGTTTGCCGTGATCCATATGGATCTTCTCATAATCCACCAGTTTTAATGCCTCGCGGACCGCGCTCTTCTCCGGAACATCATGACTCTCCTGATCAAACGTCCAGAGCCGTTTCACCGGATAGATCGAGATATCAAACGCTCCCTTTGTCTGGCTGCCATAGTCAAGTCCCTTTTCGATCAGTTCCTGCATTTCCTCCGAAACCTGAAAACTCAGTCTTCCGTCCATGTCCAATAAATAGGACATATCCTTTACCGCCTGAGAGTCGCTCGTCTCACAGTATTCGCGGAGTTTCTGATCGGCCTGTTTCAGACGTCCGGTGCCGCTGATATTCTGCTCATCCATCTCCTCTTTGATCTTCCCATATGCCTGGGAAATCGCATCGATCGCATAGAGTTCGCTGTCCTTTCTCGTCGCAGAAAATATCTTCTCGTAGTCATTGCACAGATCAATGCAGGAATCCAGCAGTTCCTGATCTCCTCCTTCATACACAGAGATCGTGTACGTCGTGTCAAAGGCAAACCCTGATACAGTCAGATTCCCGGCCTTTCCGGCAAACGAACAGCCGCTCAGACTGCTCACGTACAGTGCACAGATCAGCAGCAGTATCAGTCCTCTACGCTTCCTCATCTGCATCTTTTCCATCCTCTTCCTGTTCTCTCCACTGTCGCACCATCTCCCATTCCTTCGACGTAAGTCCGGCCCCCTCCAGAAGATCCGGCCTGTGAAGCAGCGTAGCACGGATCGATTCCTGGCGGTACCATGCCTCCAGATTCTTATGATGTCCGGACAGGAGTACCGCCGGCACATGCTGATCGTGCCACACCTCAGGTCTGGTATACTGCGGATGTTCTAACAGCGAATGGGTAAACGACTCTGTCACCGCTGACATATCATTGTGCAGCACGCCGGGCACCAGCCGTGAAATCGTATCCATCATCACCAATGCCGGAAGTTCCCCTCCGGTCAGCACAAAATCTCCGATAGAAACATAGTCCGTCACGATTTCATCCAACACACGCTGATCGATTCCCTCATAATGTCCGCATAAAAAGATCAGATCCTCTTCCTGTGAGAGTTCTCTGGCCATCTCCTGATGGAACACTCTCCCCTGCGGCGACATAAAGAGAACCCTCGGCTTCGCTCCAATGCGCTCGCAGATAGCCTCATAGCATCCATACACCGGCTCCGCCTGCATGACCATGCCCGCGCCTCCGCCATAGGGATAATCGTCGACGCGGTTGTGTTTATTGTCCGAATAATCCCGGATATTGACGGCATCCACCCGGATCAATCCTGCCTTGATCGCCCGGCCGGTGATGCTGTGAGACATCGCCTGCTCGATCATCTCCGGAAACAATGTCATTACATGAAAATTCATCTCAGTCTAACAGTCCTTTCATAATGTGAACCGTCACGATCTTTTTCTCCAGATCGCGTGCCAGCACACAGTCCGGGATCACCGGAAGAAGCACTTCCTTGCCCTGATGGTTTACGACATACACATCATTGGCACCTGTCGTCAGCACATCCACAAGTTCTCCAAATTCCTCGCCCTCATCGGTCACCACGCTGGCTCCGATAATGTCGGCGATATAGTACTCGCCCTCCTCCAGAGGAATCGCATGTTCCCTGGTAACATACAGGTCATGCCCCTTATATTTCTCAATATCATTGATATTGTTATATTCCTTAAATTTGACGATCACAAGATTCTTAAACAGTCTTGCGCGCTCCACGTTCAGAGGCATCATCTGATCTCCGGTATCCAGAAGGATCTCCTTCATCCCGATAAAACGGCTGGGATCGTCTGTGGTCGGAAATACCTTGACCTCTCCGCGGATTCCATGGGTATTGGCGATCACGCCCACCCGGAATACATCCTTATTATCCATATTACTCCTTTATATCCATGAAACAACATAAAGCCTCAAGTATAACTACCTGGGGCTTTATGTTCTATGGCGATTACTCGCCGATCTCTACGATTACTTTTTTGTCGGTCTCAAAAGCGGCTGCTTTTACAATAGTACGAATGGCTTTTGCAATACGGCCCTGCTTTCCGATCACCTTTCCCATATCGTCTGAAGCAACCTTCAACTCCAACAGGATTTCTTTGTCGTTCTCGGTCTCTGTGACGGATACCTGCGTGGGATCGTCAACCAGGGACTGTGCCAATACTTCTACTAATTCTTTCATGTAAGCCCCCATTCCGTGCTGGAAGAGAATTACTCGATACCAGCCTGCTTTAATAATTTGCCTACTGTCTCTGTTGGCTTAGCTCCGTTTGCTAACCATTTCTTTGCTTTCTCCTCGTCAAACTTGAAAACACTTGGATCCTGGTTTGGATCGTAGGTACCGATCTCCTCGATGAACTTACCGTCTCTTGGAGCTCTGGAATCTGCAACTACCACTCTGTAAAAAGGTGCTTTCTTCTTTCCCATTCTTCTTAATCTGATCTTTACTGCCATGTTTTTTTACCTCCATACTCTTATTGTTAAAATGGCATCTTCGGAAATCCTCCGGAGAGGAATCCCTTCTTTTTACCTTTGCCAGACATCATTCCTGACATCTGTTTCATCATTTTCTTGGACTGTTCGTACTGTTTCATCAGTTTGTTGACCTCTGAAATATCTACGCCTGCGCCCTTGGCGATCCGTCTTTTACGGGATGGGTTAATCAGGGCCGGATTTCCACGCTCCTCAGGAGTCATGGAATAGATAATAGCCTCTGTTCCCTTGAACACATCGTCATCTATTTCCATATCAGCCGGCAGTCCCATACCCGGCATCATGCTCAGGATACTCTGGATACCACCCATCTTCTTCATCTGGGCCAGCTGATCTAAGAAATCATTAAAATCGAATTCCGCCTTGCGGAACTTTTTCTCCATCTCACGGGCTTTGTCCTGGTCGATCTGTGCCTCTGCCTTCTCAATCAGGGTAAGCACATCGCCCATGCCCAAAATACGGGATGCCATACGATCCGGGTAAAACTGCTCCAGATCGGAAAGCTTTTCTCCCATGCCGACATACAGAATCGGCTTGCCGGTCACCGCACGGATGGAAAGTGCAGCACCGCCTCGGGTGTCACCATCAAGTTTGGTAAGGATCACTCCGTCCAGTCCGATCTTCTCGTCAAATGTCTTTGCAACATTGACCGCATCCTGACCGGTCATCGCATCCACCACCAGAATACTCTGGTCGACCTCCACGCCCTCCTTAATCTCCTGAAGTTCTGCCATCATGTCCTCATCGACATGAAGACGTCCTGCGGTATCCAGGATCACGACGTTGAGTTTGTTCTTTGCCGCATGCTGGATCGCTGCTCTGGCAATATCCACCGGCTTGTGGTTTGTCCCCATCGAGAAGACCTCCACACCCTGCTTCTCACCGTTGATCTTCAACTGATCGATTGCGGCCGGCCTGTAAATGTCGCAGGCTGCCAGAAGTGGCTGACGCCCTTTCTGTTTGAGTTTACCGGCAATCTTGGCGGTCGTCGTCGTCTTACCGGCTCCCTGCAGACCACACATCAGAAGCACTGTGATCTCTGAGGCATTCTTCAGTTTGATCTCGGTCGTCTCACTGCCCATGAGGTTTACCAGTTCCTCATTGACCAGCTTGATCACCATCTGTCCGGGGGTTAAGGAGTTCATCACGTCCTGACCTACTGCACGCTCCTGCACGGTCTTGGTAAAGTTCTTAACCACACGGAAATTTACATCTGCTTCCAGAAGTGCCATCTTGACTTCCTTGAGCGCGGCTTTTACGTCGTCCTCCGTCAATCGGCCTTTGCTGCGCAGATTTTTGAATACATTCTGTAGTTTTTCTGTTAAGCTGTCAAATGCCATATATAACCATGCCTTTCCCAAAACTGCATCATCCCAGACACATTGCCTAGTATAACGCACCTGCAATCTGGTGTCAAGTTTTTTTCTTGACAGAAAAAGTGGAGATTTTCACTCCACTTTTGCGTTCACGCATCTCTGCACTGCGATTATTTACTTAAATACTCATCAATGCCCTTTGCGGCAGCCTTGCCGGCTCCCATCGCAAGGATAACAGTTGCGGCACCTGTCACGGCATCTCCACCGGCATATACGCCCTCCTTGGTGGTAGCACCGTTTTCTTCATCTGCCACGATACATTTCCAGCGGTTGACATCCAGTCCTTCTGTCGTAGAAGAGATCAATGGATTCGGGCTGGTACCCAGTGACATGATGACGGTATCCACATCCAGTGTAAATTCAGATCCTGCAATCTCTACCGGTCTGCGGCGTCCGGACTCATCCGGCTCACCCAGTTCCATGCGGATACAGGTCATTCCCTTGACATTTCCGTCTTCATCTACCAGGATCTCCTTCGGATTGGTCAGAAGATCAAAGACAATGCCCTCTTCCTTAGCATGGTGTACTTCTTCCACACGCGCAGGAAGCTCTTCCTCACTGCGTCGGTACACGATATGCACCTCTGCGCCAAGACGGAGTGCGGTACGTGCCGCATCCATTGCCACGTTTCCGCCGCCGACGACAGCCACTTTCTTTCCGGCCACGATCGGAGTATCATAACGATCATCAAATGCCTTCATCAGGTTGCTTCTGGTCAGGTACTCATTGGCAGAGAACACACCGTTGGCATTCTCTCCCGGAATTCCCATGAACTTTGGAAGTCCGGCGCCGGAACCTACGAATACCGCATCGAATCCCTCTTCATTCAGAAGTTCATCGATCGTGGTAGCCTTTCCGATCACGACATTGGTCTCGATCTTGACCCCAAGACTCTTGACATTCTCGACCTCGGCATCCACCACGACACTCTTCGGAAGACGAAACTCCGGAATACCATAGGATAACACACCGCCGGCCTTGTGCAGTGCCTCAAAGATCGTCACATCATATCCTGCCTTGGCCAGATCACCGGCACAGGTCAGTCCGGCTGGCCCGGAACCGATCACAGCGACCTTCTTTCCCTTCTTCTCACCGGAAGTCTGTGGCTTGATTCCCTGCTCTCTTGCAGTATCTGCCACAAATCGCTCCAGCTTACCGATGGATACCGGATCACCCTTGAACCCACGGATACACTTGGCCTCACACTGGCTCTCCTGTGGACATACACGTCCGCAGACTGCAGGAAGCGCGGAATATTTGCTGATCACCTGATAAGCAGCCGGAACATCACCCTCGACTACCTTGCCAATGAATCCCGGAATATCGATACTTACCGGACATCCCTTGACACACTGCGGATTCTTGCACTGCAGACAGCGTGTTGCCTCCGCCTGTGCTTCCTCCATATTATATCCGAGACATACCTCCTCAAAGTTGGCAGCTCTCACTTTTGGATCCTGCTCGCGGACAGGAACTCTCTTTAATACATCTACTTCCATGAATCTATCTCCAATCTTTTGCATTCTCTGAGTTAGTGGCAGTTACCGCATCCACCGTGATGGGTCTTGCCCTCCTGACGGCGCAGTTTTGCACGTCCCTCTTCCGTCTGATACATACGCTGTCGTTTCATTGCCTGGTCAAAGTCCACCAGATGTCCGTCAAACTCCGGTCCATCTACACAGGCAAACTTGATCTCGTCTCCCACCTGAAGACGGCAGGCACCGCACATACCGGTTCCATCCACCATGATTGGATTCATGCTGACGATTGTCGGTATCTCCAGTTTCTTGGTAAGCAGGCAGACAAATTTCATCATGATCATCGGTCCGATCGCTACCACTCTGGTATACTTCTTTCCGTGGTTGTCCACCAGATCATTGATCTGATCACAGCCATTGCCGTGGAAACCATAGGATCCATCGTCGGTTGCAATATAGAGATTTGCAGCGACCTCACGCATCTGATCTTCCAGGATCAGGAGGTCTTTATTTCTGGCACCGATAATGACATCTACATCAATACCGTGCTCATGCATCCACTTGACCTGTGGATATACCGGTGCGGTTCCCACACCACCACAGACAAACAGAATATTTTCTTTCTTCAGCTCTTCCAGCGGCATCTCGATCAGCTCGGAAGCACAGCCCAGAGGACCTACAAAATCCTCAAATGCCTCTCCGACTTCATACTCAGCCATCTCTTCTGTCGAAGCACCTACCGTCTGAAATACTATGGTAACGGTACCTGCTTCGCGGTCATAATCACAGACCGTAAGCGGAATTCTCTCCCCTTCTTCGTCCATCTTTACGATAACGAACTGACCTGGCTGACAGTGTTTTGCCACCCTGGGAGCCTCAATATCCATCAACCAGATATTGTTGGCCAGGTACTCTTTCTTCAAAATTTTAAACATGCCTATCCTCCATAATATAGTATCTTTATTCAAATGCTTCCAGTCCATTGCAGGTAGACAGAAAACTATTAGAATACCTATGATCTGCGCTGACATTGTCTCCAAACCAGGCAGGCGGTACAAACCGGGCAGCGTCCTGTTCATCGCAGAACTCTACCTCCACAAACACCAGTCCCTCCAGATGACCGTGGAACACATCCAGTTCCGCAATATGGCCGTCCTCAAGGCTGATCAGATAACGGCTCTTGGTGATCAGGTGGCCGTCCACCTTCTCTCTCAGGTGCAGATATCCGCTACGGCCAAGCGCAGCCTCGATCTCCTGATTGACCCGGACATCCCCTCCGGACTCCTCACCGTCTCCCATGCGGGATTTGTAGGTGAGAATATACCGGTCATCACTCTGACGGATCCGCACCACGGGATCCACACAGAGATATCCCTGTTCGATCCTGTGGCATGGATAGGATTCCAGATCCTCTGGCATGGTATTTACCAGAAATTTCTTTTCGATCTCCATGGGTTACTCTCCATGCTCCATCTTCGCATTTTTATTTTTGCGGAGACGGATTCCAAGACCGATCGCTGCCAATGCTACAACAGCACTTACTGCATACTTCACTACATAGTAAGCAAGGGCCTGTCCAAATGTCAGGTCTGCGATGGTTTTTGCAAGATAAACAGAAAACATAATTGCCTCCATTCTATAACATCTATAATACTATCGACGGTTGACCAGTTCCTTCATAATGTCGGACCAGTCTAAGTCGCATTGTACCATAAGAACCATGAGATGGTACAGATAATCTGCGATCTCATATTTTAATTCCTCAGCATCCGGATTCTTTGCAGCGATCACAATCTCAGTGTTCTCCTCGCCGACTTTCTTCAGGATCTTGTCAATGCCGTGGTCGAAGAGATAGTTGGTATAGGAACCTTCCTTTGGATGCTCCTTTCTGTCCTGGATCGTACGCAGATCCTCACTGAGCACCGTCATTGGATTGGTATCGACATACTCTCTGGATGCAAGACTGCGGTAAAAACAGGATCTGTGTCCGGTATGACACGCTGCACCTATCTGCCGTACCTTGGCAAGGATCGTATCCTGATCACAGTCGATCATCAGTTTTTTGACATACTGATAATGTCCGGAAGTCTCTCCCTTA
This sequence comes from uncultured Lachnospiraceae bacterium, assembly GCA_934351255.1. GTDB lineage: Bacteria > Bacillota > Clostridia > Lachnospirales > Lachnospiraceae > Jutongia. The sequence goes on from CAKRJH010000002.1 coordinate 178,629, forward strand.
CACCACAATTCCTGACGGCTGCGGCTATAGTAGGTCATCTTTCCGGTATCGAGGGTCGCCTGAAAGGCCTCCTCATTCATATAGGCTACCATCAGTACTTCACTGGTACGGTAATCCTGTACAACCACCGGCACCAGTCCATTGTCCAATGTCTTGAAATCCGCCCAGGTCATATTGCTCTCAAAGAGTTCCACGTCAATGTCCTGTCCTGCCAGTCCCTTTTTGGCCTTGTAGAGATCCTTCTCCTCATAGTAGTTGGTCAGGATTGCCTCCACATGATCCAGTTCGAGGATCGATGCCACATCGTGTCGGGCCAGACTGTCACGGATCATCACCGGAACACGGCATCCGCGGATTGCCTCTTTTAACTTGTCACTGATCTCCACATGCTTGAGGATGATCGTGCCAAATCCCATATCCAGAAAACCGTTTAACTGCTCTGCCGTCTGGAAATCGTGCATCATGTCGATCTCGATCGCCAGCTTTTCCGGATCAAAACGAGATGTGATCTCGCGAAGTTCCTTTTCCTCCGGAAGCATGGCCTTACGGATGACCACCTGGGTCGCTCCGGTGTAGAGTGCTTTCTTGGCATCCTCAAAACGATTGACATAGACACCGACGATAAACGGCATATCTACCGTCTTGTCTACCTGACGAGCCGTAGCAAGAAACTCCTCATGTGCCGCCTCGTCCCCTGTATAATTGTAAAGAAACAGACCGTCTGCCCCCTGGCAGCTGTAACGGTCCGCCAGCGCAACCACATTGGCGCTGACATCATTTTCTGCATCAATAAATGGAATTATCTTCTTCATGGTAACCTCCATTCTGTGTTCATTTATCTACAGACTCCCCTTGGTGGAAAGGACATCTTCAATCCTCGGATCGCTCATCACTGCCATATCCAGAGCCTTTGCAAAGGACTTAAACGCCGCCTCGATCAGATGATGGTTATTCACACCATCCAGCTTACGGATATGAAGATTCATCGCCGCGCTGTAGCTGACAGCATAGAAAAACTCATGAACCATCTCGGTGTCAAATCCTCCCACGCGCTCCACAGTCAGTGGCAGATCCATCTGAAGATACGGTCTGCCCGACAGATCCAGCGCACATAATACTAGGGACTCGTCCATCGGAAGCATACACTCCCCAAAACGCCGTATCCCCTTTTTGTCGCCAAGAGCCCGGCTGATTGCCGTTCCCAACACAATGCCGGTATCTTCGATCGTGTGATGGCAGTCCACCTCGAGATCTCCCTGCACGTTTACCGTCAGATCAAACAGACCATGGCGTGCAAAACTATTCAGCATATGATCAAAAAAACCTATGCCTGTATGGATGTCCGCCTGTCCGCTTCCATCCAGATCCAAAGAAATCGTGATATCTGTCTCCCCCGTCGTGCGGGTAATTGTCGCGCTTCGACTCATGCCTCATCCTCCTTCGCCATGTGACGATATCCTACATGGTATTTCTTAATTATACACCATTCCTGTCTACTTTTCAAAACGTACCGCAATGGAATTTGCATGAGCCGTCAGTTTCTCCGCTTTTGCAAATGCCTCAATGTCCAGATGAATGGCCTCCAGTGCCTCTCTCGAATAGGAAATAATACTGGATTTTTTGATAAAGTCATCCACAGACAGCGGTGAGAAGAACTTCGCCGTTCCGTTGGTCGGAAGGACATGATTCGGTCCTGCAAAATAATCGCCTAACGGCTCGCTGCTGTTCTCTCCCAGAAAGATGGCGCCCGCATTGCGGATGCGTGTCATCGTGTCAAATGGATTGGCAGTCATGATCTCCAGATGTTCAGATGCGATCTCATTGGCCGTGTCAATGGCATCCTGCATGCTGTCTGCCACCAGGATATATCCGTAGGAATCCAATGACTTCTGGATGATCTCCTTTCTGGAAAGATCCTTTACGAAGCCATCCACCTCCTCGGACACCTTCTTCGCCAGATCCATGCTGGTCGTAACCAGGATCGCGCTGGCCAGCTCATCATGCTCTGCCTGGGACAGAAGATCGGCTGCCACATATCTTGGATTGGCAGTCTCATCCGCCAGGACCAGGATCTCGCTTGGTCCGGCAATGGAATCAATGCTGACATGTCCATATACGGATTTTTTGGCCAGAGCCACAAAGATATTTCCCGGTCCTACGATCTTGTCTACCTTTTTGATACTCTCGGTCCCAAAGGCCAGTGCTGCGATCGCCTGTGCACCGCCGACTTTGTAGATCTCATCCACTCCGGCTTCATGTGCAGCGACCAGAGTGACCGGATATACCTTGCCATCCTTTGACGGCGGTGTGGTCATCACAATCTTGTTGACTCCGGCCACCTTGGCAGGAACAATATTCATCAGTACGGAGGAAGGATACACTGCCTTTCCTCCCGGTACATACACACCCACGCGTTCCAGCGCTGTGATCTTCTGGCCAAGAAGCGTTCCGTCCGGTTTGCTGTCAAACCAGCTGTAGCGAACCTGCTTCTCATGGTATGTACGGATATTGACCAACGCCTTGCGGATAACATCAATCAGTTCCTGATCCACCAGACTGTACGCCTCCTCGATCTCCTCCGGAGTCACACGGATCGTCTCCGGTGTGATCGTCACACCGTCAAACTTCTCTGTGTAGGCAAACAATGCCTTGTCCTTGTCCTTTTTGACCGCATCCAGGATCTCATCTACCGCATCCTGGAACTTGCCATACTGGTTTGGACTGCGCTTTAACATGTTCTCTAAAATATTCTGCTTGGATTCTTCTGTCAATTCTACGATTCTCATTAGATTACCCCCTTCAGGTCACGGATTAACTTTGTAATACGCTCGTGTTCCATCTTCATGCTCACTTCATTAACTACCACTCTGGCAGACAACGGACAGATCTCTTCGAGAACCTCCAGCCCGTTCTCCCTCAGTGTTGAACCTGTCTCCACAATATCTACGATCACCTCGGACAATCCGACAATCGGTGCCAGTTCCACGGAACCGTTCAGTTTGATGATCTCCACCGTCTGATGCTTGCTGTTGTAAAAATAGTCTTTGGCAATTCTTGGGTACTTGCTGGCCACACGGATCAGAGATCCGTCATGGAGCTTTTCCTTCGCCTCGGCAGGCCCGGCCACACACATGCGGCACGTTCCGACTCCCAGATCCAGGACTTCATACAGTTTACGTCCTGCCTCCAGGATCGTATCTTTTCCTACGACACCGATGTCTGCCGCGCCCATTTCCACATAGGTCGGCACATCGGTTGCCTTGGATAAAAAGAACTTAAATCCCAGTTCTTCATTGACGAAGATCAGCTTTCTGGTCTTCTCATCCTTCATCTCTTCACATGTAATTCCAATCTGCTCCAGCAGATTTAAGGTATGCTTGGCCAGACGTCCCTTGGCCAGTGCAAATGTAATATATCTCATCGCCATCTCCATTCCGGAGCGTTTCCGCTCTCCGTTTAATTTATAAGAAAATGCTCGTAATACAGCGAAATGATGTGTTTACGCCAATGTCTCCACGCCATCTCTGGTCACATACAGCAGACGATCCATTCCCATATGATCCCGGTACTCCTGATACTGCTTCAGATCCCGGTGGGATGACTTGCGGATCAACTGTACACGCTCACCGGCACTGCGCAGCCTGGCGGCCTCTTCCAATGCCTTCTTGCGGTCTACAACACTGTAGAGTACGATGGTGCCTCCCACGTGTTCCACAGGAAGCAGATGCTGTCTGTCCAACGCCAGCATCAGCTGGTCGATGACCAGCGCAATACCGATGGCCGGTGCCTCTTTGCCGAACTGAGAAAGCAGACCATCATATCGTCCGCCGCTGGCAAGGGCCTCTCCATTGCCATACGTGTAAGCGCGGAAGATCACTCCGGTATAATAACTATAGTGACTTAACATGCTCAGATCCACGGAAACATACTGGCTGTATCCGTACTGGTCAATGATCTCGGAAAGTTTGATCAGGCGGTCCAGTGCTTTCAGTACGCGGTCACTTCCCGTTCTGGTCTGTACGAATTCTACAGCCTCATCGAGATCTCCCAGCAGTTCCGGCAGTTTCAGGAAAATTTCACGAAGGTCCTCTGTGACCGTAAGCTGATCCAGATAATCCTCCACGCCAAAGAAGTTTTTGCTCTCAATGAGTTCCTTCACACGCTGTGCTTCCTCCGGTGACAGTCCGGCCTCCTCCATCAACGCCGGCAGAAGATCGGCATGACCCACCTCGATCTGAAATTCCTTCAGACCGCTGGTCAGCAGACACTCCACGGTCATGGCAACCATCTCTGCATCGGCATCCGAGGTATTGTCATTGATCAGCTCGGCTCCAAGCTGGGTCACCTCCTGGAGTTTGCCCTTGTAAGGGGAGGTATTGACAAAGGTCTCTCCCATATAACACAGTCTGAGCTGGATCTCTTCCTCCCGGTAATATTTGGCTACGCACCGCGCGATCGACGGGGTGATATCGGGTCTGAGCACCAGCGTGTTATTGCCCCGGTCAAAGAACTTGAACATGGCATTGGACTGTACCGTGCCTCTCTCCTTGCTGAAAATATCAAAATATTCAAACGTCGGCGTCTGAATATCGCGGAATCCATGAGACGAAAATACTTTCTGGATCTGTCCCTGCAGTTTTTTCTTGCTGGCACACTCCGCTCCGTAAATGTCCCGCACACCTCCCGGTGTGTGAAGCAGTTCCTGCCCCACAAAATAATTTTGTTCCTGACTCATCTTCCTGTGCCTCCAATCTAACTGTATATGCTGGTGGGATTTTCCACCTTCGGTTCATATCCCGCATTGCGAAGTGCCATGAGGATCTCATCGCGGTGTTCAAACCCAAACGCTTCCATGGTAATCTTCAATTCCACCGCTGCATTGCGGTTGATGCTGACAAACTGGTTATGATCCAGCCGGATCACATTGCCCTTTGCCTCGGCAATAACCTGTGCCACACGGACCAGTTCTCCCGGACGATCCGGAAGCTGCACAGAAAGAGTAAATACACGACCTCTCTCGATCAGTCCGTGCTGTACCACAGATGACATCGTAATAATATCCATGTTACCACCGCTCAGGATGGATACAACTCTCTTGCCCTGGCATTTCAGATGCTTTAATGCAGCCACCGTCAGCAGCCCGGAGTTTTCCACAACCATCTTGTGGTTCTCCACAATATCGAGGAAGTTTACGATCAGCTCCTCATCTTCAATCGTGATGATGCTGTCCAGATTTTTCTGGATATACGGAAATACCTGGTCTCCCGGTGTCTTCACCGCAGTACCGTCTGCAATCGTCACGGCACTTGGCAGGGAAACCACCTTGCCGGCCTCCAGAGATGCCTTCATGCAGGCCGCATTGGCCGGCTCCACACCAATTACCTGAATATGCGGATTTAACAGTTTTGCAAGTGTGGACACGCCTGCCGCCAGTCCACCTCCTCCGATCGGCACCAAAATGATGTCCACCGTAGGAAGTTCCTTGATGATCTCCATGGCGATGGTTCCCTGTCCGGTTGCCACAGCCAGGTCATTGAACGGATGTACAAAAGTATACCCATGTTCCTTTGCCAGTTCCAGAGCCTTCTGGTATGCCTCATCGTAGACATTGCCACTGAGTACAACCTCAGCCCCATAACTCTTGGTCCGGTTCACCTTGATCAGCGGTGTCGTCACAGGCATCACAATCACGGCTGGCACCCCAAACAGTTTGGCTGCATTGGCCACGCCCTGCGCGTGGTTTCCTGCAGATGCCGTGATCAATCCCTTGGCACGCTCCTCCGGCGTCAGGGTACTGGTCTTGTAGTAAGCACCTCTTACTTTGTAGGCTCCGGTATTCTGCAGATTCTCTGGTTTCAGGTATACCTTATTGCCTGTCATCTGCGAAAAATACTCGCTGTAGATCAGATTCGTCGGCAGTGTCACTTCCTTGACCTTTTCTGCCGCTTCCTCAAATTTATCGATGGTCATCATATATCATTTCCTCTTTTCTGCTATGTTTTATTCCCCGTCTACAACGTTTTCCGTCTGGAACAGGGCATCTACAAATGCGTCGGCATCAAACTTCTGCAGATCATCTATTTTCTCTCCGATGCCGATATATTTGACCGGGATGTTCATCTCAGACTCAATTGCAATCGCAATACCTCCCTTGGCCGTGCCATCCAGTTTCGTCAGAACGATTCCGTCAATATCTGCCACCTGCGCAAACTGCTTGGCCTGGATCAGCGCGTTCTGTCCGGTGGTACCATCCAGCACGATCAGCGTCTCCCTGTATGCATCAGGATATTCCTTTTCAATGATCCGGTTGATCTTTCGCAGTTCCTCCATCAGGTTCTTTTTATTGTGAAGTCTTCCCGCAGTGTCACAGATCAATACATCTGCCTGACGTGACTTTGCCGCATTGACGGCATCGTACACCACTGCCGCCGGATCGCCGCCTTCCTGTCCGGCGATGATCTCTACCTCCGCGCGGTTTGCCCACTCCGTCAACTGCTCAATCGCTGCTGCACGGAAGGTATCTGCCGCGGCCAGGATCACCTTTTTACCCTGTGCCTTCATCTGCCCGGCCAGTTTGCCGACCGATGTGGTCTTCCCCACTCCATTGACTCCGATCATCAGCACCACCGAACGGCGGTGTTCAAACTCGTAGGCAGTCTCATCCACATGCATCTGCTCCTTGATCGAATCCATCAGCAATTTTCTGCAGACAGATGCATCCTTGATATGCTGCTCCTTGACTTTCTCCCGCAGATCCTCGATGATCTTCTCCGTGGTGGCTACGCCGATATCCGCCATGATCATGATCTCCTCGAGTTCCTCGTAGAAATCCTCATCAATCTCGGAAAATCCACTGAACAGATTGTCCAGCCCGGATACCAAGTTATCTCTGGTCTTGGTCAGTCCATCTTTCAGTCTTCCGAAAAATCCTCTTTTTTCTCCCATAATTCACCTCTCGATTTCTTAATCTGTGATATCCTTATCGTCCAGCAGATTGACGGATACCAGAGTGGAAACGCCTTTTTCCTGCATGGTAATACCATAGAGGATGTCAGCCGCATTCATGGTACCGCGCCGGTGCGTGATCACAATAAACTGTGTATCTTTGGTCAGCTTATGCAGATACTCTGCGTAACGACCGACATTGGAATCATCTAATGCCGCCTCGATCTCATCCAGCAGACAGAACGGCGACGGCTTCAGGCTCTGGATCGCAAACAGCAGTGCGATCGCCGTCAATGCCTTTTCTCCACCGGAAAGCTGCATCATATTCTGCAATTTCTTTCCCGGTGGCTGTGCCACAATGCGGATGCCGGCTGTGAGGACATCCTCATCCTCCACCATTTCCAGCGTTCCGCGTCCTCCTCCAAACAATTCCCTGAACACCTTGTCAAAGCGGATCCGTATCTGTGCAAACTGTTCCTCAAACTGACGGCGCATCTCCTGATCGAGTTCTTCAATAACTCCCTGCAGCACCTCCGCCGCCTTGATCAGATCATCATGCTGCCCTTTCAGCAGGGTATAACGCTCCTCCACTTCCCGGAACTGCTCGATCGCATTGACATTGACATCTCCCAGCGCGCGGATCTGGCTTTTCAGGCCGCTTATCTGCTGTTTCATCTCCGAAACGGTCAGTTCTAGCTGTGTCTTTAACTTCTCCGCTCCATGGTAGGTCAGTTCATACTGTTCCCACATATAGTTCACAGACGTGTCCAGTTTTTCGGACAACTTCTCCTGCTGTGCGTTCAATCGGTAGCACTCTTTGTCCAGTGCCGTCATCTGTGCAGACAGTTTTTCACGCTTATCAAAGAATCCTTTGTGCTGCCGGTTCAATGCCTCGCGGTCTGCCATATCCTGTTCGATCTGGTGTTTCCAGTCCAACGCACTCTGTTTGAGCCGCTCGATCTTTTCTTCCGTCTCAGCAATCTCACGGTGCTTCTGCAGAATCTTCTGTCCGGCCTGTTCCTGTCCCTGCAGCAGTTCCTGTTTCTCATGGGTATACCGCTCCAGTTCTTCCTCGACACGCTGCAGATTCTCCCGCAGGAATCCGTGGCTCTGGGTCTGCGCATTTAATTTCATCTGCAGTTCATTGGCCTTCTGGGTCAGCGATCTCTGACTGACTCGTTTCTCCTCCAGTTCCTGATTCAACTGATCCATCTGCTCACGGTGCCCCTGACTTTCATTTTCCTGCGCCGAGATCGTCTCCTGCAGACTGGCCAGCATTTTAGACAGGTCATCTTTCTGGGAATCGATCCCTACACTGTCAATACGGATCTGGTCGAGCTGTTCCTGATTCTTTTTCTGCTCATCCTGTGCTCTCACCAGACGAAGCTTGGCCGTGTTCTGTTTGAGTTCAATCTCCTGACGCAGCTTCTGGTTACCCTCATAATTACTGCGTACCTGCGCCAGCTCTTTTTCATCCGCAGCCAGCTTGTCATCCACCTGCTGCAGTCTCTGCCGGAGCGTACGTACCGTCTCCTCCAGAGTATCCATCTCCCTGCGGCGTCCCAGAAGATTGTTGTTGTTCCGGTAGGCACCACCCGTCATGGAACCTCCCGGATTGATCAGTTCTCCCTCCTGCGTGACAATTCGCAGGGTGTTGTGGAATTTTCTGGCCAGTGCCAGCGCATGATCGATATGATCTACCACCACAAAACGTCCGAGCAGGTACTCGACCAGACTGTCATACTTTGGCTCTGCCTCCACCAGGGTGGATCCAAGTCCGATCACCCCCGGCTCCGAGAGCACATTCTGTGCTCTGCCCGCCGGCTTGGAGTGGATATTGGTCAACGGAAGAAACGTCGCGCGTCCGTAGCGGTTTTTCTTCAGATGCTGGATCATTGCCTTGGCCGTCTGTTCATTGTCCGTGACAATATTCTGGATGCTTCCTCCCAACGCGGTCTCAATGGCAATCTCATAATCCTTCTTTACCCGGATGATGTCGGCCACGACCCCGATCACACCCGGATAGCGGCTCTTTTGTTCCATCACACGGCGGATGCTCTGTCCGAATCCCTCATAGCGTTCCGTCATATTTTTCAGGGAATTGAGTCTGGAATTCTCCATATGGAACTGCTGTTGTACCTGTCCATGCTCTTTTTCCAGATTCTGTGTCTCCTGGCGCAGGTGTGCAATGGTCGTGGACAATTCCTTCTGAAGAGCTTCCATGCCTTGCAGATTGCCCCCCAGTTCTGTGAGAATACTCTCCTGTTTGTCGATTTCTTCCTGGATGACTGCCGCCTCGGACTTATTGGTCAACACGCGCTTTGTCAGTTCCGCATGTTTCAGGTTCGTCTGTTCTAACAGCGTCTGATACTTCTGCTGTTCCGTCCGGACACTGGACGCCTCCTCCATAGAGTCTAACATCGCGTCATTGCATCCGGAGATCTTCAGTTCCAATGCAGTGATCTCGGAGGTTACCCGCTCCACAGCCTTTCCTGCATCTTCAATTTCCTGACGAAGTCCGGTCAACTGGCCGTCATACTGTTTCTGTTTGTCACGGTATTCCTGCCTCTGCTGTCTGCATCGGGCGATAGCATCCTCCGCCTGTGCGATCCGCGCATCATATTGCTGTTCTTCCTGCCTGGCGGTATGGATCTGTTCCTGAAGAAGTCTTACATCGCCCTCCTGCTGATTGACAGACATGTTGGCCGCCGTAAGTTTTCCTCGCTTTTCCTCCAGGGCATAATCATATTCTTCCAACTGCGCCTCAATGCGCTCATACTCTTCCTTAGTCTTTTCAAAATCTGCGGTTGCCTCCTCCAGATCGTGGGCAGCCACAGCCTTCTTTTCTTCCATCTGCTCCATCTGTGTATGGAGACTGTCATATTCCTCGAGGAACAGATTGACATCCAGCACTCTCAGTTCATCCCGGAGTTTCAGGTATTCCTTTGCCTTCTCTGACTGTCTCTGCAGTGGTCCGACCTGTTTTTCCAGTTCAGACAGGATGTCCTCAATACGAACCATATTCTGCTGCTCCTCGGCCAGATTCTTCTCGGCTGTCGCCTTGCGCTTCTTAAACTTCACTATACCGGCCGCCTCGTCAAAGAGCTCACGCCGTTCATCCGGCTTGCCGCTGAGGATCTTATCAATCTGTCCCTGTCCAATGATCGAATAGCCCTCTTTTCCAATACCGGTGTCAAACAGCATTTCCTGAATATCGCGCAGACGGCACGCAGTTCCATTGAGCAGATACTCACTCTCTCCCGAGCGGTATACTCTTCTGGCAATGGTCACTTCCTCATAGGGAACATTTAATTTGTGATCCTCATTGTTGATCGTGATCGCCACATAGGCATATCCCATAGGCTTTCTCATCTGCGTGCCCGCAAAGATGACATCCTGCATGTTTGCGCCTCGAAGCTGCTTGGCACTCTGCTCGCCCAACACCCATCGCACCGCATCGGCAACATTACTTTTTCCGGAACCGTTTGGTCCTACGATCGCGGTAATTCCATTATGAAATTCGAAGATAAGTTTATTGGCAAATGACTTAAAGCCATGCACCTCCAAGCTCTTTAAATACATGTTTCACCTCATTGTCTGCGCTACTGCTGCTTTTTCTTCTGTTCCTGCGCTTTGACACCCATCCGCAGGATTGCCTGATAGGCTGCCGCCTGTTCGGCCTTTTTCTTGGTCTGTCCGGTGGCCACGGCCATCTGCTCACCGTCCACGATTACTGCCATCGTATATTTCTTGCAGTGATCCGGCCCGGATTCCTCCAGGAGCTGATATTCCAGCACAGATCCCTCATGGCTCTGCACGATCTCCTGCAGGATCGTCTTGCTGTCATAAAACAGCGCCTTGTTCTCAATATCCTGTAAGATATGATGCTCAATATAGGACTTGGCCGCATCAAATCCTCCGTCCAGGTATACAGCACCGATCGTCGCCTCCAGCGCATCCGATAAAATAGAGTCTCTCTCTCTTCCTCCGGTCTGATCTTCGCCCTTGCCCAGCAAAAGATACTCTCCCAGATGGATCTCGCGGGCGCACAGCGCCAGCGTTGGCTCACAGACATAACTTGCCCTCTTTCTGGTCATCTCTCCCTCCGGCATCCGCGGATGATCGTGAAAGATCCAGGTACTGGATACCAGTTCCAGCACAGCATCCCCAAGAAACTCCAGCCGCTCATTGCACCGGTGCTTTTCCCATCGTTTTTCATTGGAATAGGAACTGTGTGTCAGGGCAGTGCTTATGAGATTCTTGTCTTGGAATACATATCCCACCTCCTGCTCGAACGCTGCGATCATTTCCTTTTTCATGCGCACTTCAACCTCCTTTTACCGTCTGCCACACGTCTTCGACCGTCTCCCAGTCTGCCATATCCTCCCGGCGGATCACAACCTCAAAATACCGTTCCAGTTCTAAAACCAGTTCAAATACACTGCAGTCATCCATCCCCAGATCCGCAAACAGATTCCGCTCCGGTGCGATCATCCCCGGTTCGATCCCGGTCATCTTCGAGATCATCTCCTGTACTTTCTGAAACTCCATAGGACCTCTCCTGTCATCTACTCACTCTTGGTCTCTGTCTTTACCACCAGATTCTCTTTGATCTGGTCATTGATATGCTGCTCCCCGAAGGTCACACACTGCTTGATTGCCGTAGAGATCTCCCTGGCAGAGGAACTTCCATGTGCCTTTACCACCAGCCCTTTGAGTCCGAGCATCGGCGCACCGCCATACTCGGAGGCATCAAAGCTCTTGAGCGTCTTCTTGAGTGCCGGCTTGATCAGGATACCGCCGATCTTACTGCGAAGGCTCGTCATAAGTCCCTGTTTTACTTTGCCGATCAAAGCAGATCCCAGCCCCTCATACAGTTTTAAGATCACATTGCCGGTAAACGCCTCACAGACAATGACATCAGCAGCCCCCTTTGGAATATCTCTTCCCTCTATGGAACCGATGAAATTGATATCTTTACATTCCTTTAGAAGTGGATATGTCTCCTTGACCAGAGCATTTCCCTTCTCCTCCTCGGCACCGATATTGACGATCGCCACCCTCGGGTTTTCCAGTCCCATGACGTTCTTCATATAGATGGAACCCATCTGTGCGAACTGTACCAGCATGTTTGGTCTGGCATCCACATTGGCTCCGCAGTCAATCAGCAGGGACACGCCGTCCACCGTCGGTATCAGCGGGGCAAGTGGGGATCTCTCCACTCCTTTGATCCTTCCCACGACCATCTGGCCTCCTACCAGCACAGCTCCGGTACTGCCTGCAGACACAAACGCATCGGCCTTTCCCTCTTTTAACAGCTTCATACCGACCACAATGGAGGAATCCTTCTTTTTGCGGATTGCCTGAACCGGCGGCTCATCAAAGCCAATGACATCCTGTGCCGGTACAATCTCGATCCGGCTCTCATCAACCGTATATTTTGCAAGTTCCCCGCGGATCTCGTTCTCACGGCCCACCAGGAACAATTTTACATTCTGTGTATCTTCAAGTACCTTGACTGCACCTTCGATCGGTACGGCCGGTGCATAATCTCCACCCATGGCATCCAATACAATCTTTATCATCTCACTCATATCTGCATACCCTCCATGTTCTTCACTTGCTTACTGGGCGCACTTATCCATCAAAGCACACGCATACAGATTATATTGTATACAAAAACAGTATATATTGCAAGTTTGAGATATTTTTTGCAGTGCCCACATCCACCGGATTTCCTATAAACAAAAAAAGAACCATCTCATACCGAGATGGTTCTCTGATTATTCCTATCATCGAAAGTTGCTTTGGATTACTCTTCCTCCGCAGAAACTTCCTGTGGCTCATCGTTTAACAGAGCCTTCATGCTCAGGCTGATCTTGTGGTCAGCGTTGTTGAAATCAACAACCTTTGCCTCGATCTCCTGTCCAACCTTTAATACATCAGATGGCTTGTCAACATGCTCACGTGAAATCTGGGATACATGTAACAGAGCATCTACGCCCGGCTCTAACTCGATGAATGCACCGAAGTCAGCCATACGTGCAACCTTACCGGTTACGATAGAACCTGTGCCATACTTGGACTCTGCGTCAAGCCATGGGTTCTGATCCTCAAACTTCAGGCTCAGTGCGATCTTATCTTCCTTGATATCCTTGATCAGGACCTTTGTCTTGTCTCCAACCTTGAATACCTTCTTAGGATTCTCAACACGTCCCCAGGACATCTCAGAGATGTGTAACAGACCATCTGCACCACCGAGATCGATGAATGCACCGAAGTCTGTCAGGTTCTTTACAACACCCTCTACCACATCGCCAACTTTGATTCTGGCAAAGAGCTCTTCCTGCATCTTCTTCTTCTCAGCAACCAATAACTGCTTTCTGTCACCGATGATTCTTCTCTTCTTAGGATTGAACTCAGTTACAACGAACTCAATCTCCTGTCCAGCATACTTGGACAGATCTCTCTCATAACTGTCTGATACCAGGCTGGCTGGGATGAAGATCTTAGTCTCATCTACAACTACACTTAATCCACCGGTAAGAACAGCTGCAACCGGAGCCTTGAGGATCTCATGATTCTCAAACGCTTCTCTGATGCGCTCGTTGCTCTTCTCCATCGCAAGGCGCTTATAAGTAAGAAGTACCTGACCCTCGCCATCGTTAACCTTTAACACTTTGGCTTTCATCACGTCGCCTTCTTTAACAAAATCTCTCAGATCAATACCAGACTGATTGCTGTATTCATTACGATTAATGATACCGTCAGCCTTGTAACCGATGTTCAGAACGATTTCATCTTCTTTAACGCTGATAACTGTCCCTTCTACAATCTCTCCATTGTGGATTGTTACTAATGTTTCTTCCAACATCTGTTCAAATTCATTGTTCACTTCTGACATATGATTGAACCTCCTTAATAATAGTATTTGGGGTTGAGGCCCCTGCAGTAATACCCACGCTACAAATAGATTGAAAAAGTTCCAAATCCAAGTCATCGAGTGTCTGTATGAAATACGTATTCGGACACTCTTTGCTGCATATCTCATACAGCTTCTGTGTGTTCGAACTATGTCTTCCACCAATTACTAACATCGCATCGGACTGTCTGGCAATCTCACAAGCCTCTGTCTGACGCTCTTCAGTAGCGTTGCAAATTGTATTCATAACAATCCTATCATAACCCTTTTTTTCAAAAATTTCAACAATATTATTGAATTTCTTGTAATTAAATGTCGTCTGTGACACAATGCACACTCTGCGGCGGTCCTCTCTGTCACAGAACAGGGCGGCTTCCTCCTCGCTTTCAAGGACGACCGCCGGGGTCTTTGACCACCCCTGGATCCCCTCTACCTCTGGATGATTGCGGTTTCCGATGATTATGATCTGATCGCCCTGCTCCGATCTTTCCCGCACGATCCGATGGATCTTGCTCACAAACGGACAGGTGGCATCCACAACCTTCACGCCGTAGGATTCCAGTTCGTCATATACCTGTTTCTCCACCCCATGGGAGCGGATGATCACAGTGGCATCCGGCTCATCCTTCACCTCGGCAGGAGACCCGATCACATGGACACCGTGGCGTTCCATATCCTCTACCACCTGTTCATTGTGGATGATCGGTCCCAGCGTATAGACATGCCCACCGTTCTCTGCCTCCCGGTACACCATATCCACCGCGCGCTTTACTCCGAAGCAGAATCCCGCACTTTTCGCTACTGTTACCTTCATGCCTTCTTCTCCTCAAAGATCCGGATGATCTCCTCGACCACCTCCTTGATCGTCATGTCGGAGGAATCCACCAGCACGGCATCCTCGGCCTGACACAGCGGAGAGACCTCACGGTGCATATCCTGATAATCCCTCTTCTCAATATCAGCCTCGATCTCTGAGAGATCTGCCTGCATGCCCTTTTCGATCTGCTCCTTATAACGTCTTGTGGCACGCTCCTTCACGCTGGCCGTCAGATAGATCTTGGCGTCAGCATCCGGAAGGACACAGGTCCCAATGTCCCTTCCATCCATGATCACATTCTGCTCTGCGGCAAGCTGCTTTTGCAGGCTGACCAGTTTCTCCCGCACCTTTGGATACTGTGACACCTTCGATGTCATCAAGCTGACCTGCTCGGTGCGGATATAGGCGTTGACATTCTCCCCGTTGAGAAGCACCTGCTGCTCACCGTCCTGGTACTCGATGGTAACCCGGATGTCCGGACATGCCGCCTCAACCGCCTGCTGATCCTCACTGCTGATGTCATGCTGCAGAAAATAATATGCCATCGCGCGGTACATCGCTCCTGTATCTACATAGACAAAGCCAAGTTCTGCCGCCACTTTTCTGGCAATAGTGCTCTTGCCGGCTCCCGCCGGACCATCAATCGCAATATTATACATATCACTCGTTTCCTTTCCATGTTATGAAATTGAGATTCCTGCGAGATACCCGGTCGACCAGGCAATCTGCAGATTATATCCTCCGGTCACCGCATCCAGATCCAGCACCTCGCCCGCAAAATACAGGCCCGGAAGCCGCTTGGACTGCATGGTCGCCGGATCCACATCCCGGACACTGACTCCGCCGTGGGTGATGATCGCCTCATTGTATCCACGAGGCCCGGCCACGGTCAGTCTGAAATGCTTGATCAGATTGCAGAGTGCGGCTCTCTCCTGTCTGGTCACGCTGTTGACCGGCTTGTCCGGATCGATCCGGCTCAATAAGACGATCTCAGGAACCATCTTGGCAGGAAGAAGTCTGCCCAGAGAATTCTTGAAATGCATATTGGGTGCCGCTGCAAAGTCACGCAGGATCCTCTCGTCAAGCTGCTTCTCGGACAATGCCGGTTTCATGTCGATCTCCAGTTCGATACGTTTGGCGGACAGCCCTGCCAGTATGGTACTGGCAGACAGAACCAGAGGACCGCTCACTCCAAAATGGGTAAACAGCATCTCCCCCTGCTCCCGGAACTTCAGGTTCCCGTCCGCGTACATGGAGAGCAGCACATTGCGCAGGGAAAGTCCCTGCATCCTTGCCGCAGCGTCCTCACAGACATTCATCGGCACAAGGCTTGGCACGGGTTTCACCATGTGATGCCCGGTCTTCTCTGCCATCTGATATCCATCTCCGGTGCTTCCCGTGGATGGATAGGAAAGGCCTCCTGTCGCCACCACCACTGCCTGCGCCGGAATCATCGTTCCGTCCTCCAGCATGACACCGCTCACGTGTCCATCCTGCCGACACACCTCGGCCACCCTGGTATCGAGACGCACCTCTACGCCCCGTTTCTTCATGGCATCCCGCAGGGTATCGATCACATCAAAGGAACGATCCGATTCGGGGAACACACGGTTTCCCCTCTCCGTCTTCAGTCTCAGTCCCTCGTCCTCCAGAAACTGCATCATGCGCTGGCTGTCAAAGCTGTAGAACGCACTGTACAAAAACTTTGGATTGCTCACAGTATGGTTCAGCAGATTTTCCACATCACTGTCATTGGTGACATTACAGCGGCCTTTTCCCGTGATCACCAGCTTTTTGCCAAGTCGTCCGTTCTTCTCGAGCACGGTCACCCGGTGTCCGATATCTGCCGCACTGATGGCTGCCATCATCCCCGCGGCCCCGCCGCCTATTACGATCACTTTGCTCATTACATTGCTCCATCCTGCATTACATTCCAGTTTTTCACCAGATAATCAATCAGAGAAACCACGGTAAGGATCAATGCCAGATAGATCAGCACCTGTCCAACCCAGTACATCACGGTTCCCGGGAACTGGAAGATCAGGACGATCGCCATGATCATCTGTACGATGGTCTTGCTCTTGCCCCACCAACTTGCCGCAATGACAATGCCTGCGTCTGATGCCACAAGTCGGAATCCGCTGATCACAAACTCACGGCTGATGATCACGATCACCACCCAGGCCGGCATAACGCCGGTGGCCACAAAACAGATCAGTGCCGAACTCACCAGCAGCTTGTCCGCCAGCGGATCCATAAATTTACCGAAGTTGGACACCAGATTGTATTTTCTGGCAATGTAGCCGTCCAACGTGTCTGTCAGACTGGCCACGATAAAGATGGCTGCCGCAATGTAATTGTGAAACGGAATCTGGTGCACCAGCATGGCAACCACAAAAAACGGGATCAATACAACACGGAACATGGTTATTTTATTGGGTAAATTCATCACTCTTCCTCCTCATAAGCCTCGTGATCCACCTCCGCGATCAAGTCATACTGATCGGCTGAGGTGATCGTTACATGTAAAAAATCTCCGGAAACCAGATGCCACGGTGTCGATACAAACACATATCCATCCACCTCGGGAGCATCCATATAAGTTCTGGCGATATAGACGCCTTCCTCCGGAAGTTCTCCCTCGATCATAACCTCGAGTTTTCTGCCGATCATCCCTGCAGCATGCTCAAATGCAATCTCCTGCTGCAATGCCATGATCTCATCTTTTCTCGCTTCCTTGACGTCCTCCGGAATTTGATCTTCCATCTCGGCAGCCGGTGTGTCTTCCTCCTTGGAATAGCCAAACACGCCGAGACGTTCAAAGCGCATCTGCCGAACAAACTCCTTGAGTTCCTCAAACTCTTCCCGCGTCTCTCCCGGAAATCCGGTGATCAGTGTCGTGCGCAGCACGATGTCCGGAATCTCACGCCGGAGCAGCGCGATCTTTTCCATCAGCTGTGCCTTGTTTGTCCAACGTCCCATCCGTCTCAGGATATCATCGCTTCCATGCTGGATCGGGATATCCAGATAATGACAGACTTTCGGCAGCCGCTTGATCGCCTGTACCAGTTCCATGGTGATCTCCTCGGGGTAACAGTACAGAATGCGGATCCAACGCAGTTCTTCCAGTTCCGACAATGCCTCCAGAAGCTGTGGCAGACTTTTCTTTCCGTAGAGATCCGTGCCGTACAGCGTTGTCTCCTGGGCTACCAGGATCAGTTCCTTCGCTCCGTTTTCCACCAGATGTCTGGCCTGTTGCACCAGATTCTCCATCGGCACGCTGCGGTAATGTCCACGCACCTTCGGGATAATGCAGTAGGTACAGTTTTTGTCACAGCCCTCCGCGATCTTCAGGTACGCATAATACCCACCGGTCATGCTGTCACGCCCGACATCCGGTGTCGGCAGATAATCAATACTGCGCAGGCTTTCGACTGGCTCATATGCCTGCGACTGTGTCTTCTTTTCTTTCAGGGCCTTTTGGATCGCATCCACCAGGCCCTCATATCCCATCGTGCCGATGATCACATCGACCTCCGGGATCTGTTCCTTGATCTCCTCGTGGTAACGCTGCGCCAGACACCCTGCTGCCACCAGCAGCCGGCAGCGTCCATTCTCCTTATATCCTGCCAGTTCCAGCAGTGTGTTAATGCTCTCCTCCTTGGCATCCCCGATAAAGCAGCAGGTATTTACCACTATGATATCGGCCTGTTCTTCCTCATTGGTGATCACAAAATCATGCCTTCTAAGGTCTGAGATCATCATCTCACTGTCTACCAGGTTCTTGTCACATCCCAGTGATACAAAGTATATATTCACGTTTCTTTCTCCAACTCTCTTTACTTCTTCATCAGGGCAGCTTCCACACAGTTGTTCATCAGCATGGCGATCGTCATCGGCCCTACGCCGCCCGGCACCGGTGTGATTGCACCAGCAACCGGCTCCACAGAGTCAAAATCCACGTCACCGCAGAGTTTTCCATTGTCCTGACGGTGGATTCCCACATCAATGACAGCAGCTCCTTCCTTGACATAGCTTGCATCGATAAATTTCGGTCTTCCCAGAGCTACCACAAGCACATCCGCGCGCTTTGTCACCTCGCGCAGATCCGCGGTATGGGAATGACAGGTGGTCACCGTTCCATTTTCACGCAGCAGCAGCATGGACATTGGCTTGCCTACAATGTTGCTTCGTCCGACCACCACACATTCCTTGCCGTCGATCCGGATGCCGGAACGTTTCAGAAGCTGGATCACACCGGCCGGAGTACAGGACACAAATCCCTTCTCTCCAATGCTCAGACGCCCCACGCTCTCCGGGTGGAATCCATCTACATCCTTATCCGGAGATATCGTACGGATGACCATATCCTCGTCAATGTGCTTCGGCAGTGGAAGCTGTACCAGGATGCCGTCCACATCGTCACGCTCATTGAGCTCACGCACCAGCGAAAGCAGTTCCTCCTGCGTGGTCTCCTCCGGCAGTTCATATGCCAGGGAACGGATTCCCACGTACTCACATGCCTTCTTTTTATTGCCTACATACACGGTGGATGCCGGATCCTCACCGACCTGGATCACTGCCAGGGTAATCTCCACACCCTCCTGTTTCAGGGCTGCCACCTGTTCTTTTAATTCATCCTTAATCTCTGCGGAAATCCTCTTTCCATCAATTCTTTCTGCCATAATTTTGTCTCCTTTCTCTGTCGTGTCCTTTGATGTCATATAAATTATACCTTAAAGATGCTTCCTCCGACAAATTCCCGCATCAGGGAATTCTTCGGGATCACATCGGTACTCACTCCGATAAAATAATCCAGGAATTTGAGCAGTCTCTTTGCTTCTTCATACTCCGGCATCTCCTTTGGAATGCCAAACAGGATTGACTCCGCAAATGGCTTGATCACTGCCAGCTCATAGATCAGGCCGGAGTTAAACATCACATCTGCCTCCTCCTGAAACGGGAAGATATATTTGTCTTCGCCACGGCGTACCGACGGCCACATGCCGATCGTCACCGCTGCGGAAGACCCTCTCGTTCTGGCATCTCTTACCATCCGGCGCAGAAGTCGTCCGTCTGTCGTCGGAATGCGGTTATGTTCATCAATGTTAAGCTGCGTCAGCGCACTGATATAAATCTTAAATTTATTTTCCTTCGGGAGGGCATAGGACATTTTTTCATTCAGTCCGTGGATTCCCTCGATCACCAGAATATCATCCTCTCCAAGCTGCAGGAAATCTCCCTGATACTCTCTTTTGCCCACCAGGAAGTTAAAGTATGGAAGCTCCACCCGCTTCCCCTCCAGAAGATCTACCATATCCCTATTGAACTTCTCGACGTCAATCGCCTCCAGGCATTCAAAATCATACTTCCCATTTTCATCTTTCGGCGTATCCTTACGGTCTTTGAAATAATTGTCCAGTGCGATCGGGTGCGGCTTTAAGCCCAGCGTCCGAAGCTGGATACTCAGTCTGTGAGAAAATGAGGTCTTTCCGGAGGAAGACGGTCCCGCGATCATAACAAACTTTTTATTGCCCTCGCTTGCGATCTGCTCAGCGATCGCACCGATCTTTTTCTCCTGAAGCGCCTCCTGTACCAGGATCAGATCGGTAATGCCTCCCTCGGTGATCACTTTATTGAGCGCTCCCACACTGTCCACCTGCATCATCTCGCCCCAGCGGGCAGACTCCTGCAGCGTGGCAAACAGTTTCGGACTGTCCACAAACTTGCCCACCTTCTCCGGCGTTTTCGCCCCGGGAAGCACCAGCAAAAAACCATCCTGATATGCCTGCAGATGAAAATATTTCAGGATTCCGGTGGACACCGGCATATATCCGTAAAAATAATCGCAGTATCCTTCCAGCTCATATACATTGACATTCGAGCAGCGCCGGTATGTAAACAGACGGCTCTTGTCATCCATCCCGCGTTCTGCAAACAACTTCACCGCATCTCTGGTGTGGATCGTCTTCTTGAGGATCGGCCGGTCACTGTTTACCAGTTCCCGCATGGTTTCCTCCACCTGGGCCAGAAACGCGTCATCCACCGATGCGCCCTCCAGCAGGCAATAATAACTGTCCCCCAGCTTGTGCCGGATCGTCACCTTCACCTGCGTGTCTCCGCCACAGACCCTGTCAATCGCGCAAAGCATCAACAGCTTTACTCCGCGTACATACGTCAGATGGCCGCTGACTGAAGCAGTCGTCAGAAACGTCACCTCAGTTTCATCGGGGCACTCCTGTCCGAGTTCGATCAGACGGCTTCCGTCTCTGGCCAGAATAATGTCATGTTCATACTGGGAAGCCTGTATCTGTGCTAACTGTGCGTATGTCATATCTGCCCTCCAATCTAAGCCCTCATCCGTATCAGCAGATCCTGGATCTGTTCCTTTTGCCGCGACAGCTGTCGAAACTGCTCCTCCGCCTGTTCACTCAGCCCATCGTCAGGCATCCTCTCCAGGATCCCTGCCAGACGGTTTCGTTCTTTTTCCAGATATTCCACCAGAACCGGATGTTTTCTGTCTATCAGATCTTTGCCATATGTATATTCCTCTTCACGGAAAAAATGCTGCTCTCCGGGTACTGCATGGATGACCACGTAGTATTTTCCCTGATCGAGAAGCATCTCCTCACGGTCTATGGCAAAGCCGGACTCCTGTATCTTCAGTCTCACAAGATGGTTTTCAGACTGAGGGGACAATACCAGTTCCCGGCACGACCGCACCACATCCTCCCCGCGTTCCAGGATCCGGCGCATCAACGCGCCTCCCATTCCGCTGATCAGGATCGTGTCTGCCTCGCCGGCTGTCAGTCCTTCCAGTCCATCCGACAGCCGTGTCTCAATCCGATCTTCCATCTCATATTGTGCAATATGTTCCCTCGCTCTCTCTATCGGTCCCGGATTGATGTCCATGGCAACCGCCTTTTTCGCAAGGTCTTTTTGTACCAGAAAGATTGAGGTAAATCCGTGATCGCATCCCACATCGGCAACCACGCCTCCGGACTGCACCATTCCGGCCACAGTCTCCAGTCTTTTCGATAACTGCATGGTATTACTCCAAATAATCTCTGAGTTTACGGCTGCGGCTCGGATGTCTCAGTTTACGCAGTGCTTTGGCCTCGATCTGACGGATGCGCTCACGGGTTACCTTGAACTCTTTGCCGACTTCCTCCAGGGTACGTGCACGTCCGTCTTCCAGACCAAAACGAAGTTTGAGTACCTTCTGCTCTCTCTCCGTCAATGTCATAAGCACCTCATTTAACTGCTCGCGAAGCAGAGTGTATGCGGCTGCCTCAGCAGGTACCGGCACATTGTCATCCTGGATGAAATCTCCCAGATGGCTGTCTTCCTCCTCACCGATTGGTGTCTCCAGAGAAACCGGCTCCAGTGAAATCTTCTGGATCTCACGCACTCTCTCCACCGGCATATGCATCTGTTCTGCAATTTCCTCCGGTTTCGGATCTCTTCCAAGTTCCTGCAAAAGCTGTCTTTGTACTCTCACAAATTTATTGATGGTTTCCACCATATGCACCGGAATACGGATGGTTCTCGCCTGATCTGCGATTGCACGTGTGATTGCCTGACGGATCCACCATGTCGCATAGGTCGAGAATTTGTAGCCCTTCTTGTAATCAAACTTCTCAACCGCCTTGATCAGACCGAGATTTCCCTCCTGGATCAGATCCAGGAAGAGCATGCCTCTTCCCACATATCTCTTGGCAATGCTGACAACCAGTCGGAGGTTTGCCTCTGCCAGACGTTTCTTTGCCTCCGGATCGCCTTCCTCCATGCGCTTCGCCAGCTCGACCTCCTGCTCTGCAGTCAGCAGAGGAACTTTTCCGATCTCTTTTAAGTACATACGAACCGGATCCTCGATGCTGACACCATCCGGCACGATCATGTCAATGTTCTCAATCTCCTCATCATCCACCGGATCTTCATTTTCCATCTCCAGGATAATATCGTCATCGACATCGTCGTGATCCTCGGAAATCCGCAGCACATCAATGCCACTCTGCTCAAGATATTCGATCACCATCTCCACGCGGGCCGCATCCAGCTCCATGTCGCCAAAGAAATTGTTGATCTCCTGCAGTTCCAGCACATTTTTACGGCTCTTGGCCAGCTCCTTGAGGCTCGCCAGTTTCTCCTGGAATTTTGCTTTTTCCTGTTCAGGAGTTAATTCCTTAGCGGCTGCCTTTTTGGTTCCCTTCGTGGATTTGGCTGTCTTCTTTGACTTGTCCGTAGCAGACGCTTTGGCTGACTCTGTCTTTTTCGTCGTCTTTGCTGCCGGCTTTTTGGCGGTACTGCTCTTTGTGGCAGTCTTTTTGCTGCCGGAAGCCTTTTTCTCCGTTGCTTTTTCTGTTGTTTTCTCTTCCACACTCTTCGCGTCTGCCTTGGCTGCCTGCGCGTTCTTGGCTGTCGTCTTTGTCGCAGCCTTCTTTCTGGTGGCGACCTTCTTTGGTGTTTCCTTGGTTTCCTCGGTTACAGTCTCCCCGGATGCAGCAGTTTCCTTTGTGTCCTGTTCCTTCTTTTTGGAGGCAGCACTTTTGCTGGCAGCCGTCTTCTTTGCGGTTGTCTTCGCCGTGGTCTTCTTTTTTGCCGCGGTGGATTTTGTTGCTGTCGTCTTCGTGGTCTTCTTGATCTCTTCCACTTCCTGCTTCTTCTCTGTAGCCATAACTTACTTCCTTTCCTTTTGTGCTTTACATTCTCCATATCAAAGAGAAATATATATCTTCTTTGGATCCTGTATCAGCTTCTTTTCCCGGATCATTCTCTGGAGTTCCTCCAGATCACAATTCCCGGATGCTCTTTTCTCTATACTATATTCTTTGATCTTCCGGACCAGATCGCTCAGTGCCTTCTCTTTGTCTTCCTTACTCATATCGCCATGAAAACTGGTCTGGAACATTGACGCCACAAGTCCCTGCTGCTGCGGATCTTCATAGTGGTTGATGATCCTGGCAGGCACAACTTCTCCTTCCTCAAGCTGCTGGTACAGCAGCCCGGCCACCTCCGCGTAAATCTCTTCCATAAAATCGGCGGGTGTCACCCACGGCTTGATCTTCGGATACAGTTCCGGTTCTTCCACCAGCCAGGATAACAGAAGCCGGTAACTTCCTCCTATTCCATCCTTGTGTTTGTTCCGGCTCTCCTGACGCTGTTTTCTTCCGCGCTCCTGCATGACTTCCTCATACCCTTCCGGCATCTGATTGCCATAGCGGATCACCAGCCGTCTCAGGTCTTCTGCCTTGATGGAATACGCAGACGCTACTGCCTCCAGATAATTATCTCTCTGGATCTTGTCCGTAAATATCAGCAGCCGCCTGGCCGTCTCATGGACAAATCGCGTCCGCTGTTCGGGATCTTCCATGGAAAATCCTTTTTTGAGGATTTCGATCTCAAACAGAAAACTGTTCTGTGCATCGTCCAGTCGTTTCTGAAATTCCTGCGCCCCCAGGTTCTTGATAAACTCATCGGGATCTTTATAGGGATCCATGTGGACCACCTTTCCGTTGATGCCGGCCCTTCTAAGCATAGGGATTGCCCGCAGTGCCGCCTTCACACCGGCACCGTCGCTGTCGTAGCAAAGCAGCACCTCATCGACATAGCGCCTGATCAGATTGGCCTGCTGCTCGGTAAACGCCGTTCCCAGTGAGGCCACCGCCTGCGTAAATCCTGCCTGATGCATGGAGATCACATCCATATAGCCCTCGCACAGGATAAAACCGGTTCTGTTTCCGCGTTTTGCATAATTCAGTCCGAACAGATTCCGGCTCTTATCAAACACCGGTGTCTCCGGAGAATTCAGATACTTGGGCTTGGCATCTCCCATAACACGCCCTCCAAAACCGATCACACGGTTATTGGCATCCATGATCGGAAACATCACCCGGTTCCAGAATTTGTCATACACACCTCGTTCACTCATGCTGAACAGACCGCTTGCCTGCAGATCCCGGTCAGAAAATCCCTCCTTCTTCAGATACTGGTACATTTCCGAACCGCCTTGTCCGGCATATCCCAGTCCGAATTTCCGGATCGTCTCCTGACTGAGTCCTCTGTCCGTCAGATACTCCATCCCGCGTCTGCCCTGTGGGCTCTTCAGCATCGCATAATATACCTTGGCCGCCTTTTTATTGATCTCCAACAATGTCATCTTCTGGTTTTCCTGACGTTTCTGTTCTCTGGTCAGTTCCTGTCTGGGCAGATCCACTCCGGCCTCCTGTGCCAGATACTCCATGGCTTCCGGGAAAGTCAGATTGTCATATTCCATTACAAAGGTGAGCACATTGCCACCCACACCGCATCCAAAACATTTATACATCTGCCTGGAAGGACTCACAGAAAAACTGGGTGTCTTCTCACTGTGAAAAGGACACAGCCCGGTGTAGTTGCTGCCCGACCGCTTCAGCCGTACATGCCGGCCGATGATCTGCACGATATCGCTGCGCGAGCGCACCTCTTCAATCTGCTCTTCGGTATACCTTGGCAAGGTCTCACCTCCTTTCTTAAAAATCAACTGCCATATATATTATTCGACATATCTTTTCCACTTCCTTTTTTTATTTTCATTGAATAAAAAAAACGTACAGCAATATCTGTGATATCACTGTACGTCATCTGATGATTCTATCACTCCAGGCTCTCCGACTCATCCGTCTCCTCAGTGTCCGCCTCCTGCCCCGGCTTTGATGCTTTCTCCGGATCCTGTCCATACAACAGGGTCAGATACAATTTCTGCGCCGCCACCCAGTCAATCTCCTGATAATAGGTGATGTCCTGCGCCGTCACTTCCATCTCATCATTGATCAGCCCGGCCACTGTCTTATCATCCTGCACCTGCGTCAACGCCCATACCAGATAATAATATTTAGTAATGGTCTTCATGGTATCCACGAAGCCCTCCTGAGGAAGAAATCCCTCGTAACCATTGATCAGATACCGCAAAAGCTGTTCCTGATCGTCCTTTTGCAGATCACCGCGTACAAAATGTTCCAGGACAGCATGTGGATCCTCCACATGCCGGTTCAAAAACAGCATGTGAGGATTCAGGAAAAATTCCACCGCCGTAATATAGACATTGTCCTTGGAAAATTTCCGGCTGAGCAACGCCTCCCGGTCCTGTGGAAGATTGACGATCGTCGGCTGGAAAATTCCATCAAGCAGCCCGTCCGTCGCCAGCAGTACGCCCGCCACATCCATCGTTGTATATCCAAATTCCCAGTAGTCGGCTCCTGCGCGAAGAGGTATGACAGAGATTCCATCTGCCCCCTTCTGTCTCTTGGTCACGGGAGCGATCAGACCATCCGCATAGCGAACGATGATGCCGCCATCACCGGCATGTCCGAACACCACCCGCTGTCCATCATAGATCACGGACGAAAGCGTGGTGTCATACGCGCAGATATCTTCCTGTCTGGCATCCACATACTCCAGTGTTTCCCCAAACGAATATTCATAGCCATCTCTCAAGATGTCGATTTGCTGTTCCGGGCTCATTCCTTTCTGAATGCGTTCATCACAATATCGAAACAATCTGTCGACTGCAATCTGCGCCCCCACATCCGCATGTGGTGCGCTTCCCACCCCATCTGCTACAATCGCCATATAATATCCCGATGTTAAGACTCTGGACCGGTTGTCATCCTGGCATACCAGATCAAGTTCCTTGTGATATTTGCCCTGAACACTCACACCAAATGTAAGCATATCAAGCCCTCCCAGTTCTTCACTGCCAATCCTCGTTAATCTTCCGGTTCTTCTGTGCGATCCGGGCATTGGTAGGAAGATTGTCTGTCTCAATCCTTTCACCGACATGACTCTGTGAAAGAGTAGACATACTCTCGCTGAGCCAGTCAAAGATTCCGCTGAAATCCTGATCTTTCAATTCCATCACACGGTCTGTCAACTGGAAGAGTTCCTCCGAATCATACGTATCGGTTCCCAGCGCCCAGAACGTCAGTCTCCCGTGAGATCCACTCTCCTCTTCCTCATGGATCCTTCTGGCTGCCTCTGCCATCTCCTCCGGCGAGGAAGATGACTGTCCGTCCGTGATCATAAAGATCCACGGTTTATAACAAGGTGTTCCAAATGACTGATACAGATGCGTTCTCTTTTTGACAAGATCGATCGCCACCTGAATTCCCTTTGCTGTCTCTGTATTTCCTGATGCCTTCAGGGTCGGTGAAGGCAGTTCTCCGATCGGGCAAAAGTCATTGATCACCTTGACCTCCGAAGAAAATGTCACCAGTGCCACATCCACGCGTTTGGATGCCACCGGATCCTTCATTACATTTTTTTTGAAACGGATAATCGCACTCCGCAGGCTTTTTAATGCCGGTCCGTACATGGAAAATGAAACGTCCAGCAGCAAAAGACAGGCAAGATGAGGTTCACTCAGCGCGCCAATCTTCTGATCCCCAAAAAATTCGTCCATAGTTAACTGCTCAGCCATAATACTCTCCTTATATTCTTCTCTTCATCTGGTCCGAAATCCGACGTTTTACCGTACACATCGGACATTCGGTATTGTTTGAAAAATAATAGTGCCTCTTGGAAAGATCCTTCTCCTGACAATTCCGGTTGGTCATCTCCGAATATTTCAGAGCTTCGATCCACTCTGCCTCCGTCGGCCGTTTTCCCGGATCGGTATAACCATCGACAAACGCCCGGATGAACAGCCTCTGTAACTCCTCCGACAGGCTCTCAAAATCCGGAGCATACAGCGGATGGATGATTCCCGGTCTGTGCTGTACAAACGGAAAAAAACCATCTTTCATATTATCGACCGGCTGTGGCGCCTCGATCGGATACTTTCTGACCTTTCCCCTGCGGATCTCAATCCGGGATACCGTTCCTCCCTTTGCACAGGCAAATGGGTGACATCCGTTCATCAGAAGTACAAATATATGGATCGCCAGCGCAAACCGGTCTGATTCAATCGTAAATGTGGGAAGTGCAATATTTTTCAGATTCTCATCGCTGGAAGCGAGCTTCTTGATCAGTTCCGGAGAAAGGAACTCTGCCACACCGACCTCGCAGCGATAGATCTTATCCTCCGCCACAAAATGATAGGAATCCGCATCCACCAGTGACACCTGGAAGCCATTGGCCTTATCCTCCGAATTCAGATTGATACAGATATTCTGCGGATTCATATCTCCACAGATCTGTCCGGCATCGTGCACCGTCTTCATGGCAATGCACAGATTCAGTGCCGCCAGCACGCGGAAACGGTAGTCATAGTCACCGTCCGCATACAATGCGGTCAGCGTATGTACATCGGACAGTTTCGGCATCACGAAGCCGACAAACTGATTCTTCTCATACAACACGTCCAGCGGCCATATGATCTGTTTGAGCTGTTCCTCCGTGAACCTGACCCGCACCATCTGCCGGAGTTTTTCTTCTCTGGCTGCATTGCGGCACTCCGGTTTAAATATTTTCGCGACATAGTTCTGATTCTCCTGCAAAAGATAAATGTCGCCCTCGCCGCCGCCATTGATCTTTAGCATAGGCACATAATTTTTGCCCATAATCCCGTTTAATATCATTTTTTTCTCCCTGATATCTATAAAGTTTACATAGATATATAAAAAAACATCATTTACATTGTATTATATCACAGCGCACTTTACATTACAAACGTTTTCATCGGGTAGGATCTTTTTTTATCAAAAGCAAATGTATATAAAAACGCTTGTATTTTTCAAAAAATAAGTGGTATACTATTTACAGAAAGGAGTGAGTACTATGGCACAGATAAATGTAAGAATTGATGACGATATTAAGAGTAATGCCGAAAAAACACTTGACGACATTGGACTTAGCATGTCTTCTGCCATCACAATTTTTCTAAAAACAGTAGTCAGAGAGAACCGTATTCCATTTGAATTATCCGCAGATCCCTTTTATAGTGAAGCAAATATCAAGGAATTAGAAAAACGGGTTAATGATCTTCATACCGGAAAAAGTTCCCTCAAAGAGCATGAACTAATAGAGGTGGATGAATGAGAAAACTATGGGATGACGATGCCTGGAAAGAATATCTCTTGTGGCAGATCAAAGACAAGAAGACATCAAAACGCATCAATCAGCTTCTGAAAGACATTGACCGAAACGGTTATCACTGTATCGGAAAACCAGAACCTCTCTCGGGCAATCTGGCCGGTTACTGGAGCGTGCGAATTGATGCCAAAAACAGGCTGGTATTCCGAATTAACGAAGGAAACCTGGAAATCATCCAATGTGGAACACATTATAGAGAAAATTAGAGAAAAGGAGATTTATATGAGAGAAAAAATTTCTGTAGATGAACTGCTGTCATCTCTCGGACCACGCATCACCCAGTATCGTGATGCCCGCGGGATCAGTGCCCGCGCTATGAGTATACAACTCGGACGCAATACAAATTACATGAACATGATCGAGTGCGGGAAAAGCAAGCCCTCCTTTCAGGGTTTCCTGGAGATATGTGAGTTTTTACGTATCTCTCCCGCACTCTTTTTTCCGACATCTGACTGGATGGATTCCCAATACCGTTCCATACTGGATTTATCATACCTGCTAACGGAGGAACAGATTGATCTGATCCTGGCTGTTGCACATCAAATGATCCAGTCACACTCCTGATACCAGACCCTTTCACTGACTGTTTTCATCTCCCGCTGTTCTGCCATTTCTCTGATAGATCTGAAAATAATATTCCAGATCAAAATATGTCTGTTCCTCTGAATCATGAGTCAGTTTCCATCCCGGTTCCCTCGTCAGATCCGGACAATGTGCATCCGCCTCATACGAATAATCAATCTTGGTAATATAGGCTTTCTGACAATACGGAAGAAACAGCCGGTAGATCTGTTCTCCCCCAATGATAAAAATCCGTTCCGGCGGTACATCATGAACCATCTGCAGCACCTCTTCCACCGAGTGTGCCACCTCCATCCCTTTTTTCTGATAATCCACCCTCCTGGTCAACAGGATATTACGTCTTCCGGAAAGAGGCCTTCCTCCCGGCAGTTCCTCCATCGTCTTTCGCCCTCCGATCACCACACCTCCCATCGTCAGTTCCCGGAAATTTTTCTGATCCTGTGGGATCGACACCAGAAGTCTTCCCCGGTTTCCTATCCCCCAGTTACTGTCAACAGCTGCTATCATCTGCATCGCCTGTTCCTCCTTTTTTTAAAAGGGCAAAACCAGTGTTTTGCCCTTTTCCACATTGTTGCGGTCTCTTTTTCTTTTCAAAAAAGCCCTGCCTTGCGGCAGGGCCTTTCGTTTGCGTGACCATTAACGGATCTGATATTACTCTTCGTCCTCATCAAAAGACATTGCTTTTAATTCGACATGTGCAGAACCGGCAACCTGACTAAAGACTCCATCTTCATCGTCATCATTATAAACCTGAATTCCTGCGGTAATACCGACATATAATGTTCCCTTGTTGTATCCAATTATATTCAAGGAAACAGGATTATCCTGCACATAAGCAGTTGCAATACCCGTGTTTACATAGCCTTCTTCAAACTGGCTTCTTACAGCACAAATGCGCGAAGCACTTCCGGTAATGTTGCTCAGAACGATTCCCTTACTGCTATAATCCTCCTTATCAACCTTGATCCAGGTTGTAAAGTGTGGTGTGAAGGTGATATCAGCCCCCTGTGTGTCATTGACTGCGGCAGCTGTTGTCATGCTGCGAACCAGCAGAGTTGCCTCGCCGATTCCCTGTGGAGCATTGGACATGCCGGATGTCTTCTTTCCGTAAGGCACGATCTTGACATAGTATGGCTTGTTTGCGCTCGCCTGGAACAGGGAATTGTAAGTAGCTACCACCTGTCCGTTCTCATCGAGTACATACAGATTATAGCTGTCATATGCATCTGAGAATGCCTCTACGCTGAGGATATCATCCTGAGCGCTGACAAACTTGTAGATCAGATCATTGTTGCCGGTAGATACCGCCTTGATCTCTGTTCCGATCGCACCATCCACTGCAGAGGCAAATTCTGTCTCCTTGGTGTAGGTCAGGATCTGTTTACTGAGGTTTGCATCGGCGACTGTCACCGTACCCAGGTTACGTACGGCATCACCAAACTCAGCAGTTACCTTGTAGCTCTTGCCGCCTTCCAGATAGATAGTGTAAGCACCGCGTGAATCGGTCGTTGTCTGCATGCAGTATCCCTTGTCATTGATGAAGCTGATGGTTTTATTTGCCACAGCATCCAGAACATTGGAAGCATCGGAAGCAGTTCCGTTTAAGACCTGTCCCTCCACCTTATATCTTGCGATGGATGCTTTCATACTATTCAGTGTGACATCCTTATTCACAATCTTGATATTCTGGTCAAAATACTTACGGTTACCCTTCTCATCAAAAATGTAAGCAGAGTAGGTATTGGCAGCCACATTCAGAGAGAATGCACCGTGGGAGTCTGTCGTTACCGTATACGCCCTGGCACCCTCATATTTGGCATTGGCCACCTCAAAGTAGATTGTTTCATCTGCCAGCACATTATCCTTGTTGGAATACGTTGCATTCGCTGTGATCGTATACAATTTGACCGGAATTTTAACGATTTTCTGTACGTCGGCTGCCTTCACCGTGATGGATGAAGTAGCACGGTAAGTTAATCCATTCCATACATAGACATCGTACTTTCCTTTTGGAAGCTCTACAGAGTATCCTCCTTCACTGTCTGTATACAGGTCATAAATGGTATCCTTGGAATCGCGGTATGTGGATGGCACAAAATATGTACGCGTATAATTTGCAGCCGTACCGTTGGTTCCCTTCAGAGTACCGGTCACATTAAAGTAATTCTTCGCATCCAGCGTGAAGGTTGCGGTAGCAGTCTTGTTGGCATCCATCGCATCCTTGATGGTCACGGTGAATGTATGCTTTCCGGCCTTTACCGAATATGGGATCTGAAGTGTGGTCGAATCTGATACTTCCTGCACCACAGCCTGTGTGGCAGCATCCGTCTTATCAGTAGAAAGACATGCACCAGGAGTATCATTGGCCTCCAGAGTAAAGAGATACTTTCCGGATCCGCCGACCGGTTTGAAGGTATTTGTGATCAGATAGACTCTGTCTTTTGGTGCGCGGTTCTCATTGGCTGCATCAATGCCTGGGCCATTAACCTCAACGTTGTCATTCAGAGCCACCTCTGCGTTATCGTTACCACAGAACAGGGCATCTTTGCTGTAAACACCAAAGTTTACGATCACGGATGCACTTCTTCCAAGCTCATCGGTTGCCTTGACCGTACACTGGCTTGCACCTGCTGCAGTGGCAATCCCTTTGATCTTACCCATCTTGGCATCCAGGGTCAGTCCCTGTGGAAGATTTCCCTTAGTCACCTTATAGGAAAGGGTTCCGATCTCATTTTCAAAATAGTTCTCCAGGCTGGATGCCCCATACTTGACATTCAGCTTGGTGGTCAGATTGATCTGATCTGCCTTGGCATGCATGGTCTGCTTAAACTGTGCAGATGCCTTGCTCACGCCGGATGTGATCTGGACATAATCTCCATTGTTAATGGTTTCGTTCAGATATACGCGGTACTGCTTGGCATTGGCCGTGGTAATGTACTCTACCGTAGCCTCATGGTTCATGGCAGACTGCTTGAAGCTCTTGACATAGACCTTCAGGTCACCGGCAGCCAATGACTTGTCCTTCTTCTTAAGATTCAGGACAAGAGCGTTATCAAAACGGTCTACACTGACAGATTTGAAATTTGGTTTTGCCTTCTTGACCGTCACCTTGCAGGTCACTTTCTTGCCACCTGATTTTGCGGTGATGGTTGCTTTTCCTTTTTTGAGACCCTTAATGGTTATTTTACTTCCATTTTTCTGGGTGATCTTGACGACCTTTTTGTTACTGGTAGACCATTTTACTGTTTTCTTGGCATTGGAGACAGACAACTGCGCTGTCTTTCCCGCCTGAATGGTAATCTTCTTTTTATTGATCTTCAATGCTTTCTTCTTTGCAGCAGAAGCACTTCCGGCAGTTAAGTTTCCTCCGGTAATTACCATACTCAGAGCTAAACCACATGCCATAATTCTCTTTATCACATTTTTGTTCATGGCTTATCTCCTTTCTTGTTCTGCAGCCGGTGTCTCGGATGGTTTTACGCTGGCCACCGGTGTAGCACTTGGATCCGGCGTGGACGATGGTGCCACTGTCGGTGCCGGTGGCGGCGTCTGAACGACAGCCTCATTCACCGTTGCATTGATGGTAGCATTCTGTCCATTCAAGGTAGAGAGCACTACATAGCATACACCACTCTCCTCCGGAGTAAACCGGACAGTACGTGAAGTATTCGAAGAAGAGACGGTCACGACATTTCCGTTCAAATTATCTGCGAACATTCCCTGGCTCAGAGAGATCACCGCAATGGATGGACTCTTTGCACCGATGGTCGTGCAGTCTGCACTGATAGTGTAACCATTGCCGGCTGTCACATTCATCTTCAATACGGCTTTTCCATTCAGAGCTTCTACCGGATGATCTGCCAGTGCCTTGACGGAAACCGGTGTGCCATAGGTGATCTGAGCAGCATAC
Source organism: uncultured Lachnospiraceae bacterium (assembly GCA_934351255.1). Lineage (GTDB taxonomy): Bacteria > Bacillota > Clostridia > Lachnospirales > Lachnospiraceae > Jutongia. Next base: position 211,875 of record CAKRJH010000002.1, read on the forward strand.
ATATCGTAGTAAGACTGGAAATTGCTGATGCGGAAGTTCTGTGCACAGATCTCCTGATTGCCACTCTGTGTATAAGGTGTCAGATCGATATAGTAGGTCTGTCCTGCTGTCAGATTCATACAGCCGTAGTGGTATTCACCTGTCTGCGTGTTGGCAAACGATGCGTAGTATGACAGCATTTTGTTCTCATCTTTTCCGGAGACAGCCATTGGAGCAGTATTTACCGCTTTCCCCCACTTGGATATGATAAAGGAATAATTTCCGTCTGCCGGTGCAGTAAACTTATACAACAGGTTGTTGTTACCTGTGGATGATGCAGAAACCGGAGTATTCAGAGCGATCTCTGCCGCGGTGTCCATATATGTACCGAAATCAACCACAAAGTTTGGACGCGCTGCCCCCTGGATATTGGCACCCGCTACGGTAATCGTGCCCACAGAGATCATATTTCCGGCGTTTGTACGAACACGCACATTGTAGACACCGTCATACAGATTGATCTTAAAGATTGCGGAATTGTCGGTCTCCTTATACTCGCCGGTCGCCTCATCCTTTACGGTTTCCTCCTTATTGGTCCAGAAGGTCTGACACCTACCCTGAGCATCATACACGTAGAATCTTTTGTTTGCCATTCTGCTGGTCTCAGTTTCAGAAATCTTCTGTAACAGAACACCCTCTACGATGCTCTTGGATACGGACAGCTTCATATCTGCCGCACTCATATCCACGCCGTCTGCCACAGTCAGTGTATTGGCAAAGTACAGAGAATTTTGATCCTCATCGAGCACATACGCCGCATATTCACCTGCCGGCAGAGATGCCACATAGGCACCTGCGTAGTTAGTCTGTACAGAATATACTGCTCCTTCATACTGCCCGGACGTCATCTCAAAATAAATATAATCATTGATGACCGGATTGTCATTGGCGTATCTTGCGGTACCTGTCACCTTGGCGAAGCGTGTTGGCATCGTGATATCCTGTGTGCCATCTGCAGCCACTTCCATATTGGCAACTGCCTCATACTTGATTTTATTTGCTGCCTTTACCTTTACGACATACTTGCCGGCCGGAACCTCTGCCTGATATGCACCGTCTGTCAGCTCTACTTTCTTGTATGCTGCCGGTGCTGTCGATGCAGGATCTGCCGTCGGTGTCGCTGTTGCTGTCGGTCCCGGTGTCGGCTCCTCATGCAGAACCGTTGGCTTTGGATATGGACCAACCTGTGCGGTATTCTTTCTGGTACCGATCTCGTACTGTACCGCATCGCTGGCTTCGTCGGTATAGGTGCTGTCATAAGAGTAGCCCTTTACCTTGTTGCCCGCTGCTGCATCATAATATCCATCGGCATCCTTGACCATTCTCTCCCACTGTACGGTGGAGATATAGTCAGAGAATGTATCGGAATCTGCCGGGATCAGATATACGGCCTCATTGCCGCTGAGCGGATTTCCTGCATTGTCCTTTACGGTTCCGCTGATATTGACATACTGCTTGGCATTTACGGAAACATTGACGGTCACGGCACGGCTTGCATCCGCTGCATCTGTGATGGTAACTGCAAAGTTGTGCTCACCAGCTGCGATCGTATAAGGAATGCAAAGTGTCGTGGACTTTGCCGTATCCTGTGTCACAGTACCTGTAGCCACATCCACGGTATCTGTCGTCAGCTTCACACCGGTTCCATCGTCTGCCACTGCAAACTTGTAATTCTCGGAACCGCCATAGCCCTTGATCTCATATGTCCTGTAGTAATCGGAAGGATCTGCCTTGGCGGAAACTGCAGGGCCGGTCACGGTTGCGTTGCGGTCTGCCACATAATCATCCAGACGGATGTCTGACTTGACATCTGCTGCCGCCAGTGTCACCTCATCGTATACCTTGAGAGTCAGGCTGAGATTAGCCTTGCGTCCAAGTCCATCCTTAGCCTGAAGTGCCACTGTCGTCGCACCAGCCTCAGTAGGAATACCCTTGATCAGTCCCTTCTTGCCTGCAAGAACCAGACCCTTAGGGAGTTTGGAACCTTTCTTCAGAGTGTATACAACATCGCCGATCTCACCTTCCATGAAGTAATCCAGAGACAGGTTCACGACAGCATCCTTGCGGATAATACCGCCGGTCTGGTCCTCATCCTGCTTGAAGGTTCTCTTGCACTGTACCGTCTTCTCACTCTTTCCGTAGGTAACCTTGACAAAGTCACCGTTGAACACGGATCTGCTCAGATACAGACGATAAGTCTTCTGATCGGTTGTGGTCAGAGATTCGATCGCCGGCTTCTGGTTGAACCGGCCTTCCTGATATTCCTTGAATCCCACCTTGAGATCTGTTGCGGAAAGCTGGGTCTTCTTGGCCAGTTTCATGATCACAACAGTAGAGTCCAGAGGATCAAAGGAAAGGGAGGAAATAGCAGAAGCCTTAACGGTTACCTTACATTTTAACTTCTTTTTTCCCACCTTTGCCGTGATGGTAGCTTTTCCCTTTTTCACTGCCACCAGGGTTGCTGTAGATTTCTTTTTCCCGGAGGTTGAAGAAATCTTTACGATTTTCTTGTTGCTGGTAGACCATTTCACTTTTTTCTTGGCGTTGCTTACGCTGAGTGTGGTCTGGGCACCAACCGTGGCGCTGATCTTTTTCTTGGAAATCTTTGGCTGTTTCGCTTTTTTGGCGCCGGCATTCGGAGTCTGTACTCCGCATCCCACGACAATCATCGCTGCAGTCAAAGTGATCGCCAGACCACGTTTGAGAATGTGTTTACATTTCATGCCTTTCATCTCCTTTTCTTTTATTTATATCTATCCACAGGCAGAGACAGCATACTATCTGCGGAATAAATATTCTTTTTCTTTCGGGACATAAGCCTTTACATAGATGCCATCATCCCGGTACTGTTCTTCGATCACCTGGCCAAGATCCCGCAGGGACGCCACCAGACTGCCCTGTTCATAACCAAAGGTTCTCTCGATCAACACTTTGCTTTCCTTGAGTATCTGTGACAGTTTGTCCAGCATCTGCGGCACACCCTGTCCGTATTTGGCAGAGATGCTGACCGCAGCATCCGCCCGGAGATCCTTGAGGATCACCTGTTCTTCCAGATCGTCAAAACGATCTATTTTATTGAAAGCAGTCACAATGGGTTTGTCCCCCACCTGCAGTTTCTGCAATGTCTCATAGACAGTGAACATCTGCGCATCCATATCCGGATTGGAGGCATCGACCACATGAAGGATCATGTCGGCGTATTTGGCCTCCTCCAACGTGCTTCGAAACGCCTGGATCAGATGATGCGGCAGCTTTCGGATAAATCCGACCGTGTCCGTCAGAAGCATCTGCTCCCCCTCTTCCGTCTCCAGCTTGCGCGTCGTCGGATCAAGAGTTGCAAACAGCTTGTCCTCCGAGAGCACTCCGGCTCCGGTCAGGTAATTTAACAATGTCGACTTTCCGGCATTCGTATATCCGACGATCGCCACCACCGGAATAGTATTCTCCTGACGCTTCTTGCGCGTCAGTTCCCGGGTACGCTTGACTTGCTCCAGTTCCCGTTTGAGCACCGTGATACGCTCCTTGATCAACCGCCGGTCCATCTCCAGTTTCTGTTCACCCGGGCCTCGGGTTCCGATACCGCCGCCCAGTCTCGACAGTTCCCCGTAGGATCCGGTCAGATGCGATGCACGATACCGAAGTTGTGCCAGTTCCACCTGAAGTTTTCCTTCATTCGTCGAGGCATGTTTGGCGAAGATATCCAGGATCAGCACGGTCCGGTCGATCACCCTGGTACCCAGTGCATCCGTCAGATTGCGAAGCTGTGCCGGACTCAGTTCATCATCACAGATCACGGTATCTGCGTGTGTCTGTTCTACCAACGCCCGGATCTCCTCGATCTTGCCTTTGCCGACATAAGTGCCCGGATGCATCTTCTCCCGGTTCTGGATCACTGTCCCCACAGTCAGTGCTCCTGCCGTCTGTCCCAGTTCCTCCAGCTCTTCCAGAGACTGTACGGTATCGTCCCCCGGTCCGGTAGCCACGCCGACCAGCACCACGCGTTCCTGTTCCTGCGCGGTGTCGTATAATTTTTTATCTGTCTTTTCTGCCATACTTCATCTCCTCCCTCTCACAGACATCCGTCAGTTCTTCGTATACTCGTAGTATCTCTCCTTGATCTGTTTGCGTTCACGTCTGCGAATCGGGATATAATTGTTCGTAATGGTAATAAATTCGTTTTCAAACATACATCCCACATAATCCATATTTATAATAAAACTCTGATGGCAGCGGAGAAATCTCTTTTCACGCTCCAGTTTTTTTTCGATATTGCTGAGTTTGTCATATACCTTGATGTCTTCGCCACGGACGGTATGGAACATTACCACCTTGTCCATAGACTCAATATAAATGATCTCACGGAAACGGATCCTGCGCTCCAGAAAATTTGAGGTCACCGCAACCGCCTGCTCATAGAGAAGATTTCTTCGGTAACTGAAATAATCCACCAGCCGGTTCACCTCAAGCACCTCATAAGGTTTCATCAGAAATCCCAGAGAGGTCATCTCAAAATTCACGGCATTCTCCCGTTCCTCTGTACAATAAATAATATCTGTGTCAAATCCGTGTTCATGAATCCATTTGGCGGGAGTCATGCCATCAATCTTCTCAAGATCACTGGCCAGAAGGACCAGTTTATATTGACGCACCGTATATTCTGAAGTAAACGACGGACTATCTTCAAATACATCAATCCGAACAGAAACCCCTTTCTCCTTAAAGAGACTTTTCAGCATTCCTGCCAGGGTATTGCTTTCCTTTCGATCAGTATCTAAAATAGCGATTCCAATCATAGTACGTTCCTCCTGCTTTTGCTTCCCAATCTGTATTATACCCTAAACCATCCCCTTTTGTCACTCGTTTTGCCGCCGAAATTTCCAAACAATCACTATTTTATGTCCGGGTTCTACCAGGATTTTGTCCACAAAGCCGGTCAGCCAAAGTGATTCCGGCTGAAAATCCAGTTCGTCTGCAGCCAGACGCAACACATCCCAGATCTCATCCTCCTGCACCCTGCATCTGCTTCCGGCCGGACAGCCGCGGCATATCAGTGTTCCTTTCTCACGAGCCGCAAACCCCTTATGACATCCTGCACAGACCAGTCTTCTGGCAAATACGTGCTGTCTGCGCCTTGTCTTTTTCGAGCCCTCTATCCCCACAGTCTTCTGTTTTCCGGACCGCTCCAGCCCGGGAAGCGGCGGTACCCCGATCTCCAGCCAGCTCTCCGGCTCTTTCTTCTGTATCCGGAATCCGCCCCGGTATACGGAACCTGTCTTCTCACAGAAATACCTTCCGGTATACACCGGATTGTGCAGGATCTGCCAGATCCTGACCTCTTCCATCCGATGCATGCTCTCCTCTGCAAGTTTACGTGCGATCTCCCTGTAGGAAAGCCCCTGAGCCTGCCACGCATACAATCTGGCCACCACCTCAGCCTCCTCCGGTTTGGACCGCATCACACACCGCCCCTGTCCGTCCCTCTCCACCCGGTATCCATAGGGTGCACGTGCCACCGCAGTCTCTCCGGCCAGTTTCCTGGCATGCAGACTCTGCCTGGTCTTCTGGGAAATGTCCTGCAGGTAATATTCATGAAACACTGTCCGCAGCCCAAATCCCAGCTGCCATGTCCCCTGGCTGGAATCATACCGTTCCCCCAATGAGATCCACCTCACTCCGGTCTGCGTGAGCAGTTCTTCCCGGAAATGGGAGATCCACAGATGATTCCTCGAGAGTCTGGAAAAATCCTTAGTGATGAGAATCTGGATCCGCCCCAGCAAAATCCCGGCAAACATCCGACGAAACTGCGGCCGGTCCAGGCTGCCACCCGACCATCCCTCATCCTGATAAATCTCTACGCCGGCATCCCTGATCAGTCCGCTCTGCCGGAGATACTGTTCCAGCAGTTCCCTCTGATGCAGAACACTCTCCCCTGCCTCCACCTTCTGCTTCTTGGAGGTTCTGATATATAACGCAATGGTTTTCATCATAAAAAAACTCCCGCTTATGACATATATCTATGCCACAGCAGGAGTCCTCTATACCGGATCACTTTACATAGCTCAACATCTGATCTACAAAATCCAGTCCAACTTTATAGAATACATACAATACGGCCACCGTCAGCACCAGTACCAGAAGCCGATAGATAATATACGCTGCCGCGTAATTCTTTTTGGTGCGGTTGTTTCCCCGTCTCAATGCCACCACACAGGCGTACAAAAAGCCGAAGAACGGAATGCGGATCCAGCAGATTGTAAAAAGCCAGTCGCTGATACTCATCTGCTCCGGATCACCCGGTATGCTGTCCGGGACAGGGCGTTCCCTGCGGACCGGTTTCGGTTTCTGTTCCTGCACCGCCGAAGCCCTTTTCATCTCCTGGCGTCTCGCCTCCAGAGCCTCCTGCTCCCTGCGGGCCTTTTCCTCCGGGCTGTGCACCTCTGTTGATCTCATCTGCATATACGTCCTCATTTCCCTCATTCACTATGCTGCATTGTCATCCGGCGCCGGAGTGGTCTGCGCCCCGTCTCCGGAACCATGTTCCCTGTCATACTCGTCCTTGGTAGGCAGTGCCTCCAGGTTCGCCTTGTATGTCATATACTGGCTGTACAACGAAGAATACTCAGTATATTTCTTACACTTGTTGACCGCCTTGAGCGCCGCATCGAGAATACTCTGCATATTCTCCGGCTGATAGTCATATCCGGTCAGCGCCTTCAGTTTCGTCTTGGCCAATGAGATCCTTGCTTCCTTGGTCTCCCTCTCCTGTTCCTTCTTGGCCTTGTTGGCAGTCTCACGCGCCGTCTCTTCGTTGGCCGCTTTCTGCGCTTCTTCCTTGGCCGCAACGACATCGGCCCAGTCAACCGTCTCATCCTTCAGGCTGTCGTATTTGTCCTTACACCGGGTCATGTAACTCTTGCGGATATCATCATCCTCGATCGCACTGATCATCTCGCTGACCTCCCGGTATGCCAGGATAAAGTCATAATACTGATCCAGCGTATCCACGGTCATCGCCTCAAACTTCTTGAGTTTCTTTTCGACCTTCTTCTGCTGTGCCTTGTCCTTCAGGGAAGACGCATAATTTGATGTATCTTCCAGAATCTGTGTCGAGAAGTAATCCATTCCGGCCGCTCTCTTGCCGGTCGGTGATTTCTCAGTCCCCTCAATGATCTTACCACTGCCATCATATCTGGCAAGCACCAAGGTCTCAGAAGGATCCGCGAAATCCACCGGTGTCTTCTTGCGGTGAATATCGTTCATGTAGTTCTTCCAGATCACACCCGGCACTGACGCACCGTATATTCCCGGCATCGCCTTCGGGGTGTCATATCCTGCCCACACAACCGTCGTATAATATGCCGTATATCCACAGAACCAGACATCCTTGCTGGAGTTTGTGGTACCGGTCTTGCCAGCGGCAATCTGTCCGCCATCCAGCTTCAGGGCACGTCCTGTACCCCAGCTTTCATCGAGAACACCCTTGAGGACATCCGTCATCATCCATGCGGCATCCTCGGAATAGACGCGGGTCTTTGTCTCCGCATCCTCATAGACGGTGCCCTCTCCCACATGCTCAATCTTCTTAATGCAGGTGCGGTCACTGTACGTTCCCATATTGGCCAGCGTGGAAAATCCCTTGGCCATATCTACAACACGGACACCCTGTGTGAATCCACCCAGGGACAATGCCATGTTTCCGTTGTCGACATAACTCAGATTGTGGAAACGCATCTTGTCCAGGAAAGACAGACCGTATTCCGGTGTGATCGTCTCAAGCACCTGCCAGGCCACGGTATTCAGGGAACGCTGTACCGCCTCTCTGAGGTGGATGTTTCCGTGATAGCCGCCACCGGCATTGGACGGACCATTTTCAATCTTGTGATCATTGATCACGGAAGACGGAGAATACACTCCCGACTCAAACGCCGGTGTGTAGTCGATCAGCGGTTTGATCGAACTACCGGACTGTCTGGCTGCCAGATAAGCACGGTTGTAAGCATCCTGCTCTCCTCGTCCTCCGACGACTGCCACCACATAGTTGGTCTGGTTGTCCACACAGACTGCTGCCCCCTGCATTGCATACTTGGTTCCATCCTCATTCATCTCGGTGTTGTATGCCAGCCCGTTGTCCACCGCCTTCTGCAGCTTCTTCTGTTTGTTCATATCAATGGAGGTGTAGATCTTGTATCCTCCATCGCGGATCAGCTCGCATTTTTTGCTGTAAGTCTCTCCGTACTTGCTCTGATAGCTCTCGTAATCGGCCTTGTCCTTGAAGGTGTACTGGAATGCAAAATTCTCCTGCTCCATCAGGGAGATCGCGGCACAATGCACTGCGTAGCTTACCACGTAGCTCTCACTGTTGCTCTTCTCCTGCATCTGTACCGGGTCGATCTTGACCTTCAAGGAACGTGCATACTGCTTCTTGGAGATCACACCCTCATGGTACATCGTCTCCAACACGGAGTCTCTCTTTTTCCTGGCCGCCTCCGGATGTCTCACCGGGTCATAGGCCGACGGACTGTTGGACAGCCCGATCAGCAGGGCTGCCTCCTCCGGCTCCAGTTCATCTGCTTTCTTGCCGAAGTAATATTTGCTGGCGGCTCCCACACCGTAGCAGTTATTTCCATAGAAGTTACTGTTACAGTAATACTCCATGATCTTGTCTTTTCCGAACTTTGCCTCCACCGTAGGTGCCAGAAGGATCTCCGCGATCTTTCGCGTAAAAGTCTTCTCCTGCGTGAGAAGGTTGTTCTTGATCACCTGCTGGGTGATCGTACTTCCACCCTGCGTAATCTCACCGTTGTGACGCAGCAGCGATACACCGGCACGCATGGTTGCCAGCAGATCCACGCCTCCGTGGGTCTTAAAACGCTTATCCTCCACAGCGATATATCCGTCATAAATATAAGGAGAGATCTTGGAGATCGATACATACTTGTAACGTCCCGTGTTGATCGATCCGACCTTATCTCCATTCTTATCGTAGATCACCGTATCCTCGTTCATGATGAAATCGGTCTCTGACATATTGACCATTTTGTCAAAGACGGCTTCCCTGGCCTCCGTGAACATCGGCAGCACCTTGACGTACACGCAGATTCCCACGATCATGCATACCACAAGAATCGATGCAAGCACCCCCATCACCGATCCCAGAATGTTCATCAGAACCCCGAGATAACCCAAAATGGTCCCAACGATCATCTTTATGGTAGAGAGAATTCCATCTCCCAGTTTTTTTCCCATACCGACTTCTCCTCCATCGAATTATTATCCGCTATATTATACCCCTTTCCCCCTCAATACGCAAGTTTTTATGCGTATTGACACGGTTTTTGCAGTCGATTACAATGATGCAAGGGTCAAAAGCAGATTGCAATGTATGTTTACATACAAATATCATAAATAGAACGGAGAACGAAAATGAATACACGATCCCGAAATATATTTGGATTTATCGGATTTGGTCTGATCGGTGGATCCATCGCCAGAAGCATCCGCCTGCAAAAGCCGGAAGCTCAGATCATAGCCTATACGTATCACCCGGACACCCCGAATCCCCAGCTTGAACTGGCGATCTCTGACGGTGTTCTCACCCGGATGACCGGCAGTCTGGAAGACTTTGCAGACTGTGATGTGATCTTCCTGTGTGCACCGGTGCGCCAGAACATTTCCTATCTGGAACGCCTCAAGCCGCTGATCCGCCCCGGCTGCATCCTGACCGATGTGGGCAGCGTCAAGGGGGATATCCACGAGGCTGTGGCAGACCTTGGAATGAATTCCTGTTTCATCGGCGGTCATCCCATGACCGGAACCGAGAAGATCGGCTACCAGTATTCCGATGAGAAGCTGCTGCACGATCACTTCTACATTCTGACCCCTACCTCGGAGGTTCCGCAGGAATATGTCGCATGGATGCATGAATTTGTCGAGGCGACCGGTGCCAAATGTGTCGAGGTCGATGTCAAGGTCCACGATCAGGCGACTGCCAGCATCAGCCATGGCCCGCACGTCATCTCTGCCGCTCTGGTAAATGCCGTGGCAGATCTTGACCAATACGGCATTTACCGTCTGCTGGCCGCAGGAGGATTTAAGGATATCACCCGGATCTCCTCATCCTCCCCTGCTATGTGGGAAAATATCTGTCTGAACAATTCCGACTGCATTCTGGATTTTCTGGAGGATTTCCAGAACGTCCTGCAGCGTGTCATGGAGGCAATCCGTCAGGGGGATCAGGAAGCACTGCACACCTTTTTTGCCGGTGCCAAGGCTTACCGTGACCAGCTGATCAACAAGCCGGCCGGAACCCATAAATTTTAATCGAGGAGATACTTATATTATGACCATGACTCATACAACACACGATATGCTGGCGGGCCTGAATGCTCCGCAGGCAGAGGCAGTCTGCCACCACAAGGGTCCACTGCTGATCCTGGCCGGAGCCGGTTCCGGAAAGACACGCGTACTGACACACCGCATTGCCTATCTGATCGATCACTATGGGGTCAGTCCCTACCATATTCTTGCTCTGACCTTCACCAACAAAGCGGCCGGTGAGATGCGCGAGCGTGTCGACCAGATCGTGGGCGACGATGCCGGAGCGATCTGGGTCAGCACCTTCCACTCCACCTGTGTGCGCATCCTGCGCCGTGAGATCGAGGCACTGGGCTACTCCCGCAGTTTTACGATCTACGACAGCGATGACCAGCGTGCCCTGATGCGCGATGTTCTCAAATATCTGGATCTCGATCCGAAAAAATACAAAGAGCGCAATATGCTCAGTTCCATCTCCAAGGCCAAGGATGAACTGAAGACACCGGAGGATATCATCAAGGATTCCTACGGAACACGCGATGCCTTCCACGGGGAGCTTCTGTCACGGATCTACCGCGAATACCAGCGGCGTCTGCAGGATTCCAACGCCCTGGACTTTGACGATCTCATTGTCAAGACGATCCAGCTTTTCCGCGAGAATCCGGATATTCTGTCTCGTTACCAGCAGCGCTTCCGCTATATTCTGGTGGACGAGTATCAGGATACCAACACCGCCCAGTTTGAGCTGATCCGCCTTCTTGCCAGTTCCACCGGCGAGGACGGAAACATTGAGCACAACCTCTGCGTGGTGGGGGACGATGACCAGTCGATCTACAAATTCCGTGGAGCCAATATCCACAACATTCTGAACTTTGAGCAGCAGTATCCGGATGCCAGAGTGATCCGGCTGGAGGAAAATTACCGTTCCACACAAAATATCCTGGACGCTGCCAACAGTGTGATCCATAACAATACCGAACGCAAGGACAAATCTCTGTGGACACAGAAGGCCAAGGGAGATCCCATTTACTTTACTCAGTTTGAAAACGAATATGAAGAGGCCGGAGTGATCGCTTCTGCCATCTCCCACGCTGCCGCAGACGGCGAGGCGGACTATGGCGATTTCGCCATCCTGTACCGTACCAATGCACAGTCCCGTGTCTTTGAGGAGAAGCTTATCCAGGAAAATGTTCCGTACCGCATTGTAGGTGCTGTCAACTTCTATCAGCGCAAGGAGATCAAGGATATCCTTGCCTATCTGCGCACCATTGACAACGGCCTCGATGACATCAGCGTCAAACGTATCATCAACGTGCCAAAGCGCGGCATTGGCCTGACTTCCATCGACCGTCTGACCTCCTATGCCCAGGCACAGGAAACCAGTTTTTACGGTGCTCTGCTGCACCATGAGTACATCGACGGACTGGGACGGGCAAAGACCAAGCTGACCTCCTTTGTCAATCTTATTGAATCTCTCAAGGAACTGATCCAGGAGCCCGGATATTCCGTGGAGGAAGTGATCCGCACCGTTGTCGAACAGACCGGTTACGAGACGATGATCGAAAACGAGGAGGAAGAAGAAAAGGCGCAGGCGCGTCTGGAAAATATTCAGGAGCTGATCAACAAGGCGGCTTCCTATGAGGAAAACTGTGAAGACGAGCCGACCCTTTCCGGTTTCCTTGAAGAGGTCGCTTTGGTCGCAGACATTGACAATGTGGAGGACGGCACCAATCTCGTTCTGCTGATGACCCTGCACAGTGCAAAAGGACTGGAGTTCCCATATGTCTATCTGGTCGGCATGGAGGACGGTATCTTCCCGGGTGCCATGGCCTGTTATGCCGAAGATCCGCAGACCGCACAGGAAGAGATGGAGGAGGAACGCCGCCTGTGTTATGTGGGAATTACCCGTGCCATGAAGAAACTGTCGCTGAGTTGTGCCAGAAGCCGTTTCCGCAACGGAGAGCAGCAGTTCAACCCGCCTTCCCGCTTTATCCAGGAGATCCCACGCTACCTGTTATCGACGACGGGAAATATCGGAAACCGCAGACCTTCTCCATCCACCGGTGTCTCCTCCCCAAGGGGTATGAGCGGCGCGGATTTCCTGCGGCACCAGCCCGGCGGGCAGGGACTGTCCGGCTCCCGCTACGCCTCCCGTCCAGCCTCCACACCGTCCTACGGAACCGGAAGCTGGAATCCGATGGCCGAAAAACAGGCGCGCCGACAGGCCTGCCCTGCATCCCCCGGCACCGGCAATCTCTTTGCCGGCAACAGCATGATCTCCAAGGGATTTGGCAGTTCCTACGCCGCAAGGGAATCCAAACCGGCGCACACCTCCATCGATTACCGGATGGGTGACCGTGTCAGACATACCCGGTTCGGCGAGGGGGAAGTGACTGCACTTGAAGAAAAAGGCGGTGATTATCAGGTGACCGTAACCTTTGACAACGGAAGCACACGCAGGATGATGGCCTCCTTTGCCAAACTGAAAAAAGTGGATATTTAACAGAAACTATGTTATACTAAGAAAAATATGCTTAATAGAAGCAGACGGGAGGAACGACTATGTGCAATAAACGTTTAGAGGACCTGTTAAATCAGGCAAAGATCTCAGAACTTCTTCACAAGAAGGAGCTGGAGCAGAAGAACAAAAATACCCTGCTGATCGTACTGGCAGTCATCGGTGCTGTTGCTGCTGTGGCAGCGATCGCTTACGCGGTATTCCGTTATTTTGCACCGGATTATCTGGATGATTTCGATGATGATTTTCTGGATGATTTCGATGATGACTATGTAGAGTACACTGACGCAAAGCCAGCTGCTGAGGATTGATCCTCTCTGCCGGCATGACACATGTGATACCGAAATGGCTACCGGAAGCGGTAATCCCATTTCGGTATTTTCATGATGTATTACATATATAGAAAGGAACCTATCACGATGAAACTTTGGGGCGGACGCTTTACCAAACAAACCAATCAATTAGTACACAATTTCAATGCTTCCCTGTCCTTTGACCAGAAATTCTACCAGGAAGACATCGAAGGAAGCATCGCACATGTAACCATGCTCGCTGCACAGGGCATCTTAAGTGAGCAGGACAAAGAATCCATTATCGCAGGACTGCAGGGCATTCTGGCAGACATCCGGTCCGGTGTTCTGATCTTTGACGGTGAGCATGAGGATATCCACAGTTTTGTGGAAGCACATCTGATCGAGCGCATCGGAGATGCCGGCAAGCGTCTCCACACCGGCCGAAGCCGTAATGACCAGGTTGCACTGGATATGAAGTTATATACCCGCAAAGAGATCCTCGAGATGAACGATCTGCTCAAGGATCTGCTCAAGAGCCTGCTTCGGATCATGAAAGAAAACACAGACACGATCATGCCGGGATTCACCCATCTGCAGAAAGCCCAGCCGATCACGCTGGCACACCATATGGGTGCCTACTTCGAGATGTTCAAGCGCGACCGTTCCCGTCTGGAAGATACCTATGCACGCATGAACTACTGTCCTCTGGGATCCGGTGCCCTTGCAGGAACGACCTATCCGCTCGACCGCGAGATGACCGCCAGCCTTCTGGGCTTTACCGGTCCTACGCTCAACAGTATGGACTCCGTATCCGACCGCGACTATCTGATCGAATTCCTCAATGACATGTCGATCATCATGATGCATCTCTCCCGCTTCTGTGAGGAGATCATCACCTGGAACACCAACGAATATCAGTTTGTTGACATTGACGATTCCTATTCCACCGGCAGCAGTATCATGCCGCAGAAAAAGAATCCGGATATTGCCGAGCTGGTACGCGGCAAGACCGGACGTGTCTACGGCGCCCTCACTTCCCTTCTGACCACCATGAAGGGACTGCCTCTGGCCTACAACAAGGACATGCAGGAGGACAAGGAATTTGCGTTTGATGCGATCGACACGACCAAGGGCTGTATCGTCCTCTTCCACGGCATGCTGGATTCCATGACCTTCCGCAAGGACCGCATGAGAGCCAGTGCCGAAGGCGGATTTACCAATGCGACCGACGCGGCAGACTATCTGGTTAACCACGGTGTTCCATTCCGCGATGCACACGGCATCATCGGTCAGCTTGTTCTGACCTGTATCGACAAAGGCATCTCTCTGGGCGAGCTTCCACTGGAAGACTATCAGGCGATCAGCCCGGTCTTTGAGGAAGACATTTACGATGCGATCAGCATGGAAACCTGTGTGGACAAGCGAAATACGATCGGTGCACCGGGTCCGGAAGCCATGAAGAAAGTCATTGCACTCTACGAGGAGTATCTGGCGCAGTAAATGCTGTTACAGCCATAACACACTGTAAGTTTACCAATGACATTATGCATATTTCTGTTCTCAGGCAGCAAAAAGGCCAGGACCGATTTTCGGTTCTGGCCTTTTCTGGTGTTCTGACATGTTCTGCATTCCTGTCATTTTCTGATTTCTGTTATTTCCAAACAGGATGCGATCGAGTCTTCCAGGATCCGATCAACCCTTTTTGATCTTCATGGATTTCTTGTATCCTGTCTTGGAACTAAAGAGTTTTTTGTAATTCTTCAGGCATTTCTTGTTGCAGGTGATCACAGCCTTGGATGCAATACCCTGAATTGCCTTTGCACCTACCTTTTTCAGGCTTGTGCTCTTGATCTTGATCTTCTTTAAGCTGCTGCACTTGAAGAATGCTTTCTTTCCGATCGTGGTCACATTCTTTCCGATGACAACACTCTTGAGCTTTTTGTTCTTGGCAAATGCATTGTCTGCTACCCCAGTCACTTTGTAGGTGATCTTCTGCGTTCCCACAGTGATAGTCACCTGATCCGGAACAGTCACGCTGGAAGCCTTTGCATTGACCGGTGCCCGGTATGTCACGGTCTGCGCCGCTGCGTCAGTTACAGTGTAGTCTGCTGTGCCATCGCTCACGGACTGTCCATTCTGCGGGGTCGGCTCCTGTGTCTGCTGTGCCGGTGCAGGTGCCGGCGTCTGAGTCTGCTGTGGCTCCTGCGTCTGCTGTGGCTCCTGTGTCTGTAAAGGCTCCTGTGTTGGCTCTGCCGGTACCTCCCCGTATGTATCAGACAGGATACCTACGGTATCGACATATAAGGTTCCTGATACCAGTTCAATCTGTACGGTATGTGTTCCGTAAGACAGTCCATTCAGAGAGTAGATCGTCTGGTTATCATTTTTGGTGGCATAGGTATCTGCTTCCTCTGCCACATTGCCGTCTACGGTCACACGGATCTTACAGCTCTTCTTGGCAGCCGCCAGAAGTTCCAGTCCGGTACCCTCAAAGGTGTAAGTCAGCGTTGCTCCTTTCTGGCTGGTAGATGACATACTTCTCTGATAGCAGTACATGCCGCAGCCGTCAAATCTTGCCCATCCATCGCTGTAGACCAGCTTTGCATTCTTCTGCTCTGTCAGATCATAGGTCTCCATGTTGTCCAGAAGCTCTGAGTAATATGGAGCAGTTCCTGCGATCTTGGTCACTTTCAGGTTGTCAAACTGTGTGAAACTGTAATTGCTTCCAAGTCCCACACGTCCGGAAGTGATCGGAGTTTCATCCACATAGACAGCCAGTTCTTTTCCATTGACAGACGCCGTGATCGTTGCGCCATTGCCGGACAGGGAAAGGTTGTTCCATGCCCCGCTTCCCGCCTGGAAGCCATCTGCCTCTGTCAGAGTACCTGTGGCAACCGCCTTGGTCAGACGATACAATGTCCACTCACCGGTCGGATCCAGACGTAAGGTATATCCCGCACTGGCGGTCAGTTTCTGGCTGCTGCCGTACTGACGGATCGCTACTGCCGCGTAAGACTTGCTGGCCGTAGATTCAAAGTTCACATCGACAGATGCGGTGTAGTTTGCCCAGCGGAAGTCACCGATCAGCACGGTGGCATCTCCTGCACTCCAGGTAGATCCTACTCCCATCGTTTCCTTGTCAAGCTGCTGGCGCAGCACATGATTGCCGGACTCTGTCAGGTAAGATTCAAAGGCGCCATTGACATTATGTCCATATCTGACGCTGGCACCCTGCTGGCCGCCTCTCATGTCCATGTACTCATCACTGTACTCAAAGTCATCTGCATACAGGGTTCCATCGCCCTGATCTACATCCAGAACATTACGCTCGGTGTCTTTTGGAAGAGCCAGTTCCTCTTTCTCTTCCTGAGACAGTTCCAGCGTCGTTACGGTCACGGTGCTGTATGGTTTTACGGTAAAGGTGTAGGTTCCGTCTTTTGCTTCAACGGTTCCCAGATCCTTCATGTAATTCTCATCATAAGCTCCATCATCAGCCGCTCTGGTCTCCCACAGCTCCAGTTTCTGATTCTCATCCAGCTTCATATTCTCCACAGATAAGGTGTAGTTCTGTGTATAATCGCTGTCATTGACAATCATCGTTGAGAAGTCATCCTTGGTCGGTGCAGCTAATGTAATGTAGTTGGCTCCACCGTTTCGTCCATTGACCGGATTGGTTCCGTCTGCGCTGGTCTTGCTGGCAGATACAACACCTCTCCAGATGCCCTCTGTATTGTCTTCATTTTCCCAGCCGGTCTTTGCAAATCTGGCAAGATGCTCCAGAATCAGAAGGCCGGTGTCATAATGCATATATCCGGACCATGGATCTCTGGCACTGACCAGTTCCTTAAATGAATACTGACCGCCCTCATAGAAGGAACCGATGGCCGGCTGATAGATGATGTGGGATCTTCTGGACTCTACAAATCCCTTGATAAAGGTATTGCCCATCTCCAGAGCACTTCCGGTTCCACCAATGCTTCCGCTGATGTCTGCATCAAATGTGCCGTCCTTGGAATTGTTGCTTGGTCTGAAGTAGGAATTGGAGAATGTCGCCTGTGCCTCACTGTTCCATACTTCCTTGTCAACCTCGTCGGCCAGCCACTTCATGCGTCCCTTGGTATCATCCCATGGGCTGTAGTGATAACCCACCACGTCGGTGGCATCCATAAATTCCTGATCCTGCTGCAGATTGTAAGCAACAGAGTCTGATACTGTGCCTGACTCATCACTGATCACCAGTTTGATCTTATGGTATGCTGCCAGCGCATCCGCATCCGGGATCGTGGTCTCGTCTTCCTGCGCGATCCATTTGGCCCACTGCTTGGTGTTGGCAGGATCTCCTGTCTCACTCCACCTCTCATTGGTATTAGGATTGATATAATCTACCATGTAACCATAGGTCTCATACGCTGCCAGGATGGATTCCTTATACCACTGATACTGCTTTTGGGCTGTATTAGCCCAGGCAGGTGCACACCATTTCAGGATGCTGACCTTCACCTTTGGGTTTACCTTTTTGGCATCCGCCGCAAGCTGCCAGGACGGATCTCTGGTCACATTGGCCTTCTCATCCTGTGTTCTCTTGGTACAGGTCTGCGCGCCGGTGGATGTATTCCTGTCATTGCCCATCTCCAGTTTGACATGGTTCATGATCGGACGATCTCCGCCAAACAGATACTGGATCAGCTGGTTGTAAGCCTCCGGATGTTCTACCTTGTAATCCATCAGCAGATCGCTGGTGGAATTGCCGGAAAGAAGTCCGAAGCCCTTAAACGTCAGACCATTGACACTGTCTGTCCGGATGTCATCTCCGTTCAGATGCACTTCACAATCCTGCGTCTTAACCTCCTGGGCACTGACCCTGGCGGTTGCAGGTGATACCCCGGGAATACTGCTCATCACCATCACTGCACTAAGCACCCCCGCTCCAATTCGTCGTAATGTTTTTTTCACATTCTCCTCCATTCCAGAGAGTTCATTGCTCTCTTCCTTCTCCTTGATATGAAATCAAAAAAACACCGTGTTACTTATAAGCCAAGTATAAGATAACACGGTGTTTCCTACAATCTGAAATTTTTTTAAACTCTCAAAATATGAACATCATTCCGACCGCGTACTCGTACTCTTCCGATATTCCCTGGGCGAGCATCCCTCGATATCTTTGAAGACCTGTCCAAAATAAGTCGGATTGGAATAACCTACCAGTTGTCCGATCTTCGCCACCGGATAATCCGTGGTATACAGCAGGGATTTGGCTCTGGCGATCCGTTTTCTGGCCAGATACTCCAGCGGCCGCATCCCAAACTCCTTCTTAAATACACGGCACAGGTGCTGCTGCGTAATTCCACAGCTTTCTGCCAGTTCACCCAGTGCAATATCCTCGGAAAAATGATCATCCATGTGGATCAACGCCTGACTGATCACGGTATCTCCCCGGTCATTGCCGGTAAGCAGCATACGTCGTACCGCCATAATATACTCATATACCAGCACCGAGCAGCGCTCCTCCGCATGAACCGGATCCCTGGCTGCCGCCAGGATCCGGCCAAACATCCGGGTAATCTCCTCCATCGAAGACAGTTTCTTAAACATATAGTCAGGAAACCCAAGATTCGTCATCATGTCGGAAAGATATTCTCCGCGGAATACCATCCAGCACGTCTTCCAGTGATTTCGCAGTGGATAGTACTCATGAACCACGCCGCTGGCCACATAAAACAATGTCCCGGGTTTCGCCTCATACTTCTTTCCATCCACGCGTATCCGCCCCTCTCCCTCGAGGGTGAACAGGATCTGATGGGACACCAGTCCCTGTTCTCTGATGATATGATATTCCGGATCTGTCACGCCAATGCCGGACAGATAGACCGGAAATCCGGTCTGTCTCGCCAGCACCGGATAAATACTGATCAGTGGCAGTTTTGTCATGCCAGTTGTTCTCCTTCCATTTTTCCGGTATAGAGCTGATAATACTTGCCCTTCATACTGATAAGCTGATCATGGGTGCCGCGCTCAATGATGCGTCCCTGCTCCAGAACCATAATACAGTCACTGTTCTTAACTGTGGACAGACGATGCGCGATCACAAACGTCGTGCGTCCCGCCATCAACTGATCCATACCATCCTGTACCAGTTTTTCCGTTCTGGTATCAATGGAACTCGTCGCCTCATCCAGGATCAATGCCGGCGGATTGGCGATGGCTGCCCTGGCAATGGCCAGAAGCTGTCTCTGTCCCTGACTCAGGTTTGCTCCGTCACCGGTCAGCATCGTATCATAGCCCTGTGGCAGATACTTGATAAAGCTGTCGGCATTGGCCAGCTTTGCGGCAGCCTCCACCTCCGCGTCCGTGGCATCCAGCTTTCCATAGCGGATATTATCACGGACGGTTCCGGTAAACAGATGGGTATCCTGCAGAACGATTCCCAGAGAATGTCTCAGATCTTCTTTGCGGATCTTGTTGATATTGATTCCATCGAAACGGATCTTTCCGTCCTGAATATCATAGAAACGGTTGATCAGATTGGTGATCGTCGTCTTGCCCGCACCGGTGGCACCGACAAACGCGATCTTCTGACCCGGTTTTGCAAAGATCTCCACATCATGGAGAACGATCTTGTCGTCATTATAGCCAAAATCTACATGATCGAAGACCACATCTCCCTGTAACTGCTGATACGTCACAGTGTCGGTATCCTTATGGTAATGCTTCCATGCCCATTTTCCGGTGCGCTCTTTGGACTCTGTGATCGTGCCATCCTCTGCCACATTGGCGCGGACCAGTGTGACGTAGCCTTCGTTGACCTCCGGCTGTTCATCGAGCAGTTCGAAGACACGGTCGGCTCCTGCCAGCGCCATCACAATACTGTTCAACTGCATGCTGACCTGATTGATCGGCATGCTGAAGGATTTGTTAAAGGTCAGGAAACTGACCAGTTTACCGATGGTAAATCCTCCGATTCCGCGCAATGCAAGCACACCACCGATCATCGCACACAGCACATAACTGAGATTGCCAAGCTGTGCATTGATCGGCCCCATGACATTGGCATAGGTATTCGCCTGATCCGCACTGTGGAAAAGTGCATCGTTCTTTGCGACAAAATCCTCCACGCTCTTGTCCTCATGACAGAACACCTTTACGACCTTCTGTCCTTCCATCATCTCCTCAATATAACCGTTGACGGCACCCAGATCCTTCTGCTGCTGCAGGAAAAAGCGTCCGGACAGTCCGGCCACCTTGGCTGTCACGATCAATGTCACACCAACCATCAACAGCGTGACAATCGTCAACGGGATGTTCAGCACTACCATAGAGATCAGTACACTCACGATCGTGATCGCACTGTTGACCAGCTGAGGGAAACTCTGGCTGATCATCTGGCGCAGCGTATCAATATCATTGGTATAGATGGACATGATATCGCCGTGAGCGTGGGTGTCAAAATACTTGATTGGAAGGGACTCCATGTGTACAAACAGGTCATCACGAAGTTTCTGCATGGTTCCCTGTGTCACCGTGACCATGATCCGGTTGTAGATCCAGGTAAATGCCACACCGATCAGATAGAATCCTGCCACCTGCATGATCTTATGCAGAAGCGGTGTAAAATCCTGTCTTCCGCTGGAAAGCAGAAGCGGTTTGATATAATCATCGATCAGTGACTGGATAAACATGGTTCCCTGCACATTAGCAAGGACACTGATAAAAATACCGATGATCACGACGATCAGATGATATTTGTAGTTCTGCCCGACATACTTGATCAGGCGCATCATAATCTTTCCCGGGTTCTTGACTTTCCGGCCGGGTGCACCCATGCGCCCTCTGCCGGCATGTCCCGGTCTTCTTGTCTGTGCCATATCGCTCCTCCTCTCTATGCCGGTTCATCAAAATCACCGGAGCCGGAGGTCTGCGCCTCATAGATCTCACGGTAGATTTCATTGTCTGCCAACAGTTCCTCATGGGTACCATACCCGTCAATGCGTCCGTCTTCCAGGACAATGATATGATCCGCATCCTGCACACTGGAAATTCTCTGTGCGATGATGAGCTTGGTGGTACCCGGTATCTCACGGGCAAACGCCCGGCGGATCTTCGCATCGGTTGCGGTGTCGACCGCACTGGTGGAATCGTCCAGGATCAATACCTTTGGTTTCTTCAGCAATGCCCTGGCAATACACAATCTCTGTTTCTGTCCGCCGGATACATTGGTACCGCCCTGTTCAATATGGGTGTTATATCCCTCCGGCATGCGGTCGATAAACTCATCCGCACATGCCAGACTGCAGGCATGTTTGCACTCCTCCAACGTCGCGTTCTCATCGCCCCATCGGAGGTTGTCGAGAATGGATCCCGAGAACAGCACATTTTTCTGCAATACCACGGCCACCTGATTACGAAGTGTCTCCAGATCATATTCCCGGACATCACGTCCCCCCAGGTATACCGTGCCCTCAGAAGTGTCATACAGACGGCTGACCAGAGAGACCAGGCTGGTCTTTCCGCTTCCGGTCCCACCGATGATTCCGACGGTCTCTCCGGAGCGGATGTTCAGATTGATATCCTTGAGGACATATTCCTGTGCCCCTTTCTGATACCCAAACTGTACATGGTCGAAGCGGATGCTTCCATCCGTCACTTCATATACCGGTTCCTCCGGATTTTTGATATCTGCTTCCTCACTGAGAACCTCAGCAATACGTTCTCCACTTGCCACACTCATGGTTATCATAACAAACACGAAAGACAGCATCATCAGATTCATCAGAATACTCATACAATATGCCAGAAGTGCTGCCAGGTTTCCTGTGGTCAGATCCCCGGCTACGATCATCTTGGCGCCAAGCCAGCTGATCAGAAGGATACAGGTATATACCGTAAACTGCATGACCGGTGCATTCAGGCAGATCATCGCCTCAGCCTTGGTAAAGAGTTTGCGCACATTGGCACTGGCTCTGGTAAATTTCTCTTTCTCATGATCCTCACGCACATAGGCTTTCACGACGCGGATCGCAGACACATTTTCCTGCACGCTGGCATTCAGATCATCATACTTCTTGAAAATGCTCTGGAAATATTTGGTCGTACGGCTCACCAGAATAAACAGGATCACACCCAGCAGAAGTACCGCGATCAGATAGACCGATGCGATCCGTGTATTGATTTTAAATGCCATGACCATCGCACAGATCAGGCTGACCGGCGCTCTCATGCACATACGCAGGATCATCTGGTATGCATTCTGCACGTTAGTGACATCCGTGGTCAGACGGGTGATCAGTCCCGCCGTACTGAACTTGTCAATGTTGGAAAAACTAAAGGTCTGTATATTCTCATACATAGACTGCCTGAGGTTCCGGGCAAACCCTGTCGATGCCCTGGCACCCAGCTTACCTCCCATAAACCCAAAAAACAGACTGAACAGGGCAGCTACGATCATCCAGCCCCCCATCACATAGATATGACGCATATTTCCCGCCTGTACACCGTCATCGACGATCGACGACATCATCAGCGGAATGATCGTCTCCATGATAACTTCCAGGATCATGAATACCGGCGTCATGATCGACTCTGCCGTATATCCCTTGACCCGTCTCAACAGTATCGTTATCATAAACTCTCTTCCTCCTTACTCTTCTCGATATCTTCCATATTTTTCTCCAATCGCCTCAGGTACTCCTGCAGCTGCTCCAGGTCTTTTTCTGAAAAACCCCGGCAGAGCCTGCGCTCGAACTTCTGAGTGGACAGTTCCATCTGATGATGGATCTGTAGTGCCTTCTCGGTGAGGATCAGCTTCTTCAAGCGGGCATCGTATGCTACCGGTTCCCTCCGTACCATTCCCTTCTGTATCATAAGATCCACCACCTTGGACACCGTAGACCGGCTGATACAAAGGTCACCCTCCAGATCTTTCTGGAAGACATCCTGCTCTCTGTGGTCATAAATATATCCGATGATCCACAGATTGCTCCGGCTGGCTTCGTCCAGATCCATCCTGCGGACCTGACGGTCGATCTGTCTGTGAATCCTGTGACTGACCCGGTTTAACTCTTTTCCTAAAGAGTCCTCCATCCCATCACCTCCCGTATGTTCACACTTTGTTCATAAATGTTTGACCTCGAACTGTTTCATATCAAACAATCATCTTACCCTATTCTACTCATCTCACAGGGAATGTCAACCATTATTCTGACATTTCATCCTTTTTTCATATTTTCAAAAATTTCAGAACACTTCCAAAATTCCCTCAAAAAACACCTCTGCTCCCACAACAGAAAAGAAGCTATGCACACTTCCGCATACATAGCTTCCCGTTTCTTCATATTTTCATAGTTTCTACTTGGCCACAATATTGACGATACGTCCCGGAACGTAGATCTCCTTGATCACATTCTTTCCATCGAGTTTGTCGGCCAGTGCCTCTTTGGCGGCTGCCAGTACGTCATCCTTGGCATCCTCTCTGCCGATGGACAATGTTGTTCTGGTCTTGCCATTGATCTGTACGGCAATCTCGACCACATTTTCTACGGTCTTAGCCTCATCGTACTCCGGCCATGCCTCAAACGCGATCGTGTTCTCATGTCCCATCTTCTGCCAGATTTCCTCGCCCACATGTGGACAGATGCAGGAAAGCATCTTGATCAGTCCCTCCGCATAGACTCTTGGACATGTGCCAACCTTGTATACTTCATTGACAAAGATCATCATCTGACTGATCGCGGTATTGAAACCAAGTGCCTCAAAGTCGTTCGTGACTTTCTTGACCGTCTGATGATATACGCGGGTCAGTGCCTCATTTTCGCCGTCCGTCAGATTCTCAGGCTCGGTAAAGAACTTCCAGACACGGTTAATAAAGCGGTATGCACCCTGTACACTCTGGGAATTCCAAGGCTTTGACACCTCCAGAGGTCCCATAAACATCTCATATAATCTCAGAGTATCTGCACCATACTCCTCCACAATATCACTCGGATTGATGACAAACTCAGGAAATCTCTTTCCCATCTTAATGCCATTCTCGCCCAGGATCATACCCTGATGAACCAGCTTCTTAAACGGTTCCTTGACAGGAGAAAGACCCTGATCATACAGGAAGCGGTTCCAGATACGGGAATACATCAGATGTCCCACTGCATGCTCCGGACCACCGACATACAGATCGACCGGAAGCCAGTGCTTTAACAGCTCCTGATTGGCAAATTCCTTGTCATTGTCCGGATCGATATAACGCATATAATACCAGGAAGAACCAGCAGAACCCGGCATCGTAGAAGTCTCACGGGTACCCTTGATGCCATTGTGGTCGTACTTCTTCCACTCGGTTGCATTCTCCAGCGGAGCCTGCCCGTTCTTTCCCTTGTAATCATCCAGTTCCGGCAGGATCAGAGGCAGTTCCTCATCCGGCAGGAAGTAAATCTCCCCGTCCTCCTTGTATACACAAGGGACCGGCTCACCCCAGTATCTCTGGCGTGCAAAGATCCACTCACGGAAACGGTAATTAACCTTGCGTCTGGCTACGCCCTGCTCCTCAAGCTTGGCAGTGATCGCTTCCTTGGCTTCCTCCACAGTCAGTCCGGTGAACTCCTCGGAATTGATCAGTTTGCAGCCCTTGCCCAGATAATCCTGCTTCTCAAACGCATGCTCGCTGACATCCGCACCATCGATAACCTGGATCATGTCAATGCCGTGAACCTGTGCATACTCAAAATCACGCTGATCGTGGCTCGGCACAGCCATTACGGCACCCGTACCATAGCTTGCCAGTACAAAATCACCGATGAACAGTGGTACCTGCCTGCCATTGACCGGATTGACCGCATACAGTCCCTTCAGGATACATCCTGACTTTGTCTTGTTGAGTTCGGTACGATCCATATCACTCTTCTTGAGCGTCTCATCAATATAAGCCTGTACTTCCTCTTTATTCTCCACGCGATCCATCAGTCCCTGTACGATCTCTCCGTCCGGAGCCAGTACCATAAAGGTGATACCGTAGATCGTCTCAATACAGGTCGTAAAGATGGAGAATGATCCACCGCCGACGATCTCAAAGTCCACCTCGACACCGGTGCTCTTTCCGATCCAGTTTCTCTGCATCTCTTTAGTAGATTCCGGCCAGTCGATCTCCTCAAGACCCTCGAGCAGTTTCTCGGCAAATGCCGGCTGGTCGATCACCCACTGCTTCATATTCTTGCGGACCACAGGATATCCGCCTCGCTCGCTCTTTCCGTCAATGACCTCGTCATTGGACAGTACGGTTCCAAGCTCCTCACACCAGTTTACCGGCATATCAATGTGCTTGGCATAGCCTGCCTCGTACAGCTTCTTGAAGATCCACTGGGTCCACTTGTAGAACTTCGGATCAGAGGTCGCCAGCATCTTGGACCAGTCATAGTCAAATCCCAGTTCGCGAAGCTGCTTGGAAAATGTCTCGATGTTATGCTGTGTAAATCCATTTGGATGATTTCCGGTGGTCACGGCATACTGCTCTGCCGGCAGGCCAAACGAATCATATCCCATCGGATGAAGTACATTGTATCCCTGCATTCTCTTCATGCGGGACATGATATCCGTCGCCGTATATCCCTCAGGATGTCCGGCATGTAAGCCGACTCCGGATGGATATGGGAACATATCCAGTGCATAGTATTTTGGCTTGGAGAAATCCCAGACATCCGTCTTAAAAGTCTCATGCTCCTGCCAGTACTTCTGCCATTTCTTTTCCACCGTATGGTGGTTATACATCTCTGCCATTCTTTTATCCTCCAGGAACCCCGCGAGGGGTTATTTATTGCATCTGCCACAGGACAGACCTATTATCATACCTATACATTTTACCGTATAAGGGCCATTTGTCAACCTCTGCCTCCATCTACTACAGCACGAAAAATCCCAGTCCCCCGCAGATAATTCCCAGAATGCCGCCGACGATCACATCTTTGGGATAATGCACTCCGGCCGCCACCCGCAGAAAACACAACACGGTTCCGGTCACGAACAGAACCACACCCGCAGGCCACCACACCCGCAGGACTGCCATCGCAATGATAAAATTGGAAAAGGCATGTCTGCTCGGGAAGGAATCTCCACGGTCCGTCCGCGGGATCAACGGGGTGAACCCATAGACCTCATACGGCCGTCTGACTCCCAGTTTTTTGCGTGCCACCGAGATCACCAGCAGACACGCTGCCGGGATCAGAAGATATTCTGCCAGTTCACGGAAATGGCTCTGCGTCGCCAGAAGAACCCCACCGGTCAGATAACAGCCCGCTGTAATATCCGTCAGCAGACGCACGATCCAGACGACACGCCCTGCCCCGATCCACTTTTCTGTCCAGCGCATCAATGCATCAAAACTTTCCTGTCTCATAAATACCCGTACCATCCAATCATCCTCATCTCAGGGACATGGATGACTTTCCTTTCTATGTCCGCAGACTCCGTTTACATCAAAATCCCTGCCGTGATATACGCGGCAGGGATATCTGTTCTTATTCTTCTCTATCCTATTATGCCTGTGGCTCTTCCTGTGATGCCTCCGGAGCGGCCTTGATCTCAATGCCAAGCTCCTCAAGCTGTTTCTCATCGACAATACCAGGGGCTTCTGTCAGCATACAGGATGCATCTTTCACCTTCGGGAAGGCGATCACATCACGGATGCTGTCCTGCTTCGCCATCAGCATGATCAGACGATCCAGTCCATACGCCAGTCCTGCGTGTGGCGGAACTCCATACTTAAAGGCATCGATCAGGAAACCAAACTGATCATTGGCCTGTTCTTTCGTAAATCCAAGCGCCTCAAACATGGTCTCCTGTACATCATCCTGGTGGATTCGGATGGATCCGCCACCGATCTCAGTACCGTTTAACACAATATCATATGCTCTTGCACGTACTCTTGCCGGATCGGATGAAAGGTATGGGATGTCCTCTTCCATCGGCATCGTAAACGGATGATGCATAGCCACATATCTTCCCTGCTCCTCAGAATACTCGAACTCAGGGAATTCGGTAACCCAGAGGAATTTATACTCATTTTTATCCAGCAGATCCAGTCTGGAAGCCAGTTCCAGACGAAGATTGCCGAGAACATCCCAGACAACCTTGTTCTTATCTGCGGCAAAGAGCAACAGATCACCCGGCTCTCCCTCCATGGCAGAAACCAGCGCATCCAGCTCCTCTTCTTTCATAAACTTGGCAAAGGATGACTTATAACTTCCATCTTCATTGATACACAGATAAGCAAGACCCTTTGCTCCGAAATCCTTGGCAAATTTCACCAGGGCATCAATCTTCTTGCGAGGCATTGCCCCCTGTCCCTTGGCATTGATACCACGGACAGATCCCCCCTGCTCCAATGCTCCGGTAAATACGGAGAACTCACAGTCCTTCACTACATCGGAGACATCTTTGAGTTCCATGCCAAAACGAAGATCCGGCTTGTCGGAACCGAAACGGTCCATCGCCTCCTGCCAGGTCATACGCTGGATCGGAAGTTCGACATCGACATCCAGGACTTCCTTGAACAGGAACTGAAGCAGACGTTCATTGACATCCATGACATCTTCTTCATCTACAAAAGATAACTCCATATCCACCTGCGTAAACTCCGGCTGACGGTCTGCACGCAGATCCTCATCGCGGAAGCAGCGGGCGATCTGGAAATAACGGTCATATCCGGAACACATCAGAAGCTGCTTGAACAACTGTGGTGACTGTGGAAGTGCATAAAAACTTCCCGGATGGACACGGCTTGGCACCAGATAATCTCTGGCTCCCTCCGGCGTACTCTTGCAAAGCATCGGAGTCTCGATCTCGAGAAATCCCTCCTGTGCCATAAACTGACGGATCAGTGTCGTCACCTTGCTGCGCATCATCAGATTTTTCTGAAGATCCGGACGACGAAGATCCAGATAACGGTATTTCAGACGAAGTTCTTCCTTGGTCTTGGAATCCGCCTCGATTGGGAACGGAGGTGTCAGTGACTCTGACAGCACACGGATCGCCTTTGCCCGCACCTCAATGGAACCTGTCGCCAGATTTTCATTGACGGCACCGGAACGCATCGTCACCTCACCGGTCACGGCAACCACAAACTCACTTCTGAGTTTTTCCGCCTTGGCAAAGCCCTTCTCGCCAACCTCATCTTCCTCAAAGATCAACTGTAAGATTCCGGAACGGTCTCTTAAATCGACAAAGATAATACCACCTTTATTTCTCTGCTTCTGCACCCATCCCATGACGGTGACAGTCTCTCCCACATTCTTTTCACTAAGTTCTGCGCATCTGCAGGTGCGCTTCAGCCCTTTCATTGATTCAGCCATGATCGTCAAAATCCTCCTAACTCACTTTTTCCAGACACCTTATCTTACAACGAAATCCTGCTTCTTGCAAGCATCTACAGATATGCATCCAGATGCTGCACCTCCCGCAGAAAGAACGGCAGATGATCTTTCTGATTCTGTGTAATGGTCTGCAGTTCCTCATCCTGTCCCGCATCGTCACGATGTACCAGACGCTGCAATGCCAGAAAAATCGTCATATCGTAATTCTCCACTTCATCGATCATCACCCCAAGCGCCGTCTCGCGGTCAAATGCCTTTCGGTAACTGCGGTCGCTGATCAGTGCACAGTACACATCACAGGTGCGGATGATCTTGGCCATCACCGGGATCTGTTCTCCCCGCAGTCCCTCCGGATAGCCTGAGCCATCCAGGTTCTCATGGTGGCAGTACACCGCCTCACAGATTTCCCTCGGATAATGGGATTTCTCCAGTGACTCCCTGCCGACCAGCGGATGCAGTCTGACATAACGCATCTGCTCAATGTTCTGATGCCCTTTCTTTTCCTGAAACAGGTGCCGGTTCAGCGGGATCTTGCCAACGTCATGCAACAGTCCTGCTATCTCAATATTGTGGCAGAATGTCTCATCCATCTCCAGCTCTTTGGCCAGATTCCGGGACAGGGTGCTGACATTGACCGCGTGAATCATCTGCGTGTAGATCATCTGTCTGAGATCCTCGCTGAGATTCCCTCTGCTCAGTAATTCCACTAGATATTCATTCATGATCCGATTCCATCCTTTCGATGTATCATCTCGTCAATTCGCTCGATATAGTCCTTGACACTCTTGACATTTTCAATGCGGTATACACGGTTCTGCTCCGGTTCATATACTTTGGTAGACGCTCCGGCTCCCAGTGCCAGGATCGTCTGTTTCTCCTCCATAATAAGGATATTGTAAAGGCAGCTCTTTCCCGGTGCCGCATATCCGATATTCTCCTGACCGGTGCTTCCTCCATGCCCCGCAGAATTCTTCTGCCGGTACATATAATACGGTTCCATTCCCTGTCTGACAGCATATTCTCTGGCGAGCTGCTGCATCTGTTCCATGGCCTCCTCGCGCTCCCGCTCCGGCATGGTCCCCTCATCGAGTACCTGCCGTAATCGGGACGCTCTCTTGATCACCAGGGAATGCACGGTGATACTGTCCGGCTGCAGGCTGTCAATCTGGCGCAGGGTATCCGCAAAATCCTCGGCCGTCTCCCCCGGCAGTCCCGCGATCAGATCCATATTGATATCATCAAATCCAACCTTTCTGGCCATCTCGAACGCCGACACTGTCTGCTCCACGGTGTGCCGTCTTCCGATCAGATCCAGTGTTCTTTGCTGCATGGTCTGGGGATTGACCGAAATCCTGGTCACCCCGGCATCTCTTAACACCTGCAGTTTCGCTCCGGTGATGCTGTCCGGTCTTCCGGCTTCCACCGTAAACTCAAACAGGTCCTCCGGTGCAAAATATGTATGGATCCATTCCATCAGCCTTCCAAGCTGCACCTCGTCCAATGCCGTCGGAGTGCCCCCTCCCACATAAATGCATCGCAGTTTCTGTCCCCGGAACCGCTCTGCCGCAGACTGGATTTCCCTGTGCAGTGCTTCCATATACTCCGGGATCATATGTCCGAACTGAGCACAGGGATACGAAGCAAACGAACAGTACAGACAAGTCGTAGGGCAAAACGGAATTCCTATATACAAACTATACCCGTCCCGAATTCCGGACACATTCATCAGTTCCAGTTCGCGCTGTGCGATAGATATACTCAGTCTGGCCTGCTCCTGTCCGCAGTGGTACTGCTGCCGCATCACCTGACAGACTTCTTCCGGGGAACATCCCTGTTCCAGCATATTCATCGGGATCTTTGTCGGTCTCACTCCGGTCATCGTCCCCCAGCCCGGGATCCTCCACTTAATCTGTGGCAAATATTCGGGCACCGGCAATTTCTCCAGAAGGGTGAACACGGCCGCCTTCACTTCATTTTTGTACTGGGTCCGGATCCGGCGTTCCTCCGGGGTCTGCTTCTTTCTGAAGTCGCCCTCCACATCGGGCTCACCGTGATATGTCAGGACGCAGTCCTCTCCCTGTCCATGGCATAACCGGACATTTACATCAAAATAGCGCAGATCCATCCGCACCTGCACGATCAGCCAGGCCGGCTCCTCTGACGCCATCTGTTCACACTCTATATCCGTGGGTTCCTCCACCCTGACTACACTGCGCTGGCCCGGTGAAAAGCTGTTGACCAGCGCCTGCAGTTCATAGTCAAATTCCTTTTGATTTAATCTGATCTCAATCACTGTCGGTTCTCCTGCAAGCGGTATCATCCCGCAAAGGGATTAAACATTCTCTCATCCTGTATCGTCGTCATCGGCCCATGTCCCGGGTAAACCCGCACACTCTCCGGGATCCGTGCCAGAAGATCTCTGACACTCTCCATCAACTGTCGATGGCTTCCCGTCGGAAAATCCGTTCTTCCCACGGACTCCTGAAACAGGGTATCTCCCGAGAACAGCATCAGATCCTGTGGGAAATAAAAGCACATTCCTCCGATCGTATGACCAGGTGTCAGAACGCAGCGCATCCTGCGACCCAGCACATCCACCTCCTGCCCATCCTCCAGGCAGACATCTGCTTTGACCACAGCACTGTGTCCGAACATCAGTGAACCGTTCATAGAAGGATCCCGGGCCAGTTCACATTCCGCACGCGAAATGTGAATCTTTGTCTTCAGAAGAGACGCCAGTTCCTGTGCTCCGGTAATGTGGTCAAAATGTCCGTGTGTCAGGTAAATTCCCTGACAGTCCAGTCCCATTTTCAGGACATCCCCGTAGATCCGATCCGATTCAAATCCCGGGTCGATCACGATGCATTTCTTGGTATCCTCATGATATACGATATAACAATTTGTCTGAATCGGTCCCACGACCAGTGTCTTGATACATAAACGATCCATAATGTCTTCTAACCCTTTCTCGATCAGGAACGAGTTCTCTGAATATCTTTGATGCTCTCGATTCCATATAATTTTCTGGTGATCTCACGCAGTGCATCCACCCCGCGGATTCCAAAACAGACTTCAATCGTGGCAATCCCCTGTTTGTTCACTCTGGTGTTCAGGGATTTGACATCGATCTTATTCTCGGTAAATACACGGGTGATATCGAGCAGAATGCCCATGCGGTCATATGCATAGATGATCAGCTCCGTGTCATAATATTCTTCTTCCTTATTGCCACCGGCCAGATGCCACTCGGCCTCGATCACACGCTTTCGGTCCTGCTCTGACAGATTCATCACATTGACACAGTCGGTACGATGGATCGATACTCCACGTCCTCTGGTCACAAATCCGACGATCTCATCTCCCGGAACCGGAGAACAGCACTTGGAAAAACGTACAGAGACATCATCGATCCCTGCCACGACAATACCACTCTTGGATTTGACGGTGGCAGACCGTGGCATAGAGCCGGTCGGCTGTGGCTTGTTGACGGCATCCAGAATATCCTGGTCGGTCGCATGCTGTGGATTTTTCTTATCATATGCCACCTGAAGACGGTTCAACACCTGGCCCTCTTTTAACCCACCATGTCCGATGGAGGCCAGCACACTGTCCCAGTCACGGAAGCCATATTTCTTCATACAGGCCTCGGTGTACTCCGGCTTCAGAAGATCGGTCAGAACCACCCCCTGTGCCTTGGCATATGTTGCAAGAAGATCCTTGCCCTTGGTGATATTTTCCTCTTTGTTCTGCGCACGGAACCACTGATTGATCTTGTTCTTGGCCTGCGTGCTCTTGACCAGAGCCAGCCAGTCACGGCTCGGTCCTCTGGAATTTTGTGAGGTAATGATCTCAATACGGTCGCCGTTCTGGATCTGATACTCGATCGGAACCAGGTTTCCATTGACTCTGGCTCCCACCATACGGTTACCTACTGCCGAATGCACCGCATAGGCAAAGTCGATCGGCGTCGATCCGGCCGGAAGATTCTTGACATCTCCGTCCTTGGTAAAGCAGTAGACATGGTCTGAGAACAGATCCAGGTCGCTTTTGAGCAGACTCAGGAATTCCTTGTTATCGGACATATCCCGCTGCCACTCCAGGATACGGCGCAGCCATGCCAGTTTCTCCTCCTCATTGTCACGGGATTTGCCGCCATACTGCGTCTCCTTGTATTTCCAATGTGCCGCGATACCATATTCCGCGGTACGATGCATGTCATAGGTACGGATCTGGATCTCAAACGGCTGCCCCTGTGGTCCGATCAGCGTCGTGTGAAGGGACTGGTAGTTATTCGGCTTTGGCATGGCAATGTAATCCTTAAAATGCCCCGGGATCGGCTTGTAGATCTCGTGGATCACGCCCAGTGCCGTATAACATTCCCTCTCAGAATCCACAATAATACGCACGGCAAACAGATCATAGATCTGATCCAGTTTCTTGTGCTGGGTCACCATCTTTTTGTATACACTGAAATAATGCTTGGCACGGCCATCGATCGTAGCCTTGATCCCTGCCTTTTCAATATGTGAACGCACCTCATCCACGATCTTGACGATAAAATCATGTCTCTGGACACGGCCATTCTCGATCTGTCCCTTCAGTTCCTCATATACTTCCGGCTCCAGATACTGAAATGCCAGATCATCCAGTTCGACTTTGACTTTGGAAATTCCCAGACGATCCGCGATCGGCGCATAGATGTCCAGTGTCTCCCTGGACTTCTCCTTTTGCTTGAGCGGAGTCTGATACTGCATGGTTCTCATATTGTGCAGGCGGTCGGCCAGCTTGATCAGAATAACGCGGATATCCTTGGCCATCGCCAGAAACATCTTACGAAGATTTTCGGCCTGCACCTCTACCTTGTCAGCCACATAATTGATCTGGGTCAGCTTGGTAACACCATCTACCAACAGCGCCACCTCATCGCCGAACTCCGCCGCGATCTCCTCGCTGGTCATCACCGTATCCTCCACGACATCGTGAAGCATACCGGCTACGATCGTCTCCTTATCCAGCTCCAGTTCCGCCAGAATAATACACACGCACACCGGATGAATAATATACGGCTCTCCGGATTTGCGAAGCTGCCCCTCATGGGCATTCTTCGCGATGCGATATGCTTTCTCAATCTGGGAAATATCATCGGACGGATGGTATTTCTTCACCATCCGGATCAGTCTGTCATATAAGTCTTCCGGATCTGTAAAATCCGCAGGGATCGTACTGGTTTCCAGCTCGCCCGTGTCCATCTTAAAGTCAAATTCCGTGTCTGCCATACGTCTCACCTCTGTGCACTCGTCTTATGTATTCTGTCAATAGTTGTGGTCAATTATACGCCGAAACGCTCTTGAAATCAAGGAAGGGAATAATACCACACAGCCTTGATCTGGGAGCAGACCGTCTGCGGCTCCCACTGTTTGCTGGAACGGCTGATGCTGTTCGGATCATGGATAAGCAGTTTCCCGTCCTGCGTCACCCCGGTCAGCACAATGAAATGTCCGGCCGTCGTAAAATCTCCCGGCTTCATGCTGGCGATCACAGGATCTCCCTTGCGGAGCACATCCACCACCTTTTCCGCCAGACGCGCAGATCCCGCAGACAGGTCATTGTGTACCTTCAGGCCCAGTTCTTCTGCCCCGGTGGACATCAGTTTCCAGGACGATCCGTAATCCGCCGAATAATAATTGTGAAACAGACTGAACTGTGCCACATACGCCGGTGTCACAGTCTTGTCCTGCTTCAGCCCCGACACCACCATGGACAGGCAGGTTGGCCCACATCCGGAGATTGCAATGCAGTCTGAACCGTAATTGACATATCCCCATCGCTTATCCCACTGCTGAAGCTGTGGGATTCCCTGATCCAGTTCCTCATCCGTGATCTCACCGGTCTGCTCGTCAATAGTCTTGTTCCTCGGATAATCCAGCACAAAATCCAATGTCTCCGGATTGGTCACCGCCAGGTTCAGGATAGACTCCCGGTACTCCTTTAAGTTGATCAGAATGTCCTTTACCTGTGGGTACTCCTCACGCATTGCCTCCAGTTTCTCAGCCCACTGGTCCATCCCCTCCGGGACATAATAGGCACTGGTAGGCTCCGGTGTGACCAGTACCTGTTCGGTCTGGTTCTTCCCGTCATCCGGATTCAGCAGATGATCTGCCACCCGGAAGATGCCGTATCCGGCTCCACATATCACGGCCAGCAGCACGACCGCAACACAGCACCTTGCGATCATGACTTTTCTTCTGCGCTCCCGGCGCCGCTGTCTCTTAATATTTCTCCTGCGCATTGCCTCTGCGCGGCTTATCTGTTCTGGTTCCAATCTCTTTCTCCCCCTTTACAGGTCACAATCTATATCCATCAGACGTCTCATCAGCGACTCAAATTCCTCCTCGGTGATTCTCTCATCCGAATAGTCGTCCGTGATCAGTTCCTCAATCTCATCCCACACATAGGAACTCCTGCCCTGTTCCAGTCGATCCAGTTCTTTACTCCATGTCTCTGCCTTACTCATCGTTCTCTCCTCTCATACCAGTTCATTCAGATGTACCTGACAGTCACTCCATGCCATGGCACACAGTTTCGCAATGTCCAATGTATTTTCTGCCATCGTACCGTCCGGCATCCTCCGGATCTCATACGCACTTCCATTCCAGACGATCTGCCAGATCCCATCATTGGCAGCCAGATCCGGATCCTCGATCCGATATACTCCATCAGGGATCACCCGTCCGGTCAGGGACTTCATGAAAGCTTCGAGATGGACAATACGCGCCATGATCTGTGCGGTGTATCTCCATCCCTCACCACCCAGACCGGAAAGTACAGTCCTCTCTCCTTCCAGACAGTCAAACACTTCCATCTCGTCCTCTTCCTGTCCATATGCTGCATAATCCACCGGTTCTCCCTGTACATCCAGCCGGACCATCAGGCTTCCCCGGCAGGCCCTCATCTCCCGTGCCAGATCCTCATAATACACCCGCTCTCTGCGGATATGCACGACATCATCCCGAAGAAGTTTTTCCTGGGTTCCGGAGACAAGCATCTCCTTCTGCCGGTCGTCCAGTGTTTCATACGCATTCCATGCCCCCGGGATCACCTGCGGCGTTCCGTGTTCCGACACGTTCTGTCCCTTCCCGCTCCCGGGCATCTCCTGTATCGTTCTGTCCCCCGGCTCCTTCTTCCACTGATCTTTCGTCCAATGTGACTTCGTTCCGGCCGACACCGTACAAAATCCAAACGGAAGATAAATCTTCTCACTGGCCGGTGTCAGGTAGGTCCACGGCTCCTGCCTCTCATACATCCAGGCAAGCGCGCTGCGCAGCAGTCCCTGCATCATCCCTCTTCCACGAAATGCCGGCAGGGTGCTGACTCCGACAATGTAATGCAGCTTCTTCCAGTCGCGATGCCACCGGATCTGCCGTTCGTGAAGATGAAGCATGGAAGAAACCGGCTCCCCGCCGGTAAATACCACGCACTCCCGAAAAGGCCCTTCCATGTAGTAGTCCAGATACTGGGGACTGTCCTCAAAACAGGACTCCCAGAGATGTCTCACTGCCTTCACCGAAGCTTCCCCTCCTGTATCATATCCAGAATGCGCTCTCCGACCGGTCCCTGTCCCTCCTTACAATAAAAGAGA
Organism: uncultured Lachnospiraceae bacterium; assembly: GCA_934351255.1. Lineage (GTDB taxonomy): Bacteria > Bacillota > Clostridia > Lachnospirales > Lachnospiraceae > Jutongia. Next base: position 248,028 of record CAKRJH010000002.1, read on the forward strand.
TCCCGGCACCGGTGTCTCTCCTCCCGGCCGTACGTGTCACCCTGAAGAACCGCCTTTTTCATCTGGGCGAGCAGGGTATCAAAGTCTCCCGCCTTCTCCCCCGGTGTCACCTCATCATATGGGAAATACATTTCCCGGTCATGCGCCAGATATCGTTCATAGTCATAGGCATAAAACAATAATGGCTTATCCAGCAGAAGATAATCGATATAAATACTGGAATAATCTGTGATAAGCAGTTCCACTTCCATCAGCAGCCGCTGAATATCCATATTTTCCCCGGTAGCATCTATAATATGCGGATATGCTCTCAGATCATCCTGCTCATGCCGGTGATAAAAATGCTTTTTGATCACAAACCAGGTGCCCGTCTCCTCCAGAAACGCCTCAAGACGGTCCAGATCAAACAACCGGCCGGCATACATCGGCTCGGCGCCTTCTTTTCTGTGCGTCGGACAATACAGGATCACCCGTTTCCCCGGGTAATACGGTTCGGGCCTCTCCCGGAAAAACAGATCATTTCTTGGCTGTCCCAGACACAGGATATGATCCTGACTTTTCCGGAAACAACTCTGATAGATTGGCACAAAAGTCTGGCTGGTTGCCACATAGTATTCTTTGCCAAGAGGTATGTTAATCAGGAAATCACGAATCTTCTGCTTGGGGCTGTCCCAGTTTTTCTCATAGCGGTCATCATAACAGATCTTCTTGAGCGGGACTCCATGCCAGAGATCCAGGATCACAGCCCCCCCCAGATAGGTGTGCTCCAGATCACTGATCCCATTGGAGATCACGGCATATCCGGCTCTTTGCTGGATAGATCTCGCCTCCGGGCTTCCCCAGAGATATGCCTCAAATCCCAGACTGTTGATCTCATCGATCACCGCCTGCTCCTTTGCCACCCAGACCGCACGGATGCCCTCTCTGGCCTGTGCCTCCAGAAACAGTTCTTTGGAATTGTCCGCGAACCGCTCTCCCAGCCATGCTCCAAACACGATCAGCCCCGGATCCCGGCGCATCAGCATTCCGGCATACATCCGCAGATACTTTCCCGGCTTTGATATCAACGACATCTTAACTACCATACCTTTCTAATTCCTGCTGCCCTGTGGCGGCAGATATTTTTTCCGGTCAACGTCCTTTCCCAAAGTAGAAATTCCCACTTCAGGATTTTCCACTTCAGTAAACTCCTCTGCGCTCCCGGTCTGTCATCCCCAGAAGTACTGCATGATCTTTCGTACCAAGCCCTTCTTCCAGGCATGATGTTCCCGGTAAAAGGTATGTCTGACCGCACGGCTCTGTCTTCCCAGTTCACCATACTCACGCATCAGTTCATACTCCTTTTCATAACGGGTCTCTTTCATACGGACACCGTAACATTTGAGGAACCAGCGCACCTGTTTTCTGGAATCATGCATCTGATTCTTATAGTCCGCCTTTCCCTGTCCCAGGCGCCCCAGAAGATAGGAAAGCCGTCTGCTGTCCTTGGCTCCGACACTGTTTTTTCCATGCTGGCGGTATTCCACCGTGGCCCGCTTCACGGCCACCACCTTGCCAAAGACCGTAGCATACAGTGCACACCAGTAATCATGCATGATCACAGCGGATCCATGGATATAATCCGCCACCCCCAAAAGCAGTGGACCATTGATCATCATGGTACATCCCGTTACATGGTTCTGAAGAAGAAGCTGTTCCAGAGTCTGTTTTCTCCGGATCTGTGACATTTCACTCATAGACGGCGCAATGACATCTCCCTGTTCATCCACGACCTCCAGGTCCGTGTGTACCAAAATCGGGACACGGCTTCCCATCAGCACATGTTCCTCCCAGAGCATGGTCTGCATGGTCACGAAGATTTTTTCCGGTTTCCAGACATCATCCTGGTCACAGCACATCACGTAGTCTGCTTTCTCATATGCCGCGTCCTCAAACAGAAGCGCAAAGTTATTTCTGGCACTCCCGCTCGCCGGTTCATTGACTGTGATCTTTACATTCTGTGGTACTTTAGCCGCAAACATCCGCAAAATATCCATTGTGCTGTCCTGGCTGTTGTCATCGCGCACCAGAAGCCGCCAGTTTTCATACTTCTGAGTGCGTATGGACTCCAGAAGCTGAGGAAGATACCGTTCTCCCTCGCAGGTTGCCAGCAGAATGGTCACCATTGGCTTTTTTTCACTCATGCTCTCACTCCTTTGTTTCTTTCTCCAGACAGCGTCCCAGGCAGTCTCCTGCCTCTCCCCGGACATCTTTCATCACCAGTTCTGCAACCCGTTCGGAAGATCTGCCATCCAGATGGTCAAAAAATCTTGTCTTAAATGCAGCAATCTTTTCTGTCTCAAACTTCTGTCTGTGGATCACGTCCACCAGTTCATTCCAGGATTCTACGATCACACCCGGTACAAACTCTATAAATTCATAATAAAAATCCCGATCCCGGATATACTCGTCCAGATCAAAGGCATAAAATACCATCGGAATATCCAGCAGTGAAGCCTCAAAAATCACCGAAGAATAATCTGTGATCAGCAGATCCGTAATAAATAGGAGGTCGTTGATCTCCGCAGAATCGGTCAGATCGATGATCCGTTCCCGCCATGCATCCGGTATCTCAATGCGTTGTCTGATATAAGGATGATGCTTCACAACGAGTACCGTATCCTCCGGCATGTTCTGCATAAAACGCACCGCATCAAACTGCTCCTCCGGATAGTATGCATTCTCCTTGTCCCAGCCTCGGAAGGTCGGTGCAAACAAAATGATCCGTTTGCCGGTGAACTCCGGATGCTCTCTCAGGAGTTCCTCCTGCATCCGCTTTTTGTAGGCCGGATCAAAAAAAACATCCGTCCGCGGCACACCGGTCGCCTCCACATGGCTGAGTGGAATCCCAAATGCCTCGGCATAAAACGGTGCAATCTGTGCGGAGCTCGTGATAGCATGTGTGTAAAAACGATGATTGCGGTCCCGCTGAGACGGTCCCTGTGCCTTGCCCAGTCTGGAATATCCAAATGTCTTAAACGCCCCACAGGCATGCCACAACTGGATCGATCTTGTCTCCGGCTTCAGATCGATATAATCCAGAAACGTGCAGGAATCATCAAGCAGGATGACCCGCGCATTGGCTGCATGCCATGCTGCCTTCCAGAAGTATAGCGGATGAAACTGTGTCATATCGCAGTTCTTGAGCAGAACACGTATATGAACCGGTTCGTCTTTGAGCTTCTCAAAGACAAAAGCCATATTTCCGCTCAGATCATCCCGCCGGTTTGACAAAAAGAATACCTTGTCATCACGGATGCCCCTATACGAGAGCAGCCGGTACATTGCCTTGAACAGATGCCGGTTCAGTTTGGAACAAAACGGTTCCGGTTTACGGTTGGTTTTCTCCATGTTCGTACCCTGGCAGCCTTCAGCACTGTCCGCGGCATCCTGTCCCTTATCCGGGACACACCGGATCACGATACAGCCCTCCTGTGGCTGCTGTACACGGACATTCACAGTGCCCTGTTTCTCTTCCAGAACAATCGGGATGTTCTCCTGTTCCAATGCACCATATTGCATGACAAACCACAGTTGAATGCTCTGTGGGATCTTTCCGATCGTAAACAGATATTCCAGATCGAAGGTCTGCTCTGCCACCAGCACGGCCTGTCCCTGCTCCTCCCGGTGCTCCCGGATCACCATGGGAATCCGCCGGATATATCCTCTGGTATCCTCAAAGCACACAGAAATCTTGGGCGAATATACCCTCCTGTTATGTGGAAATCCACCGGACAGACACCGGATCTGCAGGCTGTTCCCCCGGATCTGCAACCGGGTAATCTCTATTTGTATCATGCTGTTTCTCACTCCATACTACTCTATATTCATATCTTCTATCACACATAATCCACTGAGGGACCCGCACACACTCCCTCCGGTCACATATAGTAACCTAGAAAGGAAGAATGGAGCCCTTTATGCATCGAGTCGCTTCTGTCATTCATCTGTCCTATGCCCGGAATCACCATCTGACCGGCAAAGGCATCGGTATCGCAGTTCTGGATACCGGAATCAGTCCTCACCCGGATTTTCAGGGAGATCCTCCCCGTATCGCTACCTTCCGGGATTTTGTACGTGGGCGTTCCACGCCCTATGACGACCACGGCCACGGAACCCATGTCTGTGGCATTCTGGCCGGCTCCGGTCAATGCAGTCATGGTCATTATGAAGGCATCGCTCCCGACAGCCATCTCATTGTATTGAAAGTGCTGAATGCCCGCGGGGAATGCAATACCTCACACATTCTGGCCGCCATCAAATGGCTGCTTCACCACCAGAAACAATACAACATCCGTATCGTCAACCTCTCCGTGGGAAGCACACCCCGCAAAAAATTTACGGAGACCTCCCCTCTGGTCGCAGGAGTAGAAGAACTCTGGAAGGCCGGCATGGTTGTCCTGACCGCCGCAGGAAATCACGGCCCTGCTCCCCATTCGATCGGTGCTCCCGGCAACAGCCGCAGGATCATCACCGTCGGTTCCTCCGATCATCTGCAGAACCACCTGGATCCCGATTATTCGAGCCGGGGTCCTACCGGAAACTGTATTAAAAAACCGGATATCGTCGCTCCCGGTTCCCATATCATCAGCTGCAGCAATCTCTATCACCAGAAACCTCTTCCCCAGAATGCCTATGATAACCGAAGCGGGACTTCCATGTCCACCCCCGTAGTCAGCGGCTCCGTCGCTCTCCTGTTACAAAAAGATCCTCATCTGAAGCCCAAAAACATCAAACAGTGCCTCCACGACAGTGCACTCTGCCTGGGCTATCCCCACGAGCAGCAGGGATGGGGACTCCTGCAACTGGACAGATTCCTGCAATATTAATTTTACTATAACCGAAGTTCTTTGTAAACTGAAAGTGCAATTCCTTCCCCTTTACAAAAAGAGAGCAATCCAGTAAAGTGTAAGAAAAACCGGAAATGGGGATGCGTATGAGTAATATTACATTAATTGGCATGCCGGGCTGTGGGAAAAGCACCGTAGGGGTCGTTCTGGCAAAAAAGCTTGGCTATTTTTTTATTGATTCCGACCTGCTCATCCAACAACAGGAAGGCAGACTTCTTCACGAAATTATCGAGCAGCAGGGACTGACCGGGTTCAATGCCATCGAAAACCGGGTCAATGCCTCTATCCAGGCCCAAAACAGTGTCATCGCGACAGGGGGCAGTGTCATCTACGGCAAAGACGCTATGAAACATCTCAAAGAGATCAGCACGGTTGTCTACCTGAGACTGCCCTGTGAGGAGCTTGCACACCGTCTGGGCGATCTGAATGAGCGCGGTGTTTCCATCCGCCCGGGACAGACGCTGGCGGATCTCTACCAGGAACGTACCCCACTCTACGAAACCTACGCCGATCATATCATTGACTGTCATGATCTGCAGATCCGTGAAATCGTGGAACAGATCTCGTCTCTGTAGGCATTATAGTACCGTTTCTGCCTCTTTGTATAACAGGAAAAGGTGTATGTCCTCTCAATATTTGAGAAGACATACACCCTTTTTATTGTTGCACGAAAATCAGCGGACCACGGTAAGATATGGAATCGCTCTCTTCTTTCCATCGTCAATACGGATCAACTGATACCACATATAACGGTCTCCCGCCGGTGTCGTGGCAGTAATCCTGACATAGGTATGGCCACCCTTCTTTCCGGTCACTTTACCCGCATTTTTGCCCTTGGCCTTTACCGTACAGATCTTCTTATTCATAGACTTGAACTTGAGTACGGTACCCTCCGGCAGATTGGTCAGAGTGATGGTTCTGCTCTTGCCAACCGGCACAAAATTGTAATGCACAATAACCGGTTTCTTGAATTTGACCTCAAATTTCTTGGCGCTGTAATTGATCTTGGCACCCTTTCTGCAGTTCAGTTTCACATAATACTGGCAGATATAGTTTCCTTTGCGAAGACTCAGCACTAATGTTGCTTTTCCCTTCTTCTTTGCCTTGATCACACCCTTTTTGTTGATTGTAGCCACCTTTTTATTTGTAGAGGCACACTCGATCTTCGCGCCCTTCAGATTCTTTAACAGAAGACGGTATTTGTTGCCCGGTGTCAGAATCTTATTTACTGTGATCGTAGGTACATTGTAACCAAGTACCTTTCCACTCAGATTGAATGCACCAGGATCTGTCATCTCGTCATCGGACTTTGGACCAGCCGGAACATTTGGATCAAGTACCGGTGGTACCGGTGCTGCCGTCTGTGTTCCTGCCGGCGCAGATGCAGCCGGCAGCGCCGGCACTGTCGGTGTCACTCCAGGGTTTGCACTTGGCGCGGTACTCTCTGATGGCTTTTCACTTGGAACAACACCTGCAGACGGCTTCACGCTTGGGACTGCACTTGCAGAAGGCTTCACACTTGGCGCCGCACTTGCAGACGGCTTCACACTTGGCGCTGCACTTGCAGATGGCTTCACGCTCGGTGCTACACTTGCAGACGGCTTCACGCTCGGTGCCGCACTTGCAGATGGCTTCACGCTCGGTGCCGCACTTGCAGATGGCTTCACGCTTGGCGCCGCACTGGCAGATGGCTTCACACTCGGTGCCGCACTGGCAGATGGCTTCACGCTCGGTGTCACACTTGCGGATGGCTTCACGCTTGGTGTCGCAGTCGGTTCTCCGGCTTTCACGGATGACAGGGTGATCTCTATTTTCCCTGTCACATCCTTTCCCGGGATCGTCAGCCCACCGGTATCCGGATCGTACACGAAGTCCGTATACTTCTTTCCATCAATGATCACGGTAATATCATCTTTTGACTTTGGAAGGTCATACCCCTTATCCGGTGTGTAAACAGTACTAAATGTCTCACCGTAGGTAACCTTATCCGTCGTAGTCATGGAACCCGTATGATCCAGGTTCTCTTTCAGTGTATACTGATCTGGTGTATATACTGCGGTAAATGCCATTCCTTCCCCATCAAAGGAAAGATGGTCACCTACAGCATAATTCTTTCCGTCACTGCCGACCCAGCCGGTCAGCGTATATCCGGTACGTGTCACATCTCCCGCAGAAGGAAGTACGATCGCCGTACCATCCGCAATGGAATCATCGGCCGCGGTATACTCTGTCTTTTTGACGGTTGAGAACACTCCGTCCCCCAGATTATATCTCAGAGATCCCTTCTTGGCCAGGTACACGTTCTGATATCCACTGTCAAAGGTTTTGTTTCCGTCTCCTACCTGTTTTACCTGGATCTGCTCTCCGGTAAAATCATAATCCTGTCCGTTCTCATCCGTACCTTTCACAGCAAAGAAACTGTTGTCCTGCGTCACCGTAAAGGTATATGTCTTACCATTCAGGATTACCTTGTACTTTGCAGGATATTTACTGCCCTCTGAATCTGTGTAACGATCAAATGGTCCGAATACATCTTTGCCTTCGTATTCACTCTGCTGGGCATTTGGAATCGGAAGGATCGTAATATTCTTGGTATCCACCTTCGTCTCATCACCCTTACCGTCATCGACGATCAGGTTTCCATCATTGTCCTCGTTGTCATAACCGCCAAACTCCACAAAATATCCCTGAACCGGCTGCCAGTTTCCTTCATTGGCATAATCATTCCAGCCCTGATTCTGCTGATAATGTACTTCCATACAGTATTCTAAACCGTCAGCGGTATCATCATACCTGTAGTTATTGTTTGGCTCATGAAGCTGCCAGTGAGTATATCCTCCGGCCGCCAGAAGCTGAGCATTCATATTGGCCTGTGTATCTCCATAGTCCTTCTCGATACTCGTATCATACTGAGATTTCTTTCCATAGAAATAGATCTTGCCTGCCTCCGGTCCACACATCCAGCGGTATACATTGGAAAGCGAGAATCTGCCATCCTCATCTTTTACAATATCATCGGAAGTATCTGCATCCAGGTTCCCGTCCGCACGCGCAAAACGCGCACCACCGGACCAGCCGTCCTGTGTCGTAAGATTGTCCAGGATCTCATCCTCTTCCTTGGATGTCACCGTCACCAGATAGCCCTGCATTCCACCAAAATACATCGTCTTGGCGGCATTGTATGCCTCAAGCCAGGTGATCTCGCTGCCATCACCAGCCTGCGCCGGGACCGACACAAACGTATAGTAATGCATCTTGCCATCCTTATCCACTTTGGACGTAATGGCATCCGCATCTTTCAGATTGGTTCTGTTTCCATCGACCTTGATCTTAACATTCTGCTCCTCTCCCTCCGGAGAAAATGTGACATTCTGGCGCAGAATCGTCTGTGCCTGTGCACTGTTTAACCCACTCGTAAATGTCATGGTAAAGATCTGATGATTTTCATCGTGAATATCTGTCAACAGTGTGTAAAGTTCCGGATTCTTCTGAACTTCCACCGACCCATTGTTCACTGTTACGGTTGCCATATAAATTTTCTGGTCATCATCACAACTGATGGTCAGATCAGACAGACGATAACGGTCTGCGCTGTAGTAATTCGGTGCCCCCAAAGATACATGTATCTTCTTGGTCACCGCCTCAACAGGGTCTTTCCCACCTCCGTCAACGATTTCAGATGCACTAGCTGCTGCTGGGACATACAGACCGGTCAGTGCCATAGAAGCACAAAGCCCATATGCCAATAATTTTCTGAATAATCTTGATTGTCTCATACGCATCTATCCTCCTTCTCTATTTAACACACCATATTATACAAAAAATAAGGATAGAAATATGACTAAATCTCCAAATTATATTTATAAAACTTAGTAATTTTGCACAAAGAAAATGCCAATTTCCGACAAAAAAAGGCCTTTTCCATTCGGAAAAGGCCTTTTACCGTATCTTCAAAACTGTATACCGATTATAGCATCCTTTTGCTATCTTTGCAACTTTCGCTCAAGCGGTTCTCATTTTCGCTC
>CAKRJH010000003.1 GCA_934351255.1 uncultured Lachnospiraceae bacterium
ATATCTAAAATACATTTCTGTACTTTATTCAAAAAAATATCATTTTAAGGCTTGACTTTTAATAGTTAGTCTTCCTAATAAAAAAGGGAAGCGAAAACGCTTCCCTCTGAATAACCACTGGCAGTTCACTTGAACATCTCTGCTCAAGCCAAAAGCATATGACTTAATCCTCATATTGGATATGACAGCATCACCTCAGATACTGTGCCACGCAGGTTGCTATAATGTATCACTATAGCAAATCCACAAATATTTTACATCCTTTGTGCGGATGTCCAGTGCTTTCTGCAATTATATTATGTTCATATCATCCATTTGTCAATCAATTAATTGATCTCCAGTCAATTCATTTCACCTGCAGCTTGACGGATGCTTTCTTTCCACTTCCATCCGTTGCATAAACAGTGATCCTGACTGTCCCCTTTTGCTTAGCTTTTACAACTCCTTTCGCAGAAACCGTTGCTTTCTTCGCGCTGGACGTCTTCCAGTAATACTGATCTGATGCCAGCTTCCTGCCCGGCCTTGTCTGAACCTTTAATTTCAGCTTCCCGCCGTTCTTCAGACTGCGTGATCCCTTCTTGATCGCAAGTTTTTTCACTGCTCTCTTCATCACCTGAACAGTAACTTTGCGGCTCATTCCGTCTGCTGCCGTCACAGTGATCACTGCTTTGCCAGGCTTCTTTCCGGCTTTCACAACACCATTTTCATCTACCTTTACAACAGATGATTTGCTGCTTGTAAAAGATACTTCCTTATCATCGGTGTCTGTGATAAATTCCGCAGAAAGTATCATTTTCTTTCCGGCTGCCAGCTTATATTTTGATCCCACAGGCAGATTCTTTACACCTTTGACACTGGCTTTCAGATTAAAGCTCATTGCGGCGTGTGAATTGTCTTCTGTCGTTGCCGGCGCAGGTGTCTGACTTGGTTCTGCGCTCGGTGCCGGCATCTGACTTGGCTCGGCACCTGGCAGCGCTGTGTCACTTGGTACCGGCGCACTGCTTGGTGATGGTACCTGGCTCGGTTCTGCTCCCGATGTATGGCTCGGTGGCGGAGTCTGACTTGGCGATGCACTTGGCAGTGCTGTGTCACTTGGTGACGGCGTGCTGCTCGGTTCGGCACTTGGCGATGTTGTCACCTTCGGTGTGCTGCTTGGTTCGGCACTTGGCGATGCTGTCTCATTCGGCGTGCTGCTTGGCGTCGGACTCGGTGTCACTGTCTCATCCGCCTTAACATCGGATACTGCAAAGGTCATGGAAATCGTATTCGTTCCCTGATAAGATACCCCATTAAAATATGCTTTCTGGCTTTCCGTTGTCACATCATTGATATAAGTCTTTGACCATATATTAATAAATGCAAAGTCAAACACATTGTTCCCTTTTCCTGTTGCCCCCTCCAAGCTATTATCATAAGTGAACACACTATTATTCATGGAATATTCTTTTCCATTGACTGATATGGACTTTACCTTAAGAGTGGCATAACTGATTGGTGAATCCTCCGGCTCTGTCGCCTGAATATCTTTCAGATACAGAGAACCGATATTCTGGAGTTGCGTATCCGTCACCTTCAATGTCATTGTATATTCCTGATCTGCGGTCGTAATGTCTGCATTTTCTTCGCTGACGGCAGTTCCCCAGTCTTTCGTATTCATCATATAGAGCTTTGTGCGGATATATGTCGGCTTTGGCACTGTCACCTTGCACTCCGCCTTATAGCCGCCCGCCACAGATGCCGTAATCGTACAGCTTCCGGCACCCACTGCCGTAACAAGTCCGGAAGAACTTACCGTTGCAACCGTGTCATCATCGGATGACCAGGAGATCAGATCCTGACTGTCTGCCGGCGTCAGAGACGCAGTAAGCTGTACTCCCGCATCGCCAACACTGACTGTAATCTGATCCTTATCCAGTGAGATCCCCGTTGCCGTAGAGGAAGCACGGTAAATCTCCATCACCGCACTTACAACCTCGGGATGTGCAACAGTATTCGTAAAACGATTGATCAGACAGAAACCATATACTCCGTCATAACCATTATCCCATGCTACCGGCACCAGACCATCCTGCTTCGCATAATAACATACCTTCCGATAAAAATCGGCACGACAAACCGAATTCTGACTATCTAGCGAAGATTTATTGATCGCACCAAACTCTCCGATCACCACCGGATATCCCTGCGAGACAAACTTATCCTTTAATTTTTTGAATTGGGATGCCATATAACTTTCATCGCCCCAGGTTGCTTTCTTCGCAGAATCCGTCGACTTGCTGCCCCACTGTGTAACCGCCTGAGATTCCGTTCCACAGAATTCCCATGGAGCATAATAATGAACCGAGATCATGATCCTCTTCTCTCCGGCTGCCACGTCGGATGACAAATACTGATCCGTTGGCAGTGCAAATCCATAATCACCAACCGTATAATCAATATCCGTATTCCATCCCGGAATCAAAAGCCAGCGCCTATCATTATTGCCGCCGGTCTGACGCACCGTATCCACAAAGATCTGATTATATGTATTAATATTCTCATAATACGTTCTGTTTGGCGTACCGTAGGTTCCATCAAATTCCTCGTTCATTGACTCGAAGATCAGATGCTCATCGTAATCCTTAAAACGTGTTGCAATCTGCCGCCAGCACGCCTTATACTTCTCCCGGATCTTCGTCTGATCACTGCTGCCGCAAAGCAGCCAACCTCCTTCGATCGACGTGTATCCATCTCCATGCATGTTCACGATCGCATACATATCGTTCTTCACACAATAATCAACAACCTCCTGCACACGGTCGAGCCAGGAAGAATCAATCTGATATCCGTTGTTGTCGTCAATCTTGCTCAAATAAGACACCGGAATACGGATCGACTGAAAGCCTGCACTCTTCGCCGCCAGTACAAACTGCTCCGTCAGTTTCGGGTTGCTCCATGCTGTCTCACTCGGAGTTCCACCAATGTTCGCTTCAAGTGAATTTCCCAGATTGTAACCAACTCCCATCGCCTCCGTGATCTGCTGTTGATTCAGATCCTGAAATGATGATATCGAAGCCGCTGCACGTGCCGTCACACCCCCTGTTCCGCCGGACGTCAATGAGGCGATCGTCATCGCTGCACTCAGCAGCACCGCCAATACTCTTTTGTTCTTGCGCATACAATGCCCTTCCTTTCCATTTTGTACAAAACACCTCTTGTTCTTCCCTCCCCACACCATTATAAAATTCCTAAAAAAATAGGGAGCAATCCCCATTGCTCCCACTGGTAATTATATCAAATATCTTTTTGAATGAATATACACTTTTGCAAATATTCTACAATTTACTCTTGGAGTTCTGTTAAAATCTGTAGCACCATTTGCTTCACTCTCATCGTTACATTTTATAGCAATCTCAAAAGTTGTACCAGTTCATGCACTTCCTCATTAATATTAAAGTTTTCCCTAATTGTGCAATTAAATAAGCAGCTAAATTATATGTATAATCCTGTTCATCTACTTTGCTAAATCTTGCCAATTTTCATTTAAAAATCGCTCTACATCCAGATTTAATGGACAAGAAAACTCGGAAAGAAGTTGCTTTAACTTGTCCTCTCCGAGTCTCTGGTCATCATTGTTCAAAAATTCACGAATGTTTAGCACAATATAATTATTTGCCAGTTCCATTCGCTTTCTTCCTTTTCTCCATAAATTTCATAATATCATCTGCACCTTGTAAATAGGTAACATTGATTGGTACGCGAGGTGGCTTATCATTGGCAGATGCTTCAAGCGCATCAGCAAACATCTCCACCTGTCTTTTCCCTGATATTACAAAATTCTTTGTGATACTTGAAGTTGCCATATAAACACCTCCTTTATTAGTATAGTTCATTTACATACTATTATACTTCTCTTCTTTTATTGTATTAGCTGTCCAGAGATTTTGCTACTATTTTTAGTATTTTTCACCAACATTCATCAAATTTTCACAAATCATACTCCGTCAGCAACAATTACAAGAATTGAGAAGATGAAAAGCACCATCGAACACTATCTGTTTACAATTAATGTGAAACCTTTTATGTAAAAAAAAATCATTTTACTTTAATCTTGCACTTTGCTTTACAACCACTCTTCATTTTCAAAATTACCGTTGCTTTACCTTTTCTTACTCCAGTCACCTTTCCATTCTGATCAACCTTTACAATTTTCTTATTGCTACTTTTCCAAGACGCAACATAGTCAGTATATGTATATTTTAAAATCTTTAATTTAAAACTTTTCCCTTTTTTTATTGTTTTATTTTTATGTGAAATCTTTACCGTTGCAATTAACTTTGGTATCTCCTTCTCCTCAATCAAAGAACATACATAACAAAATCTTGTCTGTTTTCCATTTTCAAAGACTGTCGGCTCAACTGCTGAACTCCAAGCTGTGCTCCAATTGCTCCAATCATGTTTATTTGCATCTTTTGGAATCTCCTCATATTCCCGTGCATAGCAATTCATACAATATCGACTTTTTTCCCCGTTGTTCAAACAATCGGAATCTTTATCTATACTCCACTCAGACCATAAATGAGAACCATCACTTGGTCTTTCCTTTGTCTCCTCCTTATCACACTTTGTGCAATATCTCGTCCACTTTCCGGGCTCACATAAGTACCCATCTGCTTTCCACTCAGTCCATAAATGAACGCCATTTCCTACTCTATCTTTTGTCTCTACTTGATAACATTCCGTACAATATCTTGTCCATTTCCCGTCTTCACACAGATTTCCATCTGCCTTCCAATCAGTCCACAGATGCTTTCCTGTTGCTGGAATAGACACCGTTTGTGATTCAAAACACTTCTTGCAATATCGATATTTCACACCACTGGTCGTGCATGTGGCATCATTGAAAACTATCCAATCCCCCCAAGAATGATTACAAGATGCTTGCGTAGTCGCCGGATTAACAAGTAACAAGGCAGCCATAAGTACAACGGATACCCCTTTTCTTAATTTGTTCTCTTTCATTTTCAACCACCTCGTATTATATAAAGTAGTAGTGTTTATAGACCCTCTCCAAGGTCTGTATGACTTAATTCTCATGCTGGATATGGCAATATCTCCTCAGATACTGTGCCACGCAGGTCGCTATAATGTATTACTATAGCAAATCCACAAATATTTTACATCCTTTGTGCGGATGTCCAGTGCTTTCTACTATTAGATTATGTCCATATCATCCATTTGTCAATCAATAAATCACATACTACACTCACTGTTGCCATATCATCACATAATCGTTTTCACCAGTGGCTTCGTCTACACTTTCATCCCGAATTTCAAATCCCTCTCTCTGATAAAAATGTATTGCCCTGGTATTTTTCTGATATACATGTAACCTCAACGAAGCCTTGCTCTTCTTTATAAACTCCAGCAAAAGTTTGCCTATTCCCTGTGACTGAAATTTCTCACAGACAAAAATCCCTTCAATATATTCTCCGTTTAATCCTATAAATCCCTGTATTTCTCCATTCCTCTCATACACATAGACTTCTGCTTGCAGCAACATTTCTTTTACCATCTCATAATTACTTTTCCAATATTGAGCAGAGATAAAATTATGCGCTTTTATATTAGAATTCAGCCATATATCTGCCACTTTAATAGCATCTGCTTTTCGTAATTTTCTAATCATCATTACACCCTCATTTTCCAGATATACGATCTTCGGTTCTAATAGACTTATTATCTGATTGATCCGGTCTATGTACTCATATATTTGTTCTTTTAGAAAATTAAACCGCATCATTGTCTCGCACATTGGTTCTTGCCGTTGTGCTCTTTCCGGAACACGAAAGTCCCTCTACAATATATAATCTCGTCATCGCAACTCCTCCATGAAAAATCTTCTCTCAATCACTTATTGGCCACTTGAGCAAAATGATTTCATGTATCAATTCTAACAATTTCCGACAATGCTTTATTGCGGTAAATCAAGTCTTCTCTTACCGTAAATCCTTGCTTCTCCCAAAACATATTTCCTGTATCATTTCGATCAAACACTACCAAAGCCACCTTGTGAATTCCAAGTTCGGTCATTGCCTTTTCTACATGATCTACTAAATATGCAGCAATTCCCTGTTTTCTGTAATCCGGATGCACCGCCGTATGATAAATGTACCCTCGCCTGCCATCATTTCCCGCTAAGATCACACCAATAATCTCATGATCTTCTGCCACAAAACAGGTGTCCGGATTTCTTCCCAGGAACTTCTCAATTCCTCCTTTGGAATCATCCAGGTTATTGAGTCCCATACCAGCACATGACATCCATAATTGATACACTTCTCCGTAATCTTCCGCTATCATTTTTCTAATCTTCATGTTTTCTGTTCCTTTCCTGCGGTGAATTGATAATATCAATAACAAGTCCCATCCCCGCCAGCAGAAGAACCGGTGATATTATTCCGGCAAGTATTCCCATTCTCATATTTCCAACCGCACTTGACACCAATCCTACCAGCGTCGGTCCTCCGGAACATCCAAGATCCCCTGCCAGAGCAAGCATGGCAAACAGTAAAGTTCCACCTCTCCTCAATGCAGCCGATGCCTTGCTAAAAGTTCCCGGCCACATGATCCCCACGGAAAACCCACAGATCCCGCAGCCAACCAACTCAACCATCGGTACCGGAACCAGAGCTATACAGAGATAGGATGCTATACACAGAACACAACTTGCCTTCATAAACTTGTCCAGATCAAGTCTGTGTCCATATTTTCCATAAATAAGCCTGGACACTCCCATAAGTATTGAAAATGACATCGGGCCTACAAGATCTCCAAGCGTCTTTGTGATCCCAAGTCCCTCCTCGGCAAACGTCGATGCCCACTGGCTGACTGCCTGCTCTGATGCCCCCGAACAGACCATCATGAGCATAAGAACCCAAAATATTTTCTCACAAAAAAGTTCTTTGAGATTCATTCCTTTTTCATCCTCGTCCGTAAGACTATATATCGGAACTTTGGTGAAAAGTATCAGATTTCCGATAGGAATGATCGTCCATAGTAAGGTAAGCACTTTCCAGTGATCGATCCCTATGATCGAAAAGAATACCGTTGAGATAAGCACTACCCCGGTACAACCCCAGCAGTAAAAGGAATGCAAAAGACTCATGGCAGCTTCCTTGTTCTCTGTGGGACATGCTTCAACAATCGGACTGATCAATACCTCTATGAGTCCTCCTCCGATTGCGTACACAAACACAGCGATCAATATCCCACCGAACGGTGTCGGCGTTATCTCCGGAAGAACCGTCAACAGTGCCAATCCAAGTGCGGCACATATGTGAGCTATTATGACAGAAGCCCTGTAACCGATTTTATCGATAAAGCCTGCAGACAACATGTCAATAAGCAGCTGTATCATAAAGTTTACCGTGATAAGCAATGTAATCTGTGCCAACGGAATATTGTATTGCTTTTGAAAAGTAACAAACAGCAGCGGTACAAAGCCGTTCACTATTGCCTGAACTATATAGCCTACGAAACAGGCATATATGGTCTTTTGATAATCAAATTTCATCTTTCATATTCTCCTGTTACAGTTTTTTGCCCTTAATTGCGTATTTTCACCAGTTAGATGTAAAAAGGAGGAATTTTTGAAAACTACTTCAATGCTTTTTCCTTCATATACATACATAAAAGTATAATTAGTATCTGTTAAAATCCACCATAATGAGACAACGTCTCTGTTGCTAATTCTGTGCCAACTCTCATAGCCTCGTAAATATCCCCATTTATCATATGTGAACATACAAATCCCGCATGGTAGCTATCTCCACAACCTGTGGTATCAATTACTTCTTTAACTTCATCAGCCTGGACAAAATATCTTTCACCGTTATGATAGGTAACACTTCCTTTCTCAGCCAAAGACACATTAAACAGTCCTCGATACTTCTTGGAAAACGCCTCAAATATTGGGAGAATGGATTCGTGCCCACTAATCATGAAATAATCTATATAGGGTGCGTATTTTTCCATCTCTTTAAAATCACGACATTCCGCAAAATCCACGGCCAATCTGAAATTATTATTCTTTTTTAATCCTATAATCTGTTCAAAACAGCCCGCCCAGAAATGCACAAATACAACCTCAGATTTTTTGATAAAGTCTAATTCATCTTGATTCAATATCATTTTATCAACAATATCACCCATCCATGAATCATCTTTGTAATATCTGTCACCATCGGCAGTAAGATATGTACGATTATTCGCAGTAACTTTGTCCTTTTCAACTCTTACGTGGCTTACATCTATTCTCTTATCAGAAATAGACTCCATAATAAGATCCGCATAAGAATCCTGTCCTACTGCACCCAATAATGAAACATGAAATTCTGCAAATTTTGATGCATGCGCGGCAAAGTTAAGGGCTTCACCCCCAGCATATAATTCATCCGTTCCATCAAAAACATCTACACACAGACACGGAAGTGCCACTAAAGTTATCATCTTTTGTACCTCCACAAAATATTTTTACACGATCAGATTATCAATCAGGAGCATAGAACCCCCTGCTATTCGCGAAGTCCCATTCCCAACAGATTACCCTGTTCGTCCAGATACATATCCACCGGTCCCAGTGTTGCATCTTCACTGGTTGTAAACCGCACCAACACTGCCTCCGTATTCTTTTCCGTCCCCTCCCCGATCTCATAATACGAATCCGGCAGCGTGTAAGAATGGATCACCTCAGGGTGATCCCAGTTGGTGATCGTCCTCTGCACATTGGACGAGCTGGCCATCCAATAAGTCTGGCAGGTCTTGATGTACTCTTTGTCAGGCACACCGGAGCCCGGTGCCGGCTCTGCGGCATCCGCAGAATACTCCGTGCTCTTGCCTGAGGAATCCTGATTCATATAGTCATCGGACAAAAACAGAAGATATTCCTCATCCTTGCCCGCCGGGGCAGCAGCCCCCTCCGGATCCGAATACCGGTATCCCAGTTTGCCAATGACATCCCAGTTGTTTTTCAGTTGAACCGTTTTCAGACTGCCATCCCCTGTACCGGTAAACTCCGCACTGGCCCAGTCCTCACCCACGCCGTCAAACAACTCCTCTTTCTTTGGCTCACTGCTCCGTCTGGTCAGGGAATTGTCCCGGACATGGTATACATAGATTCCCTCCGTATCAGATACTTTTCTCAGGTAAACCTCCGAGCCATCCTGCTTCACACTGACAAAGCAGGCATCATCCCCCTGGGTCGCATCACAGCCGATCTCCCTGAGATCCACTGCACGCTCAAACCGGTGCTTCATCGTGTCGTAGACAAACAGACCATAACATCCTCCGAATACGATCGTGTCATCATCTGCATAGTACAGTCTTGTACCGTCGGCCCCCTGGGTCTCATTGAGATCGACCGCCGGTATCTTTGCCATCATCTTATTCTGGTTCCCTTTTTCCTCCCTTATATCGGTCAGGCAGAAAATTCCGGCCGCCACAACCAGAACCGCCGCCAGAATCCCAATCCATTTCCCATGTCTTCTGAATCTCATCACATGTTTCACCCTCTTTCTGACATCACACTCTCCAAAGGCCAGGACCCCCATACCCCGGTTTCCGGAGCGGACGGCAAATCCAAACAGTAAGTTACTGTACACCTCGCGGATATCCCGGCCGGCATGGTCCAGCACATATTCATCACAACTCATCTCCATATCCCGCACCATCAACAGATAGGACAGCCATACCAGTGGATGGAACCAGTAGATCAGGCAGATCAGAAAGGCGATCACCTGAATCACCGGATCGCCCCTGCGGATATGATACTGTTCATGCGCACAGACATACTCCCGTTCCTGCTCTTTCATATGAAACGGAATATAAATCTTCGGAGCCACCAGTCCCAGCACAAACGGAGTGAAGATCCGGTCACATTCATAAATATTATCCCGGAAGCGGATCGCTGCCGCCACTCTTTGTTTCATACGGATATACTGCATCACATTCCACAGCAACAGGGCAGACATACCGACAATCCAGACATATGAAGCGATCCGGCGGATTCCTGTCAAAGAATCCGCACTCTCAGAATCTGTGGCACCGGTCTTTCCCATCTTCTTTCCCATCTCCGGAGAAGTTCCCGAAGTCATCTTCGATGACGGTCCTGCTGTTCCGTCCTGTCCATGCGCCTCCATTCCCGGACGGATCACAGAACTCTCCTGCACCTGTGTCCGGGGCAACTGCGTCACCCTGTACATGCTGAACTCGCTGCTCATGCCGGTCACATCCGGACAGACCAGACGGATTCCCACCAGAAGCCACAGAACATACGCATATTTTTTCGGAGCCTTCCAGAGTATGGCCCGGATCACCAGAACAGCCAGTATCGTCATGACCACCATCACACTCCGGTCGATCAATACAGAAAATACCTCCTGTAACATAACCATTCCCCCTTATTGATCACTGTACTTGTCAATGATTTCTTTGATACGCTCTGCCTCCTCCCTGGAAATCCGCTTTCCTCCGAGAAACGCGGTCAGAAATCCCGGCAGAGACCCCCCAAAGTTTCTCTCTATAAAATAGTTTGATTCCTCGATCTGAACCCGCTCCTTCTCAATCAGTACGGATACCACAGCATGTTCATTTTTGATGTACCCTTTTTCGGACAGTTTCTTGATCGTAGTATAGGTCGTAGACTTCTTCCATCCGAGAATGTCGTTACACAATTTCACCAGTTCGCCGGAGCCGAGAGGAGCGTGTTCCCAGACCACACACATAAACCGATAATCACTGTCGCACAATTTTAACTGTTCCACTTTCATCACCATCTCCTTCCAACATATATTGTCATTCTTCATAAAATGTCACATTTAACGGACTGCAGTCCATAGGTCTATAATCACCGACCTTTAAGTCAAGTCTACAGCAATAGACCACTTTTGTCAACTCCTTTTCGAGCATTTCTTATCCTCGCTGAGCGTTTTGGTCTTCTTATCACTACATTATGAGCAATTACCAATAAACTAAAAAAGGTGGCAAAACCATAGTTTTGCCACTTTTCGCTACATTACAGTACTTTCCCTGGATTCGATCACCAAAAGAATACCATCGGTAAACCTGATTTTCGCCTCGTTCTTTCCCCGTGCCATTTCATTGCTGATGCCACGGCTGCTTCCCGGTTCCAGCGTGAAATCTTCCACTTCATACGCGAATCCGCTCAGGCACAGACCTCTGACCGGCCCTGCAAACGGAAACAGTGAAATATAGGATCCATAGAGCTGTTCCCTGTACAGATTCATCGGATGATCTGTCATCGTGATCCGGTTGTACGGATCCACCAGAGAGCAGACCACCCCCACCCTGACGGTCTTGTACAGGATGTGCAGATTTCCCAGAAAATGATCCAGCCTCCTGCCCGTCGCACCGACAATCACGATCTCCTGTACCTGCTTGGACAAAATAAAATCCAAAGCCAGTTCTGTGTCTGTGGCATCCTTCTGCGCCGGAAAAGTATCGACCCCACATCCCTGCTCCCGAAAATAAGACAGTGTCTCCTGCGAGGCACTGTCAAAATCTCCAAGAATATGACCGGGCTTTATTCCAAGCTGATATGCAGTGTCCATTCCGGCGTCTGCACATACCACCATGTCAAAACGTTCTTTGGATAAATAATCCCGTAAAAAAATCAGATCAACCGGTCCGCCGCTGATCAGCAGTGCTCTCTTTCCTCTCATGAACACGCCTCCACCAGACAACGGATATTTTCTTCCATATCTCCCTTGAACACCGCGGTTCCTGCCACGATGATGTCGATGCCGTCGCGCACCAGTTCCGGAAAATTCTCCCGGGTCACACCGCCGTCAATCTCTATCTTGTACTGAAGACCTCTGTGTCTGCGGATCCGGATCAGTTCCAATACCTTGTCAAGGGTCTCCGGAATCAGTGTCTGCCCTCCAAATCCCGGATTGACTGCCATGACCAGAACCATATCCAGTTCATCCAGGATATCCTCAATGGCAGAAACCGGTGTCGCCGGATTGATGGCTACAGCACACTTTACCCCCAGACGATGAATCTTCCCGATCGTCTTTTTCAGATCCTCACAAGCCTCATAATGCACCGTAATGCTGTCTGCTCCGGCTTTTACCATATCCTCCACATATCGGATCGGCTCCTGTACCATCATATGAACATCGAATTTCATAGAGCACTCCCTGCGGATGGAAGAAATCACCGGCATGCCAAAAGAAATGGAAGGAACAAACCATCCATCCATAACATCTATATGCAGGATACGGATCCCATTCTCTTCAATTTTCTTCAAATGCTCTCCAAGTCGGTTAAAATCTGCCGACAATATCGATGGTGCCAGTTCGCTCATATCTGCCTCCCTATGGATGGATTAATATTTTTTGATATTTTTCAGTTCCTCAAAAAACTGAACATAATTTTCATATCGTGTGCCGGAGATCTCTCCCCGTTCCAGAGCCTGTCTGACTCCGCAGTCCGGCTCATGGACATGAGTACATCCCTGAAAACGGCATGTGCCCTCGTAGGGCTCAAACTCCGGAAAATACCAGTGCAGATCTTCTTTTTCCAGTCCAGGAAGAAGAAGCGAAGTAAATCCCGGGGTATCCATAATATAGGTATCCTCAGCCAGACGGAACAATTCCGTATGGCGCGTGGTATGTTTTCCTCTCTTGATCTTCTCACTGATCGATCCGGTAGCCATCTCCGCCTCCGGAAATAACCGGTTCATCAGAGAAGATTTGCCGACTCCGGAAGGACCAGCAAGCGATGTCGTCTTCCCTCTGAGGATCTCTGCCAATTCCTCGAGTCCCTCTCCGGTCACCGCACTGGTGAGCAGCACCCGGTATCCGCTGTTCTCATAGGTTCCGACAATGTGCCGGATCTCATCTTCCGGTGCATCATCCGTCTTGTTAAAACAGATAACTGCCGGAAGTTTCTCCATCGCAATATGCAGCAAAAAACGATCCAGCAGATTCAGATTGGGCTTTGGAAAGGACAGCGCAAACACGATCACCGCCTGTTCCACATTGGCAACCGCCGGTCGGATCAACTGGCTGCGTCTCGGATAGATCTGTGTGATGCTGCCTACCTTTTTTCCCTCATCGAGTACCTCGACCTCCACGTCATCTCCTACCAACGGTTTCACCTTCTGATTGCGGAAAATGCCCTTTGCCCTGCATTCCAATATGCCAAGACGGGGAACCGGCACATAGTAAAATCCGCCGATCCCCTTAATGATCTTTCCTCTCATTATTTCGCCCTTTTAGTGAACTCCACATTCAGGGAGATTCCGGTATCACTGTCATCTTTGTAGACAGTCACGGTTCCATTGTTGTCACTCCATCCCTGGATGGAAAAACTCTTTGGGAAATCTCCATAACCCAGTGTTCCCGTCCAGACAGTTTTGGTAGTGCCATCCTGCGTCAGAACCAGCTTGATCGTTGCCGGATCCTCGTCCGCAGAGCCAAATGGATTGGACTTGACACTCACTCTTGCGTGATAACTGTATTCCTTTGGTGCCTCCGTCGGTGTCGGCTTCGGCTCTGTCGTCTTCTGTGGACCGGAACTTACCGTAAACGGTACCGTAGATCCACTGGCCACCATGCTTCCGACAGCCACATCCTGGCTGATAACCTTGCCCTTCTCCACCGTATCGGACGGCATATAGGTAATATCGTTGGCGGACAGTCCGGCCTTGGTCAGCATCTCTACTGCTGCCGCTTCCTTCTTTCCTACCAGATTTGGCACAACCACATCCTCATCGGATCCCTTGCTGATCACGATGTTGACGGTGCTTCCCTTATCGACACTGGATCCGACCACCGGATCCGTACTGATAACATTTCCTTTGTCTACCGTAGAACTGGCCTGCTGCGTCACTACACCGACCACCAGTCCCAGATCCGTCAATGCCTTCTCAGCATCTGCCTGTGCATAGTTGGTAACATTCGGGATTGCCACGCTGTTGGCATCACCCTTGCTGTAATAGATCGTCACTCTGGAGTTCGAGTCCACAAACTCACCGGCATCCGGCTTCTGATCCAGAACCTTGTTGGCCTCCTCGTTGGACTCCTGTGGCTCCAACTGGTACTGCAGTCCGCTGTTTCTAAGCATCTCCTCAGCATCCTGCAGAGTCTTTCCTACGATAGCCGGAACTTCTACCTGTCCGGCCTGTGCACTCACCGCCGGTGTGGAATCCGCATCCTTATCTTTGCCGCCGGACCCAAACCATCCCATGAATTTGCCTGCAATCAGAAGAATACCGATCACCAGAAGAACGGCCACGACCACGCTGCACACCTTGAGGATCTTCTCCAGTTTTGGATCGATCTCCGGCTCCTCCTCCAGGTCCGTCTCAATAACCGGAAGGACATTTTCTTCTTTCTTTTCCGGGACAACATTGCGCGCGCTTTCCTTAATCTCCTCAAGTTCATCCTTGGAGATAGGCTTGGTCGGAGAGTCATCCACAGCGACTGCTCCCATGACTACATACGCGCCGTCCGGCTCCGCCAGAGCCCGTTTCAGATCGGCGATCAGGGCATCTGCGGACAGATACCGGTAATCCGGCTTCTTCTCCATACATTTCTGTACGATCAGAGAAATACTGTGAGGAATCTGCGCATCGACTTCATCCAGGGGCACCGCCTCATTTTGAATATGTGACAGTGCAACCGTCACGGTGCTGTCTCCCTCAAACGGCACTGCTCCGGAAAGCATCTCATACATGGTAATACCCAGTGAATAGATATCACTCTTCTCATCACTGTATCCGCCTCTCGCCTGCTCCGGACTGATGTAATGAACTGAGCCCATGGCATTCGAGGTGATCGTATTGGATGTGGCAGCTTTGGCAATTCCGAAGTCTGTCACCTTCACCTTTCCCTCTTTGGAAATGATAATATTCTGTGGCTTGATATCGCGGTGAATGATATGGTTGGCATGAGCCTCCCCCATACCCTGTGCGATCTGAATGGCAATACCGACTGCCTCTTTGATCTCCAGTCTGCCCTTCGTCTCAATGAACTTCTTGAGGGTGATCCCCTCTACCAGCTCCATGACAATGTAATACAAATCGCCGTCTTCTCCGACATCATAGACATTGACAATATTGGGATGGGACAGTCCTGCAACAGACTGCGCCTCCGCACGAAATTTGGATACAAACTTTGCATCGTTACTGTATTCCTGTTTCAGGATCTTTATGGCAACAAACCGGTTCAAACGGCGGTCTTTCGCTTTGTAGACATCAGCCATTCCGCCCGTACCGACCTTGTCGACGATCTCATAACGGTCGCTGATCAACATTCCTAGATTTATCATCTCTTCCTCCAATCATGGTTATCCCCTGCGGGCATTACTGTCATACCTGTACCAGGACTGCAGTGATATTATCGCTGCCTCCATTGGCATTTGCTCTTTTAACCAGAGCATCCCCTGCCTGTTCCAGGGAGTCCGTGTGACGAATCAGATACTCCATATCCTCATCCTCAACCATATTGCTCAGGCCATCACTGCAAAGCAGAATGATATCTCCCGGCAAAACTTTTATCTCGAAAAAATCCGGCTGTACTTCCTCGTCAATTCCCAACGCGCGGGTAATAATATTCTTCTGTGGATGCATGCGCGCTTCACTCTCTGTCAGATTACCGATCTTGACCATCTCTTCAACCAGAGAATGATCATTGGTGATCTGCTGTAAATGTTCGTGCAGCAGATACAGACGGGAGTCACCGATATTGGCTACAAACAGGGTATCCTCCTGCAACGTGCACGCCACCATCGTCGTTCCCATTCCCTCATATTCGGGGTTGGAATTGGCAGCCTGATATACTTTCTGGTTTGCGTAGGCGCAAGCCTCCTCAAAAATGGTGACCGGGGTATTCTGATCGCTCCCCTGGATCATGGAAGTCATGTTCTCAATACACATGCGGGATGCGGTATCTCCGGCCCGGTGTCCACCCATACCATCTGCGACAATAAACAGGTTCCGGAAACTACCCACGGGTTCATCCGAACAATATAATGAATCTTGATTCATGGAACGTCTCATGCCCACATCGGTCTTAGCATAAGATTTCATGTAGTTTCCCCTCCTTTGTTTTTATTTCTTAGCTGTCCACAGGCAGCATCAATGTCACTGCCCATTTCTCTTCTAATTGTAACATTTATGTGATTTTTTTCAAGTAACACTTTGAACTCCTGGATATTGGCCCCGTGGGATCTTGTTCCCATCCGGCCTTCCACGTGATTCAACGGAATCAGGTTCACATGACACAGCATCCCGCGCAGCAATTTGGAAAGCATTTCGGCATGGGCGGGTGTGTCATTGACACCCTCTACCATTGTATATTCAAATGTCACTCTGCGTCCCGTTTTTTGGACATATGCGCGGCAGGCTTCCATGATCTCGGCAATGGAATATTTCTGTGCCACCGGCATCATCGTGCGGCGCAGGCTGTCCTCCGGCGCATGCAGCGAGATGGCCAGGGTGATCGTCAGATCCTCCTCCATCAGATCATAGATCTTCGGAACCAGTCCACATGTGGACAATGTGACATTTCTCTGGCTGATATTCAATCCATGTTCATCGGTCAGCATCCGGATAAACCGGATGACATTGTCGTAGTTGTCCAGAGGCTCTCCAATCCCCATGATAATGACATTGGACACCCGTTCACCGGTCGTCCTCTGGATCTCATAGATCTGATTCAGGATCTCGGAAGTCTCAAGACTTCTGGTCAGACCGCCCACGGTGGATGCGCAGAACCTGCAGCCCATCCGGCAGCCAACCTGCGAAGAGACACAGACGCTGTTGCCGTGCTTATATTTCATCAGCACGCTCTCGACATGCTGGCCGTCTCCAAGCTCCATCAGATACTTTCTGGTTCCGTCAATCGCAGAGATCTGTTCCTGTACGATGTGAGCCCCGCCCAGTGTGCACTGGCTTTGCAGGGTATCCCTGAACCCCTTGGAGAGATTGGTCATCTCATTGA
Organism: uncultured Lachnospiraceae bacterium; assembly: GCA_934351255.1. Taxonomy (GTDB): domain Bacteria; phylum Bacillota; class Clostridia; order Lachnospirales; family Lachnospiraceae; genus Jutongia. The sequence continues at coordinate 17,010 of CAKRJH010000003.1, forward strand.
AGGAGACGGCAAGTTTCTGGTGAATCCACTGATACAACTGCTTTGCACGGAATTTCTTTTCTCCAAGCTGTTCTACCAGCCCCGTAAGCTGCTGGTAATCCAGACTTTTGATATCTGTCTTTTTCATACTTTTACCCTATCCTGCGGAACACAGCCACAAAAAAACCGTCACTGTATGCCATGTCGGGCAGGATCTGAATATATCCTCTATCTCCGGTCTGTCCCTGAAGTGGGACAGGCAGCCGATCTTCAATGGAAACTGCCTCAAACGGAAGATGTTCCAGGATCCATGCCACATTATCTTCATTCTCCTCGCGGGCGATCGTGCAGGTACTGTAGATCAGGATTCCGCCCGGCTGTATATATTGCCCCACCACCTCAAGCATCTGACGCTGCTGTCGTGCGAGTGTCTGTATGTCCTGTCTGGTGGTCTTGTATTTGATGTCACATTTTTTGCCGATCACTCCAAGTCCCGAACACGGAAGGTCTGCCACTACCAGTTGAGCCTGGCCTACCCATTCCTCACGCAGTTTGCGCGCATCATTTTTCTTGAGTTTGACATTGTGAAATCCGGTCCGGATCAGATTCTGCCGGATCAGTGAGACTTTCTTTTCATGGACATCGCAGGCAATGATCCTGCCCTCTCCATGCCATCGATCCGCGATATGGATCGATTTGCCTCCCGGAGCCGCACACACATCCAGCGCAAGCTCCTGCGGACTGTCAGGCGCCATCTCGCCGACCAGCATGGAACTCTCATCCTGCACCTGGATCCATCCCTTCTGAAAGGCCTCCAGATCTGTCAGTCTTCCATAAGAAGAAATGTGCAGAGCATAGGGAAACATGGTTCCTTCCTGCACCGTCACATTCTGCCGGCGCAGGCTCGCCACGATCTCTTCCCGGCTCTGACAGGTCAGATTACAGCGCACCGTCGTCTCATGATCCTGGTCATAAAAACTGCCCAGGATCCGTTCCGTGCGTTCCTCCCCATAGCGATCCAGGAAATCCTTCACGATCCACTCCGGCATGGAATACCATACGCTGAGATGGCGCACCGGATCATCTTTTCTCTTCGGATAGACAATATCATCCTGAAATCTGGCAATGTTGCGCAGCACACCGTTGACAAAATCCTTCAGTGGCATCAGATGGCGCGCCACGGCCAGTTTGACCGCCTCATTGCAGGCCGCACTGTCCGGCACCTGATCCATATAGAGGATCTGATACACCGACATGCGCAGCAGATTGCGGATCACCGGTTTCATCCGGGCAACCGGCGTCTTGGAATAGCGGTTCAGAACATAGTCCATTTCCACACACCGCTCCACCGTGCCGCTGACCAGTCGGTTCAGAAAAGCGCGGTCTCTCGCATCCAGCTGCGGATGGCTGTCTAACGTCGCGTGAAGTGCCTGGTCGCAGTACTGATCCTTTTCCATGATCGCAAGGATCGTATCCAGCGCAAGTCCCCTGACGTTTGTCGTCTCCTGTGTCATATGTTTTTTCATTCGTTTCCTCTTCCAAATACCGTTCCATCTGCCAATGCATTTCCTCGAAGGAATGAACCGGCATCCATACGCTTCTTACCCGCCAGCTGGACACTCGTCACGCGCAGCCCCCCCTGACCGGTCTGGATCGTAAAAGATGTTTTGTCCTGTGCGATCAATGTCCCCGGGCCGTCCTGTGTCTTGCTCTCCACAACATCTGCCTCCCAGATCTTGAGCATCTTTCCCTCCAGAAAAGTATATGCGCTCGGCCATGGGTTCAACCCACGGATCAGCCGTTCCAGTTCTGCGGCGCTCTTCGAGAAGTCCATCTCCCCAAGCGATTTGTCAAGCATCTTTGCATAAGTATGTGCACTGTGATCCTGCGGCACCGGATGAAGTGTTCCCTGTTCGGCCTGCTCCAGAACCTCCAGCACCATCGGCCCACCCATCTGGGCCAGGGTATCAAACAGGCTTCCGCCGGTTTCTTTTTCTTTCAGGGTGTATGTGCGGACTGCCAGCATATCGCCGGTGTCAATCCCCTCATCCATCTGCATGATCGTCACACCGGTCTGTGCATCCCCCTCGATCACCGACCACTGGATCGGTGCAGCTCCTCTTCCCTTCGGAAGCAGGGATGCATGGACATTGATGCATCCGTATCTCGGAAGATCCAGAATCTCCTTTGGCAGGATCTGTCCAAACGCCACCACGATCATCGCATCCGGCGCAAGTGCTTTCATCTGCTCATAAAAATCTGCATTGCCCTTGACCCGCTCAGGCTGGATCACCGGGATTCCTGCCGCAGCCGCCGTTTCCTTGACCGGTGAGAACTGCATCTTACCGCTTCTGCCACGTGGTTTGTCCGGCTGGGTCACCACTGCCAGGACCTCATGTCCGCTGTCGATCAGGGTCTGCAGCGTAGGTACCGAAAAATCCGGCGTTCCCATAAAAATCAGCTTCATGGTGCCACCTCCTACTCTTCTTCCATCAGTTCCTCATTGGATACCAGGTCTCCCTCGACCAGATCCACATAAAGTTCTCCTTCCAGATGTGCCAGCTCATGCTGAAATGCTCTGGCCAGAAGTCCTTCTCCCTCCAGCTCGATCGGATTCATGTTCCGGTCAAAGGCTTTCACCTTGCAGTAATTGGCTCTGGTCACGATCCCGCTTTTGCCGGGAACACTCAGACATCCCTCGTAACCGGTCTGCTCCCCGGACAGTTCCACGATCTCAGGATTGACCAGAATGATCGGGCTGTCTCCCTCCGGAGAACAATCGATCACAACAATCCTTCTTGCCACGCCGACCTGCGGTGCCGCCAGCCCCACACCCATCGCGTCGTACATGGTATCCAGCATATCATCCACCAGCGTCTGCAGCCTCGGTGTCATCTCCTTGACCGGGCGGCATTTCTTATTTAATATCTCATCACCAATCGTATGAATTTCTCGTAAAGCCATAATTCTTCCTTTCTCATCAGCCATTGACATCAAACTGTATGCGGCAGTCCGTATATTCTGCTGCGGACCTCATAAAGTCCTCCAAGTCATTTTTTATGGAGCGAAGCACCCGGAAATCCTGATATTTTGCATACAGGCGGTAGCGGTAAGCATCCCGTATCTTAAACGGTTCTGCCTGCGCCGGCCCCAGCACATCGATCCGGGAATATCTCTTCATCTTCTGTGCCAACGCACCGGCCAACTTTTCGGCCTGATCCGGATCTCCGGAAATCACCAATACTCCTAGTATATTGGAAACAGGCGGATAATGCAAGATTTGACGAAGTGCGATCTCTTCCCGGTAAAAACTTTGATAATCCTGTGCGGCCGCGCTCACAATGGCATAGTCCTCCGGGCGGTATGTCTGAAACACGACATCTCCCGGTTTTTCCGCCCTGCCAGCCCTTCCGGCAGCCTGTGCCAGAAGCTGGAAGGTTCTCTCCGCTGCGCGGTAATCACCGACATTCAGAGACAGATCCGCTGCCAGCACTCCTACCAGCGTGACATTCGGGAAATCGTGGCCTTTGACGATCATCTGTGTTCCCACCAGGATATCGGCCTCCCCCTGTTCAAACTGCCGCAGGATCCGGCTGTGTCCCTCCTTGCCTCCCGTCGTATCCGCATCCATGCGCAGCACACGCGCCTGAGGATATCTCTGGCGCACCATCTGTTCCACCTTCTGCGTACCGATTCCAAACACACCGATATACGGAGAGCCGCAGGCCGGACACTGTTTCATCATCGGAATGGTATAGCCACAGTAATGGCATTCCAGCCTGTCACAGCGGTCTCCCAGCAGATGGGCCTTGAGTGACACGGAACAATGCGGACAGGACACCGGTTCCCCACATTTGCGGCAGGATACAAAGCCCCCGTATCCACGGCGGTTCAAGAACAGGATCGTCTGTTCCTTCCTGTCCAGCCGGTCGCGGATCATCTCATCCAGCTTCTGTCCGAAGATCGAGTAATTGTGCTGTTCCAGTTCCTTTCGCAGATCCGTGATCCATACCCGTGGCATCCTTGCTCCGGTGGCGCGCCTGGTCAGTGTCAGCAGTTTATATTCTCCCTTCATGGCACGATAGTATGCCTCTACCGAAGGTGTGGCAGACCCGAGCACCACACTGGCTCCCAGCATATTTGCCCTCTGTATCGCCACCTCTCTGGCATGGTACTTCGGCGGCATGTCACTCTGGTAACTGCTCTCATGTTCCTCGTCGATCACGATCAGCCCCAGTCTCTCAAACGGGGTGAACAGGGCAGACCGCGGTCCGACCATGATATCGATCTCGCCGTTTTTGGCCCGGCAGAACTGATCATAGCGTTCCCCCGCCGACAGACGGCTGTGCATCACGGACACCCGATCCCCAAACCTCCGGTAAAACCGCCCCACGGTCTGAAACGTCAGCGCGATCTCCGGAATCAGCACGATCACCTGAAATCCCTGATCCAACACTCTGCGGATCATATGCATATAGGTCTCGGTCTTTCCGCTACCGGTCACACCGTGAATCAGATAGACGCCACGCCTCCCTGCCTCATAGTCTCTCCAGAAAGAGTCTGCCACATTCTGCTGTTCCTCATTCAAAGGGATGGGTGTGTCCCGTTTTCCGGACAGTTCCTGTGGATTGCGGTACTCCCTGGCACTCTCCACCCGGAGTACGCCCTCCTCCTGCAGACCACGGATCACATGTGCCGCCACATGGCACCGGTGAAGACAATCTCCGTAATCCATTCCGATCTGCTGCGGATCCGGACTTTCCAGAAGTGTCTCCACCACGCGCGCCTTTGCCGTATAATGTCTGGCCCGCATCCTCTCAAGAATCTCCCGGAGTTCCTGCGCCGGGCCGGTACTGACGATCGTACGTTTCTGTTTCTCCCGTGTCTCCTGTCTGACCGGCATGACCACCTTGATGGCATCACTCATCGTCGATCCATAATTTTCTTTGATCCAGTAAGCAAGGGAAAGCAGGTGCGATTCCACGACCACTCCCTGCTTTTCGATCTCCAATATGCTCTTTGTCCGATGGATATCAAACTGAGGCTGTCCTGACAGCCCCACAATAAATCCTTTCATCCTGCGGTTGCCCTGCCCGAAAGGCACCCAGACCTGTGCTCCCACCACAGCATCTTCCTCCCACTGTTCAGGAACCAGATACTGGAAGGGCCGGTCCAGGCTTTTCACCGAGATATCAATTATGACATCTGCAAAAATCATACGTATATCCTCTTGATCTATCGAATAAAATTGCCGTCCTTCACTACATCGGCTACCAGTTCTCTCTCATCCATGTGATACTTCTTGCCACAGATTTCCTGATAATCCTCATGTCCTTTGCCGGCCAGAACAATGACATCTCCCTCCTGCGCATTTTCGATCGCATAGCGGATCGCCTCCGCGCGGTCAATGATCGTAACATACTCGCCATCTGCTCCGCGGACTCCGGTGACAATGTCATCAATGATCGCCTGAGGCTCCTCATTTCTCGGATTGTCTGAGGTGACGATCGTCAGATCGGCCAGTCTTGAAGAAATCTCTCCCATCTGGAACCGGCGGTCGCGGGAACGGTTTCCACCGCATCCAAACAGGCAGACCAGTCGCTTCGGCTGATACTCACGAAGTGTAGTCAGAAGACTTTCCAGACTCATCGCATTGTGCGCGTAGTCGATCATCAGGGTAAACTTTGGTGACACATCCAGCACCTCCACGCGTCCTTTCACGCGGATCTGTGCCAATGCATTTTTGATCACCTCTTCACGGACTCCAAAATGACGGCAGATTGAAATGGCGGTCAGGGAATTGTAGACACTGAACTTGCCCGGGATGTCGATCTCCACATCCATATCCATCAGCCCGCTCATATGATAGGCCACGCCCAGCGTGCCTCCTTTGTCCGTCAGATGAATGTCTGTCGCGCGCAGGTCAACATGCTCTCCCAGACCGTATGTCTCCACCTTACAGGTGTGTCCCTCCATGATCTGTGGCAGATGCTTGTCATCGCCATTGAAGATTCCCTGGCGGCACTGCCGGAACAGAAGACTCTTACAGTGAATATAATCCTCCAGATCCTTGTGTTCATTCGGTCCGATATGATCCGGCTCCAGATTGGTAAAGATCCCGTAATCAAACACAAAACCGCCGACACGGTGCAGCATCAGGCCCTGGCTGGACACCTCCATGACCACACATTTGCATCCGGCATCCACCATCTTGCGGAAGCTCTCCTGCACCACATAGGACTCCGGTGTCGTATTGGCGGACGGAATAACCTCGTCGCCGATGATCGTCTCGATCGTGCCGATCAGTCCGGTCTTGTATCCGGAATGCTCCAGGATCGAACGCACCATATAGGTTGCGGTAGTCTTTCCCTTGGTTCCCGTGATTCCGATCGTGGTCAGTTCTCTGGCCGGATGGCCGAAATACGCCGCAGATGCCTCGGCCAGCCCCAGCCTGGTATCCGCCACGCGAAGCACTGTCACATCCGCAGGAACCTCTACTTCCTTTTCCACCAGAAGCACGGTCACTCCATGCTCTACAACGTCTTTGGCAAAATCATGACCATCTCTGACTGCCCCGCTGATACATACAAACATTGCATCCTGCTCAGCCTTTCTGGAATCATAGATCAATGTACTGATCTCTTTGTCCAGACTGCCCTGCAGACATTCATATTCCATGTCCTGAATCAATTCCTGTAATTTCATGATCATCCTTTCCGGAAGCGCATCTGCGTCCCATTTATCTCTTTATAAATCAATCTCACCATCAAAAACCACAGTTGCCGGGCCTGTCATCCAGACCGTATCCTCCTTCTGATCATAGAAGATATGAAGATCTCCTCCCAGAAGATGGACATCCACCTCCGGCTCTGTCAGGCCATTGAGCACACAGGCCACCACAGAGGCACAGGTTCCCGTCCCGCAGGCCAGCGTCTCGCCGGATCCACGCTCCCAGACTCTCATATTGATCTCATGACGGTTCAGCACCTGTACAAACTCTGTGTTGATCCGCGCCGGGAACAATGGATGATGTTCATAGGACGGACCGATCTTTTCCAGATCCAGACTCTTTGTATCTTCCACAAAGACCACCGCGTGCGGATTTCCCATGGATACTCCCGTGATCGATACGGTTTTTCCGTCCACCTCGATCGGCTGGTCTACCACTCTGTCGCTCTCCAGATCGATCGGGATCCGGGCCGGCTCCAGGATCGGCGCTCCCATATTGACCTTCACCAGTGCCACCCTGCCGTCTTTGACGGTCAGCTCCAGTTCCTTGATACCTCCTCCGGTCTGAACGCGGATGCTGGTCTTGTCAGTCAGGCCATAGTCATAGACGTATTTGGCCACACAGCGGATCCCGTTTCCGCACATTTCGCCCTCGGAGCCATCGGCATTAAACATTCTCATCCGGAAATCAGCCACCTCAGACGGGCAGATCAGGATCAGTCCATCCGACCCGATTCCAAAATGACGGTCACTGACAAATCTGGCCACCTGTGACGGATCTTCCACCGTCTCCTCAAAACAGTTCACATACACATAATCATTGCCACATCCATGCATCTTCGTAAATTTCATAGACAACCTCCCCTTCTTTCTATTCTCTGTCCGGCACCGTAAGCCCGAAATGCCGGTATGCAAGATCCGAAGCCATGCGTCCCCGCGGTGTCCGCAGAAGCAGGCCGTTCTGGATCAGATACGGTTCATACACATCCTCGATTGTCCCTGAGTCCTCTCCCACGGAAACCGCCAGCGTCTCAAGTCCGACCGGCCCTCCGTGAAAATTCCGAATCAATGTCATGATGAGCCGGCGGTCTGTCTGATCGAGCCCCAGCTTATCGACCTCCAGAATGTCCAGTGCATAATCCGTCACCTCTTTGGTGATCCGTCCGTCAAAACGGATCTGTGCGAAATCTCTCACACGCTTGAGCAGACGATTGGCCAGTCTCGGAGTTCCCCTGGATCTTCTGGCAAGCTCGGCAGCTCCCTCCGGGTCAATCTCCACTTCCAGTGTGGCTGCCGAATGCATAATGATCTGACTCAGTTCCTCCTGCGTGTAAAATTCCATGCGGTTGACCACGCCAAAACGGTCCCTGAGCGGTGCTGAGAGCATGCCTGCTCTGGTCGTCGCACCGATCAGGGTAAACTTCGGCAGATCCAGACGGATCGACCGGGCTGAAGCCCCTTTGCCGATCACCACATCGATCACATAGTCTTCCATCGCAGGATAGAGAACCTCCTCCACCTGGCGGTTCAGCCGGTGGATCTCATCGATAAACAGAACATCCCCTTCCTGAAGGTTGTTCAGGATCGCCGCCAGTTCGCCCGGCTTCTCGATAGCCGGCCCCGCTGTCACCTTGATCTGCACTCCCATCTCATGCGCCACGATCCCTGCCAGGGTGGTCTTTCCCAGTCCGGGTGGGCCGTAGAGCAGCACATGATCCAGGCTTTCGTGACGCTGTCTGGCCGCCTCTATGTAAATTTTCAGATTGTCCTTCACCTTGGACTGTCCCACATAATCTTCCAGTCTCTGCGGGCGCAGCGATGTCTCGATCTTTGCATCCTCCGGTGTAAATTCTGTCGTAATCTTTCTCATTGTCATAGCATTTTTCACTCTCTGTTACATATATCTCAGTGTCTTTTTCAGAAGTTCCTCCACGGAAATATCCTCGTCACACTCTACACGACGGACAGCTTTCATGGCTTCCGTCGCACTGTAGCCCAGTGCTGCAAGTGCCTCCACAACATCCGACTGTGTCTGCACGAGTCCGCTGCCTGCCGGCAGAACTGCCTGCTGCCCATGATCCAGTGCCGTCTCCACGGTCTCCCGGAGCTTCAGTTTGTCTTTCAGTTCCAGAACAACCTTCTTGGCCGTCTTCGGACCGATCCCCGGTGCCTTGGAAATGCTCTTGTCATCATCCGCCAGCACTGCAAACCGCAGATCATCTGCCGTCATCACGCTCAGGATTGCCAGGCCGCCCTTTGGCCCAATGCCGCTGACAGAGATCAGAAGACGGTACACCTCCAGATCATCCATCGTCAGAAACCCATAGAGCTGCATCGCATCCTCTTTTACGTTCAGATACGTGTATAACTGTATCTCCTGCCCCGTCGTGCCGATCTGCTGTGATACGGAGGCCGGCACAAAGATCCGGTATCCGATCCCGTGATTGTCCACGATCACAGAATCCTCTGCGATCCAGGCCAGTGTTCCTTTGATATATTGAATCATCGCACTCCAACTTCCTTTCCCGGTATCCTACATCAGGGTGGAGAACAGGTTCAGGATCGGCTGGATCAATTTCCAGCGAAGCGGACGTCTCTTCCACTCTTCATAGGTAATCTCCCTGCTTATTGCAAAAGTTTCCTCAAAATCTTTCTTCATCCGCTGCTGTACCTGCGGCCCGGATAGCCATGCACCGTTCTCATAATGCAGATAAAAGCTGCGGTAATCCATATTGACGGTACCGACAATAGCCGCATCCTCCGTGAGCACCTGTTTGGCATGGATAAATCCCGGCGTGTATTCATAGATCTTCACGCCACCCCGCAGAAGTTCTCCGTAATTATAATTGGTCAGCAGCTTCACCTGTTTCTTATCCGGGATCGCCGGAGTGATGATGCGCACATCCACACCACGTCTGGCAGCCTCCACCAGAGACATCTTCATGTAGTCCTCAATGATCAGGTACGGCGTCGTGATATACAGAAACTCATCCGAATTATTGATCATCTGATTGTACAGACGTTCAATGGAATTATACGGGCTGAATACCGGTCCATCCGCGATCACAGCACAGTACGTGTCTCCGCTGTCACATACCCCGTCAGCCTTAAAGGCCAGATAATCGATATGCTCCTTTACCACGCCACAGGCTTCCCACATCTGTAAAAAGACCACGGTCAGCCCCCAGACGCCCTCTCCGCAGATCTTGACACCGGTATCCTTCCAGACACCGAACCGGGACACAAGATTGGCATATTCATCCGCCAGATTAAATCCTCCGGTGAATCCAACCTTACCATCCACCACCACGATCTTCTGATGGGTACGGAAGTTCATATACAGACTGGAGGTATATTTGTGGATCGGGTTAAACACGCGGACCTGAAATCCCTCATGTTCAAGCTGCTGCTTGAAATACTTGGGCGTACGGATCGCTGCCCCAAAATCATCATACATGAAATATACCTCTACGCCCTCTTTGATCTTGCGTTTCAGGATCTCATGCATCTTATCCCAGAGTGCTCCCTGCGCCACGATAAAAAAATCCATCAATATAAATCGTTCGGCTTTAGCTACCTCCTCAAAAATCGCCTCGAAGGCATCCTCTCCCATCGCATAGTATTCTACCTGATTGGCCTGTGTCAATGCAAATCCATCGGTAGACAGATTGCGCACCATCCTGATCGTATCCGGATTTTCCGCCAAAAATCCATCTAACACCGCAGGATCCTGTTTCAGAAACTTCTGCCCGTATCGGAACTGATGCAGAATGTGCTGATTCAATCTCTTTCTGCGGCCGCGCACTCTGCCCCACAGAAAATACATGACAAACCCCGAGATCGGCAGGATCAGCACGATTGATATCCAGGCAAGCCGATAGGATGGGCTGGTATTGCGGTTGACGAGAGCCACGATGGCGATCACCGCACAAATCTCGAGCAGATAATAAAACTGCACGGTATTCTCCCGGAACAGCATCGGCAGACACAGGATCAGGCCGATCTGAAAAAACACGATGAACGCAGTCACAAGCACGCGCAGAAAACCGCTCAGATGCGTCTGGATCCGTCCGGTCATACCGTCCAGATACTTTCGCTTGCGGGTTCCGTCCGACTGTTTTTCTCTATTCTTTTGCTGCCTCTTTTCCCAACGGGCATATGCCTGTTCAGGCCCAAAAAAGTTTTTATCCATTTCTGAATTCTCCGATGTTTTTTCTCGCTTATCTATTATATGCTATCATTCTCCGATGTTTTTTCTCGCCTATCTATTATATGCTATTCTAGGATAAACCGCAAACTTCTGCTATAATTGACATAAACACCATATATGAGAAAGGATTGTGAGACAAACGCAATGTTAACTTATACCTATCATATACCGGACAGTCCGGAATTATGCTGGATCGATCAGCTCCCGCAGGCCAGAGAAGACATCTGCTTTTTCGATATTGAGACCACCGGTCTGTCCCCGAAGGCATCCTCCCTGTATCTGCTCGGCGTCATGACCTGGGATGCCTCCCGGAAGGACTGGACACTCGTACAGTGGTTTGCCGACAATTATCACAGTGAAGTCCCGATGATCGAAGCCTTCTTCCGGCTTCTTGCCGGCAGGAAACTGCTCTGTCATTTCAATGGTGATACCTTCGATATCCCTTATATTCTCCACAAATGCCAGAAGCACCAGATCACCGTGGACGCCCATACCGACCGCCTTCTACACGAAGATTCCTTTGATCTGCTCAAGCACATCCGCCCCCTCAAGAAAAAGCTGGGTCTGATCCACGCAAATCAGACCGCTCTGGAACGCTGGCTTGGAATCCACCGTGAGGATGAGTACGATGGCGGCCGGCTGATCCCGGTATATGCCCAGTACATGCAGCAAAAAATCCTGCATCCCGAACAGGCCGAGGATTCCCTTCACCTGCTCCTCCTTCACAATCATGACGATATGCTGGGCATGCTGCAGGTCGGACGGCTTCTGTCCTATGAATCAGCCCTGCTGCAACCGGACCTTTCCTATGCCGACAGCCAATGGTCAGCGCAGCCCGGACAGATCTGCAAGATCCATGGTACGCTCCACACACCGGTTCCAAAGCCGGTGTCTCTCACCGGTTCGCAGGATTCCCGGATCCACCTCGACATACACGAGGATACGATCACACTCACTCTGCCGGTTTTTCAGGGAGAATGCAGACATTTCTTTAACGATTACCGGAATTATTATTATCTCCCGATGGAGGACACCGCCATTCACAAAAGCGTCGGTGAATTTGTCGATCCGTCGAGCCGCAAGAAGGCTACCGCCGCCACCTGTTATGTCCGCCAGAGCGGGTCCTACCTGCCACTTTCGTTCACGAAGAAATCGCAGTGCAGGGACTGTACGCAGACATTATTTTTCACGGAATATCAGGTACTTCCGGCTTATATAAACTGCAAACCGGGTCAGGAAGATCCGACTGTGATGGAGTGGATCCTGAGGACACAGGTTCCGCTGCTGCCCTGAGCAAAAGCAAAGCGCTGACTTTGCAAGAATTGCTTTTGCAACTCTTGTTGGCCTGTCACCACATTACAGCCTTTTCCTATTACATGAGCAAAAGCAAAGCCAACGCTTTGCTTTGCATCACCACATTACAGCAGTTTTCTATAACTAAAAAAGGCTGTCGTACCAGGTACGACAGCCTTTTATGTTTCGCTTATGATTATTCTGCATTTGCCAGAATTTCTTTTTTGTTATAAGATCCACAAGCCTTGCAAACGCGATGTGGCATCATCAGCGCACCACACTTGCTGCACTTTACCAAATTTGGAGCACTCATCTTCCAGTTTGCTCTTCTCTTATCTCTTCTTGCTTTAGAAGATTTATTCTTTGGACAGATAGACATTCTTACACCTCCTGCTAATATTCCTTACTTAACAACACTTTTTCGATTATATCAATTCAACTTTTGTTTGTCAATATGAATTCTGAAAATTATCCGAGAACCTCTACGGTCTCTCTGGCAATCTTCAGCTCCTCATTCGTCGGAACCACCCATACCGGAATGGAACTGTCGTCTGTGGAGATCTTCATCTCTTTGCCGCGCTCCGTGTTGCGGGCCGGATCCAGCTTGACACCCAATGCAGACAGGCCATTCATGATCATCTCACGGACTTCCAGATTGTTCTCGCCTGCTCCGGCAGTCAGCGCAATGACATCGGCTCCGCCCATCGCTACATAATATGCGCCCACGTACTTGCATACACGGTACACCATAACTTCCAGTGCATTCTGCGCGTTCTGGTCGCCGCTCTGTGCTGCATCCACCAGATCACGATAATCGTTGGATACGCCGGAGATTCCCAGTACACCGGACTCTTTGTTCAGCATCTGAATAACCTCTCCGACCGTCTTGCCCTCTTTGTTGCAGATGTACTCGACAATCGCAGGATCCAGATCTCCGGAACGGGTTCCCATCACAAGACCCTCCAGAGGAGTCATGCCCATGCTGGTGTCCACGGATTTGCCGTTGACCACTGCAGAAATACTGGCACCGCTTCCGATATGGCAGACAATGATACGTGAATTCTCAAGATCCAGTCCTGCGAGTTCTGCCACGCGTCTGGATACAAATCCATGACTGGTTCCGTGGAATCCGTAACGGCGTACGCCATACTCCTCGTAGTATTTTTTCGGAATGCCATATAAGTAAGCCTTTGCAGGCATGGTCTGATGAAATGCCGTATCAAATACTGCAACATTTGGTACACCCGGCATAACAGACTGGCATGCACGGATTCCCAGAATATTGGCAGGATTATGCAATGGTGCAAGATCATTGCAGGACTCGATCTCACGGATCACATCCTCGTCAATGAGAACAGACTTGGCAAATTTCTCACCACCATGAACGACACGGTGTCCTACCGCCTGGATCTCATCCAGGGACTGTAACACCCCGTTCTCCGGAGCAACCAGCGCATCCAATACGGTCTTGATCGCCACCGCATGATCCGGAAGATCGATATGCTGTTCCTTTTTCTCTCCGTTTACCTTGATGGAAAAAATACCATCCAGTCCGATTCTCTCACACTGTCCGGAAGCGGACACTGCCTCGGTCTCTGAATCGATCAGCTGATACTTCAGAGACGAACTACCACAATTCACGACTAATACTTTCATGACTCTCCTCTTTTCTTATCTATATTACTTTAACTGTGCCTGTACGGCTGTCAGTGCAATAACACCTACGATATCCTCTGCCACACATCCACGGGACAGATCATTGACCGGGCTGGAAATACCCTGCAGCATCGGTCCATACGCCTCAGCCTTGGCCAGACGCTGTACCAGCTTGTAACTGATATTACCACAGTCCAGATTCGGGAATACAAGGACATTGGCCTTACCTGCCACCTCACTGCCCGGTGCCTTGGTCTTTGCAACTTCCGGTACGATCGCTGCATCAGACTGAAGCTCACCGTCAATGATAAGCTGTGGATACTTCTCCTTGGCAATACGGGTTGCCTCTACCATCTTGTCCACCAGAGGATGCTTGGCACTTCCCTTGGTCGAATGGGAAAGCATGGCAATGATCGGCTTGTTTCCCACCAGATTGCGGAAACTCTTGGAACTGCTGTGTGCAATGCAGGCCAGTTCTTCCGGTGTCGGATCCTGATTCAGACCACAGTCTGCAAACAGGAATGTTCCGTTCTCACCATACTCGCAGTTTGGCACATCCAGGATAAAGAAACCGGATACCAGTTCTGTTCCCGGTGCCGTCTTCAGGATCTGTAAAGACGGACGAAGTACATCGGCCGTCGCATGGCAGGCACCTGCTACCATACCGTCAGCATCCTTGCATTTGACCATCATAACACCAAACATGATGTAATTTTCCAACAGCTCCTGGCGCGCACGCTCCAGAGTCATGCCCTTGGCCTTGCGCAGCTCATAAAGTAATTCTACATATTCATCCAGTTTCGGACTGGTCTCCGGATTGACCACAGTCGCTCCGCTCAGGTCAACATCCAGCCAGTGGGACCCATCCATAATCTTTTCCTCATCTCCCACAAGGACCAGATCTGCTGTCCCCTCCTCTAAAACCTTCGCTGCTGCGATCAGGGTTCTCTTATCTCTGGTCTCAGGTAAAACGATGGTTTTCTTGTCCTGTTTTGCTCTTGCTTTGATCTCGTCAATGAACTTCATCTGTTTTTCCTCCTACGTTGCCTATATTATCTATGGGTCCCCATAAAGAACAGTGCTACCGTTCCGGGACCGGAATGTGCTCCGATCACAGGGTCCAGAATATGGATGACCACATCCTGCACCGGAAATTTCTCACGGACCTTCTTTGCCACATACTCTGCATCTTCCAGACAGTCACCGTGGCTGATAAACACAGTCTGATTGTCCGGCTCGATCACGGTCTCTTCCATATGTTTCACCAGCGCGTCCAGAGATTTGCGCCTACCGCGGACATTACCCATGGCGATCAGATGTCCCTCATCATCCACATGGAGAACCGGCTTGATATTCAGCGCCGTGCCGATCACCGCCGTGGAGGCGGATATTCGTCCCCCCCGTTTCAGGAAGAACAGATCGTCTACCGTAAACCAGTGGCATGCATTCTTCCAATGCTCCTGAAGCCACTCATAATTCTCCTCAAGACTCATCCCCTGCTCGCGGTTATGTACCAGGTAGTACACCAGAAGCCCCTCTCCGAGGGCTGCAGCCCGGGAATCAAATCCGTAGATCTTGCGCTGAGGATACTCTTCCCCGAGTTCCTGGATCACCAGGCTCACAGCCTGATATGTTCCGCTGAGTCCGGAAGAAAACCCCAGATATAATACATCTTTTCCTGCTCTAAGGCAAGGCTCAATAATCGCTCTGGCATCATCCATGCCAACCTGTGCCGTACTGATGCTCTTCTTCTCGCGCATCATCGTGTAGAAAGGTGCCAGATCCATGGGTTTTCCGTCCTGATATCCCTTGACTTCCTCACCATCCACATAGTAGTTCAACGCCAGTACGGGAATCTCGTATTTCTCGATCATCTCGGCCGGCAGGTTTGCTGTCGATTCGGTTATAATCATATAATCGTATTCCATAAGCCCTCCTTTCCATAGACATTTGCACGTCTATGGCACCATTTCAAGTATACTTTATTCCCTTTTCTTTGTCCAGTACCGCACTGGCAAAGAGCCATAAAATTTGTTAAAATGAACATAATACTCAGGAAAGGATTCACAGCATGAAACACATTGGTATTATCGCGGAATATAACCCCCTGCATCTGGGGCATGCCAGACAACTCGATTATGTGCGCCGTGTTCTCCACGCCGACTGTATCAGTGTCGTGATGAGCGGCGATTTCGTCCAGCGGGGTGCTCCCGCCTGGACCGACAAATATCTGCGAGCCCGGATGGCACTGTCTTCCGGTGCAGATCTGATCCTTGCTCTCCCGGTCCGCTACAGTCTCTCCAGTGCGGAAGGCTTTGCCCGCGGAGGAGTCTCCACCCTCGCTGCGCTCGGCGTGGATGGGATCTGTTTCGGCACGGAAGCGGATTCTCTGGAGCAGCTTCGTGATATTGCAGCCAGACTTCATACTCTGAGACACTCCGCGGATTACGACGACCAGCTCCGTGCCCATCTCCGCAGAGGGCTGACCTATCCGCAGGCCCTCACACAGATGTTGTCCTCCCATGGAATCTGCCATGCAGGGAATCTCCTTTCCTCTCCCAATAATATTCTCGCCCTCTGCTATCTGGAACAGCTTCAGGAGCTGGCTCCGCAGATCACACCGTACGCTCTGCCGCGCAACGACAACGGCTACCACGATACGGATGCATCCGGCAGCATTGTCAGCGCCAGTGCCATCCGGGCCCATCTGACTGCCGACAGTGATCTGCCGCAGTTTCGTGACAAACTTCCTACAGAGACCTGGAATCTGCTGCAGGACACCCGCCACTTTGGTATCGGCCCTGACGATTTCTCTGCGGTGCTCTACTATCACCTCAGGAACTGTCAGGATCCCGGAGAACTGCAATCCTGCGGAATTTCCGAGGATCTGTCAAGGCGCATCCTCAGAGAACTTCCGCAGTTTGACCGGGTCAGCACGTTTCTGGATCATCTCAAGACACGCAATCAGACCTACTCCGGGATCAGCCGGGGATTGTTCCGTTTTCTTCTTAATGTACAGCCCCAGACTCCGGCAGCGCCCTATGCGCGTCTGCTGGGCCTGAGATCCAGTCATTCCAGATTCCTGCGGGCCAGCCGGATTCCGGTCATCACCAAAGTGGCGGATGCTCACAGCATTCTTCCACCGGAATCCCTGCCTCTCTGGTCGGAAGATCTGCGGGCTGCCGATCTCTACCGTTTTACTGCCAATGCCCGCTGGAACGCCTCTCTGCCGGGCGAATATCAACGCTCTCCTCTGCTCATTTCCCCCTGATTTTTGGATTTCCCCTTGACGAAGCAGGTACATTTCCCTAAAATAAAGCAGGGTATGTACCTGTTTTGTATATACACATAGAGAAAAGATACTAATAGATTGGAGAAAAACTATGGGCGTTACCTACGTAAAAGAAGTTATGTCACCGGAGGAACTGCGTGATGCCTACCCGATGCCGGAAGCTCACCGCAAATTAAAAGCAGAAAGAGACGCACAGATTGCGAAAGTATTTACCGGAGAGTCCGATAAATTTCTGGTGATCATTGGTCCCTGCTCTGCAGACAACGAAGATTCTGTCTGCGATTATCTGAACCGCCTGGCCAAAGTCCAGGAAAAGGTTGAGGACAAGATCATCATCATCCCTCGTATCTACACCAACAAGCCGAGAACGACAGGACAGGGATACAAGGGTATCGTACATCAGCCAGACCCTGAGAAGGCACCGGATCTTTCCGAGGGTATCATCGCCGTAAGAAAGATGCATCTTCGCTCTATCGCTGAGACACATCTGTTTGCAGCCGACGAGATGCTTTACCCTGAGAACTGGCCATATGTTGACGATCTGCTTTCCTACGTTGCAGTAGGTGCCCGTTCCGTCGAAGATCAGCAGCACAGACTGACCGTCAGCGGCATGGACATTCCAGCCGGCATGAAAAACCCTACCAGTGGAACCTTAAGCATTATGATGAACTCTGTCGTTGCAGCACAGAGCAACCACACGTTCCTGTATCGTCAGTACGAAGTTAAGACGGACGGAAACCCACTGGCACACACGATCCTGCGTGGTGCAGTCAACAAACATGATCAGGCTCTTCCAAACTATCACTATGAAGACCTGATGCTGCTCAACGAAATGTATCAGAAAATGGATCTGGTCAATCCGGCCTGCATCGTCGATGCAAACCACTCCAACTCCAACAAGAAGTTCTACGAGCAGCCACGTATCGTATCTGAGGTACTGCACAGCCGCAATGTCTCTGATGATATCCGCAAGCTGGTCAAGGGCGTTATGGTAGAGAGTTATATCGAGGAGGGCAATCAGTCCATCCACGATCACATCTACGGAAAGTCCATCACAGACCCATGTCTGGGCTGGGATGCTTCCGAGAGACTGATCTACGATATCGCAGACAAGCTGTAATAAATACATTGCAGACGAACCACACTGCCAAAAAGAGGAGCTTATGCATGATGCAAAGCTCCTCTTTTTTATTTTATTATATCTGCCAGTCGATCGGCTCCACGCCATGCTCCTCCAGAAAGGCATTGGCTTTACTGAAATGTTTGCATCCAAAGAAACCACGGTACGCAGACAATGGACTTGGATGTGGTGCTTTCAGGATCAGATGCTTCGGATTGGTAAGCATCGGGATCTTGCTCTGTGCAGGTCTTCCCCACAGCATGTAGACAATCGGACGATCCTGTGCATTGACCGCCTGGATCACCGCGTCGGTGAACTGCTCCCAGCCTTTTCCCTGATGGGATCCGGCCTGATGTGCCCGTACGGTCAGCACTGTGTTCAGCAAAAGGACTCCCTGATCCGCCCACTTCTTCAGATAGCCATGTTTCGGAATCTCACAGCCCAGATCATCTGCCAGTTCCTTGTAAATGTTCTGCAGGGATGGCGGAATCTCTGTCTGATCCTCCGGTACGGAAAAAGAAAGTCCATGTGCCTGATGTACATTGTGGTATGGATCCTGTCCCAAAATCAGGACTTTCACTTTTGACAGTGGTGTAAAATGAAAGGCATTGAAGATATCATCTGCCGGCGGATAGATCACCGCACGGCTATACTCTGCCTTCACGAACTCAAACAACTCTTTATAATATGGTTTCCGAAATTCCGGCGAGATTGCATCCAGCCAGTCATTATCTATCATCGCCATGTGTTTTCCTCTTTTCTAACCGCTTCATCGCGGCAAACAGCATCTCCACTTACAAACGGACGCTGATGCCCTCATCGCGAAGATATTCTTTTACCTCATTGATCGTCAGTTCTTTGTAATGGAACAACGAAGCTGCCAGAACGGCCTCTGCATGCCCCTCAGTGAATGCCTTCTTAAAATGTTCCAGCTTGCCGGCTCCGCCTGATGCGATCACCGGGATCGATACCAGATCTGCAATCGTCCTGGTCAGTTCATTGTCATAGCCATTCTTGGTACCATCACAGTCCATGCTGGTCAGAAGAATCTCTCCCGCTCCGAGCTCGGCTGCTCTGACTGCCCACTCTACTGCGTCAATACCCATGTCCACACGGCCGCCGTTCTTGAAGATATTCCATCCGGAACCATCCTCGCGTCGTTTGGCATCGATCGCAACCACCACACACTGGCTGCCAAATTTCAGTGCTGCCTCTGAGATCAGCTCCGGGTTCATGATCGCCGCAGAATTGACCGCCACCTTGTCCGCGCCCTCCCGCAGGATCACCTTGAAATCTTCTACTGTCCGGATGCCGCCTCCCACTGTAAATGGAATAAATACCGTCTCGGCAACCCGGCGGACCATATCGATCTTCGTTGCCCTGGCGTCCGAAGAAGCAGTGATGTCAAGAAACACCAGCTCATCCGCTCCTTCTCTTCCGTAAGCTGCCCCCACTTCCACCGGATCTCCGGCATCCTTGAGATTGACAAAATTGACACCTTTGACCACACGGCCATTATTCACATCCAGACAAGGAATTACTCTCTTCGTAAACATATTCTCTCTCCATTCCGTAGCATTGCTTCACTATATCGTCAACTGTATAACAGGCTAAATCTCACAGAAATTTTTCAGGATCTGCAGTCCGGTATCTCCGCTCTTTTCCGGATGGAACTGACAGGCAAAGATATTGCCATGTTCCACGGACGCGTGAATCGGTACAATATAGTCTGTGGTTGCAGCCACATCCTCGATATGGTCTGCTTTCAGATAATAGGAATGTACGAAATATACATAGGCTCCCTGCTCTATGCCCCCAAAAAGTCTTGCCCCCGGCGTCGTCTCTATCGAATTCCAGCCCATATGCGGGATCTTAAATCCTTCCTTGTGCGGAATCGCTACAATCTCTCCATCCAGAATGCCAAGGCCTTCCACGCCTGGTGTCTCATCACTGCTGCGAAACAAAAGCTGCAGTCCCAGACAGATTCCCAAAAATGGTTTCCCGGACGCTGCGACTTCACGGATCACATCCACCAGCCCAAAATGATGCAGTTTCTCCATCGCGTCTCCAAATGCTCCTACCCCAGGCAGTACCACCCGGTCTGCACGGCGGATCTCATCCGGATCTCTGGTCACGATGCACTCCTGGCCCAGATGGAGGAGTGCTTTTTCCACGCTCTTCAAATTTCCCGCATCATAGTCTATTATTGCTATCATGTTGTATATCACCTCTGCTGTCGTCATGTTGTAAGCTAAGTGTACCACACGCATAGTTTATTGTCGATATGGTAATTCCAGCCCCATTGTCTTTGTTTTCACCACATTCAACTCTCCCGCACCCTCCGTATCGTCGGCATCAACAGCACAGAAAGTCCGGCCAGATAACACACTATCCCTGCGAGATATCCCCACTCTACGCCAAGCGGCATCTGCGTAGTCACCCCGTTCTCCCAGATCCTGTGCACAATGGCATAACCGCCCACCGCACCCAGGATCACACCGGAAAACATATAGATCCAGACCTGTAGCATACAGATTCTGCTGATACGCTGTCTGGAACTTCCCAGCATCCGGAAGACATGGAAATCTTTTTGCCGGGCGTGAAGCATTCCCCTGGCAGAATTCCACAGGCCAATTCCCGCCACAAACAAAAGCATTCCTAATACAATATGTAACGTCAGAGTCCACTGTCTGAGAATGTGGTCTGACTGTTCGACCAGTTCCCCGTAAATCGTGTAGTCCAGTTCCACTCCCGGCTCCACCTGTAACTGATCAAACAGATTGCGTAACTGCTCCTGCTGTCCATTCGCCCACAGATCGATCACTGATCCCCCCTCCGGCGATACATCCCGCTGCGACAGGGTATTCCAGTCCACGATCACGTCACACCGTTTTGCCCATACGGAATCGGATTTGATCGTCTCCACCAGCACATACTCCCGGGAGCCTCCCAGCGCATCCGAGTTGATCGTAACCCGGTCTCCCAGATGATATCCCTGTTCTGCTGCCACAGACTGCTCCATCACCATGCGCTGTTTCCTCGGCACGTCCTGATAGTGCTCCCAGACATCCGTCTGCAGCAGTGGCGGCAGGCTTTCTAAATTCGTGACATCCAGTTCACCTTCCTGCGTCTGACCTGATCCCCATGTCATGATATATTCCCCAAACAGAAAATACCCATCTTTCAGCACCGGCTGGCACATCTTATAAATCTTCTGCGCGTATTCCAATGACATAGAATGATTTGATGTCAGTTCCGCTCTTGCATCTTTTCCTTCCAGGGAATGATAATTATACCATCTGTCATTGGCCGCGAGCAGCTTAAGCGTCGTCTGACCGGTATAGGACAGCATCGTGATCAGTGCAATGATCAGGATGATCAACACATTCTGCCGAAATTTTAATGCCATAAACTTGGCAGCCAGATATCCCTCCGTTCCCAGAACATTCCGCAGAAATAGGAATCGGTTTGCCCTCTTACGCTTTCGCAATCCGGTGGACGTCTCCTGAAACACCTGTATCGGCAACACACTCTGTCCATGTTCAAACACCAGGTACACGAAAAGATTCAGCAAGACAAACACCACCACAGGAATCAGACACAGTACTTTCCAGTCCAGTGTTGCATTGCCCTCAAACATCTGCACTCTGGCATTAAACCAGTTTAATGTCACACCGGATACCACTGCGCTGATCACTGCTCCGGCGAGACATGCCGCCGCACTCACCATCATGGACATCGCGCAAAACAGACCGGTCACCTGACGCTGCGTGCCTCCAAATGTGCGGATAACTGCCATATCCGTGCGATATTTTCTCATATATTCCAGAAAAATATTTACAACAAACAGGCCACTGACCAGAACGATCACCACAAAAAAGATCCGGAATATCATCCTGACTGTAGTCACAAACTGATCGTATTCTCCGCCCTGTCTCTCGTCGATCACATCATACTGTTCCGAGGAAATCCTGTTCAACATATGATTGATCACACCGCCCCCATAACTCACCGTTTCAAACGCGGATGGCTTACATTGGATCAGCAGATAATTCACGGAGTCCGTATTTCCATCACCCAGCAGCTGATGCAGTTTCTGCAGATCCATTACGATCATCGGCATACGGTAGTCAGACCTCGGTGTCGTTTTGATGATCTCTGCAATATAGAAGCCGGTTCCGGATACCTCTAAGATATCTCCGACCTCCTTGTCCTCCCGACGCGCTAAAGTATCATTGATCACAATATCATTACCCCGGACAGATTTTGTATATTTATAGAGACTTCGGTTGATCTCATCATCTTTTACGCCGACAAGATATGCCTGAAACAATTCATTGGTCTGATACCCTCCGGTAACCTTTTTCGTATCGCGATCCGTTTCAAAAGACCGGAGTTCCTCTTGATTAAAGCAGATTCCTTCCTCCTTGGCGACCCGTACATCAAAGTTTCCCTTTTTTGCTTCCATCTCCGCCTCAAAGGAATGCTCCACATTGGATGCAAGCTGAAACATGCTGATACTCA
Organism: uncultured Lachnospiraceae bacterium; assembly: GCA_934351255.1. Lineage (GTDB taxonomy): Bacteria > Bacillota > Clostridia > Lachnospirales > Lachnospiraceae > Jutongia. Next base: position 39,813 of record CAKRJH010000003.1, read on the forward strand.
GGAAACAGGCTACAAAGACACATAAAAATGCAGAACAGGTCAGAGACTTGCTCTTCTTCAAAAAAATACACCCTATCCTGCATATTCTAAACATAAGTTTTTCCTTTCTGCGATTCCGCCATCCGCTGCGATTCGCGGAACTTTGCCAGAATTTCATCCACGTCTCCGTGAGCATCCCGTCCATCCTGTTCATATTCGCCATAAATGCGGCCATCCTGCAAAAACAGTACCCTGTCCGCATAACTTGCGATCGTAGGATCATGCGTCACCAGAATCGTGCTCTGTCCTTCTTGTTTCAGTTCCAGAAAAATCTGCATGATTTCATAGGCCGTATTGCAGTCCAGATTTCCGGTCGGCTCATCCGCCAGGAGGATCCTTGGCTGATTGATCAACGCCCTGGCAATCGCCACTCTCTGTCTCTGCCCGCCGGAAAGCTCCGTCACCGGGTTTCTTCTCTTGTCCTGCAGGCCGACCAGCTTCATCAATCCCTCTGTCCGTCTGCTTATCTCCTTTTTCTTTTCTCCCGTCAATACCAGCGGAAGCGACACATTTTCCTCAACCGTAAAATCCTGGATCAGCTTAAAATCCTGAAAGACAAATCCAATATTCTCTCTCCGGATCCTGGTCGCCTCCGGCTCTACGCCATATGTCTCCGACAGTTTCCCATTCAGATAAATCTCCCCTTCATCTGCTGCATCCATCGCTCCTAAAATATGAAGCAGTGTACTCTTCCCAGAGCCACTGCCTCCCATGATCGCCAATATCTCTCCCTGTTGCAGCGCAAAGGAAACTCCCTTCAATGCTTCCAGAGAATCTTTTCCATTCTGATAGATTTTATGGATATTTCTCACTTCAATGATCGCGTCCATATCGTACTCCTCTTTTGCCGTTTACCGCTCTGTATCAGCCCTCTGTGGCCAGTCCGCAAATCTTCCGTTCACGATAGCATGCATCAACCGCTCTTTCGCGCCGGGATTGTCCCGGCTGATCTGTTCCATCAACTGCTTCGCATACTCGCGCTTGGTGGATCCGTCGACGGGGCAGGTGTTTTTCACCACCTCAATGCCCTGCGCCTGCACAAAATTCGCCACACCACGTTCCGGAACATACATCATGGGACGGATCACTGTCACCCCGGCCTCCGGCAACACGGTCACGGGCGGAAACGCATAGAATCTTCCCTCATAGATCAGAGACATCAGCGCTGTCTCGATAAAATCATCTTTATTGTGTGCATACGCGATCTTGTGGATCCCCAGTTCTCCCAGACGTCTGTACATAGCACCTTTCCTCAGCTTTGCACACAGGGAACAGGGTCTCTGCCCGGCATTTTCCTGAAACACGATCTCTGCGATCTGTGTATCCACCTGCTCACAGGGCACCCCGAGGCTTTCACAATATCTCCGGGCTCCCGTAAAATCCATCCCGTCAAAACCTACATTGCAGGTGATGGCATACAGTTCAAACCGGCGAGGATAAAATGCCTGCAGCTGCTTCATCGCATACAACAGCGTCAGGGAATCTTTGCCTCCGGAGACTCCGACCGCAATCTTGTCTCCCTCCTCGATCATGTCATATTCTTTAATGGCCTGACGGATCAGGCTCAATAACTTTTTGTACTGCATGATATTCCTCTTTTGAAGTATCTTTCCGTTTCATTCTTCCATGTTCCATCTCGTATACTTCATCACACAGCACATCAATATCCTCTGTGGAATGAGACGATACGATAATTGTTTTTCCTTCCTGTTTCAATTTTATCATATACGCCCTCATTTCCTCAACACCTTCCTGATCCAGTCCATTAAACGGTTCATCCAGGATCAGGGTTTTCGGATTCTCCATAATTGCCTGCGCCAGTCCCAGCCTTTGACGCATACCCAGTGAGTATTTTCTGACCGGTTTCTTCATATCCGGATCTAATCCCACCAGCTGCATAGCCTTACGCACCTCATGCTTTCCAATCTTCTTGCGGATATTTGCCAGTGAAATCAGATTTTTATATCCGGAGAAAAAAGGAATAAAACCGGGATTTTCGATAATCACTCCACATTCCGGCATATAATCTACATCCCTGCCAACACACTTAACCAACTGATTGTCACGATAAATAATCTGCCCGGATGACGGCCTGACAAAACCACAGATGCATCTCATCAGCATTGTTTTACCACTGCCATTTCTTCCGACCAGACCATATATGTTCCCCTCGTTGAACCGGGCAGAAATTTCATGCAAGATTTCTTTTTTCTGTAAAAATAAAGTCACATTCTGGATTTCAATCATATGCCGTTCCTTTCTGATTTTGATATCCTCCCGCCACACAAAAGATGACAATCGCCTGTATCAAAATAATCACTGCAAAATAAAGATAAGAATATGCTACCTGAAAAATCGGTTTTGAATAAAATGCCGTCCAATGATACCATCCGATCGCATGTGCCATCGGGAAAATCCAGCGCCACGAATAGTTCAGAGAACATCCCAGTGTTCCTGCAAAGATCAGACACAAATTCACCAGAATTCCTATCATTTTTTTATTGATCAATTCAAATAATAAATACATAAATGACAACATCACCAAATATAAAAACAACAGACTTATGGTGTAAAATATTGCCACAGGAAATGTCATCTGATTGTAGATATTTCTTGGTATCAGCTGAGACACATATCCGTTTTGCTGATCCGGGAATCTGCTTCCGTATTGCGTCACCGCTTTACTGTAATCCATGCTAAAACGCCCATATCTCCCCAGACAGACGCAAGCTCCTGCCATGACCACTGCGATAACAGAAAACGACATCGCTATTCCAAACAGCATTTGAGAAAACGCCCATCTTCTTTTTGTGGTGCGAACCAGTACGAACATATCATAGGTTCCATTATGAGGATAATCAGCCATCAACACTAAAAAAAATAATGGAACCATCAGAACCACTATGCCTGAATTTCCAATGGCAAGCATTGGTTCCAACCTGTTGATCTTAAGATTCATCCGCTGCGAACATTCAATCAAAGGATCAACAATCAACGACTTAACATATATCATCATGATTGCAAAAAGAATCATTTTGCTGCTTCTCATCCAACGCAAATATTCGATTTTAAAAATGTTTGAATGGACGTATTTTCTGTATTTCTTACTCACTCATATCCTCCTGATGTTTTATACATGACACCTGCAGAACATAGAAAACGATGTAGACCGCAACAATCATCGTCAGACGCACGAGCAGATCCCTGACTGTTATTCCCTGTAGCTGAAGCAGCCCACTCGGTTTCAACAAGTCTGTCATATAATAAACCTGATCATCCGTCGTTTCTATCTCAATTTTCTGAAGGACATTACTGTATATGTAATTCAAAAGAACCGGCATAGAATATGAAAAATATCGATCCCGGAATAATACCATAATACAACCGGCACCGCCTCCCATAGCCACGCCAAATAAAAACATGCCAAGAACGTGTTCCAGAATAAACCGGCCGCATCCTGCCTGCATAGACATCTGCATATATGACTTCGCTTCATCCTGAGAAAAATAAGAAAGTCCCGGAAAATACCACCCCGTGATAAGACAAAACAAAACATATCCCGACAACAGGGTTATACCACTGGTAACTGCCAGAGCCACCGTCTTTTTCAACGCGTACCGACGTATCGTTTCCCGTGTAAAGATAAATGTTCTGACTTTATAATCCCGTTCTGATGCATATACATAAGAAAATCCGAGTGTTCCTAATACAGGTGTCAGGAAGAAAAACCATCCTCCATAGATTCCTGCATCCCAAACCGACCAACGGTTTAATCCGATTGGTATATCTCCCTCCATGGTCCATCCCGACATCAGAAAGGAAAGGATCGAATAACTCTTTCCTTCCGGTGTGGTATATCCAACACTGGTCATACAGACCAGACAGATCAGAATCACAGCCATGATATAAAGAGGCAGATACATGCTCTTTTTAATTTCATTCATCATGCTCAACCCATTGATACTGGTACATGTAGACATCTCCGGTCAATGCATTGATATTCAGTCTCATGTACACATTCTCCGTTTTGTTTTCAACTTCCATCCCCCAACTTGGCTGGATAACCGTCTTCTCTCCGTTTTTGCCCACGACATATTGAAATTCCACCCAGTGGACATCAAATTTCAGATTCGGAGCCATCTTCTGACTGAGATATTCCATCGCTGTCTCCAAATCCAAACATTGCGTTATCTCTTTAATGGTCTCTAATTTCTGGCCTTCATTGTATCCCACAAAAGAAGAAACTTTCCCGGCAGTAGTCACTCTGGCAATCTTTATGTCTCCTTCATTCGACGTATCTGAAAGTGGTACCAACTCTCCGTACCAATACCATGAAAATGGTACTCCCTGATACATCCGACGAACCGCATAGCCATAAAAATATTTTCCACCGACTTTATATACTGTACAAAATGGTACATCTACCTGAACGCCCTGCATATTATTCGGGGTTCCCTTTTCAAAGTACTGCTTAACCGTCTGGGCACCCTCGGCAATCGTCGCATCTTTTCCGATCAGATCATAGCTTCTGTCGCCAATGTCATCCACATATCCTTCACATACAATATTGTCACCCTCGTCATATCCTCCTGTTGCCTCAAAAGCAATATTTTTCTTGTCTCCCAAATAATGTGTAATGGCTCCATCCCCCTGCGAATATACACCATCTTCACCTATTTGGATATGACAATCTTTATTATTCACAAAAAAACTCTTTCCGCTTTCAAACTGATTTCTATGAGAAGATACCAGAGGGTAATCTTCATTTTCATCGGGAAACTGTCCTGATGCATCCTTTATGTTCTTGTCTAAATCCAGCGAAGTGTAATGTTCCTTCTCCTTCCAGTCCCGGATCGTCTGAATGCTCTTTTCCTCTGACATACTGTCTGAATCGGAAACCGGTATCATTACGCTTAACTTATTCAATGTCGGGATCGGCTGAAATTTTGTGTTGGAAAAATCAAATCTTTCTGACTGGTAATTTTTCTTCACTTTTTCCACTTGAGTTTCATAATTTTTGCACACATCCGCAACATCGACATACTTGATCCCTTTTCTTTCAAAAAATCTGCGATACTCAGCTATCGTCTGCGAGGAATCCTCTACTTTCGTTAATTCTTTCTTACTATCTTTGTTCTCTTTCCTGTCGGTCAATGTGCATGAAGTCATCATCATTGCAAAACCACACAGAAGCATAACACCAAACGCCGTTCCCTTAATTCGCATTTTTTCTCCTTCTGGATTCCAGGCATATACAGAAATTATATATACCCATCAACTTTATTTCGTGATATGTCAATCACTCTGTTACAACCATTTTTGTTTTATATTGGGAAATCAAATACAATAGAATATCCGAATCCCCCACTCCATATACTAACTTCCACCGTACATAGTAATCTATATTTTTAATATAATCTATTCCTCTTTCTTTGTCAACCATCGATTATATTCATTTCACAAGTCTCTCCCATGCTTGCCTGGCAGCATCGATGTCAAAAAAGATCTTACAAAAACTTGCAAGATCTTTCAACAGTTTCCATTCTCCTCCCCTGTCAGCTTCCGGAACAGTCCTATTCTCCCAACCGTGCAATAAACTCCCTCACGATCTCAATTCCGATCTTCGCCGCCTCGCTGGCAAACTGCGCATAATCCATCGCGCCGCCCTCTCCGTCGGAAATCGTGCGAAGTACTGCAAACGGAACATGGTTCATATGGCAGACATGCCCGATACTTCCACCCTCCATCTCAGCCGCGATCGCATCAAACCGCTGGTGGATCTTCTCCTTCTGCGCCTCCGTCTGCATAAACAGATCTCCCGTGGCGATCGTACCCACCTGATAATGGATGCCTTTCTCACGGACGACTTCCTCCAGCAAACCGGTCATCTTCTCATCACTCGGAATATAGATCTGATTGATTCCGGAGAGCAGTCCGATCTCATCGCCGAGGGCAGAGGTATTCATATCATGCTGCACCACCCGGCTGGCGATCGCCGCATCCATGACACCAAGTTCCCGGCACAGCGTTCCCGCAACTCCGATATTAATGACCATATCGACCTGATAATGCAGGATCATAGCCTCAGTACAGATGGCGGCAAACACCTTGCCGACGCCCGATACCGCGGCCACCACCTCTACTCCGTAGAGTGTTCCCGTGACAAAATTCACGCTGCTGATTTCTTCCGTCTTGCTGTGTTCCAAAGACTCTTTGAGATGATCGATCTCTATCTGCATCGCACCGATAACACCAATTTTCATCGTATTGTCCATTCCCTTCTTCTTTATTTGACCGGATACGTAAATTCCAGGTTCGTCTGTTTTTCCAGAACATCCAGATAGAAGCGGCATTCTTCTTTGGCAGTCTGCAGATCCAGATTCTCATAATGTCCACACTCTGCTGCCGATGCACCAAACACCTCTCCCTCATGGGCAATGATCTTTCTGAGAACCTCTTTGGTCTCCTCAAACACCTGAACCGGATCAATGTCACGAACCAGGAGATAAAAACCGGTCTGGCATCCCATCGGTCCAAAATAGATCACCGAATCCGCAATCTCGGAATTGCGGATATATGTCGCAAACATATGCTCTACCGAATGCATGTCGGCATTGCTCATATAGTCCCCTCGGTTTGGTCTTCTGGTACGAAGGTCATATGTCGTGATATCCCCATCCTTTCGGGAGATATAAAATCCCGGTACCAGTACGTCATGATCTATGGTAAAACTTGTAATCTTCTCCATCATATTCTCCAATCCGGAGCATGTTTGCTCCTGTTGTTATGTCATTTGCTCTATTATTATACTTCACTGCGGATCACAGTGCAACCGATGCACAGTCTATACGAAGCGTTCTCTCACAATCTACATGAGGTGTTCCCCTTCAGTCTGCATGAAACAAGATTTCTCTCCAGACTATGCGAGTCGTCTCCTGCGGTAGATCAGGATCGCTGCCACCGCCGTGATAAACTCCGTCACCGGAAGTGCCGCGAAGACTCCATTCGCTCCCCAGACCCGCGAAAGCAGCATCGCCGCCGGTATGATCACCACCAGATACCGCAGCAGGGAGATCATCAGGGAAGACCCACCGGCCCCCAGAGCTTCCAGTACGCCACAGCAGGTCACGGATACCGCCGACACGATAAAGCCCACGCAGATGATATGCAGAGCCGTGACACCGATCGCGATCGTATCTGCCTTTGAAGTAAACAGGCCGATCAATCCTCCCGGGATCGTCAGACACAGGATCACTCCGACCACCATCACACCCATGGTCAGATACAGTGTCGTCCGGAAAATTTCCTGCACTCTGCGATGTTCCCCGGCACCATAGTTGAAGCTGACCAGCGGACGGATCCCCTGGATAATGCCATTGGCAGTCAGGTAGATAAAGGTCTGCAGCTTGTAATAGGCTCCCAGCACCAGAATATATTTGTCCGAAAACGGAGCCAGGATCCCGTTGAGTGCCGAGATCAGAAAGGACGGAAGTGCCATGTTCAGAGTCGCCGGAATTCCTACGGAATACACCCCGGCTACCAGTTTTCCCTGAGGCTTCAGATTCGCTGCGGTAAAGCGGATCGGCAGAGGCCGAAGGATGGCAAATGCCACATAGGATAACAGACAGATGCTCTGACCGATTCCTGTCGCATAGGCTGCCCCGGCCATCCCCATCTCCGGAAACGGTCCGATTCCGAAGATCATCAGCGGATCCAGCACAATATTGGTCACAAATCCCAGGATCATGCTGATCATGGATACTTTCATCCTGCCCACCGCCTGAAAGATCTTTTCCATGGAAATCTGCAGCATGATCACCACGGAGAATAAAAAGGCACGGTTGGCATATTCCAGTCCCATGGACAGAATCTGTGGATTGTCTGTATACATCTTCAAAAATGCCGGCATACCAAGCAGACATACCGCCATCAATACCAGTCCATGCAACACGGACAATAACAGTCCCGACGCTGCGATCCGGTCAGCCGGTTCATTTTTCCCGGCTCCCAGATAGTAGGCAATCTTGGCATTGAGCCCCACACCAAATCCCACGCCGATCGCGGTCATCAGATTCTGGACCGGATAGACAAGCGACAGCGCCGTCATGGCATTCTCATTGATATTGGCGACAAAATAGCTGTCCACAATATTGTACATGGAATTGACCGCCATCGAGACCACCATGGGAAGTGACATGGAGATCACCAGCGGCAGGATCTTTTTCTCTTTCATAAAATTCTGATTCACAATCAGTTCCTCTCTTATCTTTCGCATGATATCAGGATTTTCTGCGATCCAGTTCAAACCAGAACAGCACACCATCCTCCTGATTGCAGACACCACACTGCTGGTTCATGGATTCCACAATGGCCTTGACGATCGACAGACCGATACCGCTTCCTCCATATTCTCTGGTGCGCGCCTTATCCACCTTATAAAACTTGATCCAGATCTTGTCCAGTTCCTCCTCGGGGATCTGTTTGCCGGTGTTAAAGACATTGACACGGACCACCTCATCCCGGTACTCCAGCCAGGTTCGGATCTGCATCTCTCCCTCCACATGATTGATCGCATTGCTGATGTAATTGGTAATAACCTCTTCCACCATATACTCATCCGCCCAGACGTAGCACGACGTCTCATCAAGCGGTGTCAGTGTGGCTCCCTTTTGTTTTGCCAGAATGTCCGCGGATGCGATCACGGAATTGATCACCTGAACCAGATCAAACCGCTCAAAATTCAGCAGATCATTGCCAAATTCAATCTGATTCAATGTGATCAGTTTTTTTACCATCTTATTCATCTTGGACGCCTCATCCATGATGACCTCACAGTAAAAAGCACGGCTCTCCGGATCGTCATTGACATTGTCATACAATCCCTCGGCATATCCCTGGATCAATGCGATCGGCGTCTTGAGTTCATGGGAAACATTGGACAAAAAGTCCTTGCGCATCTCATCGATCTGCGTCTTTTTCTCAATGTCCCTCTGCAGGGCATTGTTGGCTGTCTTGAGTTCCTCGATCGTCCCCTCGAGCTGTTCCGACAACTGGTTCAGGCTGTGACCGAGCTGCCCGATCTCATCTTCCGTGTCCACCGGATATTTGGCCTCGAAATCCAACTGCGCCATCTGTCTGGCAATGCCGGTCATCAACACGATCGGTCTGGTAAAGAAATTGCTGATAAAGATCAATGTGATCATTCCCAGAACCGCCACAGCCAGTCCCACATAGACCAGAAAACGATTGGAAACCCGCATGCTCTCACGCATGCTCTGATAGTTCGTCCGCAGATAAATATATTCTCCGGTATCCGATTTGCCGAATAATTCCAGATAATAAGACCCGATGCGGTCATCATAGGTGCGGTATATCTTGTAGCCCTTGCCGCTGCGGATCACGTCTTTGCCGGTCACCTTATAATCCTTGGACAGATCTGCCAGTACATATTCAAAGGTCTTGTCCTTGACTGTGCTGAGTTTGGAATATTTGGCACTGCCAGAACTCGGATAATCAAATGTGTACACCATCTGACCATAAAAATAGCTGACCCGGAACAGATAGACCTCCATCGACTGGTTGGCACCAAGCATCTCCAGCGTCAGCGTGCTGTCATCAGACAGTTTCCCTCCGTCTTCCTGATCGCCGTCGGACACTTCCTTGACACGGCTGTACACCGAAGCCAGGCTGCCCATCTTGCTGTGCTGTGAATACGTCGGAAACAAAAAGGCCATCGTGATCCAGGAACTCCCCAGCAGCACGACCATCACAATCGTAAATAAAAGTACCAGTTTGGCATTGATCGATTTCTTCATACTCTGTGTCGTCCTTCCCCTGAATTACGGTTCAAACTTGTAGCCCATTCCCCAGATCGTCTTGATGCATGCGCCCTTTTCTCCCAGTTTGCTGCGCAGTTTCTTGACATGGGTATCAATGGTTCTGGCATCCCCGAAATAGTCGTAGTTCCACACATTATTCAGAATGCGTTCTCTGGAAAGGGCAATGCCCTGATTGCTGACAAAATAACTCAGCAGTTCAAATTCCTTAAAGCTCAGATCAATGACTTTGCCGTCGATCTTCACCTCATGGGCCGCCTGGTCGATCACTATTCCCGCGACCTCCTTCACCTCATCCTCCAGCACATTGGTCCGGCGCAGGATTGCCTCCACACGCGCCACCAGAATCTTCGGACTGAACGGTTTGGAGATATATTCATCCACGCCCAGCTCAAATCCCTGCAGTTCATCCTGCTCCTCTGATTTGGCCGTCAGCATGATGATCGGCACCTTGGAATACTGGCGGATCTCCCGGACCACCTGCCATCCATCCATCTTCGGCATCATGACATCCAGGATCAGAAGAGAAATATCTTTATGCTCATAGAACGTATCCACCGCTTCCTCTCCGTCAGCGGCCTCCATGACCTCAAAGCCTTTCTTGACCAGAAAGTCCCTGACCAGTTTTCTCATACGCGCTTCATCATCTACCACTAATATCTTTAATGCGTCCATATGCATCCTCCTTCCAGATGTTATCCAAACAGGATCAGTGAAATATAGAAAAGTCAATGATCTCTCATTGACTCAACTATACGTGATAATTATGAATTTCCTGTGTACACGAATTGCTACTTCGTAAACTTACAGTGCGCTGCCATCCAGTCCTGTGCCGCCACCACATAGGCATTTCTTGTGATCAGTCCGCTGTGGGACATCTTGAATCCCTCAAGTGACGCAAATCCATAGGACTTCATATACTGCTGCAGTGCCGCACGGTCATACTGCTGCTGTGTATAACTCAGTTCCTCGCGGTTCATCAGAGTTCTTCCTAACATATACTGTCCTGCGCGTTCTTCCAGCAGATCACCCAGATCACTCTCCCGGTAAGCCGCCTGATCTGCATAACCATGATTGTTGTAGAATGTCGCCAGATCGACACCTGCTGCCCTGGCCTCCTGCTCGTTATTGCCCAGAATATCCTCTGTCACAATGCTTCGAAGTTCATCCGGGATCTTCAGGATATCGCTCATCGCCACATAGACCTCAAAGGCTTCCTGCCCGCGGTTCTGCCACTTGGTTTTGGCCAGCTGCTTCTCCAGAGCCTCATCACACTTTGCCGTATTCTTGTACTCCGTGTACTGTTTTACGAACGCATCATCGTAGGTCGGCATCGCCAGCAGATTGCCACAGATGTAATCGCCGGTAATCTGAATGACCGCACGCTTGCCGTCCAGTCTGTCATCTCCAGTAAAGCCCTCCGGAATATCGATGCTTACGCTCTGGGTCTCCCCGGTATTCTTCTTGATCAACTCCTGATCCGCGCCGGCAAAGACCTCTCCCTGCCCGATATAGGCAAACTTGGAATCTCCGTACTCTTTGATCTCTTTGTCATCCACACTGACCGTATATGTGACGTGAACCTGCTGGTCTGCAAGGATCATCCCGGTATTCTGCTCGTAAGAAGCATACTTGCTGACCAGTTCCTCTCTGGCCTCCTCAAGATCCGCTTCGGTCACTGACATATCCAGTTCCACCTGGGCATAATCCGTCATGCTGACACACTCGGAATAATCCAGATCCGGTTCCGGCGTATAGGTCACACCTCTGTCGTTACGATCCGAAGTATTTTGGGTATTGTCTGACTTGGATGTTCCATGATCCCAGAATCTGGTGGATGCCGCATATCCAATGATCAGCGCCACACATACCACCACGCCGATTGCCGCAATGATCCTGTTCTTCGTCCAGATAAAATTCGTCCCCTGCTGGTTCTTGTCGTTCATAGTTTTCTTAACACTCCTGTCTGTTTACTAAATAATGTTCACTGATGATTATTTACTGAATTATTAATAATTACTGATTATTAATAAGAAAATCTCCGATCTGTTCCACGGTGTCCACGATGTAATCTGCACCGGCCTGTTCCAGTTCTCCCGCCGGGGCGAAACCGTACCGCACTGCCAGACACGGTATGCCAAACTGTCTGGCCCCGATCACATCGTGCCTGCGGTCTCCGACCATCAGCACCTGTGACAGATCCTCCTTCAGACCAAACCGCTCCAGCACCGCTTCGATCACCAGCGCTTTCTGATCCCTGGTTCCATCCAGAAGACTTCCACATACGACCTCAAACTGATCCAGGATCCCGAAGTATTTCAAGATATCCCTGGTGAATGGTTCCGGCTTGGACGTAGCCACTGCCAGATGAAATCCATGCTCGCGCAGAAGCGTTAGAAGCTGTGGAATGCCTTCGTACATTTGATTTTCATACAATCCCACGCGGTGATACCTCTCACGGTATCTGACCACTGCCTTATCTGCAAGTTCCGGATCCATGCCGCAGACCTGCTCAAACCCTTCCTTGAGAGGCGGTCCGATAAAGGACATCAGCGTCTCTCTGGACGGAATCCTCTGTCCCAGTCCCTCCAGTGCATAGCGGACACAGTTTAGGATTCCTTCCTGGTTGTCTGACAGCGTGCCATCCAGGTCAAACATGATATATTTCCAATGCTTCATATAAACCTCCATTTCGCAGACGCATAGCGTCGATGGAACGCGAGCAAAATGTCAGATTTTGCTCTGCGATTAAGGCTACTTTGTGTCGTCTGCGGCACAAATAGCCCGTGCGAAAATACTGCATCAGCGGTATTTTCACACTAACCTTGTATCCCTTCCCCAGCCCTCAGACGTCGGGCCGCATCAATGTATCGCTTCTATCATAAGGGATTTTCCAGGAGTATGCAAGTGATACTCAGATCATTACTCTCTTGAGAAAATTTTTTCCTTTTTTTGTAAAAAAACATTGAAATCTTTAGATACGTATGCCATAATAATTGAGTAAGTGTATAATTGTATACAATTTTGTCGATGTATACTCAAATATTTAAGAAGGAGGTTTTTTAGCAATGGCGTTAAAAAATCAGTATTTAATTGACTTACTGGAGACAGTAAAGAAGAGAAATGCCGGAGAACCAGAGTTCATCCAGGCTGTAACAGAAGTATTTGTATCTTTAGAGCCAGTCGTTGAAAAGAGACCGGACCTGGTAGAAGCAGGCGTTTTCGAGCGTATTGTTGAGCCAGAGCGTCAGATCATCTTCCGTGTACCTTGGGTTGATGACAACGGCAAGACACAGGTTAACCGTGGCTTCCGTATTCAGTTCAACTCCGCAATTGGACCTTACAAGGGTGGTATTCGTCTTCACCCATCAGTATACAGTGGTATCATCAAATTCTTAGGATTTGAGCAGATCTTCAAGAACAGCTTAACTACACTTCCTATGGGCGGTGGTAAAGGTGGTTCCGATTTCGATCCTAAGGGCAAGAGCGATGGAGAGGTTATGCGCTTCTGCCAGAGCTTTATGACAGAGCTTTGCAAGCACATCGGACCAGACTGTGACGTACCAGCCGGCGATATCGGAACCGGTGGACGTGAGATCGGTTATATGTTCGGACAGTACAAGAGAATCCGCAATGAGTGGACAGGTGTTCTGACCGGTAAGGGACTTACCTATGGTGGTTCCCTGACACGTACAGAGGCAACAGGTTATGGTCTGTGCTACTTCACCAACGAGATGTTAAAGGCAAACGGCAAGAGCTTCGATGGTCAGACAGTTCTGATCTCCGGTTCCGGAAACGTTGCTATCTACGCTACACAGAAGGCTACACAGTATGGAGCAAAGGTTGTTACCTTATCTGATTCCAACGGATGGATCTACGATCCAGAAGGAATCGAGCTTCCACTGGTTCAGCAGATCAAAGAGGTTGAGCGTGGACGTATCAAAGAGTATGTTGAGCGTACTTCTCATGCAAATGTTGAGTATCATGAGGGCAATCTGTGGGCTGGCTATGACAAGAAAGCTGACATCGCTCTTCCATGTGCTACACAGAACGAGATCAACGGCGAAGCTGCCAAGAACCTGGCAAACGCCGGTGTCTATGCAGTAGCTGAGGGTGCAAACATGCCTTCTACCCCAGAAGCAATCGATGTATACTTCGACAACAACATGCTCTACGGACCAGCTAAGGCTGCAAATGCCGGCGGTGTTGCTACATCCGGTCTTGAGATGAGCCAGAACTCAGAGAGACTTTCCTGGACATTTGAGCAGGTTGATGAGAAGCTGCACCACATCATGATCGAGATCTTCAAGTCTTGTGATGAGGCTGCTAAGGAGTACGGCATGGAGGGTAACTACATGGCTGGTGCAAACATCGCAGGTTTCCTGAAAGTTGCAGATGCTATGAAGGCTCAGGGATGTGTTTAATCTAATCTTTGGATGTTCCCTTCAGGGATCATATAAATGACCTATGAGAATGACAGAATTGACCCACTAGAATGACAGAACGAAAAGAAGCGGTATCGCATGATACCGCTTCTTTTTTCATATGATAGATAAGTGCTGTAATGTAATGAGAAAAAGGGCAAAACGCTGGTTTTGCCCTTTTCATGTGATAGATATAAAAACGCTCTCCGGATCAGTCTACATCACAGACTGATTCGTAACGGATCCTGAGCTCCGGCATCTTCTCCATCGTTGTATAGTAATTGACCGCCCAGTCTTCTCCCTGGCTTGGATCATTCTCTCCGCCGGCTGGCGGTGCAAAGATTTTCAGGGTAAGTGCGGTTCCATCTTCCACCGGGCTCTCAAAGAATGCCGGCATCAGATCTACCGTCTTTGTCTCCGGTGCTTTATAGAACCAACGTCCATTGCACTCGATCATCAGATTCAACGGCTCCTCAAAGGTAATCTCAAAGAATTCCGGACTCTTCTCCAGGGTCACTCCGATCGCAATGCCATCGGCATCCTGCGAACCTCCCCAACGCAGTACCGCAGGAAGTACCGTCTGCTCCTTCTCCTTCATCTCAGGCATGAAATACGGATCCTTGAGGATTTCCTTGTACTGTCTGAGGATCGGCTGCGGGATACCCACCGCCTTATTGTTCGGATCCTCGATCTCCAGTCCCAGTCTTCCACGGTCACGGAACTGATACATAGAAAATCCATCAAACCAGGCAGCGTCCTCCTTCTTTACCTTCTCCACAAATTTGCGGATGGAGTCTCCCTGACGCAGAGGCCCGGTCACATCTCCATCGGTATTGAACTCGGAGATCACCAGAGGACGAACCCGTCCCCCATTGACCTGTGTCATGCGCTCTGATGTGCGGCGCAGGCCCTCGAAAAACGGTTCCACCGGATTCACTGTCCAGCTCTGTCCATCCTTCTCACAGACATCAAACGGCCATCCGTAATGCAGTGCCAGATAACAGTCCATCGACCAGATGTCGGAGGCAAGGATCGGAGGAGTGAAGTCTTCCTCATGCGCCAGCGGCGAATCCGGTCTGGAAGGATCTGCAACGGATGCGCCACAGAATACTGTCTGGATCTGTGGTGCTTCCTCCTTGACGATTGCAGCAAATTTGGCGAAGAATGCACCGATCTCCCGGTACGAATATCTCTGGTTGTGTGTAAACCAGTCTCCTCCACATTCGTGGTTGATCCTCAGGCGCATACGGCCAAATGGTCTGAGTTCTCTGGCGATGTGCCGCAGCGTCTCCTCCGGCAGCGAACAGTCGATCGTCAGAGTCAGGGCAACATCCTGTCCATGGCGGCGCACATCGCGCATGCAGGTAAACGGCTCCCCTGTGGTGTCCCCATCCGGGCCGCCACGATATGGAAAATAATCGTCATATGGATAATCCCACTGGAAATGGATCTCCATGTCCTTGCAGGCCTCACTGATTCGCTGTGGCCATTCCTTATCGTTTGGATAATACGTGTACATCAGTCCGATATAACGGTGCGGTCTGCCAAGCGTCTGCAGGATATAATCCTGATTCACGTACTCCGCTCTCTCACTTCCGTCTCCAAGATCCAGACCGCATCTGGCCGGCTGCATGGAAATCTTTGTCAATGTCTGTGTCATGTGTAACCTCCTTCTCAACCATATATGCAAGTGTATTGTATATTTGCGCACGTTTTCTGCGCATGACGGAGTTTCAAAGAAACTCCTGAAATAAGTCTTGTAAGGCTCATTTTATCATGGGTTCCGACACAATTCTACTCATATCTTCGCAAATTATAGCAGTATTGTGCTATGATATAAAAGGTAAAACAGATAGCAATATACAGTGCCGTGTTCTGTCAGGCGGCATGCATAAGAAAGGATGTGTCCTTATGAAAAAAAGAGTACTGGCTTATCTGAAACATGTGGATGAACTTCTGGCGGATCCGCCGGAAAATGCAGACTGGGAGGCCATCATCCGGGAACATCTGACCCAGATCGGCTTTTTCGCCCACGAGCGTCTGGTCCATCTGATCGTAACCATCACCTTCGCCCTGATGACTACCCTGGTTCTCCTGGGGCTTGTCGTGTCTGACAATCTCATGCTGATCGCGCTGATGGTGGCACTGATGGTTCTGCTGTTTCCTTACATCAATCACTATTACCTTCTGGAAAATTCTGTCCAGAAAATGTATACACAGTACGATAAAATGCAGCAGTTCAGAAGCGCCGGCTGCCTGTCCGATTTTATGGACAGGTGATATCGTCATACATATCGGGAAACCTCTACATAGAGGTTTCCCTTTTTTGTCTGTCCGCTGCTCTGTCCACAGATAAACTTGCCGTATCCCCGGACGGAGACCACATCTCCGGGCCGGAGCAGTCCGCTGTTCTGTGTCGTCTGCCTGCCGCCGACAAACACCTTCTGCTCCCGGAACAGATCCAGGCTCTGGCTTCTGGACAGATGGTACAGTTTAGCGATCACCGTATCCAGCCGCATGCTGCTGACGATCAGCCGGCATGGTTCCAGAGACGGTCTGACGGCCTCCGGCACCTGATCCATCTTCTGGCACCGCACCGTCGTATGCCGGATCCTGGTCAGTTCCTCCAGAATGTAGTCCGCTACCTGATCCAGGCAGAACAGATAGGTCTCCTGTTCCCGCAGCACAATGTCTCCGATCGTACTGCGCTCAATCCCCAGATGCATCAATGCCCCAAGATAGTCTCTGTGAGTCAGTGCATCCGCAAATTTGGCCAATGCCGGTCTCACGCGGATACAACAGATTGGAAACGGTTCTTCGTAGCCAAGGCTCTGCTCTCCACCAAAACGAAGCACCTGACGTTCACATCCGTCGGTGCCTCCATATAAACTGCTCTCCACAGGACCGAGGCGCGGCAGCATCTGCAGATACAGATCCTGCTGCGCCATCGTCAAAAATCCCGTAAAGGTGTATACATTATTTCTCCAGGACTGGTCTGCCAGATCCTGAATCCTCTTCTGAAAGAAAATGTCTTCTGTGTCCATATTTGCCTGCCATACTGTTTATTTGGCTGTCTGTGTAAAACGAAGTCCCTCAAAACAGCCATACAGACTCTTATCCTCCTGCGGATTTACGGCATACAGTCCCAACACGGTTCCGGTAAATCCACCGGCCACCTCTGAGGACAGATACTTGGAGCGCGCCTTGCCGAGGAATACCTCCCGGCCATCGATCCTGGCATAGAACGCATATTCCTCTGCTGTGGAGACCACATGCAGACGGATCTTCTCCTCCTGCACCTCAATCTTCTCACGGATCATCACGGCATCGCCGGTCACCAGACGCAGGATCACACTGCGTACGCCCTGCTCGCAGGTCACGGCCAGATCATAGTGATGGTCTTCTGACAGATAGAATGTCACACCTACTTCCGGCACCTGACCGGATACCACCACCTCAAGATCCGTGTCAAACTCTGCCTGACGGACTCCGAGGAATGTCGGACAATCCACGTCACAGAGGGTGAATCTGTTTCCTGTAAGTCTAACACAATCCCCATCGAAAGTATACTCCTGTGGATGATATTCCCTCAGATGGCACCAGCGTGGATGATCTGCCGGCATCTTCTCGAAGGAGACATCATACTGTCCCGGGATCACATCCTGATCCGTGTCTACAGCCAGTTCCATCGTCTCCTGCACCGTACCGTTTACACCGGCGGTAAACCAGCCGTCCTCATGCCACTGTACCGGCACCAGAAAGACCTCGCGTCCAAGATGATGAAATGGCATCCACATTCCCTCCTGACGGAAGCCCAGACACAGAATAAACGTCTCACCCTGTGGCGTCTGCACCAGATCACCATGACCGATACCCTGAATAATACTCTGATGACCTCCCAGATTGCGGTTGGTCACGACCGGATTGAGCGGATAATTTTCAAATGGACCATACGGTGTCTTTCCACGCGAATAGGTGATCATGTGTCCGTACTCCGTGCCGCCCTCAGCCGCAGTCAGGTAGTACCAGTCCCCGATATGGAACAGGTGTGGAGACTCCAGATAACGTCCGCCGCTGCCCTTCCAGATCGGCTTGGACTCCGTCAGTTTTTCTCCGGTCACCGGATTGATCTCACACTGATAGATGCATCCGCAGTTGTCTGCCGGGTCGCTGCCGTTGCTCATAAAATAGGTCTTGCCATCCTCGAAGAACAGGGATGGATCAATGCCGTCCTGATCCACGAACACCGGATCAGACCACTCCCCGTAGATATCATCCGTGTAGACAAAAAAGTTCTTTTGATAGGTGTCATTGGTCGTTACCATGTAAAATCTTCCCTCATGGTAACGGATCGTCGGTGCAAATACTCCTCCGGAGCTGTTGATCTGTTTTAAGTCCACCTGGATCGGGCGGGTCAGACAATGTCCGATCTGATGCCAGTGTACCAGATCTTCACTCTCAAACAGCGGCACGCCCGGAAAATACTCAAATGAGCTGCACACCATATAATATTTTCCCTGCGCATAGCATACGCTGGGATCCGGATAAAATCCTCTGAGTACTGGGTTTGTAATCTTCATGTTTCCTCCATTCTGAGACGTCTTTCCGCGTCTCTGTCTGTGAATCTCCTCTTCGGAGTTTCCTCATATTCTTGTCATTTTTTTCGTAATGTCTGCTCTTACCTGTTACTTGCGGAATACAAAGGCACTGATGTCACACAGCTGGCGCACCAGTCCCGGTGCACAGGCCCACTCCGGCAGATTGTGGCTGTCCTCCACCTTGAAATAGACCGCATGTCTGCCCTCGACCTTCTCCATATGTCCGGCAGCCACAGTGTCTCCCGGCGCAAATTCCACGGTTCCGATCTCATTTTGCGGACATACCTCATCAATGTATACACGGATTCTTCCGCGGGATCCACGGGGCACCATGCGGATGTCCAGTTCCATGGTATTCGGTCCGAAATCCTGTCCGAACTCAAAATATTTCCATCCGAGGATACAGCCGTCGGTAATCTGTGTGACAACCCGCTCAAATGCATTGAACTCTGTCACATGGCAGCCGCCCTTTAAGACACAGGCTGTATCTGCCGGTGTCACAGCGTACGGGTTGAGCTGTGTATCAAAGCCCATGGAGGTCATCTCGACCGGTGGAATCGTCCCATCCTCCAGGATCCGGATCGGCTCCACACAGCCTCTTCTCGACATTACCGTGCCATTGGTCATGCGGTGATAAAAGATGTACCACTGGCCATTGATCTGGCAGATCGATCCATGGTTGTTGCCTCCCGGATAATCCACGGCATTGTCCACGATATAACCGCGGTAGGTAAACGGTCCGGTCGGCGAATCGCTGGTGGCATATGCCAGACGGCTTCCGACTCTCGGAGAGTAGATAAAGTAGTAGGTGTCACCCACCTTGCGCATCGAAGCAGCCTCATAAAATCCCCACTCCGTATCTTTGGCTACCGGGATCACATCCAGCTTGTAGGTGCCATCCAGCACCTCGTACATATTGTCAGGGTTCAGTTCGCACTGATAAGACCCTTCAAATCCACAGTAGATATAGACTCTTCCGTCATCGTCCACAAAGACACCCGGATCGATAAATGTTCCATCGTCATAATGATCCGGAATGTTGTATTCATACTGTGATAACAGGGTAAACGGTCCCTCCGGGTGATCGCTGACGGCCACACAGCCTTTTGCATTGACAATGTAGGCATAGAGATAATACTTTCCGTCCTTCTCCACAACATCCGGCGCAAACAGCTTGGCATCAGACCAGTCCACATCGGCGGTATGTTCCTTGATCGTCCTGGTACAGAACGCATCCCCGTGGCAGACCCACTGATCGAGATGGTCCACCGGAGCAGACCAGACCTTCAGCCGGTAGTCGCAAAAATCATCGGAATCTGCAGTATCATGGGATCCGTACACGTAGACACGGTCTCCGAATACTCTTGGTTCTCCATCCGGAATGTATTCCCACGCAGGTAAATATGGATTCATCGTCGTATCCTCCTAATCATTCAATTTGTTTGTAAAACGGTTGCAACATTCATGCTCTATGTTATACTTAAATTATACCGAACACACCGCCGAGATAAAGAGGAATACGGACAGATTTCTTCACATTTCGGCCAAGAAAGGAGGGGTTCTATGGAAACAGACATTCCTTCCCTGAAGATGGAACATCTGGACAGCAATTACGATCCATCTTTCCCGTTTTATATCCAGTACGGCCGGCATGACCGGGAAATGTTCCTCCATCGCCATGAGGATTTTGCAGAGCTGGTCATCGTCCTGTCCGGATCGGCGACCCATGAGGTCAATCATGAGAGTTATCCGATCCACAAGGGGGATGTCTTCGTGATCAGTCATCCCCAGACCGCGCATGGATTCCGGGATGCTGTCAATTTCCGCATCTGCAATATCATGTATGATCCGGGAGTTATCCTGCCCTCCCAATCCGATCTCAAGACCACTCCGGGATACCAGTCCCTTTTTGTCATCGAACCGGCCATGATCGAACAGAAGGGCTTTGCCTCACGACTGACTCTGGGATCTAAAGAATACGATATCATTTACAATCTGATACAGCATCTGTACTTTGAATTCAACAGCCATCCGCCTGGGTACCGCAGCATGATTCAGAGTCTGCTTGTCCGGATGTTCATCCTGCTCTCCCGGTATCACCAGGAAGACAATGCCGCCGCAGATAACCCGGCTTTGTCCATCGCCACCTCTGTGGCCTATATGGAGCAGCATTTCCGCATCGACATATCCATCGCCGAACTGGCCCAGATGGCCGGACTCTCCACCAGACATTTCCGGCGCATTTTCCAGAACATCTACCATATGAGCCCGATCCGCTACCTGAATTCCCTGCGGATTCAGACCGCCTGCCAGATGCTTGCGGCCACCGATCTGTCTGTGACCGAGATTGCGATCCAGTGCGGCTTCTCCGATGGCAATTATTTTTCCACAAAATTCAAACAGGCCACCGGCAAATCGCCGATGGCCTATCGAAAAAATAGTCGTTCCCCTATTGGGCCTGTGTGATCATCTCATACAGGTCCTCTTTTGACTGCAATCCTGCCGCCTGTCCCACCGGCTCTCCATTCTTGAAGACCATCAGGGTAGGCACCGCCATCACACGGTACTTGCGGGCCAGATCATAACACTGGTCCACATCCAGTTTGGCGATCACGAAACCGGATTCATGCTCTGCGGCAAGTTCCTCCAGGATCGGTCCCTGCATCTGGCAAGGGCCACACCAGGTTGCCCAGAAATCCACCAGAACAGGCTCCTCCGCCTGCAGGACAATACTCTCAAAATTCTCAGGTGTAATGTGCAGAATCTCCATATATACCACTATCCTTTCTACTTTATCGATCAGATCTGGGTCTCCACAAAAATATTATAGATTGCACGAATGGCAGTCTCAAAATCAGCGTTGCTGACACCGATGATGATATTGAGCTCAGAAGAACCCTGATCGATCATCTTGACATTGACCTTGGCATGTGCCAGTGCAGAGAAGATCCGTCCGGCTGTTCCACGGGTAGATTTCATGCCACGGCCTACCACTGCGATCAGCGCAAGATCAGACTCCAGATCCACAGAATCCGGCTGTGCCAGACGATGGATCGCAGAGATCACTTTCTGCTCTTTTTTCTCAAACTCCGGCTCATGTACGAAGACTGTCATCGTATCAATACCGGATGGCATATGCTCAAAATTGATTCCGTTCTCCTCAAAAGCAGTCAGAACTTTTCTTCCGAAACCAACCTCGGAATTCATCATGTCTTTCTCGACATTGACTGCGACAAAGCCCTTCTTTCCTGCAATACCAGTGATAGTATACGCAGAATGATTGCAGGTATTCTCCACGATCATCGTACCCTCATCGTCCGGTGCGTTGGTATTCTTGATGTTGATCGGAATACCGGCGCGGCGTACCGGGAATACAGCCTCCTCATGGAGCACACTGGCACCCATGTAGGACAGCTCGCGCAGCTCGCGGTAAGTAATCACCTTGATCGGCTGCGGATTGTCAATGATCCTTGGATCTGCGATCAGGAAACCGGAAACGTCCGTCCAGTTCTCGTAAACATCGGCATGTACCGCTCTGGCTACGATTGAACCGGTGATATCGGAACCTCCTCTGGAGAAGGTCTTTACCTGTCCATCCGGAAGAGCACCGTAGAAGCCGGGAACTACTGCACGCTCGAGCGCAGACAGGCGCTTCTTGGCCAGCTTGTGTGTCCGTTCGGAATCAAAATCTCCGTCCTCATCAAACTTGATGATATCTGCCGCATCGACAAATTCATATCCAAGATAATTGGCCATGACAATACCATTGAGATACTCGCCACGGGAAGCTGCATAATCACTTCCGGCCTTGGCCAGAAACTGAGCGCGGATCGTCTCGAACTCACTGTCCAGTGTCAGGCTCAGATGCAGTCCGTTGATGATGGACTCGTAACGCTCCTTGATCTTCTTGAGTTCTTTATCAAAAGGCTTGTCAGCCTCTGCCAGGGCGTAACATGCATAAAGCATATCTGTCACCTTGGTATCCTTGTCATTTCTCTTACCCGGAGCACTGGGCACCACGTAACGGCGCTGCTCATCAGCCTTGATGATCTTGCCTACCTTTGCAAACTGTGTGGCACTTGCCAGAGAACTTCCTCCAAACTTTACAACCTTCATGATCTAATACTCCTCTTTTTGTAGTGTATACCATTATGTCATAATACTTCGACAATCAATTTAGCATATTTTCTTTCATTTGAAAAGGGACAAATATGTTTTTCGCCGGTTTTGCCTATTTTTGCTTATCCGCAAGGACAGCCAGCAGCAGTTTCCAGTTGCGCTGCGTGGACGGCACGCTCAATGTCTCCTGCGCCGTGTGGACTCCGGACATATCCGGCCCCAGGGAAATGCAGTCCATATCCGGCACTTTTCCCACAAACAGGCCACACTCCACACCCGCGTGAAGTCCCTCGCAGACCGGTTCCTTCCCAAACAGTTCCCGGTATTTGCGGACAAAAGTATCACGAAGCAAAGACTCCTTACGGTAGTCCCATCCCGGATAGGCTCCCGTTCTGGTGCAGTTTCCTCCTGCCTGTTCCACAAATGCCTCACAGCGGTCTGTCAGATAATTTTTGGCAGATTCCTTGGAGCTTCGTACAGATGCACTCATCCTGAGCACGGCTCCCTCTTCTCTTTGCTCGACCTTCATCACACCCATGTTCAGCGAGGTCTCCACCAGATCCTCCACATCCGCACTCATCGCCTGCACACCATTTGGCATATTCATCAGGATATGAGCAGTTTTTCCGGTATCCTGCCTGGTGACCGCCTCACGCTTCTGCGTCTGATTAGGTTCCAGAACCAGCGTGATGTCCGGATCCGTAACCGCATATTCCGCACGGATCTCTTCCTGCAGGGAGCGGATCACTTCGCCTGCCGCTTCAACATCCCCCAGCAGCACCTCGCCCTCTGTAAACCGTGGAATGGCATTGTCCTTGTTGCCCCCGGCAAGTTCTATAATATAGCAGGTCGTCACACGCTGCAGATTCATCAACACGCGCCCCATCAACTGGTTGGAATTGGCACGCCCCTTGTCGATCTCCGTTCCGGAATGTCCTCCCCTGCAGTCAATCACCTTGATATCACAGACCACGCCTTCGGCCAGTCCGGTCGACAGCGGAACCTCACTGTTCAGTGACAGTCCGCCTGCACAACTGGTCAGGAACATTCCTTCCTCCTCATTGTCCAGGTTGATCAGTCTTCGTCCCCGGATATCCGACATGTCCAGTCCGGCCGCACCCAGAAGGCCAATCTCCTCATCTACCGTCAGGATCACTTCCAGAGGAGGATGTGGGATCGTTGTCGAGTCCAGAACTGCCAGTGCATAGGCCACGGCAATGCCATCATCGCCGCCCAGCGTCGTCCCATCTGCCCACAACTTCTCCCCGTCGGTGCAAAGAAGCAGACCGTCTTTTTCCATGTCCAGAGGACATTCCCTGATCTTTTCACAGACCATATCCATATGTCCCTGCAGGATCACTCCCGGCTGATCCTCATATCCCGGTGTCGCCGGTTTGCGGATCACTACATTGCCCATCTCATCCTGACGATAAGAAAGTCCCCGTTTTTCAGCAAATACTGCCAGATAATCGCTGATCGCACCGGTATGTCCGGACCCATGCGGAATCGCCGCGATCTCCTCAAAATAATGAAAAACCTCTCTTGGTTCCAATGTCTCAACTGTGCTCATAACTACCTGTCCTTTCCTGTCTTCCTGATCACGAACCGATGCGCCTGCAGGGTCCCCAGAAAGGAAACCACACGGTCCAGCATCCGTTCCTGCTCCTCCGGGAACTGCTCTTTCATGCTCTCCACGACATCCATGACCGTACGGGAGCCGTCCAGACATCTCCAGACAGCACTTCCATACCGGTCGAGCGATATATCAGAGAATCTGGGCTTCTTCCAGATCTTCTGCGCCAGCACATGAAACGGCCCCCGGTGCTCTATCTTTATCACGATCCGCCCTTTCCCGTCCTCCCTGTACTCCAGGGAAGGATCCGGCACAAACAACAGATCCATATAATTGGCACTCACTGTTTTGGTGTTTCTCTTGTTCACACATTCTCCCTTCTGTATCACTCATTTTCTTCTATACTATATCACATCACGCCGGGATCCGCATAGGGTGCCCGGCGCGTGATGCAGAGTCTATTCTGTTATATTATGAGGCACTCCTGCCAGGTTTATGTTTGATAAAGTACACCATGGAAGCGAGCAGCAGCACAAAAAATGCCACGCCGCCCCAGTTGCCAAGCATGCCGTCCAGATTGATCCGCGCCGCCAGCGTCTCTCCCTTGATCTTGACGATTGCGAACACAGCCAGCAGGATACCGACCAGTCCCTCTCCGGCGATCATACCGGAACTGTAGAGAACTCCGCGCTCCACCGCCTCACGGCGCTCTGTCTCATCCTGTCCCTTTTTCTTACGCTCAAAGAACCAGCGCAGCACGCCTCCGATGAAGATCGGCATGGAAAGATGAATCGGAAGATACAGACCAATGGCCACCGGAAGCACCGGAATCCCCAGGATCTCCACGGCCACAGCCACACCGACTCCGGCAAAGACCAGTCCCCACGGAAGATTTCCATTCATGACACCTTCGACGACAAGTTTCATAAGAGTCGCCTGCGGAGCAGGAAGTTTCGTGGAACCATAGCCCCACGCCTCTCCCAGCAGATACATGACACCGCCAATGGAGATGGCCGCAACCACCGCACCGATCAGCTCCGCGATCTGCTGCTTCAACGGTGTCGCACCGACGATATATCCCGTCTTCAGATCCTGCGAGGTATCACCGGCCATCGCCGCCACGATACATATGATCGTTCCAATGCAGATGGCAGATGCCATACCTGTGTACCCGGTCTTTCCCGTCATCTTCAGAATAGCGGTCGTGATCAGCAGTGTGGCGATCGCCATACCGGATACCGGATTATTGGACGAGCCAACCAGTCCCACCATACGGCTGGACACGGTTGCAAAGAAAAATCCAAAGATCACGACAATCAGCGCGCCGATC
Source organism: uncultured Lachnospiraceae bacterium (assembly GCA_934351255.1). GTDB lineage: Bacteria > Bacillota > Clostridia > Lachnospirales > Lachnospiraceae > Jutongia. Next base: position 65,732 of record CAKRJH010000003.1, read on the forward strand.
AGACTGATCGGAATGGCCGGAATAAGCCAGATGATCACCGCGATCACCAGGACACCGGCAAGAACGATCGGAGTCGGAAGATCCCTGGCGGTACGCTCCACCGAATCACTGCTCTTTCCGAATCCGCCAACGGCCTTGGTAAACGTCTTCACGATCGTCGGGAAGGATTTGACCAGGGAAATAATACCGCCCGCAGCGACGGCACCGGCACCGATATACCGGATATAACTTCCCCAGATATTCGTGGCTGACAGAGTGTTTATGGCCACATCTGCCGGCGCAATGACATTGGATCCGCCAAATAAAAAGATCAGCGGGATCAGGACAAACCAGCCAAGGACGGCACCAGCCATCATATAACCGGCAATCTGAATACCGCAGATATAGCCAACACCTGCTAACGCAGGCAGAACATCTGCGCCCACTCCGGTACGAAGCGGTTTGATATCCCAATGTACTTCGGACGGGAACAGACAAAGTCCCTCCGCAATAAACTTATATGCAGCGGCAATGCCCAATCCGGAAAAGACCACCTTGGATTTGCTGCCGCCCTCTTCGCCGGCCAGCAGAACCTCCGCACAGGCTGTTCCCTCCGGAAACGGAAGCACACCGTGTTCCTCCACGATCAGCGCGGTACGAAGCGGCACCATAAACAGTACGCCCAGCACACCGCCCAGCAGAGCGACCAGTGAGATCACCAGAAGTTTTGGCTTGGCCACCGCATCAGACTCCGCTGCCCACATAAACAGCGCCGGCATGGTAAAAATGGCACCGGCCGCCAGGGACTCACCGGCAGACCCCACGGTCTGTACTATATTGTTCTCAAGAATGGAATCACGTTTCATAATGACACGGATGATTCCCATAGATAACACCGCTGCCGGAATGGATGCCGACACGGTCATTCCAACCCTAAGTCCCAGATAGGCATTGGCAGCACCAAACAATACCGCCAGCAGGATACCTACAATGATCGCAACCGGCGTAAACTCCGGCACGACCCTGTCAGCCGGGATAAACGGCTTAAATGTTTTTTGTTCGTCTTTCATTTCGACCTCCTACTTGTAAAATAGCGCAAAAATGGAGATAGCTGTCCGCTCACGCACCTGATCGGTATTTAGAATAGCTATCTCCTTCTAAAAATATTCTCATATCATAATACTGGAAATATTTGTAAATTGCAACCTCTGATTTCGGTGTATTAATCTACAATTTTGATCGTTTTGATCACCGGCTGCTGTCCCTTTGGGACCGTACCGTTGGCATCCGTCGTCGGTGTATTCTCACAGATCTCATCGACGATATCCATCCCCTTGGTCACATGACCAAATGCAGCATACTGCGTGTCGAGCTGCGTACTGTCCTCATGCATGATAAAGAACTGGGAACTGGCACTGTTGTAGTCATCGGAACGCGCCATGGAAATCGTGCCTCTGGTATGAGAGAGCGTATTTCCCACGCTGTTCGCCTTAAACTCACCCTTGATCGTCTGCTCGGATCCACCCGTTCCGTCTCCGTTCGGATCGCCGCCCTGCATCATAAATCCCTTGATGATGCGGTGGAATGTCAGTCCATCGTAGAAACCGTCATTGGCCAGATTGACAAAATTGGTCACTGTGATCGGTGCCTCATCGGCATCCAGCTCCACAGAGATCGTGCCATAATCCTTGATCTTGATCTTGGCGTGATGCTTGCCGTTTAGCAGATTCTTTGGTGCAGGAGGCTCTGTCGTCGCTGCCGGATCCGTCGTTGCACCCACTTCATTGCCGTCTTCGTCCACCCACCGGTCTGACGAACCGGCAGAACCACATCCGGTCATGCACAGGCATACCATCAGTACTGCTGCGATCCATCTTGTCCATTTCTTCATAGTAAGATCTTCCTTTCTTCTTATAATTCTCCAAAAAACCAAAAAGTCCTGTCCAGTATAACACATCCGGCCTCACCGATACAATGTCCTTTCCCTCTCTGACAGATTCCGGAAGATATTTTTACTATTTTTTACAATTTTGTCTTGTGCCTCCGTGCCTTGCTTGGTAAACTATATGTTGGCAATGAATCTTTTTACACTATGGAGGTAAGACAGACACTATGGGCGGATTTTTTGGCGTTGTCTCCAAAAAGACAACCGAGAACTGTATCTTTGACCTGTTCTTTGGAACAGACTATCATTCCCATCTGGGAACCCGGCGCGGCGGATTGGCCGTGTATCATGCGGAGCATGGTTTTGACCGCTCCATCCACAACATTGAAAATGCACCGTTTCGTACCAAATTCGACAAGGATATCCAGAGTATGAACGGCTATATGGGAATCGGCTGCATCTCCGATTACGAGCCACAGCCACTGATCGTGCGTTCCCACCACGGCACCTACGCCATCACCACCGTCAGCAAGATCAACAACACTGACGAACTGGTTCATGACATTTTTGGTAACGGCAACACACATTTTCTGGAGATGAGCGGCGGTGACATCAATGCCACGGAACTGGTGGCGGCCATCATCAATCAGAAGGAAAATATCATTGAAGGAATCCAGTATGCGCTGGAGGTCATCGACGGTTCACTGACTCTGATGATCATGACGCCGAAGGGCATCTATGCGGCCCGTGACAAACATGGACGCACCCCAATGATCCTTGGCCAGAAGGATGATGCATACTGCATGACCTTTGAGGACTTTGCATACCACAATCTGGGGTACCACGATTACAGGGAACTTGGGCCGGGAGAGATCGATGTGATCACGCCGGACGGCGTCAAGACTCTGGTAGCTCCGGGCAAGGACATGAAGATCTGTACTTTCCTGTGGGTATACTATGGTTATCCTGCTGCGTCCTACGAGGGAACCAGCGTAGAACAGATGCGCTACAACTGCGGAGCCTGCCTGGCCCGCCGTGACAAGGGAAGCTGTCACCCGGATATCGTAGCCGGTGTACCGGATTCCGGTACCGCACACGCTGTGGGATATTCCAATGAATCCGGAATCCCATTTTCCCGTCCATTCATCAAATATACGCCGACCTGGCCGCGATCCTTCATGCCGACGATCCAGAGCAAGAGAAATCTGATCGCCAAAATGAAGATGTTAGCTGTTCCGGATCTGATCAAGGGAAAGAGCCTGCTGCTCATTGACGACTCTATCGTCCGTGGCACACAGCTTCGTGAGACGACCGAATTCCTGTACGAAAGCGGGGCCCGGGAAGTACACATCCGTCCGGCCTGCCCACCTCTTGTGTATGGCTGTAAATATCTGAACTTCTCGCGTTCCTCCTCTGAGATGGATCTGATCACCCGCCGCGTCATTGCGCGTCTTGAGGGCACAGAGGATGTCTCCGAAGAGGTTCTGCAGCAGTATACCGATCCAAATTCCGAAAAATACGATGCCATGGTCGAGGAGATCCGCAAGGATCTGAACTTTACCAGTCTTCGTTTCAACCGTCTGGACGATATGCTCACGACGGTGTCCCTTCCGGCAGAACAGCTCTGTACTTACTGCTGGGACGGCAAGGAATAATGATCTGAGCCCGATTACCAACCGCAACATCAACAAAGGCCGTACTGTGGCATTCGTCACAGCACGGCCTTTGTTTCCTTTACAGAAAACTTCGCTGAATTTTCACTCATCCCGGAATCTGTCATCGGGAACTGTCTTGTCATACTGTCCCCATACCGACCAGTGTGCCTCGGCTTCCGGCAGATCCTGAAGCATCTGCATCGCCTGTTCCAACGGCATCCGGACGTATTCCTCTCTGCCTCTTCTCTCATAATACTGCATCTCAAAGCCGAATTTTTCCTCGGTACAAAGTCTGGTATGAGTAAAGAGATTATCGTAGGACGTATATCTTCTCTTTATAAAGTCTGCCAGAAAACGCTCCAGGCATTCCTCATCCTCATAGACAAAACGATGCGCGCCATCGGAATATTTTACCTCCAGATATTCAAACACCACCTGATCCTCTGTCCCGGGCTGGCAGCAGTTTAACCGCACAATGCGGTCCCTGTGCACATAGCAGTGTCTGAAGGCAACTGCCCCCGACAGATCCAGTGTCTCACTTACAGCTTGTTCCATGATTCACTCCTCCTTGCTTCGTTTGAAATGTAATTCCCGCAGTTCCTCCACCTCATCACAGACCGGCTTGAGATGGCAGCTCTGGCAGTCCATCGTCAGATCCGTAAAAATGTGATTGAGCGACTCGGTGATCTGTTCCGCCCTTTGCAGCAAACGATCCAGTGCGGGATAGTCAAAATCCTGCTCTGTGATATAGCATACCACAACCTGCTCAACTCCGGGTATCATCTGATACGCCTGACGGTACATTTCTCCCACGTCGCCCAGGGAAAGCCCTTGTTTCCGGGCCTTCTTTCCGATCCGGACCGGCTCCCTGTGTTCGACCGGCGATATGCGCGACATATAACCCTCGGGATGCACATGATATCTCACATAATCGATCTGACGCAGTCTGCGGTAAAGCTCCTGCTCCGTTTCTTCACTCTCGTCCCGTATTTTCAGCAGAACGACCCGTGCATAGGAACGATCCTGTCGGATCTCTCCCAGATCCTCTCCCAGAAGATAGACTCCCTCGCGCAGCGGCAGAGTCCCGCTGGTAGACAGACATCCAGACAATCCCAGAAAGCCGGTACCGCCCAGTTCAAATGCCTGCTCACTGCGCAGGATCATATGGTGTTCTCCGACATCCTGCAACGATCTCCGGGAACATCTGATATTCCTTAATATTCTGCGGGAATGACCGGAAGATGTCACTGTGTCCCCCAAAAGTTCCATGACCTGTTCCGTCACATTATCATATAGACTTAGTTTCATATGTTTCCTCGATTATAACATTTTCTCACGCTTGATCTTGTCATAATGTCCGGACAAAAACGGAGTGATCTTTGCGACCAGTTTCATATCCAGATTCCAGAAATAGATCACAAAACTGATGACAAACAGTGCCAGTAATACAAGCGCCACTATACCAAATATCTTTATCATGACTGCCTCCTTTGCTACATGCCCTTCTGACGGGCAAATTCCGCTGCTCCGAGTGCTCCCATCAGCTGTGGATCGATGCCGAGATCCACCACGCGGATCTTGAGAACTTTCTCGATCGCCTGCTTCAATCCCGCGTTCTTGGCACAGCCTCCGGTCAGTGCAATATTTTCTACCGCGCCCGCTTTCTTGGCCATGACAAAACATCTCTTGGCCACAGAAAGTTCGATACCGGCTGCGATCTCCTCCATCGGCTTACCCTCTCCCACCAGGGATACCACTTCACTCTCCGCAAACACCGTACACTGCGCCGTGATCGGGATCACATTCTTCGCGGTCAGCGACAGATTGGAAAACTCTTCCAGCGACATCTCAAAGGCTCTGGCCATGCTCTCAAAAAAGCGTCCGGTACCGGCCGCGCACTTGTCATTCATGGCAAAATCCTTCACCGTACCGTCCTCATCGATGGCAATGCCCTTGACATCCTGTCCTCCAATGTCGATCACTGCCTTGACCTGTGGATTGGCCACATGCACGCCCATGGCATGACAGCTGATCTCCGAGATATTCTCATCGGCAAACGGCACCTTATTGCGTCCATATCCGGTTCCCACCAGATACGTCAGTTCAGAAGCATCCTTCAGATCATCGACCATCGCCACGGCCTGCTCCAGACTGTCCTGTGCGCTGAGCACCGGATTGATCCGGCTCCGGTTGGTCACGTGGGCAGCGATCTTTCCCTGTTCATCCAGGATCACACACTTGGTATATGTGCTTCCCGCATCACATCCTCCAAAATATTTCATGGAAATCCTACCTTTCTATTACCAGTTATTGTCGTCATCAAACTCTTCGAGGCTGGCATCCAGCGGTTCCTCCCGAAAGACCGTCCTCATATAACGGTTCACCTCAGTTCTCATATCTTTTCTGGAACCGTCAGACGGCTTCATCAGATTGTGGTTCACCCAGATCAGATGAATACCGTGTGCCCGGGCCTCCTCCTCAAACAGGCCGTGATAACCGGACATGGCCTTGCATCCCATATGGGCATACATGATCACGATATCAATGTCAAAGCTCTCACAGTATCGCCACAGATCGGCCACACCCACCTCATATCCTCCGTTGGAACGGCTGCGCATGATCATCTTGCCATACAGATATGCCAGATCTTCCAACGCCTTGTCGGGATCCTGTGTGTCAATGATCCTGGTAGAGCAAAGACTCAGCATATCAACCAGGGAAGCTATGCCCCAGCAGTTCTGCATCCATAGGGTAAATGCTGTGTAATACGCCGACTGCACTCCCCAGGTAATAGCACGGTGGCGTACCTCCGGAGCAACGAGTTCCTTTCTCTCATATCCCTGTTTGATGTATTTGTTGAGCTTGTCTTCCACCTTGAGAAAGACCGGATAACGCCCGCCGGTCGCCTGGTAGACACAGTACCGGTACAGCGCCAGATTGGTTCCGATCATCTGCGGATATCTGGTGCGGTTGATCTCAAACCAGTCCAGCATATTCTGCGTCTCCCGGTTGAACACCTCCATGCTCCGGAAAAAGGCATTCCAGTCAAACGTCTCACCGGTGTGTTTTTCTATAAATGTAATGCAGTTTGAGATCTCCTCCATCGCATACGGCACCACACTGTCATAGGTATGGCGGATCGGCACGGCCAGATCATAGGTCGGCACACCAAAATACTGCGCCTCCAGGCTGTTACCCATCAGCGATCCGTCACAGGTCGTATTGCAATGCACTGCACAGGCACCAAACTTCGGATAATCATCCTCCAGCGCCACGCCCAGCTCCGCAAGCGGCATCGGGCATACATCTGACGGTACGCCAAAGGTCTGTGCCGCATCCGTATAATGAACCACTCCGTCCTGTACCATCATCGCACTGGTATAAACCGCAGCCACCTCCACAGAGGCCCAGATCAGATTGGGAAATCCATTCATGATCTCACTCATCATATTCTCATCAAACAAAACCATCCTGCGGCTGAGCTTTTTGTCATTGCCGACATGCTCATCCGCACGGAACATTCTGCTCATGCTCTTGCACATATCCTCCACCACGATCCGCAGTGCGGTATGCGTAATGCGAAGCTGTGCCCCACGCATTCCCTCGGTATGCCGGTCAAAGAAGTCCGGAACCACCAGATAATTGACCATCCAGCGATAGCGGAAAAATGCCTTGACATTGTTCGGTCTGAGGGCAAATCCGATCAGCACCTTCCAGGTCTTGAGCCATTGGCCATAATCATATAACGTGTCGCGAAGGCCACGCCATTCTCTTCGTCTGCGTGCCGGTTTGCCCGTATAAAACGAGCCCAGCTTTTCGCTTCCCATCATTTTTCCCATCGTCTTGATTACCTCTTTTGCTCTCTGTCTTTTTGCAGATGTTTGATCTCCAGACTCTCCACAAATGCCTGGAACCTGGTTCGCAGCTGTCCCGAACTGCCCACCACATACGGGCGGTCGATCGACAGCACCGGAATCTGATGTGTCTCCCGCATCAGATGGCTGGCATACGCCCTCTCATACCCCCAGTAATCGCAGAATTTCATCTGCTGATAGATAATGCCCTGGGCTCCATACTCCTCATAAATGCTGCGCATGTATTCCTGCCTCTGGGCTACCTTGGCAGCACTCATGTAACGCGGGCACTGTCCGACACTCAGATAATGACGGCAGACCTGTGTCAGTACATCCTCGTCCTCCGTCAATGTGACCGGCAGTCGTCCCGGCAGCGATCCAAAACAATACCGGTCTGCCACCACGCGCGCTCCCGCTTCCTCCACCAGACGGATCAGCATCGGATCATCCACCTCCGACCCCGCCACAACCACTCTGGCACGGAAGGCCTTTCCGGCATCCGGCTCTCTGCTCTGCACCTCCTGCAGCGTCCGCTCCAGAGGTTCGATCAGATATTCCTTCGGGCAGACATGGGTCGCGGTACATAGGACGGCAAACTCATAGCCGGTGATCACCGGATTGTCCTGCTTGCGATACTCGCCGATCTGCATCAGCAGGTCACTGATGCGGTTGTGCAGACTCACAGCCTGACGGATGCTGTCATCTGAAATGTCGATCCCAAGATTCTGATGCAGCGGCTCCAGCACATGCTCACGCATCTGTCGGACATAATGACGCAGGGCCGTATCATCTTCCTTGAGCGGTGCATCACAGTAGGACACGAAAAATCCCGGTTTGTCAATGCACTGCAGATGCTCCACATTCTCCATGCAGCGGTTCATCTGCGCACAGGCATCCGGCGCCAGGATCGCATCCAGAAACTGATATCCACCCTCCATTGCTCTCTCCAGGATCGCACGGCATCCCTCACAGAGCAGGCTGGACATATAGTAGGTTCCAATATCCATGGAGCCTGTACGCGGTGCCCGCAGTCTGACCCCAAAACACCCCGGCAGATCAAACAATGGCTCCGGGATCAGTGCGCACACATTTCCAATGGGATGCAGTCCCTGTGATACCCCCTGGCGCACCAGGTCATTGTGGGCATCCTCCAGCAGTTTTTCAAAATAATATATCGTAGATAAATCTCTCATCTCTTACTCGACTCCGATCTGATGTAATGCCTGGGCCGCTCCCTGTACCAGCGGTGTATCCCCTGGAAGTTCCAGCACACTCTGTCCTGTCAGATCCGCCTGTGCCAGCCGGGGATCAGCCTCGATTCCTGCCAGCAGCGGAAGATCTCCTATGTCCAGTATATCACATACCTCCCGGGAAGGAAGCCGGTTGGCGATCACACCGATCTTCTCATACATGACCAGTTCATCAGCCACACGCCGGATCGTCTGAACCACCTGTGTCCCCTTTCTGCTGGCATCCGTCACCAGAACCAGATGCGTCACCTTCTCCATCACACGGCGGTTAACCTGCTCGATCCCAGCCTCCCCATCGATCACCACGTAGTCAAAGTTGTCGGCCAGGATCTGGATCACTGCCTTGAGATAGGTATTGATCTTGCAGTAACAGCCCGCACTCTCGGGTCTTCCCACCGCAATAAACGCAAAGCCATCGCATTCTACGAGCGCATCGTAGATCCGGTACTCTGACTCGGAGAGCAGTTCCATCGCCCCTCTGGTATCGCCCTGTTCCACCGAAGCCACCACCGCCTTGCGGATGTTGTCAATCGTCTCTGTCACCTCTACGCCAAGCGCGGTGGACAGTCCCACCGCCGGGTCTGCATCGATTGCCAGGATCTTTTTATCTGGGTGTTCCTGCACCAGTGTCTTCACCATCGCCGCAGCAAGGGACGTCTTGCCGACCCCACCCTTTCCTGCCAGCGCGATCATCTTTGTCTTACTCATAGGCACTCCTTTCTATGTCCCGTGGATCAGAAATCTTCCATAAAACTGTCCGGGTCGAATTCTTCCATGCTCTCGGAAGGCAGTTGCCGGACGGAAAGCGCAGACAGATGCGTATCCTCCATCAGCTTTTCCACATTGTACAAAACCAGTATATCTGTAATCTCCGAATGTTCTTTGAGGATTTTTTCAATATCTCGTCTCTCATACCGGTAATCTATCATCAGGATCCGGTCATAGTCCCCGGTCAGAAATGGCACAAAGCAGTTTGCAAACGAATCCTTTAACACCAGCAGGTTCCGTCCGGTATGGGCTTTTGTCTGAATATCGATCTGCGCGGTATTCCTGGAGAAAAAGACACCGTAACGGTCAAAGCCCTTCCCGGCCTCCTCCGGAAAATACAGCGTATCCGCACGCTGCTCTCCATCAAACACCACACTCACACCTTCCTGGCTGTCCGACCGGAACAGTTCCACCTGATCCGGGGTCGTCTCGACCGGCAGTTTGTTATATGTCGTCCCCAGAAAATCCCGGAACGCAGTGCTTCTGGTAAACTGCTGCAGTTTCATCGGCGTGTGTCCGGTCTGACCGGCCCACTGTACATATCCGTAATATGCTCCCAACGTCGTCCAGTGGTGATCGGTCCGGTAATAGATGTATTCGTCCTGATGCTCCTTCATCGTCTGCGTCAGATCCAGCAGCGTCCGCGGATCTCCCAGTCCGTCCCGGATCCCTGCGATCATCTCCTGCTCCTGACGACCTCCATTGTCAGCATGATCAGGAAGTTTCTTCGGAAGTATCGCAGTCTTGGATGGCACCATCACACAGGACACCCTCTCCTTCCCATACGTCTTCACCGCCTGGTTCAGAAACTCTGTGAGGATCGTCGTATTCTCCCGGATCTGATCTGACTCAATCTGCGCCGGCTCTTCCAGAAGATATCCGTCCTTTCCCAGATAAACGCCGTTGATCCGGGTACTTCCCGCATATTTCTGTGCATAGACCGACAGCTTCATCAGAGCATCCCTCGCAGGAAACTGATCATTGAGATAGTCCTCATACTGGGACTGGTATTCTCCGGAAAGCACCTGATCCGTGTCCCACTGCGGCCGCTGCTGCAGATACCGGTTCTCCCGGTCGGAAAACTCTCTGCCGTGGGATACCAGGCCTGCCACAGTCCCTCCAAACACCAGAAGCACAAACAGTCCGGTCATCCCTGCATATTTCTTGTTCATCCCTGTCCGCTCCTTCTCTAAAACCGAAAATACAAAAATGGATTGTAGGTGGAATTGACCAGCATGGCCACAGTCAGCACAAACACGGCTGCCACAAACACCAACTGCCCCACCGTCCGGCGGATCGTCCCATCCGGAAACAACCATTCTCCCAGCCGTTTCACCAGAGGAGTACAGCCAATGATTCCGGCAATCAGCAGAAAGCCATAGCACCGGATTCCATAATAAAACGCATCATTGAGCCCGGGCCCAGTGCCCAGCCCAAACATCGTCTTCATAAACTGAGGTGCATTGGCCATATCCTGCCAGGAAAAGATAGCCCAGCCTATCATCACCACTGCCATCGTATACAGCGAGCTCACCACAGCCGGAAGCCTCTCCAGGATCCGGTTCAGCACAAACTTTTCCAGAACCAGAAGTACACCATAGTAGACACCCCACAGCACAAAATTCCAGTATGCCCCATGCCACAGTCCGGTCAGGATCCAGACCACGGCGATATTGCGGATCTGACGCAGCCCGCCACGCCGGTTGCCTCCCAATGGCACATAGACATATTCCTTGAACCAGGTTCCCAGTGAGATATGCCATCTGCGCCAGAACTGCGTGATACTCCGGGCAATATACGGATAATCGAAATTCTCGGGAAACGAGAAGCCAAACATCTGCCCCAGGCCGATCGCCATATCCGAATATCCGGAGAAGTCAAAGTAGATCTGCAGGGTAAAAGCGGCCACTCCCAGCCACGCTCCCGCAGTCGAAAGATCCTTTCCGGTCAATGCCGCTGTCTGAGTCCAGAGAGCTCCGATCTGATTGGCCAGGAGTACCTTTTTCCCCAGACCGATCATAAATCTCCATACACCGCGTCCAAACAGTTCCACCGACTCCTGCCGGCCTTCAAGCTGTTCCGCCACCGTCTTGTAACGGATGATCGGTCCCGCGATCAATTGAGGGAACAATGCCACATAAGCTCCAAACGCCACAAAATTCTTCTGCACAGGAGCATCCCCACGATAGACATCGATCGTATAGGACATCGTCTGAAACGTATAAAATGAAATACCGATCGGCAAAGCCAATTCCAGTGGATCCACATGCACGATCCCCCAGGAATTCCAGATACCGATCAGAAAATCCGCATACTTAAAAAAGCCAAGCAGTGCCAGGTTCACAACCGCTGAACCAAGCACTGCTCCTTTTGCTCCCCTGGAATTTCCTGTCTGCCGGTAGTGCGCGACCAGCCGTCCCGCTGTATAGTCTACCACTGTAGAAAGCAGGATCAATCCTACATATACAGGCTCTCCCCAGGCATAAAACACCAGACTGACTACAAACAGGATCAGATTCCTGGCCGGCCGGGGTGCCACGTAATACAGGATCAGCACTGCAGGCAGGAAACGAAATAAAAACAATAAACTGCTAAATACCATGTCTGTCTCCGATCACTGTATCCTAAAGTTTCCTGCGAATCGCCTTCTGGCCCTTTTTATTGACCGATGTTTTGCCGGACATAGCAATATACCAGATGGTCTTTCCCTTTTTTCCGCAAAGGGCATTTTTCAGAACGCCCTGTTCTTCCTTGGAATAATCTTTCAGATACCCGCTGTTGCTGTTCTGCTTTTTGTACTGGTTCAGTTCTCCAAGCAGTGCCTTGGCATCGGATGCACTCCCCGCCTGTACCACACAGATACTGTACACTTCTCTGGCATCACACACATAGATGATCGAAGAGACCTTCTTGCGGTCTGACACCGTAAAACCAGGAAAGCTGTCCGCTGTGTCGGACTTGTATTTCAGTTTGCCGGTATTGCCGGTGGCCTTCATGGCAGCCTTGCAAAGATCCTTCACCCCGGCCTTGGCCTGTACCCGGGCCGCACTGCCCCACGTGCCCGCCAGCAGAAGCACCGCCAGACACAGACTTAAAAATCGTTTCATCTGTTCTATCTCCTTAATCCAGTGATTTATCGTATTTCTCAAGTTTTTTGATATATCTCGCATAGACCGACGGGGTCCAGTGGATTCCGTCACCCGGTGCATAGGCCGGCACCAGATGTCCGGTCCTGTCTTTCAGAAACTGCGTGTAATCAAAATAATGCAATCCCTGCTTTGCCGCCATGTGTCGGAGCATCCGGTTGTATTTTCTGATCTGCCAGTATCCGGTCACCTTCTGCTGCGTCGCCGCAGTCACCGGAGAAACCGGCAGGATCACAATATCTGTCTGAGGGGAATCCGCTTTGATCGTCGCGATCAGTTCTTTGTAGGCAGCGATCATGTCCTTCGGCCTGCGGTAGTGTATCTCGTTCATGCCGAGCATGATGTACACCCGGTACGGTTTGGCCTCCACCACCTTCTGGATGCCGGACTTTCCGCCAAAACAGCGCTTGGTCCGGTATGTCAGCGTCCCCAGTCCGATCTCGGCCACAACTTTTTTCTTACCACCGATTCCAAACTGCGGAAGCAGATTGTAATCTGCCACCCCCTTGGTGATGGAATCTCCAGCCAGTATCGTCATTCTCTGATATGGCCTGGTCTTGATCGATACCACATCACTGGCGCGTCCGTCTCCCGCTGTATCCTGTTTCTTCTGATGGACCGCCTGCACCTTCACATAATATTTCGTCTTATTTTTCAACTTTTTCAGGCGGTACCGGGTGTCTTTTGTCACCGCAGCCCGGCGGTACGGTCCTGCCTTATGTTCTGAGACACAGACACGATACCAGACATTCTTCCGGACAGGTTTCCAGGTGACTTTTACAGAATGTGTGGAATACCGGATTAACGAAACCTTCTTGACCTTTTTCAGCCGCTTGACAGAAGTGGCACTCACCGCCGCTCCGGAAACTGCCCCCTTTGCTGTCACTGCCGCAGCCGGCACAGCACAGGTCTGAACTGCCATCCTGCGGCCTGCCGGAGAGTTCTCCGCCTCTTTCCCGTCTGCTCCGGCCACACCAAAGCTCTGTGTCCAGAGCACTACAGCCATTGCGCACGCCAAAACTCTTTTTGCTCTCATGATTCTTTCCTCTATTATTAGCTTATTTGATCTCAATGATCAACTTCCATTAAATGATATTAAAGGACTGCAGTAACAGCACAAACAACAGAATCGGCGCAATCACCTTGATCATGACAATATACAGACCGCGGCGGCCAAACTTCCGGTCTCCATAGCACACTTCATCAATGATCGTCTTCGGTCCTGCCACCCATCCGATCAGGATACAGGTCGTCAATGCTACCACCGGCATCAGAATATTGTTGCTGATGTAATCCATCAGATCCAGGATCTGTGCCACGGATCCATTTGGAAGTTTCAGTTCAAAGTAGAATTTGTTGTATCCCAGACAGACTACGATTCCACCGACAATGGCATATACCGTCACCAGGATCACGCTCAGATGACGGCTCAGATGGAACTTATCCATCATGCTGGACACGATCGCTTCCATGATCGATACAGCTGACGTCACAGCTGCAAATGCTACCATGACAAAGAAGGCCACGCCGACATAGCCTCCCACACCGCCCATGGCCTTAAATACCTTCGGCAGAGAGACAAACATCAGTCCAGGGCCGCCGGACATCCCCTCACGTCCCATAAAGACATAAACCATCGGTACGATCATCATTCCGGCAAGCAGGGCCACTGCCGTATCAAAAATCTCAATCTGATTGATACAGAACATCAGGTTAGATTCTTTCTTCACATAGGAGCCATAGGCCACCATGATCCCCATTGCCACGCTGATAGAGAAGAACAACTGACCAAGTGCATCCATGACTACCACCATGAAATCCTTGAACGAAACGCCCTTAAGGGACGGTACCAGATAGATCTTCAATCCCTGCAGACCGGTTCGGGTCACACCGGAAGCATCCTGATAGCTCAGGGTCAGAGAAAACACAGAAATCCCGATCACCAGCACCAGAAGGGCAGGCATCAGATATTTGCTCAGATTCTCAATGCCCTTGTCCACGCCGTAGTACACCACGACCGCTGACAACAGCAGAAAGATCAGCATAAACAGGATTGGGCTGTACTGCTGGCTGATAAATCCGGTAAAATATGTATCGCCCGCTGCCTGTACACCCTGTCTTCCCGCAAATGTAAACAGATACTTGATGACCCAGCCACCGATCGCACAGTAGTAAGGCAGGATGATGATCGGCACCAGACAGGCCAGAACTCCGAGAAAACGGAATCTGGAATCAATCTTTCCGTATGCTGTCAGCGGACTCTGCTTCGTCTTCCTTCCAATCGCCACCTCAGTCGTCAGCAATGTAAATCCAAAGGTCAGTGCCAAAATCAGGTAACAGAAGATAAATAAACCTCCGTTATCCTTGGCAGCCAGGTAGGGAAACCTCCAGATATTTCCAAGTCCCACAGCACTTCCGGCTGCGGCCAGCACAAATCCGATCGTACCGGAAAAACCACTTCGTTTCTTTTTTTCCATATTGTTTTCCTCACATTTTATTTATTGCATTATGCTGCAACGGATTGCTCCATTGCGTTGCAATTTTCGCAATCCTGCAAACACCTCCACTCCCGCATATTTGCAGGCAAATCTGCTTCTTGTCGGTATTTGGCAGGTCAAGCCACCAGATAGCAATTTGTATGTGAACATACATTGCTATCTGCTTTTGACCCTTGCATCATTATATACCAACTCTCATATTTCCGTAAAGAGAATCCTTGAGCACGCCGAAGAATTCGCGTACCATGTTATTGATCAGATAGGCGCGTGGTGTCGCGGCACTGATGCCATAGACATGGCGGTATCCCTGTTTCTTTGCGATCTGCACGCCCCGGTACAGATGAAAATTGCTCGACACGATCCCCACCCGGTCCTTTTCGGGATCCAGATAGTTCTTGCTGTTTCGGATATTCTGGATGGTATTTTTCGACTGATCTTCCAGATAGATCCTCTTCTTGTCGATCCCTTTGGCGATCAGATACGCCGCCATTCCACTGGCCTCAGAGACCGTTTCATTGACACCTTTGCCACCGGAGACAATACATTTGGTGTCCGGATTCTCTGCCAGATACGCAGCCGCAGCATCCAGCCGGTAGCGCAGGATCAGGCTCGGGCCGTTCGCGCGCATCTGAGCACCCAGCACCACCACATAATCCAGATTTGTCTGATCTGTCGTGGCAAAGCCGTGGATGATACACCCCTCCACGACCAGAAACAACAGCACCGCTGCCCCGAGGATGCCCCGGAAACCGATCTTCACCGGCTTCGGACAGTGCTGCGACAGCCACTCCCAAGCCCCCGTCTGCCATCCTGCAAACACCAGAAAGCAGCACACAGCCAGCGCATACCACACAATATAAAAACGTGATCCCGAATGTACGGACTGTATTGTATATCCATAGGCTGCAAATGCAGCCGCTGCCAGGATCAATAGGATTTTTCCTGCTATCATCTTCCTCTCCTTCATGCGCGTTCTCCTTCCAATCTCTCCATATACGATCCCTTGTCAATGTGCATCATCTCAATGCGGTTGTTCATTCTGCGGAAGCCATAGACGCTGTCCACATTGCGGATCAGGGACGCCAGACGCTCATCCGGCACACAAAGGATGAGCTGCAGATCCATCATCCGTGCATACTGCAGGCAGACCGCACTTCGCTCCTGATCCATCTTGGAAAATGCCTCGTCGAGAAGCACCAGTTTGATCTTGGCATCCTTCTTGTGCATCTGCTGATACAGCATGGCAAAGCCCGCCATCAGCGCCACATATTTCGGATTCTGGCCCTCACCGCCGGAGTCTCTGCCGGCCATCTCATCGACATAGTTGCGCCGGATCACCTGGCCGTTCTCATCACTCACCTGCTCGTACATGCTAAAGGACAAATAGGTGCGATAGTCCGCATACCTCTCCATCTCCTCACGGCTGCGCTTCATGCTCTGTGCATCCGCCCCCTTCGCCGGAATAAATTTCTGCGTGAGCTGCTCGATCAGGCGGTCATATTTCCGGAAGAACTCTTCCTCTCCAAAACTGATCTGACCCTCAATCTGCGCATCTCCCACGTTCTTGCTGTCCAGCTCCTCCGCCATCAGCATGTCATAATACTGACCGTCTTCGTTGTGCGCCGGTCCAATGCTGATCTGATAGATACTGTCCGCAAAATTGGTCTGTCTGAGCAGGCGGTTGATATCCCGCAGATGGCGTTGTGCCTCTTTGATGTCATTGTGCATCTTGGTCAGTACATTGTCCCGCAGACTCCTGTGTACCTGCTCACACTGTGCATCAAACTGTTTCTGATACTCCGGAACATACTGGCTTTCAAACTTCTCCAGTTCTTCCAGATACCGCGCATTGGTCCGCTCCGAACCATCCATGCCGGACAGCGGATACGCCTCCAGATAATCCTTGCGGGCCAGCACCAGCGCCGTCTGTGCCTGGGACAAAAGTCCTTCCACGCGGGTTCCCTGCGGATCCATACGCCCTTCCAGTGCCTCCACGCGGCCGGCAAGTTCGTCTCTGAGCCTTGCGGCAGCCGGCTGTTTCTGTAATTTCCGGTCGGCCTGTTCTTCCATCTGCGGTGTCACGCTGCCGCCGGCCTGAAGTTCCTCCATTTTTTCTTTCTGTGTGGCAATGACGGTCTGCACTGCTCCGGTCTTCCGGCTGAATCCGTCCGCCGCGCTCTCGCACTGCCGCAGTTCCTCACGCCTGGCTGCCAGTTCCTCAGACAGTTTCGTCTCCTTCTCCTTCAACTGCCGGAAACTTCCCTGTTCCAACTGCCGGATCACCTGTTCCAGTTCCTGTCTGCGTCCGGCAATCTCCTCCAGTTCTTCCGAAGCCCCGGCCATCTTCAGATAGACCGCATCCTCCTGCTCCAACTGTTCCAGACTGTATACACGGCGCAGATGGGTCTCCTGCGCATCGATCTCCTCATAGTCAGCCAGAAGCGCAGCCAGACTTTCTTTCTCTCTGGCCAGTCTGGCGCGGGAGACTTTTCTTCCGATAACTCCCCTCTCATACCACTTGGGATCCAGATGACGGAACATATATCCGCTGTAAGAATAACAGTCCGGCGTCACTCCGTCCCTGACACTGCGCAGTTCCTCGACGTCTCTACACTTCATGATATGTCCCAGAAACTGTTTGAGGATCTCCCCGACATACTCTTCATCATAGGACACTTCTTCAAACAGAGATCCCGGCTGAGCCTGCGGATGATGATCCACAACTGCCCGGGTATTGAGAAGATCCACGCTCTGCAAATGGTGCATCCGTCCAAACTCTGCCGCGGCCTCATGGGCAAATTCCGGATCCACGACCAGTGCAAATCTGCGTGTTCCCAGACGTCCCTCGACCGCATTTTTCCATTCTTCGGATACCACATCAAACAGATCGGCCAGGATCTGCACCTTCACCCTCCTGCGATGCCGGTTGGAAAGCCGGTCCTCCAGAATCTGTCTGGCATGTCTGAGCGGCTCCGGATAAGACTTGCGGTTATGTTCGATATCCTCCACGATACGCCTCTGAGTCTGACATTGTTTCTCCAGATCACGGCGCTGCCTGCCGGTCTCCTCGAGTTCCTCCTCAATGTTTTCTGTCTCCTCGCGAAGTCTGGCCTTCACCGTCTCAAGAAGCCCCTCGCTGACATGCCCCCGGGTCAGTTCCTCCACGGCATTGGTAAACCCGTTGCTCAGATAGTCACTCAGGTAATCGTCCCGGATCCACAAAGACATTCTCTCGCAGATATGATCCCACTGACGGCTCTGATCCTTCAGCAGATCCTCCTGCCTGGCCAGTGACTCAAGCTGACTCTTTCTGGTGCCCAGATCAGAGGCCTGGATGTCCACCCGCACCTGGATCAACTGACGGTCGATCTGCTCGATCTGACTCTGAAGCTCCTGCCTTTCCTGCTGATACTGCGCAAGGATCTGATCCAGCTCCTCTTTTTTCTTTTCCTGACGCTGCAATTCCTCGCGGCATGCCCGCAGATCCAGTACCCGGATCACTCCACGATCCACCACCAGTTCCGATTCCAGCGTTTCCCGTTCGATCCCCGCATCACGCACAAGATGCAGCAGATCGATCCGGTGCCTGATATCCTCGAGTGTCTCCCGGATCTCCTGAAACGCACCGAGCTGCTCGCTGAGCTGAGTGATCGTATCACCCTCACTGCGCGAAAACATATAGTCCTTGATGAACTGGCTGGTTCCATTGGACATTTTCAACGCGATCGCACTGCGCTGCATCGTCTCAAATCTGGCGCCATTGACATATCCCATGATCGGATCATTGAGCCCGCAAAGATACGCCTCCTTGGAGCCAAATATCTTATTGATCTCACGGCCGGTGCGGATGCCGTCCTCTCTTTCCCTGGTCGTCAGCAGCGCCCGGATCTCCTGCGGAGAATAGACGATCCCCTGCTCATTGATATAGCCGTCCGCCGGCATCTTTCCGCTGTGTGTAAAATAGCATGGCCTGCGAAGTTCCACATCATTGCGGTGCACCTCGAAGGCAATGCCTGCGCAGGCATAGGTCTCCATGCCGGTATCGTACACTTCCATCACCAGTGTGCTGTAGAAATCCTTGCCGTCGCGGTTCGCCGTGCCATCCTTTTGTGCTCCTCTCAGATAGCTGAGCACGCTTCGCCGGTTCTTGGAATCATCGGCCGCTTTATTCAGGAAATTTGAGGATGTGCTTCCATATAGGACAACCTGGATCGCATCCATGACGGTAGATTTGCCGGATCCGCTCTTTCCGCTGAACAGGTTGACATACGGATTTAACTCCAGGATCTTATGGTCAATTCCTCCCCAGTTATTCAGACATATTCTGGTAAATACCTTTTTAACATTCCAATTTTCTGTCATGCGTCTTAACCCTCATCTTCTTCCAACTGCATCTTCGCCTGATCCATCATCTCACCGTCATCCATACGATACTCCTCCAGAATGCTCTGAATGTCATAACTGCTGCAATACAGGTTGATCGTATTGTAGATGTAGATCGGTGTGTCATCCTCGATCCGGCCGACTGCGCTTCCAAGGTCAATGATCTGGTGCTGTTTCATCAGACCGAATGATTCCTGCCACTGGGCTGCCCTCAGCTTTTCCGTGATCAGCCCGGTATCTCTTCCTTTCTGCCGGATCTTTGCGAAGTTTGTCACAGTTTCCTGAAGACCTTCTCCCGTGATGATCTCCCGGTAGATCAGTTTGATCAGCAGCAGGATCCTCGTCTGCATCAGCGTCAGGCTGCGCACCGGCATCTGCTCCCCTCTGATATAGTAGACATGCTCCTGGGGATCATGATGCAGTTCGCATCCCAGAACCTCCAGATAATCCGTCACAAATTCCCGGTGCTTATCCAGAACCGGATACTCCGCAGTATCTCTGGCGAGCAGGGTCTCCGGATCCATCTTCACTTTCATGACACAGGTCTGACGCAACAGACTCTGAATTGCCTTGCGCAGACGCTCCGTCTCCGTGGCACTCAATTCTTCCATATATTTAAACATGTATTTTCCTCTGTGAACCGTGAATGGATCACGCTTCTTCCTCCTCTATGCTTATTCTGGTGAAACGCATGCCGTCTGCAGCATCCATCTCCTCCCCCAGTTCAATCCGCGATGTGCTCTGACTCGATCCCGTCTCCTCCTGCCACAGAAACAGCAGTTTCTCCAGATCTTCCACCGACCGGATCTTCTCCGGTGTGATCTCAAATCGTCCATCCCGGGTATTCTCCTGCTTAAATGCACGGATCTCACTTTTGGTATACATCGGTTCCGGCACAAAATCGTCCATCTCTGCGGACTCCTCCGAGGCAATCTCCACCTCCATATACTCCGGTTCCCCCTGTTTTCTGCGTTTGTAGAAACTCTGTTCGCTCATCTGCAGATATCTCTGGCTGAACTGCATTCTTCCCGCAAGCCGTTCCAGCACCTCATTCCCACGCGGACCGGTGCTGATCATCCGGATCAGACTCAGAAGATTGTCGGCATCACCGGTCCCCTCCTGCAGCCGGTAATGGATCCTGGCCAGCGCACGCTTGGCAAATGACGTCTTCAATTCGATCAGGCGGTTGTATTTCTTCTCGATCTGATCGAACTCACGCTCCAGAAAAGACAGCAGATGGGCCGACTCCTGGCAGGACTGCAGCAGCAGTTCATACCTGCGGTACTCCACTTCGGCTTTTCCCGGATCACACTGGGAACGTCCCCGTTCCAGTTCCTCTCGGCGCTCATCATTCTGCGCGTAGATCATACTGATCATCTCGCGGATGGATTCCTTGTACCGGTAAAAACTGTCCGTCGTCGTCAGGATCGCATACTGCCTGCTGCTCTGATTATTGATCTCTTCAATCAGGATCTGCTGGATCTCCAGAAAACTTCCGGACGCCGACAATTTTTCAAAATAGCGGTACATTCCTTCCTGCATGCTGCCAAGCATATGGCTGAGTCCCCTGGCGGAACGAAGCGCCGCCCTCAGGAAATCCTTGTTGCGGTCACGATCCATCTGATATGTATACAATGCACTGTATACCGCCAGAATGCTCTGGCGTTCCATCTCGGAATCCTGCTGGTACAGCCGTCCCAGAATGTCCAGAAACAACTGGCTGTACTCCGGAAACGTGATGAGATATTCATCCAGGCGGTCATCGTATTCCTGGACGATCCAGCCCCATCTGGTCAGTGTCTGCAGCACTGTGGATGCCGACATCTTAAATCCCTGGCTCTGCTGCTCCCGTTCCAGTTCCTCCTCGTCCTCACGTTCCCAGAGCATTTTACGGCGGTGCATGGCCTGCTCGATCACCTGCCGGCACTCCGGTGCAGTCAATCCAAATGCAGCATATCCCCTGGTATGCTCCTCATAGATTTCTTTGAGAATCCACAGGTAATGCTCCCGGTTCTTCGTGCCGAAGATCCGGTAAAAATCCTGTGGGATCTGATCAATCAATGACATAATTATTTCATCCTTTGCTCAATATAAGTGTGGGATATTTCGTGACATCATCCTGTGGTACCTTGTGTTCTCCAATGATCTTTTCCATCCAGATCATATCGTACCACCGCCCGAATTTATTCGCGTTGACGCTTACCTTTTAGTATATAATGAATCGCTCGACATAGCAAATGCCGCATTGACAGTCGGAAGCGAATTCTTTTATAATGTCTGGATACTACAGACTACAAACGAGATCTCCGGGGAGGCCAGATATTTTATGAAACTGTTATTCACTGTTCTTATCACATTTTTTGCCGGCATGGGTGCCGGTCTTGGCACAGGTTTTGCGGGCATGAGTGCCGCTGCGGTGATCAGTCCGATGCTGATCACATTCCTGCATATGGATCCTTATATGGCGGTAGGCATTGCATTGTCCTCCGATGTGCTGGCCAGCGCAGTTTCCGCATACACTTACCACAAGAACAAAAATCTGGACATCCGCAACGGACTGATCATGATGGCCAGCGTCCTGGTCTTTACCATTGTCGGCAGCTATGTGGCGAACCTGCTTCCATCCACCACGATGGGCAGTTTCTCGGTCTTCATGACGTTTCTGCTGGGCATCAAATTTATCGTAAAACCGGTTATGACCACCAAAGAAGCCATGGCCGGCATCACTCCCGCAAAGAGAGCACTGCAGTCCCTGCTCTGCGGTATTCTGATCGGATTTATCTGCGGCTTTGTCGGAGCCGGCGGCGGCATGATGATGCTGCTCATCCTGACCAGCGTCCTGGGCTATGAGCTGAAAACCGCGGTAGGCACCAGCGTGTTTATCATGACATTTACCGCTCTGACCGGAGCCGTCTCTCATTTTACGATCGGCGGACTTCCGGATATCACAGTCTGGATCCTGTGTATTCTTTTCACACTGATCTGGGCCCGGATTGCCGCAGTATTTGCCAACAAAGCAAAACCGGCGACACTGAATCGTGCCACCGGCATTGTTCTGGTCGTTCTCGGCCTTGTCATCATGGGATTTAATCTTTCTGCATACTCTTTTCGTTTACTCTTCCCGCCATTCTTTTAATGCAGCCGAAAGTTTTTTGTCAATGTCTTTTCTGGTCGCCTCACACTCATTTGGATAATCCTTAGCCGCCTTGAAGATAAAGCGAAGCACGAATTTGAGTCCGATCGGCAGTGCCATACGCAGCATGGATTCCGGCAGGACAAAATGGGTTCCGTGCTCATACACAAGCGCTTCATACTTGCAGCTGTGAGGGCGTTCCTGCAGACGCTTATCCATGCGGCGGATATATTTTCCGGCCTCCCAGAAGGAGTCATCATCGGCTCCGACCAGATACAGCCTTCCCTTGATATTCTCCACCTTGATCATTTCCTCTTCGGTATGTACCCTTGCTTTCTCAGAATCAATAAACAGACAGGTCGAACGCTCAATGTCGCCGGATCCCTTCGTCTCCTCCTCAATCTTCTGCCAGTACACCGGATGCTCATATACAAACGGCATATAAGCAAGCGGTTTTCCTTTCCAGGAAAGCGTGGATGTCCCCGGCACAGGCCATTCCCTGCATCCGTCTTTTTTCCCCTGCTCAAATCCCTGCCAGACAAAATCACTGGCCGTCAGTCCAAACGTCAATGTAATGTCCGAAAAATAGGACGCTGCCACCAGCGAATCCATACCGGCCGTACTCATCCCCATGATGCCAATTTTCCGATTTCCATGACTCTTCAGCCAGTTAATCGCCGTTTCAATCCTCTCCAGAGGAACATTGACATGACTGTAATTTTTCTTGCCGGGCGACATGCACAGGACATTGGCGCCGTTTTTATGTAACCATCTGGCTCCGCACCGCGCCATGTAATCATTGGGGTCGTCCCCGAATAAGCCGATCACAGCGCAGTCTGAAGGTACCTGATTTTCATAATACGTACCGTAGAAACCATCCTTTTCTATTTCAAAAAACTGCTTTTTCATATGATATCCTCTCCTTTCACGTTCCGGAGTTAGGATACACTAACCGCTCATGGTTGTCAACTTTGTTCCGGCTTCAGCAGCCCATAATAAATTCATTTTTAACCACGTATTTCATTGACTGAAAAACGACGGAATTCCAGCGGGGTAGCTCCATATTCTTTTGCAAAAACATTGGCAAATTGCCCCTGATTTTCATAGCCCACCGCATTGGCAATTTCGATAATCTTCATATCCGTATAAACTTCCGCCATATCTTTCGGAAATTTTGTCATAAGAATCTCTCTTCTTTTTGATGGTTATCTCTTCTTATAAATCATCAGTTCCGGATTTTCGCCATCCTTCTCATAGGTACATACCATGATAAAATCCATATTTGCCAGGACACCAAAACATCTGTCCCCTCCGAATTCAGGCTCCAGTTGATTTCCCAGATAGGTTTTCTGGGCGTCAAGGAATTTCACGTGCTGTCCGTTTGGCAATGTATATTCCAGATTCACAGTTTCCCCCGAAAGCGCATATAACTTGTCCACTTTAGGCAATCCATCAATCTGTAAATCATTGATTTCTTTTATCAACTGTTCCTTGAATGCTTCAAACTGTCCATGGTCACTCAGTTCATCATACCGTTTCCAATAATCCAATTGCGGAAGCATCTGCTTCATATAAGAACGTGCCTGTTCTTCCGTAAAATGTTCATTTACCATATTCTTCGCACACAGATCGATCAATTCATCCATATCATTGTATGTGTAAGTTCCGTCTGCATAACACCATTTGCAATAATCCTCGTTTAGTGCGCCATCTTTATCACGTCCCAAAATGGAATCATCAATCGGCATTCCGCAGCACTGACAGATCAGTTTTCTCGGTTCTCCTAAAAGCGTATTGATCGAAACGTCAAACTCTCTGGACAAGAGTTTAAGCGTCTCAGTATTGGGAACAGTGTCTCCATTTTCCCAACGCGATACGGCCTGTCTGGTTACCATGATTTTATCAGCCAGTTCGTCCTGTGACATTCCTCTTTCTGTACGAAGTTTTAAAATAATATTTTTTGTTTCCATAGCCGTCACCTCCATATTCCTATCATAAACATAAAACTATACTTTGAAAAGCAACCTGTTGTTGCCATAAATTGCACCTAAAATGCAACCACCGGGATATTTACTTTTAGAATGGAATATGATATATTTATCCATACGAAAAGAAATCTGGGGTTGTACAGGTTTCGACGGGCTCACTGAACATGGAGAAGCTGTTCGTGGTCGGACACCACGTAAAAAGTTCGATTTAAATTTAAACGCTGATAATAATTTAGCAATCGCTGCCTAATCGCAGCGCATCGGCCCTTGCGCCCCGCCGTGAGGATCACCGGTGTCATACCCGCGGGACACTCTGTTATCTAAGCTTTGCGATGACAGAAAATTCATGAAGCTACTGAAGGACGAAGCCTGTTAGTGGGCGCCGCCCGGAGGGAATGTTAAAACACTGACTATGACAGTAGAAGTACATGGGATCTGGGTTCGGACCGGGGTTCGACTCCCCGCAGCTCCACTAAAAAAAGACGTGAAAACGTCTTTTTTTTGTGCTTGAGCAAGGACGAAAAAAAGACGTGAAAACGTCTTTTTTTTGTGCTTGAGCAAGGACGAAGCTGTGTATTCCCCCTGTCCACGCTGTTATTTCCAGACTTCCTGTGCAATCTCACGTACAAGTCTGAGTTTTGCCCACTGCTGCTCCTCCGTCAGTTTATTTCCGATCTCACAGGATGCAAAGCCACACTGCGGGCTTAAATACAGGCGGTCCAGCGGAATATATTTGGCTGCTTCATGGATCCTTGCGATCACTGCGTCCTTGTCCTCCAGTTCCGGAGATTTGGTGGTGATCAGGCCGAGTACCACCTTCTTGTCCCCAGATACTTCGCGCAGCGGCTCAAATCCACCGGATCTCTCATCATCATACTCCAGATAATAGGCAGAGACATTCTCTCTGGCAAACAGTGTCCTGGCGACACTGTCATATGCTCCACTGCTCGCATAGGTAGAATGGAAGTTGCCACGGCAGACATGGGTATTGATGACCAGATCCTCCGGTGCTCCCTGGGTGGCAAGGTTGTTAATGTAAAGAAGCTGCTCCGCGATCTTGTCGAGCCCGGCCTTATCGGTTCCAAATAAGTCACAGGCACGCGGATCTACCAGCATTCCCCAGGAACAGTCATCCAACTGGATATTGCGGCAGCCTGCGTCATACAGATCAGCAATGACTTTGCGGTATCCCTTCGCGATATCCTCCACCAGATCCTCGGTATTCTCATAATACTTTCTGGTGTTCTCCAGGGCAAATGGCATGATCATCTGCTCGAGGAACTGTGCCGGCGCCGGAATCGTCTGCTTAGCCACCGTGTTCTCATCCTCCAGTTCTTTCACGAACTTAAAATGATCCACAAATGGATGATGTCCTACAGATACTTTACCGGTCAGATACGTGTCATCGATCATCGCATCTTCTCCATGGAACGGAAGTCCGGTCTGGGTCTTGGAATGTCCTACTCCCTCAAATCCCCACATAAAATCAAGGTGCCAGGTGGCCCTGCGGAATTCTCCATCTGTAATCACCTGATATCCGGCATCCTTCTGCTTCTGAACCAGTTCACGGATGCACTCATCCTCCACCTGCTTCAATTCCTCAGCAGTAATGAGTTTGTTTTCATAATCTGCTCTGGCCTTCTTTAATCTCTCCGGACGCAGAAAACTTCCTACATAATCATAACGAAATGGTGTGTTTGTCTTGCTCATATCGTATCTCCTCTCTGTTCTCGTTGACTTTTCTGTAGTATACTGCGTTCCGGCTTCATTGTATAATATAGAAAAAATGGCATCAGTCATAGTTTCATTCTATGTCTGATGCCATTACACATTCACTCATCCCATGAGTGATCTATGTTGACGTATACGTTTTCAACTGTTCCAGATAAAACTCAGCAGCTCTGCTGATCACACCTTTCTTGTGCGTGAGATACCCAATCCTCATCTGTCCCTCACCGGCCAGCGGCACCGCAATAATATCTGTGCCATTCAGCGTCTCATCGATCACACCGCTGCACACGGTATAACCGTTGATTCCGATCAGCAGATTAAACAGTGTCGCACGGTCTCTCACACGGATATTTCTCTTGCGCTCGGACTCCGAAAAGATCTCCTCGGAAAAATAAAAGGAATTGTGCTCACCCTGTTCAAAAGACAGATACGGATACTGCTCCAGTTCCTCATTCGTGAGGATCTTTCGTCCGGCCAGAGGATGGGTCCTGCTGATAAAGACATGTGGCTTGGCCACAAACAATTCCTGAAATTTCAGATCATTTTTCTGGAACAACTTACACAGCACCTTTTCATTGAACTCGTTCAAAAACAATATACCGATCTCGCTCTTCATCCTTGCGACATCCTCTATGATCTCATAGGTCTGTGTCTCACGCAGACTGAAATCGTATTCATCCTGTCCGTATTTCTGGATCAGATCCACAAACGCATTGACCGCAAAGGAATAATGCTGGGTGGACACACAAAAATGCTTTTTGCCGCCCTGCTGTTTTTTGTATTTGTCCTCCAGGATCGCCGCCTGTTCCAGCACCTGTCTGGCATATCCCAGGAAGTCCTCTCCCTCTCTGGTAATCTGTATGCCACGGTTTGACCGGTGAAAGATCAGCACGTTCATCTCCTTTTCCAGTTCACGGATCGCACTCGTGAGACTGGGCTGGGAGATATAAAGTTTCTCCGCCGCCTCTGTAATGGTTCCGGTCTCAGCCACCATGACCACGTAGCGTAATTGTTGAAGTGTCACCGAGCCGTGTCCTCCCTTTCATCCATCAATATAAATTCTTGACCTTGAACTGCTTCTCTGCCTCGCGGCGCTGATCTTTCTTGGCAATGTCCTGTCTCTTGTCATACAGTTTCTTACCTTTAGCCAGACCGATCTCCACCTTCATCAGGCTTCCCTTCAGATAGACATTCAGCGGAACCAGCGTGTATCCCTTCTGCGCGATCTGTCCCTGCAGTTTGCGGATCTCCTGCCGGTGAAGCAGGAGTTTTCTCGCACGCAGAGGATCCTTGTTGAAAATGTTTCCCTTCTCGTAGGGACTGATATGCATCCCATAAATATAAACCTCGCCGTCCTGGATACGCACAAACGCTTCCTTGATACTGCATTTGCCCATGCGCAGGGATTTCACCTCTGTCCCCACCAGTTCAATTCCGGCTTCGATCTTTTCCTCAATAAAATAATCAAAAAATGCCTTTTTGTTATTGGCAATGATCTTTTTTGGTTCTTTTGCCATAATCCTCTCTCTCCCTGTTCATCGGTTACGCAAAGCGTCCCCGGTTATGCTTTTTTCACACCCTTCTTTTTGCCGGCCTTGCCATGTGCCTTTTTCACCGGCCGCTTGGCGCTCTTTTTCTTGCCCTTTTTGTCTTTTTTCTTCGGTGTCTGATCTTCTTTGTTCTCCGGAACCGGCGGCATCGGAATGGTCTGGGTCCTCTGTGGTCTGCTCTTCTTTTCCATCGGCAGGATCACATGGCCCTCCTCATCCTCCTGGTACAGCACAAAATCGATCGTGCGTGTCAGGGAATCGACTCCCGCCACCGCGATGTGGATCGGATCGCCCAGCTTATATACCTTGCCGGTGCGCTCACCGACCATGCGGTGCCGCTCCTCCTCATAGTAATAATAATCGCCCGGAATGTCCGCCACCCGGATCATTCCCTCGATCGTATTCGGAAGTTCCACATAGATGCCCCAGTTCGTGATACCGGAGATCACGCCCTCAAAACCTTCTCCCACAAACTGCTCCATATACTGTGCCTTTTTCAGTTTGTCGACCTCGCGCTCCGCCTCATCGGCACGGCGCTCCAGCGCACTTGCATGCTCAGCCACCTCCGGCAGGATCTGCTTGTAATGGGCGATACGCCTGTCATTCATCTGACCGCGCAGACTCTCCTTGATAATACGATGGATCTGCAGATCCGGATACCGGCGGATCGGTGATGTAAAATGACAATAATATTTCATGCACAGTCCAAAATGCCCATCACAACTGGTCGTATATTTTGCCTGCTTCATCGAACGAAGGGCGAGACGTCCGATCAGTCCCTCCTCCGGTTTGCCGGCAATGCTGGTCATCAGTTTCTGGATCTCCTTTGGATGGATCTCGTCTCCCTTGATCTTGAGTATGTATCCAAAATTCTCCACAAAGACGGCCAGATTATTGATCTTATCCATATCCGGCTGTTCATGGGTACGATATACAAAAGGAATCTCCTGCCAGAAATAATCCTCTGCGACGGTCTGGTTTGCCGCAAGCATAAATTCCTCAATGATCTGATGTGCCCGGTTTCTCTCGTACTCGCGCACCTCGACCGGTTTTCCCTTCTCATCCAGAATGATCTGACACTCCGGGAAATCAAAGTCGATCGATCCTCTCTTGCGTCTCTTTTTCTCCAGGATATCGGCCAGTTCATACATCAGATCAAACATCGGCAGCAAAGCCTCATGATCTTTTCGCAATGCCTCATCGTGTTCCTCGACGATCGCATGCACTCCGTTGTAAGACATACGGCGGTCAACACGGATCACCGACTCACAGATCTGATGTCCCACGATCTCACCATTCTCATCAATATCCATCATGCAGGAAAGTGCCAGACGATCCACTCCCTGATTCAGGGAACAGATGCCATTAGACAGTTTATGGGGAAGCATCGGGATCACGCGGTCTACCAGATAGACGCTGGTGCCACGTTTCAAAGCCTCCTTGTCCAATGCAGAATGTTCGGTCACATACTGGCTGACATCCGCGATATGAACACCGAGATGATACCGTACCCCTTCCTCAGTCTGTTCTTTGGTCAATGAAATCGCATCGTCCAGATCCTTGGCATCCTCGCCGTCGATCGTCACGGTCTGCAGCCCACGAAAATCCTGTCGGCCTGCGGTCTCCTTGGGATCGATCTCATCCTCGACCTTCTCCACCTGTTTCATCACCTCGCCCGGATACTCCTCCGGCAGCCCGTAGCTGCGGACAATGGACAGGATATCGACGCCGGGATCATTGATGTGTCCCAGGATCTCCACGATCTTTCCCTCGGGACTGTGTGTGGCATCACCGTAATCCGTGATCTCGACCACAACCTTGTGGCCTGTCACCGCACCCATGCTGTCCTCTTTGTAGACATAGATATCCTTGGTAAACTTCTGGTTGTCCGGTATGACAAAACCATAGTTTCGGCTGCGGGTATAGGTTCCCACCAGAATATCCGTGCCTCTCTCGAGCACATGGAGTACCACGCCTTCACGGCGGCGTCCCTCCCCGGCACTCTTGGTAAGCTGCACCTGTACCGTATCACCATCCATCGCATCCAGGGTATCAGAACCGCCGATAAAGATATCGTCATCCTCTCCCTCGACCCGGACAAACCCGAATCCTCTCTGTGTCGCCATAAACCTGCCGACACGAACCTTGTCGGATACCGGCTTGATCCTTCCCTTAATATCAACCATGATCTTCCCATCCTGCATCAGCGCCTCAAGCACCTCATTAAAGTCTCTCTTCTCTCTGGCCGGGACCTGCAGCAGTCCCCGCATTTCCTTCAGCGTCAACGGACGATATTTCTTTGATGTCACAAACTCACAGATCATCTGTTTTCTCTGTTCAAATTCTTCCTTTAACATATCCTTCCCCCTTTGGAGGCCTTTGTAGGGTTCACTGCCCCTCTGCCTGATCTCATTGTATCACGAACTCCTTCAAACAAAAAGAGCAAAACCAGCGTTTTGCTCTTGCTTATATCAGACCGATTTCCTTTTTCTTTGGTTATTCCTGCACATAACATCCGACGATCTCGCCGATATACATGGTATGGATCGAATCGCCGTCATACCACCGCTTCTGAATCTCCTCCGACATACTCTCCAGTGGAATATCTGCCTCATACATCTTCTTGCAGACGAAAACGCACTTGCTCTGCTCGAATGTAGGCTGCCCATCGACCTCGGCCAGTGTCATCCCTGCCTCAGCGATCTTGTCGCCCTCGCGCCCCGACATGCTTCCCAGGATGCCAAGTTCTTTCTTGTATCCGTCAAACAGGCTGACGGTAAAATAGTCCTGGGAATCAATAAACTCCTTGGTATAGCGTGTCTGGCGGATGTAAATCGTGATGGCTTCCTTGTTCCAGATCTCTCCCATCGCGCCCCAGCTGGCCGTCATGGTATTGACCTTTCCCTCCGGGTTCTTTGCAGAGACCAGCATCCAGTTGTGGTTGATCTCCTCGAATACATTCTGCTGCAACTCATAAATATCTTTCTTTACAAACATCTTTATGTCTCCTCTCCGTCACGGATGCCCGCCGCACCTGTATGATGCCCGGTGTATCCATAGTGTCAGAATGAAATGGACACCACAAAACTGCTCTGCGGTGTCCACGTGATTTCATCTCATATTAAGCAAAAAGATTTAAGTTCAATACCAGAGATAACAGGATGAATAATACTGCCAGAATCTTGGTTGCCTTCTCAAGACCGCCCTCCATGGAACGTCCCTTGTTCTTGCCCCAGTAAGACTCAGCCGCACCACTGATGGCGCCGGTCAGACCAGCCTGTTTTCCTTCCTGCATCAATACGATAATCGTCAATGCCACGCTGACAATGATATACATAATCAACAAAATGCCTTTAATCGTACTTAACATTTCAACTTCCTCCATTCCTGCGGCTCTTCGCCCATAAACATACTAGAATATAATAGCATATCCATACGCGTTACGCAAGCATTATTTCTTGATCAGTAAGGATGTTCCGGTCATCTCTGCCGGCTGCTCCAGTCCCATGATCTCAATCAGTGTCGGAGCAATATCAGCCAGTGCTCCGCCCTCACGCAGAGTCACGCCATCCTCATAGTTTACCAGAACAAACGGAACCGGATTGGTCGTATGTGCGGTATGTGGTGCACCTGTCTCGTAATCGATCATCTTCTCGGCATTACCGTGGTCTGCACAGATAAACAGTACACCGTCTACCTCTTTGATAGCCTCCACTGCTGTTCCCACGCACTGATCCACTGCCTCAACTGCCTTGACAGCTGCCGGGATCACGCCGGTATGTCCTACCATATCCGGATTTGCAAAGTTGATCACGATCACATCGTACTTGCCGCTGCGGATCGCTTCGTTGAGTCGTCTGCTGACCTCCGGTGCACTCATCTCCGGCTGCAGATCGTATGTGGCCACCGCAGGAGATTTCACCAGGGAACGCTCCTCATCTTTGTTTGGTTCCTCAACACCGCCGTTGAAGAAGAAGGTTACATGAGCATACTTCTCAGTCTCAGCCAGACGAAGCTGCTTGAGTCCGTTTGCTGCCAGAAACTCTCCAAAGGTATTTACGATCTCTTCCTTCTGGAAGGCAACCAGCTTATTGGCAATGCTCTCATCATAATCCTTGAAGCATACAAAAGTCAGAGGCATGAAGCCGTTGACACGCTCAAAATGATCAAACTGCTCATCACAGAAGCAATGAGTGATCTCACGGGCACGGTCCGGACGGAAGTTAAAGAAGATCACAGAATCATTGGCCTTGATCGTAGCAACCGGCTTTCCGTCTTTCTCGATCACGGTAGGAACCACGAACTCATCGGTCACATCCTCTGCGTAGGAATCAGCCACTGCCTGAACCGCATCGGTACCCTTGTTGCCCTCTCCGGCAACCAGTGCATTGTAAGCCTTCTCCACACGATCCCAGTTGTTGTCACGATCCATTGCATAATAACGTCCGTGGATACTCGCGATCTGTCCGACACCGATCTCATCCATCTTTGCCTGAAGCTCTGCCACAAAATCCTTTCCGGAAGCCGGTGGTGTGTCACGGCCGTCCAGGAAGCAGTGTACATAAACATTCTCCAGACCGTTTCTCTTGGCCAGCTCCAGAAGCGCATACAGATGTGTGTTGTGGCTGTGCACACCACCATCCGATAACAGGCCGAACAGGTGCAGGTCAGATCCGTTCTTTTTGGCATTCTCTACAGCCTGCAGCAGAACCGGATTCTCGTAGAAATCACCGTCCTGAATCGCCTTGGTGATACGGGTGAGATCCTGATAAATGATACGGCCGGCACCGATATTCATATGACCTACCTCGGAGTTACCCATCTGACCTTCCGGCAGACCTACTGCCATACCGCTGGCCTTTCCAGGAACCCATGGGCAGGTTGCCATCAGCTCGTCCATCACAGGAGTCTTCGCCATCGCGATCGCATTTCCCTCCACTTTATCATTCAGTCCATATCCATCAAGTACCATCAAAACAACCGGTTTCTTACTCATAATTCGTCCTTTCCTGCATCTATACTGTGCATTTTATAAATTCTTGTCTGCATCAGACCATCCTATAGGATAGTAGGTTTTGCGGTTAAATTATACATGATTCCCCGATTCAAGTCAACGAGAGGAACGATCTGCGGTACAATTACACATCATCAAATCTTCATAGCACACTTGACCTATGAAATCAAAAGAAATCAAACAAATAAGCCCGGGCAGAATCACTGCCCGAGCCTTGGTTATGATATCTCAGTCCGTAAATTACTTATTGTAATTAACGACCTTGCCGAAATCTGCCTTCAGAGATGCTCCACCGATCAGACCACCGTCAATGTCCGGCTTTGCAAGCAGCTCTGCTGCATTTCCTGCATTCATAGATCCGCCGTACTGGATGCGTACTGCCTCTGCAGTTGCCTCATCGTAGATCTCTGCGATGCAGTCACGGATGCCCTTGCAGACTTCCTGTGCCTGGTCGGATGTAGCAGTCTTTCCGGTTCCGATCGCCCAGATTGGCTCGTATGCGATAACCATGGATTTTACCTGATCTGCTGTCACACCAGCCAGATCAGACTTGATCTGATAACGGATCCAGTCCATGGTAACACCCATCTCTCTCTGCTCCAGTGACTCACCACAGCAAAGGATTGGAGTGATTCCAGCCTCAAATGCCTTCTTTACTTTCTTGTTCAGAAGGACATCGTCCTCCTTGAAGTAATCACGACGCTCAGAATGTCCGATGATAACATACTTTACACCTGCGTCTACCAGCATAGCTGCTGAGATCTCACCTGTGTAAGCACCGCTCTCCTCAAAGTACATGTTCTCTGCACCTACTGCTACGTTTGTTCCCTTGGTAGCCTCTACTACAGGAACGATGTCGATAGCAGGAACACAGTATACTACATCTACGTCGTCATTTACTACTAAATCTTTCAATAATGCAACCAGCTCAACAGCCTCGCTAGGAGTCTTGTTCATCTTCCAGTTGCCTGCAATAATCTTCTTTCTTGCCATGATTGTATCTCCTAATACGTTATTATTTGTCGTCTGCTGCAACTACACCTGGAAGGTCCTTACCCTCTAAGAACTCGAGAGAAGCTCCACCACCTGTAGAGATGTGTGTCATCTTATCGCCGAATCCAAGGTTGTTGCATGCGGATGCACTGTCACCACCACCGATGATGGTTGTAGCGCCCTCAAGCTCTGCCATAGCCTCTGCTACACGGATCGTACCCTTTGCAAAGTTTGGCATCTCGAAACATCCCATTGGTCCATTCCAGACAACAGTCTTTGCTCCCTTAAGAGCATCTGCAAACAGCTCTGCAGACTTAGGTCCGATATCCAGTCCTTCCATATCATCCGGAATATCCTCATCTGCTGCGATAACCTTTGTGTTCGCATCGTTGGAGAAATCATCTGCTGCCAGAGTATCTACAGGGATCAGAAGCTTAACGCCTCTGTCGGCTGCCTTCTTCTCCATATCCAGTGCATACTGGATATAATCTTCCTCAAGAAGAGATTTACCAACCTTCTTGCCATGGCCAGCCATGAAGGTATAAGCCATACCACCACCGATGATCAGGGTGTCAACCTTGGTCAGCAGGTTCTCGATAACAGGAAGTTTGGAAGATACCTTTGCACCACCCAGGATGGCTACGAATGGGCGCTCCGGATTGTTTACTGCATTGCCCAGGAAATCGATCTCTTTGAGCATCAGGTATCCGACTGCACAGTCGCCGCCCTTTGCACGGATCTCATCTGCAACACCTACGTTAGAGCAGTGTGCTCTGTGTGCGGTTCCGAATGCATCGTTTACGAATACGTCAGCGATGGAAGCCAGGTCCTTGGAGAACTGCTCTCCGTTCTTGGTCTCCTCCGGACGGAAACGGGTATTCTCAAGAAGGATAACATCGCCGTCCTTCATAGCCTCGATAGCAGCCTTTGCGTTTGGTCCTACAACCTCTGGATCAGCAGCAAATTTTACTTCCTGTCCAAGCAGTTCTGTCAGGCGCTTTGCAACCGGTGCCAGAGACTTTGTCTGCTTGTCCTCCTCTGTCTTAACCTTTCCAAGGTGAGAGCAAAGGATGATCTTGCCGCCGTCAGCGATCAGTTTCTTGATGGTAGGAAGTGCAGCAACCAGACGGTTCTCATCTGTGATGTTGAGGTCCTTGTCCAGTGGTACGTTGAAATCACAACGAACCAGCACCTTCTTGCCTGTTACGTTAATATCGTCAACAGATTTCTTGTTTAACATGTGTGTTTCCTCCTAAACATTAATTTGCAAAAAAATAGGTCCGGTCCAATGAAAGACCGGACCCAGATTGGATCATTATCCCATTCTTTAAGCGTCTGCTTAAATTATGCTAACTCAGCGAAGTACTTGATTGTACGAACCATCTGAGATGTGTAGCTGTTCTCGTTGTCATACCAAGAAACAACCTGAACCTCATATAAATCGTCAGCGATCTTAGAAACCATGGTCTGTGTTGCATCGAACAGAGAACCATACTTCATACCGATAACATCTGAAGATACGATAGGATCTGTGTTGTAACCGAATGACTCAGAAGCAGCAGCCTTCATAGCAGCATTGATTCCGTCAACTGTTACGTCTGCACCCTTAACAACTGCTGTTAAGATTGTGGTAGAACCTGTTGGTACAGGAACACGCTGTGCAGATCCAATCAGCTTTCCATTTAACTCTGGAATTACAAGGCCGATTGCCTTTGCAGCACCTGTGCTGTTAGGAACGATGTTAGCTGCACCGGCACGTGCACGACGAAGGTCACCCTTACGATGTGGTCCATCAAGGATCATCTGATCACCAGTGTATGCATGAATTGTGCTCATGATACCGGACTGGATTGGAGCGTAATCGTTAAGAGCCTTAGCCATAGGTGCCAGACAGTTTGTAGTACAAGATGCAGCGGAGATGATCTGATCATCTGCTGTTAATGTATCGTTGTTTACAGAGAATACGATAGTCTTCAGATCGTTACCAGCTGGAGCAGAGATAACAACTTTCTTTGCACCTGCATTGATATGAGCCATAGACTTCTCTTTAGAGGTATAGAAACCTGTACACTCAAGAACAACATCTACACCGATCTCACCCCAAGGAAGCTCGTTAGCGTCTGCCTTAGCGTAGATCTGTAAAGTCTTACCATCAACTGTGATTGTGTTTGCCTCATCATCAGCCTCAACTGTGTGAAGGTTCTCACCGATCTTTCCACAGTATCCGCCCTGAGCTGTATCATACTTAAGAAGATCAGCCAGCATAGAAGGCTTTGTTAAATCGTTGATAGCTACTACATCATAACCCTCTGCACCGAACATCTGTCTGAATGCCAGACGACCGATACGACCAAAACCGTTAATTGCAACTTTTACTGCCATTTTAAAATTCCTCCTAAAAATTTAATATATGTTCATTGTAGCGAATTATTCCTCAAATTTCAAGAGTTAATCTGTATTCTTTGATTTGACAGGCATAAAACGCTGCATCCCGGGACTGCTTACGCATCCCACAGAACAATTTTCTTCTGATCCAGACTCTCCTGCACCTTGATGCTTCTCTGGTTCCAGGAGCCCTTAAATTTGAGATTCCACTGCTTCTTGTCGATCTCGAACGGCCCGTCCACCAGCACATCCAGATAACCGAGAATTTCTCTCGTATATGGAAGCCTGTGACACATATCTCCCAGAATATCCCTCTCGAAATCATATCCGGTGAAACACCAGATGCTCTTGTGCGGATACCGTTCATGCACCCTGCGCAGCAGCCCGATCAGCCCCTCCTGGTTGGACGGTTCCATCGGCTCACCGCCTAACAGAGTCAGTCCGTTAATAAAATCCGGTGCCAGTCCCTCAAGGATCCGATCTTCCACCTCCCTGGTAAATGGCTCTCCATACCGGTAGTTCCAGGTCTCAGGCTGAAAACATCCCTCACAGTGATGTGGACATCCGCTCACAAACAACGTGACTCTCACACCTGGCCCATTGGCCACGTCCGTCATTTTGATTGCTCCGTAATGCATGACTCTCCTCCAATCTTCTCGTAATACGCCCGGAACGCCGTCGGAATACTGTACTGTTCCTCCATCTCCTCCGGTGTCACCCACCTGCC
This sequence comes from uncultured Lachnospiraceae bacterium, assembly GCA_934351255.1. Taxonomy (GTDB): domain Bacteria; phylum Bacillota; class Clostridia; order Lachnospirales; family Lachnospiraceae; genus Jutongia. Next base: position 102,671 of record CAKRJH010000003.1, read on the forward strand.
GGATATACCGTCCCCGTTCCCTTCCCGCAGTGCCGGTGGGATCTGCGGCAGATGGATCCGGTATCCGGTCATATGCCATTCGACATGGCTGAAGATGTGTCTGGCGGCTCCCAGCAGTTCGATCTGCGTATCTGCGAGATCCCATTGCGCAAGATAGCGCCCTACCTGTTCCGGCTCCAGCCTTCCCTCCTGGGACGGGAATTCCCACAACCCGGCCAGAAGTCCCCGCGGCGGGCGCTTCTGCAGCAGATACCGCCCTTCACACTCCAGCAGAAATACTGTTCTGTCCTGGATCTGCCGTTGCTTCTTCTGCGGCTTGACCGGATAATCCATCCAGCTTCCATGCTGCCCGGCCAGACAATCCTGGCGCAGCGGACATTGTTCACAATGAGGCTGTCCGTTCGGAAGACAGATGGTGGCCCCCAGATCCATCCACGCCTGGTTGACCTGACCGGCCTGTCCGGGCGGGATAATGCTCTGCACCTCCTGCCATACCCGGCGTCTGGTCGCCGTGCGGGTAATGTCGGAATCATCCTCCATCAGTCTGCTGTAAATGCGGTAGACATTGCCGTCCACCGCGGGAACCTCCTGTCCAAACGCAATGGATGCGATCGCCCCCGCCGTGTATTCTCCGATCCCCGGCAATGTCAGCAGCACCTCATACTGATCCGGGAATCTGCCATTGTGCTCATCCCGGATCACACAGGCCGCCTTCTGCAGGTTTCTGGCCCGGTTATAATAGCCAAGCCCCTGCCACAGCTTCATCAGCTCGTCCTCCGGCACCGCAGCGAGGCTCCCCACATCCGGCAGTCTGCCAAGGAAACGCCGATAATAGTCACGCACCGCCTCCACACGGGTCTGTTGCAACATGATCTCCGAGATCCAGACGCGGTACGGATCCGGCCTGTCTCGGCCCGGTTCTGCCTCCCGCCAGGGCAGCCTGCGCGCATGTACCGCATACCACTCTGCCAGACGGTTTCCTATTTCTCTTCTCATGGCTTCAATGCCCTCTTGGCATCCTCAGATAAGCTGGTGATCTCCACGATCTCATCCAGCCCGATCTTGGTATAATCCGACAATTCCTGCGGTGTAGCCACACGCCCCAGTTCCTCCGCAAGGTACTTGGCAGCCTCATGCAGCAGATTGGTTCGGGCGACCACGGCATCCTCCCAGTCCTTTTGCTGTGTATCATCATCAATATAATACTCCATGGCGGCTACGATCTCCTTCTCCAGAAGATCATTGATCCCTGCCATATCTGCCACCTTTTCTTCGAGCAGATAGGACTGTGCTTCCTCCTGCAGTTTCAGAAATGCCGTCATCAGCGCCAGATTGCCCTCCGCCACCAGCTCCTCTGTCGGCACCGGCCTGCGGATGTACTTTTTGGCAACCTGCTGCACATAGGACAGGCGTCCCTGGATCAGCCGGTCACGCAGTGCCTCCTCTCCCAGCAGAAAACGGGTGAACAGTTCCTGCTCCATGCTGCCGCTCAGGGTTTCCACTCCGGCCACTTCATCCTGGTATTTCATCCAGTTCCGCTGCGCCTGTGCACTGCGCCCCGGCTTCTTGCGCTGGGAGCGTCCCTGCCTGCTTCCAAGCTGATACTTCGGATTCTCCTGAAGTTCTCCGTCATCCTCCTGCGATGTCCCGGCCTGCAACTCCTGCGCCGGTACCACATAGGTATATCCCGGGATTTTGACTCCCTTCGCGCTCAGATACTGGTATACCGCCTCCATCTGGGCACTTCCTAGATCCATATCCGCCAGGTAGGAACCGATCTCCTCCTTCGTCATCTGATTGTCCGATGCCTTGGCGATCCCACAGAGTTCCTGCATATATTCCAATAATGTATTCTGATCCATAGTAATCCTGATTCCTTTCTGTCGATTACCACCACTATATCATTTTCTGCGGGAGATTTCCACATCAGTACCTGCGGCGTCTGAACCAGATGACAAAACACGATATACACAGTGTTTTTCATATTATGTTATTCGTTAATTGTTATGATTTTGTGAAGAAAAAAAGACCAAACTGTGTTCTGCCACAGTCCGGTCTTCCTGATTTCATATTCAATTATCTCTGACGGTCTGTCAGCATTTCTCCGGTTCCGGATAATCGACTCCCTTGGTGTCCACTGTGACTTTGATCATCATCTGTGGCTCAACCGGAGCGTCACGGAAATCGGTAGCGGTCGTTGCGATCGCGTCCACCACGTCCTGTCCATCGATCACCTTGCCAAAGCCCGCATACTGCTTGTCCAGATAAAAGGCATCCTTGTGCATGATAAAGAACTGGGATCCCGCAGAATCCGGATGCTGCGCACGCGCCATGGATAACACACCTGCTGTGTGGGACAGATCATTGGCAAAGCCGTTCTGTGCAAACTCTCCCTTGATGCTGTAGCCCGGTCCGCCGGTGCCGATACCATCCGGATCTCCACCTTGAATCATGAATCCATTGATGACGCGGTGAAAGATCAGTCCGTCATAAAAGCCCTTCTTGATCAGGGAGATAAAGTTATTTACTGTGTTCGGTGCGATCTCAGGATACAGTTCTGCTGTGATCGTACCCGCTGTGGTCTCAAATGTTACTACTGGGTTTGCCATGTTCGTAACTCCTTTCTGATACATATTGTCTATGCCAAGTTTATCGGAAACTGTCATGTTTGTCTAGCCGTTCTCATAGAATAAAACACATCTTTGCAAAGGGCTGTCTATGTTCACATTTCGTGCTGCCAAACCTGTTCATCTTCTGCTGCTCGCCGGTGCCGGCATGGCTCTGGGAGCCATCATTCTGTATCTGCTCTCACGCTGTCCCTGTGGCGATTCTCTGACCGCTCTGGCCGGGAAACAGATCACCGGATGGGATCCGGACACTACCCCGGGCTTTCTGCAGCTCACACATCTGCTCTATCTGCACGGGCGTTTCTGGATCATCGCCTGTTTTCTGATCACCGCGCCGGCCTTTGGTACGATCAGCAGCCTGTATGCCCTTGTGATCGGATTCCGTCAGGGCCTTCTGTGTGTCCTTCTGACTCTCTGCCTGCATACGCGCGGTTTCCTGCTGTGGCTATGCCTGTCACTGCCTCAGGGTCCTCTGTACGCCCTGTCGTTTCTGATCCTGTCCGCCAGAGGGTTTCATCTGGCAGACCACGCCAGGCCGGATCCCAGGCATTATCTGCTGCGCTCTGCCATGCTGGAACTGGGTGCGATCCTGGCACAGGCCTATCTCAATCCCTGGCTGGTCCGTCTGCTGCTTTAGTTCTGCACGGTCCGATCAGGCTGCGGATCTGAACCGGGATTTCAGACATGCCACGGTCATTGAGCAGGACCTTCTGACAATGTGAAAGAAGTTCTCTTTGTCCCATCTGACTGGCAATCACCGCCTCACACTTCTCGCGGGTATACCCGCGCCCCTGCATCAGACGGGCGATCCGGATCTTCTTTGGCACATAGACATACCAGACCTCCTGACAGTACGCGTCACATCCACTCTCAAAAAACAGGGCAGACTCTAACACCACCAGTCCCTCCTGATCCCGGTGTTCCCCGAGAAACTTCCGGATATAGCGATGTACCGCCGGATGAATGATCTGCTCCAGATCTTCTCTGGCCTGTTCCTCCTCAAAAATCACCTGCGCCAGACGCTCCCGGTCGATCTGTTCCTCACCATCCAGGATTTCCTCTCCAAACCTCTCTATAATACGGTCATAGCCTTCCTGCCCTTTCTCCATCACCAGATGTCCCAGTTCGTCCGTCAGAAGCAGACTGGCTCCGTACTGTTCTTTCAGACAGCGGGCCACCTCCGTCTTTCCACTGCCGACTCCGCCGGCCAATCCAATCACATACATCGTCCTTCTCCTCTTTCATGTATCTCCATCTTAATGCGCCTCAAACCAGTTTTTGCCCTGCTCTACCTCTACCTGCAGTGGAACCCGAAGATCTGCCGCATGTTCCATCTCATACTGCAGGATCTGTCTGACCTGCTCCACTTCCTCCTGCGGTGTCTCTACAAGCAGTTCATCGTGTACCTGCAACACGACTCTCGCCCCGAGGCCTTCCTGTTTCAGGCGTTCACTAACACGCAGCATCGCGATCTTGATGATATCCGCAGCCGTGCCCTGGATCGGCGCGTTCATTGCCACTCGTTCTCCAAACGATCTCTGCATAAAATTGCTGGATGTCAGTTCAGGCACCGGTCTTCTCCTGCCAAACATCGTCACACTGACACCATCGTTTCTGGCACTCTCCACCAGACCGTCCAGATAGGATTTGATGGCCGGATACATGGCAAAATACTGGTCAATATATCCCTGTGCCTCCTTGCGGCTGATATCCAGATCCTGTGACAGGCCAAAGGCGCTGATGCCATAGACAATCCCGAAATTGACGGCCTTGGCATTGCGCCGCTGCAGATCAGTCACCTCATCATACGGCGTGTGGAATACCTTTGACGCGGTGCTTCGGTGAATGTCCTGTCCCTTCTGATAAGCTTCAATAAGTCCCGGATCCCCCGACAGATGAGCAAGCACACGAAGCTCGATCTGCGAGTAATCCGCATCCAGAAAGACACATCCCTCCTGTGGGACAAACACCTTTCTCAGGCGGCGCCCCAGTTCCATACGGATCGGAATATTCTGCAGGTTCGGATCGGTGCTGCTGATCCGGCCCGTTGCAGTGATCGTCTGATTGAAACGTCCGTGGATCCGGTGATCCGCCTCGATAAAGACCGGCAATCCGTCTGCATAAGTCGACTTCAACTTGGTTACCTGCCGATACTCCAGGATCTTCGGAATGATCTCATCCTCATTTTTCAGTTTTTCCAATATATCAGCCGATGTGGAATATCCGGTCTTGGTCTTTTTGGCTCCCGGCAGATGCATCTTTTCAAAGAGGATCACCCCAAGCTGTTTCGGGGAATTGATATTGAACTCTTCCCCGGCCAGTTCATAGATGGATTTCTCCAGTTCCTCCACACGACCCTGCAGCATCTGCGACATCTCCTCCAGCACTGAATACTCGGCGCGCACACCCACACGTTCCAGCTCATACAGTGCGCAGCAGGTCGGCATCTCCACCTCGGTAAAGAGCCGGTCCATCCCCAGTTCTTCCAGCCGTTTTCTCTGTGGCTCGCCGGCCAGACAGCAGACATAGGACACCATCGCCGCATAGGACAATATCTTTTCCCGCATCTGGTCATCTGCTCCCTCCATCAGTCCCGTGATCGTCTCTTTTCCAAAACTCTCCTGATAGGAAAGCACCGTCATATCCAGATAATCTCTGGCAATATCATCTGCCATATAACTGTCCTTGAGCGGATTGATCAGATATGCGCCGATCTCCAGATCCTGGACATGCTCACCGATCCACTGTCTCTGCTGCTTCGTCTCCTGAGCAAAAAGCTGCTGCACAGCAGGCTGTCTGTGTTCGGATGGTTCCTGCACCGGCTGCGCCAGATGCAGCATATCCTTCAGGTCCAGCACCGCAGTCCGTCCGGCACATTCCAGCATTTCACGCAGATACGGCATGCATGCCGCACCGGTCAGTTTCTCCGAGAGAAGCGCCTGCCCGGTCACCACCTGTCCCCCGGACGCATAGGACAGGGAAAATCCGTGAAATCCATATTCCGGCTCCGCCTCCTGCGAGGTCTCAGCCACATCCACCCCGGTCTCCTCAAAGACAAAGGAAAGCTGTGCTGCTTCTTTTTTCCGGCTCTTTTTTTTCTGGGCTCCACGGCTGGTCCACGGATCCCCGATCAGATAAAATCCGACAACAGCCGGCGCCGCCTTGACTACCTGAGCCGCAAATTTTCGTACCTGTGCTTCTGTCTTCAACACGGTAACCTGTGCCTCAAGCTGCTCTGTCTTACGATCCTCGGCCGAGAATCGTCCCAATAATGACTTGAATTCGAGTCTCTTGACCATAGCGAAGGACTCTTCATTGATCATCTGCGGCAGTTTTGCCTGTTCCATCGAAAAATCCAGGTCACAGTCTGTCTTGATCGTCGCCAGTTTCTTGCTCAGGAAAGCAGATTCTCTGCCCTTCTCCAGAAGATCATGCGTTCTCTTTGGCGTAATCTCCTCAAGGTGTTCATACGCCTCCTCGACCGTCGGATAAACACTGAGCACCTTGACCGCAGTCTTCTCACCCACTCCGGCCACTCCGGGGATATTGTCTGAGGAATCTCCCATCAGGCCCTTCAGATCGATGATCTGTGGCGGTGTCAGTCCATATTTTTCTACCACCTGTTCCGTGTGATAATTCTCGATCTCCGTGCCACCGCGCTTCGTCTTTGGTATACGGATCAGAATACGGTCCGATGCAAGCTGCAGAAGATCACGGTCACCGGACACCAGCGATACATCCATCCCCCGGCTCTGTGCCTGCGTCGCGATCGTGCCCAGAATGTCGTCCGCCTCAAGTCCGGGCTGTTTGACCATGCATACCCCCATCGCCGCCAGCATTTCCTGGATCAGGGGAACCTGCTCCCTCAGTTCCTGAGGCATCGGCTTTCTCGTCCCCTTATATTCCGGGTACATCTCATGGCGGAATGTCGGATGATGCACATCAAACGCTACCGTCAGATACTCCGGATGCTCCTCATCCAGGATCTTAAATAAGATATTCAGAAACCCATACACGGCATTCGTGTGGATCCCCTCGGAATTCGTCAGATCGGGCACCCCGTAAAACGCTCTGTTTAAGATGCTGTGCCCGTCAATCAATACTATTTTCTCACTCATAATCCGAACCAAACCTTTCTATACACTATGCTCCATTCTACCATACTTTTGGTTGCAATGCACCCGAAAAACATATATACTGAGACAAGGAGGAACAGCACATGATTGAAGCGACCAGTTGTGGTGGGGTAGTCATATTCCGTGGAAAGATCTTACTTCTATACAAGAATTACAAAAACCGATACGAGGGCTGGGTTCTTCCCAAGGGAACCGTTGAAGACGGTGAGACCCACGAGCAGACCGCTCTGCGTGAGGTCAAGGAGGAGACCGGTGTGGATGCACTGATCCGGAAGTACGTTGGCAAAAGCCAGTACACCTTTAACACCCCGTCCGACACTGTGGTCAAAGATGTCCACTGGTATCTTATGATGTCGGGTAATTACTACAGCCGCCCCCAGAGGGAGGAGTTCTTTGTAGACTCCGGCTATTACAAATATCACGAAGCGATCCATCTGCTGAAATTTTCCAACGAAAAACAGATTCTGGAAAAAGCCTACGATGAGTATCTTTCCCTAAAGGATCATCATATGTGGTATCCTCCTCGCAAATTCTGATCCGTCAGCATCTGTTCACACAGATCCGGCATATTCGAGAATATTCTGTGCATTTTCCCGTGATATATGATATCCGGCAAATGATATAACAAAAAAGAAGGCTTATGGCCAATGTCATCTCCACATTATGACATCATCCATAAGCCTTCTTTATTATGTGCACCAGGTGGGATTTGAACCCACACGATGTCGCCACCGACGGATTTTGAGTCCGTTGCGTCTGCCGTTCCGCCACTAGTGCCCGTTGTGATCCACAACAAAAATCATTCTATCATCTGCCCCTCTGTTTGTCAACGAAAAATGCTCATTCACTCCCCAGATAATTTTCAAACAGCTTGCGCGCGATCGGCACGGCATACTGGCTGCCTGTGCCCGCCTTTTCCACCACAATGCTGACCGCGATCCGTGGATTGTTGGCCGGTGCAAATCCCACAAACCATGCATGGGAAGTTCCTTCCCGGTCAATCTCCGCACTTCCGGTCTTTCCTGCCACAGAATATGGCAGAGATCCCAGCGAGGAAGCGGTACCCTCTTTGGTAACCGCTTTCATCATCTTGCGCAGCGCTTTGGCCGTTCCGGTGTCCACGACCTGTCCCAGTGATTTTGAATCATAACTGCGCACCGTATTCCCCGATGGTCCCTCCAGATGATCGATCAGATAAGGACGCATCATCTTTCCGTCATTGGCAATCGACGCACTGATCAACAGATTCTGCAGCGGCGTGATCGTGGTCTTTCCCTGTCCGATGGCAGTCGCCATGATCTCACTCCCCGAGGACTTATCGGTCAATGCAAATGCACTCTTGCCCGCCGGAAAATCAATCGAGAGTTTTCCGTTGAATCCCAGTTTTTCACAGGTGCGGCGAAGCGATGCCGGCGAAATCTGCAGCCCCATATTGGCAAAGGAGGCATTGCAGGAATGTGCCAGAGAACTCTTGACATCCACCGTCCCATGTACCTCTCCGTCATAACATTTCAGGGTATATCCATCCTGTGTAATGCTTCCGGTACAGTTGTAGCGGTAACTTCGGTAATTGCCATGCTCTTTCATATACTCGATGGCTGTCACCAGCTTAAAAGTAGATCCCGGAGGATACAGTCCCTGTGTGGCACGGTTGAGCAGCACCGCATTTTCCTCATCATCCCGGATCAGGCTGCTCCACTGCTGTTCCACGGTATTGGGATCATAATCCGGTTTGGAGACCATCGCCAGAATCTTGCCGGTCTTGGGATCCATGGCAATCACGGCACCTTTCTGGTTTCCAAGCGCATCATACGCAGCCTGCTGCAGGCTGCTGTCCAGTGTCGTCACTACGCTGTCTCCCGGATTTTTCTTTCCCTGCATGCCGTATACCATCTGCTGCAATGGATTGGCATGGGATGTCAACAGCGGAAAACACATCTGCTTTTCAATCCCGGTCATGCTCTTGGACGTCCTTCCCACCACATGACAGAATACCTTGCCATAAGGATATGTTCTCGTCTCATTGCCATCGTCATCGACTGTCGTGGTCGCCAGAACCTTTTTGTCCGCAGACAGGATATCTCCCCTCACAACCTTCTGAGCCAGCAGTCCCTGCCGTTTGTTGTACGGGTTGTTGATGACCGTTGCGCTGTCCACCGCCATAAACCGCGCCAGATAGGCGATCATTCCCAGAAACGCCAGGGCGCACAGATAGGTGATGACAATGATCTGACGGTTTCCCCGTTTCTGATCCGGCATGCCGGTATCCTGGTCTTTCTTTTTGCCAAACATTATGCCTGCACCTCCTCATAACTCAGTACATACATTCCCTGAATAATACAGAACAGCACTACCGCACTGATCACAGAACTTCCTCCGTAACTCACCAGCGGAAGCGTCACACCGGTGGACGGGATAAACTTGATCGCGCCGCCAATGGTGAGCAGCACCTGAACAAAATACTCCACCGCCAGCCCCACTGCCGTCAGTTTGTAAAATCGTCTGCTCATCTTGAGTGCAATATTCATAAACATGACAAAACAGCTGATCTCCACCAGGATCACGCAGATGGCAAAGATCGTACCGAATTCCTCCGCGATCGCCGAGAAGATAAAATCACTCTCCGCCACAGGGATCGTGGAAGGCGCTCCCTGGTCAAAGCCCAGTCCAAACCATCCTCCGGTTCCGATCGCAAACAGAGACTGCGCCACCTGATATCCCTTGGTATCGATGGTACTCCACGGATCTCTCCAGGCAGTCACACGCGTCTGAACATGGTCAAACAGATGATAGGCTACCACGGAGGCGGCCACGCCCGCCGCAATGCCCAGAAGCAGATATCCCAGATTTTCACTGGCAATATACAGGATCAGCAGATAGGTCACAAAATAGATCAATGCAGCTCCAAGATCCTTTTCCGCCACCAGGATCAGTACATGGACGGCCGCAAGCGCAGTCACCTTGACCACATCGATAAAACGGGTGGATCTGGCCAGAAGTGCGGCCGCAAAAAAGACAAACAGGATCTTGACAAACTCAGACGGCTGCAGCGCAATGCCCCCAAACTGGATCCAGTTCTTGGAGCCATACTTCTCCTGTCCGATGACAAAGACCAGCCCCAGAAAACAGATTCCCATGGCCGCATAGATCCATCCCAGACGGTCAAAATAACGGAATTTCTCGATCAGAAACGGAATAAACAGTCCCAGCACAGAGATTGCAAACGCAAACAGCATCTGCCGCATACAGAGAGCCGGCTTCAGTCTCTCGATCATCAGAAATCCCAGCGTCAACAGCATCAGCATATTATTGAGCACAACCTTGGACAGATTGGTATACACATAGATATAGGACTTGCTCACAAACAGCAGAAACGCAAGCTGTGCCAGATAATAATACACGACCTCACGCGCCGGGGCATTGACAAACAACACCATTGAACACAGGAAGTGGATCACATACATCATCACATGCTGACGGTGAAACACCTTGTCCTTTGCCTCTTTGGAGGATTGAAAAAACACCGTAAAACAGTGCCATGTATAGATGATAAACAACAGCAGGATCACATATTTGGATAATTCCAGAAACGCGGTTCTTGCAAGCTGTAACAGATTGGCATTCATCCTTACAACACTCCTTTCCGATAATGTCCCTCCCGGCCTGACGCCTCCTTTCGAAGCGCTCTCTCCATCTCACCGGGCGTCTCCGTTGTAAAATCAAACCGAAAATTGCGGATTCCCTGCATTTCCAGAGTCTCCCAATATCCGGTCAGGCAAAGCGGATCATCCAGATAAATCAGATTGTAACAGTATTCGCAGCTCTGGTACACCACAAACCGGCGATTCTTCTGATCCTGCAGCATAAGCCACCGATCCCTGCCCCCCTGACGGCAGCCGGACAGATTGGCGCGGACGCACTGCGCAGACACCATAACCGCGGTCCTGCCGTAGACGATCATCTCCATCCCCGGAACCGCCATCAACGAGGCACTCTCCCTGCCGGTCAGTTCAAGCGGCATCGTCATATGACAGACTCCCCTGTTCATCCACCAGACTGCACTGCGCCGGTTCATCACATAGATTCCTGCATCCAGACAGATTCTCTCCGGAGCCACTCCAAGATCACGGGTCAGAAACTCCCAGGATTCCAGATTGGCAATGTAATATCCTGCAATATCCCCCGAAGAAAAGAGCAGAGTATTTGCTCTGTTCCGGAAATACTCCTGCACCTGCCGGCGCAGGATCCGTGGCAGGGCGATCCATACCCGTTTGCCGGCCTGCACAGTCTTTCCGCTCCATTCTTTCAGGGCTGCCGGTGACATAGCATCCATCCTGCCAATGACATCCGTAACCATCCCCTGTTCGAGTGCACATTGCCACTGCTCCTGTGTCATTACAGAAACAATCACGCGGCTTCCTGCTGCACCGGTCTCTCCTGCATATCTCCTATTTTCTCCTTCTGCTCCGAGCGTATCCGAATTCCCCATATCATTTCCTTCCACTCCGCTCATAATCAGGTTCCCCAGACTGTTCCCATCCGCTCCGCTCATGTTCGGTATTCCAAAACTTCTTCCGACAGTTTTTGGTGTACAGACAGTTCTTTTCTCCGGTCCTGACCGGGCAGAAAGCTGACTCAGCAGTTCCTCCAGCGCCTGCCGGCGCAGTTTTTTCAATGCCCCCACCGGAAGGAACAGTTCTCCCTCCAGATGCACCTCACAAGCTGCCGCCTCGAAGCAGGTATCCCCGGTCTGACACAGAACCCTGCGCACCGACTCCACATCCGCGGACTGTTTCTGTGCTCTCTGACACAACTGTCCCTGTACGCGAGCTGAAATTCCGTGACAGGAAACCACCAGTTCCATCGGGGTATCTTCTCTGGCCGTAAACTGCATGTTCACGGAAAGTTTGGGATCCTGTTCCAGATAATCATGACGGATCTGTTCCAGAAGACTGGCGTGTCTGGTACGGTAGATCGGATCCCCCACGTGGATCACGCTTCCCTTCTGGTAGCGCGCTGTCACCTTCTGCCCCTCTCGGACAGGCTGTCCCAGGGTATACTCATACACGGTCTGCTCTGCCTTTGTCCGAAACTCTACGACATCCTGTGCCTCAATATCCTGCAATACCTCATACGTCGCAGTGTGCCTGTCTACAGAGAGAACCTTTCCGACTAAAATGCCTCCGTGGTTTGGCCGTCTGTCCGCCAGCATCGTTCCCTGCACAGCCGGCCGGTTCTTTCCTGTCATCTCCTTATGTCCCAAAATTGGGACACCCGCTTCTCCCATCAGATACCCTCGGGTAAATCCCTGACGGTTGTACAGTTCTCCTAATGTCTGCAATTCTTTTTGCAACTGCTCCGGATGGGTCCGACTGTACTCCCGGTATTCCCGCGGTCCCCGCTGGCTGGCCAGATCCACCTGTCTGCGGTAAGCGGCTGTCACGGCAGCCACATACTCGGGACGCTTCATACGCCCCTCAATTTTCAGCGAATCCACACCGGCCAGCATCAGATCGGGCACCAACGCCAGATTCCCATTTTCCCGCGGACTGAGCACATACGGTCCATGCTCCCCGGACAACGCAACTCCTTTCAGATCCGTCACCCGATATGCCTGACGGCACGGCTGGGCACACCGACCACGGTTGCCGCTGCGGTCTCCCAGCATGCTGCTGAACAGACATTGTCCTGAATAGCAGTAGCACAATGCCCCGTGTACAAACACCTCCAGTTCCAGGCCGGTATCTTTGCGCATCTGTTCCAGCTCCGCCAATGTCAGTTCTCTTGCCGGAACCATCCTGGTCACCCCATAGTCCTGCAACAGATGTCCCGTCTCCCCCTGGGTGATCGTCATCTGTGTGCTGGCATGGAGATCCAGATCCGGAAACGCCTCATGGAGCAGAGCCATCACGCCGACATCCTGCACGATCGCAGCATCCAGCCCCTCACGCACATAAGGTTCCATATAGTCAAACAGTGAATCTTCCAACTCCTGCTCTTTGAGCAGGGTATTGACCGTCATATAGATTTTCCGGCCATACCGATGGCAGTATTCGATCGCTCTGCGCATCTCATCCGTGTCAGGATTGTCGGCATACGCGCGGGCTCCAAAACGGTTTCCTCCGATATACACGGCATCACAGCCTGCGCTGACCGCCGCCCGAAGGCTCTCCATCGATCCCGCCGGAGACAACACCTCCGGAATACTCCACTCCTTGTGCATCCTGCATCCTCCTGTCACCATAATAAAAAGGGAACGCTTCGCGTCCCCTTTATCAAATTTATCTACGGCCGTTTTTCGGCTTTTTGTTCGCTTCCTCCAGCTCTGTCTCCAGACGGACAATGCGGTTGGATTTTTCAAAATTCTCTTTTTCCAGATTCTCCACCTGCTTGCGAAGCTCCTCCATCTGCGCATTCTGCTCGATCATCTGATGTTTCATGTCAAAGATCGTCTGCTCCAGATTGCTCCGCTGCTCCTTCACCTCATCCACCCGCTTCTTGGCCTTGTAATACTCATCCGCCAGATTGATATCCAGAAGGACCTGCTTCATCTCAGGATCCAGGCGGGTGTAGCCGCCCTCCTTCTTGAACTGTTCAATCTTGTCATTGATGTGATGAGCAATCTGTTTCAGATACTCTTCACTCTCATATCCGCACATCGTATAGGTACGCCCATTGATGTTCACATGAATATCGTTCTTTGTTCTCATCATTCATCCTCTTCCTGGGCCTGTGGCTCTTCCTCATAGGCTTCCTCGTATTTCTCAGCATGTGCCTCCGGATCCGTATCCGTCATCAGTTCAGAACGGTTGTCAGCAATGATATCCAGATGATCCTGCAGCACAGCTTCCAGTTCTCTGGCCTGCTTTGCGAAAGTCTCATACGCCGAACGGATGGACTTTTCGGCCTTCTCCAGAAGCTCATCGGTATAGTAGATCGCACCGGCACCGATCTCCTCGGCCTGCGCATGCGCCTCGTCGACGATGGTATCCGCCTCGGTGTTGGCCTCCTGCAGCGTATGCTCCGCATGCTGGTATGCCTCCTGCGTGATATTGTTCTCCTCAAGCATGGCCTCATACTGCTCTTTGGCATCGGCCAGGATCTGTGCAGCCTTCTTCTCGGCATCTGCCAGTATTGCATCTCTTTGCTTGAGCACCTTCTTGTAGCGCTGGATCTCTTCCGGCATCTCACGGCGAAGATCATCCAAAAGGTCGTATAATTCGTTCTTTGGAACCACTACTTTTGTGGTGGACAGTTTCTGCATCTTGCAGCTCTCCACAAATCCGTAAATATCATCAATCTTCTGTTCAATCTTACTTGACTGCATAATACTCCTCATTTCTGTCTTTGCTTGATCTGTGCCAGCACAATGTCCGGCACCATTCCCTGTACATCTCCTCCAAACTGAAGGACTTCCTTTACCATCGTGGAACTGATATAAGAATACTCCGGCGCTGTCGCCAGAAATACCGTATCCGCCCTGGAATTCAGTTTGTGATTGCCCTGTGCAAGCGGCAGTTCATACTCAAAATCCACAGAATTGCGAATGCCTCGCACAATGGCATCTGCTCCGGTCTGGTCGACAAAATCGATCAGCAGCCCGTCAAATGCTTCCACCGTGACATGTGGCATATCACCGGTCAGTTCCCGCAGCATATCAACCCGCTGCTGCCTCGTAAGCATAGGATGCTTGCCACTGTTGATCAGCACACCGACCACCAGTTCATCAAACATACGGCTGGCTCTGCGGATCAGATCCAGATGTCCCACAGTAACCGGGTCAAAACTCCCCGGAAATACAGCTTTACTCATGTCTGTTCGTTCCTTCCACACGCAGGAACACATGACGGTTGGTCTTATATTCCTTAATGCGCTCTACCTTACAGGCCAGATGCACCATATAGGACACATCTGTCTCCAACGAGGTCTCCACAATGATCAGCGTCCCCTCCTGCACCAGAGAGGAGGAAAGCAGATACGGAAGGATCCTCTGCTCGAACCCCTTGCCATATGGCGGATCCATAAAAATGACATCAAACGGTGTCCCGACCTGTTCCAGCCGGCGCAGTGCCTGCAGCGCATCCATCGCCATCAGTCTGGATCTGTCCTCCATATGGGTGTGTCTGATATTCTCCCGGATACAGACTCCGGCTTCCCGGTCATTGTCTACCAGCACGGCCTCTTTGGCGCCACGGCTGAGTGCCTCGATCGCGATCCCTCCGCTCCCGCTGAACAGATCCAGAAACCTGCAGTCCGGCACCTCCTGCTGGATGATGTTGAACAGGGTTTCCTTGATCTTATCCGACGTAGGACGGGTGTGTCTGCCGGATGGGGTCTGAAGCTTCAGCCTGCGTGCTGAACCTGCAATTACTCTCATACTTCACCTCTTACGTGCGAAAACACCTCGTCCGCCGGAGCATTCATGTACTCCCCGCGGCAAAATATCGTCACACTACTTTATCTGACATTTTATCACATAATATACACACGGTCAAACCGCATTCTGACGGTCTTCTATAAGACTTCTACAAGAATATATCCCCGGTATATCCCTCCAGCTTTTTCTGCAGGGAGGCATACTTCTTACAGAGTTCCAGAACATCACTTCTCTCAAATGCCGATGCCGCTTCATGTGCCTCCATCAACACCCGGGAATCCCGGTAAATGTCCGCGATCCCGAAATTCAGTTCCCCGCTCTGTCTGACTCCGAACAGTTCCCCGGGGCCACGCATCTTCAGATCTTCATTGGCAATGTAGAAGCCGTCATTGGAATGTCCGAGCACCGACAGCCTCTCCATGTTCTCCCGGCTCGGACGCCCGGCCATAAAAATACAATATGACTGGGCATTTCCACGTCCCACACGTCCTCGGAGCTGATGAAGCTGTGCAAGTCCGAACCTCTCGGCATTCTCGATCATCATCACCGTGGCATTGGGCACATTGATCCCGACCTCGATCACCGTGGTCGACACCAGAATATCGATCTCCCCGGCTGCAAACCGCTCCATGATCTCTGTCTTGACCGCCGGCTTCATCTGCCCGTGCAGACATTCCACCCGCACCGAGGGAGCCAGTATCTGTCGCAGACTACCGGTATAGTCCATCACATTTTCCGCCTCCATGTTCTCGCTTTGTTCCACCATAGGACAGATAATATAGACCTGATGTCCCCCCGCCACTTCCCTCTCCATAAACCGGTATGCCTGCGGCCGGTAGTCCGTCCCCACGACACAGTTTTTGATCGGCAGTCTGTCGGAAGGAAGCACATCGATCACCGAAACATCCAGATCTCCATACAGGATGATGGCCAGAGTCCTCGGGATCGGTGTCGCGCTCATGACCAGCATGTGCGGTTCACTCCCCTTCTCCGACAGACCCTCGCGCTGTCGCACGCCGAAACGATGCTGCTCATCGGTCACCACCAGTGCCAGATCCCGGAATGCGACACCCTCCTGGATCAGGGCATGGGTTCCCACGACAATGTCCACCGTACCCTCTTCCAGTTCCTGACGCATCTTCCTTCTGGCCGCCGCCGTCATCGCACCGGTCAGCAGGCCGACCCGCACTCCGAGAGGCTCCAGATACTCCCGAAATGTCTGCTCATGCTGTCTGGCCAGAACCTCCGTCGGCACCATGATCGCACCCTGATGTCCGCTCTCCACCGCCGCCAGAAGTGCCAGCACGGCCACAATCGTCTTGCCGGAGCCCACATCGCCCTGGATCAGACGGTTCATCACCAGCCCGGAGCCCAGATCCATGCGGATCTGCTTCCAGACCTTTTCCTGTCCCGGAGTCAGTGTAAACGGAAGACGCCGGATCAGTTCCTCGCACCGGTCAAACCCGCGCAGGACAAACCGGCTCTGTTTGCGCCCCTTGCCCTGTCGCATCTGATTTAATGCCAGACTGAACAAAAAGAACTCCTCGAACACCAGCCTGTGCCTGCACTCCGCATACTCCTGTTTGTCTGCCGGAAAATGGATACCTCTCACCGCCTGCCTGTGTCCAGTCAGCCCATATTTCTTTCGGATCTCCAGCGGCAGAAAATCGCTCTCCCATTCATACACGGCAAGTGCCTGACTGACCGCCTTGGTCACGGCGCGGTTGGTCAGCCCCGCCGTCAGCGGATACACCGGCTGCAGCTTATGCAGCATCTGACGGTACTCCTGCTCACTTAAGATCTTGGGCTGTACCAGTTCCAGACGTCCGTTCTTGCGGGTGATGCGTCCCCGCAGAATGTAATGCTGGCTCACCCGCAGACTCTTCAATAGAAACGGCATATTGAACCAGACCACTGGAATACTCCCGGTAGCATCCTTCAGATCCATGGTCAGGATCTGCATTTTACCGGCTCTGCGCATCTTTGGGGATGCCGCCGGACGGCCCTGAAGAACCACAATGTCTCCCTCTCGGATCTGGGACACCGGCCGGATCGGCTCCACGATCTCATACTCGCGTGGATACAGTTCCAGCAGATCCCCGATCTGATATACGCCAAGCCTTGCAAACAACTGCGCCGCTTTTTCCCCTACACCCTTAATCTCTCTGATACTATCCTGTGCTCTCATCGTTTTCCTATATAAAAATGGCACAAAGCAATCTCTCGTTTTGTGCCATTCGTCATTACTATAATGAATTATTCAATAGAAAGGAAGTATGAATAGATCGGCTGTCCGCCATACTGTACTTCCACTTCCACGTCCTCATGCTTCTCCATAATGTGATCTGCCAGTGCCTGAGCATCCTCCTCGGTCACATCCGCTCCGTAATACAGACTGATCAGTTCGCTGTCCTCATCCATCATCTGCTCGATCAGCTCCGTGGTCGTCGCATCCAGATCCTGTCCGACTGCCAGAATGGTCTTGTCGGTCAGTCCCATGAAATCACCCTGCTTGATGTCCTTGCCATCCATCTGGGTATCGCGGACCGCATATGTCACCTGACCGGATTTGACAATCTCCATCTCACTGGTCATGCGCTCCTGATTCTCCTGTGTGGACTGTCCGGCAATGTAGTTGATCATCGCTGCGATTCCCTGCGGAATATTCTTGGATGGGATCACTACCACTTCCTTGTCCTCTGTCAGAGACTGTGCCTGCTGTGCAGCCAGAATGATGTTGCCGTTGTTTGGAAGGATATAGACGGCATCCGCATTGACCTTCTCGATAGCCTCCAGGATGTCCTCGGTACTCGGATTCATCGTCTGTCCGCCTTCGATCACGTAGTCCACGCCCAGATCCTCAAAGATAGCCTTCAAACCATCTCCGACAGAAACCGCAATAAAACCGGCCTCCTTACGTGGCATGGAAGCAGCTTCCTGCGCCTCTTCTTTCTGGCGCTCGGCTACCTTCTCAGCATCCCGGATCACTTTTTCCTGATGCTCCTCACGCATATTATCAATCTTCATGCTGGTGAGCTGGCCATAGGTCAGTGCCTTCTGGATCGCCAGACCCGGATCGTTCGTATGCACGTGAACCTTGACGATATCGTCATCAGCCACCACGACCACACAGTCTCCCAGACTGTTTAAGTAGGCCTTGAGTTCCGGCTCCACCTTGTCATTCTCCTGTGGCATCATGATGATAAACTCGGTACAATATCCGAATTTGATGTCATCCGCCGAGGAATCCCCTGTGCCAACCTTGCCTGCAGCCGGTGTTGCGATTGCATTGATGTCTCCCAGTGAGATATCTACTTCATTGCCCTTGAGAGCCTCCAGTACACCGTGCGCAAATGTCATAAGCCCCTGTCCGCCGGAATCTACCACACCGGCCTGTTTCAGTACCGGAAGCATCTCCGGTGTCTGCTTCAGGACCTCATCCATGTGATCGACCACGATCTGTGAAAACTCCACCAGATCACTGGTCTCTCCTGCTTCCAGAAGTTCTCTGGACTTGTCCGCACCGGACTTGATCACAGTCAGGATGGTTCCTTCTTTTGGCTTCATGACTGCCTTGTATGCGGTGTCTGCCGCGCGGATAATGCCATTGCCCAGCTCCTTTACCGTAATGATATCACATTTCTTGACTTCCTTGGTAAATCCACGGAAGATCTGGGAAAGGATAACACCGGAGTTGCCGCGCGCCCCTCTCAGAGAACCGCTGGACATCGCCTTGGACAGGTTCTCGATGGTCGGCTCATCCTGGCCCTGCACCTCCCTGGCAGCCGCCATGATTGTCATTGTCATATTGGTTCCGGTATCTCCATCGGGAACCGGAAATACGTTTAATTCGTTGATCCATTCTTTGTTTGCTTCCAGCGCCTTGGCTCCAGCCAGAAAACAACGCTGCATTAACGAAGCATCCATATTCTCTACCTTCACTGTTTGTTCCTCCTCAGGGTCACATCATTTATACATCAGTCATCAATGTCGCGGACACCTTCCACGATCACCGTGATCTTCTCCACTTCCATACCTGTCTGTGCCTCTACACGGCCACGGACATTCTCGATCAGGTTGCGGGAAACTGCCGGAATGTTCACGCCATATGCAGCGATCACATGCAGCTCAATCTTCAGGCGGTTATCGACAACTGCCAGAGCAACACCTCTGCTGACATGCTCCTTCTTCAGCAGATTGGTAACACCGTCTTTGACATTTACAGATGCCATTCCCACGATACCAAAGCATTCCATCGCCGCAGATCCCGCATATTTGGCCAGGACTTCCCTGTCAATGACGATACTGCCTTTTCCGTTATCCATCTTGCCTTTCATGGTTTTACCCTCCATTTCCACAAAATCAGTTCACTTTTTCGCACTGAGTCATATTATATTATACCCTATATATTTCAAAAAGGAAACAAAATTATGTGTCATATGTTGGGATTTATTCTCTTTTGGCTCGGAATCGGTATGACGATCATGTTTTTTATCCATAATACGGCGTTTGCCGTCTTTCTGATCATCCTTTGTATCTTCCTGGGATACCAGCTTTTCTGCCACTGACATCAGGAACGTAAAAAGGACCGGTTCTCACCGATCCTTCCAGGTTCCTTATCCATTCAATCTATCGTCATGGAGTGACGTACTTACGCACGCTCTACTGCTCCAGAACGTAAACATCCTGTACATACGGACATCTTCTTTGTTCCGCCGTTTACCTTAACCTTAACAGACTTGATATTTGGCTTCCACATCTTGTTGCTTCTTCTATGTGAATGACTCACTGCGTTACCAAAATGAACGCCCTTACCACATACTGCACATTTTGCCATCGTAAGCACCTCCTTAACTTATTTTGTCACAACATGCTTATTCTACCAAAACTTAACATGAAATGCAAGAACAATTTTTAAAAATTTAATCTTCGACCTCAACATCGATCTTTTCCCCGGCATTTGCACTCTTTCCGGTAAACTTCTCGATCACATCCGGAACCATATCCAGGATCTTGGTCATGCTGTCCTGATTCTTGACATTGACCAGACGGGTCTGCCCATCCTTGATGACCAGGATCGCGCTCGGCTGGATCTTTCCACCCATACCGCCGCCGGCCTTGTCCTTTTTGTCCTCCGAGAACGCTCCCGCGCCCACGCCAAATGATACATCTACCAGCGGCAGAATGATCGTGCCATCGTCAAATTTTACGGCATCTCCCACCACCGTCTTGGTAGTCAGAAAGCCATCCATGCCCTGAAACAGGCTCTTTACAGTTGTGTTAAAATCTGCCATTATACGTTCTCCTTCCATCTACGCTGTCTTGCGCGAAACGCCTTCCAGGTCTGCCCCAGAAAAACACGTCCGGCAATGATCACGGCTGTGATCAGCCGCAATCTGCCTGCCACGTACAGCTCTGTCTCCAGAATCTTTTCCTCAAAATCCGGCCGGATCGCAAACTGTGGCGGGAGCATCCCGTACAGACAGGATATGGCTCCGAGCAGCATGCCGGTCTGGCAGGGATCTCCCGTGCCAAAATGCACCCATCCTCTGATTCTGTGAGGCCTGATATGTTTCCAAAAATACACGATCTGCGACCAGAGCAGTTTCAAAAACTCCCGTGTTGCCTCATCCTTCGCAAATTCTCCGGTAACGGTTACCTTATGAAGTTTCTCCTGTGCGGATAGTTTTATTCTATCCAATCGCCTGATAAAGCGCAAGCGCTTTCCCTGTTTTTTAGCAACAGAATCTTCCGGTGCGGGTTCATCCGCCTCCGGCTTCCCGCTTTTCGGTGATTCTGCACCCTGTTTCGTTGTTTCCGCATCCTGCCTTACTGAATTGTGACCGGAATCCGCCGGTTCTTCGCCGTCATATCCCTCATGATCTGCACAATCCGCGGCCGCGGAATCCTTCTTCCGGCCTGCGCGCTTCTTTTTTCTCTGACAGGATATGCCAAAGATCCGTATCTTCTGAGTGACTGTCCCCTGCGCATACTCCACAAAGATCCGCAGCACCACGCCTGCCCAGGTCACTCTGACCCGGCACATCGTCTCCTGTTCCTTCTTCAGATCGATCCGGTAATGAACCGGCACGAACAGAACCGACAACACCACCAGGACTAGCAGCCCCAGAATCACCAGCAGCAGGATCCCAATCCATTTGAGAATCTTTAGTATGATCCAGATAATCGCCAGCTACTCCACCTCCCCGCCAAAGAAACGATGAAACAGTGACGCCGAGATCTCGCCATAGCAGGCATAGACATCCCGGCTGATCCGCTCGACCTGCTCCCAGGCACTCTCCCGGGAGACCGCCATCCCCACGATCTCGACTCCCCTGTCCCTGTGATAACCAAAC
Organism: uncultured Lachnospiraceae bacterium; assembly: GCA_934351255.1. Classification (GTDB taxonomy): domain Bacteria; phylum Bacillota; class Clostridia; order Lachnospirales; family Lachnospiraceae; genus Jutongia. The sequence goes on from CAKRJH010000003.1 coordinate 124,167, forward strand.
CACAGTTCTCTTGAGGAATAGACATCCAGACTGTTTGCCGGATTGGAGGGCAGGGTAATGCAATATACGCCCTGTAGCAGTCTGCCCCGTTCCAGTATCTTTCGATACCGGGCCGGGCGGCGTGAAACTTTCTCATCCATATACAGTTTGGAATTCCAGTTCAGCATATGCCCCTCCATTCCTGTCCCCGTCGTTTAGTTCTGCATCAGGTCCGTCAACAGCTGCTTGGCTGCGGTCTTCTCCGCCTCGTCGTCACACATCTGTAAGGACATTGAAATATAATCTGCCACCTCCTGCGGTGTCGTAAAAAACACCGGCATCTTATCTAATGTATTTGCCATGATCGCACGGCGAAGCATCCTGCTCTTCGTCTTAAATGACGCTTTGAGTTCGTCGATCAGTGCCGCCGCCACTTCTTCCGTATCCTGCGATGTCACCTTTGTATCATCGGCTTCCTCCTGAAGCGGTGCAAAATGGCTGCCGGAAGAAAGGACCTGCAGATCCTGCAGTTTCCGGAATTCTCCGGCCAGTCCCTGCTTCTCGATCTCATCCGCCTGCGCATCGCAGGTTTCCTCCAATACTGCATCCAGCATGGTCATTCCCTCATAGAACTGCTCCTGCATTCCCTCGATTCCCGGAAAATACTGTGCCAGTTCCTCCAACTGTTCCTGAGCGTCCTCCGGCTCCTCCACAAACAGCCTGTGGATTCCACGGATCATCTGTCCCATGCCCGGGATCTTCGGCGCATCGGCCAGATGCCCGCCGGTCAGTACCAATGAATACACTCCGTTGATCAGCTGCGCCAGCAGCATATACAGATCAGAAATATCATTGAGTCTGGATGCACACACCCGGATCTTCTCCGCATAAATATCATAAAGTTCTTTGGTGATATGTTCATAATCCAGGGATCCCAGTTCCTCGATCACCGGCGCGAACTCTGTAAAATATCTGTCCATCCCCTCTGCACGGTACAACATGGCATTGGTGCGGAACATATACAAAAAGCTGTCCAGGGAACTTCTGTCAGATCCCTTGTACACGGAAATGCTGTCACGGATCACATCGTAAAACCGGCTGCGGGTCATCCTCACCGGAAGCTGGCCGATCGCCATATGGATATGATCATTGATCGCCATATTATCTTTCGTACTGAAGATAAAATTGACAAGCTGCTGTGCAAAGGCCGCATCATCCGGCATCTCCTCCGGAGTCTCAAAGCGGTACTGCACCCTGTTGAGCACATATTCGTAGAGAACAAACTGGTCTACATATGTAGAAAGAACCTGCATCTTGTCCGTAACTTCCTGCCGGAGAGCTCCCAGAGATCTGCAAAGTTCCTCTCTGGACGCCTCATTCATGGAAGCCAGTGGCTGTTCTTCATCAAACACACGCCCCACGATCTCCAGAAGCTGCTCATGATTGTCTCTGGCCGATTCGATATATGGATTGATCCCCTCTGAGATCAGCTCATAAAACACATAATAATTCATCATAAGCTGCACGCCGGCATATCCGGCGTGGCTGTGCATGGATTTTTTGATATATTCCTGCAATGTCTGTTTCATATTCTGAGATATTCCTTTCTGTTATTACCAGGTCTGCAACAGGACCCAGCTCTTAAACCATTTCAGAAAATGTTCTGCATAACTTACGGTACAAGGTGCACCGCTGATCACCGGATAGAACATGATGAACAGCCCCACTGCCAGTGCCGTGTAAATAAACATGTATTTCTTCCACTTCGGATGCGCCTGCACCAGTCTGAACATGGTATATCCGATCATGATCGTCACAAACGGAACACTTGGGAAATAGTGATAGATAAATACCACTCGGGTTACCAGGAACCATGGTGCGTACTGGGACAGATATCCCAGGCTCAGGAAGATCGCATTGCGGTCTCTCCTGGCAATACTCAGATACAGCATATAGGCAAACGCCGGAATGCCGGCCCACCATACCAGTGGATTACCGAACGCACTGATTCCCTCTCTCACGGTTCCGGAGATCACACGGGAGTAATACCACATTGGGCGGTACATGATTGGCCACTGCCACCAGGTCGAAGAATACGGATGTTCCGCATCGAGTTTGCTGTGGTAGTCAAACATCGTCTTCTGCGCCTGGATCACCTTCTGGATCAGCGTGCGGTCTGTTCCGTCATTGAACGGAATGTAGGACAGCACGTAGATCAGCACCGGAACTGCCACAAAGGCAATACAGCAAAAGCCGATCGTCTTCCAGAATTTCGGAATGAAGGTATCTACCACTTCCTGATGGGAAATGCCAAGGGTCGTGCCCTTTGGATTCTTTGCCGCCTGCAGATATTCCACAAACCGGCGTCCCATCTGCACAAAGAAGATCACTGCCAGACCTGCGGATGCATAGATGCCTGTCCACTTGCTGGCCCATCCAAGTCCCATGGCCACACCGCAAAGTCCCAGCGGCACGAAGGTTTTGGACAGCTTGGTGTCGTAAAAATTCATCTGTGTATAGCAGTACATGAAATAATACGAGATGATGATAAATGTCGTGACGAACACATCGATCGTCGCAATACGTGTCTGCGTGAAATGCATGAAGTCAAACGCAAACAATATCGTCGTGATCGCGCTGATCCATGTCTCCTTAAACATCTTTTTGGCAAACAGATACATGAACGGAAGCATGATCACGCCAAACAGTGTTCCCATGAAACGCCATCCAAACGGACACATTCCGAAGATCATGACACCGACTGCCATCAGCTCCTTGCCCAGAGGCGGATGTGTATTTTCGTAACAGTACAGCTTGTGGATCATCTCATAGGCGGTACGTCCATGATAGATCTCGTCAAAGTAAGTACCGTTCATCTTGGTCGCTTCCCCGGTGAACAGATCCTGCTCGTCGAACAGCGTCGCATAGTCACCGGCATTGACCGGCTCCAGCAGATTGCCTGAAGCATCGGTAAATGCCAGTTCCATCAGGCTGTCGCGGTAACCGTCTACCGCTGCTATCTGCAGATATCTGGTCTGCAGGCTGATCTGCGTATCATTCCACTTGAATACACTGCCGGAATCCCACTTGCCGTTGGTTCCATCGTACAGTGCAGTCCATCCGGCTGCGGGATCCTGTGTATACAGGATACTGTAACCATAGTTATTCTGGTATCCCAGATAATCCCAGATCTTGTCAATATTGACTGTCTCACCAAAGTCCAGCGTAATCGCACCCTGTTCAAAGGAAGAATACTCCGTCTGCGGCGCATCCATATCCCCCAGATTGGTAAATGCAACGACTGCATAGACCAGCGTGATGACTGCCACCATGATAAAATCCCACTTAAGCATCTTCACCGCAGGTGCGGATGGCTTGAAGTATCTGTCGGTCTGGTGTTCCTGCGCCTTCTGCTGTTCTCTTCTGGTCAGAGATCTGCTGCCGGAACGGTTTTTTTTCTGTGAACCGGCTGCCTGCACCTGATCTGTTTCCAGATTCTCTTTGGAATATCCCGAGATCGTATTCCAGATAAACCATGCCACCATACAGACACAACACAGAGCGGTAAATTTGACCGGTCCGTTGTCGATCGTCTCCCAGGTAGCATCGTAGAAGAACAGCGCATACGCACAGTTGAAAAATGCAACTAAAGAAACTGCCATATAGGAAATATATGTGTCTTTTCTCGGCTTGGCACAATATGCCAGAAGAAGCATGACAACCGCCGGGAAAATGTATCTCTCATGCATACGCACGGACAATGAGAATACCAGGATGTAAATAAACGCTCCGAAATAGTAGTATTTGGACTCGTCCTTTTTGCAGCGGATGCCAAAAACGATAGATGCAACCACCGTCAGTATCAGAAATGCACTGCCCCAGATCCTTGCCTGGATTCCGAGAAGAGTCTCTGTCTGTGCATGCCAGTTCTTTCCGATCAGCGCCCAGAAATTGTAGGCATTGACCGAACAATACTCATAGGAACCGAGGGTCTCGGTATACTGTTTGAGCGCCTCCGAGAAACCAAACGGAAGCATCAGAAGGCCGATCACGCCGATGGCAGCCAGTCCAAGTCCCAGGTTGATCCCGAATTTCTTCCAGTTGAAGTCTTCCAGAAAGACCTGATCGATGATCGCCAGAATCAGCACCGGCGCCAGCATCAGTGACTGCGGCTTGATCAGAATGGACACTGCAAATACAAAGTAAGATGGGATCAGCTTCTTCCGTGTGATCAGATAAACCATCCATACCAGGAAGAATGTGAACACACCATCTGTCTGTCCCCAGACTGCACCGTCCAGGATCACGATCGGATTGAACAGATACAGCGCTGCGATCCAGGAGGAGGACACTCTGGTAAATCTCCGGGATGCCACCCGGTAGATCAGATAACCGGTTCCGATATCTGCCAGGATCGCCGGCAGCTTGGTGATGACATTGGTCATCGTGGATCCCCACTCACAGCCAAACAGTTTGCGCAGTGCGCCGCAGACATACAGGATATAAATATATCCCGGTGGATAATCCGCAAATCCCTGTCCGGTATAAAATGTCTTAAATCCGTTGTTGACTGCATAATCTGCCCAGCCTACGAAACAGTTCATATCGGTCTCATGACCACGATATACTGCAGCGGCGATCAGTCTCACCAGAAGACCGGCGCCAAGTACCAGAAGCAGTACCGTCATTCCCAGATTCTCATCGGTATCTGCTCCTTTTTTGCGGACGTCCCTGCGGACCTGACCGCCTGCGGTGACCGGTTTGTAGGCCAGCCACATGATCACAGCGGCAATCAGTCCGATCAAGATAATCTTTCCCATGATGTTCTCTCTCCTTCACTCTCTATTGGTCTGATTTTTTCACATGTTGATGCGTGTACAGATGATCTGTACAGTACTCATAATTCCCCTCGCACTTGGAGCAGTACCGGAATTCCAGCGTAGGATCGTCCAGCTCGGTACGCCCACAGATGGCACAGCGGTGTCTCGCACCTTTGCCCGGCTGTCCCTGGCGCATCTTGCGGCGGAATTCCTGTTTCCTGTGAATCTCTTTGGGCGAAACCTTCCGGTAGTCCCGGGTCGTGAAAAAGAAGATCAGGAAATTGGCCAGCGCTACAAGGATAGCCACCGCACCGCTGATAAATACCGCGCTGTAGCTTGTCCCACGGAACAGGACTGCATAATACAGATACCGGATCACCATGTATCCCAGATACACACCGTCCAGCATCGCAAGCCATTTGACTTTGATCGGGATCAGGAACCACAACATCAGCTGAAGATTCGGATTGACCGCGGCAAACGCAAAGAACATGGCCCAGTAGATATACTGGAATCCGGAGGCATATACACTCACATGTGCCGGACTAAGATACAGGATCAGGCCTGCCAGCACATTAAAAAACCATCCCGCGAGCATATACAGATTGAACCGGAAGGTTCCCCAGGCACGCTCCAGAGACCGGCCAAACAGCATAAAGAGGTTGACCTGGATCAACAGAAACAGGATCTGGAACACAATGCCGCCCGTGGCCGTCAGCCCGTACGGCTCGATCAGGAAGGTAAACAGTCTCCAGATCTGCCCGCGAAATACCTTGTTGTAATCCAGGGCCAGAAACGTGTCATAAATGCCCACACTCTGCGTAGAATCATACAGACCGAGCACCGCTCCCGCCACGTAGACCACCATAACATACCGGATCAGATCCGGTATCGCATATTTGCCAAATTTGCGTTCCAGTTTATCGATAAATTTCATACACACTTGTCCCTTCTTTTTCTAAAAAACATGACATATAGGTATAGAAACCCAATATGTCATGTTATATTATAATGTTGCCTTATCTCTTTGTCAAACGCGACGGTATACTATGATCTTCTCCCATTTTCCCTGTGCTAATTCCTCCGGAGTCGGTGGATTGTCGGGCTTCTCCGGCTTATTCATCTCCGTCTCCGGAACCGGCAGGCAAAGGACATCTCCCGCCTTCATGTTGTAGACATCGATCGTAGGGTTTGCTTTTAACAAGGAAGACAGAGAAATGTTCTTTTTCACGCTGATCCCATACAGGGTATCTCCCTCCATCACAGTATAACTGGCATATGGACATCTGGCCATAACGCGCTCCAATTTCTAAATTATTACTTAATTCTATTCCATTGCCGTTTATTGGTGATTGCATTGGCCAAAAAATTGTCTTATAATAGGAAAATGTGACGATTTGGGGTCACTGTGTATTCAGAAAGGATGTACTTACTTATGAAGTTACCATGTCATACTTTAGGAATTGATATCGGATCTACCACAGTTAAAATCGCCATCCTCAACCCGGAGGGCGAGATTATCTTTTCCGATTATCAGAGACATTATGCCAATATCCAGGAGACATTGGCATCTATTATAAACGACGCTTACCGGGAGCTCGGCGACCTGCCTCTCTCCCCGGTCATCACCGGTTCCGGCGGACTGGCACTTGCCAAGCATCTGGACATTCCCTTTGTGCAGGAGGTTGTGGCTGTAGCCACCTCCCTGAAAGATTATGCACCGCGCACCGACGTAGCGATCGAGCTTGGCGGTGAGGATGCAAAGATCATCTACTTTACCGGTGGAATTGACCAGCGTATGAACGGAATCTGTGCCGGAGGTACCGGTTCCTTTATCGACCAGATGGCCACGCTGCTCAAGACAGACGCCGCCGGCCTGAATGAATATGCAAAAAACTATAAAATGATCTATCCGATCGCTGCCCGCTGTGGTGTGTTCGCCAAGACGGATATCCAGCCTCTGATCAATGAGGGTGCGACCCGCGAAGATCTTGCAGCCTCCATTTTCCAGGCGGTGGTCAACCAGACGATCTCCGGTCTTGCCTGCGGTAAGCCGATCCGCGGTAATGTCGCATTTCTGGGAGGTCCCCTGCACTTCCTGACCGAGTTAAAACAGGCATTCATCCGCACCCTGGATCTGAAGGGTGACGCGATCATTGCCCCGGATCACTCCCATCTGTTTGCGGCATCCGGTGCTGCCATGAATGCAAATCCGGATGAGACGATGTCCTCACTGGAAGCACTCCGTGAAAAACTCTCTCACCACATTGAGATCGAGTTTGAGGTGACACGTCTGGAGCCTCTGTTCCGTGATGAACAGGAATATCAGGATTTTCTGGCAGATCACTCCAAAAAGGATGTCAAGAAGGGGGATCTTTCCACCTACCGCGGCAACCTGTTCCTGGGTATCGATGCCGGATCCACGACCACCAAGATTGCCCTGATCGGTGAAGACGGAACTCTGCTTCACTCCTTCTACGGCAACAACAACGGAAGCCCGCTCAAGACCTCGATCCAGGCGATCAAGGACATCTACGCGCGTATTCCGGAGGGCTGTCAGATTGTCCGCTCCTGCTCCACCGGTTATGGTGAGGCTCTGTTAAAATCCGCGCTTCTGCTCGACGAGGGCGAAGTCGAGACCGTAGCCCACTACACCGCGGCAGCATTTTTCGAGCCGGATGTAGACTGCATCCTGGATATCGGTGGCCAGGACATGAAATGTATCAAGATCAAGAACCACTCCGTCGACAAGGTACAGCTCAATGAAGCCTGTTCCTCCGGCTGTGGTTCCTTTATCGAGACCTTTGCCAAGTCCCTGAACTATGAGGTGTCTGATTTTGCCAAGGTAGCTCTGTTTGCCAAGAATCCGATCGACCTGGGTTCACGCTGTACCGTATTTATGAATTCCAAGGTCAAGCAGGCACAGAAGGAAGGAGCGACCGTCGCTGATATTTCCGCAGGCCTTGCATACTCTGTCATTAAGAATGCCCTGCTAAAGGTTATCAAGCTCACCGATCCAAAGGATCTCGGTACGCGCGTGGTAGTACAGGGCGGAACCTTCTACAATGACGCTGTTTTGCGCAGTTTTGAGCGCATCTCAGGATGTACCGCAGTCCGCCCGGACATTGCCGGTATCATGGGTGCATTCGGTGCCGCGCTGCTGGCCAGAGACCATTATGAGGGACAGCAGACGACCATGCTGACATTACAGCAGATCAATGACCTGAAATATGAATCCAGCATGGCACGCTGCAAGGGCTGTACCAACAACTGTCTGCTGACCATCAACCGCTTTACCGGCGGCCGTCAGTTTATCTCCGGCAACCGCTGTGAACGCGGACTGGGCAAGCAGAAAAACAAAGACAATATTCCAAATCTGTTTGAATACAAGAACAAACGGCTGTTCCAGCATTACAAACCGCTGGACGAGGAGCATGCAGTCAGAGGATCTGTGGGTATTCCACGTGTTCTGAATATGTACGAGAACTATCCGTTCTGGTTCACATTCTTTACGGAACTGGGCTACCGGGTTGTCCTGTCGCCGGTCTCCTCCCGTAAGATCTATGAGCTGGGCATCGAGTCCATCCCAAGCGAGTCCGAGTGTTACCCGGCCAAGCTGGCTCACGGACATATCACCTGGCTGCTACGTCAGGGACTGGATTACATATTCTACCCATGCATTCCATATGAGCGCACCGAGGTGCCGGACGCCAACAACCACTACAACTGTCCGATTGTGACTTCTTATGGAGAAAACATCAAGAATAACGTCGAGGAACTGAAGGATCCTAAGATCAAATATCAGAATCCGTTCCTCTCCCTGGAATCCGAAAAGATTGCGACCAGCCGTCTGGTGGATTACTTTACCGCAGAGAATGACATCCCAGCCACTGAGATACGCCGCGCCGCAGCACTTGCCTGGAAAGAGATGGAGAATGCCCGCGAGGATACCCGCAGGAAGGGCGAGGAAGTGCTCGCCTATATGGAGAAGACCGGTCGCCGCGGCATTGTGCTGGCCGGCCGTCCTTACCATATCGACCCTGAGATCAACCACGGTATTCCGGATCTGATCGCATCCTACGGTGTGGCAGTCCTGACCGAGGACAGCATCTCTCACCTGGGCGAAGTCGACCGTCCTGCCATCGTCTCAGACCAGTGGATGTACCACTCCCGTCTGTACAAGGCAGCATCCTTTGTCCGTACCAGAGACGATCTGGATCTGATCCAGCTCAACTCGTTCGGATGTGGACTGGATGCCGTCACCACGGATCAGGTCAGCGATATCCTGACCAAATCCAACAAGATCTACACGGTACTCAAGATCGATGAGGTCAACAACCTTGGAGCAGCCCGCATCCGTATCCGCTCCCTTCTGGCGGCGGTCAAGGAGCGCGAGCGCAAGAACATCAAACCGGTGCAGGCGGATACCGCACATCACCGTGTGCTGTTTACCCAGGAGATGCGAAAGGACTATACGATCCTCGTCCCACAGATGTCTCCGATCCATTTCGATATCCTGCAGCCGGCCATGCGTGCCTGCGGCTATCAGGTCGAGGTCATGCCAAGTGATCCGGAATGTGTGGACTACGGTCTCAAATACGTGAACAATGACGCATGTTACCCTTCACTGATCGTAGTAGGCCAGTTTATGCGTGCCCTGACTTCCGGCAAGTATGATCTGAACCGAACCGCCCTGATGATCACACAGACCGGCGGTGGCTGCCGTGCGACCAACTACATCGGCTTCATCCGCCGTGCCCTCGAGAAGGCCGGCATGGGACAGATCCCTGTTATCTCCGTCAGCGCAGGCGTGGAGACCAACCCCGGTATGAAATACAGCCTCAAACTCATTCATGCAGCTCTGCAGGCTCTGTATTACGGCGATGTATTTATGCGCGTGCTCTACCGCACCCGTCCTTATGAGGCGGTACCGGGTTCTGCCAATGCCCTGCATCAGAAGTGGTTAAAGATCTGTCAGGATGCCGTAACCCATCCAAACAAGGCACAGTTCAAGAAAAATGTGCGCCAGATCGTCCGCGAATTCGATGAACTTCCTCTGCGCGAGGATGTCCGCAAGCCGAGAGTCGGCATTGTCGGAGAGATCCTGGTCAAGTTCATGCCGCTTGCCAACAACTATCTGGTAGAGCTGCTGGAAGCAGAGGGTGCTGAGGCCGTCTGTCCGGATCTGATGGACTTTATGATGTACAGCCTGTACAATGCCAACTTTAAGGCAGAGTACCTCGGCAAAAAGAAGTCCTCCGCAAAGATCAACAATCTGCTGATCTCCTATCTGGAGAATTACCGGAAAGCAGCCAATGACGCCTTTGCCGCAAGCAAACGCTTTGAGCCGACGACTCCGATCTCCAAGCTGGCCGAATATGCAGATCCGATCGTCTGCGCCGGCAATCAGACCGGTGAGGGATGGTTCCTGACCGGTGAGATGGTCGAGCTGATCCACTCCGGTGTGCCAAACATCGTGTGTGCTCAGCCATTCGGATGTCTGCCAAACCACGTCGTAGGTAAGGGTGTTATCAAGGAGCTGCGCAACCGCTATCCGGATTCCAACATTGTAGCCGTAGACTACGATCCGGGTGCCAGCGAGGTCAACCAGCTGAACCGTATCAAACTGATGCTTTCCACCGCGGTCAAGAATCTGAATGAACCGGTGGATGCCTGAGTCGGGGTTCTACGTGAATTGTTCCTATATTGCAAGACAAAAGGGGAACTGCATTTTCATGCAGTTCCCCTTTTTGATGGTATTTTCCGGATCAGTCACCGGAGAAGAAATTCCGGTCAAAGCCCGTATTCTTTGGATGGGACACATCCACATCTGCCTCCTGTCCATCCGGTTTCTGACCGTCCTCCATGCGCTGCCACTGCTGCTGTTGTCTGGTGGCCATCTCCGGTCTCCATGGAACCTCTCCAAAATCCTTTCCATATTCTTCATCCACCGGTCTGTCTTCCATCGGATCCGCGCTCTTCTCCTGCCAGATCTCCCGGTTCTGTCCCAGATCCCCGCGAAATGCAGATGCATTGTCCGGGGTTTTCTCCGGCTCAGGGCGCGTCTTCGTCCATTTCCCCTGACGATCAAGCACCGCCAGCGTAATACCGATCGCTGCCGCCAGCACCAGCGTCACAGCGATACCGCCCTCCAGTCCGAATTTCCCGCCATTGAAGAAATATAGCGGTTCTGAGATCTCGCTGCCAAGAATGGATACCGTCTGACTGGTTCCGCTGACACGGATGCCAAAGACATTGCCCTGGACGAAATTCCATACGCTGTGCAATGCCCCGACCATCCAGATATTCTCCGTGGCCAGAAATACCAGAGAGGCCAATACACCGAATAAAAACAGGTTCAGATAGGCCCAGGTGGTAATCCCGTCATTGGCTCCATGCATCATGGCGAACATCAGCGCAGACAGAAAGATACCGGATCCCACAGAATATCTTCTCGCGACCGACACCATAAAATAGCCACGAAATACGACTTCCTCGGCCAGTCCCTGCACCATATAACCTGCAAAGAACAGGGCAAGATACCCCACACAATCCGGGCTGTCCAGCCCCAGGCAATGTACCGCTCCGGTCAACAGACAGATACCATAAGCCGCTCCCATGGCCAACGCACCGTATAACATGCCCAACAGATACGACGGAATCAATCTGCGAGCAGTAAATCCCATGGAACGTGCCGTCCTCTTCTGCAGGCCGCACCCCACTATGAAACTGGCAATGATCAGCCCGATCTCTCCCAGCAGCATCACGGCTGTCAGCCACCCCGGCATATTCTGCAGCAATTCCATAGTCTGCTTAAAATCAGGCACGCCTCCCTGCGAGGTCAGTGAGCTAATATCCATCTTCGTCATCATCCAGGCGGCGATCACGGGAGAGACCAGAAGCGATGTAATGATCGTGCCTCCATATTCCACGCCAAACAGGATCAGGATCTCCGGCAGCCAGTGTCTCCCCGGCTTGGTCCGGCCTGTGGATTTCATAAAATCCGGTTTCACAAAATATCTCATATTGATTCGTACAGATGCAGTCCTACCGCATCACACAATCCCCCTTTGTCTGTAATACTTTATATTTTAGCCAAATCTCCAGTATTTGTAAACTCTCCTTATTTGCCTGCGGAATCCGCAAAATTTCACTGTCAGTTGTAGTTCTTCACCAATGGTTGGTTCTCCTTTTTCATCAAATTCAATATTCTAAACATATTAGGGTTAGGATGATCATGAGATAAAGGATGGATAATAACATGAAATATAAAGATGACAGCATCCAGATCGATCCGGATGAGCTGAAGCGTCTGATGATCCAGATTGGAGACCGGTTCCGGATGCAACGGATAAAATACCATATGACACAGGATCAGCTTGCGGAGATCCTCCAGTGTTCCACAGCACATATCTCCGAGATCGAGCGCGGCAATAATATGTTTTCCGAAAAATTTCTAATCAAGCTGTTCCTGTGCACACCATTTTCTCCCAACGCATTGTTCGGCGGTCTGGAATCTCCTCTGTATTCCCATCAGCAATACGATGGTCAGCCAACACTCAGGGATTCTGCTTCCTACCTCTCATCCCAGGAGATGATGCCGGTCTCAGAACACAACCGTATTATTGATGATCTCACGGATATTATTCATTCCCTGAAACGCTAAAAAAAGAGCAAAACCAGCGTTTTGCTCTGGCAAGAATTTCTTCGAAATTCTTGTTGGCCTGTCACCACATTACAGCATTTTCCTATCACAAAAAAAAGAGCAAAACCAGCGTTTTGCTCTGGCAAGAATTTCTTCGAAATTCTTGTTGGCCTGTCACCACATTACAGCATTTTCCTATTATATAAAAAAGAGCAAAACCAGCAAAAAATATACCCCGCTTCCCTCCGGTACATCTCAGTACCAGAGCAGGAAGACGGGGTTTTATATTGTCCTGATTTCGTTCTTATCACAGTTTTGGTTCTTATAAGTTAGTTCTTGAAGCTGTGGATCGGAGCCGGGATACGTCCGCCTCTGTTGACAAAATCATCACAGGCAAACTGATTGACCGGCATGATCGGTGCATATCCGAGCAGACCACCAAATTCAACAGTCTCTCCGACGCCCTTTCCGATCACAGGGATCAGACGTACCGCCGTGGTCTTCTGGTTGACCATACCGATGGCCATCTCATCCGCGATAATACCCGCGATCGTCGCCGGTGAGGTATCTCCCGGCACGGCGATCATATCCAGACCAACCGAACATACGCAGGTCATCGCCTCCAGCTTCTCCAGCGTCAGACATCCGTCATTGACTGCATTGATCATACCCTGATCCTCGCTGACCGGGATAAATGCGCCGCTGAGTCCGCCGACATAGGAAGATGCCATGACACCGCCCTTCTTCACCTGGTCATTGAGCATAGCCAGGGCTGCTGTCGTACCCGGAGCACCCGCTCTTTGCAGTCCCATCTCCTCAAAGATATCCGCAATACTGTCTCCGATCGCCGGTGTCGGTGCCAGAGAAAGATCGATGATACCAAATGGGATCCCCATACGCTTGGAAGCCTCTCTGGCTACAAGCTGTCCCACACGTGTGATCTTAAATGCCGTCTTCTTGATCTTCTCTGCCAGATGACCAAAGTCTGTACCATGCTCAGACTCCAGCGCTTTTCTCATAACACCAGGGCCGCTGACACCGACATTGATGATCTCATCTGCCTCTGTCACGCCGTGGAATGCACCTGCCATGAACGGATTATCATCCGGTGCATTACAGAATACCACCAGCTTGGCACATCCAATGCTGTCGCGGTCTGCCGTGCGCGCTGCGGTCTGATGTACGATATCTCCCATCAGACGAACCGCATCCATGTTCAGACCGGTCTTGGTGGAACCAAGGTTTACCGAACTGCATACAAAATCCGTCACTGCCAGGGCGTCCGGGATGGAACGGATCAGCAGCTCATCGCTCACAGTCATTCCCTTGGATACCAGTGCACTGTATCCTCCGATGAAGTTGATCCCCAATGTCTTGGCCGCACGATCCAGCGTCCTGGCGATCGTCACGTAATCCTCCGGCGTCTTGCAGGCCGCTGCTCCGATCAGTGAGATCGGAGTGACTGAAACACGCTTGTTCACGATCGGGATTCCATATTCCCTCTCAATATCCTGTCCGGTCTTCACCAGATCTTTGGCCACCGTAGTGATACGGTTGTAAATCTTTTCATTTAACCGGTCGAGATCGCTGTCAATGCAGCTCAGGAGACTGATACCAATGGTAATGGTACGCACATCCAGATTCTCCTTCTCGATCATATTATTGGTCTCAGTAACCTCATGTATATTAATCATGTCATTCTCCATTCTGAAGCGCCCCTCGTCACCGGCCGCTGTGGATCAAACCGTCTGTGTCCACATGTCCTGCGTGGCGCTCCTTCGTGTGCCGGGATTATCAGATACGGTGCATCTTGTCGAAGATATCTTCACGCTGTGCATGGATCAGGCAGTTCATGTCCTCCCCGATCTGGTCGAGCTCATCGACCATATCTCCAAATACAACCGTCGCATCTGCGGTATCAACGATCATCATCATGTTAAAGAATCCATCCACGATCGTCTGGGAGATATCCAGAATGTTGATCTTTTTGTCTGCCAGATATGTACATACCTTGGCGATGATACCTACACTGTCCTTGCCCACTACGGTGATTACTGTTTTTTTCATGTTTTCATCCAAACCTTTCTTTACAATGTGATAAGAGTGGAGAGGTCGTCGCGTCTGGCTACCTCCATCTCAAAAGGAAGCTTTTTCAGCCCCAGTTCCTCCCAGAGCTGGCATTTTACGGATTCATATGCCAGTTCCGGATAGTTGTTTTCCTTGGACAGATGTGCCAGGAAAGTATATTTCAGCGGACTGTCTGCCAGACGGCTGAGCAGTCTGCCGGAATCCTCATTGGAAAGATGCCCCCGGTCGCCCAGAATGCGCTGCTTGAGCGGATACGGATACGGACCGGTCTCCAGCATACTGATATCGTGGTTGGCCTCCAGGAACAGAACCTCACTGCCCATCAGATGATCGACAATGTAATCGTCAAATTTGCCAAGATCCGTCGCAATGCTCATCTTTTTCCTGCCACAGTGCACACTGTAGCACACCGGATCCATCGCATCATGATAGGAATGAAACGGCAGAATGTCCAGACTGCCCATCGTAATCTCCTGATCCGGATACAACTGGTAGAGATGATCCATGCGGATCACTCCTTTCTTGTCCTTCTGACGGATGGCATCCAGCGTCCCGGCCGTCGCATAGACCGGAATATCAAACATTTTGACCAGCATCGGAATCCCCTGGATATGATCGCTGTGCTCATGTGTCACAAAAATGCCGTCCAGATCCTCGGGTCTGACTCCCAGTCTGGCCAGGCCATCCACAATCCTCTTGCGGCTGATTCCGGCATCGATCAGGATATGATGTTTTCCGTCTCCCACATAGAGACAGTTTCCGCTGCTGCCACTGGCAAGGCTACAAATTCTCATGTATTTCAACCACTTTCTCTCATAAGTTACAAACATAGGTATCATACCATAAAAACACGAAAATAAAAAGACCGCCACGGGAGAATCTCCCGCAACGGTCTTATGTAATAGAGAAAAGAGTAAGCTGTTATCGGCATTGCTGCCTCAAGTCTCAGATATGTTCTTGTTTATGTTAGATAAATCATAGCACATTATAGTCATTTTGTCAATAAAATCATGAATTTTGACAGAAAACTTGTAACATGTTAACATATTCACAAGATTGTACTTATTAAATGAAAGAACGGAAAACCATATGAAGATCGAGACACATCTACACACCAGCGAGTCCAGTCCCTGTGCCAGCATCCCCGCCCGGGAGATGGTACATAAATATGTCCGCGCAGGATATGATATTGTTGTAGTGACCGACCATTACAATGACTGGGCCAGACAACAGTTCTCCTGCGATACCTGGGAGGACTATGCCAGACAGGCGGTCAAGGGGTATCAGGCAGCCTGCGAGGCAGTGCGAAACGAACAGCTTCCACTGAGGATCCTGTACGGGGTGGAGATCGCCCTAAGCGGCAGTCCCAATGACTATCTGGTCTACGGAGCGACACCGGAGTGGCTGTCGGCACATCCTGACGTCTGCACACTCTCGCTGAAGGAATTGTCTGAACTGGTACACCGTGAGAATATGCTCCTCTTCCAGGCGCATCCTTTCCGGACGTACTGCACCCCGGCGGATCCGCAGTATCTGGACGGTGCCGAGCGATACAATGGCAATCCACGGCATGACAACCGCAACGATCAGGCATCTGCCTGGATCGATGCCCATGGGTTATCAGATTCCTCCGGCAGCGATTTCCACGATGAGGGGGACGAGGCCAGAGGCGGCATCATCACACAGACTCCGGTTTACAGTGAAACCGAACTGGCCGAGGTCTACCGCAGTGGAACGTACCGGTTGATCCGTGCATCCGAATAACACACTGCAACAGGACAGCGTGAAAGGAATAACATCATTATATGAAAAAGACTCGTGAAAACAACAAAAAAGACCTGCCGGTACTCACGGCGGGTGATTTTATTCTGCGCATGGCAAACCGCATCAGCGAGTCCGCCATGAGCGCATATGCAGGGCAGGCCGCTTACATGATGATCCTGTCCTTTTTTCCGTTTCTTCTGTTTCTGCTGATCCTGGTTCCATATACCCCGCTGGATGCCAACTATCTCATCACCGCGATCGAGAATTTCATCCCGCATACCTTCCAGGGAGTCCTTACCTCTCTGGTATCTGAGGTCTACCAGTCCAATGCCAGCAATGCCGTGACCATCATCTCATTGACCGTCATCACCATGATCTGGCTCAGCTCCAAGGCATGTATGTCCCTGATGATCGGTCTGGACCGGATCTACAAGGTAGAGATCACGGTGCCGGAAAAAGGACGCATTGCACGGTTTTCCCGCCGCATTCCGGAGGCCAATGCGGTCTTCGCCGTCCTGCTGTGGATCTACAAGCGTCTGGCAGCCATGCTGTACACCGTGGTATTTGCCGTTCTGCTGATCGGTTCCCAGCTCTTTCTGGTCTTCGGAAACCAGCTCTACCAGAAACTTCTCGACCTGTTTCCGTTTCTCGGACACGTCGTATGGCCATACTTCAGCATGCGTACTCTGCTGATCTTTGCCTTCATGGTACTGTTCTTCAATTTCTTTTACTGGCATGTACCGACGGTAAAGCCCAAGATCTGGCGGCAGTTCCCCGGCGCGATCGTCGCGGCCGGCGGCTGGATCAGTTTCTCCAAGATCTTTTCCTGGTACGTGGATCATTACAGCAATTATCAGTCCTTCTACGGGGCCATGACCAGCATCGCATTTATCATGGTCTGGCTGTATTTCTGTATGTGCATCCTGTTCTTCGGTGCCGTTCTCAACAGCATCTGGGGAGAATACCGGGAAGAGTACCACAGGGCACTCAATTCCCTTTCTTCGTCTTCGGATACCCCACATGACATCCCGGATAATAAAACGACAGAATAGCATCCGCTTTATGGTGGTCCTTGGCCATCGTACAGGCTCCGGACTGGCTCATTCCGATCCCATGTCCAAATCCGCCGCCATAGACCATCAGTCGGTCTCCGGCCACCCGCACGTAAAAGGCATTGGACGGCAGCATGGTCTGACCGGCCTGACGCAGTCCCCCGGTCAATGTCAGGGATCCATCCGAAATCTGCAGGATCCGCCGCATCACCGTGGTATCTGAGATCACGCGGCTGGTGTCTCCTATGATCCGAATTTCTTTGACCAGACCGCTCTTCGTCCGTCCGGTCACTTCCACTCCGGTCACATTGGCCACACCGCTTCTTGCGGAAATCTCCGACAAATTGACATGTGCATTCCAACGGTACCAGATGTCATCGCTGTCATACATTTTCCAGTCACATTTCCGGATAAATTCCTCAAAATCCTGATTATCAGACAGATCCACTTTCTTCTCAGCCTGGTCTGCCGTCGTCTTTTCCTTGCCATCCCGGAGCTGCCATCGGCCAGTCAGATATTTTTCCTCTCCGCCCCATACCTCAGACGCATCCGCACTGTGCCCCCAGGAGGTCGCATAGTAATAGGTAGCCGCAAGATTATTTTTGTAGAGCAGCACCTGCCCCACCGTCTGCCGTACCGCCCGTATGGTACTTTTCGTCTCAGCAATGTTATTGTATACCTGAAAGGTCGTGCTGTCGTCCAGATCGGCCTGATACTGCGGATAACGGTTCCCGTCAAGCTGACGAAGCGCATAGCTTCTCGCACAGATGGCCTGCGCCTTGAGCGCCTCCAGCGGTGAACCGGTTCCGATCTCACTGGACACTACACTGTACAGATACTGTCCCAGTGTCACCTGGCTGACTACCGCCAGGCCGTCCTCGTAACCGGTAATGTCCAGCACGCCCCGATAACTCGGGTGTCCACAGGTTCGGGTGATGCTGCTTAACTGTAGCCTTCCATGGTCACTGCCCACCCGGACTGTCTGACTGCCGTCCTCTCCGAGCTCTCCCATTGAAAAATAAATCTGTTCTCCTGCGCTGCAGTCATGCCGCACCCCATCTTTTTTGTAGTAAAATGCCTTGTCACAGGTAATGACAACCTCCCGGTGCAGCAATGCCTCATAGCCATCCGTCTTGATCAGGACACGGATCTTTCTGGCATCGATCTTCTTCGCCCGCTTTTTCTGGCGCACAAGCTGCTCCTGACGCTGCTTTTCCTGTCTGGCCGCGATCTTCTCCTGCTGCGCCTGATACAGCCGCTCCGACAGCACGCACAGAAATAGCAGCACCACAATACACGGTACTGCCACTCTCCAGTCTGATATATCAAATTTCTTTTGTGGCTTCCTCTTGGAAGATTTTCCGGTCATCCGCCGAGCAGACACTCCGGACTTTCTGCGGAACTGCGACGTTTTGCGTGTGGAGCGGATGCCTGCCGTGCTCCGCTTTCCGGCTGTCCCTCTCCGGCTCCGGCCGGATGCATTGCTTCGGCTCCCGCCGGTTGTCCTGCTTCGGCTCTGGCCGGTTGCCCTGCTTCGGCTCTGGCCGGTTGTCCTGCTTCGGTTCTGGCCGGTTGCCCTGCTTCGGCTCTGGCCGGATGGCCGTTTCTTTGTCGTGCTCACTCTTTCTTAGCCCCTTTTACCATGATCATCTCATATACAGATATTTTTCCATCCGTGCCGCCACAATCTGCGTCGTATCGCGGATAAATGCGGCCGCCCTCTCATACGTGTAATATTTCGGAGTCTCGACAGGTTTCTCCTCATCAAAGAAGAAATCCAGCACCCAACGCGCACTGTCCTGAATCTCCTGTGCACTCACAAGCCCCGGGATCTCAATGTCCGGAACCTGGCTCAGCCATTCTTTGACCTGTCTCATGCCGGCGGCCTCCCTGGCCAGTCTCCGGTCGATCTGGTTCACATCATATGAAAAATGCGTAAAGGTCTCCATATCGTACTGGGTCAGTCCCAACGCATCCTCGATCTTCTCCATAAACTCAGGACGAACTGTCAGCATAAACACCTCGTCGGTCAGAATGTGGGTCACATAGCCCAGATACAGATCCAAATCCGGCGTCTCCTCCTGACAGAAATGATCCACAAACATACAGATTCTCTGATGAAATTTCTCCTGATTGCGCGGAAATGCAAAGTCCGCGTCCGCAATGCCATCCCGGAAATGGGTGTGCATCTTCATCGGACGCTTATAATCCGGTCTGGACATCACGCTGTCCGGGCACAGATTGCCCAGCATAAAACGCTGTCTGTCCTGAATATGTATATCCTCGGGATTATCCCTCTTACTCCATCGTTCCAGTAAATTCCAGGCTACCACAAAATGTTCTACTGATCCTGCCATCGTATTCTCGTTTTCCTTTCCCGGCCTGCCGGCTCCGTGCCACAGGCAGCATATTCTATGTTATATCAATATGACTCGTCACCGATCTTATAACCGGCGGTCTTCACCAGATAGGTCATCGCCTCCACCGGATACCGGCCCGCTGCCGTCTCACCGGTCAGCATCAGTGCCTGAGCTCCCTGTCTCACCGCCTGGTAGATATCACTGACCTCCGCTCTGGTAGGAACCGGTGTCTCCTGCATCGAATGAAGCATCTGTGTCACCACCATAAACGGTTTTGCCGCCTCACGGCATCGTCCGGCGATCCTCTCCTGCCATGCCGGCAGTTCCCACAAAGGCATATTCATGCCGAGATCTCCACGGGCGATCACGATCATATCACTGTCGGGCAGGATCTCATCCAGTGCATGGATTCCCTGCCTGTTCTCAATCTTTGAAAAAATGCGTACCTGCGAACATCCTCTCTGATCCAATGTCTGCCGCAAATTCTTCACATCATGTCCTCCACGGACAAACGGAAGCATCACAGCATCCACACCACACTGCACAAACAGCGTCATATTCTCCAGATCCTGTCTGCACAGCGTCGGAAGATCGATCTCGATCCCCGGAAGAGACAGACTCTTGCGCGAGCCCAGAGTCCCTCCCTGCTGCACCAGACAATGCACAACGTCCCGCTCCACGCGTGTCACACGCAGACGGATCAGCCCATCATCCAGCAGGATCTCCTGCTCCGGCTCCAGATGACCAGGCACCGGATCCGGCACACAGATCACGCTGTGTCTGCCGTCCCCACTGTCACTCTCCATCGCCATAGCGGACTCAGAGATCAGCACCACATCCTGTCCTTCTTCCAGCATAAGCGGCTGCGCCAGTGCCCCAATCCTGAGCTCCGGCCCCTGCAGATCCACCAGGAGCTGACAGTCTCTGCCGGTGCGTTCCCGGACCTGCTGCAATGCCTCCAGCCAAGGGCCGGCCTGTCGCAGACTCAGGTGAGAGAGATTCAGCCGAATCCCCGTCATCCCACAGTCAAGCAGCGCCTCCAGCGTCTCCACTGTATGGCAGCTCTCCCCAAATGTTCCGTAAAACTCCATACGCATCTCCGATTTCATATTCTACCAGTTAGTATACCACAAAACCAAAGACCTTCCTATGCATTTTTCAAATAACACACAACAAATATAGAAGAAAAAAGCACCCTGTACAACAGAGTGCTTTTCACTGCATAGCCTATGCTACTGTAAGCTGAAAAAGGGACTTGAATATCTAATACGGTAATTCCCTTTAAACATTGACTGCCTCCCTCATTTTCGCAAACATCTCCTCATGGGTATAGCGTTCTGTGATCTCTTCTGCCATCCTATCCGCAACATCTAATGCATCCTCAACAGATTCCGTCAGCTTTGAGTATGCCTCAATGCTCATGACTACCATTGATCCATATCCGTTTTTCGTCAAATATACAGGTTCACCGTTTTTTACAGTGGTCTCGATTTCCGTAAACTTATTTCTCAAATCTGAAACAGGTCTAATCTCTATCATAAGCTCCTCCTTATCATAATTTTGATAAAATTGTGCCATCCTTATTATATACAACTTATCGAAAATTAGCAACCGATGTTCAGGACAATCTCATAAAGAATCAACACTGTCAAAAAACGTCCCTCGACTTTAAGAAGAAAAAGACAGACCATATTTGCTATTTCTCAGTGTGAGCATTTCCTGTTCTGTAAACTTTCTGTTTGCCATAATTTCCTCCAATTCATTTTTATTGTAATATCAATCTGAATCGGAGTCAAAAAAGCGATTTTGTCCAAAATAAAGGGGTTCATCAAAACCATGTCCGAATTTAAGGGTTCCCTGTAAACTCATTGTCTAGATTTAAGGGTTTTCATTAAAACTTACTGTCCAATGGTAAGGGTTTTAAAAACTCAAACTGTCTAATCTATAGGGTACATTTTACTGCACTCTATCAGGAAGTTGCCCTAAAATAATAAAAAGCCTTAGAAACACTGAATTTCTAGGGCTTTTATATCGAAGCTGAAAAAGGGACTTGAACCCTCGACCCCTTCATTACGAGTGAAGTGCTCTACCAACTGAGCTATTTCAGCATTTGTCAGTCTCGTACTACGAAACCGACAATCTAAAGTATACTTGGTATTCTCTTATTTGTCAATAAAGCAAATGGTTTTTCTTTGAATCCTGAAATGAAATTTTAAGTTGATTAACCATTTTACATTTTCCCATCACTATGTTATTTAACATTTATCAAATGCTTCTTGAAAAATAACATTTAAAGCATCATAAAATGCATGCTCTTCTTTTTGATTTTTAGGTCCCAAAAGAGCTTTTCCAAGAACACCCATCTGCCGAGTTGATACTTCTCTTCTCCAGTTTTTGCTGTCTCCGATCATATATTGTGTCAAATAACAACCATTTTCATTATTGTCTAATGCAAACGCATATCCATAATAATCGTTCATATGCATCGTATTATATATTGTAATACATGGATACACTCTTCCAAAAAGTCCTTTTTTCTTACATTCATCTTTGGTAATCGTTAAATTAATTCCATTCAGCTCTGCCAAGTCCGATATAATCTGTGCAAACAAATCTAATGAAAAATCACCTCGACAAAATAATGGATTACCACAAATTCTTTCATCTAATACTTTAATCATTTTTTCTTTCGATGTATAAAACATCTGCTCCTTTCTACATAATATACAAGTTCAGGTTAGATAACGTATTTCCTCCTTTCTGTAGCTTTGTTAAATTTATCGTCTGTTCAAACGATATTTATCCTCATAAAATGCCATTCCTATTTGGGCACTCTTACAAGCATCTGAATCTCAATATTCCGGATTTCCGTAAAGTAAATCCAATTCTGGTGAACAAACATCGCAATAATTTATATATCGTCTGCTTCTTCCGAAAGTTCAAACTCTTCTTCATTTAGATTTTCATTTGTTAAAGAAAAAACTTCTTCTTGTTTTTGACCTCTTTGATCTGTAATCGTATAGCGTCCCATTATTGCATGTGGACGCTTCGTATTATCCTGATAATACGGTTCAATTTCGACATGTACTTCATTACCGCGCTCTAATTCATCAGCCCAGGTGTTTTCAAATGTTTTATATGCACTCCGGTTTATAAAACGATTCTGTGCAATCAAATTATTTAATTCACCACTTCCACCAAAGCGGCTGCCGATCAAATGTCCTCCATCGTCTGTATCACGCCGAAATTCACCTCCTGCTTTTAATTGAGCAGAAGTATCTCTTACCCCCTGTTCCAAGCGCAAATCTCCCTCCGCCAAAATAATTCTTCCCTCATCATCTTTTTCATATGAATATCCATTCATTTCATATGAATTTATCTCGTCTTTTTTTTTACATACTCATAAACCTCTGGATCTTCATCTTCCCCCATCTCCTCCCACTCATCAAGCATTTGATTTAATTCATCAGAAATATCTTGTTCTTCATAATCTTCTCTGACATCGGGTTCCATATCTCCTACATCTTCATAGTCCTCTGAAATGTCGACTTCATCAGGGTAATATTCTGCAACTTCATCATAGTCAATATCACTTGCATCATACTCCACATCTTTAACACCAAGCATATCATCCAACACAGGGGTATCTGCAATATCACTACCGATATCATCAACATATTCCATATCACAACTCATATCATCCATTTTTCTCACCGCCTTTTACAAACAGAGTAATCAGTTTAATTTTTTCCTTATCATCCATTTTATATAATTTGTCATTCAACTGAAGTTTTCGAAACAATTTAATCCTTACACAAATAATAAATTCCCGATCATTCCTATACCCCATCGCTGCTATTTTTTTTGCAAAAAGTGATGGAATACTTAAAAACACACCTCGAATTGTTCTTTTTTTATCTGCATTCTTATATAACGCATCAGCACAAACTGCATAGGCCTCGCTAGAAATATATTCTGCATCTGCCTTGATTCTAAAATTACAACCATCACCATATAATCCACACAGATAACACTCTTTATATGGACATAACAATTTTTGCTTATTATCCCAGTAATGCATCAATTTTCTAATCAAATCATTGTCTATGCTTAATTTAATTTGTTTCTTTTCTCTTATATCCTCCGTCATCACAAGCTGCGGTTTATTAAATGCTGTAGAATAAACATACGCTTCACCAACTTGCAAACCGGAGAGAGTTTCTTCCATTTCTGCATCCATATTGGTACTGTTAGCAATCAGTCTTCGTTCTGATGCCTCCACAAGCCGAAACATAATTTTTGTATCTGTGGCAGCAATGATATCATGAGTCACTTTTGACGGTGATTGATCCGCAATAATAACCCCCGTTCCATACGCCCTGATTTCTTTAAGCATCCTCTGTAATGAACTCACTGTTGATGATCCTGCAGAAATATCCGAATTATCCCCTCTTCCTTCCGGAGATAACAGAACATGTGCCTCATCAATCATCAAAACATTTTTGAGTCTGGTTCCTATACTTGAACTATTTATCTTGGTATATGCGCAAACATCAACCAACAATAACGCCATTATTAATGCTTTTTGCTCCATGTTTTCTATGGAATTCAGTTCTATAATGGTCGGTCTTGAAATTAAATCTTCAATAGGTATGGTATTGATTGAATCATAAATATTGCTATTCATATCAATTAAATTCATCAATCGCATAACACCTGCTGTTTCCAAATTTGATTTTACATCCTTGCTATAATTTGATGTTTGAAGCAATTTCTTAAACACTAAAATAAATTCGTGTAAACCAAATATAGTAACATCCTTGTCATCAGATGTACTATAATCCTTCCACCCGTATTTCGTATAGCATCGTTGAATGGCGTTTTGGAATAATAAATCTAATGGTGATGGCATAGAAAAAGCAGCCATAAATGCACTTACCAAAACAGGTTTATATTGCTCCACCGTAATTCCTTTCAATGGAATAAACGGATTAATAATAAATGGAGAAACACTAACATTTCCCGGTGTAAAAATTTGTATATCCGGTAGTTGTTCTATTAATGCTCTATACTCTGTCTTAGTCGGTTCGACAATCAAAAACGGAATATTTCTTTCAGCAAATTGCAACATCAAATTAATAGAAAAGGTTGTTTTACCAGTTCCTGGCATGCCAACAATCAATACATGCTTTGACAGTATTCTTTCGTTACAACCAATAGTAATCTTTTTCAGATCTGATGATATTAATTGTCCAAACTTTATATTAGAATCACTAATAATCTCTTCTTTTAACTGTTCTCTTTGCTTTTTATATCTGGTTTCCTCAATACCTGACATATTTCCATCGTAAACCGGCAAACGAAAAAAAGAAATCAATTCTTCGATCGTCATCATCAGCGGAAGTCGATACAAATAATTGGAGAGTGGAATGTATTTACGAATTTTCATATTTCTATATTTGTACATTAATAAGGCACTTACGTTCCATATATAATTCGGAAATTCATTGATTATGCTGCCAATACTTTTTGATATATCAATACAACTCGCTTCAAAACTACCGATATTACTGTCTCCACCTTTTAAAAGGCTGATAATTTTGGCAGATAAAACAGTACAATCTTCTTTGGTTCCAAAAACCAATAAATTGGATAAAAACATAGGTGCATCCCGATTATCTTTATAATAAGATAATACTTCAAACGGTTCCTGAGCACATGAATCCTTTAAAAGTTGTCCATTAACAGATATTCCTTTTGATAATCCCTCCAGTTCAGAACAATGTTGTACTAATATTGCGATTTCATTCTCATACAATTTTGTTGGTAGTATACTAAACGAAACACCGCAATTCTCCATCTGACTCAAAGTATTGATCAGAGATGCCAACCCCTCAGTATTATTTGATGGAATAATCTCAGTATAATAAAATGGACAGACACTGGATGGATTAATAACCACCTTTTCCTTTTTTTCTACAGCATATACCAAACTTTTAACATCCTGTCTCCAAAGATCATCGAACGTTTGACGGCAATGTTCTGAATCTTGACAAAAATATCCAAAATCCGATACTACATTTTGAATGTTATTTATAAGCATTTTTACACGCGATACTGCTTCTGCGCTTACGTTGTCTATCTTTCGTACAACAATATAAATATGGATTTTCGAGGCATATGATTGATTATCAACTTTCTCGGTCAACCAAATGATTTCATAAGCAACATTCTGATTATCAAGTCTATACAACTCTCCTAAAACACTATCAAAATCTGAAATTGTGTCTGAGAAAGTAACAATTTCCAGCATATCAACTGCCAAGAAACGATTGTCTGCTAATTCATACACCTGTACCATACTTTATTAACCTCTCAATCCCTGTATATAATCATCTAATTCGCTTATTTTATTTACGCATGTTTCATACGTTTCTTTTTGTTTTTCCAAATCAGCAATAAAAGACTCAAGCACCTGCTTTTTTAAGGCAATAGCATCATAATTTTTTTGTTCTTTCTGCAACGCTGTCTTTTTTGTGAGCGCTTCAATATGCCAAACAACACCACGATAAAAAATTCCCCATAGAATAAAGATTACTACACCTGTGAACACACCATCCATTATGCTTTCTGTAACGCAGATATACAACACCCAAACTATACATGCTATAAATGACAATCTGAAATCATGAGGTTTCGATAATTTCTTTATTTTAGGTTTCAGTTCGTTCAGTTGCAACTGCAACATTTTAGTTTCTTCCCTTTTCTGGCTAATCTCCGGCGATACATCACTATATCCTGCAATCTGATCTTGATAATACTTTTTCTCCTCTTCTGCTTCACCTATTTTCAGTCGCTTATTCTGCTCCTGCAGTCTTCTTATATAGTCTTTCCACTCCTCCTGTATCATTTTCGCCTTATCTGGATTTGCAACAGTGATTGCATGTTGTACCATATTTTGCATCTCAGAAGCCAACTCATTGTCCAAATGGGTTAAACACTCACTTTGTACATAGGGTACTCCCCACCATCCACGATAATCTTCCGGATACCTATTTTGCATTTCAACATATAATTCATATGCTTTTTGCGTTTCATTCAGTTTCATAAAAGTTTCCGCATTGGCTGCTAAACGGTTCACCTCAGATGTTTCTTCATTTGAGAGAATCCCGGTCTTTCTTTTGTTGTTTTGTATGACGTTGTTAACACCCTCTACCAGATATTCCACATAGCCTATTTTGTTCAGATCAAAAGATTGAAATGCCGAAAATTCCATTGGCATTTCATACGGAGACATATTTTTAAAGCAAGCAATCAGTGTTTTGTCTTTATTTTCTTTCTTTAGTTCCAAAAAACGAGACCATTCATTCTTTACCCAGGTAGAATTATAATATTCCGTTTTAGTTCCCAGAACAATCATTACCGTTGCACTCATCAATGCAGCATATATGTACGGTTCATACTCTTGTCCAAGCTTACTTTCCAATGATTTTTTTGCAAAAAATGTACGGTATCCCGCCTGCTCTAACGAATTATAAATATTATATGCTATCATGCTGTCTTCTGTTGGCTCTCCATTTTCCATCTTATCTTTGTAACAGATAAAGACATCATATGGCTTCTCTTCTTTTACAATTTTAATATACTTATTATAAATCTCGTCAATTTTGGTCGCTTCTTCTTGAAAAACATAAGATTCGTATATATCTGCATTTTGCAACGCTGCTTTATAATCCGGATCATCAAAAATAGAATGATCCTGTATTCTATGACATGTCGGTTTCCTTTCTCCCCCAATATCATTTACATACTCAATACCATATCGGCTTAAAACCATTCCCCAATGAGCCGCTGAATCTTTATGATCTTCTCGAAGTAAATCATCAAAAACAGATATTGCACCATCAAAATCCAGATTTTGTCTTAAAAACGTAGCACGATTAAATAAATTTTCTATTTTGTCCTTATTTTGGGATACAATCATTTTTGAATCACAATACTTGCATGTTGCTATTGAAGTACTTTCATCAAAATCGATATTCGCTCCACACACTTCACACTTTAATATCATCAGTACCTCCCATTATTATAAATCCTTTAATTTTTCTCGTTCAATTTTGAACTCCTCGTCAGTGTATAACCCTTCCTGCCAAGCCATTTTCAAACGTTTTAACCGTTTCATATACTCTTCATCATCAATATGATGCTTTTCATTGCATGTATTTTCTACTGATGTTTTCAAATGAACCATTCCCGGTATATCATCACCATCCTCGTTGCCATCGCTAGGGGTTACATTTATATTTGCACTATCCTTCTCTGTAATCGGTGTCATTAGACTACTTCCTTGAATTTCATTTCCAAAACTACTCATTGTCTGGCTAATAAACGGTGCCATCCCCATTCCCATTCCAACTCCCATCATGGGTGCACTACTTCTTCCAATGCCTTCATTAGCTGCCGCAATATCCATCACCCCAAATCCTCTTCGCTGATGTTCCGTCATATTAAGAGTTTTATTAGCAATACTTTGAGCGATTGCATCGCGTTTTTTTATTTCCTCATCTGCTATATGCTCCGTAATTCTGACATTTGCATTGATTGCAGCTTCTTTTATCCGATTTTTTTCTTCCATATTCAAGAAAGTATTTTGGGACCATAAATGTTTATACATTTGATAATTAGGATCAGCATCAGATGCATTGATATTATTCACGTATAGATCCACCAACGCTATTCCGTATTCAAACATATAACTGGAAATTGCCTTTTTAAGCTGTTCTGCAATTCCCATTGGATTACTCTCAAGATTAAAAATCGACGTATTTTCTTCTCTTAAAATTGCGGGAAGCCATTGTTTGATGCATGAAATGATGATTCCTTTAAAATATCTCATCATATGTTCCTGATCGAATTGTGTTTCCGTCCCAACCAACTTCAATAATATTTTTTTTGAATCCACTACTTTGATACTCATTTCACCGGACGTGCTAATAGAAAATGGCGGCAAATTCATGCTTGGATCACTATATTTTATATCTCCAACACCCCAATTAATTGCCATTTGCTCCGTCTTGTTTACAAAATATACTTCACAATGAAATGGTGATATTCCATCACTCGGCAAATTGATCAGTTTGTTTAAAATAGGTATATTTTTAGTCTGTAACTTATATGATCCTGGTTGAAAGATATCTGTCAACTGACCATCTTTAAAAAAAGCTGCCTCTTGTGTTTCATGTACAATTAAGGTTGAATGAGTATTAAAATCTTCTCCTGGAAACTTCCATACAAATGTTCTATTATTTATTTCACCCTTTATTATGTCAAATATTTGCATATGTCCCTCCCTAATAGTTTTCACTATCAACAGTTAATTTTTCAATTCTTGATCCATTGATATCATGATTCTCTGTCATAAATATTGTAATCATCTCAGAATCTGCTTTCGACTCAATAAAGACTTTCCCATCCGCTCCATTCGGATCATTAGCCGTTTCCGATTTAAAACTTAATGATGCAATAAAATCATCCATTGATGTATACCCATTAAGTTGTAAAAAAAGTTCAATTACCTCTCCTGAATAATCAGAATCTACGATATCCCCAAAATTGGATAACTCTACGGTTGTGCTTTTCATTGCTCCTCCACTTCTTTGAGCCAGACAAGAAACAATGTCTGTTGTTATGCTACTTAATATCTCTCTATCCATATACATATTATTCAATTCATCATACTCTTCATTGTCACCATAAATGTCATTATAAAGATTACTATTTATTTGTTGGTTTGCAATGTTTTGTCCTGAATCATTGGTTTGAGTAGATCTACGAGATATAATGATTCCTGTTATTACAATTGCAGTGCACAATAAAATTGCTGCTCCTAAAATAGCAAGTACAATAATTTTAATATTATTTTTCTCTTTCATTTTTTCCATTTCCTTTCTATTCTTTGTATCTTTATATTTAAAACCACATAATGATTATTATGGTTTTAGAAACAAAAAAACTCCCCATAAAAACAATAGGAAGAAAATGAAAAAGCCAAATTAGTTGCATAAAACATTTAAAAATGGTATAATTTTACTAATCTGATTCAACAGAATGGAGTTCGATTTGACACATTCTGACAACGGATTATATGTAATTTTACTTCATGATATAAACTATAGAATGACAAACGTCAAATTATATAAGAGTTTATGTGCGAAGTAATTTCCAATGATTTTTATCAAATTACATGTGTCTTTGAATTGCAAAGCCTTGTAAATATCGTACTTATCAGCAAAAACACTGCGTTCTATCCATATAATAATCATTATGTAGATTTCCATCATCCACAAGCAAATTCATGTTCTCAAGTTGTTTTCGATGTTCATTATAGGATTCTTTAAGATAAATTCTTGTTGTCTCTATACTACTATGTCCCAAAATATCCGCAAGTTTAGCAATGTCCCTATATAAGGAATAAAATGTTCTTGCAAACAAATGACGCAGATTATGTGGGAATACCTTATCCTGGTCTATTCCGGCATCACTACAAAGCTTTTTCATTTCACGCCATATCCATGTGCGGTCAACTGCATTTCCTCTTGATGTTTGAAACACCATGCCTTTCTTTATACTCTGTACTCGAATATAGCACAGCAAACGAACCTGTAAATCTCTGGGAATTAGTACCTGCCGCTCTTTTCCCTTATTATATATAGTGACCATCCCCTTTTTTACAGACGTAATCGTAATTGCAGATAACTCACTCACTCGAATCCCTGTTGCACATATTGTTTGTATAATCATACCCAGTCGAACTTTTCCGCTATCCATAGCTGTTTTCACTAACTTCATATATTCCTTCTTTGATAATTCTCTGTTTTCCGGCACAAACACTTCTTTTTGCAATTTAAATGTTTTGACTCTAAGTTCATACCATCCTAAAAACTCGAAAAAACGATTTGCTGCAACCAAAAAAGAATTAATACTGCTTGTTTTATAATCTGCATTCATACGCAAATGTTCTTTATACTGAATCACGAGCATTTTATCCAATTCTCTATTATCCGCAAATTCCACTAACTTTTTTATATCACACATATATTTTTGTATAGTAGCCTTACTTTTTTCTTGTTCATACAAATATATTTTATAATCTTCTAACATTTTCTCTGTAATAATCTTTTTCATAATGTAGTACCTCCAGTCCCCTAAAAATGGGAAAAAAATAACCATTTGAAACTTAATCCAAATGGCTTATGTAAATTTACTAATATTTTATTAAAAGCAGATAGATATGCAAGTCCATTTTATGAATAATAAATACGAAGGAACACTAGCAAGCCTTTAACGTTGTTACTCATCATTTACACCTTCTATACGATAAGAAATCTTTCCACCAATAAGGCCAGACACATTTCATTTAAAAGTTAGGGGACAATTTCCCTAACTTTTAAATGAAAGCTTATTAAAATCACGCACAGTTATTTTATTCTGTGCGTGATTTTTCAGCATATTTTACCTTATTGCAGAACCTACTCATAAATCACAATCTCACACTTTGTGACAGCTCCGTCTTTCCATTCTAAAAATTTCAGCACCTTGCCGCCACGCAGACAGAGTCCTTCGACTCTTCCTTCCCGCCACTCCTTCGGAAGCGCCGGAAGCAACCGAATCTCTCCAGCATGGCTTTGCACCAACATTTCTGCAATTCCGGCCGTCACCCCGAAATTGCCGTCAATCTGAAACGGTGGATGATTGTCAAACAGATTCGGTAATGTCTGCGTTTCCAGAAGAAGGCGCACATGTTCCAGTGCGAGATCACCCTCGCCCAGCCTTGCATACATATTGATGATCCAGGCACGACTCCATCCCGAATGACCTCCGCCACCGGATAACCGCCTGTCTATTGTCTTTTTGGCAGCGTCCATCAGTTCCGGTGTTTTTTCGGCTGTAATCTGACTTCCCGGATACAACGCAAACAACTGGGAAATGTGTCTGTGACCAATCTCTACTTCATCGTAATCCTCGTTCCACTCCATGATCTGACCATGTTTTCCGATCCAGATCGGTGCGATCCGTTTCAAAACATCCTGCAATTCCGAAGTTATTCCATCGGAAATTTCCAGAATTTCTTCCGCCTGAATACACGCCTGAAACAATTCTTTCATAATCTGATTATCCATGGAAGCGCCTTTACAGATCACACCCTTTTGTCCATTCGGCAAATGATATTCATTCTCCGGAGACAATGTCGGTACCGTAACCAGATACTCCCCGTCATCTACCAGATAATCCACCAGAAATCTTGCGGCTTCTTGCATCGCATCGTAATGTCTGCGCAAAAAATCAATGTCCTGCGTAAACAGATACTGCTCCCAGATATGCAGGCACAGCCAGGCTGCGCCCATCACCCAATAGCTGGCACTCAGGCACACATCCTGTGGCTCGGTATCGCACCAGATGTCTGTATTATGATGCGCCATAAAACCACGACAACCATACATCTCTGCGGCTGTTTTCCTGCCGTTTGGACGCATCCGTTCGATCATGTCGATCAACGGCTCCTGACACTCTTCCAAATGACAGACCATCGCCGGCCAATAGTTCATCTCCGTATTGATATTGATCGTATATTTACCGCCCCAGGCAGGATAATAATCTTCATTCCAGATTCCCTGTAAATTTGCCGGCAACGATCCCGGCCGGCTGCTGGCGATCAGAAGATATCTTCCATACTGAAAAAAGCGTACAATATCCTCCTGCCCCGGAATTTCAAGTTTCACACGGTCATATAGACTCTTATAATCTGTAATATGTTCCTGCAGAAGTTCTTTCCAACTGTATGATGCCACCTTTTCCAAACGGGTTAATACACTGGTCACAGGATCTTTTTCGCGAAATGTCGTATCTGCTGCCAAAATGAACATCGCCTCATCGGCATCACGTACCATTGTTGTGTTGCCGATCGTCTCTGTCTTGCCACCCCGGCAGATCACCTTAAATCCGGCCGCGATTTCTACACCGCCTCTTCCTCCGGCCACCGCTTCCATCAACTGAATCTGGCCGGGCTTTGCTGTAATCCGATCCGCAAAGCCATTATAGCTTGGACGACGGCAGGTCTGCAATTCATAAGGCTTGTCATCCCACGGCGTCATTCCCCTCGCTATCTCACCATGAAAACTCAGGCAGCCCGGCCGGTCTGCCGTCAGATGAATGAGCAATACATTTTGCGGATAACTGGCGATCACCTGTCTCTGATAATGAACCCCTTTCCAAGCAAAAGACGTTGTCACGACAGCACGCTCCAGATCCAACTCGCGATGATACTGTGATATGTCAAATTCCGTACCGTTAAATTCTACATACAAGTTTCCTAACGGCTCGTAGTGTCTTTGTTCTTCGGGGATGCCCGATAACGCCAAAGCACATAACTCCTGTGCTTCCTTAATCTTACCGTCCATGATCAGCTCACGTATCTGCGGAAGCTTGTCCTTGGCCGAAGGATTCAAACGATTCTGAGGTCCACCATACCATACACTGTCTTCATTTAGCTGAATCCGTTCCGTACAGGGATTGCCAAAGACCATCCCTCCTAATTTTCCGTTTCCTACCGGCAATGCCTCATCCCATTGAGTGGCCGGTTTATCAAACACAATATTCATATTATTTCCTCACCTTTCACGCACTCCGAAACTCACACTCGCCTCTCCGCCCCCGCTCACACGTCGCGCAGATCCCCTGGAATCCCGCGCCGTCCAGATCCACGCGGCAGATCACGCTCTTGGTCGGTGTCAGTATCCCCGGCTCCCGGTACCGGACTCCGGTATGCCCAAGTTTTCCCAGGATCTCCGGGATCTTCTCCAGCGGATACTCCGGCTCTGAGCCCCAGAAATGTACCTTGCCTGGTCTGCATCCGGTCTCCTGCTCCAGCAGCTCCATCACCTGTTCGTACTGATGCATCAGCACGGCAGACACGACGTGTTCCGTCACAAGCTGCCGCAGGACATGATATTGTCTGCCATAGCGGTCCAGCAGGACATCCAGTCTGCTTCCGAGCGTGATCACCACATCCGCATAGGCCGGTGTGATATGAAGTTCCATGCCCTCCTGATCCTTGATGCAGTTTCGCACGTCGCGGATCACCGAGAGCACCACCTCCTGATCCTGCGGATGGTAGTGATGCTGCTTTGCTATCTGTCCGGCAAACTCACGCGATAACAGCAGACTCATATCCGTACGGTAATATTTGATTTTCTCGCAATCCTTTTCTGACTCCATCTCTCACACTCCTCATCGCTTGTCCTGTTTGACCATGTCTCCCCGGCCCTGTCTCTTCTGATTTTTTCTTATGTTCCTGCTCTATCTGATCATTCTCTTTTGGAAATCTTAACATGGATACCCTGTTTTGTACAGGATACAGAACAAAGAGTCGCTTGCGACTCTTTCGCGCTCGAGCGGTGCTGTTTACAGCCAAAAAAGGGACCCATGTTTTCCACATGAGTCCCCCGAAATTCTGTAAAGCCGATGCTAACCGATAATCTTCACACCAGACGGCTGTCCTTTTTTCCGAAGCAGCTTGGTATATTTTTTCAGTCTGCTCTTTGGAACACGGATCACCGCTTTCTTATGAATTTTGGTAAACGCTTTCTTGCCGACCTTTTTGAGTGTGGTCGTCTTGATCACGATTTTCTTCAGTTTGGTGCATTTTGCAAATGCCTTTGGACCGATCTCGCTGACAGTATACTTCACACCCTGTGCTTTTACTGTCTTTGGAATGGTCACCTTCTTGACCGTTTTGGAGGTCGTTCCCACGACAGATACCTCTGCCTTGGCCTGGTCTGTCACCTGGTACTTCAGCCCTCTCACGGTGAATGTCAGCGCCGTCGGTACCGGTGCCGGTGCAGGAGTAACCTCTCCACCCGGAGCCGGTGCCGGGATCTGAGAAGGTGCTGCACCCGGCGTCTGGGTCGGCACTGCCGTTGGCACTTCTGTCGGTGCCACGGTAGGTTCGATGGTTGGTTCCTGACTCGGTTCAGCACTTGGAACAATCGTCGGCTCCACGGTAGGCACCTCCGTAGGTTCTGCCGTTGGCTCCTGTGTCGGTGCTACATAATCCGGATCCACTGCCCAGAGCGCATACACTGTGGTATCTGCCTCGATTCCTCTGGTAAAATCAAACACCTTACGGAACGTATTGCTGGTATACCATCCCTGGAACAGATATCCCTCACGGGTCGGAGCCTGCGGCTCATTTGCCATGTATCCCTCATAGATATCCTGATCCTCGACGCTGCTGCCTCCCATCGTCTGGAAAGAGACACGGTACTGATCTTTCTCGACCCATCCCGCATACAGGTCTGTGTTGTCCTGGATCTCCGTTGCAAAATCAAACTGTTCGGTGGTTTCCTCATCGGTATACCATCCGGTAAAGTTATAATTCTTTCTGGTGATCTTCTCCGGCTCATCCGCAGTGCGTCCTGCCTCGACAGCCTGTGTCTCAACCTCATCACCGCCATTGCTGTGGAAGTACACATTGTATCCATTCAGCGGAACAAACTTGTTACCATGCAGTTTTGCATATGCATGGGCGGTAGAGTCAACGTATCCATAGATAGTCACATTAGACGGGATCGCAACATATGGTTTCACAGAAGATGCATACACCAAGGTGTGAGTCTCGTCCGCAAGACTGCTTGATAACACCGGCTCCTTGATGACCATATCCGGATTGTAGATATAGACTTTCTTGACACCGCTGGCACGGAGTGCTTCCACATCCATGCTCTCCACGTTCTCCGGAATATCCAGTGTTTTCACATTTCTGGTTCCCAGGAAGGCTGCTCTGCCAATGGTCTTTACCGTCTCCGGAATCTCAATGCTGCGGATCTGTTTACATTTCAGCAGCATTCCCTGACTGATCACATCCAGTTTTCCTCCCAGCGTGATCTCCTCCGCCATGGAATCGTAGAAATATGAATAGTTGTAATCTACCTGATCCACTGCAGGTGCAAACTCAATGCTCTGCAGTTCCGGACTCTGGTCATTCCAGAAGATAGAATCCCAGTTCTCCATGTTCGCTGCAGCATGCACGGAAATCTCCTGCAGGCTGGTCATATACTGGAAGCTGCCGCCGGAGATCGATGTCAGGCTCTCCGGAAGTGAAACTCGTGTTACATTTCTCTGCCCATAGAACGCTCCCGGGTCAACACTCTCGATTCCCTCCGGAAGGATCACTTCCGAAATACCGCCAATACGCTCACTTGGATCAAATGGTACGACCGTTTCGCTGGTTGACATTGCTCCATATGCACCCTTCAGGTTAAATGCCGCAGCGCCGATTCTGGTCAGGTTCTTCAGCCGGCTAAAGTCCACATCAATCCTGTCGTCTGAAATAAATGCGCCATCTTCGATAACCCGTAAGCTTTCCGGCAAAGTGAGCTCCTGCAGGTTGTAATTAAATGCGAAAGCATTTGCTGCAATCGTCTCAATGCCCTCTCCCACGGTAACTCGCTCGGCGGTCGGACACAGGTTCATGAAATAGGAATTCTTCTCAATCGAGTTTACCACACCCTCTGTCTTTTCAAACACAAAGTCTGTCACACAGGTTTCCTCAGGGTATCGCTCCTTCCATTCAGCGGCACTGGTCACCGGATCGTCCTGCTGTTTTTCGGGTTTGATCAGGCCCGATTCATTGTTGATGCCCAGTATATTGGTAATCGTCTGGCTTGGACCATATTCTCCCTGAAAATCACCCTGCACTGTGATTCGTGTCAGTTTCGGACATTTTCCAAACGCATAGGTACCTATCCTCGTGACACTGACAGGAATCGTCAGATCCTCAACATTCGTTCCATGGAATGCTGCGGCACCGATCTTCTGCACACCGTCCAGATCCAGACTGGTCAGCCCGGTACATCCCTCGAAGGCAGCTACTCCGATCTGCTGGACATTGCCAAGTCCTTTTATCTCGGTCAGATTCCTGCAGTGCAGGAACGTCTGGAATCCCAATTCAACATACGGCTTCGTTCCGGTCTGATCCGGATAGAGAGTTACACTCTTCAGACTCTGACAATCTGCAAACAGGGATGGAGAAGAACTCTGTCCAAATGCATTTGCAGGCAGCTTCACCGTCTGGATCGGATCCGGAATGCTCAGTGTCCGATAACCTCCAGACTCTCCTGAGCCGGAGAGAGCATCTCCAAGTGCCGGATTCATAGCCGCCACTCTCCAGCCAAAGGCCTCATTCTGGATACGGGTCAGTTTACTGTTCTTGGTTGCCTCCACGGTTTTCAGGCTGGTACAGCCATTGAAACTGCGGAACCCGATATCTTCTACGGAATCCGGTATATTGACCGAAGTCAGGCTGGAACAGTGGTCAAAGATACCTGCAATAAATTTCGTAGCCTTACAGCCTTCCTCAGAATCGATGGTCTTCAGACTCTCACAATAGCTGAACGTCTGAACTGAATAGTCTGACACGCCAAACCTCTCCAGAGAAGCCGGGAGGGTCAGACTGGTCAGTCCGGTATGGGTAAATGACCAGGTGTCCAGAATCCTCACTCCGGTCAGATCTATGGATGCCAGCGCAGTGTCTCTGAAAAAGCAAAGCACTCCAATCTGATCAACAGCTCCATTGAGTTTCACTTCCTCCAGAGAAGTACAATCTGCGAACATCTCATAGCCCAGCACAGAATACTGCTTCGGATCCTCCACGCCATCTGACAGGATCTCCACCTTTTTCAGACTGGTATTGCCGGCAAACAAACCACCGGGAACTTTGTTTTTCAATACCGCCTCCGGGATACGGATCTCCTCGATCGGTGCTCCATCTTTTGAAGCCTCGAGGCGATATCCTCCCGAGTTATTAGGATCCGTTCTGTCCAGAGATTCTATCTCCATCAGATACGAGTCGTATCCAAACGATGTCGCTGCCAGACGCGAAAGTCTGCTTTCATCTCCGATATCAAATCTCGAAAGACTGGTACATCCATAAAAAGCGTGATCTGTCAGTTCTGTCACATGATCCGGAAGATCAAATCCAGACAGTCCGGTACAATCCCCAAACGCCTCATACGCAATATAACCGATGTCCTCCGGAAGTGTCACGGATTTCAAACCGGTACAGCCATAAAACATACGGTAGCACAGGATTCCATCGCCCTGTGTTCTCTCCCCGATCGTGATACGTTCCAGTGTCTTGCAGTTTGCAAACAATCCTACCAGAGGATCCGCATATCGATGGTTATCTCCCAGATCCTCCATCAGAACATCTCCCGGAAGATAGATCTCCGTGAGCGGTGCTCCATAATTGTCCTGTTCCGGACACTCCTCAAAATATCCAAAGGCTGCATATCCCAGTGTCTCCAGTACGGAATCCTCCGGGATCTCAAAGGTCGTCATATTCGTACAGCCAAAGAAGGCAAATGCCCCGATCTCCTCCACACTGTCAGGAATCGTCACACTGGTGATTCCCTTCTGCATGGCAAATACAAACGGAGCGATCTGGGTACAGTCGTCCCGGAGTGCAAGGACTCCATCCTCACTCACACTGCGTGCATCCAGTGCCACACTGCCGGCATAGACGATCCCATCCTCCGCCGGCTCCATATGAGCCAGCCAGTTCGGCCGTATGACCTCATTTTCTTCCGGCTTATAACGGAAGCCATTCGGTGCATTCAGATATCCATTCCTGATGTATTCCACGCTTTCCGGGAAGGATACCTTCTCAATGCCGGTATCTTGCGAGAGCATATAGATGGAACCCAGTCTCTCGATACCATCCTCAAAGTTCACCGTCCGGATCACCGGTGCGGTGACTGCCGCCGTGGTGACCGCCTGGAACTCCAGACCGGTAATCTCTGTAATCTCATAGGTATTCTCATCCTCATCCTCCAGCTCAGACGCCACATTCAGAGTCTCTCCTCCGTAGGTTTCGTCGTAACTCACCTCGGCCTCATATGTCTCATCCTCCTTCGGGGTCAAGACATACTTCAGTTGGTCCTTTGTGATGACTACAGGTGTAGGCTCCGGTGTTTCCTGAGGTTCCGAGACATCCTCAGAGTCCGACGCAGTGACATTTTCCCCGGATACCGACAGTACCGGATCCGTGATACCGTTCAGAAGTTCACCGACACTCCGCGTCGGCATCTGAAGGACACTCGCCCTTGAAACACCCGGAAGAACCATTGCAGCCATCAGGCAGAGTACCATACTGCACACAAGTCCTTTCCATTTCTTCATGCATTCTCTCCTTTCTTTTTCATGTCATGAGTTGTGATATATGAAACACAGTCCATTCCGTCTGCAGACCGACCGATGGCCACAACCAGTGCGACCAGCAGATAGTACAGATTGATCAGCAGCCAGAACAGAATCACACCGTAAGTCGGTGTCTGTTGTTCCCAGGATGTTTTTAACAGCTCCACAATCCCCCAGACAGAAGCCCCCGCTCCCACAAGATACGGGATCGTATAATACCAGTGGCTGGTTCTCTTCGACTTCTGTTTCCGGGTGACGTGAAACTGCTTCTGCCGGATGCCAAACGTCTCCAGCAGTACCGCCACCAGAAGATATGGGAAAAAGGTGGTTTCATAAATATCGGTCCACCTTGTTGTCCGGATATTGTCGGCAAACCGTCTCATACAGAGATTCGTAGCCAGATACATGGGCAGCCAGAAGATCAGAACCTGAGGAAGAGTACACTCCACCACGACAGTTCCAAACAGCGCAAACAATAAGGGGGCCAGCAGATAGATCAGCCGTTTCCACGAACTGTACCAATAGCTGATGCTGGTAAGATAGTTGATCTTCTGGGCAAATGTCAGAGTCTTACTGCGCAGATAATGTGTCCTGCGCCCCGACTGGATGCATCCTCTGGCCCAGCGTCTTCTCTGCCGCATCAGTCCACCAAAATCATGAACTGTCATACCGTCCGCCAGCACCTCGTCCACCGCAATGGCCTGATATCCCGCCTTCTGAAGCTCAATGCCGGTGGCAAAATCCTCGGTAACCACCTGCTCCACAAATCCACCGATGTGTTCGAGGGCCTCTCTGGACAGCAGGGTATTGGAACCGCCGAAAATGACACTGTTGGTCTTATTTTTGGCGAGCTGGACCACCCGGTAAAAGTAATCCTGCTCGTTCGGGATCCGCGAACCCAGGCGAAGATTGTGCTGGAACAGATCCGGCTGATAAAAATGCTGCGGAGTCTGTACAAATCCCATCATCCCCTGCAGCTCATGTGCGGAACTTTTGGCCTGTTTCTTTCCCTTGCCCTTTTTCCAGTCCATCTGACGGACATTCGCGCCAAAGTAGGGAACCGTATGCATCAGAAAATCCGGCCTTGGCATCATATCCGCATCGAACACCGCGATCAGAGGAGAGGTCGTCTGGCGCAATGCCGCATTGAGATTGCCGGCCTTGGCACTGTGATGCTCCGTTCTGGTCAGATATCCGACTCCCAGCCGGCTGGCCAGTTCCTGCATCTGCTGCCGCTCCCCATCATCACACAGATAGATATGTATCTTATCGCGGCTGGGGTAATTCATCGCCAGACACGCCGTCAATGTCGCCTCCAGCACCTCCACAGGCTCATTGACCGTCGGTACAAACACATCAACGTCCGGAAATCTTGCGGCGGGAAGTCCCGGCAGTTTATGCCGGTACAGCCCATAGTCGTACATATTGTAAAGATGAACCGCCATCTCCAGCAGTCCAAAGATCTCTGCAAGAAGCAGGATCACCCAGAACACCACCGACAGAATTCCCTTGTCGTGTGGGATCGTAAAGCCGATTCTCCAGACCAGGTAGGTCACGGTCAGCAATAGCGTGAGAATACTCCAAAATTTATTCCACCAAAGTTTTTTGTTCTTTTTCATCACGTTCCTCTTGTCTCATCTTCTAACGTCATTCTATGTTTTGTTGTTTTACAACCAACGTTACATAATTTGCATTATTATATCGTATTTAATATGAAAAAGCAAAGGTTTTTATGATATTTTCAAAGATTTCCAGAGAATCTTTCCCACCTCCGTCAGATCATCCTGCCCCCAGTCTGACAACTTCCCACAATCCGGCTTCAAAAGAGAAAACGGCTCCTCCTTGTTGGACAGGGACCAGGCCGTCCAGCTGATCCCGTGCCGGTTCAGATAGGACGCAAACTTCTCTCCTTTTTGGAGATTCTCCCCCGAATCCCCATATCCGGAATCTGTCTGAATCCCCCACTCGCTGACAAACACCG
Source organism: uncultured Lachnospiraceae bacterium (assembly GCA_934351255.1). Classification (GTDB taxonomy): domain Bacteria; phylum Bacillota; class Clostridia; order Lachnospirales; family Lachnospiraceae; genus Jutongia. Next base: position 165,110 of record CAKRJH010000003.1, read on the forward strand.
GAACGCCGCTGTTATGACAGGTCTCCATCATCTGCTCATACTGTTCATTGCTCTGACCGGCATAATAATGAAACGTATACATCACCTGTTCATCCTCCAGCTTTTCCCCACAGACTTTGGTAATGTCAAAGCTGTACTCCGGTGTTCCCACCAGGATCAATGCCTCCGGGGAATACTTCCGGATCACAGGGATCACCTGACCGGCATACTCACGGATCTGTTCCCAGGACGTCCCGCTGTTTGGCTCATTGCAGATCTCATAGATGACATCCTTTTTTCCTGCCTGTTCCCCGGCCACCGTATCAAAGAACGTCTTCGCCTCATCCACATGCCGGTTCGGATCGGCATCCGACAGGGTATGCCAGTCCACGATCACATAGAGATCACTTTCTCTGGCCGCCCGGATCCCCTGTCTGACCAGTTCCAGTGTTTTCTCCGGTTCGCTCAGATATCCCCCTCCCGGATCATCACTGTACGCCGCCAGCCGGAAGACATTCGCGCCCTGTGCCCTGAGACTCTCCATCGACTCCCTGCACAAATACTCCGGATACCATAAAATGCCGTGGCTGCTCATACCACGAAGCTGCACCGCATCTCCGTGTTCATCCGTCAGTTGTGTTCCCTCCACCCGCAACGCACCATGCGCCTTTGCACCATCCGGATGTTCCGGAACATCAGAGGTCTTTGTGCAGCCGGTAAGCCCAAGTACCATCAACAAAGCCACCCCCGCCTTAATCCATTTCTCCCTCATCGGCTTCCCCCCTTCAATGCTTCCACCTCCTCCGGTGTCAATGCCCGGTACTGTCCCGGTTCCAGGCTCTCATCCAGAGTCAGGCTCCCCATCTGCAGACGTTTCAGATACACCACCGGCTTGCCCACGGCAGCCAGCATCCGCTTGACCTGATGATAGCGTCCCTCATGGATTGTCAGGGTCATACATGTTCTCTGATCCTTCACTTCCAGGATCCGGGCTCGGGCAGGCAGGGTCATCTTGTCGTCTCCGATGTCCACACCCTGCTCCAGTCTCTGCACATCCTCTCCGGTGACCACGCCGTCCGCCCACAGAAGATAGGTCTTATCCACGTGTCTGCCCGGTGACAGCAGGGCATGCGAAAGAGGGCCGTCGTTGGTGATCAGCAGCAGTCCTTCAGTATCCTTATCAAGCCGTCCTACAGGAAACAGATCGTTTCGTCTGCTGTCCCGGATCAGGGACACCACGGTCTGATCTCTGGCATCGCTCACCGCCGAGACCACGCCCTGAGGCTTATTGAGCATGTAGTATTCATATGCCGCGTAAGCCACCTCACAGCCATCCACCTCGACCCGGTCCGCGTTCTCATCCACTTTGTGTTCCGCTTTTTGCACGCATTGTCCGTTAACAAAAACACGGCCTGATTTGATGATTTTCTTCACCTCAGACCGTGTTCCGACGGACATCTGCGCCAGATATTTATCCAGTCGCATAAATCCATCCTTTTACATATTACATATTTCTGTACAACTCTTCATATTTCCTGGCAGAATTATTCCATGAGAAATCCATGGCCATGCCGCGATCTACGATCTTGTTCCACTCACGCTTACGGTTAAAGTACACATTCTTCGCATAACGGATGGTATTGAGCATCTCATGCGCGTTGTAATTCGCAAAGGAGAAGCCTGTACCGGTTCCCTCATATTCATTGTATGGCTGTACGGTGTCGCGCAGACCGCCGGTCTCACGCACGATCGGAACCGTGCCATAGCGCAGGCTCATCAGCTGGCTCAGTCCGCATGGCTCAAACAGCGATGGCATCAGGAATGCATCGCAGGCCGCATAGATCTTGTGAGAGCGCTCATTGGAATAGAAGATGTTCGCAGACACTCTGTCATGATATTTCCACTCAAAGTGACGGAACAGATTCTCGTAGCGTTCCTCTCCGGTACCCAGTACCACAAGCTGCGTATCTTCCGCACAGATCTCTTCGATCACATAGTCGATCAGGTCAAAGCCCTTCTGATCGGTCAGGCGGGACACAATACCGATCATAAACTTCTTGTCATCCTCGGCCAGTCCCAGTTCTCTCTGCAGGGCACGCTTATTCTTGATCTTTTCCTTCCGGAAGTTCCTGGCATTGTAATTCTGCACAATATATGGATCCGTCTCCGGATTGTACTCATTGTAATCCAGACCATTGACAATGCCGACCAGATCGCCGCTTCTGGCACGCATCAGGCCATCCAGACGCTCGCCGTAGAATGGCATCTTGATCTCCTCCGCATAGGAATCGCTGACGGTCGTGATCTTGTCTGCGTATACCAGTCCACCCTTGAGGTAATTGGCATCCCCATACGCCTCCAGCTTGTCATCGGTGAAATAGTATTCATTGAGGCCGGTGATATCGATCACCTTCCGTTTGTCCCATATGCCCTGGAACTTCAGGTTATGTATCGTCATGATCGTCTTGATGCCGCGGTAATATGGATTGTCAAGGAAGCTGTCCTTGATGTATACCGGAATCAGGCCCGTCTGCCAGTCGTGACAGTGGATAATGTCCGGTCTGAAATCCAGTGATGGCATTGCGGATAATGCCGCACGACAGAAAAATGCAAATTTCTCAACATCTTCATGGATGTTGCCGTATGGCTGGAATCCCGCAAAATAGAATTCATTGTCAATGAAATAGAATGTAATCCCCTCGTATTCCATCTCCAGAACGCCCACATACTGGCTGCGCCATGCCAGATCCATATAGAAATGGGTCCGGTACTTCATCTTCTCCTTCCACTCCTGAGGAATACATGCATAGTTCGGGATCATGACACGACAGTCAAATTCTTTCTTGTCAAAATACTTTGGCAGAGAACCCACTACGTCGGCAAGACCTCCGGTCTTTACGAATGGCACGCACTCAGAAGCCACAAACAATATGTTTTTCATATACACCCTCCTTGTACAAAACATAATCTTCTATATTTTATTATAGCCGAATTATGTGCGTAGGAAAAGTGTTTTTTTCATTATGCGCGCATCTTGTAGTTAATGCGGATGCGGTCGGCCACCAGTGCGATGAATTCCGAATTGGTCGGCTTGCCCTTGCGCGCTGACACGGTGTATCCAAACCACTCTTCTAACGTGTCCATCTTTCCCCGGCTCCATGCGACCTCAATGGCGTGGCGGATCGCCCGCTCGACGCGGCTGGGGGTTGTCTTGTGCTCCTTGGCGATCGTGGGATACAACAGTTTCGTGATCCCGGAGAGCATCTTGCTGTCCTTGACTGCAAGCATGATCGCATCCCGCAGGTACTGATATCCTTTGATATGTGCCGGCACTCCGATCTCATGGATGACGGCCGTCACATCAGCCTCAAGCTGGTCTTCCCTGCGGCGCACCCGGTTCTCAAACACCGTATTGATCACTTTGCCCGGTTTGCAGGCGGCGAGCCGCTCCGCCTCCATCACATCGCGCACCCGTCCCACCAGCACTCTGCTGTCAAACGGCTTGAGCACATAGTAGGCTGCTCCCAGCCGGAACGTCTGCTCCGTGACGCTCTCTTGATTGACGGCGGACACCACGATCACCTGAGGCTTTCCGTCCTCCTGACGCATGTTCAGCCGCTCGAGCACGCCGATCCCGTCCATCTTAGGCATGACCAGATCCAACAGCACAACATCCGGATGCAGAGTGCCGATCATCTGCAACGCTTCCTGGCCATCCGCGGCCTGTCCTACCACCTCCATATCTTCTTCCCGCCCCAGTATCTCCTTCTCCAGGTTCGACATCCGATGATTGTCATCGACCACCAGCACTCTGATCCTTCCCATAAAAAAACCTCCTTCATATCTGCTTCCCTGTTCTGGAAACAGTATAACGAAAGAGGTTTTCTCTGTATGATTATTTGGATGTCACTTTTCGACGATTTCTCACCGGATCCCTGCAAATATCAGTACAGGTGACGATTATCGATCACGCGGACCGCCTTGCCCTCGCTTCTGACAATGCTTCCGACATCCATCAGATGGATCTTGGCACCGATGCCAAGCATAGAGCGAAGTCCCGCCTCGATCTCTTTGGTCTTGGCTGCTCTGTCAAAGTTTGGATCTGCTGCCTGCTCTACCGTCACCTCGACATTGATGTCCAGGGTATCTGTATTATTGACACGGTCAACCAGGATCTGGTAGTTCGTACTCATCTTTTTGTTCAGTAGTACAGTCTCGATCTGGGATGGGAATACATTGACACCACGGATGACCCTCATATCATCACTGCGTCCCATCGGCTTCTTCATACGGATGTGCGTACGTCCGCAGGAACATTTCTCACGGGTCAGCACACACAGATCTCTGGTGCGGTAACGGATGAGTGGGAACGCCTCCTTGGTGATGCTGGTAAATACCAGCTCGCCCTTCTCTCCCTCCGGCAGAACCTCCCCGGTCTCCGGATTGATGATCTCTGCAATGAAGTGGTCCTCATTGATATGCATGCCCTTCTGCTCGCTGCACTCAAAGGAGACACCCGGTCCGCTGATCTCAGTCAGACCATAGATATCGTATGCCTTGATGCCCAGACCTTCCTCGATGCTCTTACGCATCTCCTCTGTCCACGCCTCAGCTCCGAAGATACCGGCCTTGAGCTTGATCTTATCCTTCAGGCCACGCTCTGCCACTGCCTCCGCCAGGTACGCGGCATAGGACGGTGTACAGCACAGGATGGTAGATCCCAGGTCTGTCATAAACTGCAGCTGACGCTCGGTATTACCGGAAGACATCGGCAGAGTCAGTGAACCCAGTTTGTGGGAACCGCCGTTCAGTCCGGGACCTCCTGTAAACAGGCCGTATCCGTAACTGATATGGACTACATCGTCTTTGGTTCCGCCTGCTGCCACGATCGCTCTGGCACAGCAGTCCTCCCACAGATCCAGATCATGCTGGGTGTAGAATGCTACCACGCGGCGTCCCGTCGTTCCGCTGGTGGACTGGATGCGCACACACTCGGACAGTGGCTTTGCAAGCAGTCCATATGGATACGCTTCGCGCAGGTCGTCCTTCTTCATAAACGGAAGTTTGTGTAAATCTTCAATACCGTGGATATCCTCCGGTTTGATTCCGGCTGCATCCATTTTATTGCGGTAATACTCCACATTCTCATAGACATGTTTTACCTGAGCAACCAACCGCTCACTCTGCAGTTTCTTGATCTCCTCCACCGGCATCGTCTCAATCTCCGGCTGAAAAAAGTTTTGTGCCATTCCTTCTTCTCCTTTATGGTATTATTGCTGCCCAAGGGCAAATGCTTTCTTGTTCATCTCCAGGAATCTGGCCGGTACGCAGGCCTCCAGCGCCTCCTGCCATGCCTCCTGCGGAATCTCCGGGAAGTAACGGGATACTCGCCCCATCAGTACGATGTTCACTGCCTTGGCACTGCCGGCCTCCATGGCCAGGCTAAGTGCATCCACAGCATCCACATCGGCTCCCGCCGCTTTCATCTTCTCGATCAGATTTTCCGGATAAGTCGCTGCTCCGGTGATGACGGGCATCGGATCGACCTCCTGGTCAGACACGATGATCTTTCCTCCCTGTTTCAGATATTCCATATATCTGGCAGCCTCCAGCTTCTCAAAGGAGATGATCACATCGGCCTCTCCCCTGTCAATGATCGGAGAATATACCTTCTCTCCGAACCGTACATATGTCACTACGCTTCCTCCACGCTGGCTCATGCCGTGCACCTCGGAAACCTTTACATCATATCCCTGGGTCAGAAGCAGATGTCCCAGCATCTTGCTGGCAAGCAGGGAGCCCTGACCACCGACACCCACGATCATAATATTCTTTGTCATGTCAACTCTCCTCTCTAATTCTGAATTGCCCCAAAATGACACAACTGCTGGCATACCCCACAGCCCACACAGAGTGTCGCGTCGATCACGGCCTTGCCGTCACGGAAGCTGATAGCAGGACAGCCCAGTTTCATACACATCTTACATCCCTTACACTGGTCGGCATCCACCTTCACAGGAGGCTTTACCTCGACATATTTCAGAAGAGCACATGGTCGGCGGCTGATGATCACGGATGGCTCCTGTGCTGCCAGTTCTTCCTTGACGGCCCTGTCACATGCCTCCAGATCATATGGATCCACCACGCGGACGCGCCGGAATCCCATCGCCTTGCACAGTGCTTCCAGATCGATCTTGCCCGCCGGATCTCCCTTGATATTGTAACCGGTAGTCGGATTCTGCTGATGACCTGTCATGCCGGTGATGGAGTTGTCCAGGATGATCACGGTGGAATTGCTCATATTGTACGCGATGTTGGCCAGGCCTGTCATACCGGAATGCATGAATGTAGAGTCACCGATGACCGCTACAGTCTTTGCCTCAGACTCCTCGCCTCTCGCCTTATTGAAACCGTGGATGGAGCTGATGGATGCGCCCATGCAGGCGGTCACATCGATCGCAGAAAGCGGAGCCACTGCACCAAGCGTATAACATCCGATATCACCCATCACGGTACATTTGTTCTTGGATAAGGTATAGAACATGCCTCTGTGAGGACATCCCGCACACATAACCGGTGGACGTACCGGGATATTCTCCTCCAGAGAGAGGCCGCAACCTGTCTCCTTGCCCATCTTCTGTGCGATCAGATTCTGGGAGAACTCATCCTCCAGCGGGAAGATATCCTTGCCGGATACGGTCATGCCCAGCTTCTTACAATGTGTCTCGATAATGTCGTCCAGTTCCTCAATGACAACCACCTTGTCCACCTTGGATGCAAAATCCAGGATCAGCTTCTCAGGGAGTGGGTTGATCATGCCGAGCTTTAAGACGCTGGCATTCTCTCCGTAGACTTCCTTGACATACTGATAGGACGTGGAGGATGTAATGATTCCAAGGCTGGTGTCACCCATCTCCACACGGTTCAGAGGAGAGGTCTCTGCATATGCGATCAGATCTCTGGTTCTCTGCTCCACGATCGGATGACGGCGCTTGGCATTGGCCGGCATCATGACATATTTGGAAATGTCTTTTTGATATTCTTTGATCGGAAATTCCTCACGCTGTGAGGTCTCGACAATGCTCTGGGAATGTGCCACACGGGTACACATCTTTAAGAAGACCGGAGTGTCAAATTTCTCGGAAATCTCATAGGCGATCTTGGTGAACTCAAGCGCCTCCGCAGAATCGGATGGTTCCAGCATCGGCACCTTGGCCGCAATGGCATAGTGTCTGGAATCCTGTTCATTCTGTGAGGAATGCATTCCCGCATCATCCGCCACACCAATGATCATACCCGCATTTACTCCGGTATAAGAAATCGTAAATAACGGATCGGCAGCCACGTTCAGACCAACGTGCTTCATGCCGCAAAAACTTCTCTTTCCTGCTACAGCCGCACCGAATGCGACCTCCAGAGCCACCTTTTCATTCGGTGCCCATTCGCAGTAAATCTCATCATACTTTGCTGCTTCCTCAGTGATCTCGGTACTCGGAGTGCCGGGATAGCTGGAAGCCACACCACAGCCTGCCTCATAGAGTCCACGGGCAACCGCAGCATTACCTAACATCAATTCGCGCATGTTAAGCCTCCTTGTTCTTATGTATTCATCTGTGAATGCAGGTTCTGCAAACACGTACTGAGAACATTTTATCATATAGAGGCTCAAATGAACACAATTAATTCAAAAAACTCAGAATGCCAAAACTCAGAATGACACACTCACCGTAGTGCCAAGTCCCGGCGCACTCTCCACCCGGATCTCTCCGCCGTGCAGATCCACAATGTGCTTGACGATCGCCAGTCCCAGTCCGGTTCCACCGGTTTTCTTGGAACGGCTCTTATCCACCCGGTAAAAACGCTCGAAAATACGCTGCTGATGTTCCTGGGAAATGCCGATCCCATCATCGCGCACAGAGAATCCCTGTCCGATGTTAACCCAGACATTGCCTCCTTCGCGGTTATAGCGGATCGCATTGTCACAGAGGTTGTAGATCACCTCTTCCATCAGATCCCGGTCCGCGCGCACCACACAGGATTCTCCCTCCAGATGCAGCCGGATATGTCTCTTTTCTGCCACCGGCCCCAACATGACAATGCTGTTTTCCGCCAGTTCATACAGATCCACATCCTCCAGATTCAGTGTATCCTCCCTGGAGGAATCCAGTTCGGAAAGTTTCAGGATGTCATTGATCAGGGAGATCAGACGTCTTGCGTTGCGATGGATCTCTCCGGCAAACCGTCCCACATCATTCTGGCTGACCATACCGTTCTCGATCAGCTCAGAATACCCGGAGATCGAGGTCAGCGGTGTCTTTAACTCGTGGGAGACATTGGCGGTAAACTCCTGTCTCATATTCGCTGCCTTGAGAATATTTTCATGCTGTTCGCGGATCAGCTGGATAAACGGCATCAGCTCCTTGTAGGTCCGTATCTGCTCCAGATGATCGAGATTGGAAGCCACCTGTTCGATCGGCTTGACCAGAGACTTGGTCAGATAATGGCTGATCAGCATACTCAGGATCAGCAGAAACAGTCCGATCAAAAGAATCACCGGAAGCACACTGCAAAACAGGTTTATAATACTTCTGGTCTCCTTGGCCGCACGAAGCACACTGCCATTGTCCAGAAGTACGGCATAGTAATAGTTGGATTTGTTGATCGTCGTGGATGTACGGATCGACTTTCCTTTTCCCTCCGAAAATGCCTGTGCGATCTCAGGGCGGTCCTTATGGTTGTCCAGCGAATTAACACTCGCATTTGTATCATAGAGAACCCTTCCATCGGATGCAATCAGAGTGATCCGCAGATTGGTGGACTCTCCTCCGTACGTCCCCTCCACCTTCAGATCTTCCTGTTCAAAGACTCCCGTCTGTTCCATCACCGTACAGATATTCTCCAGATCATCAAAGACTTCTTTTTGGAAAACCTGATAATATATGGCCGTGGTCATCGCAGTGGTCAGGATGATGGCCAGAACTGCGATGATCATAAATTCTTTGTATATCTTGCTCTTCATCGTTTACTCCATACAATATCCGACATTGCGGACTGTCTTGATGTAATGGCTTGCATCCCCCAGTTTGTGCCGGAGCGTCTTGATGTGCATATCCAGTGTCCGGGATTCTCCCTCAAAATTCGTATCCCAGACGCGCTCCATCAGCACCTCTCTCTTGAGCACGATCCCTGCATTCTGGATCAGCAGATGCAGCAGTTCAAATTCCTTGTACGTCAGTTCAACCTTCTCTCCGGACACCTTGCAGCATCTCTTGAGCAGATTTAATTCGATCTCATGATAGGTCAGTTCCACCTCCTCCGGTGCTCTGTAACACCGGCGCAGCAAAGCCTTGACTCTGGAGATCAGTTCCATGACACCGAACGGTTTGGTCAGATAATCATCCGCCCCCGAATCCAGTCCCTTGACCTTGTCGATCTCCGAGGTCTTGGCAGTCACCATGATCACCGGCAGGGTCTTCGTCGCACTCTCCGCGCGCAGCCTCTTCATGATCGAGATTCCGTCCGTGTCCGGCAGCATGATATCGAGCAGCACCAGATCCGGAGCCTTTACCTGCATCTTCTCAAAAAACGCCTTACCACTCTCAAATTCCTCGACCTCATATCCGCTGTTCTTGAGGGCAAAACTCTCAATCTCCCGGATATTTACATCGTCTTCCACCACATAGATCAAAAATGCCATAATCCGTCTCCTCTCTTTATGGCAGCTGATATTTCTCCTGGAAGGCCAGAAGTCTTCCCTCATACCAGATGTCTTCTCCGCTGCTGATCTTTTCCACATACTCATGTGCCTCAATGCCCTCGACGCCATTCTGGATCACAGCAAGTGCCACATTGCTCAGATGGTCTCCGATCCGCTCCAGATCCGTCGTGATATCTTCCAGCACAAATCCCATATCCACGCTGCATTTACCGTGTCTGAGTCTCTTGTGATGTCTGCGGGAGATCTCCTCCTTCAGCTCATCGATGCACTCCTCCAGCGGCTCGATCGTCTGCGCAGATTTGATATCATCTTTCTCAAAACATGCAATACAACTGTCCATCATCTCCTGAACAGCATCCGCCAGCACGTGCAGTTCACGAACCGCCTTCGGAGAAAATTCCTGCTGCTTTTTCTGCATTTTGCTGACCGCATGCATCAGATTCAGGGAAATGTCCGAGATCCGCTCAAAATCTCCCACACAGTGCTGCAGTTCCACCAGTCTCTTTCCCTCCTGGGCCGAGAGGTGTCTTCCCGCGATCATCGTCAGATAGTTGCCAATGCTGTCCTCATAATGGTCCACTTCTTTTTCGAGATGATCTACCCGTTCACTTGCCTCTATATCATACTCAAAGATCAGACCCGTTGCAAGGCACAGGGCCTTGGAGGAAAGCTGTGCCATGGACTGTGTCGCGCGGGCAGCCTGCATCAGGGCAAAGCCCGGCTGATCCAGAAATCTCGGGTCAAGCTGCTGCAGTGCAGTGTCCTTCTCGTGGGCATTGTGTTCCTCGCGTTCCGGAATGGACAGGCACGCCAGTTTCTCCAGGACATTGGAAAATGGGAACAATACGATGGTTGCTCCGATATTAAACAGGGAATGAATCGTCGCGATCCCGGCCGGTCCCGCCGCATGGCCGAGAAAGGCAAACGGCGCAAAGGCATTGATCGTATAAAATATCACCATGAACAAACAGGTTCCGATCAGATTGAAATACAAATGCACAAAGGCGGTTCGCTTGGCATTCTTGCTCGCACCGATCGCGGACAGAAGCGCCGTCACACAGGTACCGATGTTCTGTCCCATGATGATCGGGATGACGGTCCCGTAACTGACACTTCCGGTCAGACAGAGGGCCTGCAGGATACCGACCGATGCAGAAGAACTCTGGATCACCGCGGTCAGGACCGCACCGGCGATCATACCCAGCAGAGGCTGCGAGAACATGGTCAGAATACCTGTAAATTCCGGCACATCCTTGAGCGGAGATACCGCACTGCTCATCGCTTCCATACCGTACATCAGGATTGCAAAGCCCACAAGAATGCTTCCCACATCCTTCTTGCGGTCGGACTTGGAAAACATCAGACAGATAATTCCGATCAGAGCCAGCACCGGTGAAAAGGAGGTCGGCTTTAACAGCTGGATCCAGAAACTGTCACTCTGGATACCGGAAAGACTCAGGATCCATGACGTCACCGTGGTACCGATATTGGCACCCATAATGATCCCGACTGCCTGATGCAGCTTCATAATGCCGGAATTTACAAAACCGACCACCATGACGGTCGTGGCCGAGGAACTCTGGATCACTGCCGTCACGCCCGCACCCAGGATCACCGCCATAAACTTGTTGGAGGTCAGTTTCGCCAGAATGCTCTCCAGCTTTCCGCCGGACAGTTTGGCCAGGCCTTCTCCCATCAGATTCATACCGAACAGAAACAGGGCAAGACCTCCCACCATTGATAATACTGCGAATATGTCCATGTTTTCTTCCTTTCATCCATACAATTCATAGTGTTTACATGTGCTGACTGCCTTTCGGTCACATATTTCTGACCATGACAAACAGCCTGATTACGACCAAAGTATAATCAAGCTGTGTAAAATGCATATTATCGCAATGTAAAATCTATGTAAAAAACGGCAAAACCTGCGTTTTGCCCTAGCAAGAATTGCTTCGCAATTCTTGTTGGACTTCCACTACATGACAGCGATTTTCTATTCTAAAAAACGGCAAAACCTGCGTTTTGCCCTAGCAAGAATTGCTTCGCAATTCTTGTTGGACTTCCACTACATGACAGCGATTTTCTATTCCAAAAAACGGCAAAACCTCTATTCCTGGTTCATAAGATAGAACAATCCACCCAGATATCCTGCAAATACAGCAGGATATCCGATAAAGCAGATCATCCAGTCTGCCCGGTCCAGCATGAAGATCCTCACCGCCATCCAGGCCGTCAGTCCGATCAGCCCGAAAAAAGCGGAATTCAACAGAAGAAATAACGTTTTGTTGCCATGAACAATCTGATATAAGCCTTTACACCATTCTCTGTAAATATTCATCATACATCACCTTTTTTCTCCTTGACACCATTGACGGAAAAGATTACCCACTCGGCAATGTTTACCGCATGGTCTCCAATCTTCTCAAAATACTTGGCGACCATCAGAAAATCGGTAGCCTGTTCTCCGTTGTTGACATCCTGGTTGATCAGATCCACCAGTTCCTGACGGACCATCTTGAACAGATCATCCACCACATCGTCGTGTGCGATCACGGCTCTGGCTTTCTTCACATCATTTTCCACATAGGCGTCAATGCTTCGGATCACCATATCGGTGGTTTCTGCCGCCATCTGTTTGATGTGATCCAGTTTCTTGATATATGGTTCTTTCGCCAGAAAAATACTGATTCTGGCAATGTCCGATGCCTGATCTCCGATCCGCTCCAGGTCCGTCACCATCTTGAGGGCTGCTGAGATAAACCTCAGATCCCTGGCGACCGGCTGCTGGCACAGCAGAAGTTTCAGGCACAGTCTCTCGATCTCCTTTTCCTTTTCATCAATCTCTTCCTCAAACTCAATGGTCGCATGTGCTTTTCCCACATCCTGTCCTACCAGGGCCCCGATCGCCATCTCGATAGAATGCTCCACCAGCTGCCCCATCTGGATCAGAAGATCATTGAGCTGTTTTAACTGCTGCAAATACTTCTCTCTCATGTTCGTCTTCCTTTCCCTATTCCCCGATCAACCGAACCGTCCGGTGATATAGTCTTCGGTTCGCTTATCCCGCGGATTGCTGAATATCTCGTCCGTCTTTCCGGCTTCAACGATCTCTCCCAGCAGGAAAAATACGGTTTCATCGGAAATCCGGGCCGCCTGCTGCATATTGTGGGTGACCATGATGATCGTGTATTTTTCTTTCAGGTCCACCACCAGATCCTCGATCTTTGACGTAGAGATCGGATCCAGCGCAGAGGTCGGCTCATCCATCAGGATCACCTCAGGCTCCACCGCCAGCGCCCTTGCGATACAGAGTCGCTGCTGCTGTCCGCCGGACAGCCCCAGCGCACTCTTCTTCAGACGGTTTTTCAGTTCATCCCAGATAGCTGCCTGCTTCAGGGACCGCTCCACGATCTCATCCAACTGTTCTTTTTTATGGATGCCATGTGTTCTCGGTCCAAACGCAATATTGTCATACACACTCATCGGAAACGGATTCGGTTTCTGAAAAACCATTCCGACTCGCTTTCGAAGCAGGTTCACATCCATGTCCCCGTAAATATTCTCTCCATCCAGACGGACATCACCGGTGATCCTGCATCCCTCGACCATATCATTCATTCGGTTCAGGGATTTCAGGAAGGTACTCTTGCCACATCCTGAAGGTCCGATAAATGCCGTCACTTCCCGGTCTTTCATATCCAGATTGATATTATTCAGAGCATGAAAATCTCCATAATACAGATCCAGCCCTTTTACTGTCATCTTGTTTTGCGTGTTATTTTCCATTCCAGCTATTCTCCATTCCGCAGACGCTTCTGCTCAATCTATTATATTCACACAGTATCCGCATCCTACGCACTGGCCAGTTTTCTTGCCAGCTGGTTGGACAGGAAGTTGATCACAATGACCAGGATCAACAGGATCACTGCCGTGGCATATGCTTTGTCCTCATGCAGTCCCTCGTTCGCCAGGACCCACATGTGCAGTGCAATGGTTCGTCCGGATCCCATCAGTCCCTTTGGGATCTTGGCCACCGTTCCCGACGTATAGATCAGCGCTGCGGTCTCTCCCACAATTCGGCCAATGGCCAGGATCACGCCGGATAAGATTCCGGGGACCGCCGGAGGGAGCACGACCCGGATGACGGTGCGCAGTTTTCCTGCTCCCAGTCCGAAACTCGCCTCGCGGTAGGAATCCGGAACAGACTGCAGTGCCTCCTCCGTCGTTCTCATGATGACCGGCAGAACCATGATCGCCAGAGTAAATGCACCGGCCAGCATGGACTGTCCCCATTTCATGGCATTGACGAAAAACAGAAGACCAAACAGACCATATACGATGGAAGGAATTCCCTGCAGGGTCTCTGTCGTGATGCGTACCACCTTCACCACCTTGCTGCCTCTCCTGGCATACTCGGAAGTATAGATTGCCGCACCGATTCCCACCGGTACCACGATCAGCAGCGTCACCGCAGCCATCATGATCGTATTGATCACAGACGGCACCACAGAGACATTGACTGAGTCATATGTCCTGCTGAAAAAATCCAGCGACATATGCGGAATGCCCTTGGCCAGTATGTAACCGATGATGAACAGCAGCATCCCGAAGGTGATCGCAGCCGCCGTATAGCAGCACAGGGACAGAAGTCTTGCTTCCAGTTTGTAATGTCTATTCATCGCTTCCTCCATCCCCTTTCTAATGTTCTTTTCTCTTTAACAAGGAGAAGCACAGGTTGATCACCAGGATAAACAGGAACAGTACCATTCCTGTGGCGATCAGCGCCTCTCTGTGAAGTCCGGTCGCATACCCCATCTCAATGACGATGTTCGCCGTCATGGTTCTCACACCGTGAAGAATGCTGTCCGGCATCTGCGGCTGATTTCCTGCCACCATGATCACCGCCATCGTCTCACCGATCGCACGTCCCACACCCAGGATCACTCCGGCCAGGATACCGGATCTGGCAGCCGGAACGATCGTGCGGAATACGCTTCTCTCATGCGTTGCCCCGAGCGCTCTCGCACCCTCATAATAACTGTCAGGCACAGCACGGATCGCAGATTCGCTGACACTGACGATCGTCGGCAGGATCATGATGCCAAGCAGTACTGAAGCCGTCAGAATACTGCAGCCATTGGTATTCATCCCAAAGTTGTCTCGCAGCATTCTCACCAGCGGTACCAGCATCACCAATCCAAAGAAACCATATACGACCGATGGGATTCCGGCCATCAGATCGGAGGCCGGCTTGATCAGCGAATAGATTTTTTTCGGACAAAAGCGTGCCATGAACACCGCCGTCAGGATTCCCACCGGCACACCGACGATCACTGCTCCAAGTGTTACCACCACACTTCCTCCGATCATCGGAAGAATTCCAAAGGATGGCTGCCCATTGGTCGGAGCCCAGGTCGTTCCCAGCAGGAAATTGGCTGCTCCGATTTTTCTGACCGCCGGAATTCCGTTGGCAAACAGGAATACACAGATCAGCAGGATCGCCAGAACCGAGAGGAGTGCCATGAGCGTAAATACGACTTTGGCAATCGCCTCTTTCACCCGGTTAATGACTACGCGGTCCTGCGTAGTCATCACGTTCTGTCTTACCTTTTCCGGACGTTTTGCAACAGAAACCGTCTGTTCCATAGTTTCTTATCCCCCTTTATTTCAGGCTCCAGTCTGTCAGGTCGCCCACATAGATCTGCTTGATCTGATCCAGACTCAGGTCAGAGATGTCATTTTTGTTGTTTACAATGATCGCGATACCATCCAGAGCAATGGCGGTGGCAGTAAGCTTAGATGCCTCATCATCTGACAGTTCACGGGATGCCATGCCAATGTCACAGGTTCCCTCGATGGCAGATGTCATACCGATGGTAGAATCACTCTGCTGTACCTCGACGGTTACCCCTCCGTTGACTTTCTGATATTCCTCTGCCAGCTTCTCCATAACCGGAGTCACTGAGGAAGATCCGGCTACCACCACCTTACCGGAGGCTTTGCTGCTCTCGAAATCTTTTGCGGAATCGTCAATCTTGATGTACTTGTTATCCTCTACAATCGTCTGTCCCTGTGCACTCAGGATGAAATTGTAGAAATCCTGAGCGGCGTCAGACATTTTCTTGTCCTTGGAAACTGCTACGTTAAATGGTCTGGATACCTTGTAGGTACCTGCCTTTACATTGTCTGTGGTCGGCTCTACGCCCTCCACATTGACCGCCTTTACCGTGTCATTTAATGCTCCCATGGAAACATAGCCGATCGCGTTGCTGTCGCTTGCCACATTGTTCAAAACGACATCGGTGCTGTTCGCGATGATCGCGCTTGTCGTGGTGTGATCGACCTTATTTCCGTCAGCATCCTTTTCCTCGACACCGGTCAGTTCCACGAATGCCCCGCGGGTTCCGGATCCGTCCTCACGGCTGACCACGGAAATGGTTCCGCTCACGCCGCCCTTGTCTGCGCTTCCGGAAGAAGACGCATCCTTATTTCCACAGCCTGTCATCAATGTGATTGCCATCAGTCCGGCCATAGCAACACAACTTGTTTTCTTGAATAATTTTCTCATTCTCATTTACCTCGTTTCTATATTGTTTTCAACTTACAATCCAAAGTTTACAAAACGAACGTAAAATCTACTATCATCCGAACGTAAAAAAAAAGTAAAAATAAAGCAAAAAGGGGACAGACTTTCATCTGTCCCCTTTCGGGTCATAGCGCCCTGTTAGAAATTTGTGAGAACCCGGGCAAGGGTGTAGGTCACATAATCCGATAATGATGTCGTGGAAGGATTGTCCTTATCCTGCACAGAGATGGCGTTTCCCTCTTTATCCAGCAGGGTCACCTCTGCCACCAGACGATAGTTCGCATACATAAAATCCGTCTGTTTCGTGGACACATCCACGGCATATTCTACCGGAAGACGATAGACACCATCTTCCAGATTGGCAAAACTTCCGTCTGCTTTTGTCTGGGTAAACGTCCACGTATGATCCTTCTGGCTTAATCCCTGACTCTGATACCCGGATGCCTTCCTGACACCGGCCTTTACATAGTCAAGATAACGATCTGTTGTGATCTTCTTATAACTCCTGCTGTTCTCTTTCTGTTCCAGATGGAACGTAAACTTCATCATTTGTACCTTTTCCAGTACACTCTTCCAGCCTGTCCAGTTATTAAAATCGATGACGGCCGTAGCGTTGATCACCTGGGAGCGGTTCTCCGGAAGATCATTCAGGTTGATTCCAAGCTGATCAACATTATCCCCGTTAAACGTCAGTTCCAGATATCCGGTTTCGTCTTTATAGTAAAAACTCTTAGGCTCCGCGCTGGCTCTCCATGTACTCTCTGTCAATTTGTCGGTCGAGCTTGCGAGTCTGGCATTGTACTGAAAATGCAGCGACTGTTCCGGTTTTCCATCGGAAACAATAGATGCAGGAACCAATTCCCGGATCGATTCTTTCGACATGGTAAGTGTCATCTGCGCCTCCACACAGATATCTCCCGTCTTGTCTGCCGATTTCAGGATATCCGTCCGGACCGGAGACAGATCGATCGCAGCACTCTCTGAATTTACCGCGCCCAGCACAAGCTTCATTTTTCCTTCTTCCGAAGTCCATGGATAAGAAGCACAGTACACTTTCGTATCAGATCTGACCAACTTGCCGTTCTGATAGTTATAATACTGTTTTGTGTCTCCCTTCTGGGAATACACCATAAATGATACCGTTCCGGACGTCCCGGAATCCGTCAGGAAGGAAAGCTCCTCTTTATTATTGTAAGGAGTGGCAATAAATTCCTGATAGAGTTTATCGGTATTCGCATCATAGCTCTGGCTGCTGTTGAAGGAGATGGTATTTTTCAGATGAATGTCAATATTGGCTGTATCCGTATTGATCTTGTGATTCCCATCGTTACTCTGATCCTCCAGTTTCTGTGTGTAACTTGCCAGAATACTATATGTACTCTCCGTATTACTCCTGTCATCCAGAGATGTTTTGTCATACCGGTGAACCTGGGTAATGTTGCAAGGCGAACTGGTGTCCACCTTCGCTGCCAACGCACCGTTGATGCTGGTCAGACCGGCAGGCTTGGCACACTTCTCAGGGACATTGACCACCACATAGTAGTTTTCAGACACCTTTTGAGCATTGTCCAAAGTAATGGAATACGCTGTTTTCCCCTGATCAGCCTCGTTCGATGCATTCTTCAGACGGTAGTATCTGCCGTCCGTCGTCACAACCGTTGCATCCGCTGCATTCTCAGCCTCTATAAACCGCCCTGCGTTATCCACGGTGGCGGTCGCATGATACAGCCTGCTGACTGCGGTTTCCTGATAGTTCTTCCCTTCCCGGTCAACAAAAGCAGACAGAGGAACCGTTACTTCATGATGGTTAATGTCAGAAGACTGTACCTTATACGTATAATAGGTATCCTGATCCTGGGTATCCACCAGTGTGATCCTGGAACCGGCAGGGAGATATCCCTCGGAACAGTCAAAGATCAATTTCTTGTCAAACCCTCTGGTGAGATCTGCTCCGGACTCCATAAAACTCTGCCAGTCAAACTCTGCCGCCTGATTCTGGCTGGAATTATAAATCCAGGAAAGATAGCCCGTCATGTCAGCGTCATACTCTACCAGAACGTGTTTCTTCAGTACGTCATATGGCTCAGACGTAAAGATGCTCTCATCGTTTAAGGTAGCGCAGAAGTCAATCTCCACAATACGGCGGACTACGATAGGAACATAGACCGTCTGCGTATGTTCTCCCGCCGTAAAGGTTACGGTAAGAAGGGTAAACTGCTTCCTGTCATTGTCGTAATCCTTGCCCATGGAATAGGTAATACCGCCGGCTGAATTCTTTACTATCAGGGAACTGCCCCCGGTATTCTCAAATTCACTACCATTCCATCGGTATGTTTCACTTTTCGCATCCACAAGTTTCTTTCCCTGCTGCAATGCAAGGGAATATCCACCATTGGTCAACAGATCCAGGTATTTGCGGATGTCTGTTCCAATGCTGTTGCCCGCCGCGAGAAGAACCCGGAAATCACTTCCCAAAACGTCTCCCTCGGCTTCGTTTTGTGTATGGAAGGTCGAAACCTTGTTCGACACATCAAACCCGTTCGTCCCCGTCAGACCGACTCCTGTCGTGGTATATTTCACTCGTCCGCTGTCCTGCGCCACTCCATTCTTCATCTCCTGATAGATCAGGTCGACATTGTTGTTCACACTGCCTGAATCCATGGCGTTGTAGACAGCGTCACCAAATAAGGTGCCAAATGCTCCGGAAAAGACGGTTCCGTCTGTGAACCGGCCCTTCGGGCTGGTGATGACGTTTACCTTAGAACCAATTTCCTTATCAATAACGGTGATTGGAACACTACATGTTTTCCCCTCATACGATGCCGTCAAATTGCTTTCGCCAGCCATGACATTACTGATCGAATTCTTGGACAACTGAACCTTAGTAACATCGACAGGCATCATGACACCCCTGTTTTCATCATACAGGGCAAACTCAAGTCCCATAGCCGTTTTTAAGTCAGAAACCTGTTCCTCTGTGTTGAAAGAACTCTTTGTACAGGCGGTGAGAATAAGCTTTGTATAGTTGGCCTGGCTGACAGGTGTTTTTTCGATTTTGATGGTTTTAAACACATCAGCACTATTCTCAAGGGTGTATGATTTATAGGCCTGCGTTTCTTTACCAAATAACTCTTGAGCCAAAGAGTTATTCATGGCAGTGGATTTACTTTCTCCCTCAAAGGTATAGGATCTGTTCGATGTTGTGGTATAGTTGCCGCCTTTACCGCTGTTATAATTATAGGCAAAGCTTAACCAGATATATCCATCTTTCTCAATCTTAACCTCAATAGAATTGTCTCTAAACATCTTATACTCACATGGTGTTTTATCCCATGCATCCTTATCATATACAGACATATAACGATTGGCTGTTTTATCATTTTTTGAAGGATCGGCGCCATCCGTAACAGAAAAATGCATTCGTGCCGGTGTAGTTCCATTTTGCAAGCCCGAAACAAGCGCGCCATACTCTATGTTATATGCATATCCTGCGTATACTTTAAATTTAAGCAAAGAACCTTTGCCGCTTGTATTACTCTCATAAAGACCTGATTGATTTATACTCGTTTTTTCCAAACTAAATACATCTGAAGTGGATGTATCACCAAACGGATGAATCTTATACGTACCATTATTGTTTTCATATGTCGCATTTTCCATAATGGTTTCTTTTTCAGAGACATTCACGATGTTAACGCTGTATGTCTTCGATCCATCCGTTAGTGTCACCTGACCCCTCTTCCGGACAGTCAGAATATTCTTCGCCGCGTCAATCCCGGCACAATCACCGCCCGACGTAATCGTCCAGGTTCCATCCCCCAGATATAACTGTTCGTTCAGATAGACAGTCAATGGGTTGCCTTCTGATAGGTTTGCAGGCTGTAATGTAATACCGTGTTCCTGTTCCTCCTGCGAGTAGTCATTCTTCACACAATAGTCCGCATAAGAAATATACCCTTTGTAGGATGATGGACTTCCCACATCCGGCAGCGGATCATCATTTCCGCTTCCCAAGGTGTTTTTTCTGCTAACCCCGGCCAGATATACCGCTGCGCTGGTTTCACCGATCCAGGTTCCCTTCGTCGGGATTCCTTCGTCATAGGAATTGCTGTCCCACAAAAGGTTCCCACCGGTGATCTCACCGGTTGTCTTCCCGATGAACGCACCCGCTGCACCGGCGCTGTTATCTGCCATCTTCAAGACAAGTCCCGTGCTCTTGCAGCCATAGATATCTGCAGTGTTCGTTAATTCTCCGATCAGTCCTCCTTCGTTTGTCCCCTGAATCGTGGTGCCCTTATTCACGCAGGACGTCAGTGTCGTTTCTACTTCATCCTTACCTGCAATGCCTCCTGCCGCTGTGGTTCCCACGCAGGACTTTCCACCGGAATTTATCATTACATTGTCTGCGCTAAACTTCCGATCCTTGCTTGCCATATCGTTTCGGATCATTCCTGCGACCAGACCACTATACGATGCAGTCACTTTGGAGTTCCTGATCGACAATGTATCCAACGTCAGGTCGGAATCGCATTTTCCCAGGAACACACCGGCAGTCCCACTGTTTCCTGTACCGGAAGTCACCGTCACACCGTCTGCGGTGCATGACGTCAACCGGTTTGTGGAACTTGAAGATCCGGCGGCGTCACTATCCACATTAGCCGCAGACCATCCTATGAGTCCGCCGGCATTTCGATCGGACGAAAGCGTTACGTTTTCCAGTTTACAATCCGTAAAATGCGCCGCAAAGATATTGAAACTTACATTGCTATGTCGAAGACCACCCACAGCATACGTCTTTACTCCTCCCAGTCCGATCATGCCTCCTGCATTGTAAGGAGCTGAAACAGACAGGTCTTTCAGCGATATTGCGGAGATATCTGCATAGTAGTCATCCGTTCGGCTACGGTTGGCCGAACGTCCGACCAGCCCGCCGACACCTACGGTCTCAGGTTTGTTTAGATTCTCTGTCGCCTTCTCCCCCGTGGCGGTGCGATATGAGAACCGGACCTTACCGGAGACCTGAAGATTTTTCACTTCGTTGGTTATATTCGTATCGCCATTTTTTTCATCCTGCTGGAACACATTATACAGACCACCAATTCCGATTGCGCGATAATTGTCATCCGCGTACTCGTTTACATCCATATCAACCTGTAACGAACTGCCTCCGCCATCGAATGAATTCGTAAACGGCGTATTTCGGTCTGCATTATACGTACTTGTGTCCGTCTGTACCGATGCGGACTTATATCGTCCTCCGATCCCCCGATATCCGGATGTATATTTACTCATATCATAGGTATCTTCAGATAATCGCAAACTGACTCTCGTGAGATTTCCCGCATAAAAATATGTCAATCTGGATGGGTCGGTATATCTGGTGACCAGATACGGCGTGTTGGAAGCATCTGTTATTTTGTACTCACCCGACTCCAGCGCATATTTCACCGTCTTGTGGTCATCCTTCACTGAAGACGCAAAATCGCCCTTTGCAGCGTCAGTATTCTGTCCAACATATTTGTAGGATGCATTTCTCGCCTTGCCTCTGTCCTTGTTTCCAAACCTCTCGCCCTTTTGCCCATAGTAGGCATAGGATCCTCCCCAGATAGCATCGCTGTAACTTTCACTAACTCCTCCGCCCCCTGCACCGCTGTTTGCAATCGCAGACAGGATCAACAGACTCTGAGCATCCTCGACAGTCGTCGTCAGGTATAATTTATCATTTGAGGTAACATAAGTACCTGTTCCGGAATCTGCCGTCGTTGTGATTTTCTTTCCGGTCGGATCGATCGTAGCGATCTGATAATTCTTATCGGTGTTATTCAGATAATTGCTGCCATCTGTTCCGGTCTGCTCATAAAATGTACATCCATCCAGCACACGGCCAATGTATGGATTGATATAAAAATATTTCCCAGCAGAAGCCTTCGCATCATAAGAGTTTCCGTCTACAGATACCTGTCCCGCAAATCCCTGCTGATCCGGGTTCTGTATATTTCTGAAGATAAGGGTACCTCCCTGAACGATGCCGACATATCCTCCCACCGGAACCAGGTGCTTATACCGGCCGGTCAGGTTGATAAACGGATCGTCAGACTGAACCGATACATTGTCTATAACATTATCTCCGCCCAGTATCTGTCCTATTACGCCACCAAAATATTGATTTACCGTGGCATCATTTAGCTTGTTTGCTTCCGAAATTTCAATTGCACTTCCCTGGGAAGAAAGGTGAATATTCAGATTCATGACAACAGAACCATAACTGTTGCTGATCAGCCCATGACAAACCGTGTTCTGCGTTGTTTTGTTCAGGCAGTCATTCTGTAAATATATCGTAGGATAGGTTCCATCACTCTTTTTTTTGCCCACGATCACGCCACGAAATGCCGTGTTGATATCATATCCAAGGCCGACAAAGGAATCATCCAGTGTAATATTCTCCGTGATCTGATAATATGCATTCCGCATATAGTCCTGCATCTCATCGTTGGATATGCTGAGTGTTCCCGCCATCCAGCTGTCTCCGTCTTTGACATACTCAGCACAGTGAGTGCTCTCATCTGTGTCATCATGTAGCCCTGTCGGACTCTGCTCAAGAAACTCTCTTGAACATCTGATCTTACGGCCGTTACCGGCTGTACCGGTTCTTATATAATCCGCGATCGCCACCATCTGCTCTGCCGTGCTGATCCGGAACGGATGCCCATAGGTGCCACATCCCTCAATGATATCTACCACATAGACATTCACCTTGATCTCATGGTATTTGCTCGTGCTCTGGTTATCCTTGGCACCATAAGGGCTGCACACATACGGCAGATAAGTACGAAATGAGGGTTCAGTTTCTACCCCATCGGCACTTACTTTATTCACATATATTTTATTGCCCTCCCGGCAGGAATCATAATACCAGTGCTGCTGATCCTTATATTCCGTTGAGTCCGAGATTTCTTTTCCGTAGGTGACATTGTGATGGTCCCATGTAGATTCAGTCCAGTCATCCTTCAGGTCAAAGTTATATACGGCAGCGCAGGAGGCTCCATCCGGATATACGAAAGAGTTCAGCAGGACGGCTTTGGAAAACATCGCCTTTTCTCCTGCCTTTGCTCCATCCTGGATGGCCAATGATCCAAAACTCATGGAAATATTCTGAGCCGTGTCTCCGCCTGCATTTCCCATCAGGCTGCCGGCCGCGTGCACCGGGCCATTCCCTTCCTGTTTATAACTTGCTTTTATATTGCTGAGTGACACAGACGTATAAGAATCTACGCTGTTGACACACAATGGTGCACTGTCAGCATCGTCATATCCCGCAATCCAAAGATTCTGTAAAGTAATCCGGTCGAGGATCAGACTATGCGTGTTGATAGTATTGTTTGTGTTTCCTCCATTGACCTCTCCACAGAGAATGACACCGGATGCACTGGTATTGTGCCCGATATTTCCGGTCAATGTAAGATTTTTCACCGTCAGAGTGTACGTTTTCATGGCAGTTGCCCCTGAGGCCTTATAATCCCTAAACAGCCCATAATGCAGCATGCTATGCTGGGATGCTGCATCCGTCCTCATCTTCGTAGAAGATTTCGTATCCTCGGCGGTATTAAAGGCACTATTATCGAATGTGATCGTTGCGCCATTGCCATCGAACGTCAGTGTCTCGGTCTGTTCTACAGATGTAGGATAAAAAGAATATCCCCCCATATCGTAGCTGCCGCCCTGTTTCAATGTCACTGTATCCGCATTCGCACAGAAATACTGTTTAATATTCGCAGCTGCATATCTCCCCACAGACCACAGAACCAGCTGCTGTGCATTGGCCGGATTGCCGCTGACGTTCTGATTCTGCTCGCGAAGCCCGTCCAGATTATAGTAGTAGCGGGTATTGGAGTTGGCCGTCCAGTCGCTGCTTCCCTTCTTCGTCACGTTCGCATATGTGGTACATCCGGTTGTATTGAATTTATAGTCCTTGTCAGCAGAAGCATCCGATGTCGCATACGAAACCACGCCCTGCCCGTTTCCTGTTCCATTAAAACTTTTTCCAACTAACTCATCAAACGAACTGCCTGCTTCCGTAACAGTAACGCCCTCACCGATCTGATAGGCATTCTTCTGAATCTCCAGATACAGCGCGCTTTCTTCCGAATCTCTTCCCTGATATACCAGCATGCCATCGGCACCGGATGTGTTATTTCCGGTAAATGCCGCAGATTGGATATCGATTCCCCGGTTTCCTCCGGAATCCTTGGCTACCTTCCAATATCCGGTAGCCTTGTACACCATACCGCCAAAGTGTGCATTTCCCTTGCTGGTTAATGATGCATGGTTCTCGATTTTCATATTCTGTAATGTCACGGCGACATTCTGCCACTCGTATCCCAGAAAACCTCCCATGTCGGAGGATGCGCTGCTCGTCAGGGAAAGCCCCCGGATCGTGGTAGAGGATATATCGAGTATCATGCTCTCAGGAGACACTTTCTGCTTAGCGTCATCTCTGTCAATATAGGCGACCAGCCCACCCATGCAGGCATGGGCCGGCGAACCACCCTGTGTCATGCTGCCGGATACGGTATTGCCTGATACGTTCATGGTTCCCGATGCTGCTTCCCCTGCATAGATGCGTCCCACCAGGCCACCGACATAGGAATTTCCGGTACTGCTATATGAGACATCCACAGAAGCAGTGGAGCCACTCACCTCCAGGTCAGCCCCTATATTTTTGGCCACCACGGCACCGCAGCAACTCTGCATATCTGCAGAATCAAACTGCATTGTTCCAGCCATCTTTACGTTCCGGATCTTGGCTCCTGCCGTCACCGCAAACAGACCGATATGGCTGTGTCGGTAAATCTTTCCACTGCCTTCCGTGTCAGTGGAAACAACGTTTCCTTCTCTGGTTCCGAACGCCTCCCCTGTCCCCAGGGTGATGGTGTGGCCATCTCCTGAGAACGTTCCCTGAAAGGCGTTCTCTGGTGATTCGATCAATACTCCGGACGGTCCGGTGCCATTATCCCGCATAAAACCGGTAATACCTGTCCCGGTCAGATCGATATCCTGAGTAAGGCTCAAAGATGTCTGATCGTTATAAAAATTAAAGGCATCCTCCGCAGTATCGCCTGTGAACTTAACTGCTCCTTTCGGAGTCAGCTGGGCGCGCACCGCCACAGCGGCAAAGTCCCTCACTGATGCAATAGCGGTCTCTGCCGCAGAAACCGTCACGGTATGCGCCTGTGCATCCCATGTAAGCAGGCCATCTGTTCCCTCGGGTGAGAAATGTTCTGTCGGACGATATACCTCACCGTAGGATCCGATATCACTCACCTTGACTGCTGCGCTTCTCTGAAATGTCCAGCCGGTAGTATTGGTTCCGTCCGTATCTGCATCTCCTGCGTCATTTCCATTTCCCAGTGCGTAAACCAGCGCATTGTTCCTTGCTCCTACTAACTGTCCCTTCGTGTCTCCCTCACCGTTAATCCCAGCCCCGGAGAGATCGGTCACTCCCTGCAGGCGCAGTACGCCTCCATCCAGGTTTCCGACCAGACCGCCTGCATTGGCACCATCAATGTTGCCGTCTGCCGTGACACGGACACTCCCCAGATCCAGGAAATATCCCTCATCTCCGGCCTCACCGATCAAGCCACCGTAATTTACAATAGTCCTGGAGCCGTCTGTTTTGGCCACAGAGACGGAAACGTTCTCACCGATCGATATATATCCAAAAGAATCTTTTCCGCTCTCCGCTCCATCATCGGATGTCTGATCTGCTGTCAGTCCGATCAGTCCGCCATAACTGGATGTCGCATTGACCGCCTTTGCACCGGAGCTGATCTTCACCTTGGTAATATGTAAAGCAGCTGCACCGTTTTTCTGGCTGTACTGACCGATCAGACCACCCAGTTTTTCACCCTCTAACGCGAAGTTTACTGCATATGGCTGCGCACCTCCCTGAATGGTGACTGTAGCCTGTTTGCTATCATTGACAAGCACGCCGACAAGACCACCCGCTGTGATTCCCTTCACACTGCGGCCGGTCGAGCCAATCGTTATCTTATCATCAAATATAAATTCCTGATCCGTGGAGAAATATCCAAAGACTCCCCCGGCATTTCCGACAGTCACCTGTTCAGAGGTCACACTGTCAGCTGTTACACCGGCATCGACAGAAAGAGTATCTCCCACAGATATGCGGCTGTGCTCTGCTTTACCGATCACACCGCCGGCATTTTCTCTGCCTGTGATCGTGCCCGAGACAGAATTCGTCCCTGTCATGCTGACTACAGCCTGGTCACAAGCTCCCACAAATCCCCCGGCAGCCCAGGTACCGCTTATGTTCACAGAAATCTGAGTAGATGATCCCCTCTTCAATGCAGTTCCCTGTTTCATCTCGCCGACAATACCTCCGGCCGCACCGTTTTTCGCAGAAACCGTATATGCCTTCACAGGAAGGGTCGTTCCCGTGACATCTAAAGTTCCCGCAGATAATGTATTGCAGAGAAGTCCTGCGTTGCCGGCCGCGCCCACAACCACCTGCGCATCAGCCGCAGGATATGTAACCTGCAAGTTTAATGTACCGGATGCCCCGGAAATCTCACCGATATATGCCCCCCGGATCTTTTGTTTTTCTGCAGCAAGCGTCACTGACAATGTCTTTTCTGCGGCATCTGCAAATACATAGTTCTCCGCGAAAACAGCACTGTTCTGTGCCCAGTCATCAAGACAGTTTATCTCGAGTCCATTTGGAAATTCTGCCTCTGATGAAATACCATCAAATAATGCCAACGGCACTTTAATCTTACTGATCTTAAAAATGCCCTTATACGGATGATCTTTTGTGCCCAGCCCCTGGTATGCGTACTGCTTGCCGGCGTATGTAGTCTCGTTTTTGACCTCGGGCATACTGCCGGTAAAGCCGGCAGCCGGAGCAATGGTGTACTCACAATAGCTGTCCGCCGGACAATTTGAGAGTAATGTCAGTGCCTCCGCCTTTTTAATATCGATGGTCTTCTGTGTCGTATCTACCGTGACATAGTCAGAGGGCAGATTACAAAAATCGTTCCAACTGAATTCCTCTCTTTGACGATTTGTCAGTCCGAAGACCTTTCCCATCTCAACGCCAAACAGTGGCATCATCACCAGAGTCATTATCGCCATATATAATAAAATCTTTCGTTTTTTCATAGATTTCTCCGTCGTAAACAAAAAATAGATTTCCACTAGTTCTCTTTGATTTCCTCGGCGGCCACCTTGACAATGTCTGCCTTTCGCAATGCCGTCCAGGTTTTTTGCCAATCCTGCGTCTCATTCCGGCCTTTTCTGCGATAAAAGATCATGTTGCAGATGCCCGTATCTTCATAATCCATCGTAAACGTGATGGACTGATATCCGTCCCCGCTGTCGGTCTGTTTCCCACCCACAGATTCTATAAACACCGGATCGGGTTCTACGTAGTCCGGCTTCCAGGATAATGTCACCGTTCCCTTGCCGGTAGTGATCTCCACCCGGTATCGGAATGCGGAATACTCATACGGCATTTTCCCGGAATCGCTATCCACATATTCTCCGGTACATCCAAACTCAACCTTCCCGCTTCCTGTCTTCAGTACGAACACAGCCGCCAGCATTTTATTGCCTACCAGATTTTTAGAAGTTTCATCCGGAATTATCGTTGCCTTGATCTTTAACTGATCCATGGCGGACTCCGGAACGGTAACTGTATAGGTATTTGTGCTTCTTCCCGTCTTAAGGGTATCTTTAAATGTCACATACTTCTGAGTCGATGGAATCTTATCTGCAGAGCCACTCACCACCTTGCAGCCATCTGTAGGCCCATCAAATTCAAATCTTGCAGTATAGGTGATATACCCGTTGGCCGTCTGTGACGTGTTGGTCAAAGAAAAATTATTGACGGTCACCTGAAATGTGACTTTGCCATTTTCTTTTGATATGACGGGACTCACAATATCCGGGGAAGGATTCTCCACAATGTCCATTAATTGCAAATAATTGGATGAAAAAGGAACTGACTTTTGAACCGTAGCCACAACTGCCTTTTGATAGCTCCGGGACACATACGCGGCATACACACATCTTCCCACAAGAAGAACAGCAGCCATTATGAATACCATCAATATTGTTTTCTTCTTATTCATCGTATCTTCTCCATCTGTGAACGCCTGCTGATGTCATCAATCGGCATACTTAGCCATCACATACACCAGATCTGTTTCTTTGTTCTGCTCTGTCCAACTGGCTTCTAACACATAATATCCATAAAAACCACATTTAATATTTTCATTTTGATAACTGCCCTTTGGTTGCAATGTGATCTTCTCAGAACTTTTCCAATATAAGGGTTCCGCCTGGTTCTGGACCCTTGTCTCATCGGTTCCATATGTATCATTGTGATAAGTTCCTGAACTCTGTGCCAATCCGGACTCCCCCGGATTAACACATGTCAACCGGGTCAGTGTATTCCCGGCACTATCATTCCCGGTGGCGTATCCCGTTCCGGTATTATACGTATAATAATAGTCTGTGCCGTTATATGTGTCCTTCACATAATCTCCCGAGGATGGTTTCCCGGTCTCCTCCTGTGCCGGATAAATCTTCAGCGAAAGGTCTGCCACGTTTGTGGTATGCGCCACTTCCAGATAATATTGGGACTGGGCACTGTCCACACAAATGACATTTCTGACTGTCACCTTATTGCCGGTGACATCCTGACTGCTATAGGACAGGTTCAGATTATCCAGGGTGCTTCCGTGGACACCTGATACAATAATGTCTCCGGGAGATTTCACCTTGGTAATAGAAGCCACCTTTTGCCGCTGCATAAACCATGCATAGGCAATCCCTAACATACCAAGTACAATCATGACAAGAACAATCGTCAGATACTTTCTTTTTTTGTCCTCTTTGATCATTGCACGCATAGTCCATCATTCCTCTTCCTGCTTATCTGCACTCAAATTCAAAATATAGGTAATCCGTACCGGAACCAATGGTATAATCTCCCGAATTATACCAGTTCGTCAACTGCATAAACTGGGTTGCATCCAGTGAATCGAAGTTCCAATCCGCAGTTTCTCCCAGCTTACTCTCTTCATAACCTTTAAAAAAATACTCTCTGGTCCCCTCAGCCTTCATCGCCTGTTCAAATCTGCTGATCAACTCTTGTTTTTCAAACAGTCCACCAGTCTTCATAAAACTCTGGAAATATCTCGGCCATACCCAGTAGACAGACACCTCTATGGGTTTGTCCACCGGATACGCTGTTTCACTGGAGACCTCCAGTTTCCCATCCTGAATCCAACCGCTGTATCCCTCTGTCTCACTGTAATTTTTAAAGAACAGAACATGTCCCTTCAAAAGGTTCGACACGTCCGGATCTGTCACCTTCTGCAAGTCTGCCTGCACGGTTTCCTCCGTATCCGTGCCGGATGACATTGTGTAGGGAACCAGATTGGTCTGAAACGAAAACTTTTTGTATCCCTCTTCCCGGGGAATCACATAGAAGGTTACTTTCCCGGAATCTCCCGGTGCAATTCCCCGGTTGTCAGCATCCTTGTTTTTCATGTTGTTGTCATCACTCACCTGAAGTTTGATGCTTCCGCCGTCAGAAATCAGATACCGTTCTCCATCAAAGGTTTCCTCCCGACCCCTGCCGACTCCGATCCGGTCCAGCCAGCTGTCCTCCGTGCCATCCTTTGCAACCTTGGTAGCCAGGGCATACGGTAGTGATTTTGCGCTGATCTCACCTGTAGTTCCATCTACCCGGTGATTCATCACAAACCACGCAAGACATAAGACGATAAGGATCACCAGAGCAGATATCACAAATACACCGGTTTTTAAGAAGGTCTTCCAGGAGTCTTTGTACTCTGCAATCTGAGTCCGGGCTTCCTGGCGGTATTCCTGTGCCGTCTTTTCTTTGTTCGTCTCTTTGCTCAACTCCTGACCTCCTCTCCTGTATGCGGACACACTACACCCACTATAATTTACTCTTCATTATACCATCTCGCTTATATTTTTGGCAAATCATCATCCTTGAATATTGTATGAATTGTGCCCATTTCGGTCTACTCCAGCATTTCCTCTACGAAAATGCCATAGCCCCTCGTCGGATCATCCACAAAGACATGGTTCACCGCTCCGATCAGTTTTCCTCCCTGGATGATCGGACTGCCGCTCATCCCCTGTACAATGCCTCCGGTCTGCTTCAGAAGATCCGGATCCGTCACACGGATTTCCATACACTTGTTATCTCTGGCGCTGCGGTTAACCCTGGTGATCTCCACATCATACCGTCCAATGGTATCCCCGAGCTGGCACAATATATAGGCCGCCCCGGTATGCACCTCCTGACGAAGCCCCACCGGCATGGAATCCTGTCTCTCATAACGATAAGCACTGTCCTGCCCGATGCTCCCCATAATGCCAAAATCTGTATTAGCCTCAATCTTGCCCACACACTGCTGCAGATCCACCGTACCGCTCAGTTCTCCCGGCGTGCCACTGTTTCCCCGGATCACCTTCTGGATAGATGCCTGATACAATCCACCTTCCTTCAGACTGACCAGCTGTCCCGTATCAATATCAGAAATACCATGCCCCAGTGCCACAAACCGTCCATCCTCCGTCACACAGGTCAGTGTTCCGATCCCCTCCGTGTCCTCCCGAAGCCAGATGCCAAGCTGGTACTCCCCATCCCTGGCGCAGACCGGAGTGATCGTTCTCTTCAGTTTCTTCTGTCCCCGGACGATGCCCAGTGTGATCTTCTCACCACCGGCCTTCTGGACACTGCTGTAAAACTGGCGGATGCTCTCCACCAAAGTGCCGTTCACCGCATAGATCCGGTCTCCCGGTTCCACAATATCTCCGGCCGGAGTATGACTCTCCCCCCTGCGGTCCAGCACCTCATTAGTTCCCAGCACCATCAGCCCGTCGGAACAGACATACAATCCTACCGCCGCCCCCAGCGGGCATACCCTCATCTCCCTGGCCGTCGTCACATCAATATATTTGTAATGGAGTCCCAGTACCTTTACCTCGGACAACTTTGAGCCGTTCTGTACCGATACCTGGCAGAGTGGATAGGATAATTCTACCTGTCCTTTCTGATTCTCATATAGAAACAAACGATCCGGAATCTCACGATCAATGCCACGGTACCAGACCACACCGAGCAGCATACTGAACACCAGAATCGCCACCAAAAGACCCCTGCGATACCAGACACGCAGTCTGCTCTTCTCTGGATCGATCCAGGTTGGTTTCTCCCAAAATCCCAGTCGTTTTTTATAACCTTTCATGTTCTGACTCCTCTCCAACTGTGTTATTCACAGTATGGATTTCCGAAGCCAAATTTATACAAAAAAGGCAAAACCTGCGTCTATCTCGTCGTTTCACCACATTTTGAGCAGTTCCTATAAAACAAAAAAAGACCGGGCCACATAGCCCGGTCAGTCCTATTTCACCGAAGATCTCAGTTGCTCTTTGGCCTGCTCTGCCATCTTCTTCATCTCAGACGCACTGTCGTACACAGCCTGTGTGATCTCAACGCCACCCAGGATACGTGCCAGCTCCCGCACCGGTTCCTCTCCTGTCAGAAGACGGATCTGCGTCGATGTGTGATTCTCCTGATTTTCCTTTTCGATCAGATAATGTGCATCCGCCATGGCCGCAATCTGTGCCAGATGAGAAATGCAGATGACCTGATGCGTGCCTGCGATGTACGCCATCTTCTCGGCAACCATCTGTGCAGTACGGCCACTGATCCCGGCATCAATCTCATCAAAGATCAGGGTCGGGATCTCATCGTGCCCGGCCAGAACAGCTTTGACTGCAAGCATGACACGGGAAAGTTCTCCTCCTGAGGCAGCCTGTCCGATCGGCTTCATCGGCTCACCCGGATTCGGGGAAAGCATAAACTCTACCTCGTCCATGCCGTGCGCCGTAAACTGATTCAACGGCCGGACTGCCACCTGAAACTGTACCTGCAGGAAATTGAGATCTGCCAGTGCCTTGGTGATCTCCCTCTCCAGTGTCAGGCTTTTCTTCTGCCGGATCCCGGTGATCTCCTGCGCAAGCGCACGAAGTTCCTGTTCCTGCGCCGCGATCTGCATATCGAGCTGCTGACGGTATGCATCATACTGCTCATAGCGGTCCAGCTTCTCCCGGATCCCGGCTGCATACTCCCGGATCTGCTCCACGCTGCTGCCGTATTTGGCCTGCAGATTTCTCACCTGATCCAGCCGTCTCTCGACCTGATCCAGTGTTCCGTCATCCCCCTGATAGTCCTCCATATAATCCGATATCTCCCGGTTCAGGTCACTGACCAGCGCATCGATCTGGGACAACTGCTCCGAAAAATCAGCCACATTCTCATCATACCCGGCCAGCCGGTGTAGTGTCTGCATCCCGCGTGCCAGAAGGGCAGAAACACACACGGAATCCCCTCCGGTCAGGGCATACACCTCGGTGAGTCCCTGGGCGATCTGTGTGGCGTGGGACAGCCTGCGGTACTGTTCCACCAGTTCTTCTTCCTCACCCTCCCGCAGATGGGCTTCTGTGATCTCCTCAAGTTCAAACCGCAGGAACGAAATCTCCCGCAGTCTCTCCTCCTCCGGGATCTCATCCCTGCTGCGCTTCTCCAGAAGATTCTGATACTCGCGGTACCCCGCCGCCATCCGGTCGAGACGGTCTCCCAGTTCCTCCCTGCCATAGCGGTCCAGGATCTCCCGGTGAAACGGCATCTTTAACAGCGACTGCTGCTCATTCTGTCCGTGAATGTCGATCAGCAGGTCTGCCGCATGACGGATCTGTGCGAGAGTCACACTCTCCCCGTTGATCCGGTTCACGCTGCGGCTGGCGCTGATCCTGCGGGAGATCAGGACCTCCCCATCCGGCACAGCGATCCCGATGTCTTCCAGCGCCTCCACCTGTTTGGAACTGTCCACGGAAAAGACCAGTTCCACCAGTCCATAGTCTGCCCCCTGACGCACGATCTCCTTCGGGATCCTGCCGCCGAGAGCGAGATTGATCGACCCGATAATAATAGACTTGCCGGCTCCTGTCTCGCCGGTCAACACGTTCAACTGCTGCGAAAAGTCCACCTCGACCTCATCGATAATGGCCAGATTCTTTACATGTAAATTCAATAACATACATATCCTCCATTCCGAAGCGTTTCCACAACGCCCCTGCACCGTTTCCGCAGCTTCCCCAAACTGATAATTTCATTATAAAAAAGGGCCTGATAAAAATCAAGCCCTTTTCGAACATTTGTTCTGATTTATTCATCCCAGTTGTGATATACACTCTGGACATCATCGTCCTCATCCAGCAGATCCAGTGTTCTCTGCAGCCACTTTGCATCCTCATCGGACAATGTCACATAATTCTGTGGAAGCATGGTCACCTCGGCACTGGCCATCGGAATCTTCTCTTCCTCAAGAGCCTCAACCACGACACCGAAATCATTTGGATCGGTCACGATCTCATAACTGTCCTCCTCCTCGGAGAAATCTTCCGCACCTGCATCCAGCGCCAGCATCATCAGATCATCGGAATCCATCGTCACATCGGCATCTTCCAGTTCTTCCTTGGAAAGGATGATCTGTCCCTTCTCATCAAACATGTAAGACACACAGCCCTGTGTTCCCACGCTTCCGTTGCCCTTGGTGAACGCATTGCGCACATTGCTGGCGGTTCTGTTTTTATTATCCGTCAATGCCTTGACAATGATCGCGGTTCCGCTTGGTCCGTATCCCTCGTATGTTACAGACTCGTAGTTGACGGAATTGGCGTCTCCGGCAGCCTTCTTGATGCCTCGCTCGATCGTGTCGTTTGGCATGTTGTTGGCCTTGGCCTTGGCAATCACATCACGCAGTTTGCTGTTGTTCTCCGGATCCGGTCCACCCTCTTTAACAGCCACGGCGATCTCTCGTCCGATCACGGTAAAGATCTTCCCCTTGGCTGCATCATTTTTTTCTTTCTTATGCTTAATGTTGGCAAATTTTGAATGTCCTGACATAACAATTCCTCCTAAAACTGTATTAAAACCTAACTATTATATCACTTCTCCCGCGATAAGTCTAGTAATGCGCCCCATCACGGCGGGAACCTCCCCCACAGAGCGCACCGCACACATCACCGTGTCGTCCCCGGCGATCGAACCTACGATACCGGGCACCTCCAGATTGTCCAGCGCTGCGGCCACAGCCATCGCCATACCGGAGATCGTCTTGATCACCAGCAGATTCTCCGCCGGATCCATGGACAGAAACCCATCCTGGAGCACCCGGATGTACTTCTGGCTCATATCCGCTTCCTTTTCCTGAATCTGCGCGTACTTCTGATGCACCCCGTCCACCGATACTTTGATCAGTTTCATCTCACGGATGTCTCGTGAAATGGTCGCCTGCGTCACCGCAAAGCCCGCTTTCTCCAACATCCCGGCCAGTTCCTCCTGGGTCTCCACCGGATAGTTCCGTATGATCTCAATAATTTTCTCTCTGCGCTCTTTTTTCAAAGCCCACGCCCCCTTCTCTGTGCCGGCCGGCACTCCTGCGCGCTGCATTTCTCTTTCCCGTGCACCACATTTATCACACCTGTGCGCCACATTTGACTTTCCCATGCACCACGTTTGTCACTCCTGTGCGTTGAGTTTCTCACGCATCCTCTGATAGAAACTGATCGATGACAGCTTAATAAGCTGCGTCATATCCTGCGGCACATGGATTTCCAGGCGGTCACCTGTCCGAAATTCCCCGGCATTGTGGCCATCGACCACCAGAACCGCCAGATCCTCCTGTGCCTCCTTGGTACGGCCAATTTCCAGTTCAATGCGGTCGTGCGCCGAAAAGACCAGACTGCGCTTGTTCAGCGAATGAGCGCAGATCGGCGTGATGACCGTGGCATGCGTATGTGGTGCAAGCACCGGCCCTCCCGCTGAGAGATTGTATCCCGTGGAACCGGTCGGTGTGGATACCACCAGTCCGTCCGCCCGGTATACGTCTGCCAGTTCTCCGTTGATGTACACATGGATCGTGATCAGGCGGCAGTCCCCCCTCTTGGTCAGCACCATGTCATTGAGCCCATACTGGTGCTCTTTTTCATGGCCGGTCGCGGCTACCTCCTCGAGCATGATCCGGTTCTCAATGTGATACCGGTCCGCGATCAGCTGATCCAGTGCATCATACACATGGCTCTTTTCCACTTCCGTCAAAAAGCCCATCGTGCCAAGATTGATGCCGAGCATCGGCATGTTGCGGTGCACCAGATCGATCGCAGCCTGGATCATCGTACCGTCTCCACCGAGCACCAGCGCTGCCTCCACATTCTCCGGAATCTTTACCTCATCGGTATAATGCCGTATTCCATGATGGTAGTAGAGTTTGTTGGCTGCAATATAGCAGGTACAGCCATGTCCGGCCAGATACTCCGATATCCTTTCCGCCAGCTCACAGCTCTCCTGTTTCTCTGTATTCGTGATCACACAAAAATGTCTCATGTCACTCCAATCCTCCAAGTCTCCAATATCCTGTGGATCCTGATGTCTGTGTCTTATTGGTGGTCCAGCGCGCCATGTGCCTGTTCCACAGTCTCCCGGATCAATGTCTCATAGTCTTCCACCTGCTGACCGGCCTGCTGGCCATTCTCCAGGTACAGCAGATACTCGATATTGCCCTCCGGACCCTTGATCGGCGAAAAACTCAGTTCCAGGATCCGGAATCCCAGGGACAATGCATATTCCATCACCTGACGGATCACCTGCGCGTGTACCTTCTGATCGCGGACGACACCTTTCTTGCCGACCTGCTCACGGCCAGCTTCAAACTGCGGTTTGACCAGGCAGACCATCCGCCCCTGCGGTGCCATCAATGCCTTGACCGGCTCAAGAACCTTGGTCAGGGAGATAAATGCCACATCGATCGAGGTGAAATCAATCTCCTCGGGAACCTGTTCTTTTGTCACGTAACGAATGTTCGTCTTTTCCATGGAAACCACTCTGTCATCCGAACGGAGTTTCCAGGCAAGCTGATTGGTTCCCACATCGATCGCATAGACCTTTCTGGCTCCGTTTTGGAGCATGCAGTCTGTGAATCCACCGGTGGAAGATCCCACATCCATACACACATGGTCTTCCAGCGGCACGCCCCAGAGTTCCATGGCCTTTTCCAGCTTGTACCCTCCACGGCTTACATATTTCATCGGTTTGCCCTTGACCTCGATCTCCACATCCGGAGCGAAGGTAGACCCCGCCTTATCTTCCCGCTGCTGATCCACAAACACGTTGCCCGTCATGATAAGTACCTTGGCCTTCTCCCTTGACGGTGCCAGTCCACGCTGCACCAGCAGCACATCTAATCGTTCTTTTTTCATAATGCTCTGTAGTTCTCCGTTTCCATTCAATCTGCCTGTTCTATGGTATGGTCCTGCTGTCCGTCACTGCCCTGTTTCCTGCTGTTGTCCTGCATCACACGCCGTGCGATCGCGGGCGCATCCATGCCATACATCCGGCGCAGCTCCGACACCGAACCGTGTTCAATAAATTCATTGGGGAATGCCACCGGCACGACGCGGACACCACGCCCGCCATACCACGCTGCGATAGTCTGACCGACACCTCCGGTCAGCACGCCGTCTTCCAGTACATACACCCGGTCATGTTCTTCGGCGATCTCCTCGAGCAGCTCCTCATCC
Source organism: uncultured Lachnospiraceae bacterium (assembly GCA_934351255.1). Lineage (GTDB taxonomy): Bacteria > Bacillota > Clostridia > Lachnospirales > Lachnospiraceae > Jutongia. The sequence continues at coordinate 202,102 of CAKRJH010000003.1, forward strand.
AGCGGCTTGACAAAGCGCAGATTGATCACGGAACTCCCGATCTGCTCCGCCTGTAACAGATCATGGACCTCACAGGCCGTCTGGACCATGTCACCTACCCCTACCAGCGCAATGTGACGCTCCCGATAGATCCACTGTCCTCTGCCCTTTTCCAGAGGCTCCGTCCGATCAGACAATCCCATCCAGGCTTCGCCTCTCGGATAACGGACCGCCACCGGCTCCTGCAGCTTCATGGCAAACTCCAGCATCGCGGTAAATTCCACACCATTCATCGGAGCCATGATCGTCAGTCCCGGCATAGCCTGTAAAAATGCAAGGTCAAAAATTCCCTGATGCGTCTCCCCGTCATTGCCCACCAGGCCGGCACGGTCGACCGCCAGCACCACCGGCAGTCCTCCGATGCAGATATCGTGGATGATCTGGTCATAGGCTCTCTGCAAAAATGTCGAATACACTGCCACCACCGGTCTGAGACCTCCTGCCGCCATACCGGCCGCAAAGGTCACCGCGTGTTCCTCCGCAATGCCCACGTCAAAGAACCGGTCGGGATACCGCTCAGCCATGGCCGTCAATCCCGTTCCCGAAGGCATGGCGGCACAGACCGCCACCACTCTGGAATCCGCCTCGGCCAGCCGCAGCATCTCCCGGCTGAAAAGCTCCGTGTAAGTCACCCCGGTCTTCTGCTCTCTGGCCTGTCCGGTCTTGACAGAAAACGGTGACACCCCATGAAAACGGGATGGATCCTGCTGGGCCGGTGCATAACCTTTTCCCTTCCTGGTGCACACATGCACGACCACCGGCTTGTCCGCCTGTGCCGCACTGTGAAATGCCGTTATCATCTTGCCGATATCATGGCCATCGATCGGCCCGATATAGGTCAGTCCCATATCCTCAAACAACATCCCCGGAATAAACAGACGCTTCACAATGTCCTTGGCTCCGCGGATCCTGCTGGTAATCTTTGAGCCACCTACCGGCAGCCTGCTCAATGCCTCCTCCACGTCTGCTTTCAGACCGGTATAATTCTTGCTTGTCCTGATCTCGCCAAGATAGCTGGACATACCGCCCACATTCTTGGAGATCGACATCTGATTGTCATTTAATACAATAACCACATTGGTCTTCATCTGGGCGGCATTGTTCAACGCCTCAAACGCCATGCCGCCGGACATCGCACCATCTCCGATTACCGCAAATACCTTGTGATTGCGGTGACACAGATCCCTGGCCTTGGCCAGTCCCATGGCCACACTGATCGAGGTGGAACTGTGCCCGGTATCGAACACGTCGCAGTCGCTCTCCTGCGTCTTGGGAAATCCGCTGAGTCCCCCCATCTGTCTCAGACTGTCAAAGCCATCTTTGCGTCCGGTCAGGATCTTGTGGGTATAACACTGGTGTCCCACATCCCACACGATCTGATCCTCCGGAAAATCACAGCACAGATGCAGCGCCATCGTCAGTTCCACTGCACCCAGATTGGATGCAAGATGTCCTCCGGTACGGCTCACTTTCTGTACCAGAAATTTGCGGATCTCACGGGCAAGCTGTCCATATTGTGAAGGGTCTATTTTTTTGATATCATTCGGTTCTTTGATCTGATCCAATAAATTATCCACGGTATCTCTCCCACTATTTCTTTCTATGTATCAACATGGTAATCATCTCGCGCAGGAATGTCCGGTCACCCGGCAATTCCTCCAGAAGCTGCATGGCTTCACGGGAATACTCCTCCACCGCCGCCCCGGCGGCCTCCATGCCATACAGGGTTACGTAGGTTGTCTTTTCGTTGCGGTCATCGCTGCCCACCGGCTTGCCAAGTTCCTGTGTCGTGCTGGTGACATCCAGAATATCATCCTGGATCTGGAATGCCATTCCCACCAGATAACCGATCCTCTCCATCTGCTGTAACTGTGTCTCATCCGCTCCCGCCAATGCCGCACCAGCCATCAGCGATGCCTCCAGAAGTGCACCGGTCTTCAGGCGGTAGATAAATTCCAGAGTCTCCTCATCCAGAGCCTGTCCTGTTTTTTGGACATCAACAACCTGTCCGCCCACCATGCCGTAGACTCCGGCTTTGGTGGCAAGGATCTGAAACGCCCTGGCTGCAGCCTGCTTATCCTCTGCCCTTACCAGTGCATCCGCTACGGTCTCATAGGCGTAGTTGAGCAGGGCATCTCCTGCGAGGATTCCCATATCTTCCCCATATACCACATGGGTGGTTTTGCGTCCACGCCGCAGATCATCATTGTCCATCGCCGGCAGATCGTCATGCACCAGTGAATACGTGTGGATCATCTCCTGTGCCGCCATAAACGGTGCCACCGTCTCCGGAGCCTTTCCTCCGAACAGACGGTAGGACTCCAGCATCATCACCGGACGGATCCGTTTGCCGCCACCCATCACACTGTATTCCATCGCCTCAAAAATCGTCTTCTGCAGGCTTGTTTTCTGAGGAAGCACTCCCTTTAGGATCTCCTCCACGCAGTCTATGTCCTGCTGTAACTGTACCTTAAATGTCTTCTGCATCGGACATTCCCTCCTGAATCACCTGTAATTTCTTTTCCACCTGGTCGATTGACTGATGACATTCCCGGATCAGTTTCATCCCCTCTTCATAATGCTGAAAGGATTCTTCCAGTGTCAGTTCTCCATTTTGAAGTTCATCCACGATTCCATCGAGCTTATCAAAATAATCTTCCAAGTTCTTTTTCTTTGCCATAGTTCTCTCCCTTTCGGCATGTTGTATCCGTATCCGCGTCCGTCCCGTCACCGGCAGGCCGTATCTCTCTGACCTGCGCCAGAATATCTCCATCCTGCAATGTCAGCCGGAACATCTGATCCGGACGGATCTGGCTGACCGACCGGACAGGAACTCCCTGCTCATCTCTGGCATAGCCAAACCCTCCCTGCAGCTTATACAGGGGAGAGAGTCCCTTCATCTCCTCCACGTACAAAGCAAGTTGATGTCTCGCCGAGGTCATCCGCTGTTCCATCATCATGGTCATATGTTTCGCAATATTGTCCAGACGCATGCGTTGCTGCCGCAGCAGCATCCGCGGGTTCTGTCCCTGCACTGCGGTCTGGTAACGCGACAATGTCAACCGGCACCGGTGCAGTTTCTGCTGCATCTGAAGATCCAGAGTCTGCTGGATATCCGCCAGCCTCTGCTGCAGATCCCACCAGTCATAGACCGCCAGTTCTGCCGCCGCAGACGGAGTCGGTGCGCGCAGATCCGCCACCCAGTCCGCGATCGTCGTATCTGTCTCATGTCCGACGGCCGAGATCACCGGCTTGGTGCATGATGCGATCGTCCTGGCCAGTTCCTCGTCATTGAACGCCCAGAGATCCTCGATCGATCCGCCACCGCGTCCGATAATGACCGTGTCCACATCCGTGGTCTCAAAATAGCGAAGCCCCCGGATCACAGTCTGCGCCGCGTTCTCTCCCTGCACTCTGGCCGGATAAAGAATAATCTGCACATACGGATTTCTTCGGTGCGATACATTGCAGATATCCTGTATGACAGCACCCGTCTGTGCGGTCACGACACCGATCCTGGACGCATATTGCGGAATCGGCTTTTTCCGGTCTTCGTCAAAAAGCCCCTCCGCAAGGAGGCGCTTCTTTAATTTTTCATATTCTTCATAAAGTCTGCCCGTACCCTCTCTGGTGATCCGGGTCGCATATAACTGATATCTGCCATCCCTTTCATAGACCTGTACACTCCCCTGCACAATGACACTCATGCCCTCGCGCATCTGGAAATCCAGGCCCCTGCGGCAGGATGAAAACATCACACATGCCAGCGCACTGTTCTTGTCCTTCAGCGTAAAATAAATATGTCCGGAAGAATGATACTTGCAGTTCGAGATCTCTCCCTGAACACACACCCGATTCAATGCATACTCCCGGACAAACATATTCTTGATATATCGATTGACTTCAGAAACAGTGCTGATCTGTTCTCTTCTATCCTGCATCACGCTTCTGTTTCCTGCTCCCTTGCAACATTCCCCAGCAGTCCGTTCACAAATGCCGGAGATTTCTCCGTTCCATAGGTCTTCGCCAGTTCCACGGCCTCATTGATCGCTACACCCACAGGAACCTTCTCGTCATAAAGCATCTCATATACTGCCACTCTGAGGATCGCCACATCGGCCTTCGCCAGACGGCTGATCTCCCAGCCGCGGGAATATCTGGTAATGTAATCGTCCAGTTCCTCCAGATGTTCCATCACGCCGTGATATTTGTCATTGATCTGTCTGAGATCTTTCTTACCTGCATCTTCCAGGGTCTGAAGATAATCCTCTGCCTGCTGCGACAGACTCTCCCTGTCGTGATAGTCTGTCTGAAATAACAGGATGAATACCTGCTCCCTGATTTCTGTCTTTGTCATATGAATTGTCCTTTTCTCTCTTCTCTTTATTCGTCCAGGTTTACTCCGGCGATGCGGACATTGACGGTAGAAACATTCAGTCCCGTCATGTTCTCAATCTGCTGTTTCACCTTTTCCTGTACATGCTCTGACAGGTCCGGAATGCTGTAACCATAACGAACGACTACCATCATATCGACACGGACCGTTCCGTTGTCCATGGTGACCTTGACGCCCTTGGACAGCTTCTTCATGCCCAGTTTGCTGATCAGTTCATTGGTCACGTTTCCTGCCATGGCATAAACGCCCTCTGTCTCAGTCGCAGCCAGGGCAGCGATCACTGCTACCACATCTGAGGCGATCTTCACCTCTCCATCCTGCTTGCTATCTACGATATAATCCTTGGATTCCTGCTCTTTTGCCACAACAGATCCCTCCTTTAAGCCTATATGTACCATCATGCCACATTATCTTTTATATTATACCAAATTCCCACGTATTTGCAATAGCACGCCGGACACCTATTTGCTCTCGACAGCCACCGGAGTGATCACGATCTTATCCGCGGAAACGCCGGTCTTGCGATGTACAATATCCTGGATCTGCGCCAGTTTGGACTGTGTCAGTTTCTCCCCGGACACCACCACATCCACACTGTTTTCCTGCACGGAAACGACCACCTGCGAAAATCCCTTGGCTTTCAGAAGTGTCTCCGCATCATTCTCCGCCTGGGACTGCTTCGTCATCTTTGTCACCTCAGCCACGGCCCGGCTCTTCTCATCCCGGGATAATTTCTCATTGTTGACGATCGCCATCAGATCCTCCTGGCTTCTGGCCCGCGTCTGTTCCCGCTTCAACTTGGCACTGGCAAAATATTCCCCGTCGATCGTCGAGGACACCATCACGGCCTCCCCCGGATTCTCCTTTGAGGACGTGGTTACCTGTCCGTCATCCTCCACCTGATACAGTCCCGGCTCCTCCACCTCGGCATCCGTGGTATGTACTGCCTTATCCATTTCTTTTCCTGTGAAATTCAGATAGCCGGCCGCCACCAGAAGCAGCGCCAGCATCGCAAAAATAATGTGATTTTTCCGAAATAACCGTTTCATGCATTCATCCTCCCGATTGTTTTGATTCCTGATACTTCATTACTCTAATCTTATGTGCCCCGATCGGGAATAATGCCTCCACCGCCTCACATATTTTTTCTTCCACCAGGGAATCCCCCGCCCCCTGCGCAATGACCAGTACCCCCTGCACCCTGGGAAATCCGTCGCTGTTCTCCGGATCCCGATCGACCGTCATCATCACCTGTACCTTTCCCACCCCCTGGATCTCCGAGAGAATCTTTTCCAGTCTCTTTTCCTGTCCCTCCACATAGACCCGGCTGTCCTCCCAGTCTGTCTGCTGCAGGCTCGCACTCTCCGACTGCCCGCTGCCGGAGGTATTCCGGGATCCTCCGGACGGCCAGGAACACACCAGCAGCACCACTCCTGCGCCAAACAACAGAAGCATTCTGGTCACGCCCAGTTCCCGGATCATCCGCCTCCATCCGTCACCCAGAACACCTGCTTTTTTCCAAGCCCCAGCGCCCGCCGCAAGATCTGAGAAAAATCCTTTTTCCCCGGATTTCCTTCTGTCCTGACCCGCAGTGTCTTTATCTGATCCTTTTTTGAATTCCATGTCACCTTCACCTCCCTGACGGTAAGTCCCTCCTGCGCCGCAAGTTCCTTCGTCTGGCTTTTGCACCACGACACGGTCTGCTTCCTGATCTGCTCTTTTCTCCTGTCTTCCTCCAGGTACAGTTGTTGTCTCATCTGCCGGATCTGCTGCGTGTGAAAAGCACGCTGCATCCACTCTCCCACCAGATCCTGTCCCCGGCCCGCCAGACAGATCACCTGGACGACCAGTACCATCAGGATCAGTCCGCCCACAAAGCGGAATATATCCCGGTAGGACTGCTTCTGTACCAGATTCTGTAGTGCACCAAACAATACGATATAGGTGATCACTGCTTTCATGTTCCCGTTACATTCCTTTCCCCTTCACTCTCATCCCTTCACTCTCACGCTGCCCCTGTCACACCGGTTGCCGCGCACAGGATGGCAATGCTTCCCGCCAGCAGCACGCTGCAGACGCCCAGGATATATGCCAGAAGATAAACCGCTCCCGCAGCTCCATCCAGACAGGAGATCAACCGCTTTTCTGTCACCGGTTCTGTCAATGCCGCCACCACACGGTATGCCAGCTGATGGATCAGCAGCCGGATCAATGGGATGCCGCAGATCCATAGCATGGCCAGGATTCCGGCCACCCCCAGCGCATTTTTGACCAGCCCACCTGTACACAGTACCATTTGCGTCACAGCACCGACCGTCCCTCCCACTCCGGGAATGGCAGAGCCGAACCGCACCAGCGCCGTCTGCCTCACCTGTCCCGAAAGCGGGACAATCAACCCCTGCAACACATTCATCCCCAGTACAAATCCAAGCAGCGTCTTTGCCCCGCTTTGCACACCGCTCTTCAGCAGCGCGGCCATTCGCGAAAACATATTTTCGCCACTCAGGCCATCCAGGATCAACAGCACAAAATACAGATTGACCGCTGGCAGAGCCACCTTTACCAGAAGATATTCCGCCAGAGTGATGACAAACAGGGTCGTCCCATAATATCCTCCCGCCACCTGCGCTCCCTGCACAAAACTCAGACTCACACAATAAGTCGGCAGAAGTGTCTTCATAAAATCCAGCAGCAGCGTCAGAGTCTCTCTGGTCATCTGGTACATTTTTCCAAATGTCGCGGCAAGCAGCGTGCAAAACGACAGATAGACCAGATAATAGCTGGTCTGGGAGACCTCACGGCTCTGCCACAGTTTTCCGAAATTGTGGATCAGCGCCCCCATCAGGGACAACAACAGCAGAGACGATACCATACTCTTTTCCCGGCTCCCCAGAGAAAGGATCAACGCACGCAGCTGCTCCATGCCATCTCCCTGCAGGCTCCATTCACCCTGTACCATTTTTCGGACACAGGATAAAAAATCAAATCCCTGCCCGGATACAGCTCCATCGATCAGTTTCTGTATTTCCCCACAGTCCAGTTCGTCCAGCAGGGATTGTCCCATGTTCTGTTCCATCCTCTTTTCCATCTCTTTCTTCATGGTAATACGCTGTCATGACAGATTCCTGCGGATTACAGCATCTCCTCAATCGCTCCAAGCAGTCCCTGCAGTACAGGGAGACTCATGCCAAACAAAAGAATCTTGGCATAGAATTCAATCTGTCCGGCCACCGCCTGACGCCCGGCATCCCGGCACAGATCGGATGACAGTTCTGCCACATAGGTGATCCCCAGCATTTTCAGGAGAATCCGTATATACACGCCGGAACTTCCCAGATTATCCCGGAGTTTCTGCAGCAGCTCTGTCATATCCTGCAGCCTGCTCACTCCCATCCCGAGGATCATCAGGCTGGCCACCAGCACGACCACCCAGGCATAGACCTCTTTGCCCTTCGGGATCACCTGGGCGATCAGGACTGCCACCACGCCCAGCACAGCCACCTGTCCCACTTTCACCGCCTCCTACAGACTAAACAGTTTTTCAATGCTTTCAAACAGTTCCACGATATAGGGGATTACCCACAGAAGAACCAGGATCAGACCCGCCAGACTCATCAGAAACGCCTGCTCTTCTCTGCCCGCATGCTTCAATACCTGTCCCAGGATGGAAACCAGAATTCCCACTGCCGCAATCTTAAATATGATCTGTACGCTCAAGATTCCTCTCCTTCCTGTTCTCTCTTTATAATAAAAGTAAGGTCACAAAGACTCCCGCTGTCACAGACAGCACCCGGATGATCTTCTGCCGTTCTCCCAGTTCCCTCTCCTCCGCCAGGATCTGCTGTTCCAGACGTTTCTGCAGCAGGCGAAGCGCCATAAGCTGGCTGTCCAGATCCATATGTCCCAGTCCCTGCCCGGTCTGCCGGATCAACTGCTGCTGTTCCGGCAGAAGATATACCCTCGGCCCGAATTTCTCCCAGGCAGCATCCCAGATCTCCTCCAGACTGCCGGCCTGTCTGCCCCGGATCTTTCCGATCACATTGAGGAAAAATGTTTCATAAATCCCCGCACCGGAACACAGTTCCAGAAAAATATCCTCCATATCCGCCGCATAATATTCCATGGATCCATACAATCTCTGAAGGATCTGCTGCCACAGAAGCAGCATCTTCAGCCGGCGTGCGTAGACTCCGGCAGCCATAACACCCACACCGGCAGCCCCGGTCACCACCAGAATGCTACCCATGATCTTGAACCACATTTTTATCCTCCTCACAAAACAGAGTGCTTCCCCTCTCATCAAAAATCGCCCGGATCGTTCCGGCCTGATGCCGGTCCAGAAGCACATACCTCTCAAACCTCTTCTGCTGCACCAGTCTCCCGAGAAGCGGTTTGCGCTTGACCTCATCCATACTTGCTCCGTGAACCGTGGCAAAGAGTCTGACCCCGCAGCTCATCACATATTCCACGGCTTCCACATCCCCCTGTGAACCGATCTCGTCCACTGCGATCACCTGTGGCGACATGGAGCGCACCAGCATCATCATCCCCTTCTGTTTGGGACAGCCGTCCAGCACATCGGTACGGCATCCAAGATCATTTTGCGGTTTTCCCTTATAGGAGGCGCCGATCTCCGAACGCTCGTCCACCACACCAACCCGAAGTCCTGCCTCCGACACCTGACGGATCAGATCCCTAAGGAGGGTTGTCTTTCCACCTCCCGGAGCAGAGATGATCAGGGTATTGCGCACCTGCTCCTCATCCATCACCCAGGGAAGCAGCGTTGCGGCGCATCCCAGCACCTGGTGCGCCAGACGTATGTTCAAAAATGTGATATGCCGGATATTTTTGACCTTTGTCTTCTCCAGCACGATCTGTCCTGCCACTCCGATCCGGTGACCTCCACGGACGGTAATATATCCCTGCCGCAATTCTTCCTCCACGGCATACAGCGAATAATTGCTGGCCAGTTCCATGGTCTGGCGCAGCTCCTTCTCCGTCACCACATGTCCCCGGGTCTTGTCCTTGCAGCAGATACCGCCCTGATCCAGAAAATATGCCCCATGACTTGTGATCAGTTCCATCGGCTCCCCCTGTCTGAGCCGGATCTCCTGCATCTGCGAAAACGCACAGGGTGACATTTTGAGAATCCTGGCCAGCCCCGGAGCCAGAACTGAATAAATTTCTTCCATATATTCCTGCATTCCTTTCCCAAATATATCTGCATTTGTTATCCTGATATCCCTGTATTTCCTGTCCACACATTCCTGCATTTCCTGCCCTTTCTGAAAACAGATAAGATGCAGGCTCATATCTTCTCACTCATCCACCTCTCTGTTCATATATATGTTTTTCTGAGACAAACATGCCTCGTTTATGCTATACTTTTTTCAGCACAGCCAGAAAGGATATAAATTACTATGGAATACGGATTAATCGGAGAAAAACTGGGACACAGTTACTCCAAGATCATTCATGAAATGCTGGCAGATTATACCTATGATCTGTGCCCGCTGACGCCGGAAGAATTTCCGAAATTTATGGATGCGCATGAGTTCCGCGCGATCAATGTCACAATCCCCTACAAGCAGGACGTGATCCCCTACCTTGATGAGATCGACGCACCGGCCAAAGCCATCGGTGCCGTCAATACCATTGTCAATAAAAACGGAAGACTCTGCGGCCACAACACAGACTATCCGGGCTTCCGATATATGCTGCAGAAAAATGAGATCCCGGTCAAAGACCAGATCTGTCTGGTGCTTGGCACAGGCGGCGCCTCCAAGGCAGTCGTAGCCGTCCTGCGTGATATGGGAGCCAGCAAGGTACTCCTGGTTTCACGCCACGCTGCACCGGGTGTCATCACGTATCAGGAGGCCATCGCAGAGCATACAGATGCACAGGTGATCGTCAACACCACACCGGTGGGTATGTACCCTGACAATGACTCTTCTCCGTTGGATCTCACCCCTTTTGCGGCCTGTCATTCGGTGGTCGATGTGGTCTATAATCCTACTGTCACAGCGATCGTGGCACAGGCAAGGGAGCTTGGTAAAAAAGGGATTACCGGGCTGGAAATGCTGGTGGCGCAGGCGCTTTATGCAATTGAGTTTTTCCTGGATACCTCGCTGGAGGAGGAGAAGATCCAGGAGGTTTATGAGGAACTTTTGAAACAATTTTAACAAATAATTTTCAGAACACTCGCCCATCATTCGCCTTCCCTCACTTCGTTCGGTTCGGCTCATGTTGGGCCTCTGAATCCTTCAGAACACTCGCCCATCATTCGCCTTCCCTCACTTCGTTCGGTTCGGCTCATGTTGGGCCTCTGAATCCTTCAGA
>CAKRJH010000004.1 GCA_934351255.1 uncultured Lachnospiraceae bacterium
CGTGTTGCGTTCTTCTTCTTACGTAAATGAACAGCGAAGCTGTGAATGTATAGAGAAGTCTGCTGCGCAGCCTTCTCTTTGGGGCTCTCTTTAACGCGAGCACGCGGAGAGGGTGTATGCGGCGAACGCAACCACTCACAAAATGCTGTAAAAATTTACGTTGAATTTTACGATAATTTATGTATACTATAAGTAGCAGGAGTGCTATGAAATTAAAGGAAGGAGAGGATAGGAATGGCAAATATCTTACCGGTATCTGATTTGAGAAATTACAACGAAGTTCTGAAAAATTGTCATAAAGGAGAACCTGTGTATCTCACCAAGAATGGCAGAGGGCGTTTTGTGGTCATGGATATTGAAGATTATGAGCGCGACCGCGCCGAGAAGAAACTTTTGCTGAAGCTGCAGGAAGCGGAAGAAGCGGTAAAAGATGGTGACGGCTGGATGAGCCTGGATGAATTGAAAGAACTGGTGGGGGAGTAGTGTGAAACATACCATTGATGCAGTATTTTTCACACGGGCTATTTGTGCCGCAGGCGTCACAAAGCAGCCTTGATCGCAGAGCAAAATATGACATTTTGCTCACGGTCCTTCGACGCAGAGCGTCTGTGGAATGGAGACAAAAATGTTAAAACTGCGGATCAATCCGATGGTAGCAAAGGATCTGAAAGGCATCCGGGATTACATTGCCGAAGATAATGAAGAATATGCGTCAAAGACCATAAAGGAACTCTACGGTAAATTTGAAAATCTTCAAATGTTTCCGGGGATGGGCTCGGATCTTTCCAGACGGGTCAGTTTTCGGACAGACTATAAGTATGCAATTTGGGGAGATTATGTGATCATCTATAAGGTGCGACAGGAATATGTGGAGATTTATCGGGTAATCAATCGCTATCAGGACATTATGAGAATCTTTGAGTCGCGACAGTAATATGAAATAGGGAATGAAAGGACAGTCTAACTATAGCTGTCCTTTTTTCTTGCATTCTCATCAACAAATTTCTTATTTCCTATTGACATAATAGGAAAAGGGGAGTATTATCATAACCAACACATATCCTATTTAATTGGTAGGAAAAGTAGAGAATGCAGGAGGATGGAACATGGCAAAGATAGCAAAACAACTCACAGAGCTGATCGGACACACTCCACTTCTGGAGTTGACCAATTATGAGCAGGAGCACAAACTCAATGCGACCCTGATCGGAAAGCTGGAATATTTCAATCCGCTGGGAAGCGTAAAAGACCGTGTGGCCAATGCCATGATCCAGGAGGGCATTGAGAAGGGGCTGATCGATCAGGACACCGTGATCATCGAGCCGACCAGCGGTAACACCGGTATCGGACTTGCGTTTGTCACCGCGGCCAAGGGCCTGCATCTGATCCTGACCATGCCGGAGACAATGAGTGTCGAGAGAAGAAAGATCGTGACAGCGCTTGGGGCAGAGATTGTGCTTACGCCGGGTCACCTCGGTATGAAGGGAGCGATCGCAAAGGCACAGGAGTTCAAGGAGTCTTACGGAAATGCCTTCATCCCACAGCAGTTTGAGAATGCAGCGAACCCAGCCGTGCATGTGGCAACCACAGCGCAGGAGATCTGGGAGGACACTGATGGAAAGGTGGACATTTTCGTATCGGCAGTTGGTACCGGAGGAACGGTTACCGGCGTGGGAACCGGACTGAAGCAGAAGAATCCGGATGTGAAGATTGTTGCGGTAGAGCCGGCGGGATCACCGGTCCTCTCCGGAGGAAAGCCGGGACCGCATAAGATCCAGGGCATCGGAGCCGGATTTGTTCCGGGGGTTCTGAACCGTGATGTGATCGATGAAATCCTCACGGTGGAAAATGATGAGGCGTTTGATACCTCCCGCGCAGTTGCCAAGAGCGACGGCCTTCTGGTAGGGATTTCTGCCGGAGCAGCACTGGCCGCGGCGACCAGACTGGCAGAGCGGCCGGAGAATGCCGGAAAGAATATCGTGGTACTGCTTCCGGACAACGGAGAGAGATACCTGTCAACTTCCCTGTTCCAGGTGTAAATCCAGATCCGGGTGAGAGATAAGATACGAGGAATGCTATGAATATAGAAAACAAAACCATACTTCATACAGATATCCTGATCATCGGCGGAGGCACCGCAGGCTGTTATGCGGCGTTGACGATCCGTGAGAAGTCGGACTACTCGGTGATCATTGCAGAAAAAGCGAATATCAGGCGCAGCGGCTGTCTGGCGGCCGGGGTCAATGCGATCAATGCCTACATTCTTCCCGGAAGAAAGCCGGAAGATTATGTGGATTATGCAAAGAAAGACGCCGACAATATTGTGAGAGAAGACCTTCTCCTGACGATGTCGCAGGGACTGAACCGTGTGACGGAGAAGATGGAGAATCTCGGACTGGTGATCTTAAAAGACGAAAACGGACAGTATGTGGCCCGCGGAAACCGGAACATTAAGATCAACGGCGAGAACATGAAGCCGCTGCTGGCGCAGGCAGTACAGGAGCTGCCGGATGTGACGGTGCTCAACCGGGTCAATATCACGGATTACATTGTCGAGGACGGAAAGATCCGCGGAGCGCTTGGCTTCTCCATTGAAGAAGGAACAGCCTATGAGATCCGGGCGCGCAAGGTACTGTGTGCGACAGGCGGAGCTGCCGGGCTGTACCGGCCGAACAATCCGGGATTTTCCAGACATAAGATGTGGTATCCGCCGTTTAACACGGGCGCGGGATATGCCATGGGGATCAACAGCGGAGCCGAGATGACCACCTTTGAGATGCGGTTCATCGCATTGCGCTGCAAGGACACGATCGCACCGACCGGCACGATCGCACAGGGCGTCGGAGCCAGGCAGGTGAACGCCAGAGGTGAGGTATACGAGGACCGCTACGGACTGACGACCTCCCAGAGAGTCTACGGTACGGTCATGGAGAATCTGGCGGGCCGCGGGCCATGTTATCTGCGAACCGAAGGGATCAGTGAGGAGCAGGATGAGTCCCTGCAGAAGGCGTATCTGAATATGGCACCGAGCCAGACGCTAAAGTGGCTCGAGTCCGGGAAGAAGCCGGGTGAGCAGAACGTGGAGATCGAGGGAACGGAGCCGTACATTGTCGGTGGACATACCGCAAGCGGCTACTGGGTGGACACACACCGTGAGACCACGATCCCGGGACTGTTTGCAGCCGGAGATGTCGCCGGAGGATGTCCTCAGAAATATGTCACAGGCGCCATGGTCGAGGGCGAGATTGCCGCACTTCGCATGGTGGAGCAGCTTGACCGGGAAGAACCGGAGGCTGTGGATCCACAGAGAGAAAAGAACCTCCTCGAAGAGAAGACTGCGGAGTATGAGAGATTCCTGGGACGAAAAGATCCTCTGTTTGCACTGGATGATCTGGAAGATGCGATGCAGAAAGTCATGGATAATTATGCAGGCGGCATTTCCACACATTATCAGTTCAATGAAAAGCAGCTTGCACTGGCTGCACAGAAGATCTCACGACTGGAGATCCTGGCAGGTCAGACAGCAGCCGCAGACATGCAGGAACTGATGCATGTCTATGAACTCAAGGAGCGGCTTACGGTATGCCAGTCAGTCATCGCCCATCTGGGTGCCAGAAAAGAGACCAGATGGCACAGTTTCGCAGAGAATCTGGATTACCCCGAGAAGAGTGATACCTGGCTGCGATATGTGAATTCCAGAAAAGAGGACGGAACGATCCACATCCTTTACCGGGATCTGGTGGGAAGGGAGGAGACCTATGAGCATCGTCATTGACAAAGCGAAGTGCAAGGCCTGCGGAGCTTGTGGGCAGGTTTGTCCGGGAACCCTGATCCATCAGGGGGAGGATGGAAAAGCCTACATAAAATACCCCAGAGACTGCTGGGGATGTTCCTCCTGTATCAAGGAATGCCACTTCGGTGCCATCGCCCTGTATCTGGGCGCGGACATCGGAGGCATGGGAAGCCGCATGACAGCACTTTCCAAAGGCAATGAACTGATCTGGACGCTGGACAAATGGGACGGCACGCAGGAACAGATCGTAATCGATAAAACAGAATCCAATAAATATTAGAAAGATAGAAAGGATGGCAGACAATATGAGCGAATTATCACATCTTGATGAGCTGGAGGCAGAGGCAATCTACATTATCCGCGAAGTGGCAGCGGAATGTGAGAAGCCGGTCATGCTGTACTCAATCGGAAAGGACAGCTCCGTAATGTTACATCTGGCAATGAAAGCCTTTTATCCGGAGAAACCGCCATTTCCGTTTTTACATGTTAATACCACATGGAAATTCCATGAGATGATCGAATTCCGTGACCGTGTTGCGAAGGAAAAGGGAATCGAGATGATCGAGTACATCAATGAGGAGGGTGTCAAGCAGGGCATCAATCCATTTGATCACGGTTCTGCCTACACAGATATCATGAAGACGCAGGCCCTCAAACAGGCGCTTGACAAATATGGATTTACCGCAGCGTTTGGCGGCGGTCGTCGTGATGAGGAGAAATCCAGAGCAAAAGAGAGAATCTTCTCCTTCCGTAACGAGCATCATGCATGGGATCCAAAGAACCAGAGACCGGAGATGTGGAAGTTATACAACTCCAAGATCAAGAAAAAAGAGGAGGTCCGGGTCTTCCCATTGAGCAACTGGACAGAGACAGACATCTGGCAGTACATCCGCCGCGAGAATATTGAGATTCCTTCCCTGTATTTCGCAAAAGAGCGTCCGGTAGTTTACCGCGACGGCAACATTATCATGGTGGATGATGACCGCATGAGACTGCTTCCGGGTGAAGAGGTAGTGAACCGCAGTGTCCGCTTCCGTACCCTCGGATGTTACCCGCTGACCGGTGGCTGCGAGTCCACCGCGACGACACTGGACGAGATCATCGACGAGACACTGAGTGCAGTATCTTCCGAGAGAACGACCCGTGTCATTGACAATGAAGCTGCAGGAAGTATGGAGAGAAGAAAGAGGGAGGGCTATTTCTAATGAGTGGATTATTAAAATTTATCACATGCGGAAGCGTGGATGACGGAAAATCGACATTGATCGGACATATCTTATATGATTCCAAACTGTTATATGCAGATCAGGAGAAAGCCCTGGAGCTTGACAGTAAAGTGGGAAGCCGCGGAGGAGCGATCGACTACTCCCTGCTTCTGGATGGATTGATGGCAGAGCGAGAACAGGGCATCACCATCGACGTGGCATACCGTTATTTCACGACAGACAAGAGAAGTTTCATCGTGGCCGACACACCGGGTCATGAGGAATATACCAGAAACATGGCGGTAGGTGCATCCTTTGCCGACCTGGCCGTGATCCTGATCGACGCCAAGCAGGGCGTGCTGGTGCAGACCCGCCGTCATGCAAGGATCTGTAATCTGATGGGAATCCGTTATTTCGTCTTTGCCGTCAATAAAATGGATCTGGTGGGATATGACCGGAAGCGGTTTGAGGAGATCGAGAAGCAGATCGAGGAACTGTCCGCAGAACTGGGCCTGCAGAATGTGCAGATCATCCCGGTATCCGCTACAGAGGGTGACAATGTCACAAAGACCTCTGGGAACATTCCGTGGTACACCGGCAAGGCACTGCTTCCATATCTGGAAGACATCGATATCAGCGAGGATGACACCGAAAAAGGATTCTATATGCCGGTACAGCGTGTATGCCGTCCGGACCATACATTCCGTGGTTTCCAGGGACAGATCGAGGCGGGACAGATCCATGTCGGTGACGAACTGGTGACACTGCCTAGCAATGAGACCGCCAAGGTAAAGAGCATTCATGTCGGAGACAAGGAAAGCGACAAGGCGATCAAGGGACAGCCGGTGACGATCCAGCTCGACCGCGAGGTGGATGTATCCCGTGGATGCGTCCTGAGCGTCGCATCCGAGGCGAAGACAGCATCTTCCCTGACCGCAACCGTACTCTGGATGGATGACGATGAACTTCACAACGGCAAGAACTTCTTCTTCAAGCTGGGAACCAAGACGATCCCGGGCGTTGTGTCCAAGATTCAGTACACGATCGACGTCAACACCGGCCAGGAGCAGCCGGCCGAGAAACTCTCCAAAAATGAGATCGCCCAGGTGGAGATCACACTGGCAGACCGAATCGTGGTCGATGAGTTTAAGAACCACAAGACATTGGGAGAGTTCATTCTGATCGACCGTGTCACCAACATGACATCTGCCTGCGGTGTGGTACAGCAGGTAAACACTGAGGAGACCGGTCTTTATGAGGGCAGAGTAGACCGCCATGTGCGCGCTGCGATCAAGGGACAGACCGCGATCACCGTAGAGTTTGTACAGGGTGAGAACGGAGTGAACCGTGCCTTTGTCGAGGATGTCGAGAAGGCATTGAACCTGGAAGGAAGACATACCTATCTGTATGCACCGGCACAGGGCGAAGATATCAGGAATGTAGTGAAACATCTGCACAGAGCAGGAATCGTGGTACTTCTTCTGGTGGATGCCAGGCAGGCAGCCACACTGGATATCCGGGACGACAGCTACATCAGAGATCTTTCACAGCAGAGCACCGATGCAGAGGAACTGGCTGCACAGATCCGCAAGAAATCTGCATACACAGATGTGGTGGTAGGAGACAGAGATTATATCTAATGGAGATTTGATATGAGATTTAACACAGCATTACTACACAGCGAGCCATTTGGCGATGAGGCGACCGGGGCGACCCTGACACCGATCTATCAGTCGAGCGCCTTCTATCAGTCCTCCGCCGAACGGCATGAAAAACTGTTTCACAATAAGGCCAATGGATTTTCCTATACCCGGATCAACAATCCAACGATCCTGGCGTTTGAGAACCGGATGACCGCACTGGAGCATGGACTTTCCAGTGTGGCCTGTGCCTCCGGTATGGCGGCGATCACCAATGCGCTGCTGAACATTGTGAACAGCGGACAGGAGATCCTGGCCAGCACCAGTCTCTATGGCGGTTCCATCGATGTATTTCATGACTTTGAGGCCTTTGGCATCAAGACGGTATTCGTGGATATTCACGATGAGCAGGCAGTACGCGCAGCCATCCATGACAATACCAGGGTGATCTTTGCAGAGACCATCGGCAATCCGAAACTGGATGTGGTGGATATCCGCAGACTGGCTGATCTGGCACACGAATATCAACTTCCTCTCATTATGGATAACACCGTGGCGACGGCGTATCTGGTTAAACCTATTGAACTTGGGGCCGATATTGTAGTAAACTCAACTTCGAAATACATAAACGGCAACAGCGACGCCATCAGCGGCGTCATCACTGACAGCGGGAACTTCCGCTGGGACAAGGAACGATATCCGGGCATGGCGGAGTATGCAAAGTTCGGCAAATTCGCCTTTACCGCAAAGCTGCGCAACGGCCTGTTCCGCAACACCGGAGCCTGTATTGCGCCGCAGACGGCATTTTACAATCTGTTGGGCATGGAGACCCTGGGACTCCGCATGGAGCGTGCCTGCAGCAATGCAAAGGCATTGGCGGAGTTTCTGGATGGATATGAAGACATTACCGTCAACTATCCGGGACTGGAGAGCAGTCCGTATCACGAGACCGCGAAGGGAATGCTGGAGCATGGATACGGTGCGATCCTGACGATCCGTGTCGGATCCAAACAGCGGGCGTTTGATATGATCAATACGCTCAGGATCCCGAAGATCGTGTCCAATATCGGGGACACCAAGACATTGATCATCCATCCGGAATCCACATTGAATGCGCACAGTACCGAGCAGGAGAAGGTCGAGGCCGGAGTGTTCGATGACCTGATCCGCATCAGCCTTGGCATTGAGGATATCGAAGATTTGATCGAGGATTTTAAGCATGCCGTGAATACAGTGAATTAGGAGGAACTACAATGGCAGTGGATTATGCAACATTAAAAAAAGGTGGATTTATGCGTCAGAAGCAGAAGAACAACTTCTCGCTGCGTCTGGCAGTGGTCGGAGGAACACTGACCGCGAAGAATCTGGCGAAGATCGCCGAGGTGGCAGACCGTTACGGCGAGGGATATGTACATCTGACCTCCCGTCAGGGCGTAGAGATCCCGTTTATCAAACTGGATGATATCGACGAGGTCAAGGAAGCGCTGGCCGAGGGCGACTGCCGTCCGGGTGTGTGTGGCCCACGTGTGCGTACCGTGACCGCCTGTCAGGGCAATGCGGTATGTCCGAGCGGAAACATCGACTGCCAGGAGATTGCCAGGGAGCTTGACAACCGTTATTTCGGAAGAGAGCTTCCGCATAAATTCAAGTTTGGCGTGACCGGATGTCAGAACAACTGCCTGAAGGCAGAGGAAAATGACGTGGGAATCAAGGGCGCGCTCAAGGTAGAGTATCAGGAAGACGCCTGCATCATGTGCGGTGTCTGTGAAAAGGCCTGCCGTGAGAATGCGATCACGATCAAAGACGGAAAACTCTCCATGGATGAGAGCAAATGTAACTACTGCGGACGCTGTGCCAAGGCATGTCCGACCGATGCATGGGCCGGAGAGAGCGGCTATCTGGTAACATTCGGAGGACTGTTCGGCAACCGGATCCACAAGGGCGAGTCTCTTGTGCCGGTGATCACATCCGAGGAGCAGTTGTTCCGTGTGACCGATGCAGCGATCCAGTTTTTTGACGATCATGCAAATCCAAGCGAGCGTTTCCAGTTTACGATCGAGCGCGTGGGTGTTGATAAATTAGAAAAAGTATTAAAGGAGGCATATGATGGCTGATTTTCAGATTGACGAGAGAGTAGATATCACAGATGTGGTCTGCCCGATGACATTTGTGAAGGCGAAGGTAGCGATGGAAGAGATCGAGGTAGGACAGATCCTGGCTGTGACCATGAATGACGGAGAACCGGTACAGAATGTGCCAAGAAGTTTCAAGGAAGAGGGACAGCAGATCTTAAAGCTGATCGACAATGAGAACGGAACCTACGATCTGATCGTAAAGAAGATCGAGGAGTAAGGGAGGAAACGAGATGGCAAAAAGAGTAAGCGCATCCGAGTTTCAGGCAGAAGTGCTGGAATCCGCACTGCCTGTCATCGTAGAATTTTATTCGGACAGCTGCATTCCCTGCAAGCAGTTATCTCCGATCCTTGGAGGTATCGAGGATGACTATGAGGAGCAGTTAAAGGTGGTCAAGGTCAATGTCAATTTTGACGCAGATCTGGCGGCACAGTATCAGGTGGCTGCCTCTCCGACCATTCTGTTTTTTAAGGATGGACAGGAGCAGAACCGTATCCGCGGGCTGGCCAAACGTCCGGCTCTGGAAGAAGTAATCCAAACATTGATTTAATAGAACACAGGAGGACACAGACATGACAGTAACCGTAGCAGGAGTAAAGAAGGAACTGGAGGATGGCATCACCGTAGCAAAGCTGATCGTGGACGAGAAGGTGGAGAATCCGGATTATGTAACCGTAACGATCAATGACGAATTTGTGGACAGTGAGAACTTTGAGACCACGAAGCTGGCCGAGGGTGATTCCGTAGAATTCTTATATTTCATGGGAGGAGGCGCACGCTAATGGCATTTACCAATGAACAGATGGAGCGCTATTCCCGCCATATTATCTTGCAGGAAGTCGGCGTAAAAGGACAGAAAAAACTGCTGGAGGGCAAGGTGCTGATCATCGGTGCCGGTGGACTGGGCGCTCCGGCCGCAATGTATCTGGCAGCAGCCGGAGTCGGAACGATCGGTATCGTCGATGCAGATGAGGTCGATCTGTCCAATCTGCAGCGTCAGATCATTCATGGTACCGCAGATGTAGGCAAGGCCAAAGTAAAGTCTGCCAGGGAGACCATGAACGCCATGAACCCGGATGTAACAGTCAATACGTACCGTGAGTTCGTAACTTCCGAGAATATCATGGATCTGATCAAGGATTACGATTTCATTATCGATGGAACCGATAACTTCCCGGCGAAGTTCCTGATCAATGATGCCTGCGTTATGGCTAAGAAGCCATTTTCCCATGCAGGAATCATCCGTTTCAAGGGTCAGCTCATGACCTATGTACCGGGAGAAGGCCCATGTTACCGTTGTGTATTCAAAAACCCACCTCCGAAGGATGCCGTGCCAACCTGTAAGCAGGCCGGTGTGATCGGTGCCATGGGTGGTGTGATCGGAAGCCTTCAGGCAATGGAAGCGATCAAGTATCTGATCGGCAAGGGAGATCTGCTGACAGGACGTCTTATGACATTTGATGCCCTGAAGATGGATTTCCACACAGTGAAGCTGCCACATAAGCCTGGCTGCGGCTGTGCTGTCTGCGGACCAAATCCAACGATCACAGAACTGATCGACTATGAGCAGGCAGAATGCCCTGACAAATAATTGTAAATTGCGCACAAGGGGAGATAACGATGATTACATTGACAAAACAGGATTATGAAAAGATGCTGGCACACTGCCGCGCAGGCCTTCCCAACGAGGCATGTGGACTGATCGGCGGCGTCCGTGAGGGCGATGTCAAGGAGATTAAAGAAGTGTATCTTCTGACCAATATTGATGAGAGCAATGAACATTTTTCCATGGATCCGCGGGAGCAGCTTGCGGCGGTCAAGGATATGCGTGCCAAGGGATATGAGCTGCTTGGCAATTTCCATTCTCATCCGGAGTCTCCGTCCAGACCATCTGAGGAGGACAAGAGACTGGCCTACGATTCCAGCGTGGATTATATGATCCTGTCGCTGATGGAGGAGAAGCCGGTGCTCAATGCCTTCCTGATCGACAGTGACAAGCAGGTGACAAAGGATGAATTACAGATTCTCTGATCTGACGCAAAGAGGAACTTTTTCGAGCCATTTATCGAACCGCTGCGAATTTGTGATATAATCAATAGTGCAAATAAAATATCGCAACATACGTTCAGATAGGAAACAGAGATGTATTGTGTAAGTTTTAATCATAAGCTGGCGGATACGAAAACCCGCGAAGCATTTGCGCTGACCCCGTCCGGCCAGAGAAAATTTCTGGAGCTGGTGCGGGAGAGCAGCGTGCTGCAGGGGTGTGTGGTTCTTATGACATGCAACCGCAGCGAATTTTATGCCACCGCAGAGTGGCCGGCGTTTCAGGAACTGGAGCGCCTATTTTTTTTCGTAAAGAGTCAGGAAGAGGGAGGCGGTGCGCTTTCCCATCAGGACTTCTGTCGTCTGGGGATGCGTTCCCAGGGGGAGCAGGCTGTGGAACATCTGTATCAGGTGGTCTGCGGCATGGAGTCGGCCGTTCTGGGAGAGGTGGAGATCATCCATCAGGTCAAACAGGCCTACCAGCAGGCGGTCGATGAACAGACGGCTTCACCCGAGATCCACCTGGTATTTCAGGGAGCGTTGGAACTTGCCGCGCAGGTGGCGGATCAGTCGGCGCTGACGCATCTGCCCGTGTCGGTGGGGACGCTTACGACGGAGGAAGTCCTGCGGTTCTGCGGGGACTGCGAGGTGCCGCATGTGCTGGTCGTCGGTGCGACCGGACATATGGGAAGCATTGTGCGAAAGGATCTGCAGGCGGCGAGATCCGGGATACAGATCCGGGGAACCAGCAGACACCGGGAACACGGTTTTGATTACAAGGAACGGTATGATCATCTGGAATGGGCGGATGTGGTCATCAGTGCGACGTCCAGTCCGCATTATACGTTTCTGGCGCAGGAGGTCGCGCGCAGGATCGCAGGGAGGATGAGACCTCTGCTCTTTGTGGATCTGGCAGTGCCGGCAGATATCGACCGGGAGATCGCAGATCTGCCAGGATGCACTCTGCTCGGCATGGATGACATCAAGGCGCTCAGCCAGAAGAACAATGAGGCCAAGCAGCGCGAGGCGGTGCGGATCCAGCCGGTGATCCGCCAGCACGTCGATGAGGTGGTCAAGAATGTGTTGTTCCGCGAGTTTGTCCAAAATAACGGACAGGTGTTGGAGTCACTTCAGAAGATGAGCGCGCAGAAACTGTTGTTTACGCTTCGGGACGAATTGGAACCGGAGGCGTTCGCGAAGGTGCTGGAGTTGTTGGGCAGATCGGAGTGAACCTCAGTGATGGCGGTGGACAATGATACTATATTGCTGTGAGACAGTTGTAGAATGGAGGGATTATGGCATATTTCCCATTTATGATCCAGATGGAAGACAAGTTGTGCCTGATCGCAGGCGGCGGCACGATCGCGAGACATAAGGCAGAGATGATGCTGTCGTTTGGAGCGCGGATCCGCCTGATCGCCCCGCAGATCTGCAAAGAACTGTGGGAACTTGCCGCGCAGACCGACGCATTTGACCTGCATGAGCGGGCGGTGGAGGCGCTGGATCTGGAAGGCGTGGATGTGGCAATTCTGGCCACGGATGATGCCCTGGTAAACCATCGCATGGCGCAGGAGTGCAAGAGACGGCATATCCTGGTCAATGTGGTGGATGTCAAGGAAGACTGCGGATTTTATTTCCCGGCATTGATCAAGCAGGAAGATGTCGTGGTAGCAGTGTCTACCGGGGGAGACAGTCCGGTGCTGGCCTCCCATATCAAGCGGGAGATCGCGGCGCAGATGCGTGACGACTACGGGCGCATTGCACGGGAGCTGGGGGATATGCGCCAGACGGTTCTGGAGCAGACACCACCCGGCAGACGTAAGGCGGCGTTTGAGAAACTGTTGGAGGAGAGGTTGCAAGATGGAGCAGAATAAGACGATTCGTGTGGGAACCAGGGGGAGTGAACTGGCATTGATCCAGACGGAGATGGTGATCGAAGCACTTCGGCGGGAACATCCGGAATATGAGTATGAGCAGGTGATCCTGCGCACGCAGGGAGACCGACAGCTCGACCGGGCAATCTCATCGTTTGGGGGCAAGGCAGTGTTTGTCGAGGAATTTGAGGAGGCACTCCGGCGGGGGCAGATCGACATGGCGGTACACAGTGCCAAGGACATGCCCAATCCCTGTGGGGAGGGGCTGTGTATTGGCGGCGTGCTTGCGAGAGCCTGCGTGCAGGATGTGCTGATCTATTCCAGGGGGCGGCAGTTCGATGAGGCATCGGAGTTTGTCATTGGAACCGGCAGTCTGCGCCGACAGGTGCAGATCCTTGAAAAATATCCTCATGCGCACTGTGAGGGGCTGCGAGGAAATATCGGGACGAGACTTCGCAAACTCCGGGAAGGACAGTATGATGCCATTATCCTGGCGGCGGCCGGTATTGGACGGCAGGGGCTTGACCGGGATCCGGATCTGGTGTACCAATATCTGGACACCTGGGAGATGGTGCCGGCAGCAGGACAGGCGATCATTGCCGTGGAGACCAGACAGGATGAGAGCGCAGAACTTGCAGAGGATATTTCGGATGAGACGGCCCGGATGGCATTGGACTGGGAACGGCAGGTGCTATCGTGGAAGGAAGCGGGATGCCATGAGGCGTTTGGCGTGTGCTGTGAGCCGGTGGATGGACACTGGAGGATGCGTATGATGGAAGTACAGGATGGCAAGGTCGTCAGAGAGGAGCGGGTATGGTCTATTTGATCGGAGCAGGGCCCGGGCATCCGGGACTGATCACGGCTCTTGGGCGTGATCTTCTGAGCCGGTGTGATGCGGTGATCTATGACAGGCTCGGAACCAATGAACTGCTGGAACTGGTGCCGGAGCATGCACAGAAGATCTATGTCGGAAAGAAGGCGGGAGCGCATTACCGGAAGCAGGAAGAGATCCAGGAGATCCTGGTCGAGACGGCGAGACATTATGAGACAGTGATACGGCTCAAGGGCGGAGATCCCTTTGTGTTTGGCCGGGGCGGCGAGGAGGCGCAGGCACTTCAGGATGCCGGGCTGGATTATCAGATCGTGCCGGGAGTCACCTCGGCGGTGGCTGTGCCGGAACTGCTCGGGATCCCGGTGACACATCGCGGGGTGAGCCGCAGTTTTCATGTATACACCGGGCATACGAAAGACGAAGCCGGAGATATGCTGGAGCATATTCATCCGCAGGAGGGAACCAGTGTATTTCTCATGGGACTGGGACATCTGTCCCAAATTGTGGACAAGCTGATCCGTGAGGGAAAGGATCCCGGGACACCGGCGGCTGTGATCTCGGGAGGAACGCTTCCATCGGAGCAGATGGTCAAGGCTCCATTGTCCGGAATCGCAGAGGCAGTGGCGGAGGCGGGGCTGGGGTCCCCGGCCATTATTCTGGTAGGGGAGGCGGCACAGTATGACTTCCGCTCCGGGATCCGCGGGCCGCTTGCCGGACAGACGATCGGTGTGACAGCGACCGCGGCATTGCAGGAAAAAATGCGCGAACAGTTCGAGGGCGCAGGGGCGCGGATGTTTTCTCTGTGCGATATGAAGGTGGAGACTGTGCCGGATCAGATGCGCTGCCTGGAGCAGGAACTGGGGCGGATCCGGGAATATTCCTGGGTGGCGTTTACCAGTCAGAACAGCATCCGCATTTTCTTCGAGACGGCGCGTCGTCTGGAAATGGATCTGAGACAGTTTGCAAATGTGAAGTTTGCGGTGGTAGGAACCGGAACCGAACAGGCACTTCGCAGACAGGGCTTTGTGGCGGATTATATGCCGGAGGAATACACGACGCAGGCATTGGCGCAGGGACTGATCGAGCGGGTGGCACCGGGACAGAGACTGCTTCTGGCCAGAGCCAGACAGGGCAGCGAGATCATGGCAAAGATGCTGCGGGACAGCGAGATACAGGAATGTATCCTGCCGATCTACGATGTCGTGGGGCGGCGGACGCCGAACTGGGAGTATCTGAACTCCTTCGATGTGATCACATTCGCCAGTGCATCCGGCGTGGAGGCGTTTGTGGAGCAGATCCGGGAGACGGAGCAGAGCGTGGAGGCCTGGGAGGCAGAGCGCAGAGGGCACGGCGTGAAGATTGCTACGATCGGAGAAGTGACCCGACAGGCATTGCTGCGGCATGGGATCCGGGCGGATATCGTGCCGGAACAGTATGATCTGGACGGGCTGATGCAGGCATTGACGGTTTAATTAATATAGAAAAGCGGAATGGAGGTTAATATGATACGACTCAGAAGACTTAGGAGCAGCCAGACCATGCGTGATCTGGTGCGGGAGAATCAGGTGCATGTGGATGATCTGGTGTATCCGGTATTTATTAAAGAGGGAAGCAATCAGAAGATCCCGGTGGATTCCATGCCGGGGATTTACCAGTATACGATCGACCGGTTTGACGAGGAGCTGGACCGGATCGTGGCAGCCGGGATCCCGGCCATCCTGATCTTTGGCATTCCGGAGCACAAGGACGAATGCGGCAGCCAGGCATACGCCAAAGATGGTGTGACGCAGCGCGCGATCCGCGCGATCAAGGAAAAAGCACCGCAGCTTCTGGTGATCGCGGACATTTGTCTGTGCGAGTACACTTCCCATGGACACTGCGGTCTGGTGTACGGCGGAAAGATCCTCAATGACCAGACTCTGCCGCTGCTGTCCCAGATGGCAGTCACATTGGCGGAGGCCGGAGCGGATATTATCGCGCCATCGGATATGATGGACGGACATATCACCGCATTGCGCGAGGGACTGGATGAGCACGGATTTACGGATGTCCCAATTTTGGGATACAGTGCCAAGTTTGCCTCAGGATATTATTCTCCGTTCCGGGATGCGGCACATTCCGCACCGGCATTTGGTGACCGCCGGACGTATCAGATGGATCCCGCTAATGGACGTGAGGCAATGCGCGAGGTGGAAGCGGATGTCCTGGAGGGCGCAGATATGGTGATGGTGAAGCCGGCGCTGGCGTATCTGGACATTGTGCGACAGGTGCGCGACGCCTATGATCTTCCGCTGGCGGTCTACAATGTCAGCGGCGAGTATTCGATGGTGAAAGCGGCGGCCGCGCAGGGCTGGATCGATGAGAAACGTATTGTCATGGAAAATATGCTGGCGATGAAGCGGGCAGGTGCGGATATCATTATCACGTATCATGCATTGGATATCGCGGCGTGGCTGCAGGAATAAGAAAGGGTGTTGTACGATGACAAGATCAGAAGAATTATTTGAGAAATCCCGCACATGCATTCCGGGAGGGGTCAACTCTCCGGTGCGTGCCTTTGGAAGCGTGGGAGGAACCCCGGTTTTCGTGAAACAGGGATCGGGTTCGCATATTCTGGATGAAGATGGAAATGACTATATTGATTACGTGTGCTCCTGGGGGCCCGGTATTCTGGGACATGCCCATCCGCAGGTGATCCGCAGCGTGCAGGAGGCCTGCGCGGATGGTCTGACCTTTGGGGCGCCTACCCGCAAGGAGTATGAGATGGCCAGTCTCATTGCCAGACTGATCCCATCCATGGAGATGAACCGCATGGTAAATTCAGGGACGGAGGCGGTCATGAGTGCGATCCGTGCCGCGCGTGGCTTTACCGGGCGCGATTATATCATCAAATTCCGCGGATGTTATCATGGTCATTCTGACGGGCTGTTGGTCAAGGCAGGATCCGGCGTGCTGGCTCAGTCGGTGCCGGACAGCGCCGGTGTTCCCGCGGGATATTCTCAGTATACGCTGATCGCGGAGTACAATAATCCGGATTCGGTGCAGCGTCTGATGGAGCAGTACAAGGATCGTGTCGCTGCCATTGTAGTGGAACCGGTGGCCGCCAATATGGGCGTGGTGCCGCCGGTACGCGGTTTCCTGCAGTTCCTGCGTGAGATCACCACACAGTACGGGGCATTGCTGATCTTTGATGAGGTCATCACGGGATTTCGTCTGGCACTGGGCGGCGCACAGGCATATTACGGCGTGACACCGGATCTGACGACACTGGGCAAGATCGTGGGAGGCGGCATGCCGGTGGGAACCTACGGTGGACGCCGTGAGATCATGGAATGTGTGGCGCCGACCGGACCGGTCTACCAGGCCGGGACGCTTTCCGGCAATCCGATTGCCATGACTGCCGGACTGGAGACACTTCACCTGCTGGAAGAGGATCCGCAGATCTATGACCGGATCGATGCGGCGGCAGAGCAGATCGAGACCTGCGTCCGGGAAAGTTTCGGGGGGCGTGTCTGCGTGAACCGTGTCGGATCGCTGATGAGCGTGTTCTTTACGGATCGGCCGGTGGTTGACTTTGACAGTGCAATGACATCGGACACGAAGCTGTACGGCCGGTATTTCCATTACATGCTGGATCATGGCATTAATCTGGCACCGTCCCAGTTTGAGGCGATGTTTGTCTCCGCGGCGCACGGTGAGGAAGAACTGGACAGAACATGTGAATGTATCCGTGCATTTGCGCAGAGTTTGTGAATTAAGAAAGGTATGGTGGCAGGAATGAAGGATTTGGTAATTATTGGAAGCGGCCCGGCCGGGCTGTCGGCGGCAGTCTACGCACAGAGAGCCAGACTGGATCAGGTCGTGCTGGAGAAGGAACCATTTTCCGGTGGACAGATCGTGAATACGGAACGTGTGGACAACTATCTGGGCATGTACGGAACGAGCGGTTATGAACTGGCAATGGCATTTCGCAGTCATGCGGACGAGCTGGGCGTGCCGTTTCAGGAAGCCGAGGTGGCAGCAGTGCGCAATGAGGGAACACATAAGGTCGTAGAACTGGCAGACGGAGAACAGATCGAGACCAAGGCAGTCATTGTGGCGACCGGAGCCGGACACCGCAGCCTGGGTGTGCCCGGAGAGGAGAAGCTGACCGGAGCCGGGGTCTCATACTGTGCAACCTGTGATGGTGCGTTCTTCCGCGACCGTACAGTAGCAGTCGTCGGTGGCGGAGACGTGGCACTGGAGGATGCATTATATCTCTCGCGCATGTGCGAAAAGGTGTATCTGATCCATCGTCGTGACGGACTGCGCGCAGCCCGCGTGCTGCAGGAACAGGTACAGGCCAAAGAAAATATCGAGTTTCTGCCATTTTATGAGGTGCAGGAGATCGTCGGTGAAGATCTGGTGGAGAAGGTGATCCTTCGACAGAACCAGACCGGAGAGAACCGCGAACTGGAATTGTCAGGCCTGTTTATTGCTATCGGAATGCAGCCGTGGAATGAGGCGGTGCGGGATCTCGTAGAACTTGACGAGGCCGGATATATCCGCGCGGGCGAGGACTGCCGCACCAGCGTGAAAGGGATCTATGCGGCCGGGGATATCCGGACGAAGTCGCTGCGGCAGGTGGTGACCGCGGTGGCCGATGGTGCAGTGGCCGTCAGCAGCGTGGAAACGGATGCCTGAGGGACAAAATTTTGAAGAAATGTCGATTTTGAGAGTTTGAAATCTTGAACAAATGTCGATTTTGGCGGTTTTGAATCTTGAAGAAATGTCGATTTGAGGGTATACTAATCTTGAAGAAATGCAACGATCCATATGAGAAGGGATGTGTGGATTATGTTTTTTGAGAGA
Organism: uncultured Lachnospiraceae bacterium; assembly: GCA_934351255.1. Taxonomy (GTDB): domain Bacteria; phylum Bacillota; class Clostridia; order Lachnospirales; family Lachnospiraceae; genus Jutongia. Next base: position 18,375 of record CAKRJH010000004.1, read on the forward strand.
AAAGCGTACAAAGAATTGCTGCATTGGAAGGAAAATTATGCAGATCAATATGCTGTGCTTCTGGAAGGTGCCAGACGAGTCGGAAAATCTACCATAGCGGAGCAGTTCGCCCGCAGAGAATACCGCGCCTATATATTGATTGATTTTTCAAAGACATCACAGGATATCCGGGACTGTTTTGAGGACATTCAGAATCTGGATCTGTTCTTTTTGAGAATGCAGGCATTGACCGGAGTAGATCTGTATCCCCATGAGTCTGTGTTTATTTTTGATGAGGTGCAGTTGTTTCCGAAAGCCCGTCAGGCGATCAAACATCTTGTGGCAGATGGGAGATATCATTATATCGAGACGGGATCTCTGATCTCCATTCGGAAAAATGTCCGTGATATACTGATCCCATCGGAGGAGATGAAGATAGAGGTATTTCCGATGGATTATGAAGAATTCTGTGGAGCTGTCGGCACACCGTATTCTGTTCTGGAACAGGTATTTCTGGCCGGGAAAGCACTGGGACAGGCCACAAACCGCAAACTGATGCGGGATTTCCGTATCTATATGGCTGTCGGTGGGATGCCTCAGGCGGTAGACGCCTATGTACAGGGAAAGAATTTTTCACAGATTGATCAGGTGAAAAGGCAGATCATTCGCCTGTATGAAGAAGATTTCAAGAAAATTGATGCATCGGGCAGCCTGTCGGCATTGTATCATTCCATTCCGGCGCAATTGTCCAAAGATGTAAAAAGGTACCGGGTTTCCAGCGCATTGAACCGCCGCAGAAAGAAAAACGATGATCAATTGATTTATGAACTGATCGATTCAAAGACTGTATTGCCGTGTTACAATTCAACGGATCCCAGGGCAAGCCTCTCCCTGACGAAGGACCTGGACAGTTATAAACTGTATATTGCGGATACGGGATTGTTTGTCACGTTATTGTTCATTGACAGACCAGTGGCAGAGAACGAATTGTATGCAAAGCTGATGTCTGATAAACTGCCGGCCAATCTGGGCTATCTTTATGAAAATGCAGTGGCTCAGATGATCGCTGCCAGCGGAAGAGAGTTATATTATCACACCTGGAAAAAAACGGGGAGCACTCATTATTATGAGGTGGATTTTTTGATCTCGGAGGGGGCGAAGGTATCGGTTCTTGAGGTGAAATCTTCCGGGACGGGAAAGCACGAATCCCTGACGGAATTTCAAACGAGGTATTCCGGGAATCTGAAATGCGCATATTTGATTTCGCAGAAGGATCTGGAGGTCAAAGAGGGAATTGCGTTTCTGCCGGTGTATCTGGTGCCGTTTTTGAATAGAGTGGAAAAGTAAGGAATTGGAGGAAATCATGTCAACTACGATAAACACGCGATTTGAATTTCGCAACATCCGCCCGGAGGAAACATCCCAGGCAATTGCGATTGAGAAGATCTGTTTTCCGCCGCATGAGGCGTGTTCACGAAAGGCGATGGAGGAGCGTATTCAGGCGGCTCCGGAACTGTTTTTAGTGGCGATCGACAGAGAAACGGGCAGGATAGCAGGATTTCTCAATGGCATTGCCACAGATGAGACGCGCTTCCGGGACGAGTTTTTTACGGATATTTCCCTGCATGATCCGCAGGGGAAATGCGTGATGCTGGTGGGGCTTGATGTATTGCCGGAGTATCGCAGACAGGGATTGGGCAGAGAGCTGGTTGCGCGGTATGTGCAGCGGGAGATTGGAACGCGGAGCTGTCTGCTCTTGACATGTCTGGAGGAGAAGGTGGAGATGTATCGGAAATTCGGACTTGAAGATCTTGGGATGGCGAATTCTGCATGGGGTGGAGAACGCTGGCACGAGATGCGGTATGATCTTGGATGACAGAGATATTTACGGTTATCGCATAAGTGGCGTTTGCGAGTCTCATTGGTATGTTTCATAGATTTGGGTTTACCGGTAATTTTATACCCGATTATCTGACCGTATATTGTAGAAACTTTGTCATGGCGCTTCCGACACAATTATTCCTTGTCGGGCCAATGGCAAGACTGATTTTTAGAAAAGTTTTTTAGGGGGATATCATCAGAGCACAAGTGCTATTCAAAATGCTGATGAAGAATTAGATCTTGAAAATGGCTTTATAATGGCTGATCATCTTCTGATGGAATATATTGAGCAATTTCATCTAATCTGCAATCAAGAATTCGGCACAGGTCATTAAGAGTAGTGGTATTCATGGGTTTGTTTTTGCGAAGCTTATCGATAATAGCGCTGGAAACATGATGGCGATTTATCAGGGTATAGGTTGTCTCTGTGGAATTTTCAAGTGTATCCCAAAATGGACTGTAATCTATCAAATCACCATGCCTCCTTGTGCTTCTATTATTATGTATGTTAAGATATGGTCTTATACTTGACTATAGTCAGAAAGATGACTATAATAATGGTAAAGTAAAAACAAAGGAGAAAATTTATATGAAGAAAGCATGCAGGATTTTGGGGATAATTGTGCTGGTATTAGGAATTATAGGTTCCATTGCATTGGCGTGGGATAATGGTGTTGTAGTTACTTCGGATTTTTTTGATGATATTGATTCGAAGAGGAGCATTTCCTTAACCATAGGATGGTTCGCAGGAGGACTGCTAAGTACGGCTGTAGCAAGTGTTATTTTATTTTCTATCAGTGAAATTTTGGAACGTCTTGAGGGACTTTCCTGGAGAGTTTCAGAAGTAGAGGGCAAACTGGAGTCTGCGGAACGTAAAGAGAAAGAAGCTGACGATATCACATATAGAGGCTCCTGGAGGTGCCCGGAGTGCGGTAGAGTGAACGCGAGCTACGTTGGAACATGTGGATGCGGTCAAACCAAAGCGTAGTTTGGAATACACCATATGTAAAAGGATGACCGATTTTTTGAATATGGAAGGATCAGGCTGAGCCATGTGCTCAGCTTTTTTCGTTAGGGAAGAGGTATGGGGGTATTCCCAGCTTCATTAGTAATTCCATGTGCTCCGATGAAATAAAACGAAACGAGTGTGTTTCGGCTAATATATAATTGGAATAGAGATTAGCCGAAAAAGGTGGTAATATGAGCGATAGAATGTGCGCATAATCATAAAAAATATGGTTATAATACTTGCGCATAATCAAAAAACGGATTACAATGTGCGCATAATCATAAAATTTAGCGCTAAGACACATGCGCATAATCTGGAGGGTTTATGATATTAAAAAGAAAAATATATAAAAAACTACTGGAATGGAAAAAAGAATGTCAAGGAAAAAAAGCACTACTGATAGAAGGTGCCAGACGTATTGGAAAGTCTACCATCTGCGAAGAATTTGGAAAAAATGAATATGAAAGCTATCTTCTTATTGACTTTGCTAAAAAAGATAAGGAAGTCGAAATGTATTTTGAGAGATATCTGAATGATCTGGATACATTTTTTATGCTGTTACAGACACATTTTGGAGTGAAATTACCATCAAGAAAATCTCTTATTATTTTTGATGAGGTTCAGATGTATCCGCAGGCAAGAGCTGCGATAAAATATTTGGTTGCAGATGGAAGGTATGATTATATTGAAACAGGATCGCTGATATCCATCAGAGAAAATGTAAAGAATATTGTTATACCATCAGAAGAGAGACATATTAATATGTATCCACTGGATTTCGAAGAATTTGCAATAGCATTAGAAGAAGATTTGCTAGTGGAATATATAAAGAAATGCTTTGAAAATAAAGAACCTTTGGAAAGAAGCATGCATAACCAGGCGATGCTTTTGTTTCATCAGTATATGCTTGTAGGTGGGATGCCTATGCCTGTAGTGGCATTTATTGAAGGCAAAAAAGATTTTATGGAAGCGGATAAGGAAAAAAGAGATATCCTTAAATTGTATAGGGAAGATATTATGAAGATAGATATGAGGTATAGGAGCAAAGTCCTTGCAATTTATGACCAGATTCCAGGATTTCTTTCGCAACACGAAAAAAGAGTTGTGTTCAAAAAGCTACAGGATGGCAGTTTTGCAGACCAGTATGAAGAAACATTTTTCTGGCTATCAGATTCTATGATGTCGAATGAGTGTTTTTTGTGCAATGATCCTAATGTAGGTTTGTCATTAAATGAGACCAGAAGCTATGTAAAATGTTATATGGGAGATACCGGGCTTTTGGTAAGCCATGCATTTGATGAGAATGAATTGCTTGAGGATGAAGTATATAAACAGATATTGGCAGGAAAATTACAGATTAATGAAGGAATGCTTTATGAAAACGCAATAGCCCAGATGTTGGTTGCAAATGGACATAAGTTATATTTTTATACACACTATAATGAAAGTAAGCATCGAAATGATATGGAAATTGATTTTATTATTTCCAATAATAGTAAATTAAAATATAAGATATTTCCAATTGAAGTGAAGTCAGGAAAGCAATACAAAACGACTTCGTTGAATAATTTCAGAGAAAAATACAAGGAGCGCATAGGGGAAAGTTATATTATTCATCCAAGAAATTTAATTGTAAAAGATGGAATTATATGCATTCCACCCTACATGACGATGAATATATAAAAATCTGACGTACACACTTGAAAACATTGCTCTGGGAGCGGTTTTAGCGATGGTGTCAGAACTGCTCCCAGAGAGGTGCTTTTCATGGCATAATATGCCAAAGTCAACGAACATTTTTACAGGGGAGGTGTGCTTATGCATGATGGAGGCTCTATGAGCAATCATGGCGCGACGATTATTTTTTGGATCGCGCTGGTCGTATGCAGTGCTATTGGTGCGTTTAATCAACTGCTGGGGGCGCTGATACTCATCGTGGTGGGCTTTGTTATATTTATAAGTGTGTGGACAGACAGAAAATAGAATATAATGATGAATCGTTCCGAATCCTGCGACAATATATTTGTGAAGATCAGGAACACGATATATGTTTGAAAAGTTTTTTTCCGGTAACCCGATGGTCATTTTCCTGGGAGTATGTCTTGCGGTCATAGTGATCTGTATTGCAGGGCAGAGCCAGCAGGCCATCCTACAGCAAGCCCTCTTATAAGCCGTCCTACAGTAAGCCTTCGTACAGCAAGGGGACGAGCGGGGGAAGCAAAAGTAACGCGGATCCATATCGTTCTTATGATGACGGATACGATGAGGGTGACTATGATGACGAGCGGTATGAGTACGACAGCGATTATGCTGATGGCGTAGATGACGCGATCGACGAAAATGAAGACGATTGGTAAAAAGAAGCAGGTATACTGATAGACAGTATACCTGCTTTGCTATGAGTTACTTTACGGTTTCTACTTTGATCATATTGGTGGTGCCGGACACGCCCATCGGCACGCCGGAGGTGATGACGGCAATATCGCCGCTCTTGATCACGCCGTGCTGTCTGGCCACCTCGATGGCGTGGTCGCACAGTTCGAAGACATCGTTCTTTTCCTCGACCGGGAATGGGGTCACACCCCAGGACATGTTGAGCTGGCGGCACACCTTCTCGGAAGTGCTGCCGGCAATGATATCACAGGCCGGGCGGTAGCGCGAGATCATGCGCGCGGAGCGGCCGGACTTGGTGACAGTCACGATGGCGGTGGCGTTCAGGTCGTAAGCGGTCGTGCAGGTGGCATGGCAGATGGCGTCGGTGACATCCGGATTGGCCTTGCGGTCACGGCTGTAGAAACGTTTCTGGTAATCCACGTCCTGCTCGGTTCTTGTCGCGATACGCACCATGGTCTGGAGCGCCTCCACCGGGAATTTGCCGGCAGCCGTCTCGCCGGAGAGCATGATCGCACTGGTTCCGTCATAGACGGCATTGGCGACGTCTGCAGTCTCGGCGCGGGTCGCACGTGGGTTTTTCATCATGGAATCCAGCATCTGGGTCGCGATGATAACCTGCTTGCCGGCCTCGTATACCTTGTTAATGATCATTTTCTGGACGATCGGAACTTCCTCCTCAGGAAGCTCTACACCCATGTCACCACGGGCGATCATGATGGCGTCCGATTCGCGGATGATCTCATCGATATTGGCCACGCCCTCTGCGTTCTCAATCTTGGCAATGATATTGATGTCGTTGCCGCCGTTGGCATCGAGAAGGTTTCGGATCAGTTTCACATCAAAAGCAGTGCGGACAAAGGATGCCGCGATGAAATCCACGTCGTTTTTGATGCCGAACAGGATATCGCTGCGGTCCTTCTCACTCAGATATGGAAGATTGATGTGGCCGCCGGGGAGATTCACACCCTTGTGATCGGAGACAATGCCTTCATTTTTGACTTCGCATTCGATGGTGTTTTTGACAATGGCCGTCACCTCAAGTTCAATGAGGCCATCGTCGATCAATACCGGAGAACCCACCGATACATCTTCACAGAGATGATCGTAAGTCACTCCGACCCGGTTGGCGTCTCCTTCGATCTTCTCGCCGCAGACCAGGGTGAATTTCTGGCCGCGGGAGAGCTGCACCTTGCCGTCCTTGAAGGTGTCAAGGCGGACCTCAGGGCCTTTGGTGTCCAGAAGGATGGCTACGGGTTTATCGCATTTTTTGCGGATCCGGCGCAGGCGCTCCATGCGTTTGCTGTGTTCCTCATGGGTGCCATGAGAGAAGTTGAAGCGGGCTACATTCATGCCGACCTCGATTAATTGTTCAATGACTTCGTCGGAATCCGTGGCCGGACCCAGCGTACAGATAATTTTGGTCTTTCTCATTACTAACTTTTCTCCATTCCTGTTTTTTCTTATTATCTATTATACCCGATTTGGTGGCAATAGATTTTACATAATTTTTTCATTTGGGACAGAAAAATAGTTGTTGGCGAGTAAAGACTTAATAAAATTAAGTGCGGCAGTCAATAGGCTCAGTTTTCTGACTTTGACTGTGAAATATCCAGATATGTGGATCTGGTTGAGGAGGACACCCAGTCATTGAGGCACAATGCAGCGTGTTCCAGTTGATCTTCATCTACCAGATATGCGAAGTGCAATGTGATCGTGCCGCCGGAAGACTTTGCGAACCAACCGCTCTTTCCGCCCAGACTTTCCTCGAAATAACATGGCATATTATCGATAAAAGCATCGTCAATGTAAGAAGGACGGTTAAATCCGGTGCGGGATTTGAGATAATATTGGCCATCTTTGTATGTCAGAAAACGAAGTGATGGTACCTGAATGTAATCCTCATCCAGCACCGCGAAGGAATTCTGGATCTCCATGGTGACGTAGAGCAGTTTTGGCTGAATCTTTTGGGAACCGGTTACTTTCATGGCAGGCCTCTGGATGCCATCTCCGTATGTGACATCCTCGCGGATATAGCGTTTCAATGTCCCGTCTGTGGAGATGTGGGAGAGGAAACGCTTCTGCCCGGAGAGAAAAGCATTCTTGTCCAGGGAAGAGATTGAGTCGAGCAGTTTCACGTCTTTGATCGTGTACTTCGCCTCCTTCAGACCGAGGTAAGCGGTGTCCCCTTTGTGGTACTGGCTGTCAGTGAGGGCAGTCGGGGTCTCATCAGAAGCAGCATAATTCCATGCGCCACCCTGTCGCTTGCTGAAAAACACAAACTTTGATGCCTCTGATCTGGAATCTACCGTCTGGATCTGAATGCGGCGGGCGAGATCGAGAAATGTCTTCTGAGGAAGTCCGTTCTGCGCGCCCATGGAGATCATGTAGCCGGTATCCTCCAGGAAAATGTAAAGCGTCTGGGCATAATCGGTATCATGGTCCTTGTCGTAACGGCTGCCGACAACATTGTTGTATCGACAGTAGATGGCACGGTTTCCATTGATATCGACTTCCTGTTTTGACTCCACATCAAAGACAGAGAGCAGATCCTCGTCGGAAATATCCATGTACTCCAGCTCGTACCAGAAATCTTTGCCGGCATCAAAACCATCCTTGTGCGTGTAGCATTGCATGGGGCCAAAATCCTTTTCCGGAGTATAGTTCTCGCCGAAGTCTGCGGAAAGATGCAGAAACTGCTTTGGAGTGGAAGTTTGTGTGGTCTGGCCGGTGTTGGCCTGCGTATCCTGTTTCATCTGCATGTCTACCCGGTAGCCATGTTCAGAGACGGTTGTCTTGAAATGCTGGTAAATTTTGTGAGCGGCGACAGCCCCGGTCGGGACCACCAGAGCCAGACAGATGCTGGCTGCAACGGCGGCCTTCCATGGGGAATTCAGCAGTGCATTCAGTGGCCGTTGGCGTCTTGCCGGCTGTCCGGCCAGGATTTCCTGTTTGATCCTGGTCCTGGCATTTTCCGACATCTGTATCGATTCATAGGCATGTTTCATGTCCTGTTTCATATGAGTTCTCCTTTCGCGCATCGGGATATTCTGTCAAATCCCGTTTCAATAACTTTTTGGCGTGTTGAAGCCTTGAGCGGATCGTGGATTCGGCTTTGCCAAGCATTGCGGCGATCTCGCGGCTGTTGTATCCCTCATAGTAGTACAGGTATACCACCGTCTTGTATTTCACCGGCAATGCCATGACCAGGTCGAAGACCGTATGGTCCGGCATGCGATTGTCGGCCGCCATATCGTGACAGCAATCCAGCGGATCGCGACGGTTCCACCAATGCTTCAGAAGATCCTTGCATCGATTGGATGCCGTAACGATCAGCCAGGCTTTTTTATGAGATTCCGAATCAAAGCCGCCGGAATACTGATAATATTTGAAAAACGTATCCTGGACGGCGTCTTCTGCATCGGAGGCATTTTTCATAAAGGAAAAGCACAGGCGGTAGATGTCGTCCACATAACGCTCATAGGTTTCTACAAATTCCTGTTCTTTGTCGGTACCGTTCAAAGAGTCTTGCATGTTTACCTCCTTTCTTCTTTCATTATAGATACGATTGCGCGGGAGAAAGTGTCGGTTTTATTTTACATCCAAAATGGATTAATGGATAGGAGTTGACGGGGCAATGGCAGTGTTTTATGCTGGAAGCAGTGAAAACAGTCTTTTAGGACAAGCAAAATGCGCGTTGGCCGAAGGATGGGATGGAGGCATGGTGCATGAAAAAGAAAGGAATTATAGTATTTATCGGAATTCTGCTGGTATTGGGATTCTGTGTGGCAGGGGTATATTTTAGAACGGTATCATATTGTGAGAGGAAAGTGTCTGTGAAGGATATTGCTCCGGATGAGACGATATTGGCCATGAGATATCAAAACGATTCCTGGTCGCATCAGGATGCATTGCTTTTGGTGGATAAAAACCGGCGGTGCAAGGTTGTGGATATATCGGAGGAAAAATCGTCAGACAAGGATTTGCTGTATGATATGGATCTTTATCTGAAGGACAAACAGATCAAATATATGAAAGAACCGTTTGATATCTCCCAGGGCATGATAGGCAAAATCATTAATATAGAAGGATATCGTCTTCCACGAGGAAATGCGAAGGGGGCTGACCAGGGTGTGTATTCCTTTTATTCTGTGTGTGGAAGCGGGAAAGAACGGAAACTGGTATTAATGTCCAGGCAGGGAGATTATACGGTCCGCAACGGAAACAAGTGCATAAACAGTCTGTGTGAGAAGATGAAAGAACGGTATCTGAATAGAGAATGACCAAATTTTGCCATATTTTTGTTCGGATTTCGCCATAGTTTCAGTCAAATTCTGCCCCATTTGAACTCTAAGATAAGAGCATATCAAAAATCAACACGAGAGGAGATATGACGTATGAGAAGTAAAAAGAGAGTTCTTGCCTGGGTGCTGGCGGCATCCCTTCTGATGGGAAGTCTTCCGGGACTGCAGGTGCAGGCACAGGAAAATGTGACAGGTGGAACTGTAGCGGAGGTAACTACCGGAGGCTCTATCACCGAAGAGCCTGAGGAGACGAAGACGCCGGAGCAGACCACAGAAGCACCGGACGAGACCAAGGCTCCGGAGCAGAACACAGAGGCACCGAAGGAGACAAAACTGCCGGAGGAGACGAAGAATCCTGCATCCGGCGGGGCAATCACAGAGAGCCCGGCACCGATCCAGACAATCACTCCTTCTTCCGGATCTTCCATTTCCGGTGGAACGGTCAGCGGAGGCACGGTCAGTGGCGCGGTAGTTCTGGCCAAGGGAACCCTGTTCCGTCAGGGTGATTACCAGTACAAGGTCACCAAGGCAGCCAGCGCGACAAGTCAGGGACGCATCAAGGTGTATAAGCTCCTGGCGGTATCCAGAAAGAAGACGACACTGGTGATCCCGGAGACAGTCGTACAGAAGGGTTACACCTATAAGGTTACTGCGATTGCGGCCGATGCCTTTGTCAAGACCAAGAAGCTGAGAAATCTGTATGTCGGAGACCGTGTTCAGGTGATTGGCAAGAGAGCATTCAAGAATGTTAAGACTCTCCGCAAGCTGACGATTGGAACAGACATGAAGACGATCTATTCCAAGGCATTCTACGGATGTACCCGTCTGAGAGTCGTTTCCTTTGAGGGCAAGGCATTGACCAAGGTAGGAAAGAAGGCCTTTAACAATATTACTAAAAAGGCAACCGTGATCACGATCAAGAGTAAAAAGACTGCATACCGCAATCTGATCTATCGTTCAGGTAACCGCAATCTGACCTATATCTATTGGTAGGAGATTGATTTTACCTATAGCAGACCATTGAGAATTTGTATACCCTGAAATGCGCGGACCTCTTCCAAAAACTGGGGAAACGGTGTTACAATAGAGTGAGACAAAGCGCGCCGGGTCCGGCGCAGAGAAAGGGTATACAGATATGAAGATCAGAGAGATTATAAACAGCGATACATGTACATTATCCTTTGAGGTGTTTCCACCGAAGACAGATACAGACTTTGAAAATGTCAAGCAGGCAGCCTATGGTGTGGCTTCCCTGCATCCAAGTTATATGAGTGTGACCTATGGTGCCGGCGGAAGTACCAGTGGGCAGACAGTAGCGATCGCGCAGGGCATCCAGAAGGACTTCGATGTTCCGACGATTGCGCATCTGACCTGTGTGGGTGCGACCCGTGAGTCGATTCATCAGTCACTGCAGGAGATGAAAGATGCCGGAGTGGAAAATGTGCTGGCACTGCGCGGAGACCGCCCACAGTGGATGGACCGCGAGCCGTTTACCGATTATCACTATGCGTCTGAGCTCGTTGAGACGATCCGTGAGTTTGGGGATTTCTGCATCGGCGGTGCATGCTATCCGGAGGGACATCCGGATGCGGCCAGCAAGACGGAGGACATCCGCAACCTGAAAAAGAAGGTGGATGCGGGCTGTGAGTTCCTGACGACACAGATGTTTTTTGACAATAACATTTTCTATAATTTCTTATACAAAGTGAAAGCGGCGGGTGTTGATGTGCCGGTCATCCCGGGAATCATGCCGATCACGCGTGCCACACAGGTGAAGAATGCCATCAAACTTTCGGGCTGCAATATGCCGGAGCGCTTCAAGAGCATTGTGGATCGTTTTGGAAATCAGCCTGAGGCAATGCAGCAGGCAGGCATTATCTATGCCTCCGAGCAGATCATTGACCTGATGGCCAATGGCGTGAACCACATTCACGTTTATTCGATGAACAATGCGCAGGTGGCCAGAGGAATTTTGGACAATGTTTCAAAGTTATTGGGATAATACGATACAGATGCATCATTGCTTATGGAAACATAGGCGGTGATGCATTTTTGGCTTTTTGTTGGAGAAGGGTGGTGACATATGAAACATGATGAAAGAAATGCATCGGCGTTTGTAATCGTCGGATGTGTAATGCTCTTTTTTATCTTATATCAGGCGGTAAGCATACTGGCCTGCAGGTATCTGGATCAGAGAGAAGCCAGATACCAGATGAATCACAGTTATCAGATGAGCATTGAGGACGAGGCAGGAAGTGCGGATCATTACGGCAGAATATACGATCAGTTTATGAAACAGGCTGTAGAGAAACTGCATGGAACGTTTACCGTGGTGGGTTTTCTAATGTCGAATGACAGCATGACAGATCCTGTTGAGACAGACATTGTAGTGGGGGAAAAAACAGGAACAGGTGCCTGCATGATCGGTGAGGGGTTGCAGGAGAAATTAAAAGCATTTGGAGAGAAGGCAGATTCTATCCAATTAGGGACTCAGGAATTTCCGGTAGAGTCAATCCATTCCAATCGTTCTGCGTTTGCCATCGACAATAAGGCATATCTGTATTGGGATGAGATGACGCAACAGCAGAGGGAGTATATTTATGAGGAGATGAAGGGATTTTATCTGGGTGGAAGTGTCCTCAGATTCCGGATCGATAATGGAAGTGCACAGTTTGAACAATGGATGAGGAAATCCTCTGTTCAGAACAGGTATGGAATCGTAAAATGTGAGGAAAGCAGCTATTTTACGAAAACAGAAGCCGCTCATTACATGCTGGTGGGGACGTATCTTATGCCACTTCTGGTTTTCTTTGGGTGTTTCAATTCCATTTTGACCATTCGATTCTGGTGCAACAGTCGAAAAAAGGAACTCTATATCCGGAGAATATATGGGTATGATCTCCGGATGATATGGAGCTATGTAATGAAGAAACTGATGCGATATATGGGCCTGGGATTGATTCTGGGGTGTCTGCTGCAGTTGGTGTATTCTGTGTTATTTACCCCTGTTCTGGCATTGGGCCAGACGGCTGTCCTGCAGCTGGGGCTGTTTTTGGGATGTGTGGTATTGTTTGTGATTCTGATTGCGGTCATAACATTGGTGTGGATCATATATTTTATGGGAAGGGGAGCATATGAAACGATTTAAGACCCGGTTAACGTTCGATATGTTGATGACAAAAGAAAATGCATTGTACAGTTCCATCATTCTAATTGCAGTGATCTTATTTTTGACCGGCTTTTCCATCCTGTATGTCTGGAATCATTTTGTGCTGAATTATCAGCTGGAACGGGTGCTTGACGGTGGAATCAAACAGACGGCTGTTTTGCAGTGTGATTCTTTGCCGGAGGGAAAAACGGGAGCGGATGTGAGAAATGAACTGGCACAGTGGAAGGAGATTTCGGCTGTTGGGAGTGTGTGGGATCAGCAGGGGCTGATGAATATGGATTCGTGGGAAGTGCGCACCTCATCTAAGTCAAAGGAGGCAAAAACATATGCACTGGATGCGGCTGCCGAGAAGTTGATACAGTTCCGGTTTTACAAAAAGATGTCTGATGAGAAGATCACAAAGTATCGAAAAACATATACACCGGTGTACCTGGGATATGATTTCCGGGATACACCGCTTGGCACCGTGTATACATGGAACGTTGATCTGCCGGAGGGAGAAGTCACGTATCAGTTTATGGTAATGGGAATTCTGAAAAAAGGCCAGAGGGGAATTTCTTCAGATCTGGAATGGCAGGTCAGTGAAGAGAAGATGGATTGTGCGTATAATTTTGATCATTATATGATAACGTTTATGGATCCGGAGGACCCGGCGGATGTGAGGATGTATCTGTCTGTGGATAAACAATACGCTCCTGAGAAGGTTCTGCAAAAGGTTCAGGAATACGCTGACAAGAATGGGTATCAGCTTTCTGTAACAATGCTGCAGGATCGATTAAAGGCGACAAAGCAGTCTAACAGGGAATATATTGCGATCCTGACACAGTTTAATGGCATCATTGTCATGCTGGGGTTATGCATGATGGTATTACAGCAGGTGATTGCCGTCTTGAACAATAAAAGGCTCTTTGGAATACTGCTCTCACAGGGGTTTGGGGAACGTGATATTCACCACATGATCTGGATTGATCATTTCGTGAAAGCATTGACTGGCTGGGGACTGGCCATCCTCCTGCTCTACGGGATCTCTTCCTATGTGTTTGGAAAAATTCAGACGCTGGATGAGGAGTTTTATCATATGATATGGATGATTGATGTAATCCTCTTTCTGACGGCCATCGCAATATCTGGAGTGAGTACGTTATTATCCTGTCTGTTTTTCAGAAAATATCGTCCGATTAATTATATGAAGGAGAACTTATGATTGAATTAAGAGAAGTGAAGAAGGTGTATGGAAGTGGAGAACAGGAGACACAGGCGCTTCGCGGGGTGAATCTTTCGATTGCCGAGGGAGAACTGGTGGCGATCATGGGAACATCGGGTTCCGGAAAGTCCACGCTGCTTCATCTGGTTGGCGGATTGGATTGTGTTACGTCGGGCGAGCTGATATTCCGGGGAGAAGATATTTCAAAGTATGACCGGCGCAGGCTTCATGAATATCGAAAGAAAAATATCAGTTTTGTGTTTCAGAATTTTGAACTGATTCCGGATTATTCGGTGTATCAGAATGTGGAAATCCCATTGCTGGCCCGAAAGATCCGTAACCGGAAAGAACGAATCTTTCGGTGCTTAAAAGAGATGCAGATAGAAGATCTGGCTCAGAAAAAGGTGACTCAGATATCGGGAGGACAGCAGCAGAGATGTGCGATTGCACGGGCGTTGGTGGCAGATACCTCAGTGTTGCTGGCAGATGAACCCACGGGAGCATTGGACAAGGGAACTTCCGGCGAAATCATGGATGTACTGCAAAGAGTTAACCGGGACAATAAAAAGACGATTATCATTGTCACGCATGACCCGGAGGTTGCCAAGGCATGTGATCGTATTTTGATGCTGGAAGATGGGAAGATCGTGGAGCAGATAAACGAATAAGCCTTTTCTTTCTTGTCAAAACAGTGTAATATGAACATAACAACCGGACGGAAAGGAGGATCACCATGCAGGAGATGCGAAAACACAAGCACATACTTTGTATTCTTCTTGCACTCGTACTTTTTCTTTCGGGCGCGTTTGGAACTGCGTTTGAGAAAAGTGAGTCTTTTGGTGAGCCTTCGCATACGCAGGAAACGTCCATCCTGCAGGGGACAGGTACATTTATCAACCATGATCTGGGCAATGTAGATGAACTGTCCATGGTCAAAGGAGCCCGGCTGCTCTCACATCTGAATGTCCGGTCCAGACAGTCCCAGACGCGGGCTTCCCTGGAGTTTCTGGCAGCGTTGATGGTGGCGTTTGTACTGTTCTGCCATTATCTGGAACTGACGGATCACCTGTGCGCGCAGGGCGGGACGCTGAGCCATTATACCATCCTGCGTTACATACATCGAAAGGATGGCGCCAAATAATATTTTCCTTTTCGGATCACTTCGCGTGGTCCGGTTTATGACCCAATAAACAGAAAAGGAGAATAGGACCTATGGTAACAAAGATTATCTTAGTTGTATTTCTGGTGGTCGTAATCGCTGCGTCTGTATGGGGCAACGGCTGGCTTTCATCTTCTGATCGGAAATCCGACGTGGTCGATGCGAATGGCGCAGAGACAGAAACAAAATAAAGAAAATCCATTGACATCATCTCCAAACTGTGGTATAGTTGTTCTTGCTTTGTGAGCAAAGCACACTGCCGTAGACAGTAGGTGCGGAAGAGATTCCGCGTAAGCGTATGAACCGCCTACCGAGGGAGATGAATGTTTTGAAGATTCAACCTCTCTGTTTACGCAGAGAGGTTTTTTTATAGCGGCGAGGAAAATGCATGCATTTGACGACCGCTAATCAGATCGACGGGCATCCGCCCATGTGATTTGAAAAACTTCCCGCGCAGTGAAAATATGGGACTGCCCAGGAAAGGAGATTTTTAGACATGGCAAAGGTTGATATCAAAGCACCTATCGTAAACGAGATCAAAGAGCTGGTTGATGGAGCTGCTACCGTAGTACTGGTAGATTATCGTGGACTGACAGTAGATCAGGATACAAAGCTTCGTAAGGCTTTAAGAGAGGCAGGATGTTCTTACAAGGTATACAAGAACACCTACATGAAGCGTGCATTCGAGGGCACAGACTTCGCACAGCTTGATTCTCTGTTAGATGGACCATCTGCTATTGCAGTATCTAAGGAAGATGCTACAGCACCTATCCGCGAGCTGAACAAGATCGCAAAGGAAGCTCCTGCATTAGAGTTTAAGGCTGCTGTTGTAGAGGGTACTCTGTATGATGTAGACGGCGTAAAAGAGCTGGCAAACATCCCATCCAGAGAAGAGCTTATTTCCAAGTTACTTGGTTCTTTACAGTCACCTATCACCAACTTCGCACGCGTTATCAAGCAGATCGCAGAGCAGGGTGAAGGCGCTGAGGCTTAATTACGGCTGACAGACTGCCAGAAGACTGGCAAAACAAAAAGATATTTACAAAATTTTATGGAGGTAAACAAAATGACAACACAGGAATTTATCGATGCTATCAAGGGCATGACCGTTTTAGAGTTAAATGATTTAGTAAAGGCTTGCGAGGAGGAGTTCGGTGTATCTGCAGCAGCAGGCGTTGTAGTTGCAGCAGCAGGCGGCGCAGCAGCAGCTGAGGAGAAGGACGAGTTCGACGTAGAGTTAACAGATGTAGGACCAAACAAGGTTAAGGTTATCAAGGTTGTTCGTGAGGTAACTGGTTTAGGTCTGAAGGAAGCTAAGGCAGTTGTAGATGAGGCTCCAAAGGTAATCAAGGAGGCTGCTTCTAAGGCTGAGGCTGAGGACATCAAGGCTAAGGTTGAGGCTGAGGGTGCAAAGGTTACATTAAAGTAATTTTTGATAGTTCCGAAAAATGATCGGGCGGATCACATTATGTGGTCCGCCCTTTTTCTGATTTTCCACCATGTAATATATACCATCTACTGGCATTAGTGCTGATATTCTTTTTGATAAACGCGCTTCAGATAATTCTTTCTGAAGTCACTTTCTTTGCCCCAGAAAGCCAGTTCGTGTTTGGATATAGTTTTACTTTCCAATTTCAGGCGGATAAGTTCTAAAGAACATATTAAATCAGCGACCTGAAATAAGCGATATTCAGAGGGGATTACTTTTCTGAATTCTACTTCTGGAAGCAGTGCGTTTAGTACAGAGGACAGGATTCTAGTGAGTTCAATTTGTCCGTTATCGTAATAAATTTTGATTTTGTCATAGGAGAGAAATATATCATAATTTTCACGAATGAAGGAAGCAAGCAGTTTTGACAGCTTACCAGAGGCTTCAATGGTATCAGTGATGTGTTTTTTCTCAATGTGAAAACATTTGAAGGTAATATTTAGTTGACGTGTAAAGGCAACCATTTTGTTGAAAATGCGTCTACGTTCTTTGATGTCCATGTGTTCATAAGGCGGTTCTCTGCGAATGATAGGACCATTATGTACACAGTGTTTCCGGTCAAAACCTAGTAAAAAAAGCTCATTATTAAATTTTTCTATGTTATCTGTGATGTCGTTATTCTGGTCATGGAAAACCATCGTAATAATATAATACGGAGAGTGGTATCTATATTCACCAAAATCTCCACTTTCGTCAACGAAAATACTTAATTCCTTCATAAGTATAAATCCCCCCTAAAAAACAAAACGGCAGGGAACTTCCCTGCCGGTAGATGGACCAGGGTCTTTCGACCAGCCCGTTCAGCAACGTTGCTGATTTATTGTATGATAATTATAAAGGAATTATGTATTCTAGTCAATCAAAAAATATAAAATTTACCATGTCTTATTTCACCTTATACTTACATCCAATTTTTGCTTTCTTCAGCTTCTTTTTGAATGCTTTCACATGTTTCTTACCAACCACGAAAGTGACCTTTTTACATTTTTTGAATGCATTCTTTTTCACGGTGATCGCCGGATCTTTCACGGTAACGGTCTTTAACTTTTTGCAGTTTGCAAAGGCCTTTGGAGCGACCGTAGTAACCGTCAGAGTGTGTCCTTTGATCGTAATGTTTTTGGCAAGTGTCGCCTTGGTCAGCTTCTTGGTGCTAACGCCGGTAACCTGTGCCTCGGTCTGCGAAGTGGCAGTGTAGATGACCTTTCCGGAGATCACACTTTCGCCGGTGATGTCTGTTTCCGGGGCTGTCGTTGGGGCAGCAGGTGCCTGTGACGGAGCCAATGTCTCTGCCGGTACGGATGATGCCGGAGGTTCGGTGGTCTGCGGGGATGGCACAGGAGTGGCCGTCTGCCGATCCGGGGAATAGATAAAGTTATCCCTGATTTCCGCAGCATTTGCTGCATTTGCATCAAATAGCAGGACATTACTTCGGGTTTCATTATCATTGTATAACCAGAGATATATGGACTGGCCTTTTACATCCCGGACGGCTAAATCCACAGTATCATAAACCCATAGATGATCGTAACCATATTTTTCCGGTGAATAGATCAATATACCGCTTGCACCTGAAAGGAATCCCAGGTTTGTAATGGCTCCGGGTTTCAGGCAATATAATGCCCGCTCGTAGGAATTCATTGTCAGCAGAGTTCCTGGCGTGTAGACGGGAAGATCGGAGACTGTTGCCTTTGGGACGTTATCGAGAGGATAGGTGAGATTGATATCGGTTTCCTGATTTGGCCCACCTGAGCCGGTCGCCTGTAATGTGGTTTCACGCGTGAGTACATTATAGTTTACAGAATAATTCAACTCTATAGTACTGTTAAGTTCCGGGAAATAGAAGTCGCTCCACGTCTGTGTAGAGATCAATCTTTGGGAGCGTCTGGTGCCGTCTTTCAGAACATAATCGACGTAGATTGTGTAGAACTGCATATCTTTATAATATACGGGATCATGAAATTCCACCTTATCCAGCGGAGCATATTCTTCTATGCTGACAGAGGAGGTGATAAAGTCGGATGCGGAACTCAACTGTACGATGTAAGATGGATCCTGACCGGTTGGAGAAAAGGATAACAGAGCATCGCTTTCGTAGCCGGCATAGCCCGTGGTCAGGGAATCTCCGGAGGTGGTCAGCAGGGAGAGATGTTTGACATTATTTTCCGGAAGAGACGGAGCATCCATCTCTTTTTGTTTTGCGGTGAGAAGATAATGCGTGTCAGTCTTACCGGTTACGCGGAAGAAGCGTGTACCATTGGCCGCAGTGATATCGTGAGTTTCGCCGGAACTCAGGGACGGCATGTCAGTGACATCTTTATAGATAGGCTGATACAATGCGGTTTTTATGCCTGCAATTTCAGCATACACCGTGTTTTCCTGCTGGTCGTAGGAGATTACAAGGTTTGTCCCATCTGGGAACAGTGAAAATGATTGCCGGATATTCCATACCAGCTCGCCCTGCGGATCAATAAAATAGGAGGTGGTTACAGGCGTTTCATAAGAGAATCCTGTGGTTTCGGCAGGGGATTCCTGACTGGAAGAAAGTGAGTAATCGTCCCAGTCGTCATCGTCATTATCGTCATCATCTTTTCGGTCAGATCCCAGATAATATTCCTGTGACTGTTTGCCCAAACTGGTAGTGTCCCGGTATCGAAGAGGCTGTTCCTGGCGATACAGAGCGCGGTATCCGTTTTTGAACTGGAGTATCAGCTGTGTTGCCGGAGCCATATAGTCATTGTCATTGATTCCGTTGTAAAATGTATAGGTTTCCGGATCGCTGTCGGCCATGGAAATCTGTTCGAGTTCCCAGGACTGTGAGGCTGGATCAAAATCCTCCAATGTCTGGTCTGATGTCATCGCCAGGACCGGCTGTGCCGGAAGGGCAGACAGTGAGATCGAAGCGGTCAGCAACGCGCAGCATGCACTGCATAATAAAGTTCTGAACGTGCGTTTTTTCATTGTAAATCATTCCTCCCATCAATGCCGCCAGTTTCTGGCTGTTCGGAAACTGGCGGCTGTATTTTGGAAACAATAAGACGATTATCGTACCTTATACTTACATCCAATTTTTGCTTTCTTCAGCTTCTTTTTGAATGCTTTCACATGTTTCTTACCAACCACGAAAGTGACCTTTTTGCATTTTTTGAATGCATTCTTTTTCACGGTGATCGCCGGATCTTTCACGGTAACGGTCTTTAACTTTTGGCAGTTCGCAAAGGCCTTTGGAGCGACCGTAGTAACCGTCAGAGTGTGTCCTTTGATCATAATGGTTTTGGCAAGTGTCGCCTTGGTCAGCTTTTTGGTGCTGACACCGCTAACCTGTGCTTCGGTCTGCGAAATGGCAGTGTAGATGACCTTTCCGGAGATCACACTTTCGCCGGTGATGTTTGTTCCCGGGGCTGTCGTTGGAGTGACTCCCGGAGTTCCCGTCGGAACAGGAGAAGCGGATGGATTTGCACCCGGAGTTCCCGTCGGAAGAGGAGCAGCGGATGGATTTGCACCCGGAGTTCCCGTCGGAAGAGGGGAAGTGGATGTGGTTGCACCCGGAGTTCCCGTCGGAAGCGGAGACACAGATGGGTTTGCGGCTGATGTTTCCGTAGGCTGTGGTGAGCTGGAGAGATCTGGATCCGGTGTCTCGGATGGTGTGTCGCTGACTGCAGGGGTCTCGGTCACCTCTGGAGTCTCGGTTGGCTTTGGATCTTCCGGCTGGTCAACGAAGCTGTCGATAATTTCATCGGCATTGGCAGCGTTGTTGTCAAACAGAATGGAATTGATGCTGTGGTTATAGAATCCATTGTTGACCAGCAGATACAGTGGCTGATTTTGCGGATTGAGGTTTGCGAGAGAGAATATGGAATCCTCAGATAACCTGTAGCTTCGCAGGGTAGATTCAGAGTCCGTGGCTAACCGTGAGCTTCGCAGGATGGATCCAGAGTCCGTTTTTTGGAAATAAATCAGTGCTGTGCGTGCATTGTAGTGCGTGAGATAATGCAGCTCTTCAAGGTCGGTCGGTTTGATCTGATAAAAACCATATCCAAGAGCTGGTGTTGTTATTGTATCGCCCAGGGTATAGTACGGAAGAGAATCTGCAGAACACTGCTGGAAATCATCTATGTTCAGAGTATTTTCAAAAACAGGGTCTGTATCACCCTCGAGGTAGGTATCCAAAACTATGGTATTGGATTCCTCGTATGTCGAACAGGAAAAATAGATAAAATACTGTTTATCTGATAATAATATTTGATCCAGATCACCTCTGTTTGATAACGTCCGTGTAACGGTGCTATTGTCGGAGAAGGTAAATGTGACGTTTGCAAAGAATGTATCCAGCTCCGGGTAATAGGTGCCGGCTTTGATCTGAATGTTTGTTGGAGGGATGACTTCCTGGATGCCCACTGCAAGATCCATAAAACAGAGTGGATCTAACAGTTGTACCTGTAAAATATATTCCGGGGTTTCTTTGGTCGGTGTGTAGGAAAGACCAAAATCAAAATTTATATGATCGTCATTCTCCTCTATGTATGTTCCCTGTTTGGCAAGAAGTGTTGCCGTAGAGTCGTCACCGGTCAGAACCAGACCATCTGTATCAAGATATCTGGAATAGGCGATGTATTTCTGGTCAAGGTCTCCGCTGACGCGGAAAAAGCGGGTTCCATTGGTGCCCTGTAAGTTGGTCTCCTGTCCCGGAGTCAGCGAAGGCATCTCGGAGAGCGACTTGTAGACCGGATGATACAATGGGGAGGTTACGCCGGCCAGCTCTGCGGATACGGTATTATTTTCCTGATCGTAGGAAATCGTCAATGGAGTGCTGGTCCCGAATAGATCGATACCGGTGAATAATTCGTTTTCAATGATATTTCCTTTGGAATCCAGAATCACCAGCTCACTCATGTCAGCGACGTGGGTCAGGCCAACGAGATCCGCGCCATCGCAGGTTCCGTGCAAATTATAGTCTTCTTTTGGCTCTATGTCGGAACTGTTTGTCTTGCTGGTGCGCAGCGGATGGTCTTGGACTGTTATAGCCTGATAGCCGTTGGCGAAACGGATGAGGAGTTTGGTGGATGGGCCCATATAGTCATTGTCATTGAACCCTTCGTAGAACGTGTAGGTTTCCGGATCGTTATCTGCCAGAGCGAGGCTTTCGACTTCCCAGGTCAGATCACTGGGTTCAAAGTCTTCCTGAGCATCCGTGGCAGCTGTGGCAGCGGCAGCAGATGCAGTCTGTGTGGCTGGTACCGGCAAAGATGGTACAGCCGTCAGTACCATGGCACTTGTCAGTGTGGCGGCGCATAGGCTGCGCCAGAGATGAGTTCGATTTCTTTTTTTCATAGACAATCTCCTTTTCTGCACATAGAGTGCGGTGTCACAAGGGGCGTTATCTCAGTCTTATACGACGGAGATAAAAAAGTGTCTGTTACATTTTACCATATAACATCCTTTTTTGTATATGACTAACTTTGTCGGGATATGATAAAGAGTGTGTTGACAAACACTCCGAACGTATGTTATATTTTAGTCAGATGTAGTGTGTTACTCGAATTCAGGAGGCATTAACTATACATAACCGAGGAGTGATTATGTATATTTGTGCCTTTTTTTTGTACAAAAACCGGTGAAAAAGGTCATATATGCGTACTCATTTCCAACCTAAGATTGAAAGGAGACTCATATTATGAAAGACAAGATTTTCGGTGTTTTGCAGCGAGTGGGACGAAGCTTTATGCTCCCGATCGCGATCCTTCCGGTGGCCGGGCTGCTGCTTGGTATCGGAAGCTCATTTACCAATGCGACGACGATTGAAACCTATGGACTGACAAAGATTCTCGGGGAGGGGACGCTGCTGCATTCCCTGCTGATGATCATGAACAGTGTGGGCAGTGCGGTATTTGACAACCTGCCGCTGATCTTTGCCGTAGGTGTGGCGATCGGTATGGCCAAGAAAGAAAAAGAGGTGGCTGCGCTGTCAGCGGTGATCGCCTTTTTCGTAATGAATACCGCGATTCACGCCATGCTGGTCGTGACCGGACAGATCCTTGGCGATGGTTCGATCGCATCGACAGTTCTGGAGGGAACGATCACCTCGGTGTGTGGTATCCAGTCCCTGCAGATGGGTGTGTTTGGAGGTATTATCGTAGGCCTCGGTGTGGCGGCATTGCACAACAGGTTCTACAAGATCCAGCTTCCAAATGCATTGTCCTTCTTTGGAGGCACCCGTTTCGTTCCGATCATTTCTACCGTGGTATACATGTTTGTGGGAATCGGGCTGTATTTTGTATGGCCGGTGGTTCAGAACGGCATCTATGCACTGGGTAATCTGGTGACCGGCACCGGATACCTTGGGACGCTGATCTTTGGTCTGATCAAGCGTGCGCTGATCCCATTTGGACTGCACCACGTATTTTACATGCCATTCTGGCAGACCGCAGTGGGCGGAACCGCCGAGGTGGCCGGTCAGATGGTACAGGGTGGACAGAATATCTTCTTTGCGCAGCTTGCAGACTCTGCGCATGTAGCACACTTCAGTGCGGATGCGACGAGATATTTCTCCGGGGAGTTTATTTTCATGATCTTTGGTCTTCCGGGAGCAGCACTGGCCATGTACCAGTGTGCGAAGCCTGAGAAGAAAAAGGCTGCCGGAGGTCTGTTATTATCAGCCTCTCTGGCCTGCATGGCGACCGGTATCACGGAGCCTCTGGAGTTTTCGTTCCTGTTCGTTGCCCCTGCACTGTTCGCAGTTCAGGTAGTGCTGGCAGGAAGTGCGTATATGATCGCACATATGTTAAATATTGCAGTCGGACTGACATTCTCCGGCGGGTTCCTGGATTTCTTCCTGTTTGGTATTCTTCAGGGAAATGACAAGACAAGCTGGCTGCGAGTGATTCCGGTTGGTATTATTTACTTCTTATTATACTATTTTATCTTCAAGTTCCTGATCAAAAAGTTTGATTTCAAGACACCGGGACGCGAGGATGACGATACAGAGACAAAACTTTACACAAAAGCAGATGTCAATGCCCGCAGGGAATCCGGGACACAAGGGCAGGCGGCCGTATCCGATGATCCGGTCAGCGAGGCCATTACCCGGGGACTTGGCGGCAAGGCCAATATCAGTGATGTAGACTGTTGTGCGACCCGTCTTCGCTGTACAGTCAAGGATCCGTCGCTGGTTCAGGACGGTGTGCTCAAGGCTACCGGTGCATCCGGTGTGGTACACAAAGGACAGGGCGTTCAGGTCATTTACGGGCCGAATGTCACAGTGATCAAGTCCAATCTGGAGGATTATCTGGAGAAGGCCGTGGACGAACCGCAGAGCGCACCGAATGTGCAGGAAGAATCTGCCAAGGAGACAGAGCAGGGCGCAGCTTCTTCGCAGGGAAATGCAGCCGGTGAGACAGGAAACGCATCCTCAGCACAGGAAGGTACCGGGGCTCAGACAGAAGATTCGCGCGAGGTCATTGACCGCATTGTGATCTCAAGTCCTGTGACCGGTCTGGCGGCAGATCTGGGGACTGCGCCGGATGAGGCATTTGCGCAGAGAATGATGGGAGACGGAGCGGCAGTGACTCCGCAGGACCCATATGTGAGAGCACCGGAAGACGGTGAGGTGGCGTTTGTCTTTGACACCAAACATGCGATTGGTTTTGTCACTGCAAGCGGGGTCAGCCTGCTGATCCACGTTGGAATTGATACTGTCAAATTAAATGGTGAAGGATTTGAGGCACTGGTAGAGACCGGGCAGGAAGTGAAGAAGGGAGATCCGATGCTGAAACTGGATCTGGACTATCTGAGCAGCCATGCACCGTCTATCGTGTCACCGGTTCTGTGTACGGAGCTGGAGGACAATCAGAGAATTCATCTGTTAAAGGAAGGTCAGATCCGGGCCGGAGAGCCATTGTTTGAGATCGAGGTGCTCGGCTAGATCTGATACAGGAGAAGGGATACGGATGATGTATAGGATTACAAAGGTATTGAACCACAATTCATTGATCGGGATCGGACAGGATGATCCCGGAGAATGCCTGGTGATGGGGAAGGGCATTGCCTTTGGCAAAAAAGCCGGGCAGACCGTGGAGGTTCCGACAGATGCCGAGGTCTACTATCTGAAGGAGATGACTGAGCGCGGGGATGCCAGCAAGATCATCAAGTCGGTGTCGCCGCTTTGCCTGGAGCTGGCCAATGAAGTGCTGAACCGGGCGGAGGAGGAGTTTCAGAAGGTGGATCGCTCCATCCTGTTCACCATGGCAGACCACCTGGACTTTGCAGTTCGCCGCGTCCGGAACGGAGAGCAGATCAGCAATCCGCTGACCGATGACATCCGTATCCTGTTTTACAAAGAATACAAGGTGGCAAGCTGCGTCAAGGATCTGCTGCGGGAGCGGCTGGGGATCGAGATAGACGCACATGAGATCGGTTACCTTGCGCTGCATGTGCATGCGGCGATCATGGATGAGAACGTCTCGCAGGCCATGGTCATTGCCCGGACGGTCCGGGAGTGTATCAGCCTGGTGGAGGAGGAAACCGGTCAGAGCATTGATGTCATCTCGCTGGGGTATAACCGTCTGATGAATCATGTGCGCTACATGGTGGCCAGAGCCATTCACGGGGAGAAGCTCAAGATGAGCCTCAATGACTATATGTCCGTGAAATTTCCCAAGCCATTTATGGCGGCAGAGCGGATCTGCCGGGAGATGGAAAAGAGCCTGAAACTGCCGATCCCGGATGTGGAGAGCGGATATCTGGCAATGCATCTGGAGCGTATGCTTGACGAGGAACCGGAAGAATAGGAAATGGAGGAAAAAGCGATGAGTATGAGATCATTTGAGGGCAAGAAGATTTTTAACGGAGTGGCGATCGGAAAGATCCACTTCTATTCCAAAGAGCAGAATCAGGTCGTGCGCCGCAAGGTGGAGGATGCCGCCGCAGAGTGGGCGCGCTACGAGGAGGCCAGACAGACGGCCATCGAACAGCTCCTGGGGCTTTACGAAAAGGCCAAAGTCGAAGTCGGAGAGGACAATGCCGTTATCTTTGAAGTACATTCTATGATGTTGGAGGATGACGATTACAATGATTCGATCCGCAATATTATTGAGAATCAGGGCGTCAATGCAGAGTATGCCGTCGGCATTACCGGTGACAATTTCGCGGAGATGTTTGCGAGCATGGACGACGAGTATATGAAGGCGAGATCCGCAGATGTCAAGGATATTTCGGAGCGTGTGATCTCCATTCTGTCCGGGGCCGATCAGAGCACACAGATCGGTGCACAGCCGGTGATCGTGGTGGCTGAGGATCTGGCACCGAGTGAGACCGTGCAGATGGACAAGAGCAGCCTGCTGGCATTTGTGACCAGACTGGGCTCCTCCAATTCCCACACCGCGATCCTGGCGAGAACTATGAGCATTCCGGCGCTGATCGGGGTGCAGATCGATCCGGAGTGGAACGGACATATGGGTATTGTGGACGGATACGCCGGCCGGTTTATTGTAGACCCGGATGAGGAAACTCTGGAGAAATACCGTGAGCAGCAGAGAAAGGATCAGGAGCAGAAGGAACTGCTGCAGACCCTCAAGGGACAGGAGACGGTGACGAAGGCAGGCCGTGCACTTAAGCTGTATGCCAATATCGGAAATGTGGGAGATCTGGGCAATGTCCTGGCCAATGATGCGGCCGGCATCGGTCTGTTCCGAAGCGAATTCCTGTATCTGGAATCTTCCGATTTTCCGACAGAGGATCAGCAGTTTGAGGCGTACCGCAAGGTGGCAGAGACAATGGCCGGCAAGAAAGTCATTATCCGTACACTGGACATCGGTGCCGACAAACAGGTCGATTACTTTAATCTGGGACAGGAGGACAACCCGGCACTGGGCTACCGCGCGATCCGCATCTGCCTGACGCAGCCGGAGATCTTCAAGACCCAGCTCCGCGCTCTGTTCCGTGCGAGCGCATACGGCAATATTGCCATCATGTATCCGATGATCACTTCCGTGGAGGAGGTGCGCCGTATCAAAGAAATCTCCGCACAGGTCAAGGAGGAACTGACCCGGGCCGGTATCCGCATCGGAGATGTGGAGGAGGGTATCATGATCGAGACGCCGGCAGCGGCGGTAATCAGCGATCTGCTCGCCAAGGAAGTTGATTTCTTCAGCATCGGCACCAATGACCTGACACAGTACACGCTGGCGATCGACCGTCAGAATGCCAAGCTGGATGCTTTTTACAATCCGCATCATGAGGCAGTGCTCCGCCTGATCCAGATGGTAGTGGACAATGCCCACAAGGAGGGCATCTGGGCCGGTATCTGTGGAGAGCTTGGCGCGGACACCACGCTGACAGAGCGGTTCCTGGAAATGGGACTGGATGAATTGTCTGTCTCTCCGGGAGCAATCCTTCCGATCCGTAAGATCGTGCGTGAGTCAGAGATCGGCTGACACAGATCAGTGGCAGCAGTTGTCGTTTAACATATTGTAGACTTCGCACCAGTTTTTGTGCAGGCGCAGGATCCAGCGGTTCAGCCGTGGATGGGACAGCCAGAAGCAGGTGAATCCCTGGCACATTTTATGCTTGCAGCGATCAGATGACATAGAAAGAGTCCTTTGCATGGATTGGTATATTTTATGCAGAGGACTTTTTTATGTGATGAGAAAAAAAGGCAAAACGCTGGTTTTGCCTTTTTTTGCGTGAAAAATCCGCACCCGTACCCCTGCAAATCCGAGAAGTTACCCCGAAATGTCTATAGAACACGTAAAATTATGCGGGTATTCAATCCCGGAAATTCCATGGTACGATATCATCAGGGAATAGAATCAGAGGATAGAGTATAAGGAGGCGTTGGAATGATACGATTGGAGAATATCCACAAATTTTACTACACCGATGCGGGTGTGACCCAGGCATTGCGCCGTGTCAACCTGCAGTTCAATGTGGGCGAATTTGTGGCGATCACCGGCGAGAGTGGAAGCGGCAAGTCGACCCTGCTCAATGTCATCAGCGGCATGGACACGTTTGATGAGGGAGAGATGTTTGTACAGGGGCATCCGACCTTCCACTACGATGAGAGTGACTGGGAGAAGTACCGGAGAGATACGATAGGATTTGTCTTTCAGAATTACAACCTGATCGGCCATTACTCCGCATTGGACAATGTGGTGGCAGCCCTGCTGATCCAGGGCATGGAGGTCGAGCAGGCCAGAGGCGAGGCCGTGGATTATCTGGAGCAGGTCGGGCTGAGCGAGTTTATGAACCAGAGAGCGTCCTCTCTGTCCAGCGGTCAGAAGCAGAGACTGTCGATCGCGAGAGCACTGGCCAAGAAGACACCGGTGCTGGTGGCAGATGAGCCGACCGGCAACCTGGACAGCAAGACCGGACGTGCGATCGTTGAGCTGCTGGCCAGCTTATCCAAGGATCGTCTGGTGATTATGGTCACCCATAACTACGATCAGGCGAGACCGTTTATCACCCGTAAGGTGCGCCTGCATGACGGAGAGGTCGTGGCGGATATCGTCGTTGAGGACGGTGTCGAGGGAGAGGCCTATCGGCCGCCTGTCGAGCCTGAGACGAGCGCGCTGCAGGAGGAGAAGCGGGCCAAGGAACTGCAGGAGCAGAACCCCGAGAGTGGCAAGAAGAAATCGCATTTTCTGAAGAACAGCCTGAACTTCTTCGCGCTGCACAATATCCGCACGCAGCCAAACCGCGCCGGCATGTTCTTCGCCTATTTTGCGATGACGGCGCTGGTGTCCTTCCTGTTTTTGGGAGAGTTATTCATTCAGTCCGATGACATCAGGACCAGAGTGTACGATTCCTCAGCGTATCTGCAGGAGAATGACTGCCGTCTGTCGGTGCGTCACAGCGATGGCAGTGCGATCACGGACAAGGATATTCAGAAACTTGGCCATGTGAAGTATGTGGAATCGGTGGATGCCTACGACGAGGTGTCCGACATCCGCTATTACATTGACAAGGATTATGATTATAAGGAAGTGTACAGTGACCGGGAAGAGGATGAGGCTGCTGATGAGAACACAGAGGTGAGCCGCGTTGAATTCCTGGATGACACACATTTCATGCGGTCTGCAACCGCGATCACCAAGGATGATCTGAAGGCGGGACGCCTGCCGGAGGCGCGCGGGGAGATCGTGATGTACAGCGATGATGATAAGACATTGAACCAGACGCTGGAGTGCTATTTTACGGCGGACAATCTCTGGACACAGGGACAGTACTACGAGACAGACCTGAAGGTCGTCGGCCTGCTCAAAAAGGACACGGATCAGGTGTATTTCCAGTCTGACTTCTGCCGTATGCTTCTGGCGGGAGCCAGGGGAGTCTCCGTCTATGCAGATTACTCCTTTGAGAGGTTATACGGAAAATACAAATACAATGCAGTTGCGGTTCCGGTGATTGGAGACGATCTGAAGGCGGTAAAGAATACGGACGAATATCTGCCTGCTCTGGACGAATTTGATGATGACATGCAGTATCAGCTTCGATTTTCGGAAAATTATGCGACAGTGCAGACCGGAGGATTGCCGGGGTCGCAGAAATCGGCAAACCGCAGCACGCTGACCGGCCTGGCGCGTATGAATATTACCGGATATGTGGACGGAAAGACAGTCAAGAAGCAGCTTCGTGCTGATCTGCAGGACGATCTGACCACCAAGGACTCCGGTTATTTCGTGGAGATCCCGGAAAAATTATTCTGGGAGATGTACGACTGGGATACCGACCAGGCGGCCGTGTATATCAGCCACTACAGCAAGACGAAGAAGGTGATCGCAGCATTGGACAAGCTGGGATATGAGGCGATCAATTCCACACAGGTCAGTGCAACTCAGTATGATCCTTCCAAGGTGATAAGCCGTCTGATCATGGTTGCGATCTCTGTGCTGGTTCTGATCTTCCTGGCCGTGATCCAGGTGCTGATCCTGCGGGCGATGCTCAAGGTGAAGATCGAGGAGTTCTACGTGCTGAAATTCATGGGAATGCAGCAGCATCAGCTTCGCCAGATCGTCTACAGAGAGCTTCTGGTCTACTGTATGGCGGCTGTGATCGCGGTGCTGATCGTGACATTTGGAATTAATATGCTGGGAGTGGGACTGCTCTATGAGAGCTATCAGTATATGCAGCTTCCGGGAATCCTGTTGTTTGTGGTTTACAATCTGATCCTGATGTGGATGACGGCTTCTGCCTTCTGCAGACAGGTGAAAAAGAGAATTTAGGAGGTGGAGTTATGATCAGGATTCAGGATCTGAATAAATATTTTTACAAGGGAAAGCCTCAGGAGAACCATGTGCTCCGGGATATTGATCTGGAGCTTCCGGATTCCGGACTTGTGTGTATTCTCGGAGAGAGCGGTTCTGGTAAGACGACCCTGCTCAATACCATGGGCGGACTGGATGTGTTCCAGAGTGGTACCATTGCCATCGACGATGCGGTGATGAAGAAGTATGAAGCGCAGCGCATGGAGATGGTCCGCAATAAAAAATTTGGATATATTTTCCAGAATTATTATCTGCTGCAGGACTATACTGTGGAGTATAATGTCAAACTCGCACTCAATATGTTTGACCTGCAGGAAGATGAAAAGGACCAGCGCACCGATTACGTGCTGATGGCCCTTGGCATGAAGAAATACAAAAAGAAACTGGTGTCACAGCTTTCCGGCGGACAGCAGCAGCGTGTCAGCATTGCCAGAGCGCTGGTGAAGGCACCGCAGATCATTCTGGCCGATGAGCCTACCGGCAATCTGGACGAGGAAAACACCCTGCAGACCATGAGCATTTTGAAGAGTATCTCCAAAGAATGTCTGGTCGTGGTGGTTTCCCATGAGCGCCAGATCGCAAGGTTCTTTGCGGATCGAATCATTGAGATCAAAGACGGAAAGATCGAGAAGGATTATGAGAACACGCCGCAGGAGGCCTATGACCGCGTGGACGATGCCAATATCTACCTCAAGGATCTGGAGGATGAGGTGATGGAGTCCGATCTGGCGCAGGTGCATATTCATCTGCAGGAGGGACAGAAGCCCGAGAAGGTCGAGATCCATCTGGCCTGGAAGAATGGCAAGCTGTATCTGCAGGGGCCGGATCAGGTACAGATCGTGCTGACCGGCGAAGAGTCCGGCGTGGAGATGGTGAACTCGCACAGGCCTCGTCTGGAGAAGAAGCATCTTGATGAAGTGCATTATGCCCTGCCGCCGATCGAGGGACAAAAAGAAGCCAAACTGTCACCGATCCAGATACGCCGCATGGCGATGGAGAATCTCAGACTCATGTGCAAAAAACAGAAACATGTACTGGGGATCATCCTGGCGGCAGCGCTTCTGCTGACATTGACACTGGCAGATTATATGACACAGGTCAGCGTGGATCAGGAGTCCGTGGTGACATCCGATTCACATTATGTTACAGTAGAACTGGTCCGCTCTGCATCGGAGGACTCCGAGATCCTCAATGAGCAGGTGCGTGACTATCTGAAAAAACATGTAAAGAACAGCAAATATCAGAAGTATTATCCGGATACCTCGGCTTCGATCAATCTGGTGTATCAGGGCTTCCATCAGCTGTCCGCATTGACCGGTACGCTGGAGGGATATTCTTCTGTGGATATCGCACAACTGGATCAGAAGGATCTGGTGGCCGGACGTATGCCGGAGACCACACAGGAGGTCGTGGTAGACCAGTGGCTGCTGCATAATTTCCAGGACAAAAAGGGAATCTTGTCGAAGGTGCTGACCAAACCGTCGTCCCTGCTTGGCATGGAACTCAAAGCCGCATCTTCCTCCGTCAACTGGAAGATCGTCGGAGTATGCAATACTCAGGAGCCGGCATTGTATATGGATCCTGCGCTGATGACACAGCTCGACTTCCGCGGAAGCAGTTTCCTGACGGATCAGATGGCCAGAGAATTGTATCCGGATGAGTATGGTGATCTGAAACTGACCGGCCATCAGGCGTATGTTGTGGGCAATGGAGATGTGGGGCCGATTTCGACCGATCCGGTGGAGTTACAGGATGACAGACTGAACCTGACGCTCAATGTCGTGGGTTATCTGCCGGAGAATTCCGACAACCGCGTGATCTGTTCGACGGATCTGGTGCAGGAGATTCAGGATGAGTTTATTGTGATGTCCAAGTCATTCCGCATCTACACCGATGATGTGGATGGAGCGATCGATTATTTCAAGCACAGTGCTGGGGATTACAGAGACTATTTCGGCATCAAGGCGACCTGCGGATATCAGGATCAGATGAAGGCATATCAGAATCTGCGCAAACCACAGGTCGGCGTCAAGTCCATTCTGAGCCTGGCCATCCTTCTGGTGTCACTGATCATCATCTTCTTCACGGTCAAGTCCAATGCGATATCCCGCAGCGAGGAGCTGACAGTATACCGCCTGATCGGTATCTCGCACCGCAGTATCCGCAAGGCGTATCTTCTGGAAATGATGACCATGACCGCGATGATCGCGGTGCCGACGATCCTGGTCACCGGATCCGTGATGAAATTCCTGGCGTCCGTGCCATCGCTGGAAATAAATCTGGTTCTGCCGTGGTGGGCTATGGCCGTGCTGGCTGTAGCGCTGATCCTGATCAATGCCCTGATCAGTATTCTGCCGGTCGATGCGATCATTAAGAGACCGCCGGCGCAGCTTGCGGCAAAGAAGTAAAGTAACGAGTAAAGGGAGGAATGGAGCGTGGAACAGACAAGGGACAGGAGTTATATTGCGATCGACCTGAAGTCGTTTTACGCTTCGGTAGAATGTGTGGAGAGGGGACTTGATCCCCTCTCTGCTCCGTTGGTGGTGGCGGACGAGAGCCGCACGACCAAGACGATCTGTCTGGCAGTCAGCCCTGCCCTCAAGGCCTATGGCATCGGGGGCAGGGCACGTCTGTTTGAGGTGGTTTCCAGAGTGCGCCAGGTCAATGCGGCCCGCAGACCGGGAGAACCGCCGCTGACCTATCTGGTGGCCAGACCGCGGATGGCACTGTATATGGAATACAGTACCAGGATCTATAAGATCTATCTGAAATACATTGCACCCGAAGATATCCATATCTATTCCATCGACGAGGTGTTTATAGATGTGACGGATTATCTGGAGGCCTACGGGATGACGGCCAGGGAACTGGCGCGCAGGATGATCCAGGATGTGCTGGATGAGACCGGGATCACGGCCACGGCAGGGATCGGAACGAATCTCTATCTGGCCAAGGTCGCGATGGACATTGTGGCCAAACACATGGAGCCGGATGCCTGGGGAGTGCGCATGGCGCAGCTCGATGAGATGAGTTACCGCAAGGTGCTCTGGGGACACCGCCCGATCACGGATTTCTGGAGAGTGGGGCCCGGATATGCCAGAAAACTGGCGGCCGCCGGGATCTTTACGATGGGCGATGTAGCCAGATGTTCCCTGGGAGGCCCCAGAGAGTTTTACAATGAAGAGATGCTCTACAAGATGTTCGGGGTCAATGCAGAGCTTCTGATCGATCACGCGTGGGGATATGAGCCGGTCACGATCCGCGAGATCAAGGCGTACCGGCCGGAATCCAACAGCATGGGAGCCGGGCAGGTACTCCATTGTCCGTATACCAGTGAGAAAGCGAGGCTGATCGTCAAGGAGATGACCGACCAGTTGTCGCTGGATCTGGTCGAAAAGAGGCTGGTGACCGATCAGCTTGTGCTGACGGTGGGCTACGATACAGAGAATCTTACAAATTTTAAGATACGCCGGGATTACCGCGGGGAGATCACCAGAGACCACTATGGAAGGTGTGTGCCCAAGCAGGCGCACGGCAGCCGGAATCTCGGGGAACAGACCTCGTCCACGCAGAAGCTGATGGAGGGGATGCTGGCGCTGTATGACCGGATCGTCGATCCGAAACTTCTGGTGCGCCGCCTCAATATCGTGGCGAACCATGTCGTGCCTGAGGATGAGGTGAAGCCGCAGGACGACTATTGCCAGATGGATCTGTTTACGGATTATGAGGCGCTGGAGAAGCAAAAGGAGCAGGAACAGAAGGCGCGGGAAAAAGAGCGCGCGCTGCAGGAGGCGCAGCTTGCGATCCGCAGCCGGTTCGGGGCCAATGCCATTCTCAGGGGAATGAATCTGGAGGAGGGCGCGACGGCCAGAGAACGCCATGAACAGATAGGAGGACACAAGGCATGAGTGTGCAGCAGGACGATTATCAGGATATCATCCATCTTCCGAGACATGTGTCGCCGACCCATCCGCCGATGTCCATGGAGAACCGGGCCGCACAGTTTTCGGCATTTGCGGCGCTCTCCGGCTACGAGGATGCCGTCCGGGAGACCGGGAGACTGACTCAGGAGCGGATCGAACTCTCCGAGGAGGAGCAGATGGTGCTGGACTATGAACTGGGACAGGCGCTGGAGCAGGGCTGCGAGGTGGAAGTCACCTGGTTTGTACCGGATGAGCACAAGGAGGGCGGCTCGTATCAGAGCGTCCGCGGATATCTGAAAAAAGCCGATGCGCAGGCAGGGATCCTGCAGATGCGCGATGGAACCCGGATCCCTGTGGAGCAGGTCGTGGGGATGGAACGGATCGAAGATGGTGATAGCGAGGATACCTGACAGGAAAGATAATTACCATTTTTGGATGGGATATGTTACAATGCTAGGGAAACAAATGATTAAGAATTCTTAAGGAGGAAATGGAATGATTTGTCCAAAATGTAATCAGGCGAACGTGGAGGGAGCCAAGTTCTGTTCCGGATGTGGATCTCCGCTGACGATCACGCCGGATGCCAATGCACAGAATACACAGCCGCAGCAGGCCGCACAGACTCAGGCCACACAGAGTGCACAGCCGGAGCAGACCGCACAGGCACAGAATGCCCAGGGTGCACAGCCACAGACGGCACAGACACAGGCAGCCCAGAGTGCACAGGCACAGCAGACCACAGCCCAGCCGGGCGTACAGCCTGCACCTCAGGCGGGACAGGGCGGAGGAACCGTGTATGGACAGGCGAAGCCATCCCGGATTCCGGACGGCATGCTTCCAAAGATCATCGCAGGTGCGGGAGCCGCTGTTGTCGTATTGGTACTGATCATTGTGCTGGCGGTGACTCACAAGACTACGATCAAACTGGAAGATTACACCACAGTGACCTTTAACGGATATGATGGATACGGAACCGCAGAGGTGTCCTTAGACTATGACAAGATGACACAGGTGATCGCCAAGAAGGGCAAGTTCAAGGGCATTGCCAGAACACAGAACGATACGCTCAATGATCTCGCAGACAGCATCACTGATGCCGTAGGGCCAAGTTCTCTGGCATATTCTGTCAGCTATGACATTGACAAGGACTCCAGCCTGTCCAATGGTGACAAAGTAAAGGTGGTCTTCAGCTATGACAATGACATTGCCAAGAAGTTCAAGATCAAGTTCAAGGGAGAGTCTGTGACTGAGAAGGCAGAGGGACTCAAGGCTGTCAAGCAGTGGGATCCGTTCAAGGATCTGAAGGTGACCTTCTCAGGAACATCCCCGAACTGTTCTGCGGAATTTGAGAATACCGGATCCGAGCCGGCAGCAGATGACATCTATTATGAGGCCGATTCAAGTTCCGGCCTGGCCAAGGGCGACAAGATCACTGTGACGGTGAACTACGATGAGGATACTCTGTTGGAGGAGTATGGCGTAGCCCTGACGCAGGATTCCAAGGAATACGAAGTGGATAACGTCGATGCCTATGCCGCATCTACGGAGGATATCACCGATGAGGTGCTCGCCGACATGAAGGATCAGACCGTGGATGTGATCACTGCGTACGGTGCCAATAACAAGAGCGACTTCACGATCCGCAGTGCCAAGTATGTGGGATATTATTTCCTGACCGAGAAGTCCGATTCCTATTACACACACAACTACGTGTATATCGTGTATTCCGCAGTTGTGCGCAGCAAAAACAAGTCCTTTAAGCCACACACCGTATACTTCCCGGTAGAGTTTACCAATGTCATCAAGTATGCCGATGGCACAGGATATGTGGATCTGACTTCCAATTCGATCCGCGGGACGACCGACCTGGAGTACGGCTGGTGGAGCCATGTCAGCGGATACACCAAGATCAAGGATATGAAGAGCGAGCTGGTTACCGCCCGCAAGGGAGAATTCAACGAGGAGATCGTCGGCAATCTCAAATAAACGAGGCTTTTTGAGAAAAGTGATACAAAACGGTCACAGATTTGTCTGTGACCGTTTTCTTTTTGCAAAAAATGCGGTAAGATAGTAGAAGGAGAGGAAAGCAAATAAGGGGGACTAACATGTCAACGTATGTTATTTCGGATATTCACGGAGAGTATCTTAAACTGATCAAGATGCTCCGGAAGATCCATTTTTCAGAGGTGGACACGATGTATGTGCTGGGGGATGTGCTGGACCGTGGACCATATCCGATCCAGGTGATCCGTCTGATGATCCGTCATTCCAACATCATTCCGATCATGGGAAATCATGAGGCGATGGGACTGCCCTGTATGTATCTGATGAAGGAGGATGTCACAGATGAGCAGTTCGATGCGCTGGATGATGCCATGATGCAGGGACTGATGCTGTGGCACGCCAACGGCAGCTCGTCCACGGTGGCTGAATTTGAGGAACTGAGCCGCGAGGAGCGCGAAGAGATCATCGAATACATTGAGGATTTTCTGGGATATGAGGAGATCACGGTCCGTGGCAAACGATACCTGATGGTACATGCGGGACTGGGCAATTTCGATCCGAAGAAGCCATTGTCCGAGTATACCCTGCACGAACTGGTGTGGGACCGCCCGGATTTCAGTAAACGGTGCTTTAAGGATCGGAGCATTATTGTGGGACACACGCCGACCCAGTTGATCGAGGAGAATCCGCGGCCGGGCTATATCTACCGTGGCAATGGTTACATTGCCATCGACTGTGGTGCCTGCTTCGAGGATGGCAGACTGGCGGCGCTTTGTCTGGACACCGGCGAAGAATTTTATGTCGAATGATAAGAATCACATGCCGGTAATTAAATAAAGAAACGGGATTTTATGATCCCGAGCGAGGCATTCCCTTCGTCCGAGGGGGATGCTTTTTTCTTAAAATTTACACAGAGAGAGGAGACAGGTTCTTTTCTTATGGATAAATAAATGTTATAATTAACTCAGTATGTAAAAAAGGATGTGATGTCGTGCCAAAATATAAGAAACTCCTTCTTATGACGGGCTGTATGGTATGTTCCATGCTGTTATTCGGAGCCTGTGGTAAGAAACAAGATACATCAGAAGCACAGCGGACCGGGACGCCGATCGAGCGGCAGTTTACCGCACCTAAAGTAGAGAACACATTGGATCCGGAACAGGCGGAGGACACCTCTGCGCTGGGGACGGATCCCACAGCTGTCCTTCTGGACGGAAAGATGATCACCCTTGAGACGGGTGATGAGATCCAGGCCAATGCCTGGAACGAGCTGGATGTCACCAGAAACGGAAAGACGTATTCCCAGTTCCCGACCTTCTATCAGGGGATCACTCTGGGAAGCGAGATGCGCGTGGCGGTGGGAGCCTATGGCCTCAAAAAGGGCTATGCGATCGTGGACCGGCAGATCGACAAGAAGGGTGACGGGACTACGGAGGTTGTGATCGACGACTACACGGATCTGGACTTTTTCGACCGGGAAAATGTCCTGGATGCCAATCTGATCTTTGGTTATCAGAAAGACAAAGACGGCCAGTGGCAGCCGGTGGACGCAGACACATTGATGAAACTTTATCAGGAACATTCGACCAAGGCAGAGGGGATCGTGATGTATACGATGGACATCTGTGGCAATGCAGTCAAGGAAGAGGCAGCAAAGAGCGGGCAGGTAATAGCCATGACCGTGAGATATTACTAGTTCATGAATAGGAGACGACAATATGCCAAGAAAATCGATTTATACCAAAGAAGAAATGATCGCGAAAGGACTGGATTATGTGCGTGAGTTCGGAATGGAGAACATGACGGCCCGCACCATGGGCAGCTTTCTGGGGACGACCACGGCTCCTCTGTTCGTCTCGTTTGAGAACATGGGCGATTTCAAGGAGCATCTGCTTCAGAAGGCCAACGAACTTCTGACAGCAGAGATAGAGAAGGGAATGGAGGAAGACAGTCCGTTTCTTGGGATTGTAAACCATTATGTGGCATTTGCAGCCGGAGAGCCTAAGATCTATGAATGGCTTTTCATGTCCCAGGAGCAGGGAAGTGAGACACTTCACCGGCAGTTCCTGTTCATCGGGGAAGAAATGTCCCACAGCAAGATCCTGCCAGCCATTGAGCAGGAGTTTGACGTCGATGAGGAAGATGCCAGATCCATGGCAAGGATGCTGATGTTTTACGCGCATGGCCTGGCCAGCGTGTACGCCAAGAAAGCCAGAAAATATGATCCCGAGCAGGTCAGAAATGAGCTGGGTATGCTCTGCCTGTCTGTCCTGGCCGGCCGTGTCGATTATCCGGGACTTGCCGATGGATCCATGAAGATCGAAGATGCGTTCCGGGATGTGGCTGAGCGCCGCAAGAACAGATAGGACATAGGAGCAGAATACATGAAAGTATTGATCACAACAGATTGGTATAAACCTGTTGTCAATGGTGTGGTGACTTCTGTGTTAAATCTTGCACAGGGGCTGCAGGACCGCGGTCATGAGGTCCGCATCCTGACCCTGTCCAGCACACATCACAGTTATAAAGAGGGTAATGTCACATACATCGCGTCCGTCGGTGTCGGGAAGATCTATCCCAATGCCAGGGTGCGCACAGCTCCGCCGAGCCCGTTTATCCGGGAACTGATCGAGTGGAAGCCGGATGTGGTGCACAGCCAGTGTGAGTTTTCCACATTTCTGGCGGCCAGACACATTGCCAAGAAATGCAATGCACCGCTGATACACACATATCACACAGTGTATGAGGACTATACCCATTACTATTCGCCCAGCGCAAGACTCGGGCGGTATATGGCAGCACATTTTTCCAAATGGATCCTGAACAAGACCGAGTATGCGATCGTGCCGACTGAGAAGGTTCACGATCTCCTCGAGGAATACGGTGTGGATACGCCGGTAGCCGTGATTCCGTCCGGTATCGAGATGAGCCGTTTCCAAACGCCACAGGATCAGGAAAAAGAGAAGGAACTGCGCCACAGACTCGGTATTGAGCCGGAAGATATGGTGCTAGTCTATCTGGGCAGACTGGCTCAGGAGAAAAACATACAGGAATTGTTTCAACTGATCCGGGCGCGTCACCAGAAAAGCCTCAAACTGCTTCTGGTGGGGGATGGCCCGTACCGCCAGGAACTCGAAGAGGCGGTACAGCAGATGCAGATCCAGGATCAGGTCATCTTTGCCGGTATGGTATCGCCGGAGGAGGTCAACTACTATTACCATCTGGGCGATGTCTTTGTCAGCGCCTCGCAGAGTGAGACGCAGGGCCTGACGTACATTGAGGCGATGGCCAGCGGACTGCCGATCCTTTGTAAGGATGATCCGTGCCTGGATGAGGTTGTAGAAAACGGAGAGAATGGCTTTACCTATGCCTCTCCGGAAGAGTTTGAGACGGTGTTGGACTATTTGCTGGAAGACCGTGCGGCCCGGCAGCATATCGGGAAAAAGGCGGTTGAGAGTACACAGGAGAACTACTCCACAGAGGCATTCGCACGGGAAGTGGATGAGATATACGCACAAGCTCCAAAGGATGTAGAGAGAAAGTCGGCCATCCGGAGACAGGCGACCAGGATCATATCCCGGGTGACGAAGAGTGAGGACTAGTTGACTGTGGAAGGGAGGCTGACGCCTTGAAAGCTGCCAGAAAAGCCGTAAAGAAGTGGGAAAAGGAGATTAACGTCACCATCCGGCTTCGTTACTTTGTATTGAATTTTATATCCCTGCTCACCTGCTTTGGCGCCGTCTGTGTGGTGGCCTGGCAGGGCGGGCGTATGTACGAAGGCCTGCGCAATGTCATGGCCTTTAATTTTTCCGAAGAAGAGACCGTGGTAGTCATCGCATACCTGAGGGTTGCACTGCGCGCCCTCTGTGTGCTGTACGGCATTATCAGTTTCCGGAATTCCTTTCATATCCTGACCATGAAAAAGAGCATGGAGAAGATCTTCGACGGTTCTGCGCTCTGGAAGATGGGGCTTTTTCTGGTGGTAGCCGGCTTGATCCTGCATCTGTTCAACTACAGTGATCTGGTGACCAATATCATTATGTCTTCCTGCTTTGTATTGCAGTGTGTGCAGGCCATTCTGGTGACGGATAATCACCGGTACCGCGATCTGGAGATCCGGTGCTGTATCGTGTACCTGGCGATCCTGATGGTGCTGTTTGGTGTCTCTTACGGGTATTGCCGGCATTTTGAACCACACACGAAACGGACGGGGACGAACCGTTATGCGGCCGTCAATAAAAAAGACTGGCAGCAGCTCTGGAAGATGTCTGCCAACAGCGATTATTACCATGCCAGTCTGTACGGCAAGAAGGAGGAAAATTCGTTCAATCTGGTGGATGTGCCGGGAAGCCGTTATACGGAGACCATGGATGGCGAGACCAAGAAACCGGCCGTCTGTACATCCATGACACCGCAGGGCATCACGGTCAGTGACGATTATATCTTTATCAGTGCGTACTGCCACGCGCACAAGCACTACAGTGTCATCTATCAGATCGACCGCACGGACGGCCGGCTGCTCAAGACATTGGTGCTCAATGAAAAGACTCACGCCGGGGGACTGGCGTACGATTCCTATCATGAGGTGCTCTGGGTGGCAACAAAGACCAAAGCTGTAGGGGCGGACGGCACGATCGAGACTGTGGCGGGTGTGGCAAGCATTAAGCAGGTCTCCATCGACGATTACAATTATCATACGGCATATCAGCCACTGGCCTACAACAAAAAGAGTCCTACGATGTTTCCGGCCACCTCATTCCTGACGTATTACAGCAACCATATCTACACCGGTTATTTTACGTCCAGCAAAAAACAGAGGAGCCGTGCCGCGGGATTCCGGATCAATGGGGATGCACTGACCGTACAGTCTGAGCCGGCGGAGATCGCGTACATTCCGGGAAAGGTGCAGGGGATGGCATTTTACCGGGATAAACTGATCCTGACGACCTCGTATGGGGTGTCTGAGTCTGCGATCGAGGTCTACAACTGCAAGCGTAAGGATCGTGTGATCCGGACAGATGAGCTGGTCAGCCGGGTTGTGATGCCACAGATGCTGGAGCAGGTATATCCGTCCGGGAACCAGTTGTACGCGGTGTTTGAGTCGGGGAGTTTTGCCTACCGGTCGACAGCACCGGTCTGCATGGATCATATCACCTCCATGCGTCTGGATTTTCTGATATCCAAACGGTTCGAGGATGCACAGTGATATCATGTGATGTGCGAAAGGAGAAAGTGATTATGAGGGAAAGAACAATGAAAGGGAACTCTGTGAGGAGGAAGTGTTGGAAGAAACTGGCGGCGGGACTGCTGGCCGGGATCCTGATGGTGGCGCAGGTACAGCCTGTGCAGGCGGGACGCTATGACAAATATCCGGTGACCCCGTGCAACTGGGGACTTGGCCGCAATACGGCCCACAAGACACCCGGCACGGCCTATGCGAAGGTACTCAAGGGCAAGAACGCCTATTATTATGTCTCATCAAAGCCGAAGAAAAAACGGATCTATCTGAGCTTTGACTGCGGCTATGAGAACGGGCACACCGCGTCAATTCTGGATACGCTGAAGCGTAAGAACGTCAAGGCGATCTTTTTTGTGACGAAGGGATATCTGGAGAGCAGTCCGAAGCTGGTGCGCCGCATGAAAAAAGAGGGACATCTGGTGGGTAACCATACGATGAACCATCCGGCGATGGCCGGATTGTCCCCGAAGCGGATACGACAG
This sequence comes from uncultured Lachnospiraceae bacterium, assembly GCA_934351255.1. Lineage (GTDB taxonomy): Bacteria > Bacillota > Clostridia > Lachnospirales > Lachnospiraceae > Jutongia. The sequence continues at coordinate 59,864 of CAKRJH010000004.1, forward strand.
GAAATCCTGGGCTGTGAACGGTTGATGAAGAAGCTGACCGGTTATGAGATGGATCGCTATATCCGCCCGCCGATGGGCAACTTCAGTGCCAGATCCTTGAAAGTGACCAAGGATCTGGGGTATACTACCATATTATGGAGTATGGCTTTTTATGATTACGATACTGAGAATCAGCCGGGCAGACAGGCCATCATTGACCAGTTTATGACGTACTATCATCCGGGAGCTATCACGCTGTTCCACGCGGTTTCAGATTCGGATGACCGGGCGCTGGGATCGATCATCCATCAGATGCGCCTCAAGGGCTATCGGTTTGGAACGCTGGATGAGTTAAATTAGAAGAATTGGATATGCTAACAGCACGGAGTGTCATGTGCGCTTCAGAATGGAGGGAAACATGGAGATTAACAGTAGAAAAGTAGTGATCGTCGGTTGTGGTTTTGTGGGTTCATCATCCGCATTTGCGCTGATGCAGAGCGGCCTGTTTTCGGAGATGGTGCTGATCGATGCGAACCGGGCGCGTGCCGAGGGTGAGGCGATGGACATCGCACACGGCGTACCTTTTGTGGAAAATATGAATATCTATGCGGGAGATTATGACGATGTGGAAGGAGCTGCCATGATCGTGATCACCGCCGGAGCGGCACAGAAACCGGGTGAGACCCGTATTGACCTGATCAAGAAAAATGCGGCGATCATGAAATCGATCATCGGGGAGATCAAGAGGAGAGAGTTTGGAGGGATCCTGCTGATCGTGTCCAATCCGGTCGATATCCTGACCTATGTGGCCTGGAAAGAGTCAGGCTATCCGGCCAACCGTGTGATCGGTTCCGGAACCGTACTGGACACCGGCCGTCTCAAATACGAGCTGGCACAGCATCTCGGTGTGGATGCCCGAAGCGTGCATTCGTTCATCGTGGGAGAACACGGAGACAGCGAGCTGGCAGCGTGGAGCTGCGCAACGGTGGGCGGTATGCCGATCAATGCCTTCTGCGAACTGCGCGGACATTTTCATCATGAGGAGGCCATGGAGCGCATTTTCAATAATGTGAAGAACAGTGCTTACGAGATCATTGAGCGGAAAAATGCCACCTATTACGGTGTGGCGATGGCGGTCCGCCGGATCTGTCAGGCAGTGGTCCGGGATGAAAAATCCGTCCTTCCGGTCTCCAATCTCATGTGCGGGGCCTATGGGATCGACGACGTGATGCTCAGTGTGCCTGCTGTCGTGGGAAAAGACGGTGTCGAGATTGTTGTGCCGATTCCGTTAAATGATGAGGAGACCCGCCAGTTGCAGGAGTCAGCGGCGTTTTTGAAACAGGTGACGAAGGAGAATCTGTAGACTGACGGCAGGAAAGGCAGATAAGCAGAGAATTATTGAGAAAAATATTGCAATAACTACCATGTCATGATATAATTTTGGCATCCCTAAGGGAGTAGTCGGCGTGCGTGACGCGTAGATCTATCGACATCATGGCAGTCTGACTGCCCGGTATTTCTTTAAATGATGAGACTTGAGGACAACGGTAACGCTGTCCCCAGGTCTTTTTTATTGAAATAACTATACGGAATAAGAGCAGAATGCTCGGGACTGGAGGAAAACATGGGATTATTGGAATTGTTTCTGTTGGCAGTGGGATTGTCTATGGATGCGTTTGCGGTGTCCATCTGCAAGGGACTTTCACTCAGAAAGGTGGACGGCAAGCATATGTGTCTGGCGGGGGCCTGGTTCGGCGGATTTCAGATGCTGATGCCACTGATCGGTTATGCGATGGGCAGTCTGTTTGCCGGGATGGTATCGCGGTATGCGCACTGGATCGCCATGGCACTGTTGCTATATCTGGGCGTGAGCATGATCCTGGAAGCTCTGGGCGAGGATGAGGAAGAATCGGCGATGATGGATGTCAAGACCATGTTTTTACTGGCGGTGGCGACCAGCATTGACGCCCTGGCGGTAGGCGTGACCTTCGCATTTCTGCAGGTATCGATCCTGCCGGCGGTATGTTTTATCGGTTGCGTGACGTTTGCCTTTTCTGCGGCTGGCGTCAAGATCGGCAGTCTGTTTGGATCGAAGTACCGATCCAGGGCAGAGCTGTGCGGCGGCGTGATCCTGATCCTGATCGGAGTCAAGATCGTGCTGGACGGACTTGGAATCTTATAGAGTTGATACAGAAAGGAATGACTTATGAAAGAGATTATGATTGCACTGGTGCAGTTAGTGGCAGGTTTTGTCCTGCTGATCAAGGGGGCGGATTTTTTCGTGGACGGAAGCTCCTCCGTGGCCAAGAGACTGCGGGTACCGTCACTTCTGATCGGACTGACGATCGTAGCGATGGGAACCAGCCTGCCGGAGTGTGCCGTGAGTGTGACGGCCTCGATGACCGGCAATAATTCCCTCTCGATCAGCAACGCGGTTGGATCCAATATCTTTAATCTGATGGTGGTGTGTGGAGTGTGCGCGCTGTTTGTGCCGCTTGGCATCCAGGCGAGCACCCTGAAAGCAGAATTTCCGTTTTCGATTCTGTGTGCCGGTCTGCTTCTGGTGATGGGCTATCTGGGGATGATCCTGGGAAGAGTGGACGGTATCGTGCTTCTTGTCTGCTTCTTTGGGTATCTCGGATATATGATCTACAGTGGTCTCAGAGCGCGCCGTGGCAGCAGTGAGGAGGACTCGGAGGAATACGAGATCCTTCCGGTATGGCGCTGTGTACTGTATATTGCAGGTGGCGCGGTTGCCATCAAGTACGGCGGGGATTTTGTCGTGGAGGGCGCAAGTACTGTAGCGACGAGGTTCGGTCTGTCGCAGACCCTGATCGGCCTGACGATCGTGGCGATGGGAACCAGTCTGCCCGAGTTGGTGACTTCTATCGTGGCGGCCAAAAAGCATGAGGTAGACATGGCCGTGGGAAATGTCATCGGATCCAATATCTTTAATATTCTGGGTGTGCTTGGCGTCGCAGCGCTCATCAGCCCTGTGGGATTTCTGATGGAGAATATCATTGACATTGGGGTGCTGATCGCTGTCAGCCTGCTGGTGTGGGCCTTCGGCTGGACGAAGCAGCAGATCAACCGCAAAGAGGGTGTGCTTATGCTGTTGATATATGCAGCTTACATGGTATATATTTGTATCAGATAACAGGAGAGGACGGAGTTGCGATATGATAAAAGCAGTGATCTTTGATCTGGATGACACGCTGTATGATTGTCTGCACGACAATGATCAGGCGGTGGAGGATGCCGTCACGGTTATGGCCAAGCAGTATCTGCACATGGAACGGGACGTGGTGCGGGAGGCGTTCTTTGCCGGCCGCGACCAGATCAAAAAGGAGATGGCACCCTGTGGGGACATGGCGGCACAACACAACCGCCTGCTCTATATCCAGCGGATGCTCGAGATCCTGGGCGTGAAACCGTTTGACTGTGCCATTGATCTGTACGACTGCTTCTGGAATACGTTTCTGGAGCGCATCCGGCCATTCCCGGGAGCCATCGATCTTCTGGCATGGCTGAAAGAGCAGGGGATCCGGATCGGGATCTGTACCGACATGACTGCTCATATCCAGTACCGCAAGATCAAACGTCTGGGATTTGAGCCGTATCTGGATGCGCTGACCACCAGCGAGGAGGTGGGGGCCGAGAAGCCGGACTGCCGGATGTTTGAACGGGCATTATCCAAGTTTGGCGTAGAGCCGTCAGAAGCGCTGTATGTGGGCGACAGCTACCGCAAGGATGTGATGGGAGCGATGAGGGCCGGAATCCGGCCAATCTGGTATCTCTCGCTTGCCACACCACAGGGAGAGGATGTCCCGATGGCGCATGACATGGAGGAACTAAAAGAGCGGATACAGGAGATTATGGAGGAAACCGGTCTTGGGGAAGAGATTTACCATTAATAAAAAACTGATTACATTTGCGGTAGCCATTGCGCTGCCGTTTCTCATCATATTGGTGTGTTTTTTGTATACCACATCCAGCTATTCCAGGCGTTATGATGAGATTGTGAGCAATCTGTCGGTAGCCAATAACTACAATCTGAATTTCAAGGAAGAGATGGATGAGAGCCTGTATAAGATCGTAGTGGGATATACTGATTTTGACAGTATCGGGCAGGATAAGAGCCTGCGTGATCCATATGAGCTGATCCGGGAACTGCGGGAGGCGTTTACCCGCCTGGAGGACAGCGAAGGGGAGGAACAGAGCAAGATATGGCTTCAGAGCCTGCTGCGCAATATTGATACGCTGGAGAAGCGCGTGGACGATATCCGTCAGAGTATTGCCGGGGGTGGCAGCTATGAGGAACATATTGCGATGCTGGATGACAATATCTATATCCTGACGGAACTGATCCAGGAGGATATCCAGTATTTTATCTATTATCAGACCCGAAATATGGGAAAAGTGTCCCGGACGATCCAGAACCGGGTGCAGAGGTTTCTGTATCTGGGAACGCTGATGGTGGTCGTGACGGCGCTGTTTGTCGCGATTGCATCCGTGGTGATCGTGGGGGACATCTCCAAGTCCCTGCAGGAATTGTCGCGGGCTCACAAACGGCTGGCATCCGGAGATCTGACGGCCAGGGCACAGGTGAAAAGCCGCGATGAGCTTGCGGATCTCGGGGATGGCTTTAATCACATGGCCGACAATATGCAGGAGATGATCCGCAAGATCAAGGAGGACGAGCAGAAACTGTACCAGATGGATCTCCGCCTGCTGCAGGAGCAGATCAACCCGCATTTTCTGTATAACACGCTGGACACGATCGTGTGGCTGATCGAGGCGGAACAGCCGGATGAGGCCGTGGATATGGTCGTGACATTGTCAAATTTCTTCCGGCTTGTTCTCAGCAAAGGACGGGAATACATTACGATCCGGGAGGAAGAGCAGCACATCCGCAGTTATCTGGAGATCCAGCAGGTGAGATACCGCGATATTCTGGAGTATGAGATCCGGATTGATCCGGAGATCTATGAGTATCGTATTCTGAAACTGACACTGCAGCCGGTCGTGGAAAATGCTCTGTATCATGGGATAAAATATAAGAGAGCGCCGGGGCGGATCGTGGTGACGGGATACCGTTATGGAAGAGAGATCCATCTGATCGTGGAGGATGACGGAGTGGGCATGGACGAGGATAGCTTGAAAAATCTTTGCAGCTCCATCGAAAAGCCATGTAAGGAGACGGAGAAGGGATTTGGCCTGGCCAATGTCAACGAGAGGATCCGGATGTATTTTGGAGCCCGGTACGGTATGCAGATTACATCGCAAAAGGATCAGGGAACGCGGGTTGAAATTGTGATTCCTGCTGATAAAATGAAAGAGGAAGGAGCGCGGGGCGATGAAAACACCTAGAAAAAAAGTGTGGCTGATCCGGGGGCTGCTCCTGCTTGCCTGTCTGCTGTGTGGCTGCGCCGGGAAGAAGAAAGCCGGAGACTCCGGTACAAATGGTGCAGGGGTGAAGAAAGAGCCGGTGGTTGTGGGGGTGTCCCAGGTAGGAAGCGAGTCTGTCTGGCGTACGGCCAACACGGAATCCGTCCAGAAGACGTTTTCAGGGGATGATTACTTCCTCATCTTTAAGAATGCCAGACAGAAACAGGAGAACCAGATCAAGGCGCTTCGGAGTTTTATCTCCCTGCAGGTTGACTATATTGTATTTTCTCCCATTACAGAGAGTGGATGGGATACTGTGCTGCAGGAGGCAAAGGAAGCCGGCATTCCGGTGATCCTGATGGACCGCAAGATTGAGGTGGCCGATGAAAGCCTGTATACAAGCTGGGTGGGGTCGGACTTTTATGAGGAGGGGCGCAGTGCCGGTAAGTATCTGGTACAGTGTCTTAAGGATGAGGGAAAGACCGGACGTCAGATCAATATTGTGGTGTTGAGGGGGACGAAGGGAGCCTCCGCGACCAATGGAAGGAGCCGGGGGTTCGAGGCGATTGTCAAAGAACATCCCGAATGGAACATTCTGGAGCAGGCGGATGCCGACTTTACGACTGCCAAGGCGCAGGAGGAGATGCAGCGGCTTCTGCGCGAGTACGATGATATTGATGTGCTGGTCTCCCAGAATGATGATATGACCTTCGGGGCGGTCAAGGCCATTCAGGCTGCGGGAAAACATGTGGGAAGGAATGGAGACATCTCGGTCATCTCGTTTGATGGGGGAAAGCGCGCACTTCGCATGGTTCAGCAGGGCTTGATTGATGTGGAGGTAGAGTGTAATCCTCTGCAGGGGCCCGTGATCGAGGAAGTGATCCGGAAACTGGAGAATTCCGAGCCGGTGGACAGGGAATATTACACAAAGGAACAGGTATTTACATTCCGCAATGTGAACGAATACATCAAAGATCGTAAATACTGAGTCAGAAATGGAGCAGAGGTATGCTGAAGGTATTTTTAGTAGAAGATGAGGCGGTGATCCGCGAGGGACTCCGGGATAAGATAGACTGGCAGGAATATGGATATCAGTTTGTGGGGGAGGCGTCCGACGGAGAGATGGCGCTTCCGCTGATCCGCAAGACCAGGCCGGATGTTTTGATCACGGACATTAAGATGCCATTTATGGACGGACTGTCCCTGAGTAAAATGGTATTGGAGGAATTTCCTCAGACACGGGTGGTGATCATCAGCGGTTATGATGATTTTGGGTATGCCAGACAGGCGATCGCGCTGGGGGTGGAGGAGTATCTGCTCAAACCCATCACCAGAAACAGTCTGACCAAGGTGCTGACACAGATCCGTACCAAGCTGGATCAGGCAAAGGAGCAGGAGGATTATCAGAGCCGGTATCTGGAGGAGAAACATGAATATGAACAGTTTGCCCTGCGCCGGTTTATGGAACAGGTATTTCAGGGAAAACATAGTGTGCAGGAGATTTATGAGGAGGCCGGGAAGCTGGGAATCTCTCTGGATGCAACCGCATACAATCTGCTGTTCTTCTCTCTGGAGGAGAAAAATACACGTTTGTCTGAGGAAGTGATGGATGAGTTCGCCAGGATACAGGACCGCATTCTGCATTTCTTTTTGCGTAATCCCGGATATTTTCTGTTCCGCTGGAACGTGGACAGCTTCGGCGTGTGGATTATGGGAGATGACAGCAATATAGAACGTCTGACCAGCGCGGGGGTGGAGCATATCATATCCGTCTGCCGGGATCATGAGCGGATGGTATGGTATGTGGCACAGTCGGAACCGGTGACGAGACTGAGCCAGATGCCGGAATGTTATCAGATGGTCAACCATTTCTTTTCGAGCCGTTTCCTGTGGCCGGGACAGCATGTGCTGTCGAGACAGACGCTGGAACAGTATGAGACCGGGGATCAGGATCAGAGCCTGAACAGCGTGGATCCTTCCCAGATGGATCCGGAGATCATCCGGGAGTTCCTGAAGCGGGGACGCCCTGAGGAGATCCGGGGATTTGCGGATTCCTATTTTTCCAGCATGAGCAGTGCGCTCAAATCCACGATGTTTCGTGGCTATATGACACTCAAGATCCGCTATACCACGATCGCCTATGCCGAGAACTGTGGGATCTCCCAGGAAGAATTCCTGGCTGACTTTGGAGACGATGGCCGGGAAATGTATCTGCAGCCGGATGAGGTGAAGGAGTATTTTATCAGGGCAGCGTCCACGGTGATGCGTCTCTGTCAGCGCAACAGCGATGCCCAGAGCGGCAGGATCCTGAAAAAGGCACAGGAGTATATCCGGGAGCATTTTGCCGGCGAAGACCTGTCGTTAAATAAGGTGGCGGGATATGTGGGTGTGAGCGCCAATTATCTGAGTACGATCTTCAGTCAGAATATGGAGCAGACCTTTGTCGAGTATGTGACCAGCCAGAGGATGGATTGTGCCAGAAAACTGCTGGCCACTACAGATCTGAGTTCCGGAGAGATCGCCGGAAGAGTAGGGTATAAGGATTCGCATTATTTTAGTTTTGTCTTCAAAAAGACCCAGGGGGTCAGCCCCCGTGAATATCGCAGCAAACATTGATACGGGGCTTACAGAAACTGCCAGGGGATTTCCTGTGATCGCACAGGAAGTCCCTTTTTCTGTTGCAGCAAAAGGCTGACAGCACTGCGCGCAGGCTCATCGGGCGGCAGCGTGGCATAGATGACGGGAAGTTTCTGACTGGCTTCCAGATAGGTGCGATGGAAACTCCCCAGGGTCAGCCCCGGATCATGCGTGGAAAACAGGGTGCCCAGATGGGCGCTGAGCCAGTAGGCGAGCTCGTCATTGCCGGTGACGATCGCGGTGCAGTTCCCGACCAGATGGTCATACAGGCGGACGAGCAGAGGGCCGTCGTAGGTGTGGCGAAGGGCACGGACCGATCTGGCATCGATCCAGGAGACGGACGAATCCCGGAGGGGCAGATCCAGGTCGCGCATGGCCTCCACAAATCCGAGATACCGCTCAATGTCCTGGGCATCATCCCGACAGAAGATACCGCCGATGCGCTGGTGCCCCCGGTCGTGCAGCCGCCCGGTGAGCCGGTATGCTCCGGCGCGGTCATCTGTGGTAACGATGGGGAAAAGTTCCAGATTCGGGTATCGGCTGTGAAAAAACACAGCGGCTCTGCCGGATTGTTTCCAGGCCAGATACAGATCCGTGTTGGGAGTGGGAAGGGAGGAGAGGCTCCCTTCTGCCAGGAGCATGGAAACCGGGGAGAGCAGCAGATCAGAGAGGATCTGCCGTTCCCGCGCGGGATCGGAGTCCGTGACAAACACCTGAAGGGAAAGACCATGCTGATAGAGCAGGCTCTGGAAGCGGCTGATCAGCTCCGGGTAGATGTATTCCGTATCTGTGTTTACCAGAAGTGCTACGGTATTTTCAATGGGATCCGGACTCAGACCGGTAATATAGCTGCCACTGCCGCGTTTTTTGACGATCACGCCATCGCGAGCGAGCTGGTCCAGGGCGCGCCGGACCGTCTGACGGCTCACATGATACCTCGCACAAAGCTGTGCCTCGGTGGGAAGTTTGTCGATTCCCTTTTTCTGATTTTGTTTGATTATTTCTGTTATCCTATCTGCTATTTGTCGATATTTTAATGCCATAGAAAAATCCTCCCCGGATCCGATGATAAATTATTTACTTATTTGACGAAAAAAACAAACTTTTTCCAAAAACTGGCAAAATTGCACAATGCTTTTTTGATAAAAAAGGCTCGTGACAGGGGTCACGGAGGCTTTGGATCGGAAAATAATACTCCATGACCGGAAGATATTTAACCGGCACGCAAAAGTTGTATTTTTACGTCATAATATCACATTAAATTTGTATTGTAAATATCTCATAAAGTTAGTAAATAAGGGCTTTTTGGCGTTGACCGGATGAAGGGGGCGTGTTAAGGTAGTCTCACAAGGGGAGAACATCCCGGAACGAAATATCTTATAGAACGAGGAGGTAGTTTTTATGAAGAAGAAATTATTGGCAGTGTTAATGGCTGCAACGATGGTAGTGGGGCTGGTTGGATGCGGCAGCACCGGCAAGGATGCCGGAAGCCAGGGAGCATCCAAGGACGACGGACTGATCCGTGTGGGTGTGATCAACAATGACCCTTCCGAGTCCGGATATCGTACCGCAAACGTAAATGACATGAAGAACACATTCACCAAGGAGAACGGATATGATGCACAGTTTGCTTACAGTCTGAAGAACGATGAGCAGATTGAGGCAGCTCAGAACATGATCCAGTCCGGTATCGATTATCTGCTTCTGTCAGCGGCAGATACTTCCGGATGGGACACCGTACTCAAGGATGCACAGGATGCAGGAACACAGGTTATCCTGTTTGACCGTACCATTGATGCCGATGAGAGCCTGTACGCAGCTTCTGTAGTATCTGATATGGCAAAAGAAGGCGAGACCGCAGTGAACTGGCTGGCAGACCAGAACCTCGATGAGTACAACATCATTCATATTCAGGGAACTATGGGATCCGCAGCACAGATCGGACGTACCGCTGCAATGGACAAGAAAGTAAAAGAGGATTCCAAGTGGAACATGGTGGTTCAGCAGACAGCAAGCTGGGATGCCACTACCGCACAGCAGATCGTACAGGGTGCGATCGATGCAGGCAAGAAGTTCAATGTAATCTACGCAGAGAACGATGATATGGCAAAGGGTGCTGTAGCAGCGCTGGAGGCCAACAACATCTCACACGGTGTAGGCAAAGATGTCATCATCATGGGATATGACTGCAACAAATATGCGCTTAAGAATCTGTTAGACAAGACATGGAACTATGATGGACAGTGCAATCCGTTCCAGGCATCTACCATTCAGGATATCATTAAGAAACTGGAAAACGGTGAGACCTTAGATCAGAAGGTAGTCATCATGGAAGAGAAAGGTTTTGATGCAGAGACGATCACTCAGGAAGATATTGACACCTATGGAATCTGATGACGCAGCCGCAAGAGTGCTGCGGAAAGTTTGATAACGGTGATGCAGGGCGCGGTTTCGGCGTAGAATTGCCGGGGCTGCGTCCTTTAATAATACGAAAAAGGAGTGAGTGCCGTGAACGAGAAATCTGTATTGGAAATGAGAGACATTCATAAGAGCTTCCCCGGAGTAAAGGCACTCCAGGCGGTGGATTTCACCCTTCGTAAGGGCGAGATACACGCATTGATGGGGGAGAATGGAGCTGGAAAATCCACGCTGATCAAGGTGTTGACCGGCGTATATGAGAAAGATAAAGGCGAGATCTACCTGAAGGGATATGACAAGGCGGTAGCCATCCGATCCCCTCAGGACGCACAAAATGCAGGCATCAGCACAGTGTATCAGGAGATCACACTCTGCCCGAACCTGTCAGTGGCCGAAAACATGTATATCGGACGGACCAAAGGCGCCGGGATGAACTGGAAAAAGATGAACCGGCAGGCCGATGAGATCCTGCAGTCCCTGGATATACCGGCAAAGGCCAATCAGCAGCTTTCGACCTGTTCGATCGCGGTCCAGCAGATGGTTGCAATCGCCAGAGCGGTGGATATGGACTGCAAGGTGCTGATCCTGGACGAGCCGACTTCATCGCTGGACGATCAGGAGGTGCGCAAGCTGTTCCGACTGATGACCAGTCTGAAGGAAAAAGGCGTGGGCATTATCTTCGTCACCCATTTCCTGGAGCAGGTCTACGAGGTCTGCGACCGCATTACCGTGCTGCGGGATGGAAAGCTGGTGGGTGAATATGAGATCGAGAGCCTGCCACGCGTTCAACTGGTTGCCAAGATGCTTGGCAAAGAATACGACGATGTCTCAGATATCAAGGGAGAGCATGACAGCTTTGTGCAGGACGATTCCCAGCCGCTGTTTGAGGCGGAGGGACTTCAGGCAAACAACGGCATAAAACCGTTTGACTTCTACATCCGCAAAGGAGAGGTTAATGGATTTACCGGTCTTCTGGGATCCGGCCGAAGTGAGTGTGTGCGTGCCATCTATGGCGCAGATCACATTGTGGGCGGAACCGTGAAGAAGAATGGCGGGGAGGTCAAGATCACAAAGCCTTTGCAGGCTATGAAAGCCGGCATCGCATATCTGCCGGAAGACCGTAAGCGGGATGGTATCGTCGGAGATATGTCCGTGCGTGACAATATCACACTCGCCCTGCAGGTGAAACGGGGATTTTTCCATCCGATCTCCAAAGCAGAGGCGCAGAAGCTGGCTGACGAGTATATCAAAATGCTTGAGATCAAGACCGCATCTGCGGACACGCCGATTAAATCGCTTTCCGGCGGCAATCAGCAGAAGGTGATTCTGGCGAGATGGCTGGCGACCCATCCGGACTATCTGATCCTGGACGAGCCGACCAGAGGAATTGATATTGGAACGAAGACAGAGATTCAGAAACTGGTACTCAAACTGGCATCGGAGGGCATGGCGGTGACGTTTATCTCCTCTGAGACCGATGAGATGATCCGTACCTGCTCACGTCTGGTCGTTATGCGTGACGGACAGGTGGTCGGAGAGATCCAGGGAGACGATCTGAATCAGAACACTATTATGAGCACGATCGCGGGAGGAAAAGCATGAGTAAAGAAAAGAAAAATTCGGGCTTATCTGGCCTGCTGCGAAGCCAGATGATCATTCCTATCGCAGCGATATTGATCCTGGTGCTGTTCAATCTGATCGTGGATCCATCATTTTTTGCAATCCATATGAAGATCAACAGCGCGGGAAATCCTGTGCTGGCAGGGTACCTGATCACGATCCTGGACAATGGTTCGGAACTTGCCATTCTGGCAATCGGCATGTGCCTTGTGACGGCAGCTTCCGGAGGACAGGATATTTCCGTAGGTGCTACCATGGCGATTGCGGCATCTGTGATGCTCCGTATCTTATGTGGTGCAAATGCGGCATATAGCACTCCGCAGGCTCCGCTGATCGCAGCGTTCCTGGCTGCGGCCGTAGTGGCAATGCTCTTTGGAGCCTTTAACGGTATTTTGGTAGCGTACTTCAACATACCACCGATGGTGGCGACCTTGATCCTGTACACGGCAGGACGGTCGATCGCGGCATGGATCAACCATAACTGTCTGCCGATCTTAAATGACGCAACGTTTGCAATCTTTGGAAGTTACATTCCGGGTGTGCCGATCCCGACGCCGGTGTTTGTGGCTATCCTCTGTGTGGTAGTCGCATTCCTGCTTCTGAAATTTACCGCCCTTGGAACCTATGTCCAGGCGGTCGGTATCAACGAAAATTCTTCGCGGTTAAACGGAATCAATCCAAAGATCGTGAAGTTCTTAACCTTTGTGCTCCTTGGGCTGTGTGTCGCAGTTGCGGCATTGATCAAGTGCAGCCGTCTGGGAACGATCAACTATTCGGTGTTTGCCAAGGACATTGAGATGGACGCCATCCTGGCGGTTGCTCTCGGTGGCAATGCCCTGAACGGAGGAAAGTTCAATCTCCTGTCTGCCGTGCTCGGAGCATATATCATCCAGTTCCTGACCACAACACTCTACAAGATGGATGTGGCAGCGGCTGCCCTTCCGGCATACAAGGCAGTGGTCGTGATCATTCTGGTGGTCATCAGTTCACCGGCCATCAAGGAGAAACTTTCCAGTCTTTCCAAAAAGAGAAAAGCAGCAAAGGGGGCGGCATAATATGGGAAAAGAAACAAAAACAACCCGGAACATTTCCGTGACGGAAAAGATTCGGAAAATGTCTGACACCAACGCGCTGCTGGTGATTACTATTGCGGTTTTCTTCCTGATGTATATCGGAGCGGTGTTGTTTATGGGCGAAGGGTTCAGCAAGCCGCAGACATTCTTCAATATTTTGAATTCCAATGCACCGCTGATCATTACCGCGTGTGGTATGAGTCTGGTGATGATCGCCGGAGGAATCGACATTTCCATCGGTGGTGTGGCAGGTCTTGTGACCATGAGTTGTGCCGTATATCTTGATTATCACGATGGTAGCGTGATCGGAGCCCTGGGAATCGCCCTGGGGATCGGATTGGCATTTGGGCTGATCCAGGGTTATCTGGTAGCCTATCTCGGAATCCAGCCATTCATTGTCACACTGGCAGGCATGTTTTTTGCCAGAGGTCTCACCACGATCATTCACACGAATCCGTTCAATGTGGCGAATAAGGCGTTTGTTGATCTGAAAAATACCCGTGTGATCGTGCCGGGTATGGGATCTGTAAACCGGATTGGCCGCTATGTCAATGCCTATGTGGAGGTAGGTGTGATCGTAGCACTGCTCGTGATCGTCGTATTCTTTGTAGCACTTCGCTGGACAAAACCGGGACGTAACCTGTATGCGGTAGGCGGAAACCGCCAGAGTGCACTGATGCTCGGTATCAATGTGAACCGCACCGTGTTTGTTTCTCACATCCTGTGCAGTCTACTGGCAGGACTCGGCGGATTTATCTATCTTCTCCACTGTGGTTCCGGAGCGGTAACCAATGCAGCCGGCATGGAGATGGATGCCATTGCTTCTTCGATCATCGGCGGCACGATGCTGACCGGTGGAGTGGGCAATATACTGGGAACGATGTTCGGTGTCCTGTCCCTCTCCACGATCCAGAATATCGTATCTTCTGCAGGGCTTGATGAGGCCTGGTGGACAGGAATCACAATCGCCGCAATGCTGTGCCTGTTCCTGGTGATCCAGAGCGTACTCATGGCGTGGAAACATAAAAAGTAACCTTATCATCATTTTGATTCTCTCATAAAAAGCAAAAAGAAAAGCAAAAAGAGACCCCGGGTCATATACATGACCCGGGGTCTTCTTTAGAAAGTGTTTATCAAAAATGTTGAACTGGAATCGCTATTTTAATTTCTTGTACTTGATCTTTGTGTTAGGTCTGCTCTTTACGACCATCTTCTTGTACTTCTTGAACTTGGAAGCAGGAAGATACATCTTGCAGCCCTTCTTCATCTTCTTGAATGCGCCCTTCTTGATCTTCTTGACCTTCTTGGACTTGATGATGACCTTCTTGACTTTTTTGCATCCGTAGAATGCATTGCTGCCGATGGTCTTAACATTCTTTCCGATAGAGATCACAGTAGCCTTTTTGAACTTCTTGAAGGCACCGGACTTAACAGAAACAACCTTGTACTTCACACCATTGTGTTTGACGTTGGTGTATACGGTGATCTTCTTGTAGTTCTTTCTGCCGTTGGCCGCTCCGTTGAGTCGGACGGTCTTCTTGGCAACGTTTGTAATGTAGTACTCATATTTTCCCTCAACAAAGGTACGTTTGTCAAGAGTAAATACTGCAGTAATTTGTTTATTTGGCACAATTGTGAAAGTTTCTGCGGTATTTTTGCTGAAAATCTGTCCATCAACTACCCAGTGGCTGAATGTGAAGCCCTTGTTTGGAGTAGCTGACAGGTTGATCGTGGTCGGTGTAGTACCTGCCAGGCTGATGGAACCACCGGTTGCAGGACTTACAGAGATGTACATGCCAAATGCCATGACAGTGGAAACCGTTCCGGTGATACCGGCGATCGTTACTGTCGTGTTGATCGGTGTCCCAGGACCTACGATAACAGGGCCTGATGCCGGATTGTAAGCAGGCAGCGGAGAAGTTGTGGTTCCCGGTGCCGGTGCCGGTGTGTTAGTGGTTGCAGGAGCGATATCGATCTTCTCGATGTCCTCCTTAGGATCCTTGTCACCGGATTTGTAGAATACTGCGATTACGACAGTATCTTTTGTGCCGTCAAATACATGTGTTGCATCGGTAGATACATAGGTAAACTTGGATGCTCCCTTTACAACCCATCCGCTGAACTTGTAACCGGCTGCAGCAGTTGCTGTCATACCGATCTTCTTGTTCTTGAGATCCAGGCTGGACAGAGAAAGGGAACCGGCTCCTGCAGGAGTCATGTAGAACTGGATGCCATAGACATCAGTTGCACCTGTAGATGGTCCGTAGCCAGGAATGATATCCTTGCCGCTTGGATCAGCAGGAGTAGAAGGATTGATCACGGTATCGCCCGGTGCAGGATCGATCGTGGTAGGCTCCTTGGTAGAAGAGCTTCCGGAATCTGTTCCTGTGTTGGAACCGTCGTTGCCGCCTGCATTGGTTCCATCCTTTGTTACGTAGATGTCACCGTCGTTGTGGTTGTTCTTTGCAGAACCTTCATTGTTACCGATGTTACCGCCGACATTGTCTTTGCCGTAGACGTCGCCGTGGTTTTTCTCGTTGGAAACGGAACCGGTGCTCTCATTGTGACCGGTGTTGCCGCCGACGTTTGTGGTACCGTTTACAGTGCCGTTGTTTGTATTGTCGCGCTGTGTTCCGGAGTTGTCACCGACGATGCCGCCGACGTTTGTGTCGCCTGCTACGGAACCGTTGTTGGTGTTGTCCTTAACCACACCGGACTCTTCATTCTTGCCGTTGATACCACCGACATTGGTCTTGCCGTTGACATCAGCCTCGTTGGTGTTATCGCTGAGCTCGCCGCTGTTCTTGCCGGCAATACCACCGACGTTTGTGTCACCGTTTACGGTGCCATCCTTGGTGTTTGTGTTACCGGTTACGACACCGGAGTTGTCACCGGCGATGCCGCCGACGTTTGTGTTACCTGTGGCAGCACCCTCATTGGTGTTGTTGCTGAGCTCGCCGCTGTTCTTGCCGGCAATACCACCGACATTGGAGTCACCGTCTACGGTGCCCTCTTTCTTGTTGGTACAGTTGGAAACAGTACCCTGATTTTCACCGGCAATGCCGCCGACGTTGGACTTACCCTTGACCGGGCTCTCGTTGGTACAACTGTCTACCAGACCGCTGCCGTAGTTCTCGCCGACAATACCGCCGACGTTGTTCTTGCCCTCAACGGTACCCTTTGATTCCATGTTCTTGATGGCGCCGTTGTTGGATCCGGCGATGCCACCGGTGCGAGCGGACTCCTGATCGCTGGTGTTCTTGACATTTCCGCTTGCGGACTTGCCGTTGATGGTACCGGTCGTGCTGTTTTCGCCGACAAAGCCGCCGACATTGGCAGCACCTGCTGTGACGTCACCGGTCGCGGTACTGTTCTCGATCAGTCCGCTGTTGTAGCCGACCAGACCGCCGGCAGAACCAGGGACGGAATCGGTGCGCTCCGGATCCTGCTTCAGGGTCACATCTGCCGTACAGTCCTTGATGGAAGCGAGGTAGCTGTAGCTGCCGTCTGCATTCTGCTTGGAAACACTATAGTTCATTCCAACCAGGCCGCCGTACAGGGACAGACCGTTGAAGGTCATGGTACCCTCGGTACGGCAGTTGGTCATCTGCCATTGGTTGTAGCCGGCCAGAAGACCCATGGAGCCGTTTGGAGAGGTGCTTGTGTTTATGTTTGTCAGTGTAGTGTTGACCACGGAGGTGTCGGTGATGGAAGACTTCCACTTGCCGAGTCCGTTGTCATAAGATGAGGAATAATATCCTAACTGACCCACCAGACCTCCGACGCTGCTGGCGGATTCCGCAGATCCGTTGTTGAAGTTCAGTGTGATCCTGCTGTCCTGCAGGGAGACATTGCGGATATTATTTTTTGAACTCTCATCTACTGAAGAGGTATTAATACTACCTGCCAGGATACCGGCATAGACTGCAGAATGCTCTTCGGTATCTTCCAGAGCACATTTGGACAGGGTCAGATCCGTCGCCTCCAGCGTGGCAACACGTCCAAACAGTCCATAACAGATGCGGGATTTGCCGGATGGAGATGCAAAGCCGGCGCGTGCAAATGACGTCAGGTTGGAGATCGTCTTGTTGTTACCATCCAGATGCACACGTGCACTTCCGTTGGATGGAGTCTGATAGGTCTCTCCTGCGGCATTGATGTTGGCTGTCAGTTTGAAGTAGACATCGCCGGTTGCGTTCTGTACAAATGTTGACATCTGCGCGAGATCCGCATAAGAAGAGATCGTATAAGGATCCGCTGCTGATGTTCCGGTTCCAGTCATCGCTTTTGCTGTGGTTGCCTGAATGCCTGCGGACGAGAAGACCGTAGTCACTACCATGGCAAATGACAAAAGCGCTGACATAAGTTTTGCTTTTCTCATAAAATCTTTCCTTTCTTTGTTTGTGTTTTGTTTTGTTAGTTTCTACCAATTACAAAGTGTAACACAGGTTGTCCCCGGAATAACTGCCAAATTTACTTGAAATAACCTAATTTTTTGGTGAAAATGCTACAATTATTCATGTGGATTTCCGGGTTGGGATATGTTACATTTATATTGCGAGATTCCCTTAATACGGATGAGAGAGAAAAAGGAGGTATTTTTCAGTGAAAAAAGCAAAGAAAGCATTGTCGGTTGCTCTGGCAGCGGCTATGGTGATCACCGGATCCGGTATTTCCGGTCTGGCCACACCCGGCACCGCCAGCGCAGCGAAAAAGGCGTCTGTGAAGTTTAAGAAGACGTCCTACACCGTGGAAGCAGGAAAAAAAGTCACGGTGAAACTCAAGAAGACAAACATCAGGAAGATCAAGTCCCAGAAGTGGACCTCTTCCAGGAAAGCGGTTGCGACCGTCAGCAAGAAGGGTGTAGTTACCGCTGTCGCAGCAGGTGACACCGTCGTAAAGTGTAAGGTGACTTACCTTGCAAAGGGTTCTTCCAAGAAGAAGACCACCACATTGAAATGTAAGATCAAGGTTGTAGCGGCTGCTGCACAGACTACCGCTCCGACTGCAGCACCTGTAGTTCCATCTGTGGCTCCAAGCCTGGCACCATCCGTGGCACCATCTGTGGCACCGACTGCAGCAGTGAGCGAAGCTCCATCCCAGGAGCCTGCAGAGTCTGTATATCCTGTGGTCACACACAGACCACAGACCGATGCGACTCCGTATCCGGTCAAGGACGTTCCGAGTGAGGAGCCGAGAGTGACCAATGATCCAGGGACACACAGTGACAACGAGGTCATCAAGGGCGTAGTGAATTCATCCAATGCGACCCTGAAGATGCCATATGATGACACATCCAACATCTCTGATCAGCCGATCACCACGACCGTACCCGGTGCGAGCCGCGAGATCACGATCAAGGACAACGGATCTATGAGAAGAGAACTCAGCGCACAGTATCTGCAGACTGTAGAGATGGGTACCGGTTTCAACCTAGGTAACACCCTCGAGGGAACATACTCCATCTACGGAAAGCTTTCTGTGATCAATGGCACAGACGAGACCAAGTATGACAATGCATGGATCGCCAATGCCAATGTCAGCGAGAAGTATTTCGAGAAGCTGCATTCTTATGGTATCAATACCGTTCGTATTCCTGTTGCATGGTCCAACGGTGACAGTGATGACGGAACATACACCATCGATGAGAAGCTGCTTGCCCGCGTGGAAGAAGTTGCGAACTACGCACTGAACCAGGGTATGTATGTTATCATCAACGACCATTGGGACAACCAGTGGTGGGGCGGTTTCGGTGCATGCTACAGAGACGGCAGCGGAAAGCATGAAGATACAGAGAGACGTAAGCAGACCTGGATCCGTTACGAGAGATACTGGACACAGATCGCAGAGCGTTTCAAGAACTATTCTGACCACCTGATCTTAGAGAGCGCCAACGAGGAGCTTGGTGAGCGTCTGAACGACAAGATCAGTGTCTACACCGGATATTCCAAGTGCACCAATGACAGTGAGTTCCAGCAGTGGGCGAAGTTACATGGCATTGATGCTGTCAAGGACGAGTCCTGTGGCGGTAACCTGACCGATGGCCAGTGCTACGATATCGCAAACCAGATCAACCAGAAGTTTGTGGATATCATCCGTAACTCCGGTGGAAACAATGAGTACAGACATCTTCTGATCGCAGGCATCGACACCAACATCGCGCAGACCTGCAAGGACACACTGTCTTACAAGGCTGATGAAGACGGAGACGGTGTCAAGGAGACCATTACGAAGAAGGATCCGTTCAAGATGCCGGAAGACATCTCCGAGAACGGCGTAAACAAGTTATTTGTATCTATTCATTACTACACTCCATGGGATTTCTGTGGAGACAACGGAACCGGTAACTACACCTACGGTGCACAGGCAAAGCTGGAGAGTGAACTTTCTCCGCTGCAGAAGTTTGTGGATCAGGGATACGCTGTGATCATGGGCGAGGGCGGTATCTGCAGCCCTGGTACAGTAGACGGAAGTGTTACACAGTGGTTTGAGGATACCTTCGCGATGGCAAGAAAGTATCACACCGTACCTGTTATGTGGGAGACCGGACAGTACTTCGACAGAAACTCCGGAGATCTCAAGTACAGAGATGTGGCTGAGTTCTTAAACGCAGTCAATGTCAACTCCAAAGGCGAGTATGCAAATGGTGATACCAGCATGACCCGTGTGACCGGAAAGATCGATACCAGCCTGGTGCTCAGAGATGTATCCGGCAAGACTCCTGTATGGAGCTGGGAGGGTATCTGGTACAAGAACGGTGGAGACAGTGCGATCGGATCTGACCGCTACAGCGCAAATCCGGATATCGCATCTGACGATTCCCAGTATGTAGCAGCATCCAAAACTACGACGACGATCGACGGCGATACCACATCCATTGAGTTCAGCGGCGGCGGATATCAGTCCTTTATCCACCTGGATTACAGCAAGTACACAGATCCTATCGTGGTTGTGAAATTTGCAGATGAGACACTGAATCCTGACAACTACAAGAGTCCTGGAGAGGACAATGTAGGACGTATCCAGTTAGGCGTTGCATCTAATCCAAACTTCTCAGAGAGTCTGGGACTTGCATTCAAAGAGTTTGATGGAAAGGGAATTGACCTGGATGCCGGAGATATTATGCCTGGCAAGATCAGCCCATACCTGAGCCTGACATTCAGCGGAAGACCAACGGTAACAGGAATCTATATCTACGAGGGTGCATCTAAATAGCTCTTATATAATTATGATGTAATGGAGTGATCCGTGGCATCATAGTACCTCAATAAATGGGCCGGGCGGGCTGCATAGAAATATGCAGCCCGTTCGGTTTTTTTGCATATTCCACAGGAGTGTAGTATACTGAAATTCCAGACATCCCTTGACAGGGGAAATATACGACTTGGAGTAAACACATGAAAAGAAATCGGATATTCGCGGTCCTGATGGCGGGAGTGATCGCAGTGGGAAGCCTGTTTGTGCCCACAGATACCGCGACGGCAGCCCGCAGCACCAGACCGGCGCCAAAGAGCCTGGCGGCAGATTCCGCGATCGTGATGGAATTATCCACAGGGACGGTACTATATAGCAAGAACATTCACCGGAAGCATTATCCGGCCAGCATCACCAAGATCCTGACGACACTTCTCACGATCGAGAACTGCGACCTGGATGCAGTGCATACCTTTACCTATGAGGAGGCTCATGGCATTGAGATGGGAAGCTCTTCCCTGTATTGTGTGCCGGGAGAGAAATTCACCGTGGAGAAGATGCTGTACGGTATTATGCTGCAGTCGGCCAATGAGATGTGCCTGGCGGCTGCCGATGAGGCGGCGGGCACCGTAGATGCGTTTGTGGACATGATGAACCAGCGAGTGGCGAGCCTTGGACTGACCGATACACATTTTGCAAATCCGAATGGTCTGCACGACCCGAATCATTATACGACGGCGTATGACATGGCGGTGATCGCCAGGGCGGCCTGGCAGAATCCGACGTTCCGCAAGGTGACCGGAACCAAGACCTATTCCATGGGAAAGACGAACAAGCGCAAGGCCGATCAGATCATGACACTGCTCAATCATCATCAGATGATCAACGGGTACAAGAACCCGGAATATGAGTACAAATACTGCGTGGGCGGCAAGACCGGTTACACGTCCAATGCCGGCAATACGCTGGTGACCTATGCCGAGAAAGACGGAATGCAGCTTGTGGCGGTGGTGATGAAATCCACCAGTCCACCGACTGTTCCAAATGAATATACCGACAGCACGAAACTGTTGAATTATGGATTTGCAGCGTACCAGAAGGTAGATATGGATTCCAAGGTACTGGATGACACGAACCTGTTTGAGACTTACAATGGCTATTTCTCCGGAGATCAGGCACCGTTGCGTCTGTCCGGCAATTCCAGCGTGGTTCTCCCGAAGGGAGCCGATGTCGGCAAGGTACAGCAGGAAGTGACCTACGATGAGAACAAACAGCTCACCGAGGGCGAGAATGTGATCGGAACGGTGACCTACCGCTATCAGAATAAGGTGGTGGGTTCCAATGATATTATCTATGACTATCGGACGGATGTAAATCATCTGGATCAGGCGTCCCGCGAGATGGTGGGTGCGCAGATCAAGGATATCCGCACCAGGACTGAGAAACATCGTGCGCTGAAGGAGAAGGTGACCGGCTTTTTCAAGGGGATTGGCCACTGGATCGCGGGGGCGGCAGGCCATGTGTGGATCTGGATCGTGATCGTGGCTGGTGTGCTGGTGATCCTGCTTGCCGTTGCAGTCATTGTGCGGCTGATCCGTCTCGCAATGTCTGACAGACGAAGCAGATCGGAGCGGCGCAGGAGAAAACAGAACCGCAGGGAACGCATCCGGGATATCTCCTTTAGTAAAAAGAGCCGCAGAAACCGCAGTTATGATTATACGACCAGCGGACGCGGCAAGACGATGGGACGGATGGACAGATCCAGCCGCTACAGTGCGAATCCAAAGAAGCGCAGCCGCAACCACAAGAAGACCAAAGAGAGTTTCGGAAGAAGTTTCTATGATTTCTGATGATCTGTGCTATCGGAGCCGGAACTATTTGCGAATAGTTTAAGATTTCTTTAAAAATAAGAGCCAGACTGTGAAAAAACGGTGATGGCTCTTTTCTTTTGCAAACGGCAGTATTATAATAACCGAAAAGAAAGTTGTCGACCAAAGAGGAGAACTGTCATGCAGGAACGCAGAAAGCGAATGGAGTATTACATTGCCTACAGCGTTATTTTTTTGCTGTTTAGTGCACTGATCATTTACATTTTTTATCATCAGGGATATTGTTTTGTCTGGGGCAAGGACGGCGCGGCACAGCATTATCCGACATTGGTGTATATTCACCGCTATATCCGTGAGTTCTTCGGCAATCTGCTGCATGGCAGATGGAGACTGCCGATGGTGGATTATACGATCGGCGAGGGCATGGATGTGATCACGACCCTGAATTATTATGGCTTTGGCGATCCACTCCTGCTTCTGGCGGGAATCTGTCCCGAGAGTGGTCTGGAGATCCTGTACGGCCTGCTGATCTTTGTGCGCATGTATCTCTCCGGAATCTTTTTCTTCTGGTTCTGCTTTGAGAAGAAGCATACCAAACGTACAGCGGTTCTGCTCGGAGCCGTTTCCTATGTCTTTTGCGAGTATGCGCTGTTTGGAGGGATCCGTCATCCGTTCTTTCTCAATGGTATGATGTATCTTCCGCTGTATCTGCTGGGAGTCGAGCGGATTCTGCAGAAGAAACGCTATGGAATTTTTTCAGTGGCAGTCTGTCTGTCACTGATCTCCAATTTCTATTTTGGATATATGAATACGATCATGATGGCTCTGTATGTCGTTTTTGTGCTGTTCCCACAGCCAAAGAAGCGCATCCGGGAGAAGGCAGCGATACTGATCCGGATGATCGGAGCCTATCTGGCCGGGGTGATGGCGTCGGGTGCGATCATGTTTCCGGTGGTATCGGCGTACCTGTCCTGCTCGCGAAGCGGAGAGGGTGGGTATACGGAGTCGCTGTTACAGTATCCGGAGTGGTTTTATGACAATCTGAAAGAGGGATATTTCCATACGAATCTCTACGTGGGACAGTGGACGACCCTGGGATTTACCTACCTGGCCGGAGTGGGCGTGCTGATCCTGTTCCTGCGCTGGTCGAGAAGCCGCCGGGAGCGTCTCCGGAACTGGGCGCTGCGGATCGGCTTTGTGCTGTTGACCGTCATGCTCTGTGTGCCGCTTGCCGGTCGTGTCATGAACGGATTTGGCTATGCGTCCAACCGATGGGACTACGCCTATGCGATGCTGATATCCTATATTATGGTGGTGACCCTGCCGATGCTTCTGCATCTGCTGTCGCGGCGGCTGCCGGTGTGGATCGAAAAGACGAACCGTCATCTGGCGGTCGTTGCCGGAGTATTTGCAAGTCAGAGATTCTGGTGTGCGCTGCTTTCGGTGGTTCTGCTGGTCAATCTGGAGGCGAATATCGTCGATGCCTTTGGCAGGGATGGCTGTACAAAACTGTCCGAATATTCGCAGATCGGGACCTCTGCGGGGGACGATCAAGGCATGACGCAGATGCAGGCGGACAGTGACGGGTTCTGCCGCATTGAGACACCGTGGCATATCGGCAACCAGTCTCTGGAAGAACAGTATCAGGGGCACAACTGGTATTTCAGTATTGCGCCGGGCTGGTATTTTGACTATTATCATCAGTTCCTGCTCAATTCCATGGAGAGAAAGTATTCTCTGCGGGGACTGGACAGCCGTACTGCACTCAATGAGGTGGCGGCAACGAAGTATTATGTGGCCGGTCAGGAAGAAAATCCGATGGTGCCGTATGGCTATAAATATATCGGAACGAACGAGGCGGGGCGCTATGTCTATGAGAATCAGAATTTCCTGCCGCTTGGCTATACCGTATCCGGCTGGATGAAGAAATCGGATTTTGAACTGCTCTCTCCGATCGACCGCCAGGAGGTACTTCTGCAGGCAGCGGTGCTGGAGGATGACGATGCGGATCGGGTCAGCCTGATGCCAAGTGCGGCATCGAACCTGAAGATCGATACAGCGCAGGAGGCGTGTACGGTGGTGAGCTGCAGCGGCATTACCTGGGACAAGAATATGCTGCATGTGACGCAGGACGGAGGTTCGATCGAACTGCGTTTCCGTGGCCGTGCTAACTGTGAGACCTATCTGTGGTTCAATGAGTTTCAGGTGAAATGGGCTTCGGCCCAGTATCAGGTGGGAAGTGTGACGGCGGCCGGCCGCACCAATCAGTTTGTGCTTATGGATCCACGCAAGTCTGCCTGGTATGATGAGCCTTCCCAGACCGTTAATCTGGGCTATTCCAAGGAGCCGGTCACAAGCTGTGTGATCACGTTCCCGAAGCGCGGACTGTATTCACTGGATGAATTTCTGGTGGTGTATGAGAGCATGGACAACTATCAGACCAAGACGGATGTCCTAAGACAGGACACGCTGCAGAATTGCAAGGTGGAGACGAACCGTATCAGCGGAGACATGAACTTGTCCAAGACCAAGCTGCTGCAGCTCAGTATTCCGTACAGTTCCGGTTGGAGTGCTACAGTCAATGGAAAGAAAGCAAAGATCCTGTGTTCACAGGATATGTATATGGCGATCGAGCTGGGGAGTGGCCGGTCCCATGTGGAACTGCGGTATACGACACCGTGGCTGAAGGCGGGAGTGGGCAGCAGCGCGGCCGGTGTGGTGATCATTTGGATGATGTTTTTCGGCGTGCCCCATGTGCGCAGGAGCCGGAAAAAGAAAGGATAAATTATGAGCGAGAAAAAAGAACTGTGTTCGATCATTGTACCTTGTTTCAACGAGGAGGAAGCGATCCCGATCTATTATCAGGAGATGGTAAAGACATTTGAGGAGATTCCGGAGCTGGATTTTGAGTTTGAGTTTATCGATGACGGAAGCCGTGACCGGACGCTTTCTGTGATCAAGGACCTCCGCAAGAAAGATGAGAGGGTGCATTATGTTTCTTTCTCACGCAATTTTGGCAAGGAGGCCGGCATGTACGCCGGACTGACCCATGCAAAGGGAGATTACGTCGTGATCATGGATGTGGATCTGCAGGATCCTCCTTCTATGTTAAAGGAGATGTATCACACGGTCAAAGACGAGGGCTATGACTGCGCGGCGACCAGGCGTGTCGACCGCAAGGGGGAACCGCCGATCCGCTCCTTCTTTGCGCGGATGTTTTACAAGCTGATCAATAAGATCTCCAAGGCAGACATTGTGGATGGTGCCAGAGATTACCGCTTCATGACCAGGCAGATGGTGGACAGCATTCTGTCCCTCGGTGAATATAATCGTTTTTCCAAAGGCATCTTTGGCTGGGTCGGATTCCGGACAAAGTGGCTGGCTTATGAGAATGTGGAACGTGTGGCCGGAGAGACTAAGTGGAATTTCTGGAAGCTGTTTTTGTATTCTCTGGATGGAATTGTGGCATTTTCCACAGCGCCATTGTCCATCGCTTCCTTTGCGGGAATGTTATTTTGCGCGGTTGCGTTCGTGGGAACGCTGTTTATCTTTCTGCGCGCCATGATCTTTGGGGATCCGGTCTCCGGATGGCCGTCCACCATGTGCGTTATTACGCTGCTTGGGGGTATTCAGCTTCTTTGCATCGGCATTATGGGAATGTACCTGTCCAGAACGTATCTTGAGACCAAGAATCGTCCGATCTATATTGCGAAAGAAGAAGAGTAAAAGATTCGCACACCAGCGGGGATTGACTATCGTCACCCCGCTTTTGTTAACCCTGACGGCAGCAGCCGGATACAGCTTCTCTGGGATCAGACGCAGAACAGGATTTATCAGAAGGAAGAACTTGATGCGCTGATCCGGGGACAGACACCGCCAGAGGAAGGGCCGTCGGGGGATGACAGCGGCCATGGAACCTTCCTGGCCGGGGTGGCCTGTGGAAGAAGGTCTGCGGCGGATGGATTCGAGGGCGCGGCACCGCAGGCGAGACTCTGTGTCGTCAAATGCCGGCCGGCCGGTCAGAGTCTCAAAGCGTATTATGGCATTGACCCGGAAGTGCTGTGTTACAGCGAGGCCGATATCATGATGGCAGCCAGATTTATCAGCCGGGCTGCCTACGATCTGATGAAGCCGGTGGTGATCCTGCTGGGGGTTGGCACAAATCTGGGGAGCCACGGGGCGGGCGGTGCGCTGGGGGAACAGCTTCGTTATCTCGGCGACTTCCGCGGATGTCTGGTGGTATTGGCTGCGGGTAATGAGGGGGATAAGGCGCACCATGTCAAAACCCGTCTGCTGATGCAGGAGGGAGCACGGGATCTGAAACTCCAGGTGGAAAAAAAGAAAAGTTTTACCACGGAGCTTTGGTCGGATATTCCCTCGCTGTACTCAGTGGGCTTTGTCACACCCAGCGGGGAGTACGCAGGGCGCACGATTGCCAGACCCGGAGCCGGTCAGAGTATCCGTTTTGTGCTGGAGCGCACCAGGATCGAGGTGGCCTATCTTCCGGTGTCCGATCTGGGAGGCGATACCTGTCTTCAGATCCGCTTTTTTGATGCGGAGCCGGGACTCTGGACGATCCGCATTTTCCTGGAAAATGGCGGGGACACGGGATTTGATCTCTGGCTGCCCATTGAGGCGTTTGTGGGGGAGGATGTGATCTTTGTGCAGCCGGAACCCGATGACACGATCTGCGAGTCCGGCAATCAGAATGAAGTGATCACCGTTACCGGATACGACGGATACACCGGGGCACAGGCGGTGTTTGCCAGCCGGGGTTATGCCAGGTTCGGCGGGGTGAAACCGGATCTCGCAGCTCCGGCAGTACGTGTATATGGGCCGGTGGCGGGCAGGAATGGTCTGGGAGGAACCGGTTACACCTACCGCAGCGGAACCAGCAATGCGGCGGCCCTGGCAGCGGGAGCGGCTGCCCTTCTGGGACAGTGGGCGCTGCTTCAGGGCAGGGACATCAATCTGGATACGCCGCTGGCTGGGCGGTATCTGATCCGGGGAGCCAGAAGGCCTGCTTCGCTGGAATGGCCAAATACCATATGGGGTTATGGACTTTTGGATCTTTACGGCGTGTTTGAAGGGCTCAGGCCTTTGGGGTAGGCGTTTTCGTTGCATTTTCCATGGGTTTAGGGCATACTAGACGTATGGATGTGAAATTTTATTTTGCCCCTCTGGAGGGGATTACAGGATATGTCTTCCGGGATGTCTACGAGCGGCATTTCGGAGGGATTGAGGCGTATTATTCGCCGTTTATCTCCACAACGCAGAAGAAAAAACTGCGCAATAAGGAGTGGAATGACATTGAACCGGCACACAATCAGGGCTGCCGTCTGGTGCCGCAGCTTATGAGCAGTCAGGCCGAGGATTTTGTACGGTACGCGCAGACGCTGGAGGAATGCGGCTACGATCAGGTGAATCTGAACCTGGGGTGCCCATCGCGCACTGTGGTCTCAAAGGGAAAGGGCTCCGGATTTCTGGAGCGCACCGTGGCACTGGAACGCTTTCTGGAACAGGTGCGCCGCGAGTCGCCGATCCCGGTGTCGGTCAAGACCAGACTGGGACGGTTTGAGGTGGACGAATTTCGTGAGCTGGCCAGACTGTACAGCCGTTATCCGCTGGCGGAGGTGATCGTGCACCCGAGGATCCAGCCGGAGTTTTACACCGGGACACCGCACTGGGATGTGCTGGAGGAGGCCATGCCCCTTCTGAACATGCCTGTCTGCCTGAACGGAGACATCCGCACACCGCAGGATATTGAGGCGTTGAGACAGCGTTTTCCGCAGAGCGGCCGTATGATGATCGGCAGAGGGCTGTTGTCGTATCCGGATCTGATCCGCAGGTATCAGGGAGGTCCTGCGGCTACCAGACAGGAGATCTACGAGTATATTCGGGATCTGTGTGAGCAGTACCGTCGGGTGCTTTCGGGAGACATTCCGGTCCTATTTAAGATGAAAGAGATCTGGAGCTTTTTGATAGACAGTTTTGAGGACGGCTCCCGATGGAAAAAGAAGATACACAAATGTCAGAAACTGACGGATTATGAGCGGATCGTCGAGGAGTTGTTTGTGACGCTTCCTCTGGCAGAGCGGCCGAGCGGAAAGGATGGATGCAGGGATGAGAACATGGATGAATAAGAGGTTTGGACGCTGGATCGGGACACTCCTGGTGCTGATACTGGCGATAGAAGCAGTGGCGCCGGGACAGACAGCCGTACTTCCGGGGGCAGCACCGGCGAAGGTGCAGGCCGAGACTGTGACCCCGGTACAGGCACATGGGCGGCTGCATGTCTCCGGGACGGATCTGGTAGATGCCCACGGAGCCAAAGTGCAGCTCAAGGGCGTGAGCACACACGGCATTGCCTGGTTCCCGCAGTACGTGAACAAAGAGGCTTTCCGGACGCTCCGGGATCGGTACGGGATCAATACGATTCGTCTGGCCATGTATGCCACCAAGGGGGAGGGCTATGGGCCTGCCGCCCGCAAAAAAGTGTACGAAGGCGTGAAATACGCGTCCGAACTGGGAATGTATGTCATCATCGACTTTCATATCCTGGCCGATGGCAATCCGAGGCATTATATGAAAAAGGCTGCTAAATTTTTTGGGAAAGCAGCGAAAAAATACGCAAAGAAAAGCAATGTGATCTACGAGATCTGCAATGAGCCAAACGGCAATATTACCTGGAAAAAACACGTAAAACCATATGCAAAAAAGATCATTAAGGTGATCCGCAAATATGATAAAAAAGGCATTATCATTGTCGGAACCCCGACCTGGTCACAGGATGTGGACACGGCGGCCGCAGATCCGATCAAAGGCCGCAAAAACATCATGTATGCGCTGCATTTCTATGCCGCAACCCACAAGGAATGGATCCGTGAGAAACTGAAGACCGCCCACAAAAAGGGACTTCCGGTGATCGTCTCCGAGTTCTCCATCTGCGACGCCTCCGGCAATGGAAGTCTGGACAAGTCCTCCGGCAATGCCTGGATGAAGCTGCTGGACGAGTACAATATCAGTTATTGTGCGTGGAGCCTGTGCAACAAGGCAGAGTCCGCATCCCTGATCGCGAGCAGCTGCAGCAAGACCGGCGGATGGGACTGGAATGATCTGTCTCCTGCCGGCAAATGGTATTTCGCAAAGACGACAGGCCGCTAGAATATGGCGCCCGGCCGGATCTGATGTGCAGCTGGTTTGACAATCCCTGTCAGACTGGGTATCATAAGAATTTAGCAAACAATATCAGAACCACACAATGAAATGGAGATAGTTATGCCCGTTAAAAAGATTCGATATCGAGACCGACATCTGCTCAGGCAGGAAGCGGCACCGGTGATCCGGGAGGCCGAGGAGATCTCGCGGGAAGAAAAGAAATATCGTGAGGCAGTAGGCCTTATGACGGCGGTGGACTGTGTCAGCCATTATGAGCGCGTTGCAATCTCCCTGGAGAGCGCCGCAAAGCTGTTTGACACTCTGCCGGGATACAAGGACAGCGAACAGCTTGCCAGAAAATGCCGTGAGGATGCCGAGGATGTGCGCACCAAAGGCCGGAAGCGTGCCTATGAAAAGGCATTGGAGGATGAGAAACAGGCCTCCTCGGATCTGGATCTGCGGACAGTCAAGGCGGATCTGGAGGAACTGCACGGCTATGAGGACAGTCAGGCGCATATGGATGCCTGCGACCGGGAACTGGAACGGCGCGAAAAGTCCAAGAATATCAAGTCCAGGCTGATATTGGCAGGGATTCTGGTGGTGCTGCTGGCAATCTGTTATGTGACGCCGGTCAAGCCGTTTGCCAAGGGTTATATCCATCAGAAGCGCGGCGAGTACAAGGCAGCGATCCTGAATTACAAGCAGGCGCTGGCTATCCCAACAGCCGACAAAAAGATTCTGGCATGCCGCTATGAGCTTGCCAGACATGCCTATGAACAGGGCAATACGGATAAGGCGTTGGAACTTTGCCACAAGGCCATGGGCAATGATTCGGCGGACAAGCTGGGGGCGCAGATCGAGATGGATGCGCTGCAGGGCGTGATGCCGGGAGACGAAGTTTCCTTTGGTAAACTGAACTGGGTTGTTCTGGACCGACAGGGGAAGCAGATCCTTCTGATGCAGAGGGATGATGAGAAGGTCCGCACGAAGAAATATGACGACGAAGGTCTGTCCTGGGAGCAGGACTGCTATCTGAGACGATATCTGCAGTCAAAACTGCGCACGGCGGTGCTGACATCGTATGAGAAAAAGATGATCATCCAGGCAGACCATATGCCGGATGTCAAAGAGGATGATAAGAAACTGGATTATCTGTATGTGCTCAGCGAGAGTGAGTACGGCAAGTACCGTCAGAAGATTCATGTGGATGGTACGATGTGGCTGCGTGACAGCAGGGGAAGCCAGGCAAGTGTGGCCGGCGGAGATGGTCAGACCGGAGTGCAGGATATGGCCGCCGAGGCAAAGGTGGTACCGGTGGTCCGGGTCAGTACAGATCCTGAAGTTCTGGTTCCCACACCGGCGCCGACACCATACACCAAATCCAAATAATTACTGAACAAAATGGAGGTTGTTTTCGTGTACAATTTACTCAAAGATATCGTCACATCCAATGAAATGCTGATGCTGGGGATCATCGTGGCGTTTGTTCTGACATTTCTCTGCCTGAAATTTCCGTGGTCTTTCCTTCCGGCAGATCAGGGACGTGCTTTTGCGATCAATGGGGCGCAGTCCAAGGGAAAGATCCGCGGCGTGGGACTGCCGTTTGTTATCTGTTTTATTGTGGCAAGCCTGCTGTTTCTGCCGATCAGCCGTGAGTATATCATCTATATGATCCTGCTGTTTGCCATGATGCTCAGCGGATATCTGGATGATGCGGCCAAGACGCCGTGGAACGATTACAAGAAGGGCGCGATCGATCTGGTGCTTGCCCTGATGACTATGTGGACATTTGTAGTACATAATGACACGGCATTATATCTGGG
The DNA here is from genome assembly GCA_934351255.1 of uncultured Lachnospiraceae bacterium. Classification (GTDB taxonomy): domain Bacteria; phylum Bacillota; class Clostridia; order Lachnospirales; family Lachnospiraceae; genus Jutongia. Next base: position 90,983 of record CAKRJH010000004.1, read on the forward strand.
AAGCACACGGTTTGAACTTCCGGCTGCCGTATATTTTATCCTTGGTGTGGTGCTTCTGTGGGTTTCTGTCAATGTAACGAACTGCAGCGATGGTGTGGATGGCCTGTGTGCCAGCCTGTGCTGCGTTGTGATGGTGGGCTTTGCGTTCCTGTTCCAGAAGCAGCTTGCGTCCTATGCGGGAGCGGCATTGATCTTTGTGGCGGTACTTCTGGCATATCTCTGCTTTAACACCAAGCCGAGTTCCATGCTGATGGGAGATGCCGGATCGAGAGCGCTGGGATTTTTTCTGGCAGTGCTGGCGATGAAGAGCGGACATCCGGTAATCTATCTGCTGATGGCAGCCGTGATCATTGTGGACGGAGGTATTGGTCTGGTCAAGATCTTCCTGCTCCGGTTTTTCAAGATCTCTATCCTGAAAAATACACGGACTCCGCTGCACGATCATGTGCGCAAGGAGAAGGAATGGTCCGACACGCAGGTGGTTGCCCGCTTTTGCATTATCCAGATGATCTTTGTGCTGGCAGCCTGTCTGCTGATGTCATTTTGTGGAGTACGATAAAAGAATGATGCGTCTGCAAAGGCGCAGGGGAATGTGAACATGAGATATATTATTCCTGATTATTATCAAGAATTTACATGCATTGCCGACCGGTGCACAGACACGTGCTGTGCCGGCTGGCAGATCATGATCGATGACAGGTCTTATCGGAAATACCGTCGGATGAGAGGCGCATATGCAAAGACCCTCAAACAGTCTGTGGACTGGAAACAGCATTGTTTCCGCCAGACCGGGGACTTGCGTTGCGCTTTTTTAAATGAGGACAATCTCTGCGAGATGTACCGGAACCTGGGGCCACAGAGCCTGTGCAAGACCTGTCACAATTACCCGCGGCATATCGAGGAGTTTGAGAATGTCCGCAGGATCAGTCTGTCGGTATCATGCCCGGAGGTGGCGAGGATGCTGGTGGAGAGGGAGGATGCGATCACCTACCGCGAATATGAACGGGAGGGAACGGAGGAATATGAGTTCTTTGACTATATTCTCTACGATCAGCTTGTGGCCGGACGAAAGGTCATGATCGAGCAGCTGCAGGACCGCAGCCTGCCGCTTGTGGTGCGCTGCGGCCTGGTGCTGGGGCTGGCACATGACATGCACATCCGGATCGGAAAGGGACGGGCGGTCACCTGCCCGGAACTGTTTGACCGGTATCGCCAGCCGCTGGTGATCCGGCTTGTCACCAGGAGACTGGGAAGGAGAGCGTCCTTCTATGAGAGATCTCAGGAACTCATGCAGGAACTGAAGAGTCTGGAACGTCTGCAGCCGGCATGGGGATGGCTTCTGGAGGAGGCGCAGCAGAATTTGTATTCCGGAGGACAGGAGACGTATGACCTGCTCCATCGGGAGTTTGAACAGTGGTGGAAGGCTGAGTTTGCACATCTTGGGATCGTGTTGGAGCATCTTCTGGTTTATTTTCTGGACACTTATTTCTGTGGGGCGGTCTATGACGAGGAAGTCTATGCGATGACACAGTTTGGCATGCAGCAGGCTGTGATGATCTATGAACTGTGGCTGGCGGCATGGATCCGTAACGGACGCACGCTGGACCGGGAGGATCTCACGGAGATCATCTACCGATATTCCAGAGAGATTGAACATTCGGATGTCAATATCCGTGAACTGGAGGAATTTGCATGGGAACATCCGTGGATCCCATTTGTGAAAAAGAAGAAAGGGGAGTGAGAACGATGTATCAGAAGACAGCACAGAAGTTACTCGATTTTATCTCGCAAAGTCCGAGCTGCTATCACGTCGTGGACAATTTTAAGAAACGGCTGGAGGCGGAGGGATTTGAGGAACTGCAGGAGCATGAGGGCTGGGATCTGGCGCCCGGGGGAGGGTATTATGTCACCCGCAACGGCTCCTCGATCATCGCGTTTACACTGCCGCATCTGCCGGTCACCAATTTCCTGATCGCGGCATCACACAGTGATTCTCCGACCTTCAAGATCAAGGAAAATCCTGAGATGCTGGTGGACGGACACTATCTGGAACTGAATGCGGAGGGATACGGTGGAATGCTTTGTTCGACCTGGTTTGACCGTCCTCTCTCCATCGCAGGAAGGGCTGTGGTCAGCACGACGGCAGGTGTTGCGAGCCGGCTGGTCAATTTTGACAGGGATCTGGTGATGATCCCAAGCTGCGCGATCCATATGAACCGCAAGGCCAATGACGGATATTCGTATAATCTGCAGAAGGATATGATCCCATTGTTCGGACAGGAGAGCGACCAGGGCAGCTTTATGAAACTTCTGGCGGAGGAACTGCAGGTGGAGCCGGAGGAGATCCTTGGCACGGATCTGTTTTTGTACAACCGCACCAGGGGATGCATCTGGGGCAGCGACGATGAGTTTATCGCCAGCCCGAAACTGGACGATCTGGAGTGCGCGTACAGCACGATGGAGGCATTGATCGGTATCAAGCACAAGCTGGATGCCGACGAGTTCTATGCGGGTACCTCGGTCAACATCTGCGCGGTCTTTGACAATGAAGAGGTGGGCAGTTCGACCAGGCAGGGCGCGGATTCCTCATTCCTGGAGGACATCCTGGGGCGCATCGGCCAGGATTATGCCATGAGCGCCGAGGAGTATCTGTGTTGTCTGGCCGGAAGTTTTATGGTTTCCGCGGACAATGCTCATGCGGTACACCCACATCATCTGGACAAGGCAGACCCGACCAACCGTCCGTATATGAACCGGGGCGTGGTCATCAAGTACAATGCCAACCAGAAATACACCACGGATGCGGTGTCGGCGGCGGTCTTCCGCAGGATCTGTGAGACCGCGGACATTCCGGTGCAGACATATGTGAACCGTTCTGATGTGCCGGGGGGATCTACGCTTGGCAATCTGTCCGGACGTCATGTGTCGATCAATTCTGTCGATATTGGGCTGGCGCAGCTTGCGATGCATTCCAGCTATGAGACGGCGGGAGTGATGGATGTATGGCATCTGCAGCAGGCTGTGGAGGCATTTTTTGGCACGGCGGTTAACAGGATTGCAGATGGTCAATATGAGACACGCACACTTTGATTTGATGCGGGTTATGTGATAAAATACAGGTAAACTTTGAGAAATGGAGAACACAGACAGTATGATTATAGAACCTAAAGTGCGCGGATTTATCTGCACCACGGCACACCCGGAAGGATGTGCACAAAACATTGCCAGACAGATTGCATATGCAAAGAAGATGCCTGCGACTCAGGGGGCCGGAAAGGTGCTGGTCATCGGGGCATCTACCGGATACGGACTCGCTTCCAGGATCGCCTGCGCATATTCTTGTGGGGCTGATACGATTGGCGTTATCTTTGACAAGCCATCCAAGAACCAGAAGAGAACCGCAACGCCGGGCTGGTACAACACCGCCGCATTTGAGCGGTGTGCCACGCAGGACGGCCTGTATGCCAAGAGCATTAACGGGGACGCTTTCAGTCAGGAGATCAAGGATCAGACGATTGAGATGATCCGACGGGACTGGGGCAAGGCAGACATGGTGATCTACAGCCTGGCTGCACCGAGAAGGACGACACCGGATGGGCAGACATACCAGTCTGTGCTGAAGACGACAGGTGATTCGTACACGAACCAGACGATCAATCTGCGCACCGGCGAGATCGCTCCGGTTACGATCGAGCCTGCGACCGGCGAGGAGATTGATGCCACTGTCAAAGTCATGGGCGGTGAGGACTGGAAAATGTGGATCGATGCATTGACGCAGGCGGATGTTCTCGAGAAGGACGCTGTGACCGTGGCGTATTCGTACATCGGACCGGAGGTGACCTATCCGATCTACAAGGAAGGATCCATCGGACAGGCCAAGAAGGATCTTTACCGCAGTGCCACAGAGATCTGTGACAGCCATCCGGGTATCCGGGCGGTGGTATCTGTGAACAAGGCAGTCGTGACACAGTCCAGCGCGGCGATTCCGATCGTGCCGTTGTATTTGTCGATCCTGTTTAAGGTGATGAAGGAAGAGGGGCTGCATGAGAACTGCATGGAGCAGATGTACCGGATGATCCACGACCGCATTTTTACGCCGGAGGGGATCATTACCGATGAGCAGGGGCTGATCCGTATGGACGACTGGGAGATGAAACCGGAAGTGCAGGACAGAGTCAAAGAGATCTGGAACAGGGTGGAAGCCGGGGAAATCACGACGGACAACCTGAAAGAATATACAGATATTGAGGGGTATTGGCAGGAATTTTATGAGATGTTCGGATTCTCCCTGGATGGGGTTGATTACGGGCAGGATGTGGACATTGACCAGGAGATTCCAAGTCTGCAGCAAGACTAAGCAGTGAAAGGGGTTGACAGCGATGAACAAGATTATTACCATCAGCAGACAGTATGGAAGCGGCGGCCGTGAGATCGGCCAGAAACTGGCAGAGGCCTATGGCATTCCATTCTATGACAATGAACTGATCACACGCGCAGCCAAGGAGAGCGGCTTTGCCGAGGAGACCTTTGCCAGAGCGGAGGACAAGGCGACCAACAGCCTGTTGTATTCCCTGGCGATGGGGATCAATGTCTATGGGAATCAGGACTTTGGCTACGGCGGACTGTCCCTGGATGACAGGATTTTTCTGGCCCAGTCGGATGTGATCCGCAAGGTGGCAGAAGAAGGGCCATGCGTGATCGTGGGACGCTGTGCCGATTATGTGCTCAAGGAATATGACAATGTATTCAATCTCTTCGTGGAGGCCGGGATGGATTTCCGTCTGAAGCGTGCGGTGGAATCCTATGGCATCGACCCGAAGAAGGCCGGAGAGGTGATCGTCAAGCGGGATAAGAGCCGTGCCAACTACTACAATTACCATGTGGGCGAAAAGTGGACGAACCTGACTAATTATGATCTGGTGGTCCGCAGTGATCTCATGGGAATTGACCGCGCGGTCGAGTGCGTGAAGACGTATCTTGGACAATAGTACAAATATTGAGTAAATTGTTGTGTTGTATTTCCTGCCCGTTAACGGTATACTGAACGGGCAGGATACTTTTTTGATTAGGAGGAAATTATGGGTAAGATCAGAACCAGATTTGCACCGAGCCCTACCGGCAGGATGCATGTGGGAAATTTAAGAACCGCGCTGTACACCTATCTGATTGCAAAGCATGAAGGCGGAGATTTTGTACTGCGCATAGAAGATACCGATCAGGAGCGTTATTTTGAGGAAGCCGAGCAGATCATCTACCGTACTCTGGAGAAGACCGGACTGGTTCACGATGAGGGACCGGACAAGGATGGCGGCTATGGTCCGTATGTGCAGAGTGAGCGTTTTGCGACCGGCATGTACATGAAGTATGCCAAGGAACTGATCGACAAGGGCGAGGCATATTACTGCTTCTGCGACAAATGCCGTCTGGAGTCCCTGCGCCGCAAGATCGGTGACAAGGAGATCATTGCATATGACAAGCATTGCCTGCACCTTTCCAAGGAGGAGGTTGAGGCCAACCTTGCAGCCGGCAAACCATACGTGATCCGTGCCAATGTACCGATGGAAGGTGAGACCACATTCCACGATGAGATCTACGGAGATATTTCCCAGCCGAATGCGGAGCTGGACGATATGATCCTGATCAAGTCCGATGGCTATCCGACTTACAATTTTGCCAATGTCATTGACGACCATCTGATGAACATCACTCATGTAGTGCGTGGTAACGAATATCTGTCATCCGCACCGAAGTACACCAGACTCTACCATGCCTTTGGCTGGCAGGAACCGAAATATATCCACTGTCCGCTGATCACCAATGAGGAGCACCAGAAACTGAGCAAGAGAAGCGGTCATTCTTCCTATGAGGATCTGATCGAACAGGGCTTTGTCTCTGAGGCCGTGGTCAATTTTGTGGCACTGCTTGGCTGGAGTCCGACAGAGGACCGCGAGATCTATTCTCTCGAAGAGCTGGTCAAGGTTTTTGACTACCATCATATCAGCAAGTCCCCGGCGGTCTTTGACATGGTCAAGCTGAAGTGGATGAATGGTGAGTACATCAAGGCTATGGACAATGACAAGTATTATGAGTATGCATTGCCGGTGATCGATGAGGTCATCACGAAGGATCTGGACAAGAAAAAGATTGCCGATCTGGTGAAGACACGTATCGAGGTATTCCCGGATATCAAGGAGAAGATTGACTTCTTCCAGGAACTGCCGGAGTATGACACCGCGATGTACACCCACAAAAAGATGAAGACGAACAGCGAGAATTCCCTGGAGGTCCTGAAGGATATGCTTCCGATCCTGGAGCAGATCGACGAGTTTACACCGGAGAATATCGAGCATGCCTGCAAGGAATATATTGCCGCCAAGGAGATCAAAAACGGAAGATGTCTGTGGCCGCTGCGTACGGCAGTGTCCGGCAAGCAGATGACACCGGGTGGCGCCTATGAGATCATGGAGATTCTGGGCAAGGAAGAGAGTCTCGCGCGTATCCGCAAGGGCATCGAGATGCTGGAAGAGGAAGTTTAATATCATATGCAGTTAAATCGTGAACAACAAAGGGCTGTCTCTCATGGAGACGGCCCTATGATGGTTTTGGCGGGTCCGGGTTCGGGAAAGACCCGTGTGATTACGGAACGTGTCCGTTATATGGTACAGGAGAGGGGCATTGATCCCGCAAGGATCCTGGTGATCACATTTACAAAGGCGGCTGCCATGGAGATGAAGCAGCGCTATCAGCAGATTGCACCGGCGCATTCGGGTCCGGTTCAGTTTGGCACGTTTCACGCTATCTTTTTTACTATTTTGAGGCATGCCTATCATTACAATGCCGGTCAGATCATCCGGGATGACCTGCGCCAGCAGATCCTGCGGGAACTGGTGGGGGATACGGCGCTGGATATCCAGGATGAAAACGAATTTATCCGCGATCTGACTTCGGAGATCAGCCGGGTCAAGGGCGAGAGGATGGATCTGGATCATTATTATTCTCCGCTCTGTCAGGCTGATGTGTTCCGGCGGCTGTACGAGGGCTATCAGGCAGAATTGCAGAACCGCAGGCTGCTGGATTTTGATGATATGCTGGTCTACACCCATGAACTGTTTGTGGCACGCCCGGATATCCTGAGCGCGTGGCAGAGGCAGTATCCGTATATTCTGGTGGATGAATATCAGGATATTAACCGGGTTCAGTTTGAGGTGGTATGCATGATGGCACGTCCCGGCAACAATCTGTTTGTCGTGGGGGATGACGACCAGTCAATCTACGGATTCCGCGGATCGCGCCCGGATATCATGCAGAGTTTTGTGAGACAGTTTCAGCCGGAAATCTGCCGGCTCGGGATCAATTACCGGTGCAGCGGAGCTGTTGTGGAGGCATCCTCCCGCGTGATCAGGCACAATAAGAACCGTCTGGACAAGGTGCTGAGTGCACAGGCAGACCGCGGGGAAGAGGTGTGTGTCCGCAGATTTCAGGGCGTGCGCGAGGAGAACGAAGAGATCCGCCAGCAGATTGTGGGATACCGGGAACAGGGAATTCCCTATCGGGAGATGGCGGTTCTGTTCCGCACCAATACCCAGGCCCGTGCGATCACGGCCAAGCTCAAAGAGTACAATATTCCGTTTATTATGAAAGAAATGGTGCCCAATCTGTACGACCACTGGATCGCGCAGGATATCCTGGCCTATGTGAGGGTGGCGCTGGGTGACCGGGACCGCACCAGCGTCATGCGCATTATCAACAAGCCGACGCGCTACGTGCACCGCAATGCCTTCACGGATCCCTATGTGGATTTTGAGGAGATGAAGCTGTTTTACGAGGACAAAAACTGGATGGTCGAGCGCATTGAGGCACTCCAGCAGGATCTCAGGATGGTTGCGGGCATGCGCCCGTATGCGGCCGTCAATTTCATACGCAGGGGAGTGGGATATGACGATTATATCAAGGATTATGCACAGTACCGCGGAGCGCGCAGCGATGACATGTTGGAGATCCTCGATGAGATGCAGGAGGCATCCAAGGGGTATCAGAGCTTCGATGAATGGTTTGAGGCGATCATCAGTTACGGAGAGGAATTGAAGGAGCAGATGGAGAAGAGCCGTCAGGTACGCAGTGGCAAGGCGCCCGGGGAGGATGCCGTGGCAATCATGACGATGCACGGTTCCAAGGGCCTGGAATATACCTGTGTCTTTCTGCCGGATGCCAATGAGGGGATCACACCGCACAATAAAGCCGTACTCACCGAAGATGTGGAGGAGGAACGGAGGCTGTTTTATGTGGCCATGACCCGGGCAAAGCGGCATCTGTTCATCAGCTACGTGAAAGAACGCTTTAACAAAGAAGTTACCGTGTCGCGGTTTGTGGAGGAACTGAAAGTTTCACCGGAAGAGTCATAAAGAAGCCACTTGTACATATAGTGTACAAAGGAGGCGGACAAGATGGTTTGGATCGTGACAGGTATCGCAGCGGGACTGTTTGTGCTGATCATGGGCTGGGGGAGCTGGCGCAGGATCTTTCTGAACAGTGTCATACGGCTTCTGGTCGGGATATTGCTGATCTATGGGATCAATTACCTGCTGCACCGGCAGTCTGTGGGGCTGGAGGTGCGGATCAATGAGATCTCTGCGCCGGTCTGTGCCGTGCTTGGGACGCCGGGGGTTGTGGCACTGTACCTGATGCAGGCGATGAGCCAGGGGCTGTTGCCGTGGATATAAAAGATTATATCTGTTAAATAGTGTGAAATGTCATATTCTATATGTTAATTTTTGAAAAACGTGCAAAGCCCGGAATCGTGCAGGCCTGTCGTGATTTGTTCCAAATGAGACTGCTCCCGGGATCGTATATTTTGTAGAAGAGAGAGAAAAACAGCGGATGCCGTTTGTGCGGTCCGCTGTTTTTTGATGCTGTTTTTTGTGCATTCTTCATAAAAAGAGCGGTTTGACAGGATGAAAATGCCGATGCTATAGTGAGCTCACTTCACGGGGCATTGCCCGGTGGAGGCGCTGGAAGATGGGAGGTGAGAGCACGTGGATGTCATAGTGATGACGGGCATTTTTCTGGCAGGCTCCGTAACGGATCTGGTGGAGTACCGGATCAGCAACCGGCTGATATTGTGTGGATGGATCGCCGGGTTATGCTGGAGGATGATCCGGGGCGGACCGGCACAGATGCTGGCCGGCGCAGGGTGTATCGCATTGGCGGTTCTGGTGGCATGGCCGCTGTTCTGCCTGCGGGGTGTGGGCGCCGGAGATATCAAGATGGTGTCGATCGCGGCCTGCTTTTATGGAATGCGGTTTACGGCTAAGATGACTGCTCTTTGGATCGTATTGGCGGGAGTGTACTCGTTTCTGAAACTTCTTCGGGAGAGAATGCTTTTGAAACGGCTGCGCTATTTCTGCCGCTATCTGGTCTTTGGAAGAGGAGCGGCCTACTATCTGCCGGACAGAGATGGCAGAAGCGTGGTGATCTCACTGGTACCATTTCTGGCAGTCGCGTATTACATGTCCTACCTGTTGTGGTGGGACGGACGGTAAGAACAGAATATTGCGTAAATCCGAGGAGAATGGAGGGTGAGAGATGTCCGGGCTGCGGTTTGCCCTGTTGGATAATACAGGGTATATGGAACTTTTTTCAAAGTATCTGCAGGAGAAGCACCCGCAGATTGAAAACTGGTTGTTTACAGAGGCGTCGTATCTGGAGGAGTATCTGAAGAGTCATTCGGTGGATGCCCTGTTGTATACGGATGCGGTAAAGGCCGAGGTGCGGGACTGGCGGCAGGTCAGACAACGGATCCTGCTTTCCAGAGGTGATTGTGTGAACGAGGAGAGCGATACGGTTCCGGTACTGTTTCAGTATCAGTCTGCCAGGCAGATCCTGCAGGAAATCTATCAGATCCTCGCGCAGAACGAACAGATTCACAGCTTCTCCTCCGGGATTTCGCAAAATACCAGATTCTGGGGGGTGTTCGCGCCGTATGGCGGCTGGATGGCGCTGGATGAAACGGACTGGCGACGGTGGGATTTTGTATTCCCGGGAAAGAGCCTGCTGGTCAGGATGGAACTGTTGGATTCTATAGGGCAGGAGGAGGCTGCATTGTCTCAGCTGGCATTTTTCCTGAAGCAGAGAAGTGCAAGAAGCGGGCTGAAGATCAAATCGCAGATCCGCACACGGGATGCAATGGACGTATTGTCCCTGCAGGAGGATTACCGGGATCTTCTGAGCCTTGGGAAGGAAGACATGGAATATCTGATGGAAGTCCTGCGTTGTGAGACAGAGTATGAGATTGTAATTTTTTATGCGGATTTTCTCAGTGAGGGTGTGATTCATCTGATGAAAAACTGTCAGAGGGTATTCGCCCCGGCACCCCGGTTTCCCGGAGAGGTGACGCAGAGAAGATCATTGGAAGTATTATTGAACAGAGAGGGGATGGGTGAGATGGTGGAACGGATCGAAGATCTGACGTGCTGATGGCACAGAGGAGACAGAGGATTCTGAAGCAGATCCTGGCGGAACTGGATCAGGGGACAATGCTTTCGGATGAGGAACTGCAGGAGAGACTGACGGAACTGGTGGCGCAGATGTGTGCTACAGACAGACAGGAGGGAAGATCCTATCTGTCTGTGGGTCAGCGGGGGAATCTGGTGAGGCAGATATTTAACAGTCTGCGCAGGCTGGATGTTCTGCAGGACCTTCTGGATGAACCCGGAGTGACGGAGATTATGGTCAATGGGCCGGACGATGTGTTTGTGGAACGGGCGGGAAGACTATCGCGGGCGGAATTATCATTCGACAGTTGTAGTAAACTGGAAGAGATCATTCAGAGGATGGTTTCCCGGGTGAACCGCGTGGTTAATGAGGCGAGCCCTATCCTGGATTTCCGTCTGGAAGACGGAAGCCGGGCCAACGTGGTATTGCCGCCAGTGTCGCTTTGTGGAGGCCCGGTATTGACGATCCGCCGGTTTCCGGACAATCCGCTGACGATGGAGAAATTGCTGGAAATAGGCAGCATATCCGAGGAAGCCGTACAGTTTCTGAAACTGGCGGTACAGGCCAGATACAACATATTTATCAGTGGTGGGACAGGGAGTGGAAAAACAACATTTCTAAATGCATTATCGCAGTATATTCCCAGTGAAGAGAGAGTGATCACGATCGAGGATTCGGCGGAACTGCAGCTTCGGGACATTCCGAATCTGGTTCGGCTGGAGGTCAGAAATGCCAATCTGGAAGGGAAAAATGGCATTTCAATCGCGGATCTGGTCAAGTCAGCACTTCGTATGAGGCCTGACCGAATTATTGTAGGAGAAATCAGAGACCGCGCTGTGATCGAGATGCTCAATGCCATGAACACCGGACATGATGGAAGTCTTTCCACCGGACATGCCAACAGTACGCAGGATATGCTGCGGCGTATGGAGACCATGTACCTGTCGGGGATGGATATACCGTTGCCGGCAGTTCGCGGGCAGATCGCTTCCGCGGTGGATCTGGTGATCCAGCTCGGGAGACTCCGGGATCACAGCCGGAGAGTTCTGGCCGTTGATGAACTGGTGGGAATGGAGCATGGAGAGATTGTGACAAGCAGTCTGTTCCGGTTTGAGGAGACCGGTACGGACAGTGAAGGCAGGGTGAGAGGTTCGCTCAGGAGAATGCGCGAAACGCTGGTGCACCCGGAGAAGATGCAGGCGGCAGGACTTGAGTGGCGGGGGTGGAGAGAATCATGAAGCCTAAAATTCCGTTTTTGAAGGATTATGGGATCTTGTGCGGTGTCTGTTATCTGTTTTACAGACATTGGCTTTGGGCAGTTTTGGTGGGAACATTGGTCTGGATGTGCTCGATCCGAAGAAGAAAGAAAATATTGCAGGAGCAAAAAAAATGGGAGATCAATCTGGAGTTCCGGGAGGGACTGCAGGGGATCGCGGCCGCATTGGGTGCGGGTTATGCCATGGAGAATGCGATTGAGGAGAGCCGGAAGGATCTGGTGATTCTGTATGGAGAAGAGTCGGTGCTGGCTGTTGAGTTTGCCTGGGTGATCCGGAAACTGCAGCAGAACCAACCGGTGACTTCTGCGCTCACTGCTATGGCAGAAAAACTACAGATTGAGGATATTTCAGACTATGTGGAAATCTACCGGACCGCCAGAAAAAGCGGTGGTGACCTGATCTCGATCACCCGTGACAGCGCCCGCAAGATTGGAGACCGGATTCAGGTACGCCGGGAGATCCGCACGTCCATGGCTGCCCGGGAGATGGAGGGGAAAGTGATGCGTGTGGTTCCACTTGGGATGATCCTGTATTTCTGGGTCTGTTCGCCCGGGTTTCTGGATTGTCTCTATCAGGGGATATTCGGGCGGGGTGTGATGAGTATTTTGCTGATTGTATATCTCGCTGCGATTCTGTTGGATGAGAAGATGGCGCGCATTCCGGTGTGACTGGTGGGAGGTCGGTTTGTTTTGTTCGGGTTCCGGTGTGGCGGGTGGGAGTACACTGCCGGAGAGATAGGAGGAATGAGGAATGTCTGGATTGATCGTGGCCGCGCTCAGCATGATCCTGCTGTGCCTGCAGATCGTTTACTTTGCCGCATTGTATCGCTCGGCAGAGCGGTCAATCGGAAGAAACGACGGCTGTGTCGAAGAGGCATCGCAGGCGCAGGAAGGATGGCAGAAGGGGTGGAGAAGGTATATCTATCCGGGGATTATCCGTCTGGTTCGTTCTGTACCGGTACAAAAGTGGTTCGCCATCCCGGAGAAGAAAAAAGATCGATTGAAAAAACTGTACGTCGGTGTTCCGTGGAAGGAATCCGGGGACAGGTATCGTTGTCAGGTCATTGAGAAAATGTGTCTGGTATCCTGGGTGCTTCTGGTGGCACTGTGTATCTGTGGATGGATGCAGTGCGCCCGTCAGGGGATCAGGACCGGAGCTCTGCTTCGCGGAGAGCCGGGAGAGGAACAGACGCAGATGTCTGTGGAAGTATCCGGCAAGGTGGGTGGCAGGACGCAGAAAAAAGAGGTGGAGATTCCGGTGAAGCCACGCAGGTATTCCGGTGAGGAAGCTGCGATGAAGATGAAGGAAGCCAGAGAGTATGTGCTGAAGCATTATCTGGGAGAAAATCAGGATGAGCAGAAGGTCAGTAAGAAACTTAATCTCATGTCCCGGATACCGGACAGTCAGATCCGGGTGAAATGGATGACAGACAGCAATGGCTATGTCAATCGGGATGGCGGCCTGAATCAATCTCAGATGGAACAGCCGGTTCCTGCCGCATTGCGGGCAACACTGTATTACGGAGAACTCAAAGAGATTCTTGAGCTGGAAGTAGTGGTGCAGCCATTAAAGCGCAGTGACGTGCAGCAGTTCTGGTATCAGTGGAAGAAAGAACTTGGGCTGCATGATGAGGACAGCGTCTCGGAGGCATGGTTTGTCCTTCCGGAGACAATCGGAGAGACGGTGGTGAGATACCGTATACTCAGCAAATCCTATTGGCCGGGCATATTAATGGCGGGACTCTGTTTTTTGGCAGTGATACCGGTGCTCATGGATATGCAGCAGCGCAGAGCTGTCGAGGAGCGGCAGAAGAGTCTGCGCCTTGCGTATCCTGGTTTTGTCGCAAAACTGGAACTTCTGGTGGGAGCCGGGATGACCGTGAGGGGAGCGTGGGAACGGATGTGCCTGGATTATGAAAAAGGCCGGGATGTGCGAAACCTTCCCGGAAATTATCTGGGGGAGGAGATGTGTCTGACGCTTCGTGAGATGGAGCAGGGTATGCCAGAACGGGAAGCATATGAGAGATTTTCCAGACGTATCCTGCTGCTTCCCTATATGAAACTGATGGCACTGCTTCTTCAGAATATGAAGAAAGGCTCGGCGGATCTGCTGGTCTGTCTGGAGACCGAAGCAGTGATGGTGTTAAAGCAGAGACAGGAGATGGCCAGAACTCTGGGGGAGGAAGCCGGAACCCGGAGGATGCTGCCCATGATGCTGATGCTGGTCGTGGTTTTTGCCATGATCCTGATTGCTGCATTTCACAGTATGTAATATGAGGAGCGCAAACGCTCCGGATTGGAGGAAATGTGAAACATGCTGCCGATGCAGAATGTTTCACACGGCTGTTTGTGCCGGAGCGTCACAAACAAGCCATGATGGCAGAAGAGAAACCGCCTGCGTGGATTTCTCTTCGCCCCGTCGCGCAAACGCTCCGGATTGGAGGAAAATTATGAAAAAACAACTTATTAGTATGGTGAGTAGTAACTGGAAACGGTTCTGGATGGAGGAAGAGGCAGTAGGCGTGGTAGAGATCGTCCTGATCCTGGTGATCCTTGTGGCGATGGTAGTCATCTTTAAGGACAAGATCGTATCGCTGGTCAGCGATGCCTTTACGGAAATTGATAGTGGAGCCGAGGATGTAAGTGATGATATTGTCATGTGATAAGGCTTCCGGATCGATCAGTATTTTCCTGGCCTTCCTGTTTATGCTGATGCTCTCCCTGATCCTGGTCTCTTTTGACAGTGCCAGGTACTTTGCCTCGGAAGGATATGTGACTGCTGTTGCTCAAAGCGCTGCTATGACGGCATTTGGCGACTACAATAAAGAACTGTATGAGGAGTATGGCCTTTATGGGTACGGAGGATTCAATGGAATGGGCATTTTGGATCTTCAGGAACAGATCTGCGATACGATGCAGTTTAACTTACAGGAGGAGCCGGAAAAGGCGATTGCACATTATATCCGGTTATGGAATATATCCGGCGTGGATGTATCGGGACTGGAAGGGGAAAGTCTGACCCAGGAAGAGGTATTCTGGGAGCAGATCAATCAGTGGTGGAAGGCCAATGTGATGCAGAATGCGGCCGAAAAATTGAAAAATATATCTTCCGGAGTCTCACGGGATGAATTGAACCGCCGGCTGCGCGAAGGCCGTCAGGCGGAACAGGAAGGCCAGCGTAATCAGGAGCAGGAGGCATCCGGTTCGAGTGGATCAGCCGGAAGTTCAGGCAGTGGATTGGCCGGGAACTCAGGCAGTGGATCGGATCGGGGTTCGGCCAACGATTCAGACAATGGTGCCGGCGGTAACACGACGGATGACGAGGCTGCAAAAGAGCGCGCAAAGGCCCGCAAGGAGGCTAAAAAGAAACTCAGGGAGGATGAGGCCGGAGGCAATCCGATTTCGTTTATCAGGGAATTGTTGGGAAAGGGCGTATTGTCGCTGGTGTGTGATACGGGAAGTCTTTCCGAAGAAATCATAGAAAGCAGAGAGATTTCCGGAGAGGAGGGCAATCAGAGACAGGGTGATGGGGTGGAAAGTGATACAACGGCCCAGGAAAATGATGGTGAGGCTGCCGCAGAGAAAACGGCAGGAGCCACAGGGACGGGCGCGGAGCAGGAAGATACCACAGGTGCGGAAGTTCTGGAAAAGGTGCTGGGAAAGGGCGGGAGCACTGGCAGCACAGAGGTTCCGGTTTCCGGCCGGAGGGCAAAGTTTGCAGCGTACAGCCACAGCCGGCTATCGTCCTATGTGGAACCGGGAAATCAGAGGGATCGGTACCAGCAGGAATATCTGATCGCGGGAAAAGACAAGGAATCTGAAAATCTGGCAGGGGTTGTTTCAAGACTGCTGCTGGTGCGCACCCTGATCAATTACGCATATGTGTCGGCAGATCCTGCGCTTCAGGAGAAGAGTATGGCTACGGCAGCTATTATCGCGGCGTTGTTTCTGTCCGAGGAACTTGCAGGAGCATTGCAGCAAACGATTCTGATCGTGCTTTCTCTGGAGGAGGCCTGTGTGGACATCTGTGCACTATTGCAGGGGAGACGGGTGCCACTGGTCAAAAATAAAACAAATTTCCGGATGAACTATGGAGATATCTGCAGGGGTTCCAGACATTTATTTGAGGAAAAAGCGACAGTGTATGCAAAGGACAGTCAGGAACTTCTGGGGACACATGTTGGCAGGGAATATAAC
The DNA here is from genome assembly GCA_934351255.1 of uncultured Lachnospiraceae bacterium. Classification (GTDB taxonomy): domain Bacteria; phylum Bacillota; class Clostridia; order Lachnospirales; family Lachnospiraceae; genus Jutongia. The sequence continues at coordinate 106,947 of CAKRJH010000004.1, forward strand.
TACAGCCAGTATCTTTTTGTCATGACCGTGATGATTCCGGCAGAAACGTTGCAGTCCCGCTGTCTCGATGTGATACAGGATGATCTGAGAAAACGGATAAATCAGAGTTTTACGATGGATACTGTATTAGCGCGGGTCCGGGGAACTGCCGGATACGAGATGTCATATGTCAATCCGTTTCGGCGGGGCGGTTCTATGAAAAGAGCGATTCATATGGAGTATGGATATTAACGAAGGGATGACTGGTATGAAAAATGGAAATAACCCCGGAGATTGCCTGACTGTTCAGACGGAGATGGGAGAAAAGCGGGATGCCCTTTATAACGGGAACAGAGATAATGATATGATGCGTATGAGCGGTATGAGAGCAGCTTCCCCAAGCGGCTTATGTTCCGGTGATAGGGGGTGTCCCTCTTTGCTTCCGTGTCCGGGAATCCGAGGGTCGATGACTGTCGAAGCGGCATTTGCGGTACCGGTCTTTTTTCTGGCGCTGCTTGCGGTCTGCTGGATCCTGCCATTGTTATCGGTCAGATTGCAGAATACCTCGCTGCTGATGAATGCCACGGTCAATTATGAAACATATGGAACCAAATTATCCTCAATTGCCGGATTTCTGAAGTCGGGAACTGTGATTTTGTGGGATGAACAGGAGACTCCTTTCTGTTATATAAAGGTGTCGCAAAAACTGCCGTTTGGGGGCATGCGGCTGCGGATATATCAGCAGATGCAGTGTTCGAGGTATGAGGGGGTAAGCATGGCATCGCAAAGCAGTGGGACGGGCTGGGTGTATCTGGCGGAACGAGCATCTGTGTATCATGAGGATGTCATGTGCAGCTATCTGAAGCCAACGATACTGAGTTATACTCCCACACAGGCACAGGAGCAGAGAAATCGTTCCGGAGAAAAATATTATGCGTGTGAGGGATGTTGCAAAGGGGGAGAGAGTCCGGCAGCAGGGGTGGTCTATCTGAGTCCTTACGGGAATAGGTATCATGCTACAAGGGACTGTCCGAAATTAAAGCGGAATGTGCGCAGGGTACGCAGGGAAGAAGTGGGAAACCTGCCGCCTTGCAGCAAGTGTGGGAGAGAAAGGAGCGAGGAATAATATGTGGGGAGAACAGGCGTGGATCTGGACTTTGTTGGGTGTTTTGCTGTTTGTAAATGCTGTCAGTGATATACGGAGAAAACAGGTTTGTCTTCTGCTGATGATCTGGCCGGTACCTGTATTTTGCTATCTTGAGTACCGCTGCGGTCAGGGATGGAGAGAAAATTTTGTCTTGAGTCTGTTTGTGATCGTGCTGCTTCTGGGATTGCGATATGTCACGGGAAACCAGATTGGGGCAGGAGATGCGATCATGCTGGGAGTAACCAATCTTGCACTGGGATTCTGGTACAACTGTATGCTGCTTATCCTTAGTCTTGCGTTGGCCTGCGTCTGGGGAGGCATACTTTTGGCTTTTCGGAAAGCCGGAAAGCGAACGGAGATACCATTTGTTCCCTGCATGTTTCTGGGATATCTACTGGTATTGATGGAGGTGGGAGAACGTGTATTTGTCTAAAAGAAGAGGAATGCGTCGGGTTCCGGAGATGCAACGCATTCGAGTAATATGTCAGATTCGGAAAAGGTACCGGATGCATGGTATGTGGCTGGATGGGGGTTTTACCGTCGAAGCGTCACTGATCCTGCCGTTTGTACTGCTGCTGTTGTTTGGTCTGATGGGGCTTTTGTTTAGTCTCAGAGATCAGGTGATTGTTCGTGGGGAAGTTCTGCGCATCTGTGCCCGGGGACTGCAGGACGGTCAGGCTGGTCTCAACGATCGGGAAAACCAGAATGCACAGGGAAGCGTGAGGACATTGTCAGAACAGTTTGAGGACAGTCTGCGCAAAAGGATGTGGAGGCTGCAGGTAGAACAGGGAACGGTGAACGTCCGATCCAGAAAAGTAACCGTAACGGTGAGGCTTGGGAGGCATGGGAAGCAGTACAGTCACAGAATGTCCCTTGGCCGGAGAAAGCCGTCCACCGTGCGCCGATATATTGGAGGTGAGGGGGAACACCGGGATGATTCTTGAGGGATTTCCAAAGATCAGGACAACACAGGAACTGGAGGAACGCACGGATATACAGATGCTTCTTCATAACAACATACCCGGTGTGATGAAACTGCGGTGCATGCACATCAATAATGAGAGTGAATATTGCTTTGAGGACTCGGACTGTGTCACGCTGGAAGTGTTGTTTGATCGGCATCTTGCTCCCTGGGCGCAGTTGCAGAAGATATTGACAGGGATTGCGGATGTGCTGGAGCATGCGGGGGAATATCTGTTGTCTGGACAGCATTTTGTCCTGAAACCGGAGTACATCTTTTGGGACAGTGTCCGCGAAAATGTCAGGATGGTCTATTGGCCGGAATATAATTTTGCACAAAAAGAGCAGGAGAAAAAACTGGCTGAATATATTCTGGAACACGCCGATCATAGTGTCCGAAAAGATGTACAGGATGTGTATAATTTTTTTGAAAATGTGGATAAAATGGGGCTTTGCGCGGCGGCTCGTGCTATAAAACCGGTGGAAAACAATGGTTTATCCACAAAATTACCCACATATCCCCTAAAAAAAGCGAATATATGTCTTGTTCTATTAAACGGACAGGGTGAAAATTGGGACACCACATATGAACTTCCGGAAGGCGAGTCATCTGTGGGGAGAGCATCCGGAAATGATCTGTGTCTGCCGTGGGAGCGGATCAGCCGGTTTCATGCAACACTGGTGAGGGAAGACCATCATGTTCAGGTGACAGATCTTGACAGCACCAACGGAACCACCGTAAATGGCAAAAAAATATCTGCAAACCAGCCTGTCTCCTGTAAACCGGGAGATCAGATCGGATTTGCAGATAAAATTTTTGAAGTTACCACACAGGGGCATATTCGGGATTAATGCTGTTCCACGCGAACCGCAAGTGGCATGTCTTTATAGCCGTCATGGATGGTGGTTGTCACCAGATTGCCGTTTACGACCTGATAGGTGAACAGATTGTAGGAGCCGGTCTCATAATCAAAATCAACACCGTTATCCTGGTAATGTGTGTAGGGGCGTGAATCTGTGCTCTCTGTCTCAGGATAGTAAAGCAGGATCAGATCCTGCAGTCCGTGTTCCGGAATGTGATCTACCGGAGGCCATACCGGGATCAGAGAACCGGCACGGACATAGATCGGACAGGTGTCCAGAGGTGCTTCGCGCAGGATATACCGTCCTCCCTCAATACGTTCCCCGGTCCAGTAGTCGATCCAGAGGCCCTTTGGAAGATAGATGATGCGGGCGCGTGCCCCCTGATCGGTCACCGGAGCGACCAGCAGGGAATCGCCAACCATATATTCATCGTTGCATTGACGCAGTGCCGGGTCATTCTGGTCATACATCAGAAGGGGGCGCAGGATTGGCACGCCTGTCTGACTACAGTTGTAGAACAAATCATACAGGTAAGGCAGGAAGCGATAGTGAAGCTGAATGTATTTGCGGTTGATATCCAGCGTCTCCTGATCAAATTGCCATGGTTCTTGCAGTCTGGAATATTTGGCACAGTGATTGCGGAACAGAGGGGAGAAGCAGCTTGCTTCCACCCAGCGGCACAGCAGCTCCGGGGTGGTGTTTTCGCCGAAACCGCCTATGTCGGTGCCCACGATTGGCATACCGGAGAGTCCCAGATTGAGAAGCTGCGGAATAGACATCTTCAGGTGAGACCACAGGCTCTGATTGTCACCGGTCCAAGCTGTCGAGTATTTCTGGGTTCCGCTGTAGCATGCGCGGGTGATAACGAACGGTCGGCGGCCATCCTGCTTTTTGAGGCCTTCATAGGTTGCCTTGGCCATAAGGTGTCCATAGACATTGTGAACTTCCTTATGCAGGCGTGGATGGTTGTCCCCCGGAAATACCACATCATCCGGGAGCGGACCGTTAAAACTGGCGGGTTCGTTCATGTCGTTCCAGATACCGCGGATTCCGTTTTCTACCTGAAAACGGGTGAGCCCACCCCACCAGTCCCTGACGGTCTGTGAGGTAAAGTCAGGAAAGACGGAATCTCCCGGCCAGACAACATTCTGGTAGATCTCACCGTGGGAATCCAGTGCGAAGTAATTATTTTTGACACCATCGTCATAGACGGAATAGCCTTCTTCCACCTTGGTGCCCGGGTCGATGATCGTAACCAGTTTGATACCCATTCGCGCCAGCTCGTCCGAGAGTTTTTTCAGATCCGGGAACCGGGAGGTATCTTTGGTAAATACCTTGTAATTGTCCATGTAATCGATATCCATGTGGATCACATCGCATGGAATGTCGTGATTGCGGAAGGATCTGGCCAGATCAAGAACCTCCTGCTGGGAAGAATATCCCCAGCGGGACTGATGATACCCCAGAGTCCAGAGCTGTGGCAGAGGAGGGCGTCCGGTGAGCCAGGTGTACTGCTCCAGGACGTTCTGCAGATCCGGTCCGTATAAAAAGTACAGATCGAGATAACCGTCTGTAGCGCTGATCGAGTAATACTCTGTCGATTCGCAGCCCATATCAAAATAGGTCTTATAATGGTTGTCCAGGAAAAGACCGAATGCACATCCCTCCCTCAGTGTGATAAAGAAAGGAATGGACTGATAGAGAGCCTCAAACGTGCGGTTTTCTACGTGTGGATCTGGGTTGTCTGTGTTCCACATCGTATAGCAATAGCCCTTTTTGTCGAGGAATCCGGTCTTTTCGCCGAGACCGTAGAAGGACTCATCGCCAAAGAGACGGTGGTGGAGAGTGAATTTGCAGGAATCATCCTGCCCATGCACGGTATGTCCTTCCTGGATCATCAGTTCCAGTTCTTCCGGGCTGATCTGTTCAGGAGAAAAGACCGGGCCGGTATATTCTTCCAGAAGAGGAGCCCCTTCCGGTGTAGTGATCGTCAGATGCTGCTCCTCATCAAAAAGGATGCGAAGCGTCGATGTCCGGAAGATGGTCTGACCGGAATGGTCTGCTGACACGGATTCCGGTTCCCAGATACCGTCCACCGGCAGAGGAGTTTCCACTGCGAAGGATGGACTGGAAGATGGCCGATTGTGGATGCGGACGACATTGTCGCTCCATTTTTCTATATATAAAGGGGAAGAATCCCCAAGCTGCTTCTCAAACTTTGGAGAAAAGAGTATTGCCTGTTTCATAAAAATGCGCTCCTTTATCAAATGGTATGCTGTCTGTTTAGATTTTACGGCAGAGCGCGGGACGGAACAAGTGCCTATTTCTCATAAAAAGAGACGTTTTTATCCATTTCCTCCGTTTTCAGGACAACATAGGGATAACTTTGGTGAGATCCCTCCTGTGGCTGCTTCGGACCGATCAGCTTGGTTGCGAGCACAATGTCTTCCGCGGAGAGGTAAAGGGATTTGACGGAGATGCTGTATCCGCCGGTAGGCTGTTTGCCGTATCCCTTGATGATGTAGAGAAAATTGCCATCGTTGTATGTAAGATTGAAGTTTGCCTGTTTTCTTTCACGGATCAGTTCCTGCAGATTATCCGGGATGTCTGTGCCACTGACCATGGTGAAATCAAGGTCTTTCACCTTTTTGGGCTGTTCCTCTTTCTGACAGGCTGTGAAAGCCAGGAGAAATGAGAACAACAGACACAGAATCGCTGCAAAATGTGAGAAATTTATTTTTTTGGTGAAATTGACAGAAAATAAAGGGGTTTTGCGGGTAAATGACGACATTAATAACGACCTCCTGCGCATTCCTGCGTGTTTTTTATCATACTGATACTCAAAACTATGCGAGAATAACAGAAAATATGTGTAGAATTTGACCTTAAACAACGCTTGTTCGTTGATTTTTTGGACAGTTTAGTATAATATTAAACTTGTGAAATCGTAAGTAGTGGTAAGGAATATAATGAAGGAGGAAACCCGTAAATGAAAGAAATCAACAAAGAGGCTTTCAAGAAGGAAGTAGAGGATTACGTGAAGGTTTTATTCCGTAAGTCCATCAAAGAGGCGGATAACCAGCAGTTGTTCCAGGCAGTATCCTACGCGGTCAAGGATTTTGTGGTGGATCAGTGGATGGCTACGCACAAGACCTACGAGGAACAGGACGTAAAGACCGTTTACTATCTGTCCATGGAGTTCCTGACGGGACGTGCACTGGGTAACATCATCATCAACCTCAAAGGCAATCAGGCCATCAAAGAGGCGATTGAAGAACTGGGTATGGATCTGGATGTTATCGAGGATCAGGAGCCTGATGCAGCACTCGGTAATGGTGGTCTGGGCCGTCTGGCAGCCTGCTTCCTGGATTCTCTTTCAACACTGGGATATCCTGCATATGGATGCGGTATCCGCTATAAATATGGTATGTTCAAACAGAAGATCGAGAATGGATACCAGATTGAGAAGCCGGATGACTGGTTGAAGTATGGCAATCCATTTGAGATCAAGCGTCCGGAGTATGCGGTCGAGGTTAAGTTCGGCGGTTATGTTGCTGTCCGCCGTGATGAGTTCGGACGTGACAAGTTCGTTCAGGAGAATTATCAGTCTGTACTGGCAGTTCCATATGATCTGCCGATCGTAGGTTATAACAATAACGTAGTCAATACACTTCGTATCTGGGATGCAGAGGCGATTGACAACTTCAATCTGGATTCTTTCGACAAGGGAGATTATCAGAAGGCTGTTGAGCAGCAGAATCTGGCACGTACGATCTGTGAGGTGCTTTATCCAAACGACAATCACATGGCAGGAAAAGAACTTCGTCTGAAGCAGCAGTATTTCTTCGTATCTGCCAGCGTACAGCGTGCGATTGCCAAATATATGGAGAAGCATGATGATATCCGCAAGTTACATGAGAAGGTCTGCTTCCAGTTAAATGATACCCATCCGACCGTTACGGTTGCCGAGCTGATGCGCATCTTAGTGGATGAGTATGGATTAGAATGGGATGAGGCATGGAGCATCACCAACAAGACCTGTGCTTACACGAACCATACTATTATGTCTGAGGCACTTGAGAAGTGGCCGCTGGAGCTGTTCTCCCGTCTGCTTCCACGTATCTATCAGATTACCGAGGAGATCAACCGTCGTTTCATCCTGCAGATCCAGTCTGCTTATCCCGGAGATTACAGCAAGGTTGAGAAGATGGCGATCATCTATGACGGACAGGTCAAGATGGCACATCTGGCCATCGCAGCCAGCTTTTCTGTCAATGGTGTGGCCCGTCTGCACACAGAGATCCTGAAACATCAGGAACTGAAAGACTTCTATGAGATGATGCCTGAGAAGTTCAACAACAAGACCAACGGTATCACACAGCGTCGTTTCCTCCTTCATGCAAATCCACTGTTAGCAGAGTGGGTAACCAAGAAGATTGGCGATGAGTGGATCACAGATCTGTCTCATATGAATGAACTGTCTGTTTATGTCGATGACAAGCTCAGCCAGAAAGAGTTCATGAACATTAAGTATCAGAACAAAGTTCGTCTGGCCAAATACATCAAGGAGCACAATGGCATTGAGGTAAATCCTCGCTCTATTTTCGATGTGCAGGTAAAGCGTCTGCATGAGTACAAGCGTCAGTTGTTAAATATTCTTCATGTCATGTATCTGTACAATGAACTGAAGAAGAACCCATCCATGGAATTCTATCCAAGAACCTTTATCTTTGGTGCAAAGGCATCCGCCGGATACCGTCGTGCCAAGGCCATCATCAAGCTGATCAACAGCGTGGCTGATGTGGTAAACAATGACGCATCCATCGATGGAAAGATCAAAGTGGTATTTATCGAGAACTACCGCGTATCCAATGCAGAGATCATCTTTGCGGCAGCAGATGTATCCGAGCAGATCTCTACGGCCAGCAAGGAGGCATCCGGTACCGGTAACATGAAGTTCATGCTCAATGGTGCGCTGACATTGGGAACCATGGACGGTGCCAATGTGGAGATCGTCGAGGAAGTAGGCGAGGAGAATGCATTTATCTTCGGTCTGTCTTCTGATGAGGTCATCGCATACGAGCACAACAATGAATACAATCCAAGAGAAATCTACAACACAGATTCCGATATCCGCGCCGTGCTGACACAGCTGGTAGACGGAACCTACTCACCAAATAATCTTGATGAGTTCCGTGAGATTTATAATTCTTTACTGGATGGAGCAGGCGGACGTCCGGATATGTACTTTATCCTGAAAGATTTCCGTTCTTATGCAGAGGCACAGAAGAAGGTGTCCGAGGCATATGCGGATGAAGAGAAGTGGGCACGTTCCGCTATGTTAAATGTATCCAAGGTAGGCAAATTCTCTTCTGACCGTACAATCGAGGAGTACGCAAAAGAGGTTTGGAAACTGAAAAAAGTAACCGTTGAACTCCCGGAAGAGGACGAGTAAATACAGGGAGTCCTGAATTTGGGATGGCAAATGAGAATACAGGGTGCACGTGAAGAAGCGTCACGAGGGATCCCTGATGTCTGACAGAAAATTTTATAGTATGACTATGAGGTTTTCGTCAGCCCATTTGCAAAAACGCTTCAGAATGGAGAGTGTATGAGTATGGAAGAGCGCATGATCAAGATTCCGGCAAGAGTCAATCGCAAGATCGAGTTAAAAGCGATTCCGGGACATTTTGCTACAAGTCATTCACATATCAATTACTATCTGGATATGACACCGGTCAAGTACCGTCATACAGAGGCACAGCTGGTGGCAAAAGAGATGGTCAAAAAATATGTACATACGATTTCTGTAGACACCATTGTCTGCATGGATGGCTGCGAGGTGATCGGGGCATATCTGGCAGAGGAACTGACGGCAGCAGGAATCCGTTCCATGAATTCACATGAGTGTGTGAATGTCATTACGCCGGAGATTAATTCCAGTGGACAGATTATTTTCCGCGACAACATTGAGAAGATGGTAGTCAACAAAAATGTTGTTATTGTGCTGGCCAGTGCGACTACGGGAAAGACTATTCAGCAGAGCATTGAGGCCGTAAGTTATTATGGCGGACATGTGGTGGGTGTCTCCGCGCTGTTCTCCGCAGTAAAGTCAGTGGAGGATGTGGATGTAGACACCATCTATACCAAGGATGATGTGATGGAGTATCAGACTTACAAGCCTGCGGATTGTCCGCATTGCAAGGCTGGTGAGAAGCTGGATGCGATTGTCAACAGTTACGGTTATTCCAAAATCTGATCATTAATCATTTGAGACAATGCATCGTCTGCCTGAGCAGGGCAGGCGATGTTTTTCTTATACATTCTTATACATATACATAATACCGAAGGAAAGGAAAAAGACATGAAGAACAAGCAGATACTGGGCATTGTGGTGGCCGGAGTGGTATTTATTGCCGTTTCCGTGACCGGAATGTTTTCCAATGTAGTGAAGGATAAGATGATGGAATCGCAGAAAAGCAGCACAACGAATCTTTTTGGCTCTTTGTCGGATACGATAGCAGAAAATAAGATTGCGCTGCCGGACAATGATTTTGTGGGAGTAATCAATATTTCGGGCACGATCGAGGCCAGCAGTACCGGAGCATTTGATAGCTATATCGGAAACTATGATCATAATCTGTATCTCGATTATATCCAGAAGATGGAGGAATCTTCGAGCAACAAGGGAATTCTGCTGCTGGTGGACAGCCCGGGAGGAGCCGTGTATCAGAGCGATGAGATGTATCTGCGACTGATGCAATATAAGGAAAAGACTAAAAGGCCGGTTTATGCGTATTTTGAATCACAGGCATGTTCCGGGGCATATTATATTTCGATGGCAGCCGACAAGATTTATGCAAACCGCAACTGCTGGACAGGATCCATTGGTGTGATCGTTTCGATGACCAATTTGAAGGGGCTGTATGACAAGGTGGGCATTCAGGAGATTGATATTACCAGTGGTAAGAATAAGTCCATGGGATCATCCGGGCAGGAATTGACTGAGGAACAGCGCGAGATTCTTCAGGGACTTGTGGACGAGGCGTATGACCAGTTTACACAGATTGTGGCACAGGGAAGAAACATGGACATCAAGACCGTGAAGAAGCTGGCGGATGGCCGGATTTACAGTGCATTGCAGGCAAAGGAAAATGGTCTGATCGATGAGGTGGGTTCCCTGGAGTCGCAGAAAGAGGCGATGTTATCAGAACTGGGGATTTCCAAAGACACACAGTTCTATGAACTCGAAAAGAGCAGTGGATGGCTGTCCAGTCTGATGGGTTCCCTCTCTTCGGTAAAGACCAAAAGCGAACTTGAGGTTGCCGAGGACATTGTGGACAATCAAGGAAATGGGGTGTTGATGTACTATGCCAAATAATACGCAGAAATACACCCGGGAACATGCCCAGGAACACACGCAGGAGCGTGTATATGCAGGCTTTGCAGTACGGCTGGCGGCGTATCTGGTAGATTTGCTTCTGGTCAGCACGGTGCTGCTGGTGGTGCGCATTCCACTGTGGGTCGTCGAACTGGCTTCGCCGGAGAATATTCTGGTGAGAGATCTGGTGTTTCAGTTTTCGCTGGCTGATATTGTAACGTATCTTCTCAAAGTGTTATATTTTGTCTTCTTTACCTATCAGTTTGGAGCGACGGTCGGCAAAAAATGTTTTCATCTCCGGGTCGAGGGAACCGACGGACAGAAAATGAGCGTGTTTGACGTAATCTACCGGGAGAGTATTGGAAGATTTCTGAGTTCGGTGGTGATGGAAATCGGATATCTTATAGTGGTTGTGGACAAACATAAGAGGGGACTTCACGACATTTTGTGCGATACAGAGGTTGTGTACTATCATGAAGTGCGTGATTATCAGTATGCGGCACCGCAGTACCGTTACATGAATCCGCAGTCTCCCGATACACTGCAGCCACAGGAGGACTGGAAGGCTATGCCATCACAGAGCAAAAGTGATGAGAGCGATCAGGAAAAAAGTGATGCTGCGGGAAAGAGCAGTTCTGTTGATGCCGGGTTCTGGAAAGAAGCCAGCCGTGAAGTCGGCATGGACATTATGGAAAGAATGGGGCAGAAAGAAGAAACGGAACAGGGAACAGCCAACGGAGCGGAGAAAGAACAGGAAACTTGGAAAGACTTCCCTGTGGAGAAACCGCTGGATCCCGAGGAGATACAGACGGATTCTTCGTCACAGGAAAACAACAAACATTGAAAATGTAAGAATAGAAATAGATCATCTGCAAACAATAGAAATAGATGATATTGCAGCACCTCGCTGGAGTCGGGGTGCTGTTTTTTTAAAGGAGGTTGGCAGATGAATCGGAATAAACGAGGCCTTTACATGGCTGCAAGTACCGCACTAGTGTGTTCTTTGTTGGCGGGAACCACGTATTTTAAGACACAGAAGGATGCGCAGAAAAAGGAACCAAAGACGGTAAATGAAACGGTAGAGGGTCGTAAGACGGTTGCCAGAAATGCATTGGCAACGGCGACACCCGCCATTACAGTGAAACCGAGGGAAAAAACCGTGAAGACACATAAGAAAAAGGCAGTGACGGCACCGGCTGCTACAAAGACACGCGCTTATGATAAGAAGCAGGGAATGCTCTGGCCGGTAGAGGGAGAGATCCTGTTGCAGTACAGCATGGAAAATATTATTTACAGAAAGACATTGGGACAGTACCAGTGTTATGATGCGATCGCTGTGGCGGCAAAACAGGGACAGGACGTAAAATCGGCATACCGCGGGCAAGTCGAAAAAGTCTATCAGACGGAAGAAGAAGGAAAGATGGTACAGATGGATCTGGGGGGAGGAATTAAGCTGGTGTATGGACAGCTCGACAAGGTTCAGGTCAAAAAAGGGGAAGATATCAAGGAAGGGCAGATCATTGGAACGGTTGCAAAGACGACTTCCTACTATGCCGAGGAAGGCGATCATCTCTATTTTCAGGTGTTAAATCATGGAAAACCGGACAATCCATTGCTGTATCTTAGGTAATCTTAAGAATTAAAACGCATATTTTCTAACGTCCGTTATAGACAGAACGAAATTCGTGTGTTATAATACGATTGTTACAAGGTTACAATGCAACAATACGATTGGGGGATACGAATGAAATATCAGATCGTCGGGTCGACGATGCCTGCTGTTGAGATTCTGTTTGAACAGCCCGGAGAGTCCATGGTGACGCAGTCCGGAGGAATGGCATGGATGAGCGACGGAGTGGTGATGAATACCAACACCCATGGTGGCGTGATGAAAGGTCTGGGGCGCATGTTTGCCGGAGAGTCTATGTTTATGGCGAATTATACAGCAGAAAAAGCAGGTGCTGTTGTCGCGTTTGCATCGACATCAGCCGGAGAGATTATGCCATTGGACGTGACGGCTACAGGCGGTATGATTTGCCAGAAGGGTGCCTTTTTGGCATCGGAACAGACTGTAAATGTCAATGCCACCTTCACCAAGAAGTTATCTGCCGGTGTATTTGGCGGCGAGGGCTTTATCTTGCAGGATATTACCGGAACGGGAACAGCATTTCTGGAGATAGACGGAGATAAGGTGGTCAAAGAACTGGGACCGGGAGAAGTGATCAAGGTAGACACCGGAAATGTCGTGGCGTTTCAGCGCACGGTTCAGTATGAGGTCGAGATGGTAAAAGGCCTCAAGAACATTTTCCTCGGAGGCGAGGGCTTGTTCCTGACCAGGCTGACGGGACCGGGAACCGTGATCCTTCAGACACAGAATATGGCCGAATTTGCTGGACGTATCTCAAGATACATTCCTTCTAAGGGCTGATCTGCCACAGGGGATACCAGTACACTTAAAACCGAACGTGTCAGACGCTTACGTGGCGCCTGGCACGTTTTATGTTAGGGAGACAAGGAAAATGCACGCATTATGCAGTGCATTTGACGACCGCTAATCAGAGTGAGATACGCAGAGCGTATCTCGTCTCTGTTTTGAAATGGAGAATTGTTATGATTACATTTGGAATTATGGGTGCCGGAAATATCGCGCATGGATTGTGCGGAGCGGTACGATTGATAGAAGATGCACAGGTTGGCGCAGTGGCGAGCCGTGATCTTGCCCGCAGTCAGGACTTTGCGCGCAGGGAACATATTGACAGGGCATACGGAAATTATCAGCAGCTTCTGGAAGATCCGTCCATTGACTGCGTCTATATTGCGACGATCACCAGTCTGCACTATGAGCATGTCATGATGTGTCTGGAGGCCGGCAGGGCAGTCCTGTGTGAGAAGCCGATGGCATGTACTCCACAGCAGGCACGCCGGATGACAGCATTGGCCAGGGAAAAGGGGCTGTTTCTCATGGAAGGCATGTGGACGCGCTTCCTGCCAAAGACCCGGAAGGTTCGTGAATGGATCGGACAGGGACGTATAGGCCATGTGGAGCTGGTTCAGGGCACGGTTGGCTTTGTGGCACCGACGGACCCGGCCAGCCGCCTGAATGCGCCGGAGCTTGGTGGCGGTGTATTTTATGATCTCGGAGTTTATCTGATCGATCTGATTCCGTACCTGGTCGGACAGAAGATCCAGGATCTGCAGGCGTGGGTGAAGCAGGGGCCGACCGGTGTAGACGAGACCGTCAATCTCAATATGAAGTTGGAGGACTGCATGGCCAATGCGCAGATGACCTTTCGCGCCATTACTCCGGAAGATGTATATATTTACGGGGATCAGGGATACATCCGGATCCCGAAGATCCACTGGGGGCGCGGGGCAATGCTCTATGGTCCCGGCGATGAGCTGATCGAAGAGTTTTATGAGGAAATGCCGGAAGGGTTTTATTATGAGGTGCAGGAGGTGGTTCGGTGTCTGAAACAGGGATTGACGGAGAGTGAGACGGCCAGTCATGCTATGACGCTGGAGGCTGCTGAGATTTATGAGCGGTTTGTGCCGAAGGTGTAGGAAGTGGCATGAATGCAGGGATGGAGCGAAAATTGTGTGGGGGAGATCTGCGGGGTGTGACCTGTCATCGATGCGTATGCTTGGAGGAAAATCAGCGGCGTGAGATCTGTCATGGATGTGTATGTTTTTGGGGAGCTCTCTGTCATGGATGCGTATGTTTTGGAGGTGACCCGCGAAGCGTGAACTGTCATGGTGTATTGTTTGTGGCGAAATTGCAGGTTATAATCTGCCATGAATGTGTTGTTTGTATTGAAATTGCAGATTGTGACTTGTCACAAATGTGTGGCACGGATATAATAAGAGAAGATGTGTAAATACAGATAAAGGAGAGGAAGCCATGGAACAGGAAAAGGTTATTGTCATCGATTTTGGTGGTCAGTACAATCAGCTTGTGGCGCGCCGCGTGCGTGAGTGCAATGTGTACTGTGAGATTTATTCCTATCGCACCAAACTGGAGGACATCAAGGCCATGAATCCGAAGGGAATCATCTTGACAGGCGGCCCGAACAGCTGCTACGAAGAGGACTCCCCGACGTATACAAAGGAATTGTTTGAACTGGGTATTCCCGTATTGGGACTTTGCTACGGCGCACAGCTCATGCAGCATGTACTCGGCGGCAAGGTGGAGAAAGCGCCGGTGCGCGAATATGGAAAGACAGAGGTAATGGTGGACAAGAATTCGCCATTGTTCGGAGATGTCTCAGCCACGACGATCTGCTGGATGAGTCATTTTGATTATATTTCACAGGTGGCACCGGGATTTAAGATCACGGCGCATACCGCAGACTGCCCGGTGGCAGCAGCCGAAGACGAGGAGCGCAGATTATATGCGATCCAGTTCCACCCGGAAGTACTGCATACCCAGGAAGGAACGAAGATGATTTACAATTTCGTCCGCGGGGTCTGCGGATGTGCAGGAAGCTGGCGCATGGATTCCTTTGTGGAAAATGCCATTCAGGATGTGCGTGAAAAAGTCGGCGACGGAAAAGTTCTCCTGGCATTGTCGGGCGGAGTCGATTCCTCCGTGCTTGCCGCACTTCTGGCCAAGGCCATTGGAAACCAGCTGACCTGTGTGTTCGTCGACCATGGACTCCTCCGCAAGAACGAGGGAGACGAAGTCGAGGCTGTCTTTGGAGAAAAAGGCAATTTCGATATCAATTTTGTCCGTGTCAATGCACAGCAGAGATACTATGACAAGCTGGCCGGCGTGACGGAACCTGAGAGCAAGCGCAAGATCATTGGCGAAGAATTTATCCGCGTGTTTGAGGAAGAAGCCAAGAAGATCGGCAAGGTAGATTTTCTGGCACAGGGAACAATTTATCCGGATGTGGTAGAGAGCGGCCTGGGCGGCGAGTCCGTGGTCATCAAGTCGCATCACAATGTTGGTGGCCTGCCGGACTATGTCGATTTTAAGGACATTATCGAACCACTCCGCAATCTGTTCAAGGATGAGGTGCGCAAAGCCGGTCTGGAACTTGGCCTGCCGGAATTCCTGGTATACCGTCAGCCATTCCCTGGCCCGGGACTTGGAATCCGGATCATCGGAGAGGTGACAGCGGACAAGGTCCGCATCGTACAGGATGCCGATTACATTTACCGCGAGGAGGTAGACCGTGCAGCCGCTGCCTACAAGCAGGAGCACGGCGAGGAGGCGCCTTGGATGCCGAACCAGTATTTTGCGGCATTGACAAACATGCGCTCCGTCGGTGTCATGGGAGACGAGAGAACCTATGACTATGCCGTGGCGGTGCGCGCGGTCAGAACGGTCGACTTCATGACGGCCGAGGCAGCGCAGATCCCATTTGAGGTGCTGCAGACGGTGATGAGCCGGATTATTAACGAGGTGCGGGGAGTCAATCGCGTATTTTATGATTTGACGAGCAAGCCGCCTGGAACGATAGAGTTTGAATAACGGACATTTGAGCTGCGAAGCCTTATTTTATGGGCTTTGTGGCTCTTTTCTTTTGCTCTGTGATGTTAACGTGATGTTAAGAATGATGTGCCATTACTTTTCCTACTCAAAATGAGCATTATTCTTGTGATGTGCAGCTTCCTGTAAAAGTGCAATCGAAAATAGTTGCAAATCGGAAGTGCAATCCAATATGGTTGCAGATAGAAAAAAGAGCCGCCTCGGTCTGAGACGGCTTTACAGATTCAATTCTTGCGAAACTGGTTCAAGCGGTCTGCCAGCTTCTGATCCTTATCCGGATAAAGATGTGAGTATGTGTCGAGAGTGGTCTTTATAGATTCGTGACCTAGCCGCTCCGCAATCTCCAATGGAGTAAAACCGAGTTCTATCAGCATACTTGCATGAGAGTGCCGCAGGTCATGAACTCTGATCGGCTTCAGACCAACCCTTTCTGATACCCTTTTCATTTCTTTTTCGAGAGCTGTCTTCTGGAAGTAAAATATCCTGTCGCCATTTCCAATACCATAGAGCTTTGAAATGTATTCCTGGATATCGTTATATAAGAAGTCCGGAATGGATATACATCGCTTTGCTTTTGGTGTCTTCGGTTCAAGGAATAACTCCGCACCCTTGATTTTTGCATAATTCTTATTGATATCGATTCGCTTGGATGAAAGAATGTCTGCCGGAGTGAGAGCCAAAAGTTCTCCGGAACGCATACCGGTATAAAACAATATGTCAAATGCAAGCTTCATCGATGATTTATTGATTGCATTTGAAAACTTCTCATATTCAGCCTGCGTCCAGATGTTCATTTCATCTGCTTTACTCTTTCCCATACTGCCGGCCGCCTTGCATGGATTGACAGGTAGGCGGTAATGAGATACTGCGTAGTTCATTATTGCTGACAGCTGATTATTCACAGTTTTTAGATATGTTTGAGAGAATGGCTTTCCATCATCATCCCGATAGGAGATAAGCTCATTCTGCCATTTTCTGACCTTTATTGTATCAATGTCACAAATCTTCTGCTTTCCAAAGTAGGGGAGCAGTTTCGTTTCAATAATAAACCGCTTATTCTCCATTGTTGTAGGTTTCAAGCGGTGTTCCATATCTTCCAGATAATTTGCGACGAGGGAAGAAAAGAGTATGTCGCTTGAAGTGTTCTGCTGATCCAGAAAAGACCTCTCATAATCTTTTGCTTCCCTCTGTGTTTTAAATCCCCGTTTACAGATATGCTTCTTTTCTCCAGTCCAATCGGTGTAATAAAAATTAGCATACCATAATGTTTTTCCGCTTTTCAGAGTGTATTTATATGCCGGCATTAGATATCCTCAGATGAATTTACCACACGAGCCAATATCTGATAAATATATTCCGGCTGGCGGGTTTCCAAAGGATACTGTTGATCACCGAACTGGAAGGCAATTCCATTCTGATAAGGAGTTACAGCTGACAATGCCGAAATCTTCTTATCGAAAGCTCCTTTGTTTGCTGAAAATACAACTCTCTTATTCGTAATAGAAAGAACTCCCTGTGTACGCTCCTGCACGTCACCACGGATTGGAGCTGCTTTTCTCGCCCCAAGATGTACCGACATACCTTTTGCAATACGGACACTTGTACCACGGCTTCCTCCGGAATATCCAACGACCACATTCTTTGTTTTAACAAAAGTAGCAGGTCCACAGTAATGACACACCTCTCCATTTGCAAGCATTACATTTGATGGCACAACTGGTAGCGGTGCGTCTGCGGAAATCTGCATTGGTCTGTTACCCTGGATGCGTTCTCCGTGTATTGCGGCCAGCAGGTACCGGATGCAGTCAACAAACCATCCGATACAAAACAATCCAAATGTGCATAGGTAAAGAATACCCATACCAATCTTCTTTTCTCTAAATTTATGAACCCCAAGCCATCCAAACAGGAGGCAGATAACAAAGTCGGTCCAAGCTGCAGTCCATACCATAATATTCCTCCAATCGTTCTGTTATTTTTTTTAAGCCCCTTTTCCTTCGGTACCACTCGAAGGAAACGATTTTTTTTCTTCGTCTGCGTATTTGCCATACTCACCAGCTGCAACTGCCGAGATACCCTCTACGCACAAAACACCTGCCTTTGCTACAAGGTAATTTTTGCATTGTTCATCGCACTTGTTAAAAAGTTGAAGGAGCGATTCTTCGTCCGATGAAATTCTTTTTCTCGTTGAAAGGGCAAGAAGATAATCAGCAGATACATTTAATGCACCGGTGATTTTTATAAGATCCTCTATAGACGGCATCCTATTACCATATAGATAAGCGTCCATTTCGTCCTTACTAAATCCAGTCTTTTGCATGAAATCATCTTCGACCATCCCTTGCTCAGAAATTAGTTCTCGAATTCGCATTTTGAAATCGAGAGCGAATTCAGATTCGTCTATCTGAAAGTTCGCATAATCAAGTCCTCCCTGCCTGTCAACACCGAGCAAGTAATCCAATGACACATGGAAATAATCGCATATTTGTTTTTTTATTTGGTCGTTTGGGGTACTTTTCCCGCTTTCGTATAATGAAACAGTTGATTTTACTATTCCAAACTTCTTACCAAATTCTTCCTGCGTCATATCTGCTGACAAGCGGAGGCTTTTAATCCTATCAGATAGATTTGCCATAATAATCGCCTCCGTGTAAGTTTAATAATTTCAAACTCATTATATACCACATCCTTTCCGAATTGAAGAAATAAAAACAAAGTTGCAAAAACTTCAACAAAACGCTTGACAGCAAAACAAAGTTGAAGTAATATGAACATGAAAGTTGAAGAAACATAAACAACATAAGGAGGTAAAACAATGGATCTGGCACTATTGAGAGCAGAGCGAATGAAACGCGGTATAACCCAGGAGAAACTTGCAAAGTGCCTTGGCTTCAAAGACAAAAGCAGTTACTGCCTGATGGAAAAAGGGAAAACCTCAATTTCCGTAGATATAGCAAATCAAATCGCAATCCATCTCGGATTATCCAAAGAGATGACATATAAAATTTTTTTTGCCAAAGAAGTTCAAGAAACTTCAACTGATACCATTTTAACGCATGGAGGTGATGTAGAAAATGGCAAATGTGACAGCTAAGACCAGCTCCAACATCTTTTACAAAGCCCGTTGCGAGGCGGCAACACACAATGAACAGTTGAGTAGTAGAGAGGGAGCTGCTGACTATATGTCAATTGACAGAGGACGGCTTTACAGAATAGAAAGTGGCATTACTATTCCTTATCCAGAGGAAATCAGACTTATGGCAGATTTATATAATGCTCCGGAATTGGAAAATTACTTTTGCAGGACGATGTGTCCGTTGGGATGCGAAATGCCTAAAGCCGAACTGGCAAATCTGGACAGGATTACAGTCAGAACACTTTCTGTTTTCCGAAAAATTGGAAGGACAAAAGAAATGCTTCTCGACATCACAGCAGATGGAGTGATTGATGAAAGCGAAAAGCCGGAGCTTGATGAGGTAGTAAAAAACTTGGAAGAGGTAGAGGAAATTGCACAGAGCATGAGGCTTTGGATTAAGAAGAATATGTAAGAATGGGCTCGAATGGTCGGCAGTATCATTGGACAGAGTAAAAACGAGGAAAGTCTGGCGGTGCTATTGGCAGAGTAGAGCTTAATAATTTTTTATTTACAGTCTGCGGACATTTGACAGCAAGTGACAACAAATGTGTCCGTAATCCAATCCAATCCGAATCCAAATCCGAATCGGGAAACCAATACAATATTTGCTCGGAGCAACAAGCAGCTCCAAGCATGAGGAGGTGGCAAGTTGTATTTAACAGAAAACTTAAAGTTTCATTTAGCAGAAAACTTAAAGTTTCTTCGGGAACAGAACGGAAAGACACAGGGGGAGCTGGCAGTTCTCTTTGGAATTGAACAAAAGACAATATCTTCGTGGGAATGTGGTAGTCGTAAACCACCAATCGGCACGATTGTTAGTTTGGCAAAACTTTACAGGGTATCACTTGATGACTTGGTTCTGACAGATATGAGACCGCCGATACCTGTATATGCACTTAATCTTGCATATCTCCGTAAAAAGCATTGCATGACACAGCAGGAAATATCTGAACTGTTAGGCTATAGCGGGAAACAAGGCTATAACGCAATTGAGACAGGAAAGGTCAAACCAACAATAGACACTCTTGAGAAACTAGCAGATTTCTTTGGTGTAACCATGGACCAGATTGTCAAACAAGATTTATCGCAGGAGGTGAGCAAATGAACGCATTAGCAACAGCACCGGGTGTCATTGCTACACCGGGAAAGTATTATATCGGGGCAAAAGAAGTGATGGAATACCTTGATTGCAAGGAAAACAAGGCTTATGAGCTGATAAGGCAGCTTCGGGACGAATTGGTTAAAGCAGGCAAGCTTACACCGGCATACCCGATAGGAAAAGTCCCAAGAAAGTATTTTTTTGAGAGATGCATGATTGAAGAATAGGAGGTGCAAAATGGCATATTACAATGTTTGTCCAAAGTGCGGTTGCAATCTGGATCCGGGAGAGAAATGCGATTGTGAGAGCTTAAAGATAGAGCATCAGGAAACAAGCAGATTTTTTTACAGTCAGTTTTTAAGAGCGGATGATAGCAATGGTCAGATGTCATTTGTGTTTGACCATCCCCAAGGAGGTGCAATAGGAGCATGAGAAACAAATGTCTTTTGGGTTTAGGACTGGTATTCGTGATTTCGTTGACATCAATGGTTGCATTCGCTTTCAGCTTTACGGGAACTCCGGCAGACGAAGTGGATGAAACAGAAATGATTGTTAGAGCTGTGGTTTCTGAGGAAGCGGATGCAATGCCAACAACGGAACCAATCACAACAACTGGACAAGAACAGGAAATGGTAAAAAATGAGCAGTCCAAAATCGGCAGTATGGATTGGGATTCTGATGATGCGTATAGGCTTGCCAAGATTGCAATGGCTGAAGCTGAATCAGAGGACACCGAGGGAAAAGCCCTCGTGATGCTGGTTGTACTGAATAGGGTTTGGGATGATGAATTTCCAGACACTATCGAGGAGGTTATCTTCCAGAAAGGGCAGTTTAGTCCGATCAGCAACGGAAGATATGACGAGGTAGAGCCGGACGAGGACTGTTACAGAGCATTGCAGCTTATTCAGACTGGTGGATGGGATGAAAGCCATGGAGCAACTTACTTTGAGAGTAAGAGCGATTCTACATGGCATAGTGAAAATCTTACTTTCCTGTTTAAGCATGGAAAACATTATTTTTACAAGGAGTGAGGACAAATGAGGAAGACACTGAAAAGAGATTTGATAGCGGTTATCTGGACACTGCTTGTCACATACGCTATCGGGAAATGGGCTTTTCATCTTGCCTATATCGAGAGAGGATACGAGGCTGTCGGAGGTGAGTATTTATTAATCCCTGTGGTTTACTGGGGAGCATGGAAAGCAATTAACTATTTATTTGATTCACTGGAGGAATTGGAAAATGAAAGAAATTGTAGAAAAAAGAGAAGTAGAGGAACTGCTCGGATGCGAAATTACAGATGAACAGTTCGAGGAGGCATTGAAATATGCCAGACATAAGCAGGAGTACATATACCAGCGTGAGCACAGGCAGGTTGTGTTACAGCATTGGTATCTTGTGAAGCTCACAGAGGAATATGTGAGAAGCCTTGCTTTTTCAAAATTCACTATGGATTTATGCAGAACATTGCAGGATATGGAAAAAGAGCACCCGATCATAAATCAGAGTGCCCCTACGAATAACCATATTGTAGCAGTTCCTGCTTTATAAATCAAGCAAATATTACACAATATGGAGGTTTTATCTATGAACAATTCAAATGCTTTGGCTGAAATTCAGTCCAAATATCCAAACTGCAACCTGCTGTTACCAGCAGCTACATCAGTGCAGATTAACCCATTTTATAAGTGCTCCGTTATGGAAGTGGTGGCGGACACAGCACCAAGCTCAGGAGATATCTTCTCGGTCGGAAAGGTAAAGACTGGAGAGGATGGAAAAGGAAAAGCCATATATGAGGATGTTTTCTCACCTGCAAAGCCACTTCTTATGAAGCTGGCAACTGCGGCAGGAATCCAGTTCCACCCTGAGTACACGACAGTTATAAGAGAGAATACAAACACCTATGTTGGAAAGGCATACGGAGCAGTAAGACTTCCGGATGGAAGCTACAAGACGCACATGGAAACAAAGCGTATCTGCCTTGATGATGAAGAGTCGAAGTACCGCCTTGAATTTATGGACAAGTCAATTATGGGAATCCATGATTGGAGAGCTGCCAAGGCCGCCTCTGAAATGTTTAAAGGGGAGTGGAAAGATGATCCGGAGAAGATGAATCAGTGGGGCAAGCCGGAGAAATATTATGTCATTGCTGACAGTGACAGGGAAAAGTATATCGAGAGGTCAATCTTGGTGAATATGACACTTCTCAGAAAGACTGCTTCTGAAAAAGCACAGACGGGAGCAATCCTCAGAGTTATCAGAGCATTGCTTGGTATTAAGGGTACATACTCAAAGGCAGAATTGGAGAAGCCGTTTGTTGTTCCTACAGTAACATTTGCACCAGATTACACGGATCCTAAAGTGAGAAGTGCAATGCTCCAGCAGGGGATGAATTCCATGGGGAATATGTTCGGAGCTTCATCCACACCGCCTGCAATCTCTACTGCATTTTCTGGCGAAGCATTTTCGTCAGACTTTAATCCGGAGGATGAAATTGACAATCCTGCATTTGCTTCCGAACAGGTTGAGGATAGTGATGGGGCTGTGGAAGAGCAGGAAAGAAACTGGTTCGATCAGGAACAGCCGGCAACAAATGGAAATGAGACAACTGGATATTTCTGTGATGGATGTGGAGCAGAAATCAACGAAAGGGTATATGAATACTCACTCAATAAATTTGGAAGACCGCTGTGCATGAAGTGTCAGAAAGGAGCTGGTAAGTAATGAATCTGATTAAGATTTCAACGGATTTGGAATTATCCGTACATGAGTTTCCAACAGGAACCCATGAGGAACAAAACAATAAGCTTCGAGAGCTGATAGGAAATGACTGCAGATTATATGAGCATGTGATGCCAAAGCGATTATATACAGAATTACACCAAATGGACCATCCGACTAAGGTCAAGGGGCAGTGCGTAAGTATGCTAATTGACGAGGAGGGATTGTTGAAAGAAGTAATCATCCCGAATCTCATAGGCAGTTACCTTTATGAAACTGATAAACACAATATTCCAATAACAGGAAACATACTGATTGTTGGGGAAGAATGGACCGGTGATGGCATTGATTTTTGCGGCATTGAGGAATCGGTATTTAAGATATTAGAGCTGCAGCTAAATAACATGATTATGGCTATGAAAGCCACTATGGAGGTGTTGAAATGAAGATATTACATACAGCCGACTGGCATCTTGGAACATTCCGAAGCCCAGTCAAGGACGGAGTAAATCTCCGAACAGAGGACACGAAAAGATGTCTGGATGAACTGATCAGAGTTGCAAATGAGGAAAAACCGGATTACTCGCTTGTATCTGGTGACATATTCCATGTTGGCCGCCTGTGGTCCGACAGGTGTTGTGAGGAAATTATTACTGCCATTCATTATATCAGAGAGCTTGCGGCAGTATCAAAGCAGGTTATTGTTATGAGAGGTACTCCAAACCATGATGGATCAGGACAGTTCAACGTCCTCTCTGAAATGTTTGCAGATGTTCCGAATGTTCATGTGGTGATTACCCCACAGGTAATTTCATTTGATGATGTTGATATTGCGGTGCTCCCGGGATTTGACAGGGGAGTGTTCAGAGCTAATCACCCGGGATTGTCAAGTGATGAAGAAAATGTGGTGTTTACAAATGAATTATCAAATATTGTAACAGGGTTGAAAGCACAATGCTCTCCGGAAAAGAAAAGTATTCTGATGGCACATTACACAGTGCCAGGATGCAATACCGAAAGCGGACAGACAATGATGCTCACACAGTTTGAGCCAATCATTCCACAGGAGGCTTTATTGGCGGCCAATTACAATCTGGTTGCTTTAGGGCATATTCATAGACCACAGAAGATAATGCACAGAGACTGGTATTATTCCGGTGCGATAAATGCCATGAACTTTAATGATGAGGGACAGCAGAGGGGCTTTTGGATTCACAACTGGCACGAGCTGGGAACATGGCAGAGTATTTTTCATGAAACACCTATCAGAGAGTTTGCAACCATTGAACTCAATGATGATGATGTGACACAGATAAATATGCAGGCTATTGATTTTGTTGCTACTGAGAAGTGGAGAGGACAGATCGATGGAAAGATTGTCCGTGTTCATTATAGCTGCACCGCAGAAAACAGCAAGGCTTTGAATAAGGCAACTTTGGAAAGAGAGCTTCTGGAAGACGGAGCATTTATGGTATGGGAAATTCTTCCAGACAAGATAGATGAATTTGCCAACAGAACACAGCTTGAAAATGCCACGGATCCAGAAGCAAACCTTATTAAGTATCTTGAGGAAAAGCAGGTACCACAGGAAAGAATACAGGAACTTGTATTAAAGGCAAGACCGATTATTGCTGAAGCTGAGGCAAGCATGACAGCGACAGCAAATAGCGGAACATTTGAACCTGTAGAAATTGCTGTTAAGAATTATCGTAACTACGAAGAGGAAACATTTAATTTCGAGGATATCACTTTCTGCACAATCAACGGTCAGAATGGAGCAGGAAAGAGCAGTTTGTTTATGGATGCGATTATCGACTGCCTTTATGAAGAACCGAGAGAGGGTGTAATCAAGGATGATACAGGAAAGGCACCATGGCTTAGAAACGATGAAAGTGTCCGTTCCGGTTCGATTATGTTTACATTCCGTATTGGAGAGAAAAAGTATCGTGTTACACGAACCAGAGCCCGTTCCGGAAAAGGAACTTTGAATATCTCCCAGTTTGTTGAGAATGAATGGAAAGATTGTTCCAAGGAACGATACAACGATACACAGCAGGAAATATTGAACATCCTCGGAATGGACAGCTTTACATTCAAGTCATGCGCTCTGATTATGCAGGATCAGTACGGATTATTTCTACAGGCAAAACCAGAGGAAAGAGTTGAAGTCCTTGGAACGCTTCTTGGACTTGGAGTGTATCAGCTAATGGAGAGAATCGCTTCCGACAAGGCGAAAGTGAATGGAGCCAAGAACAGGGATTTGAAGCAGGAAATCACAATTCATAATGTTACAATCGCTGAATTTGGCAAGCCGGACGAAGAACTGGAAGCATGCAAGACGGAATTGGCAGAGCAGGAAGCCAGACTGCAGGCAAAGATTAATGAGAGAGACCAGAAGAAACTTATTCTGTCGAATCAGCAGGAAGCCGCAGAAAGGCGAAAGAAAGCTCTTGCAGCTGTTACAACATTACAGGCAAAAAAGACCATTGCAGAGCAGAATAGAGCTACACAGCAGGCAATAGCAGACAGCAGTTTAGCAACTCTCACTCAGAAGCCTGAAATAGAGGAAAAGATTGCTGAAAGAAATGATTTGTTGAAGCGGGAACTGGAACTTGCAGGACAGTCAGCACTCTACACCACAAAGAAACAGGAGGCTGAAAATCTTGCAAAGCAGGCTGAAAGTGAACAGAAGAACATTCTGGAGTTGCAGGCTGCTTTACAGAAGAAACAGGATGAAAAGAATGCAATGATACTGGATTCGGTCAATGATGGTGAGGTCAGGCAGAAAGCCGAAACATACACCAAAAAGAAAGCAGAGTTAGAGGATATGCAGGAAAAAGCTGTTGCATATCAGAAAGCAAAAACTGAATACTCTGCGGCAGTTTTCCATGAAAGCGAGACAAGGTCAAGCTTTGATAGGGAGAAGCAGAAAGCGGACGAGCAGAAGCAGTTTCTTGAAAAGAAAGTTGCAATATTGAATGAATCCGGATGTGTGGATATCGAGAAAGCACATTGTAAATTCTTGCAGGATGCCATCGAAGCAAAGGAACAGCTGGAAGTACATGAAGCATTGTATGTAGACATTGCCGCTCGCAGAGATTGCGAACTTGCAAAGAGCAGATATGCAATAGAGAACAAACAGGCTGAAATGGATGCGATAGGATATGATGCGGCAGCTTTAACAGTCCTGCAAAACGAATGTGCAACATTGCTTCCGTATGTGGCACAGCTCGAAAAAATCAACCAGAGGGAAAACAATCTCGCTTTGATTAAGGCGGCTTTGGAACATTTAAAGTCAAATATATCAGAAGCAGAAAACAGGCTTGCTGAGGTCAAATTAAAGGGCACACAGGCAGAAACAGAGCGTGATATATATGCCAAAGCGTTTGAAGAACATGTGCATGTGCTTAGTGCCATTACTGCTCTTGATCCGTGGGTAGAAAAGGAAAAAATGCTCCCAGTAGCAGAGGAAAGAAATGCAACAGCATTGAACAGGGTTCTGGAGTTGACAGCAGAAATTACCGGTATCGATGATGAAATCTCAGAGAGACAGGCAGAGGCTGATAAAGAGATACTTGCTATGGCGGGAATGGAAGAGGCTCAGGCGATTGTGAACGGACTGGATACAGAAGTGAATGCCATTAACAGCATGGTAAAGGAAAAACAGATGCGAATTGGAGCTTTACAGCAGAAATCGGAACAGATTGCAAAGTTGAAGCAGGATATTGCAGCTTTACAGGACAAGCAGGTGGAATATGCCAAGGAGACAGCTGATTACGATACATTGAAAGACGCATTTAGCCAGAGCGGTGTGCCACATCAGATTATCCGTTCTATTATTCCGCAGCTGACAGCTACAGCAAATACCATTCTTGGACAGATGACTGGCGGAAAAATGGGAGTGGAGTTCAGACTAGAGAGATTACAGAAAAATGGAAAAGAAAAGGTATCGCTTGATATTTACATTGAAGAATACGGAAAGTCGATACTTCCATACCTTTCAAAATCTGGAGGCGAGAAAGTTAAGTCTTCATTGTCTGTAATCCTTGCATTGGCAGAAATCAAATCGTCTTCGGCAGGAATACAGCTGGGAATGCTCTTTATTGATGAGCCGCCTTTCTTAGATGGGGATGGAATACAGGCATATTGCGATGCACTGGAAACTATTCAGAGCAGATATAACAATATCAAAATAATGGCTATCACACACGATCCGACTATGAAAGCCAGATTCCCACAGAATTTGGATGTAGTCAAAACGGAAAATGGTAGCAAGGTAATTTATTAAGACAGGAGCCGGAGGGAAAACCTCCGGTGTCCGAAAGGAGGATGATCGAATGCCAAACAGGATAATCAAGGAGAGCATCTGCAGGAGTGAAGAAATAGATTCTTTATCTTGGTTTGAGGAGGTTCTGTTCTATAGATTGATTGTAACCTGTGACGACTTCGGCAGATACGACGGAAGAGCAAAGATAATCAAGGGAAGCTGCTTTCCTCTGAAAGATATTACGGAAAAAGATATAGATAAGGCGCTTGGTAGGTTGTCGGCGGTGGGCTTGGTCAGAGTGTATGAAGCACAGGGAAGACCGTACCTACAATTGGTAACTTGGGCGGATCATCAGAGAATTCGTAATCAAAAGAGTAAGTATCCCGGATTTTCAGAGGATTGCGAATTGCTGACATTTGACAGCAAAGGACAGCAGATAAAAACATCAGACAACAAATGTGTCCGTAATCCAATCCAATCCGAATCCAAATCCGAATCGGAAACCAATACAAATATATGCTCCGAGCAGACAGTAGCTGCGGAGCCGCCGGTAATAGGTATCATGATGAATACTGGTGAAGAATACCCGATTACGCAGAGCTATGTTCTTGAACTCGCAGAATTATATCCTGCTGTTGACATTATGCAGGAACTAAGAGCGATGAAAGGCTGGTGTGATGCTAATCCGAGGAAACGGAAAACAGCAGGAGGAATGAAACGATTTATCAATGCTTGGATTTCAAAAGTTCAGAACAGGGGAGGCACACCGGGATATGCACAATCTTACAATCAGGCGGCAGGCGGTTCAAAGGTAGAACAGTTTGCACAGGGAGCAAGGGAGTGGGCGAATGGATAAACAGCAATTCGCCACATTGGCAATCGGAATTAAATCCGCATATCCAGCCTCGAAGATACTAGAAGATAATGCTTCAATGGACTTTTGGTATATGGCGCTTAAAGACATTCCGTATGAAATTGCGGAGAATGCAGTCATGGAGCATATTTGCACAAATGTTTTTCCACCCAATATAGCTGAAATAAGGAAACTGTGTATGGAAAGGTGCAAGCCCAAAATCCTGAGTTTTGATGAAGCTTGGGGAGTGGTACAAAAAGCTATGGCAGATTACGGATGGTATCATCCGCAGGAAGCATTCGCAATAATGGACGAACTGACATTGTCTGTGGTCAAAAATTTGGGATGGAGCAGGCTGTGCCAGAGCGAAAATCCAACTGCGGAAAGGGCGAACTTCCGAGAGGCATATATGAGAAAAGCTGCGGAGGCACAAAATACAAATTCGCTTCCGGATTTCGTCGCACAGAACAAGGCATTACTGCAACAACATTATGTACCGGCGATAGAAAAGAAAGAAGTGCCAAAGATAGAAAGTGAAGATAAACCAGAACCTGTGCAGCTTACAGAAGAACAGCTGGAAGAAAGAAAACGAATGTTTGAGGAGGCAAAAAGGAGGATTTTAGGTGGTAAAGCATAGTGAAGCTATACAGGGGACTGAAAAGGAATTTTTAGACGAATTTCAAAAACTCTGTTATTCACGAAGTTCTTGGCAGGTGTGGGCCGACTTGATGGCAGCTATGGCATGTTCAATCAGCAATGTGGCTGACAGAAGCCCGGAGCATTATGAGAGCAGAGAAAAAGAATATGCACAATGCATAGAGAGACTTGGTTCTGTGGAAGTTCCTGCAAAAATGCTTGCAATCATTGTTGAAGCCTTAGAAAGAAATCCAGAACAGGATTTTCTTGGGGCTATGTATATGCAGTTAAATCTAGGAAATCACTGGAAAGGACAGTTTTTCACACCGTATTGCGTATGCAAGATGATGTCTGAAATAACCTGCGAGGATGTTGACAGCCATATCGAGAAGCAAGGGTATTTATCTATATGCGATCCTGCCTGCGGAGCGGGTGCAACATTGATAGCTGCCGCAAATACTATGAAGAAATGCAAACATAATTTTCAAAATCATGTGGTTTTTGTTGCACAGGACATAGACAGAATAACTGGGATGATGTGTTACATACAGCTTTCACTTTTGGGATGTGCAGGATATGTGTGTATAGCAAATACGATTACAAATCCTTTGACGGGGCATGTACTGTTCCCTAATGAAAAAGATGGACAGGAACTCTGGTATATGCCAATGTTTCAAAATCAAATATGGACATGGAGAAGATTGTTCCAGTCAATGGGCGGTCTTGGTGGAACTGCAACCACCGAAAAAACAGTGGAAAAAGAGCACTTTTATATGTTTTTCGATTTCGATAAAAAGGAGGAAGCCTATGGAAACAGGTAGAAATGTAATGCACTACGCATTAGGAGATAATCAAGATTACGAACACGAATGGAGCAAAGCTGTTCTTGAGTATCTGGAAAACGGATATTCTTCGGAAGATAGCAAGAGCGAAGTTGAGGTAGGGAATACTACCTACAAGATATTAAAGAGAGAGAAAGTAACCGCATTCTATGACGCTGACGGTAACACATTGTTTGATATAGAGAACGACAGATTAAAAGAAGAATATGAGGCTATGGAAAGCCTGGATGAAACAGAGCCGAAGTCAGAGATTGGAAGAGCTATTGCAGGGATTGAGAAACAGGCATTTGAGCAGGCGGTTGATAACAATATAGGTACAGATGAAATGATTCCAATGGGAACAGCAAGCCTTGAAGAAATTGCGAAGGGAATTCCGGCGCCTACACCAGAGGAAGTTGAAACAGCAAAGAAAAAATAACAGTTCTGTTTATATCGGAGTTGTTGGAGCAGTTACGAAGTTGCAGGAGGAATTGAAAAAGGCTAAGGATAAAGCTTTTGCAGATCCTGTTATCAAACATTTGATTGAAAGATGCAAGGAATCGGAAAGCTTAGCTTCAGATATATGCCAGGATCATAAAACTTGGGAGAAATGTTATAAGTACATTTATGAGCAGGCAAGGAAACAGGCAAAAGGAAGTAGTTGTGCAGTTCGTGATGATGTGGTTTATGAATGGGCTGAGGATTATTTCCACAAAGACGATAAGGCTGAGGAGGATAAAAAAGCTAAAGAAGCTGCGGAGAGAAAGAAAAAGCAGGATGAAAAGACTAAAACGGACAGTAAGAAAAAGGAAGTTTCCAAGCCAGCAGTAGAGCCGGAGAAAAAAACAGAGGCACCAAAGCCAGAGACAAAACCTAAAAGGAATAATAAGGACATGGATGGCCAGCTTGATATGTTTTCTCTTTTAGGAATGTAGGAGGCGATATGGATGAAAAAGAAAGATTTAAAAGACATACCGGTCTCAAAAGTAAATCTGGAAACAATACATGATATTGCTGTTGCGGGCAAGGGCAAACGAGGTGTGATTTCCACACAAAAGAAAAAAGTTGGTGCTGAGGAAACATTGATACTTAATGTATATCAGACCAGTGGAAGAAATAAGAGAGATATTTCGTTGATGTTTAGAGTGTTCTGCCAAAAGGAGAATTACATAACGCTTGAAGTGGAATGCGGCAAATGGAGAACGGGAGCCTTACTCAATCTGGTTTGCCGGGAATCGGGTTGGGCGGAATATTGGTGGAGCTATGAACAGCTTGAGTTCCTAACGGATATGGATGCAAAGAGAGCGGAGAGTACATTTAGAAAATGGCTAAAAACCAGAGATGAATGTGGTGTACGACCTGCATTTGCACTGTTGGAACGCTATCAGGATAAAGTCAAAGCAATGAGGCTTGCAAAGAAACATAAGAAGGAAACAGATGTTATCGATCAGGAAATGGAGCGATTCAAAGCTTTGCCAGATGATTACCAGACATTTGTTGAAGAAACGGTATTCAAGGATGAAAATTACATTTTTTACAATACCGACAGAAAGGAAGCCTATTGCACAAGCTGCAAGCATACTTTCATCTTGGAAAATAAGCATTTGAAGCATAAGACAATACCTGTTTGGAATAACCAAGACGAGGTCAAACACAATCGAATCGTAAGGTGTCCGTACTGTAATAAATTCCTCCAAGCGAAAAGTGAAGGAATGAGCAGACAAAGTCTTGTATCGGTTGCATGGAGCGTGTTGGTTCAGCCAGATGGAGAAAACATTCTGACAAGATATTTTTGCCATGTAAAAGATTTCAGACTGGATTTTCATAATCCGAGAATAACCACAAGTGAAGGATATCGAACAATACACAGAGATAGCGGTGTCACTGATTATATGTGGGCGAGATATAAGAACACTGATATGAGGTGGTGCTATTACAGGGATAGATACACAGGATGGTACCCTCCGTCAGAATCAATATATCCAAGAAGTGTAGTTATGTATAACCAGGAACTTGCGGGCGATATAAAGGGGACCTGTATGCAATATAGTGTTCCAGATGTTTTTATCAATAAGATTGCCGACGATCCAAGATATTTTAACACACCATGGTTGATAGATAATTACTTCAACTCATACAGGAAATATCCATTTATAGAACAGCTGTTAAAGGTTGGATTCTATAGAATGACCAGAGAGTTTTTGGATGATAACAGACAGAACGAAAATGTATTCAATAGCGGAAAGAGAAACATTATGGAAACCCTTGGAATCGGGAAAACACAGTACAACATGCTTCGAGAAGTTGGAGACCCCAGCATAAGGGACTTGGAGATTCTTAGATATAAGCCAGACTTAAAGAGGGATGAATTCCAAACATTAAGATACATCACAGACAATGGACGAGCGAATAATTACACAAATTACATTGACATGATGAAATACACCACTCTCCATAAGGTCTGCCGCTACATATCGGATAAGAAAATAAAATATGATCATGATTACTTTGATTATATCGGATGGATTGAAAAGATGGGCTATGACATGACCAACGAATTTAATCTGTTCCCTAAAAACTTTGTGAATGTACACGATGAAATGTCAAAACAGTATGTGAAATTCAAGGACAAGCAGGCGAGAGAAGATGCCAAGAGATATAATCAGACCTTGAAGAAACTGAGAAAAGAAACAAAGGATGTTGAAGCAATGAATCTCAACATAGAGGGACTGTTTATAAGGCTTCCGAATCGTTTAGAGGAACTGAAAAAAGAAGGAGAAGCATTACATCATTGTGTTGGCACCTATATGGAGAGAGTTAGAAAGGGAGAAACCATGATTTTCTTCATTCGGAGGAAAGAAGAGCCGGAGAAACCCTACTACACTTTGGAATGGCATGGGAAAGTAGTCCAGTGCAGAGGTTCTCATAATTGCGATATGACACCAGAAGTAAAAGCGTTTGTTCAGATATTTCAAGAAAAAATGACGGAATATGCGAGCGAACCCCCAAAGCATAGAAAGGCGGGATGATAATGGCAGATAAGCAGAGATACAGAATAAAAAATCTACTACAGAAGCTCAATGACGAGGATAGAAATTCACTTTGTTGCCTGTTGGTAAAGGCAGGATATGCAGTGAGAATTGGCAAAGAGCGACCAGGAGGAAAAGGACAGACAATGTACTTTGTAGAGTATTGGGTGGAAGGAGATGATACAAATGCTGAAACAGGTAACTAGCTTGATAATACCGAAGTTTATTGCAAGGAAACCCAAAATCAAGCATGGAACATACAACAAGTATGGCTTTGCTATTACGCTTCATCAGTATTGTATCTGTCCTAGATGTAACCATATCCTCAATGCCGGTCCAGATTATCAGCCGGATTATTGCAGTAAGTGCGGACAGCATGTTAATTGTTCAGATGTTAATTGGGAAGATGAGGTTCACCTTGGATATGTCAGAAAGGAGGAACGCTGTGAATAAATCAAAAATTGAGTGGTGTGATCATACATGGAATCCGATTACAGGATGCCGACACAACTGTTCATATTGCTATGCAAGAAGAATGACCGCTAGATTTGCTGGAGATGTAAGACTGAATTTGATGGCGAAGAAAGATTATTCAATAGAGCCTGCGGCAGATAATTCAGACAATGTATTTGTTTTGGAAGAACCAATGCTAAACGAAACAGGAAATACATTGGTTTATCCATTTGGATTTGAACCTACATATCACAAGTACCGCATGGATTATCCAGAAAAGCTCAAAATGGGAAATAACATTTTTGTCGGGGCAATGGCTGACATATTTGGGAAATGGGTTCCGGACGAATGGATCAGAGATGTAATGGAAACCTGTTTGGATAACCCAATTCACAATTACCTGTTTCTTACAAAGAATCCGGAGAGATATACGGAAGTTGGAGTGCCGGCGGGACTGGAAAATATGTGGTACGGAACAACCATTACCTGCGATGCGGATGCTGATAGATTTAATTATCTTCCTGCTGGATGCAATACGTTTGTCAGCATTGAACCACTAATGGGGGACATTGTTTCTAAGCATAATGTGATGTTTCGACAGGTTGATTGGATAATCATCGGAGCAGAGACGGGACGTAACAAAAATAAAATAGTGCCAGAACTGCAATGGATAAAAGATATCGTTGTAAAAGCTGATTATAATTCAGTACCAGTTTTCATGAAAGACAGTCTGATTCCGATTGTCGGGGAAGAAAATATGCGCCGAGAATTTCCAAAGCAGCTGCAACATTCGGAGATTAGCCCGAAGCTGAAAGCAAAGTTGTTTGATGGCTGTGCATCATGCAAGGCTCATTTGAGAAAAAGCGAAATGATAACCCTGCTGGCAAGGTCAAAAAGAGGCGAACAGCCCAAACAATTCGGGTTTATGTGCAGGGATTGCTTCAAGGAGTTTTGCAAAGACCTTGGATTAGATATACCGGAGCTTATTGGATTGGCAGAGAGCGTAACGATAGGTCCAGGTGATGAAGATGAGTAAATGGAACGCAAACAGAGAGGGCTATGCTGACAATACCGCCAGCATAGCGATCCAGAGAGTATCGAAAGAAGAAAGGAAGAACGATATGGCAAAGAGAAGCTGCAGACGAACAACTGACGAGAATGCTATTCACAATAAGGCTGTAAAGATAAGAAAAATGACAGATGAGCAGCTGGTACATTACGTTGAGGACAGAGTGGAAAAGGCGAGAAGTGAAGGTTTTAATTGTGGAAAAACACAGGCACCCAAACATAAAACTGTGGATATTACAGGAGTTATCGAGGAAATTAGCTCTGTGAAAGGAATTGGAGCAACTAAATTGGCTGATATAAAAGCTATTCTTGAAAAACATCTGGAGGTGAGAGCTGATGCCTGATCCTCGAAGACAGCTTGTTGGCAGGAGAAGCAAAGTATCCGGAGAGACGTTCGAGAGGTGGATTTCAAATGCGTGCGAATTCTATCTGCGAAACGGATGGGCTCACATAGAAAAGACACCAGAGCCATTTCATATCACAGGCAAGGATAGGGATGGAACTGTCAAAGGATATTACGAGAAGAAAGGACAGCCTGATTACAAAGGAATCCTCTGTGATGGAACTGGGATTATGTTTGAAGCGAAGCATACTGACGGTGACAGAATCAGACAAAATGTTGTGACAGATACGCAATGGGAGAGCTTGGACATATACGAGAAGTTCGGTGCTCATTGTTATGTGATGGTATCGCTAGGACTAACAAAATTCTATAGAGTGCCATGGGCGACTTGGAAGAAAATGAAAGAATTGTTTTGCCACAAATTTATGACAGAGCAGGAACTGGAGCCTTATAGGTTGCAGGAAAAACAATGCACGATTCTTATTTTGGAAGGAGTGGAATTGAAAGATGAAAATACAGAAGACAGAGCTTGCGGCAAAGCTCAATCAGATTAAGGGAGTTGTTCCCAAAAAGACGACAATGCCTATCTTACAGGGCATTTTGGTAAAGGAAGGGTATTTAATCGCCAATAACTTAGAAATGACCATTAAGGCGAAGTTAGAGGGCACAGAGGATGAATGCTTTATCATTCCGGAAAGAGCCTTTGACCTTATCAATAATTTGCCGGATGGAGAAATTGATATCACCATTTCGGGTGGAAACACAATGACCATCAAGGCAGACAAAATCAAAAATAAGTATCAGACAATGGATCCAGGACCATTCCCGGTATCAGATATTGAGGGCGAGGGAAGTGAGTTTACGATTAAAGCAGGACTTTTGTTGGAATCTGTAAGGAGAGTTTCTTATGCGATTCCACAGCAGGGAGGAAATGCCACCATGTCAACCATGTGTCTGCAGGCTAAGGACGGACAGTTGAATTTCGTAGGACTTGATGGACATGTCCTTGCTTGGGACAAGATTGATTATGACGGAGAGTTTGAGCTGCTTATCCCTAAGAATACAATCGATAAGCTGAAAACGCTTGGATTAACCGGGGATATAAGAATCCAACACAGTAATGCAATGGCTGTGTTTGCAACAAAGGATTTTGAAATCTGCACAAGGCTTGTGCAGGGGGAGTATTACAAATATCAGAATATGTTCAAAGAGCTGCCACTACATACCGTTATATCCAGAAAAGAACTTCTGGATGCTATGGTACGAGCAAAGATGTGTACTGCTGAAAAATGCCCGGTTAAATTTGAACTGTCTGGAAGCCAACTGAACCTGAGCATTAAGGATCAGACAACGGATTACCATGAGACTGTTGATTTACAGGAAGATATATCGGAGGAATTAACAATAGGTTTTGATGCCAGATTGGTAATTGAAACACTAAAAGCATTTGATTGCGACAATGTAGGAATTTCTCTGCAGGGTCCTAAAATGCCAATGATTGTAGAAGCGGAGGATAGCGATTTCAAGACAATCGTTCTCCCTGTGGCTATAAAGTAAGCACCATGTAACTATAAACAAAAATTCATATGCGTTATCTGATTGGTCTCGGATAAGGAATATATCACACTAATAAAAGGGGCGGCAGGTGCTTCCGCCCGGAAAGGAGAAACAAATGTTATTCAAAATAATACTGATAATAATTGCGTTTGTTATGCTTTGCGGAATGGTTGCTGATGAAAGCAGATATAACAAGAGAACATATTGTATCGGATTTGTAGCTTGCATTATTGCAAGAGCAATTTTGGAAGGAGGATTATTTTAGTGAGAGATTATAAGAAAGTTTGTAGATGCAGGGACTGCGGGAAGATATATGATAAGGGCATTCCATATATATGTTCAAAATGTGGGGCAGAGATTGGAAGACCTACACCAACAATTTTACAGATGATGGGAAGCGGAGAAGTTACACTTACAGAAAAATGCGAGAAGGTTGTTGCTAAAAAAGGTTTGTTTGGATGGAAGGTTAGAGAACCACAGAATCCCGAGGTTATACAGGAATGACACCAAAGGAGATGTGTAACAGCTGCACCCATGAAAATTACTGCATGGGTGCATGTCACAAAGACCATTGGTGTGGCAATCACACCAGAAAGGATAGAAAATATGAAATGTCCAAAATGCGGAAAAGAAGTAAACAGACTGTTGGCTCTGTCGAGAGCAGATAACAAGACGATGATATGCGATAAGTGCGGAACAAAGGAGGCACTGGATGCTGCAGGGCTTACAGAGGGAAGCTCGATAAGAAAATCTATACTTGCATGCGTGGGAAGGGGCTCTACACCACAGGAGAGAGTTAGAGCAAAGGTGCAGGCAACCGGTAATAAGTGGGCTGTGGAGAATTTCAACGCTACGCATAATTAGGAGGAAGCTATGACAAAAGAACAGGTTCACGAAGCTTTATGCAAAGCTCCAGATGAAGATAAAATGAGGCTGGCTATAGCTTGCCAGATGAATGGTATTGACGTTCAGGATGTAGAGACGGGGTTGGCAAATGTGCTTACAGGTGTACAAAAAGCTATAAAACCAGCAATCGAATATTATAGATATTTAGGAGGAAAATAGTATGGCAAATTTTGATGAAGATATTAAGAGAATCACAGATGAAATCCTATCGGATGGAACTGTTGATCAGATTATTAGAGAAAAGGTGACGGATGGAATAGAAAAAGCAATAGCTAGTTCATTTAATTATGGAAAGCTTGAAAAGGCGGTCAAAGAAAGAGTTGAGCAGGTTTTAGTTCCGTTTATTGAAAACTATGATATGTCTGCCTATATAGTAAAATTAGACACCGTTCTTACGGATATAGTCAATAAATCTAATCTTGTGGATAATAAGCAAATGTTGGAAAATTTCCAGTATTTGATGAAAGAACCTCAGATAACGGAAATAAAATTAACGGACTTATTTAAGGAGTACAAAAAATTTGTAGCTGGGAATATGGATACTTCTGGAAGAAAAGTCGAATGGGATGAATCTCCAGAGTATGAGGCGATGACTGTTTATTTTGAATTTGAGGAGGATCGTGAGAGAAGATGGAGTTCATTCAAATATGCCACTATTGATTTTACAGTGGATGAAGAGGAACAGCAGGAGGAACTCAACAGAACAATACGTCTTTCTAAGTGGAATGGAGATAGAAAGGATGGATGGGAAATAAGAGTAGATACAAACCCGAATCTGAATTCCCTTAGAAATCTGCATGAGTTTGATTTATTACTCTTAAAGCTGCAGAGAGCAGATGTCAGAATTATTGCTGACGAGTTGAGCGATGAAGATTATGTCTATTCGGACACAAAGCCGGAGCCGACATATGAGTAATTATGAATGGACAACTGGAATTTGATGAATTCATGAATATAACAGAGGAAAAGACGTTAGAGCAGAAAAAATATAGAGTTCCGATGGCGGATCCTTGTTATTACTGTTTATGCAATTCATGCTTAAACAACGCAGAGAGCAGAACTATTACACCAGATGAACTTCCTTATGATTGGAAACCTTGCTTTTTCTGCGATATATGCAAAAGATTTGATGGAGAAAGCTCGGAGGATATGGAACGGGAAGAGTGTCGAGAATATGTGATAGATGATTATCATGCGAGGAAGAACAGAGAAAAACTAAGGATTGTGAGGTGAATTAGAATGATAGGATTCGTTAAGTGGCTGATACTACAATATCAGTGCTATAAGCTTGAAAAAACATTTGACAATAAGGAAACAAAGGAAAAACACTTTATGAGTTTGTTTTCTCAATGCAGAGATTACGGATTTGACGAGAATCAGATACTATATATTTTGAATTTGATAAATGCGAGCAAAGGGGCGTGAACCAGAATGAACAAAGCATTTGAGAAGATTGTTAATCGGTTCAAACAGCTACAAGGATGTGACTCTTTAGCAAATATGTTTATAAGTGATGTTATAAAAGTGATAAAGAGTATTGAAAAAGAATACAACAATGGTTGGATTCCATGCAGTGAAAGGTTACCAGAAGAACATAAACTGTATGATATCACATTTAAGAATAGTGCAGGAATCCATAGCGATTCTGCAATTTACAATCCGTATTTAAAAAGATGGTTGTGGGATGCTGATGAAACAGAACTTGTAGAGAGTGAAGTTTTGGCATGGGCAGAGAAAAGAGAGCCATATAGAAGAAGGAGGCGCGAAGATGCGAAAGGCGATACCGAAGTCGATTAGGAAAATAGTGTATAAAAAGTATAATGGTCATTGTGCTTACTGCGGTTGCAAGATACCAGAGAAAGGTTTTAATATAGACCATTTGCATTGCCTTAAACACTATGAGTACGAAGAAGAATTTACCGGGATTGATGTACACGACATAAGTAATTTGATGCCGTCCTGCGGTTCATGCAATCGTTATAAAGCAACAATGGAACTGGAAGACTTTCGAAAGCAGTTGCAGAAAATACCGGACAGGCTGAAAAGAGATGTGTGTACATATAACATTGCTTTGAGGTACGGAATGATACATGAGGACAGAGGACCGATTAAATTCTATTTTGAGAAAGAAGGCGAAAACAAATGCTCACATTGACAATTAAGAAAAAATGGTTTGATATGATACTTTCCGGAGAAAAGAGGGAGGAATACCGTGAAATAAAGCCATATTATGATTCAAGATTACCGAAGGAGTTTGGGATGTTTAAAGAGGGTGATAGGCTTGTTAAAGGGAATGTGTTTCCTCCGTCAGACATGTCAAAGCAGAAAATACAATTCAGAAATGGATATGGTAAAGATTCCCCGTGCTTTACCGCTATATGCTCATTGTCTATCGGTACCGGAAAGGTGGAATGGGGTGCTGAACAGGATGTTGAATATTATAGGATTTCAATACATGAAATAACAGAAAGGAGAAAAACGAATGCAGATTGATGGAATGATAGAGGCCTTACTGAATGAACCGGTAGTTAACGATGATAATACTATAACATTCACAAGCAGAGCTATTCAGTTGATACACGACACTGCTGAATCGTGTCAAACTATTCCTATTGTGGAGAAAACACAGGAG
This sequence comes from uncultured Lachnospiraceae bacterium, assembly GCA_934351255.1. Classification (GTDB taxonomy): domain Bacteria; phylum Bacillota; class Clostridia; order Lachnospirales; family Lachnospiraceae; genus Jutongia. The sequence continues at coordinate 146,290 of CAKRJH010000004.1, forward strand.
CAGGCCGAGAATTACGCAAAAGACTTAACTGCAGAGCAGGTGTACTTTGATATGCTATGTAAAATTGTAGATGCTCCAACAACATTGCATATGAAATGCTCGGCCAGAATGCTTATTCCAATCATTGATCGCAAGCTGAGAGAAAGGGGATTGTGATGGGACTGGGAACATATGAACAAAATTTAATAAAGTCGATTGCTGAGAATGACATAAGAGAGGCAAAAAAGTGGGCAGTAGCTGCACTAAATGCGGATACAACTCAAAAAAATAAAGGATTTGTAACACGATATAAAAATATTCTTACATCTGAGGGTGCAGGATATATAGAACTTCCGGGAAACCTCAAAGATATCCTTGTATGCGAAGATGTTTCGCTGTCATTTAAGGAACACCGGTATTATGTGACGGAAAGGCAGGAAGCAATAGCGAAAAATATATTTAGACTGGCAAGAGTAAGCGGAAAACTTATGGAGCTGATGATTCCGTATAAAAATGCGACCTTGCTGTATGGACCACCGGGGACAGGAAAAACTATGTTTGGAAAATACATTGCATACAAAATGGGGTTGCCTTTTTGCTATTTGAATTTCTCGAAGGTTGTGGATAGCTACATGGGTGTCACATCCAGGAATATTGCACAGGCATTTACCTATGCTTCTACAAATCCTTGTGTTTTTATGTTGGACGAGGTTGATACTATAAGTTGCAATAGAGAAAGAACTTCAAGTGGAGCAGACCGGGAAATTGGTAGAGTTACAGTTACTTTAATGCAGGAATTTGACAAACTTGCAAATGATGTTGTGGTTATTGCGGCTACAAATAGATTAGATATTTTAGATAAAGCATTTGTGAGTAGATGTTCCCAAAAGTATGAAATGCCACCGTTTACAGTGGAAGAGAGCAAACAGATGGTCAATAAATTTTTAAATGATATTGAGATATCGATTCCAGATATTGAGATTGATCAGATTGTTCAAAAAAATAGTGACCAACGAACAATTATGGCAGATGTTATTCGGCTTATTGCAGACAGGCTGGAGGTGGAGGATGAAAATAGTTAGTATTTCAGACTATGCAATACATCATCGAATAGGCAGGAGCGAGCCAACAGGAACTACATACATTACACGATTTGGAAATACCAGACAGAAAAATGTGTTCAAGGAATTCTACAAGACCAACATAGGAGAATTTACTCCGGAGAAGTGGGTGGAAGTTACCTTGCAGATAATACAGACACTTATGGAAAATGAACTTCTGGAGGAAATAAAGGAACATGTCGCAGGTCATTGTGTGTGGCTTAAAAATGATAAGGAGATTGAAGAATACTCGGCATCCTGTTTAGCTTCTGGGGCATATATGTACTGGGAAGATTTTAAGGACAAGAGACTACCGGCACATAAGGTATTTATCTTTGAGGGAGGTGATTTCTGATGGCAGTCTGTATGGAATGCGGAAGAAAATTGAGAAGCCAACAAAGCAAGGAAGTAGGATACGGACCGGTATGTTATAAGAGAGTGTTCGGTACCAGTATGCGGATCCGTGATGGAGATTCAAAAACAGGTACTGCTTCAGACGATTTTCCATATTATGAAATACCAGGGCAAATGTCGATTGAGGATTTTATAAAAGCAGATGAAAAGTAAAAGGAGAGTGCTTTCGCAACCCTCCCAACAGACAGTTAGATTATATCATAATTCGTTATGAATTTGAAATAAAAAAGAAGGAGGGCGACAGCATGGACAGCCAATCAACAGAAGAAAGAGCAGAAAAAGTTATAATAGCTCTTACACCAGAACAATTGAAGGATATTTGTGCAAATGCAGCTGAAATTGGAGCAAAGGAAGCATTAAAAACCTATGATCAGGAAAGAAAAAAAGAGCAGGGAAAACGGGCAGACAGAAGATTGCGAAATACAAAGCTGCTCCTGCGTAATTATCACATGCTCAAAGAACATGCGGAAAACTCAGTTTTCGGGCGAACACAGATGGAGGAATCGGCTTTGGATATCTTGGAATCAATGATGAATCTTTATGACAATGAGGTAATCATTGAAAGTATCAAGAGAAGTGCAACCAGAACGGCTATTATCGTATCGCATATCGAGACGATGTTCGGTTTGTATGATGCCTATTGTGAAAAATCTCCGAACCAGGATATAGACCGTAGGAGATACGAGGTGGTTTGGGATAAATACATGGCAGAGCCGGTTCTTACCGTAAAAGAGATTGCGGCAAAACACAATATGTCAAAGGAAAATGTGTATTCCGATTTGAGAGTTGCAGAGGAAAGATTGACCGCTCTTATATTCGGGGTGGACGGATTGAAAGTACGATAAAGCCACCGTCTACAAAATAATTACATTGACATCACAGCTTATAAATGGCAAAATCGTATTTGTAAAATTCTAAATCAAACGTCGGGGAAGTCTGCAGAGTTGTTGCAGGCTTCTTTTTTTGATGCAAACTTTCCGAGAAAGGAGAGACGATTGAACAGGAAATGCACCTGCTCCTCCAGAATAATATTGATTGGAGGATAATAATGAATTACACAATTATGGTGCTGGCTGCTTATGCGGTAATTATGATTGCGGCAACAGTACTTATGACAAACAAAGAGAAAAGCGTCGAAAGGTTTTGTGTTGGAAATAGAAATACAGGATGGTTTATATCTGCATTAAGCATTGCAGCTACATGGATATGGGCTCCTGCACTATTTACATCAACAGAGAATGCTTATACCAAAGGCTTTGCAGGGCTGTTTTGGTTTCTGGTACCTAATGTGCTTTGTCTCATATTCTTTGTTCCGTTTGCTAGGAGAATAAGAAAAGAAATGCCGGAAGGAATCACACTGTCTGGATATATGCACCAGAAATACCAGTCTGAATCGGTAAAAAATATTTACCTGTTTCAGCTTGGGGCATTATCGGCATTATCTACAGGAGTCCAGTTATTGGCAGGAAGCAAAATATTAAGTATGCTGACAGGTATTCCATTCTGGATCATGACAGTAATCATGGCTGTGATTGCTTATTCGTATTCACAGTTCTCTGGAATAAAGGCTTCGATACTGACGGATTCTATACAGATGGTCTTTATGCTGATTGCAAGTGTTTGCTTTGCAGTTTTCGGCATTAAGAATGGTGGTGGCCTTCAAAATATGTTCGCAGGAATTGGCGGATATACAGGAGAGTGCAGCTCCCTTTTCTCTGCAAAAGGTATAGAGATATTTCTTGGTTTTGGACTCCCCACAACAGTCGGGCTTATCTCAGGACCATTTGGCGACCAATGTTTTTGGCAGAGAGCATTTTGTGTAAAGAAAAATCGAATAGGAAGGGCTTTCTTTGTTGGAGCAATTCTATTTGGCATGGTGCCATTGTCAATGGGAATCCTTGGGTTTGTCGGAGCTGGAATGGGATATATGGCAATTGATACAGGTGTGATTAACTTTGAACTCATTTCAGAGTTATTTCCGAGCTGGGCGGTAATCCCATTTTTATTTATGATTGTATCTGGATTATTATCTACGATTGACAGTAATCTGTGTGCAATATCATCCCTCACAACAGACATATTCAAAAAGAATACACTCGGAAAGACCAAGATTGCCATGGTTGCGCTGTTGGTAATAGGAATTATAGTTGCCAATATCCCAGGGCTTACAGTTACGCATTTGTTTTTGATGTATGGCACACTCAGAGCAGCAACACTTCTCCCGACAATATTTACATTAAAGGGAGTAAGGCTTAAACCGGAAGGCGTTGTTGCTGGCATCGTGTCCGCGCTGATCATAGGTCTTCCTGTATTTGCTTATGGGAATATCACAGGAACCGCAGCTTATAAAACAGTCGGCAGTCTTTTGACAGTTCTGCTATCTGGAACAGTTGCTTTGATTGCAAGCAGAAAGAGAGGTGCGGAGAATGGATAGCATACTTGGAAGAAAGCAGAGAATCAAAAACTCTGACTGGATAGAAACTTTTGACAAAATCGAACAGCTGATAACTAAAAAAGAGTTGGATCAGCTTGTAAATAAGACCATACAGGATATAAAAGCCAAGACGAAAGGAAAGAAAGCTGCCTACGCATGGAGCGGAGGAAAAGATTCCCTTGTGCTTGGAGAAATTTGCCGTCGGGCAGGAATAAGCTCCTGCGTCCTCGTAATCAGCAATTTGGAGTATAAAGCATTTACGCAATGGGTTGAGGATAATAAGCCTCCGGAATTGTCCATTATCAATACAGGACAGGATATTAAGTGGCTTGTTACTCATCCACACATGCTTTTCCCACAGGATAGCAAATATGCAGCTCAATGGTTCCATATTGTTCAACATAGAGGACAGGCAAAATACTACAAAGAAAACAACCTCGATATGCTCCTTCTTGGAAGACGAAGGGCTGATGGGAATTATGTTGGAAAAGGTGACAATATCTACACCAACAGCCAAGGGGTTACACGATATAGCCCTTTGTCAGATTGGACGCATGAGCAGGTTTTGGCATATATCTATTATTATAATTTGGCTATGCCGCCTATATATGATTGGAAAAATGGCTATCTGTGCGGAACGCATCCTTGGCCAGCAAGGCAATGGACAGGAAGTACGGAGAATGCCTGGAGCGAAATCTATGAGATTGACAGCTCCATAGTAAATGAGGCGGCAGAATACTTTGAGAGTGCAAAAACATTCTTGAAGACAATAAAATAAGTTGCTGACACTTGACAGCATTTGCAGACAAAAGATTGCAAGTGCTGTCTTTTGCTATTTGCAGATAGCGTATATATCATACGGATTTGTTCCTCCAATTAAAATACAGGAGGAAACAAAGATGGAAATTATCACAATGAAGCTGGTGGACCTTGTGAAGCCAGAAAAGAATGTCAGAATTCATACGGAGCAACAGCTGAAGGAGTTCCAAAGAAGTGTCAAAATGTTCGGACAGATCCGTCCGATTGTTGTTGACGAAAACAATGTAATCTTGGCAGGAAATGGTTTGTATGAAACATTGATTGCCATGGGAAAAGAAACAGCTGATGTTTATAAGTATGACAATCTTACTGAAAATCAGAAAAAGAAGCTGATGATTGCAGACAACAAGATTTTCAGCTTAGGTATTGAAAATCTCGATACACTCAATAGCTTTTTAGAAGACCTGCAGGGCGACCTTGATATCCCGGGCTTTGATGAAGACATATTAAAGCAGATGGTGTCAGAGGCAGAGGATGTTACAGAAAAGCTCTCCGAGTATGGCACTTTGGATGATGAAGAAATCCAGAGTATTAAAGAAAGCGGCGAGAGAAAAGAACAGCAGATTCAAAAAGCGGAGGCGGAGCAGGCAACACCAGCACCGCAGCCAATTGCTCAGCCACAACAGGAAATGCCAGAGGACAGTGAAGATACCACCGAAGTAAAGAAATTTGTTATCTGTCCGAAATGCGGGGAGAAAATATGGCTATAAAGCGGTGCGAATCCAGTATAGATGTTGTAAAGGCCGCCAAAATCCGTATAAGAAATGTATTCCAAAACGGATTGCCGGTGTATATGTCTTTCAGCGGTGGTAAGGACAGCCTTTGTATGGCACAGCTTGTTATGGAGCTTGTGCAGGCAGGGGAAATCAATCCGGCACAGCTTATTGTACAATTTATAGATGAAGAAGCCATTTTCCCTTGCATGGAAGATAAGGTGAGGGAATGGCGAAAAAGATTTATGTTAATTGGAGCAAAGTTTGAGTGGTATTGCCTTGAGGTAAAACACTACAACTGCTTTAATGAACTGTCCAACGATGAAACATTTATTTGTTGGGACAGATATAAAAAAGATGTTTGGGTAAGACAGCCACCATCATTCGCAATCAGAAACCATCCGCTGTTAAGACCTCGCATTGATGCATATCAGGATTTTCTTCCAAGAATATGCAGCGGAGGAATTACGATTACAGGAATCCGAACAGCGGAATCAGTACAGAGACTGCAGAATATTGCAACTATGCTGAGAGCAGGAAAGACCATGACGAATAAACACCAGGTATTTCCGATATATGATTGGACCAATAATGATGTATGGCTTTACCTCCTTCGGGAAAAAGTTGACATACCAGAGATTTACCTGTTCTTGTGGCAGTCAGGAACACGAAAAGGACAATTGAGGGTATCGCAGTTCTTTTCGATTGACACGGCAAAAAGCCTTGTCAAAATGAATGAATATTATCCGGATCTTATGGAACGGATAGTAAGGCGAGAACCGAACGCATATCTGGCCGCCTTGTATTGGGATAGTGAGATGTTCGGTAGAAGCACAGCCGCAAGAAAACAAAACGAGAAGGGAATGACGGAAAAAGATTATAAGGCCGCCCTTTTAGAATTGTTTTCTGATATGGATGGAAATTTCCAAACGAAGCACAAGAGATATGTTGCGGAACGATACAGGAACTTCTTTATGAGTGTTTCTGCTATTGCGGACAATAAGGATTGCAAGGCTATATATGAAGGACTTATTTCTGGTGATCCAAAGCTGCGTTCCTATCGTGCTTTATATCAGAGAATCTATGGTAAATACATTACAGAAGCCAAAAAGAAGGAGGGCATGACAAATGGATAAGAAATTGAGTAGCCCGCTTTCTACTCTCCAATGGGTAGACAGGGACATGGTAAAACCAAACGATTACAACCCAAATAAAGTGTCAAAACAGAATTTGGAATTGCTGAAGCAATCCATATTAACCAATGGATGGACATTACCAATTGTTGTGAGACCGGATTTCACGATTATTGATGGTTTCCACCGATGGACTGTTGCGGGAGAAGAACCTCTGAAATCAATGCTTGAAGGCAAGGTTCCTGTTGTAATTGTAGAACATAAGGATAAAGCCGGTAATATTTACGGTACTGTAACCCATAACAGGGCAAGAGGTACACATTTGCTTGAACCTATGAAAGCGATTGTTAAAGAGCTTATGGGAGAGGGGAAATCTGTTGAAGAAATCGGTAAGCAGCTTGGCATGAGACCAGAAGAAATATTCCGATTATCGGACTTCTCCAAAGAGGACTTTTTGAATATGATGATTAAACCAAATCAAGGTTATTCAAAAGCAGAGTTTATAACGAAGATTTAATGTTAAAACAATAAATATTCGTGAGAGTGACACACGGGAGGGCATACACCCTCCCTTTTGTGCGTCCACGATTGCAAAACGAACAGGAGAGAGGTGGTGATATGCCGAGAGCACCGAGCGAGAAAGTAACACAAGCTGAAAAGCTATTCAATGACGGTATGGCAATGGTTGAGATTGCTAAGAAACTGGAGGTTTCAGACGGAACAGTCCGCAGCTGGAAGAACCGGTATGGGTGGGGAAAAGCCTCAAAAAAAAACAAATGCAACGTTGCGAAAAAAAGCGAGAAGAAAAATGCAACGTTGCAGAAGAAAAAGAGAGGAGGCCAGCCCAAAAATCAGAATGCAAAAGGCGGTTCTGGCAATCCAAACCCAAATCCTCCACCAGACAGAACAAAGCATGGCGGTTATGTTCCTGTATTTATGGATGCGTTGGATTCGGATGAGCAGGAGCTTCTTGATTCTATTCCAGAAGATACGGAACTTCAACTGATGGAACAGATACAGCTTTTTTCGATTAGAGAGAGAAGAATACTTAAAGCCATCAATAAATACCGTGACCAAAAAGGGGAGGTTGCGGTAATGGATGTGAACCGGAGCGAGTCTAAACGCTCGTTTAAAGACCAAGAGGAAGAGGCAGAGTACGATAGGCGCCAGAAGGAGAAGGTTGATAATAAAGAAATTCTTCCGGGTAAGTCCTATAATATAGCAACACACACAGCCAATAAGGATATGATCATAGCGAGGCTGGAACAGGAACTTTCTACTGTGCAGAGCAAAAAGACAAAGGCTATTGAAGCGTTGTCCAAGTATCGCATAGAAAAGGCAAGGCTTGAAAGTGAAAGTGCTGGCAACGATGCGGTTGATGATTGGATTGCAGCTGTATTGGGAGAGGAAGTGAGCGAAGATGAATAAGAACTCACGGACATTACGAAGAAAATTCTTCCAGAAGAAAATCCCAATATACAGGAAAAATCCAGTGCTATTTGCACAAGAGGTATTGCTGTTTGAGCCTGATGATTGGCAAAAACAAGCTTTGATGGATTTGGCAGAAAGCCCGAAGGTTGCAATCAAGTCTGGACAGGGTGTTGGAAAAACAGGTATGGAAGCTGTTGCTTTGCTGTGGTTTTTATGCTGCTATCCCTATCCGAGAATTGTTGCAACAGCTCCTACCAAACAGCAGTTGCACGATGTATTGTGGTCCGAAGTCAGCAAGTGGATGAGCAAGTCTCCTTTGCTCTCAGACATCCTCAAATGGACGAAGACCTATATTTATATGGTTGGCAACGAAAAGCGTTGGTTTGCCGTAGCTAGGACTGCTACAAAGCCAGAGAATATGCAAGGTTTCCATGAGGATAACATGCTATTCATCGTGGATGAGGCTTCTGGTGTTGCGGATCCGATTATGGAGGCGATACTTGGTACTCTTTCCGGTGAAAACAATAAGCTGCTGATGTGCGGGAACCCGACGAGAACATCTGGAACATTCTACGATGCTTTTAATGTAGATAGGTCCATATACAGGTGCCACACGGTATCGTCTGCAGATAGTAAGAGAACCAACAAACAGAATATTGAATCACTTATACGCAAGTATGGCCGTGACAGTAATGTCGTGCTGGTGCGTGTGTTCGGAGAATTTCCAAAGCAGGAAGACGATGTGTTTATAGCCCTTTCACTGGTAGAGCATTGCTGTATGTTAGATTTGCCGGATGATGTTCCTAAGCGAATATCATTTGGAGTTGATGTGGCGAGATATGGTTCTGATGAAACAGTTATTGCCAGGAATGTAGGTGGGAAAATAACACTTCCGGTATCGTTTAGAGGGCAAAGCCTCATGACAACAGTTGGAAAAGTTGTGCAGCTTTACAGAAAAGCTATTACAGAGTTTCCGAGATACAAAGGAAAGATATATATCAACATTGATGATTGTGGTCTTGGTGGCGGAGTTACAGACCGTCTGGAAGAGGTTAAGCAGGAAGAAAAGCTTACACGAATGGTGATTGTTCCTGTTAATGCCGCTGGCAAAGTTCCGGAAGAAACTGTTGGTGATGGAAAACAGAAAGCCTGCGACATTTACGATAATATGACAACTTATTTATGGGGCACAGTAAAAGATGCCTTAATGATGGAGGAAGTGAGTTTGGAAAATGACAATGAACTTGTTGCACAGCTCACTTGTAGAAAATACAGGCTGACGAGTAGAGGAAAGATGTTGCTTGAAAGCAAAGAGGAAATGAAGAAACGAGGGATTGATTCCCCAGATAGAGCAGATGCGGTTGCGCTGTCTTGCTATCAGAAAAAGACATTCAATATTGGAAGTCTCGTAGATTAGGAGGTGAGAAAATGCAGGACAATGAGAAAGAAAGCAGAGCAGATGGATATAAGAATCTGATGAATAAGTATGGTACTCAAGATGATGTGTCAGAGCAGTATCGCTTTGAGAGTGATGATCCTGTAACAGATGTGGAACTCACACTGAACTACGAGGAAAACGGATTGTTCGCTAAGATAATAGATATCCCATCTGATGATGCTGTTAGTAGTGGATTTGAATATGGTGTAAATGATGTTGACTTGGAAACATTTATCAATGATTCACTTGACGAGTTGGACTTTGAGGGTGCAGCTTCTACAGCTATCAAATGGTCGAGACTATATGGCGGTTCGCTTATGGTGATGATAATTGATGATGGGAAACAGATTGATGAGCCTGTGGATTGGGATAATATCAGAGGAATTGATGAACTGCTTGTGTTTGAAAGACCTTTGATTACACCAGATTACAACAGCATATATAATCACGATCCAAAGACCGGTAAATGGTCGAAATTTGGAAAGCCTGAATTCTACGATGTATCTCCAATGTATGGCAAGCAGTTTCGTGTCCACGAAAGCAGGTGCCTATTGTTCAAGAATGGAACATTGCCACAATCCAGCTCGAGGACAGAATATCGTTTCTTTGGCATGCCAGAGTACACGAGGATACATAAAGCCTTGCAGGAAACTGTTACATCGCATGGAAATGGAGTTAAACTGCTTGATAGGGCGGTACAAGCAATTTATAAGATGAATGACCTTGCCAACCTTCTGGAAACAGACGAGGGCGAGGATATTGTTCTTAGGAGACTGCGTATAATCGATATGGCGAAGGGCATCATCAATTCCATAGCTATTGATGCGAACGGAGAAGATTACGATTATAAGACTGTGACATTTTCCGGAGTAAAGGATATTATCGATGCGACATGCAATATGCTTTCAGCAGTAACAAACATCCCACAGACGAAGCTCTTTGGAAGGTCACCAGCCGGCGAAAACTCCACCGGAGAGGGAGATATGGAGAACTATTACTCCTATGTGAATAAGATTCAGAAGTTGAACCTCAAAAGAAATCTTGGAGTACTGATTGATATTATCTTGATTGCCGGAAAGTATAAGGGAGAGTTTGAGGAAATTCCTGACTATACTCTGAAATTCAAGCCTTTATGGAATTTGAGCGAAGCGGAGCAGGCGGGAGTAGATCAGACAAAGGCTGCAACGGAGCTTACAAAGGCACAGACAGCACAGGTTTATGTGGATATGCAGGCTCTTGACGCTTCGGAAGTCAGAAAACGTTTAGCTGAAAACGGAGAGTTTACAGTAAACGATATTTTGGATGATGAAGATGATTGGGAAGCAATGGTGGATGATGCTCCAACTAATGCAAATGAATCAGCAGAGACATCAAATACGGCATTGTCTGCAGAAGTGAAAGAGCCGCAGGAACAGGAAGAAACCGAGACTGATTCTGCGTTTGATACAGTTACTCCTACCGGATGCGGTGTCATTGTTGTAAAAGATGGGAAAGTGCTTGTTGGCACAAGGAAAGACAATGGACTTGTGTGTGGACCTGGAGGACATATTGAAATAGGGGAAACACCGGAAGATGCAGCCATAAGAGAAACAAGGGAAGAATTTGGCATCAATATAGCAAATATAATTCCGGTAACTTTGATTTCTGGTATGTCCGAACAATATTGTCCTTCGCAGGTTTTTCTATGCACAGAGTATTATGGAAATCCAATATGCTTTAATACAGAGATGGAAGATGCTCGTTTTGAAGATATAGGAAGTGTTCTTGACATGGACTTATTCCTTCCGTTTAGACTTTCACTTGAGGACTTTCTAAGGCAACTGGATGAAATTCGGTTGACAGCTGAGGTAAGTCAAAGTAATATGGAAGCAGACGGAGGCCCTGGTTCTGGAAGGTACCCGAAGGGTAGTGGAGGAAAGAATAAGAAGAGCAACTCTAAGAGAAAGAAAACCCAGTCCTTACCAATGACTGCAAAGGAAAAGGCAAAGGTCACGCATGACATAAATAATGTGTATCATGCAAAGTACAAGGGAAAGAGAGTGTGCGCAATTCGCACGAGTTCAAATGAGCCAGATAGCCCTACATACTATTATAGATTCAAGAATCATGGATTTGATGATTACGATATATTCATGAAGACAGAGGAGGATTAGACCGATGGATGAATTGAAGAAACTTCTGGAGAATGTAAGTGATACTTATGATGATTTTGTTGGCTGCGTTTTGTGTGCAGTTAAGCATGATGATGAGGATATCCGGAAAGTAAAAGATTACATCAAGGAAGATCCTGCAAGAAAGAGTGATGATATTTTAGAATATCTGGATGAACTTGGAATATAAGATACGAGCCTTGCGAGTGTGAGGCTCTTTTCTTTTGCCCTGTAGTGCCGCTAATCGTGGCATTATGGGGCTTTTTTAGTGTCAGCAGTGAAATAGACGATTGCAAGCATAATTCCAAATAAGAGGCAATGAGAGAAGGTGATAGCTTGGATGAAATGTTACGAAAAGAATTACTTCGGTCTGAATTGAAAGAGAAAAACAAAGGAAAACGGATTATCCCGTGTAAATACAGACCTAAGTATCCGGACAGTGCGGAAAGAGAATATATGCGATTGGTAAATGCATATATGGCTATCGAGAAAGAGGTGCTTATGAAGTATATGCCAGATATAAAGCAAATACTTAATGAGGGCACGCAGCTTCGTGCGGATTCAAAGAAAGATAATGAGCAGAAACGCAGGACAGCACGATTTTCAGCTTTAGACAATACAATAGTTCGCCTCACAATTCTTTTTAAGACAATCCAAAGAGAACTGGATGCCGCTTTTGGACTTTACGACTTGAAAAGACAGATAAATATAATTGCCAACCTAGACCATAAGCTCACCGTTAAAGAGTGGAAGAAAGCGGTAAGCAAGACATTGGGTATTAATTTGCTTGATGATTATTATTCTGGAGAATATTACGCAAAGATGTTGGAAAAATGGGTGTCTGATAATGTGGATTTAATAAAGACTGTTCCAAATCAATCTCTCGATAGAATGAAAGAACTGGTATATGAAAACTACATGAAAGGAACGACTACAACCAATATTGTAAAAGAGATTCAGCGGCAATACGGAATGAGTAAGCGTCATGCAAAGCTGATTGCCAGAGACCAAACGGCAAAGCTTAATGCAGATATTACGGAGAGCCAGCAGAGGGATGCGGGTGTGCCAAAGTATGAATGGTCTGGAGTAATGGATAGACGAGAGCGGAAAAGCCATAGAGAGCTGGAAGGAAAGATAATCAGCTGGGACAATCCGCCAGATGTAGGAAATGGCAGAAAATGCCATCCTGGACAGGATTATCAATGCCGGTGTTGCGCAATTCCGGTGTTTGATATAGATAATCTGGATTTGCCAGTTTGAAAGGAAGTGGTTGCATTGAAAAAGTGACAGAAAGCAGGAGGTGCAGAAAGTGAAGCTGAAACGAATTGACAGCATTTCCATGGATCAGACTTATTACACAGATGAAGGCTATCTTGTAGATCACCCAATTGTGACTACATGTGGCATATTTGAGTATAAGAATGATGATGGAAGCACACGGAGGGAACTCCGATTGCCTGAGAATGTCTTTGACAAGAAATCGTTGGAGAGTTACAAGGGCAAACCAATCATCATTACACATGATGCTGGAGAAGTGGATAAGGAGAATGTCCGCAGAGAACAGATAGGCACAATTATGAGTGAAGGATACAGGGATGGAGATAGCGTTCGCTGTGAGATTATTATTCATGATACAAATGCTTTGAAAAGTTGCGGATTGAAAGAGTTATCCCTTGGATACAGCCTTGATACTGATGATACTCCGGGAGTATATCACGGAGAGAAATACGATTGTATTCAGAAAAATATCGAAATCAATCATCTTGCACTTGTCGGAGAAGCAAGAGCGGGAGAAACTGCTCGCTTGAATATCGATGGCAAGGATGATGATACACAAATCTTAAAAGGAGGCAAAGTAATTATGTACAAACCTAATTCAAAAGGCCGAAGAGCTGATGAGGGCGAAGAGCTTACACCAGAAGAGATGGAAGCTGCTATTGCTTTATTCAAGGCTCAGAAAGCCGCAAATCAGGCAACTGGTGAGGGAGTTGATGGAGAAGATCCAGAGGAAACACCAGCAGCCAATCCGGAGGAAAATGGAGAACCGGAAAAGACACCCGTTGAAAAGGTCAAGGAGAATATTGACCGCAGAGATGCTGAGGGTGATGGTATGTCGCCAGAGGATATTATTGCAGAGCAGAAAGCAGACCTTGATACTCTCTTGCAGGAGATTGACAAGATGCAGGCTCAGAGCGATATGAATGGTGATGAAGGAGAAGACGCTGGAGAGAAAGAAGAAACTGCTCCTACAGACGAAAACACAGATTCGGATGATGAGGGAGCGGGTGCAGAATGCGATCCGGAGAAACAGAAAGGAGTAAACATGGATTCTGTGGATAAAATTATTCAGGACCGCCTTGATGTGTGCCGAATGGCTGACCGATTAAACCTTGATGGAGTTGAGGGACTTTCGGTAAGAGAAGGAAGAAAACGCATTATCAAGGCAGTTAATCCGAAGATGAATCTTGATGGAAAGAGCGACAGCTATATCAATGCAGCTTATGACATTGCAAAGCAGTCATTCCATGAGAGAAAGAGCACTAATGATCAGAGAGAGAGAATTGCAGCTGATAAGGTCCGCAAGGATGCAAAAGAGGTTAGTAATTCAACATCTGCTCGTAAGAAAATGATTGCGAATATGACAGGAGGTAGAAAGTAATGAGCACAGCAGTACAGACAAGTTATGGCTTTGGCTTTCCTAAAGGAGTGGCCGGCGGGCTGTTTGATTTATCGGCCCATGATGTTACAACAAGACAGGCAGAAGGTGATGGTGTTGCCTTTGGTCTTGGTGTTGTCGTTGGAACAAATAAAGGCACTGACGTAAAACTTCCGGCAACAGGTGCAACATCTGATGATTTTGAGGGTGTTGTAGTACACAATTCTGTTATGGTGGAAAAGGATATGGATAACAATGTTTCCATCAACAGCAAGCGTACAGTAGGCTGCCTTCATTTTGGAAGAATTTGGGTGCAGACTGGAGCAGCAGCTAAACCTGCATACAAGGAGAAGGTTTACTTAATTACGGATGGTGATGAGGCAGGAAAGTTCACAACATCTGCAGATACAGCAACCAAGGTGGAAGTAAATGCTATTTTCCTTGGAGAAACTGATAATGGCATTGCAAACGCAGAGTTCAGACCGGGTGCGGTTGTGAAAGCTGCGGAGAAATAAGAAGGAGGTATTCACGAATGAAAGATTTTAACATGGATGATTACAGTGCATTAAAGGGCTCTACCCTTGTTAAGGGGCTTGCGGGAAGTGAGCAGCTTCGTTTTGATAGTGTTGAATCTGCAACTGTATTCTTTGCCAGAGAACTTGATCAGGTAAAGACAAAGACTTATGACAAGCAGTATCCGGAGCTCTCTGCATTGTCTTACTTCCCTATCACTTCTGAGGTTAATGAGGGAGCAGAAACCACAACATATTACAGCTATGATATTACCGGTATGGCGGCAATCATTAACAATTATGCCACAGACCTTCCTAGAGTTGATGTACAGGGCGAATCTCACACTGCTTCTATTAAGTCTGTCGGTGACAGCTATGGTTACAATGTGCAGGAAATGAGAGCTTCCAGAATGGCAGGAAAGTCTCTTGATGCCAGAAAAGGTGCAGCTGCAAGAAGAGCGTCAGATTATATGGTTAATAAGATTGCTTTTGCAGGCGATAAGAAACATAACCTCGTCGGCATTTTCTCTGATGGTACCGACATTCCTCTGTACACTTTGTCCGAGGTTGAAGTTGATGGAAAGAAGTACACAGACTGGGCACATAAGACTGCTGATCAGATTCTTGATGATATCAATGGCATGCAGAAATTTGTTGACAAGATTACAATGTCTATCGAAAAGCCTGATACATTAGCTCTTCCATCGTACATTTACATGGATCTTTCAACAAGGAGAATTCCAGATACGGAGACTACTGTACTCAGCTTTATCAAAGAACATGCACCATACTTAAAGAACTTCGAGAGCATGGCAGAGTTACAGGATTCCGCTACTGATATCAATCCTACAGGAAAGAATGTTGCATTTATGTACACGAAGGATCCGGAAAAGTTCAGTTTGGAAATTCCGCTTCCGTTCTACCAGTACCCATTGCAGGTCCAGAAACTCGAGACAGAGATTCCTTGCGAAACAAGAACTGCTGGACTTATCATTTATTATCCGTTATCAATGCTTCTTGCATACGGAATTTAAGGAGGAAATGACATTATGAAGATTATCAATAAATCGAGAAAGATTATCGGAATCAACGGAGAGCCACTCCTTCCTGGAGCGGATTTAGAGTTACCGGAGGGAATGGAAACCCATCCGGTAATTTCTTACTATCTGCAGAAAGGGATTGTGGTTGACTCCCAGAATGTCTCTGCGGAGGAGAAAACAGGTATTAGTGACCTTGAAAAAGCTCGTATCGAAGAGGAAGCTATTGCAAAGTATAAGGCAGAGCAGGAAAAGGCAGCAAAGACCAAGGAAGCTGAGATTAAAGCTGTAAAGACCATGAAGAAAGATGACCTTCTTACAAAAGCTGTAGGGATGGGACTTGAGGTAACGGACGATGATACCGTTGATACTCTAAAGGAGAAAATTGTAGCCGAACTCAGCAAGTAGGAGGTGACCATTGTGGATGCCTTTGAAATTATAAGAAAGACTATGGACGAGTTTGCAGATGTACCAGATGATACAGTACAGACTTTCATATCTCTTGCAGAGCCACTTATCAGCAAAAAGAGGTTCAGAAAGTTGTATCCGCAGGCTTTGGCATATTTAGCGGCACATAAAATGAAAATGTCTGGTTTAGGAAAGACAATCGGCATAGGAACGATAGGGGACACCATTGGATTATCTTCTGTTTCGGAAGGTGAGACATCGGTGTCCTTTTCCAATAATCAGGCAGGAAACACTGCGACGGATTCGGAATTCGGATTAACGGTGTATGGTATGCAGTATCTTAATTTGAGAAAGCGCTGCATTGTCACAATTGTGTCGGCGGGTGTGGACTGTGGCGGTTAAGATTAAAGAGAAGGTTACTGCAGATGGCAAGAAATTTCAGAAAATGTTGGAGGACCTTAATAAACTTGAGGTTCGTATCGGCATACAACAGGGGGCAGGCAGCGAGGATGGTGTTGATTTAGTTGATATAGCAATGTTCAATGAACTCGGCACTGTCCATATCCCGTCAAGACCTTTCCTGCGAGATAGTGTCGATGCACATTCACCAGAAATCAATGCCTTTTTGCAGTCAATGAGAACACAGCTGGTAAAAGGTGGCTCTGCCGAAGACGTGTTAAAGAAAATAGGTGTGTTTCAGAAAGGCTTGATTCAGAAAGAAATCGTTAATGGTAATTTTGTCCCAAACTCGCCAGAAACAATCAGGCGGAAGGGTTCTGATAAACCATTGATTGATACCGGTCGTATGAGGCAGTCTATTAACTATGTAATACAGGAGAAAGGAGGTTCTGACTAATGCCATTTTTTGGTAGTACATACACATTAAGAAGATATGGAGAAGACAAGATTATAGATGGTTATCCAACAGCGGGGTATGAAGATATCCAGGTTGTTCTTGATGTGCAGACTTTATCTGATGATGAAGTTATAGAGGCTGGTGGAAGCAGGGATGAGGAAATGTTGAAAACTTTTGGAGATTTCCCTGTTAGAACATCAAAACAGGAAGAATGTGTTAGGTCAGACCAGCTTCTGTATGATGGAAGATGGTTTGAATGTATGTCTTCTCGCCTAAGCAGGAATACAATTTTGAAGCATTGGACATCAACATTTAAGCTGATACCAGTCAGCGAGAACAAAGAGCCGAGCAATTCTGAAATGGAGGAAACAGAATGACATTTTCGGAGGTTAAGAAGTTCATTTACGAACTTGTTAAGCGATATCATCCAGGAGCGATGGTGGTGTGGACGAAAACCAAAGGTGTAACACCTAAACCGCCATATATAACGCTTGGATATAGCAATTTGAATAGGTCAGCCTTTCCTTTGTCAGACGATGAAAGAGAACATAGATATTACAATTATGATTTCATTTTTGAAATCAACTTATATACTGTTGGGAAAGAGGTAAAAGCTGGAAATGGAAGCTACTTTGAGAATACAGCAGTAGAAGATTTGGAAGAATTTATCAGATTTCTTGATTCGGATGGAATTACAGAAGAATTGGCTGAAAAGAATGTAACTATTGTTATGAATCCACCAATAAGAGATTTATCAGAGCTGATCGGAGATACGAAATTCAATTATCGTTCCATGTGCGAATTCACAATAACATTTGTCGGATTGGCTGATGGAAAGTATGGAGTATCTGGAATTCAAACCGTTCCGAATCCAAGCGGTGGAGGAATGAAGGAATTTGTAGAGGCAGAAACCTATGCAATAGAAGAAATAAGAATACAGGAGGAAACAGACAATGGCAATTAGAAATAATCTTGATGATATTGTTAATGTAGACATTGAGATTTCTACTCCGGGTTCAAGTGACGAAAGTTTCAACAATGTATTACTTGTTGTTGAAGGACCTGTTGTTGGAAAGAAATCAACTGACAATATCGGAACAAAAGTCATTAGCGTAGCGCAGGCAGGAGAACTTGCGGACTATGGCTTTTCAACAGAATCACAGGCATACATTATGGCGAATGTGGCATTTTCACAATCACCAAAGCCAAGTCTTGTTTATGTTATTGCGAGACAGGTTGTGAGTGATGAAAGCGATCCTGTTACATATGAGAAAATTAGCGTCACTCTTGACAGGGCGAAAGAAGCTGGCGGATGGTATGGAATTGCTTTATCAAAAGCATTTCTTAATAAAGCAGATATTGAAGAAACAATCAAATGGACAGAAGCCAATAAGAAGATCTTTGGATTTACATTTGTTGAGCAGACTTTGCCAGTTAGCACAACGAATTATTTCCGCAGCTTTGCTGTCTATGGAGGTGGTGTCCCTGATGTTGAGGAAACACCGGACGAAAATTATTATATTTCGTTGGCAATGATGGCTAAGTGCTTTGGATATGATCCAGGAAGTGAAACATGGGGATTAAAACAACTGGCTGCGGTATATCCGTGCAAGTTATCAACTGATATGAAAAAATACTGTGATGGAAACTATGTCACATATTTTACAACTTATGCTAAAAAGAACGTTACAAGTTCGATGGGCGGTAAGGTGCTTGGAAACGAATGGATTGACACAATTCGATTCAGAGATTGGCTAAAGAATGACATGCAGGAAAGAGTATTTAATCTTCTTGTGTTGAACACGAAAGTGCCTTTTACTGATGAAGGTATTACTGCGATTGAAGGTAAGATGGAAGAATCGTTAAAAGTGGGGCAGAAAGTAGGGGGTGTTGCTCCAACTGAGTATGACGACGATGATAACGAGATTCCAGGATATACAATTATCGTACCTTCGTCTGCAAGTATGAGTGATGTAGAAAAGGCATCCCGACAGTTAACAGGCTGCAAATTTACAGCTAAATTAGCTGGAGCAATCCAGGTTGTAAATATCAATGGAAATCTTGTGTACGCATAGAAGGAGGTGAAGGTTAATGCCAAGAGTAACAACTTATAATCCGAAAAAGGTAACGCTTGCACTTGGAAACCATATTGCAAGCGGTTTTGCTGATGACAGCTTTATTGTTATTGAGCCTGCCGGAGACGGTAATAGTTATGTAGCAGGAGCGGATGGAGAGGTATGCGTAAGCGTAGATCCATCTTCTATTTACACAGTAAAGGTATCTGTTCTTCAGAACTCTAAGACTAACGCATATTGCAAGAAGATGTATGAGAAGATGAAGAAAAACGGAAAAGGATTTTTCCCTGTTACAGTAAAAGATCTCGTTGGAAATGAAAAATTCAGTGCTTCTACTGGTTGGATTACTAAAATCGCAGGCAAAACTTACGGAAAGGCTCAGAACAACCGTGAGTGGGAGATTGTGGTAGCTGACGGTGTAGAAAGTTAGGAGGTAAAATATGGCACGATTAAAGCAGCTTGAACCAAAGAAGGAAACGATTGGAGGTCTGAATTTTTATATAAGACCTTTTCCAGCTATGGTTGCCGCAAACCTTACGGGAGATTTAGCTTCGTTGCTTACCCCGGTTCTTGCAGCACTTATGCCGCTTGTAGGCAATAGTGACAATGAAAGCGATGGAGAAGATGGAGATTTGATGGACATTGATGTAAATGATGCGGCCGCTTCCATTTCAAAGAGTATGGAAGGGTTTTCTGGTAGCAAAGTTGAATCGATGATGAAAAAATTGCTCATTGCTCATAAGAATGTAGTCGTTGAACTTCCTGTAATGGATGAGGACGATGTGGAGACAGGAGAGTATTCACAGGAAATACTTGATATGGATATCGTAAATGAGATTTTTTGCGGGGATGTACAGAACATGTTCATTCTCGCTTTTTATGTTATCCGTTTGAACTTCAATGGTTTTTTCAAGAGACTCGCCGGCCCATCTGGGAAAGCAGGCGAGGCTATAGCGAAGAAGATGAGGAAGATATTGTAAAATACGGAAAACTTGACACCTCACAATTTTCCGAGCTGGAGTTGAGAATGTACATATTGATTAAAGCTAAATTAGCTTCAATGTTCGAGCTGAAGGAATATTACACCTTAGACGAGGCATTGAAGCTATATGCTTTATATCGTATGGACATGGATATTCAGAATGGAAAGGCTGAGGAAATGAGAGAAAGGAGGGAATAGCATTGACGATAAGAGATATTGCGGTTGCATTTGGTATTGAAGTTGATCAGAAAAGTGTCGGTGCTGCAGAGAATGCCATCAAAGGTGTAAAAAATATGGCTTCAAAGCTATTAGGCGCTATTGGAATAGGTTTTTCAATTGCTGGCATTGCAAACTTAGCGGAAGCAGCGGCAGATGCAGAGGCATTAAAATCACAGTTTTCGCAGGTATTTGGAGATTTAGAGCAGGATGCTTCAGACAAGCTTGATAAGATTGCTGATGAAACTGGAGTAACCGTAAATAGAATGAAGGGCAGTTTTACCCAGATAGCAGCATTTGCAAAAACAACAGGCATGGAACAGGCGGACGCATTAGATATTGCTGACAGATCCATGAAAGCTGTTGCGGATTCTGCCGCATTCTATGATAGAAGTATAGAGGATGTAACTAATTCCCTCCAGTCTTTCTTGAAAGGTAATTTTGAAAATGACGCTGCTCTTGGTCTTTCATGTACTGAGACAACGAGAAATACAGCCGCAAATGCGTTGTACGGAAAGTCGTTTAAAGACTTGTCGGAAGCGGAAAAACAGTTGACATTACTGCAGATGGTTGAGGATGCGAATAAAGCCTCTGGTGCAATAGGACAGGCGGCCAGAGAATCTGATACCTGGACCAATCAGCTTGGTAATTTGAAACAGAATGTGCAGGATTTGAAAGCGGCTGCTGGAAATGCGTTCTTAAAGCCGGCAGTAATGGTATTAAAACTGCTAAATTCCCTAGTATCAAAGGCAACTGTGGGGATGAAAAAGCTGACATCAGAGACAGGAATCCTAACCAAAGCATTCAATGGTATGCATGCTTTAGTAAAAAGATTGAAGCCGGCTATTGATCGAATGATGCAGACCTTGCAGATAGGGGCTAAAAAAGGCATGGGAATGGTGAAAAATGTTATAGATAAACTTGGTGGAGTTGATAACGCTCTGAAGCTCTTGGCTATTATTGCCGGAGCTTTTTTTATTGTAATGAATTGGAGCAAAATCATATCTGGAGCAAAGGCATTTATTACATTACTTACAAAAATGAAAGGCTTATTCAGCTTGGCAAATTTGAAGACTTTGGCTATTGTGGCGGCGGTAGTGCTGTTGGCACTGATTGTTGAAGATTTTATAAATTTCCTTATGGGAAATGATTCTGTTATTGGAACAATATTTGACAAGGCAGGTATTGGTGCAGATAATGCCAGGGAAGCTATTTTCAAAGCATGGCAGAAAGTTAAAGAATTTCTGCTTAATGTATGGGATTTTCTCAAACAAGCTGCCGGAATGTGGGTTGATACTGTTAAAGGGTTCTTCGAGAGGCATGGAGAAAGTATAAAGGCTAACTTTATGAGAGTTTGGGGAATCATAAAAACATTCCTGAGTGGAGTATGGACATTTATCTCCCAGCTGGCGGCAACGATATTTGGAGGAACGGAAGATAGTATAGATGGTTCTACAACAAGCACGAAGGACAAACTTTTAGCTGTATGGCAAGCTATTCTCGATGCTTTGTCAACGGTTTGGGATGCTTTATATGAAGCTGGGAGTGCTGTATTCAATGCTATTGCGACTGTAATAGAAACTGTATTTGGATGGATCCAGGCATTTTGGAATGCGTGGGGCTCTACGATACTCGCATGGTTTAAAGGGCTGTGGGACAACTGCGGACAATTTATAAATGGATTCCTCGAAGTAATAAAAGGACTTGCGAATTTTATAAGCTCTGTATTCACAGGAAACTGGTCTGGAGCATGGGAGGCTATCAAACAGATATTCTCTGGAATATGGGATATGATTGTAGCTTTCTTACAGCAGGCATGGAACACAATATCAACAGTTCTGACTATTGGGTTAGGTGCTTTGCAAGCACTTTGGAACGCAATTTGGGGTGCAATAAGTGCATTTTTCTCTGGAATATGGAATGGAATAGTTTCTTTCTTGACAGGAATATGGAATACAATAACAAGCACTATTTCGAATGCAATCAATTCTGCTTATAACACGATAGTTTCAGTGTTGCAGTCCATATACAACTTTTTCAGTAGTATTTTTTCAAACATAGCTAATTCCGTAAGTTCCACATTCAATAATATAGTGAGTGGAATTAAAGGTGCTGTTGGGAATATCAAATCTGCTATTGTTGATGGATTCAATGCGGCAATCAGCTTTATAACAAGCCTTCCGTCAAAGGCGGTCCAATGGGGCGCTGATTTCATCGGGGGCTTAAAAAACGGAATTATGTCTGGTGTGCAGGGGATTGTAAATGCTGTAAAAGGTATTGGAGATAAGATCAAATCATTTCTGCATTTCTCAGTTCCGGATGAAGGACCACTAACTGATTATGAAAGTTGGATGCCTGATTTTATGGGTGGACTAGCCGAAGGTATCAGTTCAAACGAGGACACTGTTCTTGACAAAGTTAAAGGGCTTGCAGGCGGCATATCAACCCTTATGAAAGGAGCTACAGCTTCAGCTGCAACAGCAACTGGAAGTGCAGTAAATAACACAAGTAATACGACAAATGTGACACAGAACAATACCTTCAATAATTCTTACTCTGGCAGTGATGTACAGGCACAACAGAATGTATCGAAGGGCATGAAACAGTCGGCACAGGATGCCACAAGCTATATGGCTAAAGGGCTGGCATATGCAAGGTAGGTGAAAAGGAATGGCAAGAAATCTAAAACCGGTTAGCATTGCCGGAATAGAAGGGGATGCTCTTATCAGCGAGGATATCAGCTATTCTGCTGACATTCCTGAGTATCCTGTTGAAAATGGTTACAATGTATCGGACACAATTATATTAAAACCTATTCAGCTGAGCATCACTCTATATATAAGTGATAGCCCAGCTACATGGAGAAATCGCAAAGGACATAGTCCTTCTGCGGGCAGAACCAAGAAGATATGTGAGAAGTTTGAGAAATTGTATTTTCAGAGAAAATTGGTAAAGGTTGTCACTACAGACAAGATATATACCAGTATGGGAATCACATCAATGTCAATTTCTCATAGTTCGGAAATTGGGTACGCACGACAGATACAGTTTTCATTAAAGAAAGTGTATATAACCAAAAGAAAAACGGTTTACATACCTAAATATATTTTGCAGAGTGGAGAATCGAAGAAGAGCGCAGGAAAAGCGACAACGTCATCCAGTAGTTCAAAATCTTCGGGTTCTTCGACAAGCAAATCTGGAGGCTCTAATAAATCCGGAGGCTCTGGTAAGTCGAGTGGTGGAAAGAAGGGCTCTATATTATATAACATCGGGAAAAAAACAGGATTTTTGTAGGAGGTGGGTAAATGCTATATATTACAGTTCCGGATATGAACGATAGCGTATCGTCGGTGACGATTGCAGAAAAAGAGTATCTTATCCGCTTTACATACAATGGAACAGGAGATTTTTGGAGCTTTGGATTATCAGACACCGACGAAAATCCTATTATTTCTCCGACCAAGATTGTGCCTAATTTCCCGCTGACACATTTTATGAATTTCACATCATTGCCGGATGGAATATTCGGTGCAATTAGTGAAGAAACAAGACTTACAAGGGAATCTTTCAATAATGGAACCGCAGAATTTGTTTTTATACCTTGGGATGAATGGGAGGATTAAAATGGCACAGGAGAATTTTATCAGAAGATATCTTATGAAGGCTGGAAAAATGGGGCATAACGGATTCCAAATCGGTCAAACTTCAACAGAGAATCCGCATGCATTGCATATAAGTTTTAGCATTGAAAAATCGACATCAGAAACTGCCAATACAGCCAAGGTACAAATATGGAATTTATCCCCTGCCAATCTCAGCGTCCTTGACGCGGAAGATTGCGTAATTGAATTACAGGCGGGATATGCCAATCACATTGCATTGATTCTGGCAGGAAATGTAGTTACATCATCAACAGAGATGGATGGGGCTGACAGAATGACAGAGTTGGAGGTTGTGGATGGAAGAGTAGCCTTGAGAGACACATATGTGGAGATATCCCGCTCTGGACGAGTTGACAGTAAGGAGGTATTTGACGAGATTGCAGGTGCTATGGGAGTATCAGTTATATACTCAAAAGGCTGCAAGTTTAAGGTTTTACCGCATGGTTTCAGTTTTGTTGGCCCTGCAAAGACTGTACTGAAGAAATTGTGTAAAACATGTGGTCTTTCTTGGTCTATTCAGAATTCCGTTTTACAGATAAGAAAGCCAAACGAACCTATTACGACTAGGGCATATCTTTTAAGTTCCGATACGGGACTATTAGAGGTGCCTAAGCGTATAACTATTTCATCAGAGGGTGACGATTCCAGCAGTGGGAAAAGCAATAGTCAGATAGGCTATGAGGTTAAGTATTTTTTGAATGGAGCAATTGGTGTGAATGATTATGTAAGACTGGAAAGCGACAAAGTACGTGGCTATTTTAGGATTTATAAGTTGACGATTGATGGCGACAACCTTGAGGGAGATTGGATATGTACAGCCCAGCTTTTGGAGGTGAAATAATGTTACAAGAATTTGTAGAACAGGTTGAAAAAACAGCACGGTCAGTAATGGAAGAGATGCACACTGCTATACCGGGAAAAATAACTGCGTTCAATGCAGGAACAGGCTTTGCTACTGTAAAACCTTATGGAACATATACGACTGATGCCGGCAGAAAGATGGCATATCCAACAGTTACAGAAGTTCCAGTTATCATTCCTCAAAGCCCAATGAATGATATTTATATCGCATTCCCGATAACAGCAGGAATGGATTGCCTGCTCATAGTTTCTGAACAGGAACTGGACGCATGGATTGGAGGCGGTGAATCTGAAAATGACATTCGCTTTGACTTGACAAGTGCAATAGCAATACCGGGGCTGCTTAATAAGGGAAGTGCGACACTGAAAGAGGCATGCAGCAAAGAAAGCATAATATTGCAGAATGGAAATTCTAAGTTATCTATAAATAAAGAAAATGTGGAAATAAAAGGAAACCTGATTGTGAGTGGCGATGTAAAAGCAAAGAATGTATCTCTTATAAATCACACTCATACAGGTGTACACGGAGACACATCAAAGGCAAAATAAAGAAGGAGGCGAGGAAGTGGATATATTGCTCGACAGTAATGGCGACTTGGCATTCAAGGGAACAGACATTGTCCTTGCCAATTCTGTTCGCCAAAAGATAAAAATTCGGTTAAAGTGGTTTTTTCAAGAATGGAGATGGGATGATGAAGCCGGTGTTCCGTATTTTGAATATCTTTTTGTGAAAAATCCAGATATAGACCAGATTAAAGAATTGATAGAAGAACAAATTTTCAATGTAGATGAAATTACGGAAGTTAATGATGTATCTATAGAAATTGATAGCTTGAAAAGGTCGGCAGTAATCCGATACGAAGCTGTTACAGATGAAAAAACATATAAGGAAGAGGTGAAGATTGGTGGCTGAATATGGAATTACAGATAAAGGATTCGAGATTAAAAGATTGGATGAAATATTGGAAGAACTTCATTCAGAACTTTCTGGAAAATTTGGATTTAACACCAGATTGGATCCTCAATCATTTCTGAATGTACTAATAACAACATACGGCGGACAAATTTCTGAACTTTGGGAAGTGGCACAGGCCAGTTATTATGCAAAATATCCGTCTACAGCTGAAGGAGTAAGCCTTGATAATGCTGTACAGTATGGTGGCATTCGACGAAGCCCTAATAAATACAGCTATTACACATTGCATTGTACAGGCGATGATGGAACGGTTGTAAGGCAGGGAGCTACAGTTGCGACAAATACAGCACCACAAGCTAAACTGGCGGCTGTATCTGAATTCGTTATAACAAGAGAAAATTTCAATCGGGTGTCAATAAGAGTTGCTGCTCCTGTAACGGGAGCTATTTATTCCGTATCAATAAATGGTGTTCAGTATAGTTTTACGAGCAGTTCTGATGATGAATTGTCTATTATTGAGGGGCTGAGTAAGGTTGTTAAGCCAGATGGATATAAAGTGTCGGTGAATGAAAGCAGTATTACGCTTGATATAATTTGCGAATCATCTTCAAGGAGTGGCATCCTGGTTCTGTCAGACAATTTAACAACATCAAGTGTCACTACTCTTGCTGATTTTGCCACAGTAGAGTATGGAAAACTCATATTCCCGAATGGAACAATCACTGTTATGGTTACCAATATCAGTGGATTTAATGCTGTTGAGAATCTAATCGAACCAACTTATGGAAGATTACAGGAAACAGATGTGGAACTTAGACATTCATATCTTGCAAAATCGGCTATTCGGTCCACAAGAATGATAGACAGTATTTGCTCGCAACTGATAAATAATGTTCCGAATGTCGAGAGTGCCACAGGATATGAAAATGATACGGATGATACGGATAAAGAAGGAAGACCACCACACAGTGTTGAAATAATTGTGGACGGAGGAGATGAAACAAGCATTGCAAGTATTATTTTAGATAAAAAAGCTGCTGGAATTCAAACCTTCGGTTCTATTACTGTTAATGTGGCAACAGAGTATGGAGATTCTATCCCTGTAAGTTTCAATAGACCAGAATATATCTATGTATGGATGAAAGTTACTTTGGATGCTGATAAGTCATATTTACCTACTAATTACGCAAATCTGACAATAGAATCAATTGTAGAAGATGCCTCAAAGTTGCAGGCTGGCGACAATATGTTGTCCCAGACTTTTAATGATGGAATTTATTCTGCAGTCGGTGGTGTAACCTATGTTGACATCAAATGTGCAGCAACAAAGGATAGTGAGCATATACCAACCAGTGAAGAGTACACGAAAGTAAATGTAAGTGTGGAAAGCAGACAGAAAATAGTCATTGCCGACACAAGAATTGAGGTGGTATATAGTGGGCATTCTTGATAAATGGTTAGACGATTTACCACAGCAGTTTCAAGGAAAGAAGCACATAGAAGACCTTATTTCGGTATTTGCAAAACAAATGGAAGATTTACATAGGGTGTTCAAACAACTTGACGCAGAGACAGATTTAGAGAGTGCTGTTGGTGCGAATTTGGATATGGTAGGAGATATTGTAACTCTTACACGAAAAGAAGCAGGTGTTTTAGCTGGCATAGATGTTGAAGATCCGGTTATCAGCGATGAACGATACCGGCAGTTCTTAAAGTATCAAATGCTGGTCAATACAAACGAATGTACTTATCGTGATCTTATGGATGGATTGGCACTTCTGTGGGATGTATCTCCAATTTATTACAGAGAGGATCCGGCTCTGCCTGCGGTGATTATACTTACGATGCCATTCCTTACACCGGGAGGCAAAGTTGTTACATTGGGCGAGGTTCCAATGGTAAAGCCTGCGGGTGTCAGAATTGAATTTGAGTATTATATCAAGGCTATCGTTGAGATAGCCTTTAATTTTTGGATTTCTTCGTATGATGTCCCGAGGTGCAATACCATTGTTTGTGGTACGCATCCGAGGAGAGCAACACTCGGTACTATTATCGAAATCCGTTGCGAACAGGATACAAATGCCTTGATAGCAGCTTTTGAATCAAGCAAAACAGGTACAATTCGGATAGGCGGAACTGCATATAATGCGACACTTGGACAATTGCTTAAAAAGGATATAGAAATTGAGATTGACAGCAACCTACAAATCGTAGACTTTCTGCAGTCTGGACAAAGTGTGGCAGGATTGAAGCCAAATAAGGCAAAGAAGGGAATGATAATTCCGAAAGATATTCTTATCGATGGAAGCACATATTTACAGAAATACAACATGCCAGCTTCTGGCCGTCAAACATCTGGCGGTGGAGTGCTGGCTGATTCTTTATCCGTGGATGTTCAGAGCGGCATACAAGCTGAGGAAAATATAATGCTTGGAACATCAACCGAGATATATGCCTCGCCAGAGCACAAAGCTGGTAAAGCATATAAAACGCTTGCTGTTTCATCATCAGAAACAGAGGCAGATGTAAATGTATTCATTGCTTCGGCTACCATCAGACGATGTGGAACCAGAAGCTGTGGAAATAAAGAATAGGAGGTAGCAAGATGGGATTCTGGGAAAAAGATTTTCTCGACAGAAGACGGCAGGAATGGATGAGCTCTATTCATAAATTCCAGTACCAAGTAAATGGAAATTGGTATGATGCCAAAATCAATAGTAAGAAAATCACAGGCAACAAGATTGTTTTTATTGTAAGTTTGCTCACCACTCCCAAGACAGCCCACACAATTACCGGAATTCGCCTTTGGGACATTACCGGTCGCATTTGTGGAGGACTGGAAGTTGCCGTTAAAAGGACGGCAAATCAGGGTGTGTTAGCTAAATTTGAATTTCCAATTTACGAGAAAGGAGATGAATAGGGATGAATGTATTACCAGAATATTTGGAAGGCAACAGAACTGGCTCATACACACCAGAACAGTGGCTTGACGAAGTAAAGGACAAAGATTCGGACGAGATTATCCAGGAGGGAACTCCAATGGATGCCGAACACTTCAATCACATGGAGCAGGGCATTCATAACAACTCACTTATGTTGGCTCTTTTGTTAGAGAATGTAAAGCATACTCAGCAAAGCGTAGAGTCTGTTGATGGTGAGGAACTTGAAGTTACATTGACCAACACAAAGGATTTCTATTTTAATAATTCTGTTAAGACTGTGGCGCTTGCGAATATGCGTAGCACATTGGATTACAGGGTTATCACAGAAGTACAAGGCAATCCTGTAAATGTTGGCGATGTGGTTGTCTATGATAAGCAGGTGAATGGCTTTAAGATTGCTTTTACAGGCAGTGCTAAAAGCGTGACTGTTCGCTGCTTTGTACAGGGAGGAGGTACGGTGTAGTGGCAAATATCATTATTCATAGTGACGAAAGAAAAGCTGAAACAAACAGAACCCTTCGGGATTATGGTATCAATCCGGAACATGCAACCAAAGCACAAAGGGATATGGCGGATTGCGTAGCCCAAAAGACAGGCGAAGCCTGCAGAGAATTAAGGAGGTATGACAGATGAAAGTCGTAGAGGTAAATGTTGGAAAGAAAATTGAGTACAGTGTATCGAAAAATAAGATTACATTTGCTGATGAGCTGATGCTCAATTGCGAAAAGTTGGAGAGAGATAATGATGAATGTGTTGACATTTGCATTGCAAAGAATGGGATGATTACTTCTGGCCAGCTTGGTGAAAAGTATGCAGCACAAATTGAGATTCCGGCAAGGCAGTATATTGAAAAGGAAGTTCCTAATCCAGATTATGATCCTGAGGTAGAAAACAGCAGCGAAACAATTATGGAAAGAACCCCTGTTCCATTTAATATGGCAAATGTTACGCTCAAATTATATGCAATCGAATAAGGAGGACTATTATGGGAAATTATGATCAGATGGCAGCTGCGGTAAGCGAGCTGTCAGGTGGAAAAAATGTGGTATTACTGGATGACATCGGAATGCCATCAATTTATGTAAGAATTCCAAAAGGAAAAAATTCAGAGCTTGTAAGTGGCCTTAGCGATAATGTTCATTATGCGTTTAATGTGGACAGTGTCGAGAAGACCGCTTTTTATTATTCTAAGTATCAGAATATTATTGTAAATGAAAGGGCATATTCTCTTGGACACAGAGATCCTGCAAATTCCATGAATTGGGATGCTGCAAGAAAGGCTTGCGAAAATAAAGGAGCGGGCTTCCACCTTGCAACAATGGCAGAGTGGGCTTATATTGCTCTCTGGTGCCGCAAGAATGGCACTATGCCGCATGGAAACAATAATTACGGAAAAGATTCGGCTTATACACATGAACACGGCGAGGAATCTTCAAAGGATAGCGGAAAAACTGGAAGATGTTTCACAGGTTCTGGACCTGTAACATGGAACCATAACCATCACGGAGATGGCATTTGTGACTTAAACGGAAATGTATGGGAGTGGAATGCAGGCATGCGTCTTGTTGATGGAGAAATCCAGATCATTCCATACAATAATGCAGCGATGGGTAGCAAATGTGATATGTCGGCATCCTCTACTCTCTGGAAAGCAATTAAGGCGGATGGCTCGCTTGTAGAACCTGGAACAGCCGGAACATTAAAGTGGGATTGGGTATCTAGTAAAATTCAGCTTACTTCTGGTGCGATTACATATAAGACTGATAGCGGTGTCGGTGGACAGTATAAAGATATGACACTTGCAAGCGGGCTTACTGCTCCAGAAATTGCAAAGA
The DNA here is from genome assembly GCA_934351255.1 of uncultured Lachnospiraceae bacterium. Classification (GTDB taxonomy): domain Bacteria; phylum Bacillota; class Clostridia; order Lachnospirales; family Lachnospiraceae; genus Jutongia. Next base: position 176,859 of record CAKRJH010000004.1, read on the forward strand.
TGTTATTGCTCTACCCAGACGAACCAAACGGAGATTACGCAGGCGATTATCATTGGTTCAACCCTGTTGGCGAGCGTTTGCCGCTTTGCGGGGGCCACTGGAACGCTGGTGCCCACGCTGGCGTCTTCTACTTGAGCCTCTACGATCCCCGCTCCTATGCGCCCTGGAACTTCGGCTTCCGCTCCGCTTTTGTTGATCTGTAATCTGTTGCACTGTAATCTGACTGAGGCTGCGATAGCAGCCTCTTATTTTATTTTTTACCTTGCAATAACGAAATACGATATAAAATAACAAATAAATCTGAAGCAGAACTTTATGTGGTAGAATGTAACAAAATATGGTATAGAGGGACTTTATGGAGGAATTAAAGATATTACAGAAAACCTTCGATATGATGAACTATGCTTATCCTGCATTGGCACAATATCCCAAGGGCGAGAAATTCGCCCTTGTCGTGGATATTAAGAGGTGTATGGATGTAATGTTGGAGAGGATTATCGAAGCCAACAAGAAATATTACAAGAAGACTACTCTGCAGGAATTGGATGTAGAAGTGGAAAAACTGAAGGCATATGTTCGGTTGTCATATAATTTAGGTTTTTTGCCTCCGAAAAAATATGAACAATGGTCCGGTCTGGTGGTTGAAATTGGCAGAATGGTTGGAGGATGGGTAAAGAGTGTAAACAAATAGGGTACGGAATACTGCGTTTGCCGATTTGCGGGGGCAACTGGAACAATGGTGCCAACGCTGGCGTCTTCAACTTGAACCTCAACAATCCCCGCTCCAATGCGAACTGGAACATCGGCTTCCGCTCCGCTCTGCCTTCAAGTCAGATGCTGCAGACCTAATGGGTGTGCAGTCAGTACAGAGGTGTAAAGGATTCCGTCTCCTTTGCTCATGCAAGAAAAGTTCGGCGGTAGCACAGAGGCTATTGCTGATGGTAGGCACGAATGCCGACAGTATCATGGGTAATATGAGAACTCCGCAATGCTCTGAAAGGAGATAATATGTCTATCAAAAATATTTACACTGAAATAACATCTTTTGAGAATCTGCTCCAAGCCGAAAAGGATTCGAGAGCAGGGAAACGGTACGAAACAGAACAGTTGCAGTTTTGGGGCGACCTAGAGGGCAATTTGCATTCTGTTATGGATCGACTGCGAACTCATGAATATCCGCCAGATATATACCACCATTTTTATGTATATGAACCAAAACTGAGGAAAGTAATCTATTCAGATTATACAACCAAGGTAATTCAGCGAGCAGCTTACAATGTATTAAATCCACTAGTCTGCAAAGGAATGATAAGCGATACCTATTCTTGTATTAAGGAAAGAGGGCAGCTAAAATCCATGCAGAGGTTGGCAGAGTGGGTTGACTACTGCGAAAAAAGCGGCGAGCGTTGGTATTACTTAAAAATGGACGTGGCGAAGTTCTTTTATAGAATGAACCATGAAATATTGATGAATATCATCCGGAAGAAAATTGGCGATAAGCAGGCTGTGAGGTTCTTGGAGCACTATGTTTGTCACGCATCCAGAGCCTTCGGTCTTCCGGTTGGAATTAGTTCTCCTTTGGATATTCCCGATGATGAAATGCTGTGGGATGTAGGGATTGCTATTGGTGGCGGTCTTTCTCACATGTATGGGAATATGTATCTGAATCCGATGGATCAGATGGCAAAGCGAGAAGAACATATACCATATTACATTAGATACATGGACGATGTGATTATCTTGTCTACGGATAAGGATGAGTTGCATCGATACAAGAATCGTTTTTCAGAATTTCTTGGTGATGAATTGAGGTTGCAGCTAAATAACAAGACAGCAATTCGACCAATATCACATGGAATGGAATTTGTCGGGTACACAATAAGACCTGGAAATGTGAAACTAAGGAAAAGCACAAGTCTGAGAATGAAAAGGCATTTAAAAACAATACAGGAGCTTTATCGTGATTATGAGATAGACCTTGATAGAGCCCGCTCCACTCTTATGAGTTATAAGGCCTTGATGGACCATTGCGACTGCAGGGCTTTGGAAAAGAAAATATTTGAGGATTTTGTTCTTACGCACAATCCGAAGGAGGCTGATACAGACAATGGATGAAGACAATATGTTGGAACTACTCGAACTTTATATGGATATGGTTGAAAAACAGGATGAAATCATATACCGCCTTGGAAAAATCGTAGCCAGACAGGCAACGGATATTCAACTGTTGAAAAATGACAGGGAATTTTCGGACGATAAACTGGCGGAGGATACAGCAATTGTAGATGAAGTTATCGGGCAGTATAACGATATGAAAAGCGAATTAGAGCCGTAAGGCTCTTTTTTTATGCCCTTTGGAAGGAGGTGAGAGAACAATGGAGGATCCAATTACAAGAGCTGAGTATGAAGAATACCAGAAGCGAATGGAACAGGAAGACCACAGGCAGAACCGACGAATTGAACAGTTGGAGGAAACTACCAAGCAGATTAACGCTCTTACAGTATCAATTGAAAAACTGGCACAGAGTGTTGAAAGCATGGTTAGGGAGCAGGAGGCACAGGGGAAACGTCTCGTGTCTTTGGAAAGCAAAGACGGAGAAATGTGGAGAAAAGTCGTTGGTTATGTAATAACTGCGGTAATAGGAATTGTCCTAGGATTTGCATTTACGCAAATTGGAATGTAACTTTAGTTGAGATTATTTATAGGAGGAATCATCATGAACATGGAATTTATTATTGCTAATGCGTCACAGTTACTTGTTGTAGTTGCGGTTATCTGTACACTGATTTCTGTAATTACAGAGTTCACAAAGGAGATTGGTATTCTTAACAGAATTCCTACATCTTTGCAGGTCTTAATCCTGTCAATTATAATTTGCGTCACAGCCTTTTTTGCATATATTTCATATGCGAAAATCACCTTCGTGTGGTATTACCTTGTGGCTGTAATTTTTGCTTCATTTATTGTTGCTATTGTTTGCTGCAAAGGTTGGGAATATCTGATTACTATTTGGAAAAGGTTCTATAAGCCGGAGGATAAATGAGAACGGTGATTATGGTCTACATAATCATTGCAATTTTAGGATTCACAGCAGGAGTGATTTTGCTTTGCAGGGCAATGTATAAATCTATATCCAAAAGACACACAGAGAATACACCGGGGATAGTAATATTCCCGGTATTTCTTGTGTTAGCATCAATAGCATGGCCGCTGTGTCTAATTGCACTTTGTGTACTGACCATAAAAGAATTGGATAATGAACAAAATAACTATGATCAAAGAGATTTGTAGGAGGAACACATGAAAGAACAGGATTTTATTCAGAAAATATGTGGATATGCGATAAGTGATATGAAAGAGAACGGAATCCTCGCCTCTGTCACGATTGCTCAGGCTATTCTTGAAAGTTCCTGGGGCACATCTGAATTGGCGAAGAAAGCTAATAATTACTTCGGCATGAAATGCTCTCTGAGCAGCAACTCGTGGGGAAGTGTATGGGATAGAGTATCAAAATACACAAAAGTCACAAACGAGCAGGATGAGGCCGGAAAAATTTATACTATCAAAGCGGATTTTAGGGCATATCCAGACATAGAAATGAGCATAAAGGACCATTCAATGTATCTTGTTGGTGCTATGAATGGAACGGAACATAGATATTGTGGTATCGCAAACGAAAAAGACTACAGAAAAGCGGTTGAAATCATTAAAGCTGGAGGATATGCCACAGATATAAATTATGTGTCTAAGATTTGCTCAATCATAAAGAAATATGAATTAACACAGTATGACGAAATGGAGGAATTGAATATGGGAATTGAAATCAGAAAGCAGATTGCAACGAATAGTCCCTGCAATAAAACGGGAGATGAAATTACTGTAAAGGGCTCTATGTTACATAGTGTAGGGTGTCCGCAGCCTAAGCCGGAAGTATTTGCAAAGATTTGGGAGACTTCTACAGGAGCCTGTGTTCATGCAGTTACAGGCGCTGACGCTTATGCAATTCAGTGTTTACCTCTTTTCCCGGAGAGGAAAAAGGCTAGAAGAGGATGGCATGGAGCAAGCGGAAAGAATGGCAGTGTCAACAACACACATTTATCTCTTGAAATGACAGAGCCGGCTACAATTAAGTATGTGGGAGGGGCTACATGGATTGAGACAGGAGATGGAAGTAATACCAAGAGACATGTCCTTGCAACATATGCGAATGCAGTACAGGTATTTGCTAAATGGTGCAAGGAATTTGGGCTAAATCCATTGGAGGATGGTGTAATTATCTCACATCATGAGGGAAATCAGAGAGGCATCGCAAGCAATCATGGAGATGTTGAGCACATTTGGAATAAGTTTGGACTTACTATGGATCAGTTTAGAGAAGATGTCAAGAAAGCCATGGGAGGACAGGCAATTGACACAGTGCCAGATACACCAGTAGATAACAGTAGCGATGATACAAGTTCACAGGCTGTCAATCCTTTGAGTGGTTCTGTGAAGATTATTTACACGGGGGATGATGGACTTAATGTAAGAAAAGCACCTTGTATATTGGACAAGTATGTTGATCATGTTGAACACGCAGGCACATTCACTGTGGTTGGTATATCAGCAGATGAAAAGTGGTACAAGTTAAAGAGCGGGCTTTTTATCACAACCATACCTGAATATGTATCATTCGAAGCAACACCGGAGCAGAAGCAGCAGACAGCAGGCACGGGATATTACAGAGTAAGAAAGAGCTGGGATGATGCGGGCTCACAGATTGGAGCATTCAAGAATCAGAACAATGCCATTGAATTATGCAAGCAGAATAGCGGATACAAGGTATTTGATAATGATGGTAATGAGATCTATCCTTGCATCAAAGATGATGGTACTCCTTTTAAGTTCCGGGTAACAATTCCTGATCTCAGAATCAGAAAAGGACCAGGAACTACTTATGATTACTGGAAGAAAAATGGAAGTCCGGAATATACTGGTAAAAATGTATTTACAATCATTGATACAGCTGAAGGTCCGGGAGCTAAAATCTGGGGATTATTAAAATCGGGAGAAAAAGACAGAGACAGATGGATTTCTCTTGATGAAGATTATGGAAACAGACTGTAATAGTCAAGACGGTCAGTTGCTCCATAACCTATACCGATAAGATATAACATAATCCGCTATAAAATAACAAACGACACAAAAAGATGTCAGAAAATGCTATTTTATAACGGAAGGAGCAACGACGTATGATAAGAATTTTACTATCTACAAAGCTCGGCGAAATGAAATGGAGTCAGGCGGATCTGGCCAGGGCAACCGGAATCAGACCCAACACCATCAGCGAATTGTACCATGAGTACACAGATAGAGTGAATTTGGAACACCTCGACCTAATATGCGAGGCTCTACATTGCGAACTCGATGAACTGATTGTTAGGGTGCCAAATGATTATGCGAAGATTACCCACACCAGATCCGGCTCCTTGATTTCGTCAGACAAGTAGTGCTGCAACACTGCTGTCATAGAGAAAGACGTTCAAGGACCGAACGTCTTTTTTTATACCACAATATTTATCTGCATTCAATGGTATTTCTATCCAATGAATTCTCAAATAGTGTTAAATCAAAATTGTTATCAATGTATCCCTGCCGGATGGTTTCTATGTAGGTCAAAGATGGTCTTCCGGGTGTACGCTGTTGGTTCATAATATAGACCATAGCTCTTTTCTTTTTCCCACCAATATCAACCATTACATTCTGCTTATAATAATATCGGGGATATCCTTCATATATATCTAATCTTTTCTCGTCTTCTGGTTCAATATTCCATAGTAGAACAGGAACATATGAACCATGCTTTTTGGCTATTGTTGCGTGCGAATTGGTTGCACTGCCTCTATATAAAAGTTCCCAGTTAGTTAATTGTCCAGTGCCATAAATACTCGCAGAGGGGCATCTATAAGCCATCTGCTTTAAGTTGAGATTGCTTCCGTATGCTACATACAATTTTCCCATATTATTCTCCAATCTCCCCGTTGTGCCGGTAGGTCAGCACTTTTTACTAAGCTGCTCGACAAGTCATTCCGGCAGCTTTTTTAAGTGGTGTCATAAGATGAAGCCTGCATGTTTTAAATTCGTCTCCATAAAGTCCGAGGCGGTGAGTGAGAATGTTTCTCATAATTGTAACTTTCTGTTCTGGTGAGTATCCCTCCATTGAACGGAATACTATTTTTTCTTGTGAAGTAATAGCCCATGCAGATACCGCTAAACAAAACTGTATATAGGCCTTGATTTTTCCTGCGTGAAGTGTGCTGTTAAAAAGTCTGAATTCCACTGTACCCTTGGTGAAGAAAGAATGGAGATTTACTCCATGATATCTTGTGGAATTGTAATGCTGATGATCGATTCCACCGCAATAACCATCATTTGCTCTGCTATACCAGATTTCTTCGGCTTTTTCTTTTGTAAGATTCTTATCCTTTTTCATGGCATCAAGTAGCGTTTTGTTGAGCTTGTGGCACCAGTTACTCTCGCGGTCTCCGATTTGGAGAGCTTCGTAAATCAGATCCTGTCTGGCTGTCATAAAGTTAACCAATCTTCTAAGAGATACTGCTGTATGGTTTGCACCATCGACATGGATATGAATGCCGCAACTGCTATGAGCCTTTGCTCCGTTCTCTCGGAGTTTTCGTATGATGTTTTGGAGAAGTTCAATGTCGGAATAATTGAGAGGCGGTGTTACAAATTCGACTCTGTATTCATCAAGAGGCTCGATTGTATCATCGTTTCTTATTGGTGTAATAGATGAATCTCTCATAATTTTCCATTTACGAGCTGCCTGATCAGCAATCGTGCGTGTGTGGTAGCAATTTGATTCTGGATGAGAAGGTGTTGTTCCAAGAACTCCGGCAACGAGACGAGCTGCTTTTTCTCTTGTAATACCTGTCATTTCTACTTCAACTCCGAATAATTGATTTTTTAACATATATTTATCCTCCTAAATTGTTTTTCTGTTTTATTGAACTTTTATTCTGTTTCTATGAATATATTACCATATGTACACCCAGTGTCAATGCTTTTTTCTAATATTCTGAATATTTTTTCTGAAAAAGCAGAATAAAAAATTGACAAAACAGAAAAACGAATTTATAATAAAACAGAGGTGATTATATGATTGATGAAAGATTGAAAGAGCAATACAATCAATCGGTTGTCGAGCTAAAGGAAGCTCTTAAAAGGGAGCGTATTTTTAACAGGATTTACCGAAATATGATTGCGATAATGGATAAATTAGAGAAAATTTTGCGAAAGACAGGGGGAGAAAGAAGATGATTTGCTACGATCGACTGTGGAAAACACTAATTGATAAGCACTTGAAAAAGACAGAGCTTCGGGATAAAATAGGAATCAGTAATGCCACATTAGCGAAGCTTGGTAAAAACGAACCTGTCAATCTTAAAGTTATAGATGCTATATGCCAGGAGCTTGATTGTGATGTTGAAGATGTTTTGGAGATAAAACATTAAATTTAAGGAGGCATTATGTACGTTGAACAGGATAATAAAGTGCATTTTGACAAATCTGATTTAATTGATCCGGTTATTCCTTCTCCGTTTTGGAAAAAACCGTCTATCACAATGACGAATCCAGAGGTTCAAATTATTGCAGAAAATTGTGATAATGAAAAAAATGCACAAGCAGGTGAATCTGATAGATTAGAACATCAGCCTATATTTGATACATATACTGGTATTGACAAAAACATAAATGATGTTATTATGATGTTATTAGAGAACACAAATAAAAGTAATGAAAGTAATCACAAATAAAATTCATAAAATTAGTGGAAAAATTAACGATGAACGTACACAGAAATGCTGTTACGAAATCGAGTTTGAATAACGGACTAAAATGCCGAAAGCCTGTATTTATGCAGGTTTCCGGCATTTGTTTTATAAAATGGCTCT
>CAKRJH010000005.1 GCA_934351255.1 uncultured Lachnospiraceae bacterium
GTATCTATACAGGCAAACATATGGATTGCCATTGTAAATCTGCTTGAAATCTGCATTATAAACACCTCTCTTTGACAATAATCATATCAAAAAACAGATGTAATTTCAATGGTTACATAGCATCTTATACATACCGTTCTTGTGGAACATTATTGAATCGCTTTTTTCAGAATTTCTTAGAGCGACAAGAACATTAAACACATCCGGAAATGGCGAAACCATACCCATACATGCCATACCAAAATTCAATCCATTAAATACTCTAAATTCAGCAGGACTAATTACAAATAATATAAATGGAACCAATCCCAGAACAAATGGCAACAGGCACATCAATATAAATCGATTTCGCTTCAATGGATAGGATGCTAATGCGACAAATGTTGTCTTTCCTTTTATTCTTCCTATTGTTACATCTGCTTCCTTAGGATAAACAATTCCATGTAACCACTCATGAATTATTAACAATAAAAAACCGAAAGCAAATCCAACCGGAATAAATATTGGTGAGATTACAACTGTCTTGCATATAATCGTTTTACAAAGCATAGCAATAAAAAGGAAAACACATAGAATTGCAGCAATTGGCACTGCTTTTTTCATCAGTTCACCAACACTCTGCGGTGTTTCTATCTTTACTGCGTCATCCGGCAAGCTTCCTGTTTGATATTTATTTATATCATTTATTGACCACACAATTTTTATCATTCCTTTTTCCTCCTCAAATTAAAACTTACTGCACTTTTCCACTAAATTTTAATTCCCTATGGTTTCATACAACCCAAAATTTACAAATTACATACCGCATATAGTGGTATATTTACCATCCATTCCTGATCCATATACTTTAGTGTTGAAAAACGTACAGCTTTCTCAGGATGGAATTTATCGCAATATGCTTTTAGACTTTGCGACCTTATATTCGTTTCTGCCTTTACCTCAATAGGTATAATTGCATTCTCTTTTTGGATCAAAAAATCCTGTTCAAACGTAGCTTTTTGTGTCCCATAGTAATATGGTGTGTACGGCGTATCTGAAATCAGCTGCTGCAACACATATTGCTCTGTAAGCGCACCCTTAAATTCTATAAAAATATCATTTCCTTCCAATATAGATGTCGCCGGCAACTCACTTAATGCCCCCAGCAATCCGACATCCAACATAAACAATTTATACGCATTCATACTTTGATATGCTTTTAGAGGCATATGAGGTTCATTTACACGATTAACTTTATAAATCAGTCCACAGTCAAGCAGCCATTGGATTGCTATTTCAAACTCGCTGCTACGAGCCCCTTTTTTTATTTGACCAAAAAAGAATTTTTTGTTTTCTTTTGCCAACTGCATTGGAATAGAATTCCACACCATTCTGATTCTTGGCAGCACCCTGCTTTCAATATGCTTTCCAAAATCCCCTTCATATTGTCTTAATATATCGCTTTGAATCTGCCTTACTTCTGTATAATCTTTGTCTAGTCGAAAAGCATCAACTACCGCAGGCATTCCTCCCGTGTAATAATAGTTTTTTAACCAGAAAAGGTATTTGTCAGAGAAATTATCAATAATGGAATAGTCCTTTGTTTTTAATTCATCTTCCAGTTTTTTCTCTCCCATAGCATATAAAAACTCTCTAAAGTTAAGCGGATATAGATCCAACAGGTCAACTTTACCAACCGGATACGACACCCCCTCATGAATTGCCACCCCAAGCAGCGAACCAGCAGCTATAATATGGTATTCTGGTGCCTCTTCGCAGAAATATTTCAAGGATTCTAAAGCTTTTGGTGTGTTCTGGATCTCATCAAGAATAATCAATGTATTCTCTGGAGTAATTGTTACTCCTGACTCAATATTTAAATTCATTATGATTCGTTCAATATCAAAATCATTTTCAAATACTGCATTCATACGTTGGTTGTTATAAAAAGAAATATATGCTGTTTTCTCATAACAGTTCTTTCCAAATTCCTTCATCAACCACGTTTTCCCCACCTGTCTGGCTCCCATTATAATTAATGGTTTTCTTTTTTTCTTCTCTTTCCACTGTAACAGATCATTCATTGCAAATCGAAACATTATCACACCGTCCTTTCTCTGATAGTATACCACATTTTTTATGGTCTATTCTAGCATTATTTCAACATTTTTTCCGACCTTGTTGGCTTTGTTTTTTCATTTTTTCCGACATTGTATCGCTGTGATATCACATTTTTCCATTACAGGTCATAAATTTGTTACGTTTTTTAATAGCCACACATGTCGATTCTATCACACAATATTGCATGATTGTTTTAGAAAATACGTGCATTCTCATGCATTTTCCTCCGACCAATTTTGATTGAGATTTCATCTATTTCAAGAGATTTTGTTATTTATTCATATCCTCCACTACGCTTGCCGTTTTCACTGTCATCTCAACCCATCCCGGTACAAAACCACTCCGCAATGCATTTTTAAGGGATTTGAGATTCGACCAGGCACAACAATAAAATGGCACCTTACCTCTATCCATTATCTCTACTGCCAAATTACTGGTTAACGAAGAAGCAATCCCCTGTCGACGGTAATCAGGCAAAACATCAACTCCAATTTGCCACATATCTTCACAATCTGCAGAACAGGCTGCAAGTCCGATCAGTTTCTCCCCATCATATGCGCCAATTCCAAGAACATCCAGTTGCTTCCTCTCTTTACAAAGTGCATTTCCCCACGCCGGAAGATACAAATCTTCAAAATCCTTTTGCATATCATGTATCCTCACTATTTTCATTGCAATTTACATTCTCCCTGCCTTCTACCCTTTATGGGAAATAGACTGTTCCATCCCCAACTTTTCTTTTTCCCATCGTTCTGACAAAAACGTTGCAACTCCGTCCTGGTCATTGCTGGCAATCACTGATGTTGCTATCTCTTTCAACTCATCTATAGCATTTTCAACGGCGTAAGATTCATCAGCAATTTCAAACATGGAAATGTCATTTACCGAGTCACCAAATACCACAACGCGATCAAACCCCATTTTCTCTTTGTATTTCAAGATTGCTTTTGCTTTCGTAGCATGTAACGGACAAATTTCCAACCAATAATCTTCCCCATATGTGTCCTTGGAAAATACGCACTCCCAATCACCCGCATTTTTCACTTTCTCATATAAAGGCTGAAGCTCCCGCTTATTCGCAATCAAAGTACAATATGTAACCGTTCCCGCAAAAATATCCTGATCATCTTTTATTTTCCGTATGCGCTGATCATTCGTCTCTCCCAAATAAATTTTTACTCCCTCACTGACTTGTCCGTCGTCGAATAATTTTACCATTTCTCCATCGATATACGATGTTACAAACCCAATCCTTTTTATCTGATCCTCCAATAACATTCTAAGTTTATTCACATCTTGTTTTGAGAACTGTAAAATTTCAGTTTCCTTTTTCTTAACAGGATCTACGAAAGCCGTACCATTTCGTGTAATAACAGGAAGATTAAAATGAATTTCTTTCGTGATTCCATACGCACTTTGAAACAATCTTGCCGTAGCATATGTGATAAGCATCCCCTCTTCGATCAGTCGATTGACAGTTTCAACCGTATATCTTGACAATGCCTGATCCGATCTCATTAACGTTCCGTCTAAATCAGTAACATACAAGGTAGACATTTTCCAATCCTCCATATCATATCCAAATTATATAATCATGGCTTGTTTTACATAAAACAAATCAACCATGAGTCATTTGTATAAATATCACTCTGTTTCCGTACGAAGGGTAAATTCATTGGGAAGATTATAAATCTCTTTTTTCAGGAATACCGGATAAAAATACTCTTCTTTCAATCTGTCAAACTCCAGCCATTCGAATGTATGTATATGCTCACCTTCCGTTCGAGTAAAAGAGTGACCCTGTTCTAATAATAAATTAGTCTCTGAAATATCCATCAAAAAGTAAATACACAATTCATGATAATCGATCCCCTCCACATCTTCGGTAAAAAATGCCTGATTAAGCCATAATGGACGGGTAATCTTCGGTGTCACGCCCAGTTCTTCCCGGACTTCCCGTACCACCGCCTGCTCAGCCGTTTCTCCCATCATAACCCTTCCCCCTGGAAGATAAAAATACGGTGAACGTTCATCATGCATCGCCAGAATCTTATTTCCAGAAAGTATCATTGCACATACTCTGTAATTAAATTTTTGATTGTCACATGTATACGAAATGTCCATTACATCACCTCACAAACTTTCGACCTCTCCCGTTTTGCTCCTATTTGTGGTACGGTTCACCGTAACACCATTTCGGATTTTCATTCCTCAGTAGAATCAGGTATTTTTGCATCCAGTGAGGTTTGATTCCTCAATGGAATTTGTCGTAGTTTACTTTTGTAATACAGTAATCCTCAATGGAATCAAGAAAATTTTGTCCATTGAGGAATACATGTGTGAGTCAAGCTTTTACTTAGTCTTTTTTATAAAATCCTGAATAATTCACAGCATACTCTCTTTTACTATTTACTAACCCCAAATATTATAACCAAGTTTCCATTTCTCCTGAATCACAAAATCCAAATTTTTCATATAAATGTCGTCCTGCTGATGATGGCTTTAGTTTTATATTGTGTATCCCTTTATTTTGCAACCATTCAATCAGTTTCTCCATTATCTTTGAAGCACAACCATTTCTCCTCTTTTCCGGTACACAATATACATCAATTATATAGCCATACATTGGAGTTTTAAAAAAGCAAAATGGAACATCTTCTTTGAACACAGCACCTCCGCACGCAATAACAGTATCATTCTACCATCAATACCATATTCTTACAACGCACCCCCTTTCATCTCTTGATTACCCTAAAATGAAATTTTAGGCTCAACAAAAAACACCAGAATCCTCCCTGAGGATCAGTGTGTAGTCTGATATAATAATCATGGTTTTAACCATGGTCCCAGAGTACACAACTTTCCGGGTAGGTGCTCTGGAACCTTTTTCTTTCTGTAAACTAATGACAGTATACAGATCAATCCAGAGACAGGCAAGTAGGTCAGTATTATGCTAATTTAAGAAGTCAACAACACTTTCCAGCCGCCAGAAATCAAAGCATAACAGAAAAGAGACCAACTATCCAGTCAGTCTCAATTCATTTGTAAAAGAAAATCCATACCTTTCTTTTATACTGATAACTATTAACTTTTACACTTATCCAAGATAGCGGGTATGGAATCCTGGATTACAATTGAGGTATTCAATTTTCTTTCTTCTTAATTTTCAGCCTATTGATATCTACGAAGGACTTCCTCTTTAATCTTTAAATATTTTTCCAAATCCTCTCTTTTCGATGTTATTATTTCCAAATTTTCAACATCTGCATAACAATATTTACCGTTATTTATTTTTTTCTTACTTATCAACTTTACACTTCCTTTTTTCATTGGAAATTTTGAAAACAAGGCCGAAATTGGTAAAAAAGTTTGTTTTTCATTCTCTGACATTTTATAGCCTTTTGCAGCCTTTAATTTTTGTAAAAAGACAATATACTCCTCCCCTTGCTTCATCATCTGATATCCTCCACCTGAACGATAGCTTTTACTCACACTATAAGAAAAAACTGCTGGTTCATAGATAAAAATAGATTGTCCGGATTCTATTTTACCCTTATATGTTTCAACTACCACAACTTCCGTTAACGTTGTAGTATGTGGGAACATTCTCCTTTTATCAGTTGCAGAAACCTTTGCTATAACATCTGCCGTCCCTTCCAAATCATCATAGTTTTCTATAGTAGCAAATCGATCATCTTCCTCTGTCAGCTGGACGTAATATTTCTGCAAATTTTCTTTGTTTTCCATCTGTTCAAACGAGGTATATCCTACATAGGTATTTCTGACGATTATGCCTATGCCGCAACATAATAGAACGACGCAAAATAGTATTGCAAAATAGATGGTTGTTCTTTTCGTCATAGATTCCTCTCTCCTATTCTTAATTATGGATTAATTAGAAAGTTCAATTATCCTTATCAATAACACTATCAATTTTTCCATCAATCATTTGAATTTTAACATCCGCCAATAACTCTATATCCTCCTTATTATGACTTGCCAATAGAATGATCGTTCCCTTTCTTTTTTCTTCCATAATAATATCCCTAAACATTTGTACCCCCTGCTCATCCAATGCGTTTGTTGGTTCGTCCAAAACAAGCAATTGAGGCTCCTCCATAATTGCCTGTGCAATTGCTAATCGTTGTTTCATCCCTAATGAATATTTAGAAACAGTACGTTTATCCTTATCGTCTAACCCAACTTTATTCATAACTTCTCTGATCCTATCATCGGAAATTATTTTCCTAATATCCGCCAGCATTTTTAAATTTTCAAATCCTGTTGCATAAGGAAAAAAAGTTGGATTTTCAATAATTGCACCTACACTTTTAGGAAAATCCATATCCTTTCCAATTAAATAATTGTCCATTTTAATATACCCTTCATCCACAAATACCAACCCTAAAATACATCGCATTAGCATTGTTTTTCCTGAACCATTTCTTCCATATATACCATATACTTTCCCATTCTCAAAATTACAGGAAATATTGCAAAGCACCTGATTTCCCTTTATTTTTTTTGAAATGTTTTTCACCTCAATCATTTTGTTTACCTCCACTAAATTGCTTCATGATTTTTAAATAAAACTTCAGAATATAAATACAGCATTATCTCAAAGACAACTAACATTCCTAATATAACAAAAAAATTACTATTTAATTCTATTAAGTAATTATAATGATACCAATTAAAGGGAATATATATGATTGCCTTTTTCCACGCACCATCTATATCATATAAAACTCCGACCACAAAAAATGGCACCACCTGTATCACTAGGTTTGTAAACACAGCTATCATCTCATTAAATTTCAACAATAAAATATTACATATAGTCATAATAATAACTAATCTTAGCAACTGGCATAAAATTATTTCTATAAATTGAGAAATGGAAATTTCAATATTTTTTTGTAAACCTATTCCTGAAATTAAAAGAATTAAAACCGCAGCAACTTCATATATTATAAGATGTTTAACACCTAAGCCAAAAAACTTTCTCCACCAGTTCGCCATATTTTTCTCTCTAACAAAAATATATACATAATTTTCTTTTAATTGCCGTATATACTTACTACTTATATAATGATAAAATAGAAAATCCGGAAGAGTCATAATTGCAACATACAAAATGTTCATACTCGTTTCCACTTCCAACCCACCCAAAGTCAGTCTCCAATATCCTATACTACTATTGGGATTCAAGTAAAGATAGCATAATATTAGAATGTATTTCACAAAAACAAAACTGATTATTTTCATGATTACCATTCCTTTTCCGGTCCAATCCATATACACTCCTCAAAAATCACATTTTCCAAAATATATCTGTTTTTTTCAATATAATTTCACCCATTTCATTTAAAATAAGCAATAAAAATGCCATAACCAATATAATTCTCCAACAATAAATCCAATAAAAATTATTTTCATATATTGCATAACCAACATTTAATATACCACTTATTGTAGGAACTCCTGCATGACTATAAAGATATCCTATAATATTAGGCAGATAAGAAATAAATAACACTAAACAGAAAGCCAAGATACTGGAATGAAACCTGATTTGTATAATAACAATACATAATCCCAAAAAGTAAAAAAATATAAAGTATGATGCCATCAAACAGAGCTCATATAAAAATTCACCAGTTGTCTTTACTTTTCCCACCATGATATTAAATAACAAAAAAATCGGCAAAACAACAACCACTGCAGAGAAAACACTGTTTTGTAATAACTTCTTATTTATATTTCCCCACCATGTTTTTCTTGTGCTTTGTGCTAGTAATATACTTCCTGTCATTGCATCGTTTATTATCTTGATAATCAACAAGGAAACAATAGGAATCATAAATCCCATAACAATAATATCACCTACCGCAATATTATATATATGATATATATTTACTTCATTTACGCTATAAATTGCCCTATAAGCAAGTATCGCCGAAAGCAAGCTGGCACAGATTAAGCACATTCTATATTTCCCTTCATTTCTAAAGATTTTCATATGTCCTTTCTCCTCTTATCGTCAAAATGCTTCCCAGTATATATAGAGAACCAATAAAAATCATATATTGCATTAAGTTTACAGAATGGCCGGGTTCCACATAAGACAGATAACTAATTGTAGGAAACTGAAAAAACTCACCAGCAACAAAAAGTAATATAAATATTGCAAACACAAACGCTGACAACTGAATGGAGTTCCATTTTTTTATTTCTTTCATGAATCCTAAGCTATAGGACAGCAGAGCAATTCCTCCAGCCATAATGCTAATCATTAAAATATACAAAATGTTATATACATACGGATTTTGTATTGTCCATATATCAAACAGAAGATCCGGTTGAAAACTTTCAATCAAGCGATACGGTGCCATCCCCCAGCGGTTGTCATACCCTTCTAACGGATATGTCAAAATACACATAAACTGGTTTAAACCAAGTACAATCACAAATCCTACTATTGCTGTGCACACAACAACAACAGCATTTCCATAAACAAACAATTTCTTATTCATTCTGAATAATGCATAAAATCCATTACTTTCTTTATTATTTTTGCCACTATAACATGTTCCAAAGGAGGCTGCCATCAATGGAAAAAGAAAAACAAACAACATTCTTGCCACTCTTGCATCTGTCGAAGTTAGAAAAAAATTATCTGCTGCACTCCTTAAAAACATAAAATCATTTTTATAATTTTGCATGTATCCTATTATCATTCCAAATACACTAAGAAAATTTAATAATGTAAAACATATTTTAAATTCAGAACGGTTAATTTGATTCTTGATAAAAAAATTAATACTCTTCACCTATTTTCATCCCCTAACTAAATTGAGGTAATGTTGCACCTCCTAATTTCAAAGTATAAGTTATTGCAAAATAATTTCAATGCTCATTGCAGAATTTGCAAATATATTGCAGAATTTGCAAAAAAATTGCAAAAAACCACAGGAACTCAACTTATTGGCAATGTTCCTGTGGTATAATAACCGAAATATAAAATTCTTTTTTTGTATGCTTTATCGCATAATACCCCTGATTTTTCTCAACTATTTTCATTACATTCTTCAAACCAATTCCATGACTGCTTTTTTCTTTCTCTTTTGTTGTATATAAGCTTTGTCCAACTTTATTTAATTTTCCATTATATGTATTTTTTATTGAAAGAACAAAATCACTGTCGTCATATACGCATTTCAGTTTTATAATCCGTTCCCCCTGACATTTTTCACAGGCTTCAATTGCATTATTTAAAAGATTAGATAACAGAATCACTACATCAGATGAACTAATATTTAGTCTTGATAAATCATTTATTTTGCATACAAATAAAATATTTTTTTCAATCGCATCTTGATATTTAGCATTTAAAACCGCATTTATAAATGAATGATTTGTATCTATGTAATCTAAGTCATGCATCACTTTTCCGGTTATCGGTCTTAAATATTCTATTAATTTTTCATACTCCTCTTTTTCACATAATGACTGAATACACATAAGCTGATTTTTATATTCATGCGATAGTTCTCTTTGCTCCTTTACTTTTTCAGAAATTGTATGATATAAATGCATCTGATTTCTTATGTCCATCTCAATCAAAGCTTTCTCCCTTAATAAGCATTCACGCTTTCCTATATTTTGAAGAAAATAAAACATAATTATATTGATACATAACAATCCTGCTGCAACACTCCAAAAAATATAAATCAAACCACTATCAATAATTTTTTTCAGATTTTTTACAAATGCAAGCGTAATCACTATAGATGTCAGAGGCATAATTAAAAATATGACCCAGTCTTTTTCATTGATATATCTGATGCTATTTTGACAAAAAAAATGATTTGCAACCATTACCAATAAAAACAAAAATAATTTTGCCAAAATCACTATTAAAAAACTTCCTGATTCTAGCTCAATCTCGGTTTCCGAAAGAATGACTGGATACAGTAACAGTGTAATAAAATCCGCAAGCCATAACACTCCTAAAAAAACAATATATAAAATTGATATTTTATATATTTTCTCTTTAAAATATATTGCAAATATAACTGCTGTACTTCCAATATCAAGTATCAGTTTAATAAAAATATTATCCACAAAGATACTAGCGGTAACACAAGAAATTATACTGCTGCTCAAAATTGCCATAAGCTTTCCTATATTTGAATTTTGTTTACTTACAAAAATTTCAAAAAAAATAACACAGCAGATAGTTTCTATTAATACAACCAGATAACTCTGCAAAAAATAAAACATCATATCTCTCCTTTATAAATAGCAACTCTACCCCGAACTTCTTTTAATTTTGAACGTGCTATCGGCAATGTCTTCCCATTAATTAAAATCAAAAAATTCCCGCTTATCGTTTTCACATATTTCAAGTTAACCAGATAACTTTGATGACTACGCACAAATATATCCGTAAACGTTTTTGAAGCATTATTAAGCGTTTCATACATAGTATATAAATCAACCTCTTCACCAAATACATGAAAAAGCAACTTGTGTAGTTCACTTTCAACATATATAATCTTCTCTAATGCAATATTCTTCTCTCCTTCCTGAAAACAGAATTTTTGAATATTGGGCTTATAACCCATCCTTTCAAAAACAGCATTTAAACTTTCATACACTGATTGTTTAAAATTTACATCCGATTTCAACAAATAACGAATCGCATCAACTTTATATCCTTCTATCGTATAATTAATAAATGCAGTTACAAAAATCAAGAAGGTTTCCCTTGATAATTTTCGTAATTCTTTTGCTATTTGTAATCCATTAGTTTCTCCCATATTAATATCTAAAAATAAAATCTGATATTTCATCATTTTTATATTATCTGCAAGAAATTCCTCCCCTGAACGATATAGATCCACCACATAAGGTATTTGTTTTTCATCACAATAAAACTCTACTATTGTTTTTAGTTTCTCCGCAAAAATCATCTCATCATCGCATATAGCAATTTTTATTATTCCCATATTTTCTCCCTCTCCTTATTCTATCGTAAATACGCAAACTCCACCTATTATATTTTAATAGTAATATGTTTTGGAAACTTTTACAATAAAAACATCCAACTGGTCAATTTACCCCATTATTGTTTTGCTTCTTTACGGTGAAAAATAGCTAATTTAAAAAATCAACAACCATATTGTTTTCCACATCCATTAAGATGTCGATCAACTAAAGTTAACATTTCGATGTTCAATCACTATTCGTCCCTGCATTCTTGCTGTCTACGCTTGTCAGATGCCGTTATCGGTATCATCCCAAGACTCGCTATTATTGGGTTGGATAAACCTTGTAGAAACCAGATTTCCACCGGCTTGACTACATACCCTTAGCTAGGCGCACAACTGGAAGTGTAAAACAAATAAACTCCCATTCTGGAGCCAACTTATGAAGATGCTCATGCAAAACGGTTAGAGCCTCAAAAGCATATCCCTGTCGATGATATTTATAAGAAAACGTATATCCTAAGGAAATTATAATACTGATATCGAGCACATATTTCATTATTTCTATAATCAAACATTTCATCTACATCGTTTTGCGATACATTGCGCAAATGCAGTCTTTTAGTGTCAATGAAAATCATCTATCCTCCATAATTCAGGCTTTAATTTTCCTATTTGTGGTACGGTTCATGATTCATGATCCGATAACTTCTATAAATCTGTTCCAGCAAGATCACCCTCATTAATTGATGCGGAAACGTCATCGCCGAAAAGCTCAGTTTCTCATCTGCGCGTGCCAGAACACTTTTGTGCAGTCCCAGAGAACCCCCGATTACAAATTGGATCTGACTGTTTCCCTGTATTCCCAACTGTTCTATTCGTCTGGACAACTGCACGGAATCCATGCTTTTCCCGTCAATCGCCAGCGCAATAACGTAGGCATCCGACCGGATCTTCGCCAGCAGACGTTCTCCTTCTTTTTGGCGAATGGCATCCTCCTGCGCCTCGCTCGCCCTATCCGGCGTCTTTTCATCGGGAACCTCCAGGATTTCCAACTTACAATACCGGCTCAGTCTCTTGCTATATTCTTCGATTGCCCCCCGAAAGTAGGCCTCTTTTACCTTTCCCACGCAACAAATACTGATTTTCACGCATCTGTCCTCCTGCCGTACTCTTTTCTATATTCGAAACTGCTGTCTCAATGTTTTCCCTCAATCACATCGATCAACGTTCGATCCAACATCAGAGTTTTATTCCATGGATTCAGAATAATCCCCTCCACAGCATCTGCCTGTCCCACAGTCTGAAAAATCTGTGAGATTTCCGCGGTAAAGGCGGATTGAACCGAATCGCTTCCCTTGAGCTGTTCCTCAAAGCTGGTAAATGCCATGAACCAGCGTCGTCCATCATCCGTTTGTACTGTTTTCAGAGTCATTCCACCCGGCTTCTGTTGTTCGACCGCCACGATCCACTCCGCTCCATCGTTTTTATTACGCCGGATCAGACTTAATGCCTGGGACAGTCTCTGCGGTGTGGGTTCCTTTTGTACGATTTCGATCATTTGTTCCAATGTTTCATTATATTTTAAGTCCATAGTAAACCTCACAAAAAAACTCCCTGGATGCATGCACCCAGAGAGTTTGTAATCGTTTCGCCTTGTAATCCGTGCAGATTATCGCTTGCTGAACTGAGGAGCTCTACGAGCCTTCTTGAGACCGTATTTCTTACGCTCTTTCATTCTAGGATCACGAGTTAAGTATCCAGCCTTCTTTAAGGTTGGACGGAACTCTGCATCTACATTCAGCAGCGCACGTGCGATACCGTGACGGATAGCACCTGCCTGTCCTGTAAATCCACCACCATGTACGTTAACCTTTACATCGTACTTGTCTGCGGTGTTTGTTGCCTCTAATGGCTGACGAACGATGATCTTGAGTGTCTCTAAACCGAAGTACTCATCCATGTCCTTCTTGTTGATCGTAATCTTACCAGTTCCTGGTACTAAATATACTCTGGCAATACTGCTCTTTCTTCTACCTGTTCCGTAAAACTTGTTAGCCACTGTGATTTCCTCCTCTCAATTATCTCTCTGTGATCTCTAATACTTCTGGCTTCTGTGCTGCATGACCATGCTCAGCTCCAGCATATACATGAAGCTTAGACATCATCTGACGACCAAGTGGTCCCTTTGGAAGCATTCCCTTTACTGCATGCTCGATCACATACTCAGGTTTCTTGCTTAACATCTCCTTCAGGGTTGTCTCTTTCATACCACCTACATAATCAGAGTGGTTATAATAAATCTTCTGCTCTAACTTTCTACCAGTTACCTGGATCTTGTCAGCATTGATCACGATGACATAATCACCTGTATCAACATGTGGTGTAAAGATTGCCTTGTTCTTTCCTCTGAGCACGCTTGCAACCTCAGATGCAAGACGGCCTAATGTATGTCCTGTAGCGTCAACTACATACCATTTTCTTTCAACTTTGGATGGGTTAGCCATATAACTTTTCATCCCAGTACCTCCTAACTAATCATTACGAATCTATACTATCTGCGCTACGCATGTCTTGCTGTTACCGGGGCATTGGCTTAAGCAGGCATACGCCACACTGACCCATTTTACTATAATCGGCCTCGCATGTCAATGTTTTTCTTTAATAAATGTAGTGATTAAATGTAGTGATAAATATAAAGAATAATAAGAACCGTGTAGAGCGGCAAATACGAAAATGCAAAATATGCGAAATACAGGAAAAACCTGCCGGCGGATCGCTCCGTGGGCAGGTTTCCTGTTTTCTTCCTTTAGATTTTCCTTAATGGAGATCATCGAATCTTGAGTACGGATTCACCCTCTACCAGGGTAGCTCCCACTACCACAGGCTTGGTGGAGACCGTTCTCTTCTTCTCGATCAGGGCGATCAGTTTGTCTGCCGCCTTCTTCCCTATCTGCTCTGTATCCTGGCGCACCGTCGTCAGACGGGGTACCAGATTGCCGGCAATAAAGATATCATCATATCCCGCAATAGAGATATCCTCCGGTATATGCAGTCCCATGGACTGGATACAGCTTATGCCGCCCAACGCCGAATAATCATCCGAATAGATGATGCATGTCGGTGGATCCGGCAGTTCTAACAATTTCTTGGTGTACTCGTCCGCCTTGTTCAGATTACGGTATTCGGAATGAATAATGTAATCGTCCACAATCGGTATCCCATGGCTCTGCAGTACTTCTTTCATGCTCTCGACCCGGGACTTGGTAACCCACGAATAATACTCTCCCGTGATATAAGCGATCTTGGTATGTCCCTGTTTGACAATGTATTCCACCAGATCACTCATGCCATTGCGATTGTTTGACAGTACACTCACACGGTCCGGAAACTGATAATCGATCGTGACGAGCGGCACATTACTCTGCACCAGCTCTACCACCTCCGGATTGTCGAAATCAATACATGCGATCACGACGCCGTCCAGCCCCCGGTATCTGCAATGTTCCAGATATGTCTTGCTTTTCTTTGCCTTTTTATTGCTGTTGATAAATGTGATATCGTATCCTTTGCTCTCTGCAGTCGCCTTAAAACTGTTCAGGATATTGGCAAAATAATCATGAGTCAGTCCGCTCATAGCGCCGTCCACGAATAGCACACCGATGTTAAAGCTCTTGTTCATGCGGATCGCTCTCGCATAATACTGTGGGAAATAGCCCACCTCCTTGGCTACTTCCTTGATGCGCCTCTTCGTCTCCTCACCAATATCATCTTTGTCATTTAACGCCTTACTTACAGTTGCAACAGACACGTCACACATCTTTGCAATGTCCTTAATGGATGCCATATGCAACGCTCCTGTCCTTAAATTTTCTCTCTTATCCCGTTCAGTCTTTAAGATCCAAAACAGTCGTTCTTCACTTAAATGTTTTCGAGAAAAGTATAGCATAATTTTCGTACAGTGACAAGACATTTACTGACATAAGTTTGTTTTTCTTAATAAGTATCAATGAGATGGAAAATAGAACAGCATCAGATATGCCATACGCAGGATCATTCCGGTAATAAACAGTGCGCCCTGCAGGTACAGATCAAACCATCTGTGTTTCCAGCGCTTCTCCCCGGTCTTCGCATCCTTCTGGATCAGGTCTATGCGAGGCGACAGATATCGGATCACCGCCACAAACACCATGGACACAAACAGCCAGAGTAGAAACAGCCCAAAGCCTACCAGCTGGCTGATGCCCGGCTTCTGGACAAACGGCCATGCCACCTGATCCTGATGATTACTCATCAGGCAAAGCGTCAGATACAGATAATCCAGAGAGACAAATCCCCACACCAGGCTCACCACACTGCAGATCAATCGTTTCCACCATCTCATGCCTCATCGCTCCTTTCGATCTTCATGTCAAATGGTTCAAAGCATTGTCCCCTGTATTCGAGAGGGTTCTGCGTATTATTGAACCAGAATGTATAGATATGATCCCTACCCTTCCGCTGCGTCCTCTCAAGGCCGGTGGGAAGATCCGTCAGATACTCCATCTTCTGTTGGTCCAGAATATATCCGGCAAGCTGCCGGTAAAAGGCTCTGTCCGAAACGGTCCCTATATAATAGCACCAGCCCGTGCCAAAGGAATTGCAGGTGACTGCAGCCCTTCCCCGATAGAACTGATCCGCATACTCCGCCAGCACTTCGGCCGTGTCCGGCTTCAGAATATCACACCATTGTGTGCACAGTCTCTGACTGCCCTCTCCAAAATGACATCGCAGGCTCTGTGTCACCAGTCCGATCGGATCGTATTCCTCGACTGTCACTCCGGCCAGGCCGGCAAATATCCCCGGTAATGCCTCCATCACGCATCGGTTGTATTCATCTTTCACTCCGCTTCGATTGGTCAGAACCACCGTTCCGCCACGGCGGGCCACCTCGCAGAGGCGGTCGGCAATCTGTTGTTTTTCCACAAACAGAGTCGGTGCCACCACGACCTGATAGCCGGAAAGATCACTGTTCTCATCGATCAGATCAACACCGACGCCACAGGCCGTAAATCCATCGTGGAACAGTTTGAGCTGTTCCATATAATACATGCCATCCACCTGCGGCTGCAGCTTGAAGGCATACTCCTGATCCGATCCGTACAGGATCGCCACCCGGTTCTCCACCCGGCTGCCGTCCAGTTCCTGCCAGTCCGCCACCTCTGCACAAAGCTGCTCAAACTCCCGGTATCTGCGCCCCGGAATATTGTCATGATCCAACAGTCCATGCCAGAACATCTCAGCGCCTGTACATGCCGTCCTCCACCGGAAATGCAGCACCGCGTCCGCACCGTGGGCGATCGCCTGCCAGGAATACCCCCGGATCATCCCAGGTCTGGTCGTAGGACTCATCGGCATCCAGCTTCCCAGCCCGCCGCTGAGCTGTTCCATGATCCAGAAATTCCGGCGTTTGATCCCGCGCATCAGATCCAGATGAAACGCATGGCTGTACAATTCCTCCGGATCCTCCGGCAGTCTGGTCGCAGGGTAATTATCATAAGAAACAAAATCCAGATCTTCAAACAGATCATAAAAATCCGGCATATTTTCACAGAGCCAGTTGTTCGTCGTGACCGGAATCTCCGGATCCACTGCACGGATCAGGCGAAGCTGAAACCGGACATAATCCACTGTACTCTGGGATGCATACCGGTTAAAATCCAGCGTATAAGAAGGATTCAGCCAGGTCTGGTGCTCCCCAAACGGGGGCATTATCTGGGAAAAATCCGTATATTCCCCGCTCCACACAGCATTTCCCCAGACTTCATTGACCTTGTCAATGCTGTGATACTTGTTGCGCACCCAGTCACGGAACGCCTCCTGACATACCGGGCAGCAGCAGTGGTTCGCCTCCAGCTCATTGTCGATCTGATATCCCGTCACGATCTCCCAGTCTCGGTAATGTTCCACCATGGCCGTGATCATCTTCTCACAGTATGTCCTGAAAATGGGACTGTTCATGCAACGATGTCCCCGGATTCCAACAGGCACCCTGTGTCCTGTCTTGTCCACCTGAATGATCTCGGGATGTGCCTCAAACATCCACTGCGGCGGCGTGCAGGTCGGCGTCCCCAGAAAGACCTCGATCCCCGCATTCTCAAACAGACGGATCGCCCGGTCAAGCCATCCAAACTCAAACTGTCCCTCCTGGGGCTCAAGACGGCTCCATGCAAATTCGGCCAGACGCACGATCTTCACTCCGGCACGCTTCATCTGTTCCACATCCTGCTGCCACATACTCTCATCCCAGTGTTCCGGATAATAATCTACCCCAATCTTCATCTAGTTATCCTTTCCCGCATCCTGAAGTTCCTGTAAATGAGTCTTCAGCTCCATCATCTGATCACGCAGTGTGGCCGCGCGTTCAAAATCCAGTTCCGCTGCCGCCGCATGCATTTTCTTGGTGATCTCCTTCATCAGCTTGTTCAGTTCCTGATATCCCATGGATTCCATATCCTTCTGAATATCATCGGTCACCTGACCGTCCACACGCTTGGAGATACTGATCAGATCTCGCACCGCCTTCTGGATCGTCTTCGGCGTAATGCCATGTTGTTTATTGTATTGTTCCTGAATACCGCGTCTTCGGTTCGTCTCGTCGATCGCATGTCTCATGGAATCTGTCATGACATCCGCATACATGATCACATGCCCCTGCGCATTACGCGCTGCTCGGCCAATGATCTGGATCAATGAGCTCTCCGAGCGCAGGAATCCCTCCTTGTCCGCATCCAGGATCGCCACCAGCGCGATCTCCGGAATATCCAGTCCCTCTCGCAGAAGATTGATCCCGATCAACACATCAAAAACATCCAGACGCATATCTCGGATGATCTCGGCTCTCTCCAACGTATCAATATCCGAATGCAGATAGCGCACCCGCAGACCGGCTTCCCGCAGATATGATGTCAGATCCTCTGCCATTCTCTTGGTCAGTGTATTGATCATCACCTTAAAGCCATCGCCGATCGTCTTGCGCGTCTCCGCCAGCAGATCATCAATCTGTCCCTTGACCGGCCGGACATCCACCTCTGGGTCCAGCAGTCCTGTCGGACGGATGATCTGTTCCACTCTCTGAAGCTCATGCTCGTCCTCATAGACATTGGGGGTCGCCGAAACAAACATCATCTGATTGATATGGCTCTCAAACTCTTCAAAATTCAGCGGACGGTTGTCCAGGGCTGACGGCAGACGGAATCCATAATCCACCAGAGTCTGTTTGCGCGAACGATCACCGGCATACATTCCCCGGATCTGCGGAATGGTCTTGTGGGACTCATCCACCATGATCACAAAATCGTCCGGGAAATAATCTAACAGCGTGTACGGCGGATGCCCCTGCGGCAGCCCCGCCAGATGTCTGGAATAATTCTCGATGCCGGAGCAGAATCCCGTCTCCCTCATCATCTCAATATCAAACGTCGTCCTCTCCTGGATCCTCTGTGCCTCGATCAGTTTGTCCTCGCGCTTGAAATATTCCACGCGTTCCTCAAGCTCCTTCTCAATCTCACCGATCGCATGCTCCATATGCTCCGAATCCACCACATAATGGGAAGCCGGGAACACCACCATATGTTCCAGCTCCGCCTGGATCTCTCCGGTCAACACGTCAATCTGCGTGATCCGGTCTACCTCGTCCCCGAAAAATTCCACGCGGTACGCCGTGTCCTCCTGGGACACAGGGAAGATCTCCACCACATCTCCGCGCACCCGGAATGTACCGCGCTGAAAGTCCATGTCATTGCGGGTGTACTGGATATCGATCAGCCGCCGGATCACATCGTCTCGGTCCTTGATCATCCCCGGCCGCAGGTTCACGGTCATATTCTGATAATCGATAGGGCTTCCCAGTCCATAGATACACGACACCGACGCCACGATAATGACATCCCTGCGCTCCGTCAGCGCTGCTGTCGCAGAATGGCGCAGCTTGTCAATCTCATCATTGATCGAGGAATCTTTCTCTATATAGGAATCTGTCGAAGGAACATACGCCTCCGGCTGATAATAGTCATAATAGGATACAAAATACTCCACCGCATTCTCCGGAAAGAATTCCTTGAACTCGCCGTAGAGCTGTGCCGCCAGGGTCTTATTGTGCGCAATGACCAAAGTCGGTCTGTTCAGCTTTTCAATGACATTGGCCATGGTAAAGGTCTTGCCGGAACCGGTAACACCAAGCAAAGTCTGGAACTGGTCGCCCTCCTCGAAGCCTTTGACCAGGGCGTCGATCGCCTGCGGCTGGTCACCGGTGGGCTGGTATTCGCTGTGTAACACAAAATGATCCATACACTCTCTCCTGACTGAATTTCTTCAAACTGTCCGCTTTTTCATACATTATCTGTATTATACTCAAATCACACAGAGATATCAATTCAGGCAAACATCTGCAAACCGCCTCCACCCCTTTGTCACATACGCTAAAAATACCGATTTCATCCCTACTTAATCATTTTCCTATTGCTTATCCCAGCGCCATATTATATAATAAAAAGTACATGGCAGAGCGGATTCTGAACGGTTTTTTATAGGGGAATCTGTGCCAAATATTAAGAAAATGAGGTATATATCAAGATGAAATTTGGTTATTTCGACGATGCCAGCAAAGAGTACGTGATCACCTCCCCAAAGACTCCATATCCATGGATCAACTATCTGGGAACACAGGATTTCTTCTCTTTGATCTCCAACACAGCAGGCGGTTACCATTTCTACAAAGATGCCCGCCTTCGTAGAATCACACGTTATCGTTACAACAACGTTCCTATTGATATGGGCGGCCGTTACTTCTATATTAATGAGAACGGAACCATCTGGAATCCGGGCTGGTCTCCATGCAAGACGACTCTGGATGAGTACCAGTGCCGCCACGGTATGGGCTACACCATCATCACCGGTAAGAAGAACGACTTAAAGGCTGAGGTTACATTCTTCGTTCCTCAGAATTACACCGGAGAGATCCAGCAGGTGATCCTGACCAATGAGGGCAGCGAGGCAAAGACCTTCAAGCTGTATTCTTTCCTTGAGTGGTGTCTGTGGGATGCGCAGGATGACTGCACCAATTTCCAGAGAAACTTCTCTACCGGACGTGTCGAGGTTGTAGATTCCACGATCTATCACAAGACAGAGTACAGAGACAGACGTAATCATTACGCATTCTACACCGTCAACGATGCCATCGACGGTTTTGATACAGACAGAGATTCCTTCATCGGCCTTTACAATGGCTTTGGTGATCCTCAGGTTGTTACTGAGAACCAGTCCAGAAACTCCGTTGCAGACGGATGGTCTCCGGTTGCATCACATTGCAAGGAGATCACACTGGCACCGGGCGAGTCCAAGAACCTTATCTTCATCCTCGGTTATGTCGAGATGCCTGTAGACCAGAAGTTCGAGGCAGACGGCGTTACGATCAACAAAGTAAAAGCTCTCGAGATGATCGACAAGTACAACACGCCTGAGAAGGTTGCTGCAGGGCTTGCCGAGTTAAAAGATACCTGGGATAAGCTCCTTGGCATTCTCAATGTCAATACACCGGATGACAAGGTTAACCGCATGGTCAACATCTGGAACCAGTACCAGTGTATGGTTACCTTCAACCTGTCCCGTTCCGCTTCCTACTTCGAGTCAGGAATCGGCCGTGGTATGGGATTCCGTGATTCCAACCAGGATATCCTCGGATTCGTTCATCAGATTCCGGACCGTGCAAGGGAGAGAATCATTGATATCGCTTCCACACAGCTTCCGGACGGCGGCTGCTACCACCAGTACCAGCCATTGACCAAGAAAGGAAACTCCGATATCGGTGGTGACTTCTCCGATGATCCATTGTGGATGATCCTTTCCGTATCCGCATACATCAAGGAGACCGGCGACTGGAGCATTCTCGATGAGATGGTTCCTTATGACAATGATATGTCCAAGGCACAGCCTATGCTGGAGCACTTAAAGGTATCTTTCTACCACATCGTAGAGAATCTGGGACCTCATGGCCTGCCACTGGCAATGCGTGCTGACTGGAATGACTGTATCAACCTTTCCTGCTACTCCGATACACCGGGAGAGAGCTTCCAGACTTACACGAATCCAAAATTCGCTGCTGAAGGCGGTTACTCCAAGGTGGCTGAGTCTGTTATGGTTGCTACATTATTTACCTATACAGGACCAAACTATGTAGCCATCCTGAAGCATCTGGGCAAGGATGACGAGGCTGCTGCCGCTCAGGCAGAGATCGACAAGATGAAGAAGAATGTCATGGAATCCGCATTTGACGGCGACTGGTTCCTGCGTGCTTACGATTCTACCGGAGCCAAGATGGGATCCAAGGAATGTGAGGAAGGTAAGATCTTCATTGAGCCACAGGGATTCGCAGTTATGTCTGAGATCGGTAAAGAAGAGGGCGCAGATATCAAGACCCTGGATTCTATCGACAAGTATCTGAATACCAAGTATGGTCTGGTACTGAACAATCCTGCATTCAGCAAGTACTACATCCAGTATGGCGAGATTTCCACCTATCCTGGCGGATACAAGGAGAATGCCGGTATCTTCACCCACAACAATGCATGGATCATCTGTGCAGAGGCATATGCCGGACGTGGAGACAAGGCATTTGAGTACTACTCAAAGATCGCTCCTGCTTTCAACGAGGAGATCTCCGATCTGCACAAGACCGAGCCATATGTATATGGTCAGATGATCGCCGGCAAGGATGCAAGCCGTTTCGGTGAGGGTAAGAACTCATGGCTGACCGGTACCGCTGCATGGAACATGGTAGCTATCTCCCAGTACATTCTGGGTGTACAGGCTGACTTCGATGGATTAAAGATCGATCCATCCATTCCATCTGCATGGGACGGACTGACAGCAAACCGTATTTACCGCGGTGCTACCTATCACATCACCGTTCAGAATCCGGATCATGTCTGCAAGGGCATCAAGAGCGTTACCGTAGATGGTCAGACGATCGAGGGCAACGTACTTCCTGTCTTTGAAGCCGGAACCACACATGAAGTTGTCGTAGTCATGGGTTAATCTCCATGTCCTGACAATTGCTATAACTTCAAAAGGCTGCCGCCTCACAGTACACTGTGAGGTGACAGCCTTTCTTATTTCGTATTAATTATTTCGTCAATACATCAATCGCCTTCTGCAACTGACTGTCGATCACGACCTTGCTCTTCTTCTGTGTCGTGGTCTTATCCTTGAGTTCTACCGTTACGTCCGGCTCCAGTCCGGTGCCGTGGATATTTCTCCCTTCCGGGGTATAATACTTCGCCGTGGTCAGTTTCAATGCCGTTCCGTCGCTGAGATTGTAGATGGTCTGGACAATGCCCTTGCCAAAGGTCTTCTGACCAACCAGCTGTGCTTTCTTGTAATCCTGCAGCGCTCCCGCAAAGATCTCGGATGCACTGGCTGAATTCCCATTGACCAGCACCACGATCGGCACGGTCACTTCCTCATCATCCGTCGTGTAGTAGGAATCGCCCTTCTCATTCTTATCTCTGGTGTAGACCACAAGCTGATTCTTCGGCAGGATACGGTCCAGCATCTCCACCGATGTCTTAAGCAGTCCACCGCCATTATTTCTAAGGTCGATGATCAGCCCTTTTTCACCCTGCTTCTCCAGCGCATTGACCGCCTTGACAAACTGGTCGGTCGTGGTCTCCTCAAAGGCAGAGACCGTCACATAACCCACCTGCTCATCCAACATCGCATAATCCACACTCGGCGTCTCGATCTGGGCTCTGGTCAGGGTAAATTCCAGGTAATCACTCTCTCCGCTTCTGGCCACCTTGATCTTCACCTTGGTCCCAGGCTCGCCTTTCATCTTGGTCACAACCTTCGTCAGATCCTCACCGGTCACTTCCTCATCGTCCACCGTATAAATGATATCTCCCGCCTTGATCCCGGCCTTTTCAGCAGGGCCGTCCTTGATCGGTTTGATGATCGTAATGGTTCCGGTCGATGCGTTCTGGCTGACATAGGCTCCGATACCGCAGTAATTGCCGGAGGTATCCTCCTTGAGCGCCGCATAATCCTTTTCATTGTAGTAGGCGGCATACGGATCATCCAGTCCCGCCATCATTCCGGAGTAGATCGCGTCATCCATTGTTTCTTCCGACACATCGTCCAGATAATACTGATCTATGTAACGTCTTATCTCTTTTGCCTTCTTCTGTACTTTTTCAGAAAAAATGCCTTCTGTCGCAGCATTGCCGCCACCGGCCACCGCCATCTTCCAGTCCACCACTCCCGTGAGCTGCAATACCACAGCAATCACCAGAATGACGGCCAGCGCCGCCGCAATGCCACGGCCAAATTCTCTGCCTCTCTGTCTCTTATCCTGTTCCATATACTCAATTCTCCATTCTACTTCGTTTCTCTGTTATTTGGGCTGTTTGATGTATTTCTCCGGATTGACATAATTCCCGGCAGCAAACACCGCGAAATGCAGGTGAGGCCCTGTCGAAACTCCGGTGTTGCCGGATTTGGAGATCACCTGTCCCTGCTTGACCTTGTCTCCCACCTTCACCAGCAGACGGGAGTTGTGCATATAATAGGTATACACGCCACCGCCGTGAGATATGCCTATATAATTGCCCGCGGTCGCAGAATATTGTGCGATCACGACCTTGCCATCCTTGGCAGCAAGCACAGAGGTTCCCGCCGGCACCGAGATATCCAGCCCCTTGTGGTAGGTGCTGGCTCCCCTCGTCGGTGCGGTTCTCGGCCCGAAACGCGAGGATATACTGCCCTTGACCGGAAGCGGCCATGCATACTCTCCGCTTGTCGGGTAGATCATGCCGGCATCCCCGTCATCCGCACGCTGTCTCGCCAGAAGATCTTCCAGTTCTTTCTCGGACGCCGCGATCTGCGACGCGTAGTCCGCCGCCTTATCTTTGGCATCCTGAATCTTGCCGCTGTAGACCTTCATCTGCTCTTTCTTTTTATTTTCGAGATCCTTCAGTTCACGCTTCTCCATCTCCAGATCGGCACGATCCGCATTGAGATGAGCCATGGCACTCTTCTGGTTCTCCTGTTCCACCTCGATCTCCGTGGCAATATTCTGATAGTTTGCCACCACATTGCGATCATACCGCAGAACCTTTGCGACATATTCTGCCCTGGAAAACAGATCCGAAATGCTGTCAAATGACATCAGATATTCGATATAACTCTGGGTTCCGGCCTCATACATGTATTTGATCCGCGAGCGGAGAACTTCATAGCTCTCCTCCTGCTTGTGCTGTGCCAGACTGAGCTGTTTCCGGATCTCCTCAAGCTCTGTCTGTGCGTTCTCGATCTTTTCTGTATAATCGTCAATGTTTTCTTCCAGACCTGAAGTCCGCTTATCCAGAATGGTCATGTATTTCTTCACACTGGCCTTATTTTTCTGCAGTTTTTCCAGAACATTCTCCGCCTGTTTCTTTTTCTTTTGCAGACGTTCCTGCTGCTTGGTATTCTCCTTGATCGCCTCATCGAGTTCCTGCACATCCCCGGAACCGCTTTTGTTTTTCTTCGCTTCGGCCACCATGACCGTGTTCTCTCCGGTTCGGCCACCCGGCTGCAGATACCCGCCGCCGACCGCCACGGCACCGGCCGACCAGATCAATACCGCCATCCCCATGATGACCGCTCTTTTTTTATGTTTCATCGTCATTCTCCATTCCGGAGCGTTTCCGCTCACTGTCTATACCTTCAGATGCTTATGCACCGACAGATAACTTCCCAGCAGCCCAATGCCAATGCCCACTCCCATCAGTAACGGAATCAGGATCCGGAACTCCCGGTGTACCGGAATGAAATCCAGCAATTCGGAAATGGACGAGAAATGCTGTGTCACAAACCCGATCACCTTGCCGTAAAGCAGCCGGAGCAGAATCAGAGGTACAAACGCGCCGATCATCCCCATCGTGACCCCTTCCATCAGGAACGGGAGACGGACAAAGACATCGGTGGCTCCGATCAGCTTCATAATGCCGATCTCATCCTTGCGGGCCGTAATTCCCATGGCTACCGCTGAACTGATCAGAAAGACAGACACAAAGATCAGCAATGCAATGATCGTCCCGGTCACATACCCAACCAGCATATTAAAGCTGCTGAGCCCTCTCGCCAGCGTCTCTGAACTGTTGATCTTGCGGACTCCCTCCAGTTTCTCAATCGTAGATACAATATTTTTCTGCTGCGAAATGTCATCGAGGTATACCTCAAAGGAAGAGGAATCCTCCAATGGATTGTCATTGCCAAAAGAATTGATCAGATCCTGATCTCCCTTTAACTCGTCCTGCTTAAACTGATCCCAGGCTTCCTCTCCGGAAACATATTCCACCTTTTCGACGCCCTCACACGCCAGGATCGTAGACTTGATATGCTCGATCTGTGCCTGTGTGACTGACGGCTCAAAGAATACGGTGATACCGATCGTACTCTCCGCATGATACACCATATGTTTAAAATTATAGAACAGAGAATGGAAGACGCCCAGCAGGAACAGACAGGCTGTGATCGTACCGATCGCTGCCAGAGAAAAGAATTTGTTCTGGACAATATTGCGAAAGCCCTGTACGATTCCATAGATAAACGTACTCACTGTTGGTATCCTCCTTCCTGATCACTGATGATCTCTCCGTGCTTGAGGGTGACCACCCTCTTCTGCATCTTATTGACAATATCCTCGTTGTGGCTCACAACCAGAACCGTAGTGCCCAGGTCATGCATCTGCTGTAACAGATTCATGATCTCCCAGGAGTTTTCCGGATCCAGATTGCCGGTAGGCTCATCGGCCAGCAGTATCACCGGCTTGTTGACCATCGCTCTGGCGATCGCCACACGCTGCTGTTCTCCACCGGACAATTCTCTGGGATAGGCCTTAGCCTTTCCTGCCAGCCCTACCATCTCCAGCATCGCCATCGCATTTTTCTGTCTGCGGTCCCGGCTGCTCACGCCGATCACGCGCTGTGCCAGCACGACATTGTCCAGTACATTCATCTCATCGAGCAGGCGGAACTCCTGAAACACCACGCCCAGGCGTCTGCGGAAATATGGCAGTTCTTTATGTGTCAGAAGAGAGACATTTTTCCCATCCACCCGGATCTCACCGGCGGAAATCTTCGTCTCTCCGAGCAGACTGCGGATCAGTGTAGATTTGCCGGATCCACTGCTACCCACGATAAACGCAAACTCTCCCTTTTCAATTTCCAGATCTACGTCTCTTAACGCTCTTGTCCCGGTCGCATACACGACGCTGACATGTTTCATGCTGATCATCGGCTGATTTTCCATCCGTTTGGTCTCCTCTCGCTCCTCGTTTACAGACATTGTAAAGGCGTGAATCGTCCTGTGGCCAATTCACGCCCCATATGTAACCTCTGCCTAATATTCAAAACTCTCCATATAATCCATATATTTCACAACCATCAATGCAATCTTAAAGGTGATGGCGTCCTCAAACACGCGAAGGTCCAGTCCGGTGCTCTTCTGCAGTTTGTCAAGACGATATACCAGTGTATTACGATGAATGTAGAGCTGTCTGGAAGTCTCCGAAACATTCAGGCTGTTCTCAAAGAACTTGTTGATCGTAGCCAATGTCTCCTCGTCGAACTCCTCCGGTGATTTATCCCCGAAGATCTCACGGATAAACATCTTACACAGAGGCATCGGAAGCTGATAGATCAGTCTGCCGATTCCCAGGCTGCTGTACGCGACCACATTGCGGTCTCCGTAAAAGATCTTTCCTACATCCAGTGCCATCTTGGCCTCCTTGTACGAACGGGAGACATCCTTGATCTCCTCCACGATCGTTCCATAAGCCACGTGCACTTTCGTCATCGCCTCAGTATTTAACATATCCAGGATCACCCGCGCAGTCTTATCCATATCCTCGTAGCCCTCATTGGCCTTGACCTCTTTGACCAGGATAATGTTCTTCTCATCCACCTGGGTGATAAAATCTCTGGCTTTGCTCGCGAACAGCCCCTTCAGGGTCTCCAACGCGTTGGTATCCTTTTCGTTCTTGGTCTCAATCAGAAAGACCAGTCTGCGCACGGAGGTATCAATATGCAGTTTCTTGGCGCGATTGTAGATGTCCACCAGCAGAAGATTGTCTAATAACAGGTTCTTGATGAAATTGTCCTTGTCATACCTCTCCTTGTATGCCACCAGAAGATTCTGAATCTGAAACGCAGCCAGCTTGCCGACCATATAGACATCGTCGCTGTCTCCCTTGGCCAGAATCACATACTCAAGCTGGTGTTCATCAAACACCTTAAAGAACTGATACCCCTGCAGCACCTGGCTGTCTGCCGGAGACTCCACAAAAGCCATCACGGCATCCTCATATTCTTCCACACTGTCGATCGTGGTCGCCAGAGCCTTACCCTCGACATCCATGACACAGATATCGATGCGGGTAATGTTCTTTAACCCATCAATCGTGGTCTGCAATACCTGATTAGAAATCATATATCCTCCTCCAACGTAACTTTATTCTTGCCCAATACACCGTCTTCATTTTATCACTTTTCGCAGGGCAAGGCAAGCACGGCATCCTCTCGAAAAACAACATTCCTCCGGAAATGAGCACGAAAAAAAGGGGAGTACCTTACGGCACCCCCCTTTGACTTACTTATATTGAAATCATAAGGCCACAAACTAGTTTGTGATGGTCTGCTCTGTATCCTTATCGAATACATGGATCTTGCTGACATCCAGTGCAATCTGAACTGTGTCACCAGGACGAGCTGTTGTACGAGGATTTACACGTACTGTCAGGTCGATACCCTCTACCTCGAAGTACAGGAATACTTCGGCACCGAGCATCTCGTATACCTTTACAGTAGCCTCTAATACGTTGTCAGTAGCTGCTGCGATGAAGATCTCCTCATCCTTGATATCCTCTGGACGGATACCCATAACAACTTCCTTGCCAATGTAGCCACCCTCGATGAGCTTCTCAGCCTTGCTCTCCGGAAGAGTAACCTCATAAGAACGGAATGCAAGTTTCACTGCATCGCCATCCTGTACTACCTGAGCATCGATGAAGTTCATCTGTGGAGATCCGATGAATCCTGCTACGAATAAGTTACATGGCTTTGTATACAGATCGATAGGTGTAGCAACCTGCTGCATAACACCATCCTTCATAACTACGATACGGGTTCCCAGTGTCAGAGCCTCGGTCTGATCATGTGTTACATAGATGATGGTAGACTCCAGTCTCTGATGTAACTTGGAAATCTCGATACGCATCTGTACACGAAGCTTTGCATCCAGGTTTGATAAAGGCTCATCCATCAGGAATACCTTAGGGTTACGAACGATTGCACGACCCATGGCAACACGCTGTCTCTGACCACCGGATAAAGCCTTTGGCTTACGGTCTAACAGATGCTCGATATCCAGGATCTTAGCTGCCTCATGAACCAGCTTGTCAATCTTGTCCTTAGGAACTTTTCTTAACTTCAAACCAAATGCCATGTTGTCATAAACTGACATATGTGGGTACAGAGCGTAGTTCTGGAATACCATCGCGATATCTCTGTCCTTTGGCTCAACGTCATTTACTAATGTGTTACCGATCCACAGCTCACCGGAAGTGATTTCCTCAAGACCTGCGATCATACGAAGTGTGGTAGACTTACCACAACCGGATGGTCCTACGAAGATGATGAACTCTTTGTCTGCGATCTCCAGATTGAAGTTCTTTACAGCTACAAATCCGTTAGGATACTGCTTGCCAATGTTCTTTAATGATAAACTTGCCATTGCTTGTTGCCTCCTGATTCTCTCATGATAAATAGTTTTGCCGACACAAGGTCTCCCTGCGCCTAACCTGTAATCTATGATACATGATTCCGGAAACATTGACCATAGCACAAATCACCAAATTCATTTTTTAAGTTTTGTGCAAACCGTATACTTTGGTTTTTTTTCGTTCAAAACACCAAAAATAACCCTGTTTCCATTCCCTATAACTGTCCAATTTCCACAAAACCTTCCCCTAAAACTTCGTGAATATCCGAAATAATCACGAAAGCCGACGGATCGGTTTTTCTCACGATTTTTGTAAGCTGTGGCACCTGTTTTTTCCCGGTCACACACAGCAGCGCCTGCCGCGGATGTCCGGTATACATTCCTTTCACCGGAATCTGCGTCACTCCACGGTCCAGTTTTTCCATCAATTCACACCCGATCTGCTCATGACTGCCGGAGATGACCAGCACCGCCTTGGCAAAGTGCATTCCTTCCAGGATTCCATCCATGATCTTACTGGTCACAAAGATTGCCGCAACCGCATACAGGGCCGACCGGATACCAAACACCCAGGCTCCGCACAACACCACGAGTCCATCAAGCACAAACAGGAACTGTGCCACCGAATAATAGCGGATATAGTGATGCACGATCGCCGCCATCAGATCCGTGCCGCCGGTGGACCCTCCCACGGAAAATACCAGCCCCAGTCCAAGGCCGTTGAGCACACCTCCCGCCAGCACACCGAGCACATAATCTTTCTGCGTCCAGTCGATCACCGGAATGCACATCATAAACAGTGCAAAGATCACATTGGCAGCCAGAACCCGCAGAACATACTTGTTCCCCTTCACCTTCCAGGCAAACAGCAGGATCGGTACATTTAGCACCAGATTCGTCAACCACACCGGAACCCCTCCGTCTACCACCACACCGGTGAGTTTCCTGACAATGATCGCAACACCCGATACCCCTCCTGTCACCATCCCCATCGGCTCAAATACCAGATTGACCGCCAGCGCCATCATAAAAACACCGAGGATCACCCGCCCCCAGTTCAATATCGTTTCTTTTCCCGTCACAACCATACTCTCTCCAATCCCATACAATCACCACATCATGAGCATTTTCCTGATAAATCAAAAAACGAGAGATGCGGTCATCTCTCGTTATCATACTGTTCGATCGTCTTGCGGAAACGTCTGGCTCTCACACCCTTCTTGACATTTTGTTCCCGCACCGCCCAATGAAACAGTTTCTCTAAATGTAATTTTTTCACCCATGCAGGTGCTTTTCTCTGTTCCGCCAGGATCAGACTCTCCACCCCGCCAATCGCAACGCAGATCCTTGCATTGAGCTGGGGCACATGTCCCATGATCCATTCTTCCTGTTCGCCGGTATTCAGACTGACTAACAGCAGATCCGGCGTGTGACTGTTGATCTCATTGATCACAGCCGCGTCCTGCGCGTCCTGATCGAACGCATACTCTCCAACGATCCGCAGTTTTGGCTGCGCTTTCTTGCAGTAGCGCCGAAGAGCTGCCACCTCGCCGTGGTCTTTGGCCACGATATATACTGTCCGGTCCTGTTTCTGGAGATTCTCCAGCACAATTCCGAAACTCTTGCAGCTCACCACCATATCGCCGGCCTCCAGCACATCGACATGATGCGTCGTAAGCAGTGCCTCCTCGCCCGGCAGAAGCAGTTCCGCCCGGTTCAACAGTTCGCAGTAGTCCTGATCCTCCACTGCTCTGTTCAGTGCCAGTGTGGAAGCAAACAGGATCACATCCAAGCGGTCATCTGTGAGATATTCATTCATCTTCTGGATAAATATGTCGTTGGACAACATATCCACGTCGATATCCATAATCTTGACAGAAGCTTGCATAGAAATCCTCATCTTCCATTAGTTTGCATCTACAGTACCCAGGATAATCTCAATATCATACCCATCTTCAACATCTCCCACTACAATCTCAGGATCCTTAAAGTAAATCGCCAGATCCTGTCCCCATGTCTTTTTCTTAACAATGATCCGTGTGTGTGTCAGTACCTCAGACGTATAATCGCCCACCTTTGGCACGGTAAATCCGGCGCTGGTCAGGGTCGTCTGCGTGGATGCTGCAAGTCCTGTAATCTTGCTGCCGTTTAACAGCAGAATGTTCTTGCCAACGGAGCTGACCTGTTTCTTCTTGCCGGTAGTTCCATCGACATTTTCTCCCTCTGTCTGTGGCTCCGTGTAAGAGGTCGTATTGGACTCAAGATCTTCCAGGAACTTCTTGGTACTCTCGGTATCCACGACAAACTTTTTCCCAGAATTCTGACCCGGAACACCCCAGTAGTGGAAATTGTCCACATTCAGTTTCTGATAACACTCCAGATAACCGATCTTATTGTACACGGTCAGGTTGGAAGCCACGCGTCCATACTGATCCTTGATAAAGTCAACAATCTTGTTCTCGTCTCCGCCCAGATCCTTCAACTGGTTCTTGTAACTGTCACTGGCCTGGGAAACCGCCATCTCGACGCTTCCCGTTCCGGCATCCTCAGCGTTCGGATCTGCCACCTCATAGTTCGTGGTCATCGTCACTTCCTGATAATGGCTGCTGTAGACATCCTCGGTCAGAACCGTATAATAACTGATGTCGATCCCCAGCATCTTTTCCAGCACAAGCTCACAGTAACCATAGGCTTCGGTGTCCTCAAAATCCGTGAAATAACTGCGAAGTTTTGCGAGACGTACGATCTGCGGAACCTCATCCTCCACAGAAGCGAGTTTCTGATACATCTTCGATGGAATGGTATAGTCCACCTTGACCGGAATCGTCACATAATCCATGTTATTGGTCTTGGTGTTGCAGATCTCAAGCATCAGATGCGAAATTTTCTTGTCACCATCCACTACAAAGAGCAGATTCTTGGAAATCTCATCGGTCTTGGCCTCTTCCATGATCTTTTCAATCTCAGATGGGCTCGATGCGATGTCCTTGGATGACTTTGACAAATAAAACAGTGACACTTTATAGCTGACAAGTCCAGCCAGGCCCAGCGATGCGATCACCAACAGCGACTTGACCAAACATCTTGCAAAGAATTTTAAAGCTCTTTTCTTTTTCATAATTGTATACCCTGTCTTTCTCTTCTAATGGTATCATTATCCCAAACATAGTGAACATTATACCAAGGAATCGTCCCGGTGTAAAGACTTGTTGCTCCGCCGTCTTCCATAGTATAATTCAAACAAAAAACGGAGGTATCACTATGCTAGAACATCCTGTACAACCACTATCCGGCCGCCCTGTTGCCATCGTGACAGGTGCCTCCCGCGGCATCGGCCGGGCCATTGCCCTTGAACTCGGCCGGGCAGGCTATGATTTGGGGATCTGCTGCCATCACAACAGGGAACTTCTCCGGGAGACCGCACAGTCGGCAGAGGCCCTGGGAAGCCGCATTATCAGTGACTGCGGTGACATTTCAGACTCCTTATTCGTCCGTCATTTTATCGGACAGGTACAGCAGGAACTTGGAGCTGCCGATGTCTTGATCAATAACGCCGGCATCTCCCACGTGGGCCTTTTTCAGGACATGTCCGACGAGCAGTGGACCCGCATGATCCAGACCAATCTTTCCTCCGTATTTTATACCTGCCGTCAGGTCATCCCCGACATGGTTCACAGACAGCATGGATGTATTCTTAATATTTCTTCAGTATGGGGAAATACCGGAGCGTCCACGGAAGTGGCCTACTCTGCCGCCAAGGGCGGCGTCAATGCCATGACCAGGGCACTCGCCAAGGAACTGGCGCCGAGCCACATTCGGGTCAATGCCATCGCCTGCGGATTCATCGACACCGAGATGAATGGATTTCTGTCTGCCGATGACCGGGAAGCTCTCTTTGAGGAGATTCCGGCCGGAAGAGCCGGCACCGTCCAGGAAGTCGCCGATCTCGTCCGCCGGATCCTGGACGCACCGGAATATCTCACCGGCCAGATCATCACACTGGACGGCGGATGGATCTAAAAAAAACGCCGGACCCGTGCAGCACGGGACCGGCAATTTCTAATTTCAACATCACTTTTTGTATTTTATAAAAATATAAAACCGTGCATTCTGCGTTGTACATCCCGTCACAGACGTTACCGGCACAGCAGACTCAGCTCCAGCACCCTCACGGCACACAGAAGTTCTTACTTAGTGCTGCTAGGTTCCCCTCCTGACACGGTTCGTAAGTTTCCATTGCGTAAGACCAGAACATCAACGCCCCCATAACCGGGCAGCTCCGTGAACAAGACATCCGAAACAGAACATCACCCCTGCTGTAGCGGATTGCAGGTACAGGGCACCGCTAGTTCCCCGGCTAGCACGGAAGTCTTATGACACTATATTATGATCTCCGGATGGTATTATACCATCAACAGGTCTTTATTATATCGGTTGAAACGGCATATTGTCAACCTTTTACTGAATGGCTTCAATCACATTTACGGAATAGCCTCATTCATGTTTATCGAACGGCTTCGATCTCATTTATCGGATAGCTTCGATCATATCGACGGCATCAGCAATCCACTCTCCGGAAAGTTCTTCAATATTTCCCTGATCACTCGCTGCCGCGATCTGCGGATCCATCGGGATCTGTCCCAAAACCGGGATACCATATTCGTCAGCCACCTGCTGGACATGGCTCTCCCCGTATACCTTGATCTTCTCCCCGCAGCACGGACAGGATACATAACTCATATTCTCGACAATCCCCAGAATAGGCACACCCATCATCTTTGCCATCTTGACCGCCTTTGCCACGATCACAGACACCAGTTCCTGCGGTGATGTCACAATGACAATGCCATTGACCGGCAGAGCCTGGAACACAGTAAGCGGCACATCTCCGGTTCCCGGCGGCATATCTACCACCATGCAGTCCACATCTCCCCAGAGTACACCGGACCAGAACTGGCGAAGCGTATTGCTGATCACCGGGCCACGCCAGATGACCGGATCAGTCTCATCCTCCAGAAGCAGATTGACCGACATCACCTTGATCCCGGTCTTTGTCTCCACCGGAAAAATATAATCATTGTCACCGACGGCCTGTTCGTGAAGTCCAAATACCTTCGGGATCGACGGACCTGTCACATCCGCATCCATGATCGCCGTCTTATGGCCGGCTCTCTGCAGACTCACTGCCAGCATGGACGAAATCATGGACTTG
The DNA here is from genome assembly GCA_934351255.1 of uncultured Lachnospiraceae bacterium. Classification (GTDB taxonomy): domain Bacteria; phylum Bacillota; class Clostridia; order Lachnospirales; family Lachnospiraceae; genus Jutongia. The sequence continues at coordinate 34,102 of CAKRJH010000005.1, forward strand.
CCCACACCACCCTTGCCGCTGACCACGCCGATCACCTTGCCGACACGGCTCTTTTCATTCATGGGAATGATCATGCTCTGCGGCTGTGTACGACTCGCACACTCCGTCTCGCAGCTTGAACATTCATGCCCACATTCCTGTGCTGTTTCACTCATATTAATCCTCATTTCCGAGCTGTTTCTAAAAAATGGCAGTGCATTTCCTCTCTGCCATAACAAATGCTATCTGCTCTGCTCAGGAGCAACTAGCTGTTTACTATTTCATACCGTATCATTAAGTATAACAATCCCTTCTTAAAATGTCCAATTCCCCGGCATATTACTCCCGGACATACATAGAATTTGTAATGGGAACTCGCCCTTATCCGTGGACTTCCCGGAAAATCCATCAAATGAGGAGGCCTTGCCATGCCAAATTATGCCCGTAGAAATTATTATGTCTACCATTATAAAAATGGAATCCGCGCTGCAAGATGCGGCTTTGTCCGTCTCGTCACGCAGCCCGCCCACACTTATTTTCTACTGCAGTTCTCCCATGAGGGTGATATTGACAGCGATGTATATACCTTTACCGTTGAAGAAAATCCGGCCTGGATCTCCAGGACATTCTGCGGGCGCGGAACCATCTGCGGCCAGTTTCTGCGGCTGGAAATGCAGATTTCGGGAGAATGGGCTCCTCAGGGGCTTCTCTGCGGCACGCGACAGGACTTTTATGCGGTCTGCTTCCGTGGAGAACTGACCGGCGCACTCCCCTTCCAGAAGCCACAGACCACCACGGACTATGGCTGCCGGATCCTGGAACATTTTCCGCTGATTCCGGAGTTTTCCCATCCCGGTCTGGCCAGACAGATCCAGATGGAGCCAAAAGATCTTGGACTACTCCCGGTCAAGCACTGGGGACTGGCAGGAAATCCCTGGCTGCTGCAGGGTTATTTCACACACCACCATCTTTTGTTCGGTCAAACCAGCACCGGCTCCTCCCGCTACGTACTCGGCGTGCCCGGATTCTATGAGGAGGAGAAAAAACAGCAGGCTGCTGAATTTGGCTTTCCGGAATTTTACCCGCAGAAACAGCCTCTTTCCCCTCACTGTTTCGGATATTGGATCCACCCTCTGTAGCAGCGGGATTCTTCATTCTCTACAACGACCGAACCTGTACTCTGCGACTGCCGGCTCCACCCACTGTGAGCGATTGGCATAACCTGTTTTTTCTGATATACTGATGGGACAACAATACAGAATCACGAGGTTTACGATCACTATGAGATTACGAAATGTCAAAGGCGCCGAGGAGCGCATTTTAAGCGATACATATACCATCCAGACAGATGGCCGGCAGGGGAGCGAATTTGCCGGCAAATGGGCGGACGAGTTCTTCCACCGTCAGGCTCCGCTGCACATTGAAATCGGCATGGGCAAAGGCCGCTTTATCATGGAGATGGCCAGGCTGCATCCCGAGATCAATTACATCGGCATCGAGAAATACTCGAGTGTGCTGGTCCGCGCGCTCGACAAACAGGAACAGCTCCGACTTCCCAATCTTCTGTTCCTGCGCATGGATGCCGAGGAGATCACCGACTTTTTCGCACCGGGCGAAGTGGACCGGATCTATCTGAATTTCTCTGATCCATGGCCAAAAGACCGCCACTCCAAGCGCCGGCTGACATCCGTCCAGTTTCTGGAACGCTACAATGTCATCCTGGCAAAGGATGGTTTTCTGCAGTTTAAGACGGACAACCGCCCGCTGTTTGACTTCTCCGTGGAACAGCAGCAGGAAGCCGGCTGGATCCTGGACGAATGTTCCTATGACTTACATGCCAATGGTCCGGCACCGGATAATGTCATGACGGAGTACGAAGAAAAATTCTATAACCTTGGCAACCCGATCTGCCGTATGCTGATCCACCGCACCGGGGAATCACTGAGTAATGCCAAAGAAATACATGAACAGAAGCGAGACAGCTATGAGTGAAAATGAGATGGAAATCCAACACCGGGACGAAGTGAAAACACATGAAAAATATATGCGCCAGGCTCTCCGCCAGGCACAGAAGGCCGCTGCGATCGGAGAGGTCCCCATCGGCTGCGTGATCGTCTATGAGGACCGCATCATTGCCAGAGGATACAACCAGCGCAATACCCGCAAGACTTCGCTGGGACACGCCGAACTGCTTGCCATCCGGAAAGCCAACAAAAAACTCGGGGACTGGCGGCTGGAAGACTGTACGATGTACATTACCCTGGAACCCTGTCCCATGTGCGCCGGTGCGATCGTGCAGGCCCGCATACCAAGAGTTGTCCTGGGCGCCATGAATCCCAAGGCAGGATGTGCCGGAAGCATTGTCAACCTGCTGCAGGAACGCCGGTTCAACCATCAGGTCGAGATCATCCCGGATATTCTGGTTTCCGAATGTCAGAACATCATGAAAGAGTTCTTCCGGGAACTTCGCCGGCAGAAAAAGAAAAATTCTAACAAAGAATCCTGAAAAAATTTTGAGAAAAGCAAACATCCTAAAAAAGCAAAAATCCTGAGAAAAGCAAAAATCCTGAACCGGTCTGCGGTGTCCTAAATACAGGACAAACCACAGAATGGTTCAGGATTTTGTATTTCTTATCAACTGATCGTTCAATATGATCAGAACAAAGTCTGTCCCGCAAAACCGACGATCAGCAAAAAGCGGTCTTGCAAAACCAGCTAACTCTGATGCAGCCGAATGGACAGCCTTGCCGCTGCCACCGCATCTTCCAATGTCTCCGCCGCACAGAGAAATCCGTTCGGATGACAGAACCGGAGTCCTTCGATCCCGGTCAGTTCACGAAGCTGTTCCGCTTCTTTTCCACACCACTCTTCCGGAAAATCACAGATCAGTTCCAGTTCCCCTTCTTCCCTGGGAACTCCCTGCACACTGTAGCCGCCGCGATTGGACGGATACACCACATAGATATAACCACTGCCCACTACCACCGATTTCCACGGTGCATATTGTGACAGGATCAGCACCTGTCCGTCTCCGGCCTCCATGTCCCGCTGTACCAGAGCCTTGGCACGGTAAATGCCATAGACACTCTCAAAGTGGTTGTTCAGGATCTGCTCGGCAACCGCCTCCGCTTTCCAGAACGCCTCATCCGCAGGTGTGTCATCATCCCAGCCCGGATTGAACTCTGCGATCATCTCTGCCAGCGGCTGGCTGCAGCCGGTATTATCCGAAAGATCAAGCGGCTGGATAAAATGTTCATCGAACCTCGCAGCCTCTTCCTCACCGACCAGATAAGCGCCATACTCTCTCCAGAGAAGACCGAACGCCGCATAGGGAACCTCATTGTCACGGTATTCTTTGTCCTCCTGGTGATGGTCAAACTTTCCTCTGCCGATGTCATAGACAATGCCGTCAAACTCCTCCGGCACAGAAAATCCGCGCTCCACCTCAATGTCCGGGCGCAGGATCCGAAGAAGCGCCGTCGCAAAGACGTCGTCCGAGTGGAATTTGCCGCCATGGGTAAAGCCACGGGCAGGAACCTGCGCCTCCTGCCTGCGGTCTAATGTCACCTGATTGTTATCCGATGTACTCATCTTACAGAGATGCCTCCAATGTCTCGCGGATCGCCTTGATAAAGTCCTGGCTGTTCAGCACAGTCACATCCTTCAGAGAAGTGATCAGTGCCAGATCCTTGGTCATCTTGCCTGCCTCGATCGTACCCAGAGTCGCTGCCTCGAGCTTGTCAGCAAATGCCATCAGCTCCGGCAGATCATCCAGCTCACCACGCTTGCGCAGTGCTCCTGTCCATGCAAAGATCGTCGCTACGGAGTTCGTGGAAGTCTCCTCACCCTTCAGATGCTTGTAATAATGTCTCTGTACTGTTCCGTGTGCTGCCTCATACTCGTATACACCACTTGGAGATACCAGTACGGAAGTCATCATCGCCAGAGAACCACAGGCAGAAGAAACCATATCACTCATGACATCACCGTCATAGTTCTTGCATGCCCAGATGAAGCCGCCCTTCGCCTTCATCACACGTGCTACCGCATCATCGATCAGAGTGTAGAAATACTCAATACCGGCAGCCTCGAACTTCTCCTTGTACTCGGTATCATATACTTCCTGGAAAATATCCTTGAAGTTGTGATCGTAGATCTTGGAGATCGTATCCTTGGTCGCAAACCACAGATCCTGCTTGGTGTCCAGCGCATAGTTAAAGCATGCCTTGGCAAAACTCGTGATGGACTTGTCTGTGTTGTGGATACCCTGGATCACACCTGGTCCGTCAAACTCCTGGATCGTCTTGCGGATCTCTTTGCCGTCGGCACCGGTAAATACCAGCTCTGCCTTTCCGGCACCCGGAACTTTGATCTCTGTGTTCTTATATACATCGCCATACGCATGTCTGGCCAATGTGATCGGAGCAACCCAGTTCTTTACACATGGCTCAATGCCTTTCACCTGGATCGGAGCGCGGAAAACAGTTCCGTCAAGCGCTGCTCTGATGGTGCCATTTGGAGATTTCCACATCTCTTTGAGGTCATACTCTGTCATACGAGCTGCATTTGGTGTGATCGTCGCACACTTTACAGCAACGCCGTATTTCTTGGTGGCCTCAGCAGAATCGATCGTCACCTGATCATTCGTCTCATTGCGGTACTCCAGTCCCAGATCATAATACTCTGTCTTCAGGTCAATAAACGGAGTCAACAGTTCATCCTTGATCATCTGCCAAAGGATACGGGTCATCTCATCTCCGTCCATCTCTACCAAAGGTGTCTTCATGTTAATCTTAGCCATGGTCGTTCCTCCATATCAATATATTCTGTCGTCAAAATAACGGCTTAAGTATAGCATATCTGCGGCAAAAAGAAAACCTGCCGCTGTCCCATTTCCGGACTTGACGCATTGCGTGGAATCTGATATAGTACTCCCATACGGTTTCTCCCAAGTGTGGGAGGTATTATGAATCATCTTTTATTTTCTTATCGCCGGCGCGCCACAAGGCTTGTCGTGCCGGTTCTTATCTTAAGCCTTGTTCTGTCCTGTCAGGTCTCTGCCCGAGCCGGCGCAGCCACGACACGCAGGACATCTGAGATATTCACACGATTATTTACCATTCAGGATCTTCAGACTCCATCCCTGTCGGCACTGCGCAAGGAAGTCTACCACTATGACTCCTTCTCGCTGCAGGTCCGGGGGACTTCCGGCAAAGTCCGCTGGCGCTCCGCCAACCGCAAGGTGGCCACAGTGACCCAGAAGGGCTTTGTCCGCGCACAACGCCACGGAGAAACCGTGATCGAAGCCATTGTCGACGGCATAGTCCTGTCCTGTGAAGTGGCTGTCCTGGTGCCGGAGATCCGGATCTCCCCGGAAGAACTGACGCTGCATGTCGGCCAGCGTTACATGCTGGATTATCAAGTATCCAGTCTGGTCGCACCGCGCATCCGCTCGAGCAAGACCTCCGTTGCGAAGGTCAACCAGGTCGGCATGGTCACCGCCAGACGGCGCGGCACAGCGATCATCTCTTTTTCTGAGGACGGAGCCAGAGAAACCTGCATTGTACATGTTGTAAAATAACCAGATTATCAAATCTTGGGAGAAACCGCCTGTTAAAATGCAACCATCAATGTTATAATATCCCCATCAACACATGATCCCAAGGAGAATCCCGAATATTAACGAAAGGAAACTGTACCCATGAGTGATACACCATCTATGAAAGATTTTGAACAGGATCTGGAGCGATCCTTTCAGGTGCTCCGCGAAGGAGACGTTCTGGACGTCACTGTCATCGGCATTTCCGAGACGGAAGTTACCGTTGACCTGAACTATTACACTGAGGGCATTATCCCGCTGGAGGAATGCAGCGAGGATCCTGCCTTTTCGATCAAAAAGGATCTGAACATCGGTGATGTTCTCCCTGCCCTTGTCATTGACAGCGAGAATGCCAGCGGCAATGTCATCCTCTCCTTCAAGCAGGCACACCAGCTTTTGATCTGGGACGAGCTGCAGGAGGATCTGGACGACGGCGCCGTATTTGATGTAAAGATCCTGGAAGCCTCTCCTGCCGGAGTCGTGGGATATGTCAAGGGCGTGCGTGCTTTCATCCCGGCTTCCAAACTGGCTCTCGAGTACGTGGAGGATACGCAGGCATACATCGGTATGACCATCCAGGCTGTGATCATCACTGCTGACAAAAAGGAACACAGACTGGTCCTGTCCGCCAAACAGATTGAAAAGGAACGTGCACTGGCCGAAAAGACCAAACGCATCGGCCGCCTGATGGAGGGTGATATCGTCGAGGGCGTGATCGAGCGCATCGAATCATACGGCGTCTTTATCAACATCGGCGAGGGGCTGGCAGGACTGTGCCACATCTCCCAGATCACCAACCGCTTTATCAAATCTCCTAAGGAAGAGGTAAAGCTGGGACAGACGGTCAAAGCCAAAATCCTGAAGATCGAGGGCGACCGGATCTCCCTGAGCATCAAAGCGCTGCGCGAAGATGAACCGGAGCAGGAGGATGAGACCTACGAGATTCCGGATGAATACCGCGCCGAGGCCTCCGAGGAAAGTACTGATGAAAGTCCGTTTGCCAAACTGCTGGCCGGGATCAAGCTCTAATCAGAGACGAAATACGCTCTGCGAATCTCGCCCTGATTAGAGGTCGTCAAACCGAAAAAGCCCTGCATCCAACCGATGCAGGGCTTTCTTCACATCATTGATTCTTTTCGATCACTGCGCCATAATAATCTTCTTTGGACATTTCTGTGCACAGATTCCACACCCGACACATTTGTCCTGATCGATATGGGCGATGTTATTCTCCACATGGATCGCATCTTTCGGACAGTTTTTCTCGCAGATGCCGCAGCCGATACAGCCTACCTCGCAGACCTTCATAACCGCCGGTCCCTTATCCTGATTGGAGCATCCCACAGCCCATTTCGCGTCATAAGGGATCATCTCGATCAGCCCTCTCGGGCACTCTTTGGTACACTCGGTACATCCACCACATTTTTCCTTGTCGACGACCGCAATGCCATGCACAATATGAATGGCATCCTGAGAACAGACGCTGACACAGGAGCCAAGTCCCATGCAGCCGTAGCTGCAGGCCTTATCTCCGCCGCCCGGCACAGCCGCTGCGCTCCTGCAATCTGTGATGCCGTAGTAATTGGCCTTGACAGGAGCCTTTTCACAGCTTCCCTCACATTTCACATGTGCGACTTTGCGCGTGAACTCACCGGCCTCTACACCCATCACTGCCGCGATCTTATCAGCCACAGCCTTGCCGCCCACCGGACACGCCGTCACCGGGGCTTCTCCTGCCGCAATGGCCTTGGCAAGTGCATCACAGCCCGCATATCCACAGCCGCCGCAGTTATTGCCCGGCAGCACCTCGCGAACTGCTTCTTCCTTTTCGTCTACCGGAACCGCCAGCTTGATCGCAGCAAATCCCAGAAGCAAACCGATCAACAGGCCAATGACACCCACCAGACCTGCTGCATATAATATACCTGTCATCTTCGTGCCTCCTTCCTAGACCAGTCCGGCAAATCCGCAGAATGCGATTGCCATCAGGCTTGCCGTAACGAGCACGATCGGCGTCCCCTTAAAGGAATGAGGAACATCATTGTACTCGATCCGTTCACGGATGCTGGCAAGGATCACAATCGCGATCAGAAAACCGACTGCTGTAAAAAATCCGGTTACGACACTGCACAGGTAACCATAGCCAAAGGATTCCTTTTCAAAATCCGTCACATTGTTCAGGGCGACTCCAAGCACCGCACAGTTCGTGGTGATCAGAGGAAGATATACACCCAGAGACGCATGAAGTGACGGAATAAACCGCTTGAGCACCATCTCAATAAACTGAACCAGAGCCGCAATGATCAGGATGAACGCGATGGTCTCCAGATAGGCAAGCCCGGTCGGTTTCAGAATAAAGTAATAGATCGGATAGGTGATGGCGGATGCGATCGTGATGACAAATGTCACCGCAGCACCCATGCCCAATGCCGTGTCCACTTTCTTGGACACACCCAGGAACGGACAGATTCCCAGGAACTGACTTAAAACCACGTTGCTGACCAACATGGAAGATATAATGATCGTAAGTATTGCTGCCATAGCCATCAATCCCCCTTCCTGTCTGCATGATCCACAGGTGCATTTTTCTCAGTTTCTGCCGCCTTTGCCTTCGCTGCCGCCTCCTTGGCTGCTTTGGCTTTGGCTGCCGCTTCCTTCGCCGCCTGCGCCTTAGCTGCTTTGGCCTGCACACGCTCCGCCTCCAGAATGCCCTTGTTGGCCGCGCAGGATGCACCTACACATGACGCACAGTTGCCGCCACAGGCCAGTTGGGCTGAGGCATCTTCCGTATTGGTGGCACTCGGCATCTTCAGCTTATTCTGAAGCGCTGTCAGGAATGCCAGAACCAGGAAAGCTCCCGGTGCCAGTACAAAGAAGGTGATATGATAATCATCCGGAATAAAGGTGTGTCCGAAGATCGCACCGGCTCCCAGAATCTCACGGCAGATACCGATACAGGTCAGACCAAACGTAAATCCGAGTCCCATACCCAGCCCGTCAAAGATCGACGGAAGCACCGGATTCTTGGATGCATAGGCCTCCGCCCGTCCCAGGATAATACAGTTTACCACGATCAGCGGAATGTACACGCCCAGCGCATCATTGAGCGAAGACAGATACGCCTTGAGCAGAAGCTGTACCATGGTTACAAATGCTGCCACGATCACGATAAACGCAGGGATGCGGACCTTGTCCGGGATCACCTTGCGCAGCGCCGAGATCATGGCATTGGACAGGATCAATACGGCAGTCGTCGTAAGTCCCATTCCCAGACCATTCATGGCCGATGACGTCACGGCCAGTGTCGGACACATACCCAGCATCATCACAAACGTAGGATTCTCTGTGATAATACCGTTTTTCAAACGCTCTACACACGTATTCATGAAAATCCCTCCTATTCCAATGTGCCGATAAACTGCAGTGTGCCATTGATGGCTGCTGTCACGGCCTTGCTGGTGATGGTGGCTCCGCTGATGGCGTCAATGCTTCCGTTCTGTACGGAACCCGTGCCGTCCTTGACCACCTGAATGTCCTGTTCTTTGTTCATGCCGATAAACTGGCTGTTCCAGTCTTTGTTCTGGCTGTTCTGACCCAGACCCGGAGTCTCATCCGCACAGTCCGTGATCTGAATGCCCTGGATCGTCCCCTCGCTGTCAATCCCCAGTGCGATCGTAACCTGTCCGCCATATCCCTTGCCGGAACAGGTCACCACGTATCCGGCATCCTCTCCGTCCTTTTTGGCCCGGAGCACCTCGGACAATGTCACATCCGACAATGTCGATCCGCCGGCCGAAATCTTTCCGGCATCGATCTGCTCATTGAACGCCTCGCGCTTGCTGTCGATCCCGGCATCCTCCTCGAAGGATGCACCGGCAAAAACTGCCTCGTAAGCCTGCTGTTTCTTAATCTCATCCTGCTTCTCGATCGGCTTCTTCGTAAGGGTGTAGACACCGCCCAGAAGCACTCCGGCCACCAGTGTGATGACGGTCAGACAGATCGTATCGTGAACCAGCGTATTGCCATTTTTCTTATCGCCCTTTTTCTTATCTGCCATCTTTGATCCCCTCCTTTCCAAACGGAACAGGAAGTGTAAACTTCTCGATCAGAGGAACCAGCATATTGCAGAGGATGATCGCGTAGGATACGCCCTCAGCAGACGCCCCGAAGATACGGAAAATCCCGGTAAAGATGCCGAGCAGAACACCGAAGACGATCTGTCCTTTCGGTGTGATCGGACTGGTCACATAATCCGTAGCCATAAAGAAGGCACCTAACATCAGACCGCCGCCAAACACCTCGGCTGCCAGATACATCAGATCTGCATGATGTCCTCCAAACAATGCGGCGAAGATCACAAACGTAACAATGTATGTCACCGGGATCCGCCAGCTGATGATCTTCTTCGCCAGCAGATAGATCCCGCCCAGGATCAGCAACAGTGCCGATGTCTCACCGATCGTGCCGCCGGTGTTACCCAGAAACATATGCCAGACCATGGAGCCGTCCACTGTGCTTCCCGCCTTGATCTGCGCCAGAGGTGTCGCTCCCGTGATCGCATCCAGCGCCTTGTCACTCTGATAATGGAAGCCCACCATCTTGTCATAGGCAAACGATGTCATCCTTCCCGCGAAGGAAACCATCAGGAAACATCTGGCACCCAGCGCCGGATTCATAAAGTTCTGGCCCAGACCGCCAAACAACTGCTTGACGATCAGGATCGCAAACACACAGCCAAGCATGGCCATCCAGACCGGAAACTTGGAACTCAGATTCATGGCAAGCAGCAGGCCGGTCACAAGCGCACTGCCATCGCTCACCGTAAGCGGCAGATGCATGGCTTTCTGCCAGATATACTCCGTCAACACACAGGTTGTCATACAGACAACCACCAGAACCAGCGCACGCAATCCGAAATTGTAGATACCGAACAGAGCCGCCGGTGCCAATCCGATCAGCACGTCGTACATAATACTTCTGGTGGAAGTCTTACTCCGAACATGTGGTGAGGAGGAAACATTCCATAGATTACTCATAGCTCATCCTCCTATTTCTTTCTGCGCTGTGCCATAACATGCTGTCTGGCCTGCTTGAAACTCTGGGTCAACGGTCTTCTGGCCGGGCAGATATACGTACAGCTGCCGCACTCATAGCACTCCATACCGTTCAGTTTCACAAACGCATCATAATCGTGATTCATCGCTGCCACAGCCATCTTCTGCGGCACCAGGTTACTCGGGCACACGCTCACGCAGCGTCCGCACCGGATACACGGGCTGATGTCGTACTTTGCCACGGCATCCTCCAGCATCGCCAGAATCGAAGAGGATGTCTTCGTCACCGGCACATCCAGATCAAACATGGAGAATCCCATCATAGGGCCTCCGGAGATCACCTTGACCGGCTCCTGTTTGAACCCGTCCGCCTCATCTACCAGTTCTGCATGGGAACAGCCCAGGCAGACTCTGACATTGACCGGGGTATTAAACGCCTCTCCCGTCAATGTCACCACACGCGTCATCAATGGTGTCGTGCGGCAGACCGCCCGGTAAATTGCAATGACGGTGGAAATATTGTCCACAATGCAACCGGCATCGGCCGGAAGTTTCGCAGAATAGATCTTACGCCCTGTCGCAGCATAGATCAGCGTACGCTCTCCACCCTGCGGATACTTGGTCTTCAGGATCTTGACTTCCATATTCGGATGACCCTGCACTGCCTCCTTCATCACACGGATGGCTTCCGGTTTATTGTCCTCAATGCAGATCATGCCTCTGGCATGGTCAAACAGGGAAAGCATGACTTCCAGTCCCTGTACGATCTCATCGCTGTTCTCGATCATCTGGCGGTAGTCCGATGTCAGATACGGCTCACATTCCGCGCCATTGACCAGAATATAATCTATCTTGTCCGGTTCCTTCGGGGCAAGCTTAACGTGGGTCGGGAAACCGGCGCCTCCCATACCTACCACACCGGCTTCCTTGACAATGTCCAGGATCTCCTGCCGGCTCAGCTTGCGAAAATCCCTCTCCTGTCCCAGTCCCGGAACCGGCTCATACTCACCGTCATTCTCAATGACCACACAGTTCACCTTGGAGCCATTCAGCACCATACGCGGCTCCACCGCCTTGACCGTGCCGGAAACAGAACTGCAGATGTTTGCGGAAATAAATCCCGCGGCCTCCCCGATCTTCTGGCCCGCCAGAACCCTGTCGCCCTTGGCCACCACCGGATTCGCCGGAGCTCCGATGTGCTGTGCCATCGGGAACACCAAAATCTTCCCCGGCATCACATCTTTGATCGGTAACTCTTTGGAAAGGTCTTTTCCCTCGTAAGGGTGTACGCCCCCACGAAATGTTCCTTCACTCATGACCGTTCTCCTTTCTGCCTTATTGATATTTTTTCAAAAATAATCCCCTCATATTATACTATTTGAATAAAAAAAGGTCAATCTGGAAGCAATTCCCTCATACTTTTGAACAATTTTTTATATTTTGCACTTCTTTTTTATTTTTTACTTGCAAAAACATAATAATTCCTGTATAATCAAACTCGTTGATTGCTGATATGGCTCAGTCGGTAGAGCGTCGCCTTGGTAAGGCGGAGGTCACGGGTTCAATTCCCGTTATCAGCTTGAAAAACTCCACACAGATTGTGTGGAGTTTTTTGTTTGCTGTATTTACTTGTATTCAAAAACCCCGCCCGGCGATCGCCGGGCGGGGTTCTCTTACCTCCATGTGTTCACATTCACACGGAACCATTATTTGAATTTCTTGTATCCGGATTTCTTCAGCAGCTTAATATTCGCCTTTCTGGATTTTCCGGACACCTTGATCTTCTTGGTACATCCCTTAAAGGCTCCCTTGGTTACCTTCTTGAGTTTGGCCTGGAAGGTAATGGCCTTTAACTTCTTACACTTTGCAAAGGCTCCTGACGGAATCTTTGCAATGTACTTGTTCAGGTAGATGCCTTTGATCTTGGCGCTCCGGAATGCATTCTTTCCAATCGTGGTCACACGATAGGTATTGCCATCTGCACCCGCAATGCTCTGTGGTACACTCAGATACTTCGCTTTCTTTCCGCTGACACTCAGGCCGGTCAGGCTAACAGTTCCAGTCTTCTTTCCTGCCTCAGCAGTTACTTTGTACACAAAGCATCCAGCGGTGAATACATCGCCCTTCTTCAATGTGGTGACTGCCGGTCCTGTCACTACAGGTGGGGTCACTGGAGAACCAGGTACCGGATTCAGCGTAGGTGCTGCCGGTGCATCGGTAGGTGCCAGAGTAGGAACCGGTTCCTGAGTAGGCACTTCTGTTGGTGCTTCGCTCGGAGCTTCCGTCGGTGCCTCGGTTGGCTCTACCACCGGAGTTTCGGTTGGTCCTGCCGGATTCTCAGGATTCAGCAGGGTTCCGATATATCCGATCGGATCCTTGATCTCGATCTCTGCGGCATCTTTGCCCACCGCAATACCATATACCAGCTTCAATCCATTATCACTGACTGCCACGATTGTCGCAGTTCCCTCAGACAGTCCTACTACCTGAGCGGATACCACACCATTCTCATCCGGTGTCAATGCCTTGGAATCTACTGCTGCTACCAGCGGATCTGATGACATAAATGTCACATTGGAATCCGCATCCGCCGGTGTCATCTGAAGTTTCAGATCTGTAAAGCTGCCAACCTTGTCCAGTGCGATCTTGCTGTCGCCGATCACCTTGAGATCCTGTGCAGGGTTCTTCTGAACGGTGGCAGGAGTCTTGAATGTCAGATTCTGGATCGTAAATGTCAGAGTCATCGTAGTTGGGTTTCCTGCGTTAAAGTTACAGGTGTGGGTTCCGCTGTTTACGGTTACTCCTTCTACGCAGGAACCATCCCATCCATTGATCGGATCGTTCGTATCAAACTGACCGCTCGCCTTTAAGGCACTCTTAAAGGTGCTCTTGGTGATCTTCAGCTCCTGTCCATCGACCACAAACTTGTCGTAACGGATCTGCGCTTTCTTTACTACACAAGCTGCCGCGTTGGTGTCGTAGACATATACCGCTGTCAGGTCAGACAGTGTAAAGTTCTTGTCCGGAGCATTTTTGCTCAGATCCCAGGTTACGGTATACTGACCGTCTTCTTTGATCGTCACAGGAGTTCCACCGTAAGCAGCTCCATCCTTATAAACATAAAGTCCTACATTTACCTTGGTATACAGATCACTCTGTGGAACCTTGACCTCGATCATCTTGGACTGTCCCGTTGCTGAGGTTACGATCACATATGTCGTTCCCTCTTCTATACCCTTGATGGTGCCATCTGCATCTACTGTAGCCACAGTCGGATTCGCACTGATATAGCTCAGGCCTTCCGCTGTTCCGGTAGATTTCAGGGTAGCTCCTGCAGAAGCTGTCTTGCCCTGCTCGACCGTGAGGTTTGTATTCTCAACCAGAATTTCATCATCGGTTGCTACTACCTTACCGGATACGATCACATGAATGCTCTTGGTTACAGAACCACTCTGTGAATACACATCAATCACTGCGATACCAGGATTCTTTGCATGAATCATTCCGTTGTAAACAGTAGCTACAGAGTCATTGGATGTGCTCCAGAGTACGACATCATTGGAGTTCTCCGGTGTTGTATTTATGCTCAGAGTCTTATAGTCCCCTGCGCTCATGGTCACCGTGTCGTCTGTCTGAATCTTGGTAAGCTCTGTAATCGTTGGTTTCGTAGACACGCTGTTATCAGAGGTTGTCTTGTGTCCATAACTGCAGTAAATGCGGTTGTACATATCGGCCAGAGACTCTCCGGATGCCACCTCATCATAGAACGTACCACGGATCATACCGTCGATCGTGCTCTTGTAAACCGGTGCAAGGGATGGTCTGTTCCAATAGTTAAATAATCCTGTGTTGGTCTTGGTCGTAGAGTAATCACCATCACCCTGATCCCAGACAACCGGTACCGCGCCGTAGAAGCGGGCTGTTGCATTACAGAACTCGCTGTTCAGTGCTCGCTCGACATCATTGTAACCGGTAGCAGAACCGGACTGTTTCTGCTGTCTTACACCGTACTCACCGACATACACCGGCATGTTTGGATCCAGATTCTTGACATTGTTGATGGTGCTGCTCAGAGAGCTCTGCCATGTCTTGAGCTGGCTCAGCGACCATCTCACACTGCCGTTGTCCTTGTAAATATGAACGCCAAACATCAGACGTGTGGTACCAACCGTACCCTGATCTGCCAGAGTATCCTGTGGCATGGTCGTTCCGGTGCTGAATGTTGCAAAACGTCCAGTGATTCCCAGCCAACGCTTGGTATTGTTGGATCCTGTTGCTCTGACCGTGTTGACAAACAACTGGTTCAGGCAGTTCAGTACATCGGTATCCTCGTTTGTCGCTGTGCCGTGGGCATCTGTCACCTCGTTCATACTCTCGAAGATCAGGTGCTCATCGTAATCTTTGAATCTCTCGGCGATGGTCTTCCATACGCCCTCATATTTCTGATATACTGTCTCAATATTGCTCTGATATGTATCCAGCCAGCATGCCGGAGTATTGTTTCCACGATCATCGTGGTTTGCTGCGCCGTCATGATGGATATTGATGATCGCATACATATCCTGATCGACACAGTAATCGACGATCTCCTGGACACGGCCGATCCACTTCTCATCGATAGAATAATCGCTCTTGATCCACTGTCCCCAGGTAACCGGGATACGCACGGTATTGTAACCTGCATCATGTAATGCCTTGATATATTCCTTGGTGGTCTTATATGCCTGCCAGCTTGTCTCAGTTACTTCGTAAAGTCCACCGTCCATGGTGTTACCGAGGTTGATACCGGCTCCCATCTCCTTAACGACCTGATCTTTGGTCAGCGTACGAAACGTCTTTGGGTTGCTTGCATCGGTAGATACCTTCCTGGCCAGACGGGTACGAACCAGCTCCAGTTTATCCCTGGCTGCCTTGTATCCTTTGTTGCCCAGAGTCTTGTCTGCATAACTTGCCTTGGCTGCTGCGATCGCATCTGCCAGTGGCTCAAAACTCTTCTCTGTATAATCCTCTGCCTTCAGGCTCTCGCAATATGCGATGGATGCTTTCAGACCGACTCTCAGGGAACTTGTAGCTGCCGCCATCGCTGTATTCAGGTCGTCTTTGGCGGCATTGATCTTCGCTGCAAACTGATTCAGTTCATCCACATCACCGCTCTTGTAATCACCCTGTGCCACTTCTCTGGCCGCTGCAAGGCTGGTCTGCAGATCCTCATAGGATTCCTGATCTGCACAGTCCTTCTCCTGAACCGCCTCTGCCGTGCCGATCACACTCTCCAGAGATGTCAATGCATCGGATACTGCCTTCTTGGCTTTGATCACATTCTGGATCGGAACCAGAGTCGCTGCCAGATCCTTCTGTGCCTGCTGAATATCCTCATAGGTGGATGATTCATCATCAATGGCTGCCTGAGCATCTGCAATCGCATCCTGGATATCCTGATAGGTCTGCTCATCCGGACAATCTGATCTGTCAATCGCCTGTGCTGCCTTGATGTCAGACTGCAGGCTCTCGATACACTCCTGCTTATACTCCTCATCTGTCACATCCGTAGAATCCTGATCCCATGACTCCAGGTCAGATGGAACCTTATAGCCATCAGTGAATGTGACATTTCCCTCGCTGTCCGGCTTGCTGACTGTGACGGAACGTCCCGCCGCAAATACCAGACCTACGATGTAGGCATCTACATCATTGGTCATACGGGTCAGTCTCACACCGGTACCGGCATCTGTCTGTCCTTTGCTCAGACCGCAGTCTGCAAACTTGTAGATACCGCTCCCCTGCTCACCGACACCGGAACCATAGCCCTGCTCGGTCCGGTAGCCCAGATGCAGATAGTGTGGTGAATTTTTTGAGCTGTATGTAGTATTAAATCTACCTATCAGCTCTTTGTTGGAAAAGCTGTCTGCCTCAATGTTTCCTCCACGGATCTTCAGTCGGGAATATCTGCCGACCCTGGTCACCTTGATATAGACGGTCACGTTCTTGGAAGCCACAGTCGCATGGGTAATGCCGGGCACCTGCTTGGCGATCTGCTCCAGTGAGATCTCCTCCAGGGTCTCATGACCAACCTTGGTCTTCGCTTCATCCTCGTAAATCGTAACATCCTCTTCGCTCGGCTCCTGCGCTTCCGCTGCCGAAGCCCGCTTCAGGGACCAGCCCGGTCCCGTGTTGCCGGTGATCACCATAGCCAATGCAAGCGCTACAGCCATCACACGTCTTCTGGTTGTCTTTCTCATAAAAATACCTCCTTCTTCTCTGGATCCCCCATTTCTATCGCATGAATCGTTCCCTTCTTCATGCGCCCCAGTCATACGACACCCTACGCCCACTATATGTTCAATAGTACCATGCAGGTATCATAAAGTCTATGTTCTTTGTGCATTTCGCACAAGCGTTATGCAGAATATGGAGGATTACAGGGTAAATTGTCCGAAAACGATCAAAAAAAGATTCTGCAGCATGTCAACATGCCACAGAACCTTTCCCCCTGTTGCTTCACTTTATAGAATATGTCATTTCCGGCCTATTTGAATTTCTTGTAACCGGATTTCTTTAATAACTTGATATTAGCTTTCTTCGCTTTTCCGCTCACCCTGATCTTATTGGTACATTTTTTGAATGCATTCTTTTGCACGGTCTGGAGTTTCGCCTTACAAGTAAGTACCTTTAATTTTTTGCACTTGGCAAATGCTCTGGATTCGATCCGGGTTACATATTTACCCAATACAACCTCCTGCACCTTTTCACCCGCAAATGCCCTCTCTCCGATGCCGGTTACCTGATATTTTAACGCATCGGTACCCGTTACTTCATTTGGAACGGAAATAGTCTTCTTAGACTCTCCCGACTCGAGTAAACCTACTACTTTAACCTGACCTTTTTTGCTTCCCTCAGCCACCTTGGTGACTTCATATTCAAAATCACCTGCCACAAAGGAATCTTCCACCTCCAGCGCATCATCTGCTTCGTTCCCTGTTCCCGGGTTCTGAGTAACAATCGGTGTCACCGATGGCACCGCTGACGGTCTAGCCGATGGAGTAACTGACGGCACAGCAGATGGACTAACAGTTGGAGCCGGCATTTTGGATGGTCCCTGCGTAGGCGTCTCTGTCATCGTCGGTTCCCGGGTAGGTTCTGTAGTCGCCGTTGGATCTACTGTTGGCTCGATAGTAACCACCGGATCTTCTGTCGGCTCAGTAGTAACCACTGGATCTTCTGTTGGCTCGATGCTCTGTGTCGGCTTGGCAGTTTCTTCCGGTTCCGACTTCCACTCCGGCACATAATCTTCCGCGTCTACCATAGTTACCAGTGATGGATCATTGCCCTCTGTCTCCCAGTCAATCGCTGTATCGCGTATCGCCAGCGTAAACTGTACTTTGATCTCCCGGAACTCCTCCGGTACATTTTCATCTACCGGCTGCTCATTCCAGTTATTCCACAACTGCAGTCTGCAGTCCTTATCTCCCCCTCGAACGCATGGTATATTGACTACCTTTCCGTCAAACCATATCGTCACATTCTTAAAGTCAATATATGCGGCATACTTATCCAGATCCTCAATCCGAACACTGGCAAATCCCTGCGGATCATCCTGTACCTCCTCAAATATGTTGGTTACAGTATATGTCCCTTCTCCGCTAATCTCTGCTTTTTTCCACTCTCCGTCTTCATTTGTACACCAGCCATTTGCCTGCATTTCCAACTGTGCCATACCGATCAGATCCTTCTGCTCGGGCTTTGTCATCCCCTTCGGTGTTGACGTTGGCTCAGATTTCGGTGTTGACGTTGGTACTGCCGGCAGTGTTGGTACAACAGGGTCAGGTACTGGCGTTATCGTAGGAACATTTGTCGGTTCAGAACTTTGTGCTGGTTCCGCAGTCTCCGTCTTCCACTCCGGCACATAATCTTCCGCATCTGCCATAGTTACCAGCGACGGATCATTGCCCTCTTTCTCCCAGTCAATCGCTGTATCGCGTATCGCCAGCGTAAACTGTACTTTGATCTCCCGGAACTCCTCCGGTACATTTTCATCTACCGGCTGCTCATTCCAGGTATTCCACAACTGCAGTCTGCAATCGCCCTCTGTTCCACGTACACACGGTATATTTACCTCTTTACCATCAAACCATACTGTTACATCCTTGAAATCTATATACGCGGCGTACGGATCCAGATCTGAAATTCTTACACTTGCATATGCCTGTGGATCATCCTGCACTTCATCAAAAATGTTTGTTACAGAATATACTCCTGTTCCGTCAATCTCTGCTTTGATCCACTGACCATCTTCTCCCTCACACCATTCATTCGCCTGCATATCTAACTGCGCTGTTCCACTCAGTTCACTCAACGTTTTCCAGGCTGGCAGATAATTTTCCGCATTTTTCATCGTAATTAACGAGGGATCCGTTCCCTGCGTCTCCCAGTCAATTGGAGTATCACGAATCTCCAATGTAAACTGTACCTTGATTTCTCGAAATTTATCAGGTACCTGCTCGCTGGCAGGATAATCTGCCCATGCATTCCATAACTGTATTCTACAGTCTCCATCTTTTCCTCGTACACATGGTATATTTGTTACTTTACCGTCAAACCATACAGTAACATTCTTAAAATCAATGTATGACGCGTACTGATCGAGACTCGATATTCTTATACATGCATATGCTTGTGGATCATCCTGCACTTCATCAAAAACATTCGTTACAGAATATACTCCTGTTCCATTAATATCCGCCTTAATCCATTGTCCATTTTCGTTCATGCTCCATCCATTTGCCTGCATATCAAACTTTGCAGTTCCTACCAGATCGTTTTCTTCTGGTTTGCTACTGCTCGCACTATACTGTTCAACATCACCATAATTATAGTTCACATTAGCCACAGTCTCCTCAGCATGTGCACGATTTGGAATTGCATTCATCCCAGTGATCGACAATGTTGCTGCAAGCAACATTGCAGTCCCCTTTTTCATAATCCTTTTTTTAATCATTTTTTATCCTTTCCCTTATATACAATAAACATCATTCGTACTATAACACACATATTATATTTTATCAATATCCCTTTTTTTGCATCCAAAAAAGGGGGTACATCTTACGATGTACCCCCTTCGGGTCATTCAATCTACAGAAAGATTAATTATTTAACCTTAACCTTTACCTTGATCTTCTTAGAACCAACCTTGATTGTTACCTTCTTGGTTCCCTTCTTCTTACCCTTGATAGAGATGACTACTTTGCCCTTCTTAGCAGTAGCCTTTACGAACTTAACGTTCTTTCCAGTTACCTTAACCTTACCAGCTACGGCATCTGTTACAGCCTTCTTCTTGTTCTCAGCCTTTGTAACCTTTACGGTGTACTTCTTAGTCTTACCCTTCTTGATGGTGATAGACTTCTTGGTAGCCTTGATCTTCTTAGCTGTGTTCTGAACGTATACATTGATCTTAGCGGTCTTTGTATTTGCGTTCTTCAGAGTGATTGTTGTCTTCTTACCCTTTGTTGCCTTCTTAGGAGCAGTTACCTTGATACCTGTCTTTGTAACCTTAACCTTAGCAACCTTCTTGTTTGCGGACTTAGCTGTCATACCAGATACTGCTGCACCGGATACGGCAATCTTAACGTTCTTAGACTTTCCAGCCTTAACTACTACATTCTTTACAGACTTAGTAATCTTGAATGTACCGGATACTGCCTTTCCGGATAATGCGCCACCTGATACAGGAGCCTTAGTTACTACAGGAGCTGTAATAGCTGGGCTTGATACAGGAGCCTTAGTTGCTGCTGCGGCAGTAGTAGAAGCAGGAGCTGTGGTTGTTGCAGGAGCTGTGGTCTCTGCTGCTTCCCATGATGGAACATAATTCTCAGCTGCCTTCATGCTTACCGTTGCAGGATCCTTTGCTGTAGTCTCCCAATCTAATGGAGTCTCAGAAATGCCCAGTGTGAACTGAACCTTGATCTCACGGAACTCTGCCGGAATATCCTCGTCTGCAGGATCATCACCCCAGTCATTCCATAACTGAAGACGGCAGTCACCATCTCCACCACGGATTACAGGGATGTTTACAACCTTGCCATCGAACCATACTGTTACATCCTGGATATCGATGTATGCTGCATAAGCATCCAGTGCTGGAATGATAATACCAGCGTATGCCTGTGGATCATCCTGGATCTCATCGAAAATGTTTGTTACAGTGTAAGTACCGGATCCGTTGATCTCAGCCTTGATCCACTGACCATCTTCGTTTCCACACCATCCGTTTGCCTGCATGTCAAACTGTGCAGTACCAACCAGATCCTTCTCCTCAGGCTTGGTCATGCCCTTTGCAGGTTTCTCTGTCTCTGCAGGAGCTGTGGTCTCTGCTGCTGGAGCAGTAGTCTCTGCAGGTGCTTCAGATACGTCTGGAGTCTCAGACTCTGCAGGTGCCTCCGTAGCTGCTGCAGCAGCCATTAATGTAATAGCTGAAGCGCTACCTGCAAGATATGCAGATCCGTCTGCTGTTACAGCAACCTTCTCTGCCGTTCCTTCCGGATTCCAGATGTTTGCCATACCATTCTTCTTGCTATCAGCTGGATTTAATGCAGAGTAATCAGCAACTGTTGTCATGGTATAAGTATCATTGACAACAACATCCTTCAGGGCTACACTTAAACCTTCAGAGCCAGTGAAATATCCTAAATTTCTAAGTCCTGTGGCATTGTTGAGCTCAAACTCAACCTTGTAGTCACCATCTTTTCCAAGCTCAACAGTCTTCTCAATGTTATCCCAAGAATCTGCTGTAGTAATGGCGAACTTCAGTTCTGACTCTTCTTTTACACCTGAAATGGTAAAATCATAAGCCAGCTTTGTGATGTTAGTTTTCACTGCATCAGCTGTAGCTTCCTCAGCGTTTGCTGCTGAAGGAGTTACGGTTGCTCCTGTGATGACCATTGCACCAGCCAGAAGCAAGGAAAGAGATTTCTTCATTCCTTTTGTTAACTTCATGTTGTTATTCCTCCTTAACAATTTCCCCCATAGGGTTTGCATTATAGTTTCGAAAGCAGTTTTTGCAACACCAGAGAGTCCGCATACCCCAAGCGATACTAAGCCTACTTTCATTACGTACTACATAATATCAAAATTCCGCTTTTCTCGATACCGTCAAATTGCACAAGAAGTTCTAAACTTTTTGTCAATTTTGTCTATGTTTCGTCTTAATTATGTCATTTTTGCATCGAGACAGGACACAATTGATCTTTTCTCTTCTATTATAGAGAATATTTCATAGAAAATGTTTCTATGCTATTTGGTGATTCTGACACTTGCCGCCTGTCCTTTTCCACGGAACAGTTTCCGGTAAGCCTTCCTTTTTCCGGCCGGAACCCGTATCTTACATTTCCGATGGATTTTACCGAGCGCCTTGGCTCCCACCCGGGTCAGTACACTGGTTCTGACCGTTATTTTTTTGAGGGATGCACAGCCATAGAACGCTTTCTTTCCAATCGTCCGCACATTCTTTCCGATTGTCACCGAAGCAAGGGTCTTCTGACCGGCAAATGCCTTGATTCCAATCGCCGTCACGCAGTAACTGTCTCCCCGCAGGGTCACACGATCCGGTACTGTGCATTTTGCAACATGCTTTTCCAGGCCTGTAAGTTCCACTGTCTTTTTCACCGGATCTGTCACCCGGTATACCGCTCCACTCACCGATACAGTGTCACCTTTTTTCAATGGTTCGTCTGCCGCCGGTGCAGCAGATGGCTGAATCGACGGAGCAGCAGATGGCTGAATCGCCGGTGCAGGAAGGATCGTCGGTGTTGCCGAAGGTGCCACATCCTGTGTCTGTCCCGGTGTCTGAGTCGGTTCCGATGGTCCGGTGACGGTGACCGGAACCTGAAGAGCCGTTCCATCGCTGGCAGCAACCGTAATCGTACATGTACCGGTATCCTGCCCCATCACCTTTCCGTCACAGCTCACAGTAGCCACCTGATCATTATCGGATGCATAGGTCAGCCAGGCATCTGTGTCCGCCGGGGTCAGTTCCGCCTGCAGATAACATGCTTCCCTGTCTGTCAACGCAAGACTCTGCACCGCAGCAGTCAATCCCCGGGATGGCTTGTCTGTACCGGCTGCCTGTACCGTGACTCTGATCTGTCTGACAACCCCCGGTGCATTCAGTCCGCTCACTGTGACCGTGGTCTCTCCGATCTGTCTGGCAGTAATGATGCCATGATTGACCACAGCGACATGCCGGTCCTCTGACTTCCATGTGACCGTGTCGTTGCTGTCCGCCGGAGCTGTCACAGTTGCCTGTACTTCCAGAGATTCGCCGCAGGTCAGCGTCACATGATCCTCGGAAACCTCCAGTCCGGTCATCGGCACGATAGCTGCATCCTGCACGACATCCGCAGCCTCCTGATCCACGTAAAAACCACGGAGCAATGCTGCTGCGCACAGGTCTGTCGGTTCACATGCGGTACGGTTAAAGATTGCATAGCGGTCTGCACTCTTTGGTGACTCCGGCGTCGGATAATAGCCATTATCCCATACCACGCCCACCAGGTGATACTTTTTGAGCAGATATGCCACTCCCTCAAAAGATGTCCGGCGGCTGTCAGAACCACAAAATCCCCATTCGCCGATCAGCACCGGTGTCCCCCGGGACACATATTTTTCTTCCAGTGCCGAGAACTGCTGCGCATAACTGTTCTCCACGTTTTCATCCATGGATTTCTTAAGATCGAACCCATCGTAGTCGTGGATCTCTACCATCAGACGGTTCGCCGGATCCTTTGGAAGCGTGTAGGTAAAGTCTTCACTCATCAGCGTATAGAAACTGGTGTTCTGCGGCTGTACTGCCAGCCAACGTCTCGCATTGTTGGATCCGGAAGCCCGGACGACATCGACAAAGTCCTGTTCCAATGCCGCAATACGGTCGTAGTCCGACTGTATAAATCCGGTAAACTCCTCATTGTCCTTATAGCTTCCATATTGTACCATCCAGCCTGTGTTGTCATTGTTGTGCTTCTGATCATTGCCATCGCGGCGCGGATCCTCTGAGAACACTTCGTTCATAGATGCAAAAATCAGATGCTCATCATAGTTCTTGAAACGCTGAGCGATCTGCGTCCACGCTCCCTTGAACTTCGCCCGGACACCGGCGAATTCCTCATCTGTGCCCTCCAGTGCCAGCCAGCCGTGTGGTTTCTGTTTTTCTGCCTTTTTGTCATATGCATTCATGCAGCCGTCGTGATGGATGTTGAGCATCACATACATGCCCTCATCCACTGCGTAGTCCACCACCTGCTGCACTCTCGCCAGATAGGCTTCATTGATCGAATAATCCTCGCGGATCGCCGCTCCCCAGGTCACCGGGATACGGATCGTGTCAAACCCCATCGTGTGAATCTTCTCGATCATCGCCCGCGTGGTGTATGGATTGCCCCACTGGGTCTCGCCCACTTCATAGGTATCTCCCTCCCAGCAGTCCAGGGTATTGCCCAGATTCCACCCGATGCCCATCCGGCGGATCATCTCATCCGACGAATACTCTGTAAAATGCACCGGTGCATCCGGTACCTTTACCTGTGCGCTGTCCGTCTCGTCCACACGAATCACACCCTGTACCGTCTCTGCTTCCGCACGGTGCGCCGTAATGCCCGTGCCGCTCAGAGATGTCAGAGCCAGCGCCCCGGCCAGACCGCAGGACAGACATTTTCTGTAGATTTTTTTCATAGTTTTGCTCTACCTCCTTCTTTTGTTTGTATTATAAGATATCCTGATACCTGCACGCAACACTTTTGCCACAAAATGTGTATTTTGGGAAATTTAAGGAAATTCCGATATTTTCGGGAAATTTCGATCTCTTTCCGGAAATTTGGAGTCTTTTTCCGGAAATATCCTGGATTTTTAAGAAGCAGCTATTTCCCATAAAGCCAAAAATCCCGGGTAGCTTCCGATCCGGAAACCACCCGGGATAACTTCATTCCATCGATTAGTTGAAGTACACCAGTTCTTCCTTTGGCTTGTCTACTTTTGTGACCTCCTCCGCATAGAATACCGGGCCCTTCTCTCCGTATTCCTTGCGGTACTTGAATTCCAGTCTGGCAGTGATATTGACATAGTCTTTATTGTCAATGCCTTCCCAGTCATCCGCCTTGCACAAAAATCCGATGAACTGCACATCATCCGCACAGCATGTCATCGCATAGCGCCCAAAGACAACAAAGCCCTGCTCAAGCCCCTTCGGTTTCTGTACCATACCGGTCAGTTTCAGTGTCTTGCCCTCATAGGCGTCCTCCTGATCCATCATATCGACGTACCACATGCCAAAATCATCGTCGGCAATGTCGATCACATCGGCATTCACATCAAACGGAAGTTCCTCCTTCAGATCATAGAACGCGTCATCCTCTGACTCGTAGACGATCTGTACTCTCGGGTTCACCGCCTTAATGCTTCCACGGATCGCAGACTTACTGGTCTGAAGGGTACAGCGGTTGACGATCATCATCTCCACGATCTTGAAATGCTCTACCATCAGCGACGGCATATTCTTCATATATAACGAGAACGTCTCATCATTGGCCACGCCGATGGTCTGGAAGATCACGTCCCGGTCAAAACAGATGTCCTGCAGCGCCGTGTACATTTCCAAGATGCGGGTTGCTCGCCACATTCCATTGTACTCGATCACGATACGGTCCGGACGATGTTTTTTCAGGAACTTCTCAACGACCTTGCCATTGAATGATTCCTCATCTTCGATCATCTCCACGACCGCTCCGGCCTTGGCCAGAAATGCCGGCTCATATTCTTCCTCGCCCTCCTCACAGCACAGGATCAGGGTCTTGGATTTGCCATCGTAGAGATCCTCCACCAGCAGATCACGGATGAGGCTGGTCTTGCCGGCCTCCAGAAATCCTTCGATCACAAACACCATCATCTGTTGTCTTTTACGTCCAAACATATTTGTTTTATCCTTTCTGAGTGCGCCCGTCATCAGGCTACATGAAACAGTTCTTTGATCTTGTCTTCATCCAGCTTGGCACCGATCACGCAGATGCGGCCGGTAAAATCTGCTGCCCCGTGGCGGATCTGTGTCTCCTCCGGCACCAGATCAAAATGGAACCACTCGGATTCCTGGGAATCCACAATGCCCTTGCAGCGAAGAACCTCGCCGTATTCGCTCCCCTCAGCCAGACGGCACAGGATGTCCTGCAGCTCCTCTCTGGTAAATTTGTGGGCAGTCTCCAGTCCGATGCTGGTAAACACATCATCTGCATGATGATGGCCGTGATCGTGGTGATGATCGTGGCCACAACTGCAGTGTCCATCCTCATGGTCATGATGGTGCTCATGGTCGTGGCCGCAGCACTCGTGATCATGGTCGTGATGGTGATCATGGTCGTGGTCATGGCCGCAGCACTCGTGATCATGGTCATGGTCGTGGTCGTGGCCGCAGCACTCGTGATCATGGTCATGGTCGTGATGGTGGTCATGCCCACAGCACTCATGGTCATGATGATGCTCCTCGAGGATCTCCTTTTCCAGGGAATTGACTTTCTCCATCGCCTCAAGGATCTTCTTGCCATCGATCTTGTCCCATGGTGTCGTAATAATAGAAGCCTCATCGTTCTTCTCGCGGATCATGTGAAGTACGGCATCCAGCTTGTAATCGCTGATATCCTGTGTTCTGCTCAGCACGATCGTGCCCGCATATTCAATCTGGTTATTGTAAAATTCACCATAGTTTTTCATGTACATCTTGCATTTCTTGGCATCGATCACGGCCGTGGTGCTGTTGATTTCCACCTGTTCGCCGATGTTCTGCACGGCTTTGATGACATCGGAGAGTTTGCCGACGCCGGATGGCTCGATGATGACACGATCCGGGCTGTACTTGTCCAGCACCTCTGCCAGTGCCTTGCCGAAATCTCCTACCAGCGAACAGCAGATGCAGCCGGAGTTCATCTCGGTGATCTGGATGCCGGCCTCCTTCAGAAAACCGCCGTCAATGCCAATCTCTCCGAACTCGTTCTCGATCAGCACCAGCTTCTCTCCCGGAAATGCCTCTGCCACCAGTTTCTTGATCAATGTCGTTTTCCCTGCCCCTAAAAATCCTGATATAATATCAATCTTTGCCATGTCATTACCTCCAAATAAATAGTCGATACTTTTATTTTACCAAACTTGTCAATACTTTTATCCCGGTCAGATGGGAATATTTCTTAAAATACCATAAACAATAGAATATGCTGTTGATTTATACTTCGGTATACCGATATAATAATCAAAAGGTGAGGTGAATGCAATATGATTATAAACAATCTTCTGAAAGAAGCGCAGATGAGCCAATACAAACTCAGCAAATTGAGCGGAGTAGCACAGGCCACTATCTCCGATATCTGCAGCGGCAAGACAGAACTGCAGAACTGTTCTGCCGGAACCTTATATAAAATTGCAAAAACACTGCACGTTACCGTAGATCAGCTTCTGGAAACCCACGAACTGGAATTACACCCGGATCGGGAATACCGCTGTTCCTTTGAAACCTTCAAGAGCAATACCTGTCATCACGTGAAAGACATGGGAGACATTGATTTTGTCATTGAAACCCTCGAGAGCGATCAGATCCGCCGCTTATACCAGAAAAAATGGTATCCTGAGGCCTTGTATCTGCTTGCCATGCTGGATTATTTATCCAAGAAAAATGACCTTCCCATGTGCACCAATTACAACGATATCCGCAGCCACAAGCTGGAACAGCCAGTCTATCCGTCAGGCGTTCTGATGCAGGCTGCCATCATGCACAATGATTCCATAAAGGAAGAAGCACGAAAGCAGGCTATTCCCGAATTTATGAGATTCAACATTGTAGAAAGTGAGATTCGCAATCTTGTCTGATGTTTTGTTTACCAAAGAAAATCTAGATCAATATCTCAAAGAACTCTCAAAAGAGTTCCGCAAACGGGCCGGAACAAAGATGCCGGCCGAGATCATTTTAATTGGCGGTGCCTCTATCCTGATCAATTATGGTTTCCGTGAAATGACCTACGATATGGATGCGATCATACAGGCCTCATCTGCCATGAAAGATGCCATTAACCAGGTTGGCGACCGCATGGGTCTCCCCAATGGATGGCTAAACACCGACTTTATGAAAACCAGTTCTTACACCCCTAAATTGATCCAATACTCCAAATACTACAAAACATTCTCCAATATTCTCAAAATCCGCACAGTATCTGCAGAATATCTGATCGTCATGAAATTGATGGCCGGAAGACAATATAAAAATGATCTGTCTGATGTGATCGGGATCCTTCTCGAACAGCAAAAGTCCGGTAAGCAACTCTTTCTGGATGATATAAAGAGAGCTGCTGAGGAATTATATGACAGCTATCTCCAGCTCCCCGAAGCCTCCCGTGCTTTCATCGAAGCCGCTTACCAGACAACCGACCTGGCCGATTTATATCAGACGATCCGCCATACAGAAATGGCAAACAAAACTGTCCTGTCTGATTTTCAGGAGGATTATCCAAATGTACTGACGGAAGGTAATCTGTCAGACATTCTAAAAGCCGCCAGAGAACGAAAAAACATTCCGTAATATTCCATAAACAATCAACCCCGCCACCATCATTCCCAGCAGTACATTCTCCACCCGCGTCGTCCGCACGCTTCCCTCCCGGACATATCTCCACTCCATCCTGCCCACGATCACCGCGAGCACCGGCAGTACCACAAAACATGCGGGATTATCATAAAATGCCTCGCGGATCCGCAGATGCGCCAGGTCTACACACAGATGGGTGATGCCACAGCCGGGACACAGCAGCCCGGTGATCTTGCGGAACACACAGGGAATCATAATTCCCGTCAGAGAAACAAACACATAATACAAGAAGGCAAGAATCACCACGATTCCTGCCTTCCGGATCTCGCCCCGCAGGCGATGTTTCTGACTATCTGTCATCGTTTAATAACCACCCAGTGCCTTGTTGATCTCATTCTGCATCAGTGCATAATTGATGATCCCAAGACCCAGCGCCTGAAGAATGATGTACATAATGCCGCTGTTGCTGGACGGACGTCCGTTCGCTGCTGCGATGGTATCCACATTCTCTCCACGCTTGTATGCCCAGTACCAGCCATAGATGTTACAGCTCAGGATCGTAAAGATCAGCGCCATGCCACCGCTGGCGGTCTGTGTATCTCCGGACAACTGCTTGAGATCATCTGTCATCACGACGAACCAGTACAACCCGTAGATTCCACAGGTGATAATGCTCAGGATGATGCAGACTCCGATGTTTCTCTGTGTCATGTGTTTCCTCCTTTTGTGATAGATTCTTTTTCGTCACCATGTATCAATTTATTTTACCATATACCCTATACATATGCAACAAATGCGAGATATGTGTCAGGGTTTGCGCAAAACTTTTGTATCACATCATAATGTCCCGGTTGCAGCCTCTTACACGCTACTCTGTCACCGGCGCAAAGGAACGTTTTGTCGCCTCATACATGGCAATGCTCGCCGCGATCGGCAGATTCAGGCTGTCTATGGCATGGCTGTGCGGTATGATCACCGAAGTCCCTACCTCCAGAAACTCCCGTGGCAGGCCGGTCGCCTCATTGCCAAAGATCAGTGAAAAGTGGCCGGACGGGCTCACTTCATGCAGCGTCTTTTTGGCCTGAAGCATGAACGGATACAGTTCGCGCTCCCCATATCCTTCCAGATATTCCTCAAAGCTGTCAAAATACCGGAGGTCAGTCGAGAAGATCGCTCCCATGGAGGCCCTGACCACCTTGGGATCAAAGGCATCGACCGCAGGCCGGATGATGGCCATATGGTTCATGCCAAATCCCAGTGCACTTCGCATGATCGTTCCCATGTTTCCGGCATTGGACGGATTGACCAGCACGATATGGGATGCGTCTGCCTCCAGCGGTTCCTCCCACTTACGGAATTCTCCGATCACGTAACAGTTTTCCTTCTGGGATAGGACGTTGAAGATCTTATCCGCCTGTATCATCTCCACCTGTGCCTCCCGACACAGTTTCTGCAGCTTGTCAAAGGTCTCTCCCGGTTTCAGGCTGGAATGTATGTAGACCCGGTTCACCTGCTGCGGCTTGAACCGGAGCAGTTCAAAGGTCAGTGTGATCCCCAGTGCATAGGACACGGGATCATCTTTTCGATATCGCTTATATGTTGCCATGTTCTCTCCATTCGCTTGTTTATAATTCCATCTGGTTCCAGAAATCCTTGCCGATATTGACCCTGACATCCTTCATCCAGCCGGCATATTTTTTCTTGAACATATCGGTCTGTCTCTGGCTGATGACCTTCTCCTTCTCCTCGCGGGTAGCCGCCTCGTCATCCGACACCTCTGTGGATGCCTCATCGGTGGAGACGAAGTACATCTTTTTGGCCAGCGCATGCTGCTGATAGATCTCACTGATCTGCGAGACATTCAGATCATACTCACTGCGGTCTGCCGTATCCGCACTCTCGACCAGCTCCTGTGCAGCCAGATTGGCCTGATCCTTCTCATCGCTGGTCAGCTCCACGTTTTCCTCTTCGGCCTCGGCGCAGATGATATGCACCTGTGTGATCGTATTGATCACTTCCTCCTTGGCCTCATCGCCGATCGTGGACTTGCCGCTGAGTCCGCCGGTTCCCAGGTTGTAGTTCCAGATCTGATCCCCGAACGATCCCTCGTACTGCCTCTTCAGAAAATAACAGTAACTGCGGATCTCTCCGTAGTTGATGTCATCTTTTCCCACGGTCATGACCACCGAGGATGAGACAAAATCCTTCGTGGCGATCTCTTTCGTTCCGTTTCCGCAGCCGGTCATGGCGCAGGCGGCGACTGCCGCTGCAAGCACCAGACTGACTGCTTTTTTATTCCATCGTCTTCTCATCGTTATCCTGATTTCCTTTCCTGTTCTGCTCCCCATCCCGGGAGACCGCAAGTCCACGGATACTGTCCACGATCTGTTCCATCTGTCCAAACAGTTCCTCCGGCTTTGGCATCTCCTTGTTCAAAGGATACAGAAAATACGGTTCATTTTTTCCGACAAATTTTAATCTGCCCTGATAATATTCTATCATCTCCGGGATCTTTTCGACAGCTATTTTTGCATTTGGCTGCAGATAGAACCGAATGCCGTCCGGTTTTCTGACCACCTGGATCAGTCCGGCACGGTGCGCCTGTGCCTTGATCAGCGCGATCCGCAGCAGATTGACCGCCGGTTTCGGAGGCTCCGTAAATCGGTCCGCCATCTCCTCTTCCATATCCAGCATCTCTTCCCGGGTCTCGATCCCGGCAATTCTCTTGTACATATCCAGCTTCTGGAATTCGCTCTTAATATAGGTCGCCGGAATATAGGCATCCACCGGAAGATCGATCGTCGTCTCGAACTCTTCCTCGGGTGATTTGAGTCCCTTCATCGTCAGCACAGCGTCATTGAGCATCTTGCAGTACAGGTCGTATCCCACGGCCTCCATGTGTCCCGACTGCGCCGCCCCCAGAAGATTGCCGGCTCCACGGATCTCCAGATCGCGCATGGCCACCTTGATCCCGGATCCCAGATCCGTGTATTCGCGGATCGCGGACAGTCTCTTTTCGGCCACTTCCCTGAGCATCTTATCACGCTTGTACATCAGAAAGGCATAGGCCGTTCTGCTGGAACGTCCCACGCGGCCGCGGAGCTGGTAAAGCTGTGACAGACCCATCTGATCGGCATTGTCGATGATGATCGTATTGACATTGGAAATGTCCAGGCCGGTCTCTATGATCGTCGTGGCGATCAGTACCTCGATCTCTCCCTGGATAAAGTCCATCATGATCTGCTCGAGCTGGCGCTCGCTCATCTGCCCATGCGCATAGGCCACCCGGGCATCCGGCACCAGCCTCTGCACCTCCGCCGCCACCTCATCAATGTTCCTGACGCGGTTGTAGACGTAGTACACCTGGCCTCCTCTGGCCAGCTCGCGGTTGATCGCCTCGCGGATGATCTCTTTGTTGTGTTCCATGACAAAGGTCTGGATCGGCAGACGGTCCACCGGCGGCTCCTCGAGCACACTCATGTCCCGGATCCCGATCAGGCTCATGTGCAGTGTCCTCGGGATCGGTGTGGCGCTCAGTGTCAGCACATCGACATTGCCCTTCATCTGCTTGATCTTTTCCTTGTGGGTGACACCGAAGCGCTGTTCCTCGTCGACGATCAGCAGTCCCAGATTCTTGAAAGAGACATCCTTGGACAACAGCCGGTGCGTACCGATCACAATGTCCACTTCGCCTTTTTTCAGTCGCTCGATCGTGTGTTTCTGCTGGGTCGTCGTCCGAAATCTCGACAACAGTTCCACATTGACCGGAAACTGTCCGAGTCTCTCCAGCATGGTATTGTAATGCTGCTGCGCCAGTATCGTCGTCGGCACCAGAAATGCCACCTGTTTGTTGTCATTGACCGCCTTAAATGCCGCGCGGATCGCGATCTCCGTCTTGCCGTAACCCACATCTCCGCACACCAGACGATCCATGATCTTATCACTTTCCATATCCTTCTTGGTGGCGGCAATGGCGTCGAGCTGATCCGTCGTCTCCTCAAACGGGAACATCTCCTCGAACTCCTGCTGCCAGACCGTGTCCGGCCCGAACTGATACCCCTTCATCTGCTGCCTTCTGGCATACAGTTCGACCAGTTCCTTCGCAATGTCCTGCACCGCACCGCGCACGCGGCTCTTGGTCTTCTTCCATTCGACGGAATTGAGTTTGTTCAGTTTCGGCTTTTTGGCAGCCTCCTTGTCCGCATATTTCTGCAGGACATCCAAAGAGGACGCCGGCACATACAGATTGCCCCCGTCTCCGTATTCGATCTTGATAAAGTCCTTGGTCACTCCGTCGACTTTGATCTTCTCAATACCGCGGTAGATTCCCAGTCCATGATTCTCATGCACGACAAAATCGCCGACATGCAGTTCATTGAAACTCTGGATCACCTGACCGTCATATCGTTTTTGTTTCTTGCGGCGGTTCCGCTTTCTCGCACCGAACACATCGGTCTCGGTCAGTACCACAAACTTCTGGTTCGGATAGACAAACCCTCTGCGAAGCCCGCCATAGCTGACCATCACCTGGCCTGCCTCCAGCGGCACATCCATCTCCTCGCGGAAAAATGCCTGCACCTCGTAAGTCTGCAGATCCTGCGCCAGACGCTGCCCTCTGGTTCTGGAACCGGACAGCAGTACCACCCGGAAGCCCTGTTTCTGCCACTGGGCAATGTCCCCGGCCAGCATCTCAAAATGCTGGTTGTACGAAGGCACAGACTGCACATTTAATGCCAGGCTCTGTGCCGCGCTGATGCCGTTCGGAAGCACATCAAGCATCGTCAGATACACGGTATTTTTCCGCGCAAGCATGCCCGATACCGCATCCGCCCCATAGATGAGCCCCATCTGACCGGGCAGGATATATCCCTGTTCCAGTCTGGATTTCATACTCTCCGTAAACTCAAACTCGACCGCATCCATCGCCTCCCGGCAATGTCCCGGATCATCCACAAAAAACAGCGTGTCATCCTGCGGGAAATAGTCAAACACCGAGCCGAGTGACGCATCGAAATACGGCAGGAAACTCTCCAGCCCCATGCGTCCCCTGGTGACTTCCATGGTGTCCTGCCAGTTGTGTATGGTCTTGGTGAGCTGCTGATAGGCCTCCGTCTTCTTTGCCTTGAGCAGCTTTTTTCCGACGCTCTCGAACTCCTCCTGCACCTTCTGCAGTCCGGCTGTGATCTGCGCCTCATCCAGCACGATCTCCGATGCCGGAAATACCGTGATCTCCGGAACACGCTGGATCGATCTCTGACTCTGCACGTCAAAGGACTGGATCGTATCGATCTCATCGCCCCACAGTTCCACACGATATGGGCATTCCTCCGTCGGGGAATAAATGTCCAGGATTCCTCCGCGGATCGAGAATTGTCCGGGCTGCTCGACCTGATCCAGTCTCTCGTATCCCATATCGACAAGATCCGCCGCCATATCCTCCAGTTCCAGAATATCCGCTTCCCGCAGTACCCGGACCGCCCGGCGGTATACCTGTGCATCCTGCACCTGTTCCATGGCCGCCGTCATGGTCGTCACAAAGATCCCGCTGTCCCGGCTCATCAGTGCATGGATCGCCTGCAGACGCTCGACCGCCAATGCATTGCCATGGACATCCGCACTGTAAAAAATGACATCCTTGGCCGGGTAAAACCAGACGTCCCGGCCAAAGACCCTGAAGTCCGAGATCAGCTCACGGGCATGCACTTCGTCCGCTGCCACCACGACCGTCCATCCGCTGTCACGGCGCAGTCCCTGGATCAACTGAACCTTCTGGCTTTCCAGACAGCCTGAAATGTGAATAGGGAGTCTCCTGCGTGACAGGCACTCCCTGGCGGTCTGTATAGTATTCATCTCTTCTAATGGCTGCAATAACGTATGCATGTCTGCCTCCATTTCGACTATTTGTTGTTAAACTGGTTCATCGCCGCATTGACATCTCGATCCAGGATCACCTCACAGGCCTGCACCGCATGAGCCAGTCCCTCGCGCACCAGCGGCTCCTCCTCTTTCGGAAACCGGCCCAGCACATGATCGGCCAGATCCCATCCCTGCGGCTTGTGGCCGACGCCGATGCGGATCCTGGCAAAGTTCTGTGTCCCCACATGGGCGATAATGCTCTTCATGCCATTGTGTCCACCGGCGCTTCCCTTCGGACGGATGCGCAGCTTGCCGGTGTCCAGATCCACGTCATCGTAGATCACGATCAGCTCAGACTCGGGATCCACCTTAAAGTAATCCACCAGCGGCCCCACGCTCTCCCCGCTCAGGTTCATATACGTCTGCGGCATGGCCAGAAGCACCTTCTGACCGGCGATCACGCCCTGCCCCAGAATCGCCTTATGTTTCTTTTTGTCCATGGAAATGCCATAGGCATCCGCGATCGCTGTGATCGCGGAGAACCCGATATTGTGGCGGGTTCCGTCATATTTACGCTCAGGATTTCCCAAGCCCACGATAATATACATATCTTTTCTCCAAATCCTGCTCTTACTGCTCTTTTTTCTTGGCCATCTTCTGCTCGATATTGCTGGTCACACGGTTGTACAACTCGACTGCCGCATTGTAACCCATCTTCTTCTGTCTGTGGTTGATGGCTGCAGACTCACAGATGACCGCCAGATTTCGTCCGGAACGGATCGGAATGGAGTGGCATACCACCTGCTTTCCCAGGAAGTCGATATACTGCTCGTTCAGTCCCATGCGGTCGTAGTCCATCTCGCGGTTGTACTCCTCCAGCTTGATGACCAGATTGATCTCCTGTTTGTTCTTGACACTCTGCACACCGAACAATGTCTTGGCATCGATGATACCAATGCCTCGAAGCTCGATGAAGTGTCTGGTGATCTCCGGAGAGGTTCCTATCAACAGCTTGTCATTGATACGGCGCAGCTCCACCACATCATCCGATACCAGACGATGTCCGCGGTGGATCAGCTCGATCGCCACCTCTGACTTACCGATGCCGCTCTCACCCATGATGAGAACGCCCTCGCCAAAGATATCCACAAGCACACCGTGTACGGAGCAGCTCGGCGCAAGTTTTTCATTGAGCCAGCGGATCAGATCCGCCATGAAAGAAGAGGTTCCGTCGCTGGTCTTTAAGATCGGCACCTTGTGGGCCGCTGCCAGTTCCAGCACATAATCCGGCACGTCAATGTTTCGGCAGTATACGATGGCCGGTGGCGGTGTGCTGTCCGCATGTCCGGTCATGATCTTCTCCAGCACCTCCAGACAATACTCTCTGGTCTTGGTCTGCATGTAGGTATTTTCCACATGGCCGATCAACTGGATACGACCGGAATCATAATAGTCAAAATAGCCTGCCAGCTGCAATGCCGGTCGATTGATATCGGACTGTGTGATCATCACCTGTTCAATGTCAATCTCCGGGGTGAGATTCGTCAGTTCCAGATCCTTGATCAGTTTGGTGAGTTCCACCTCGTGTTTGGTATTTAACATAGTCAACCGTCCTTTCTTTGTTGGAAAAATGTATAAACCGCTTCCGCGGCAGCTGTATTCATCGTCTCTACGGCAGCCAGTTCCTCCACGGAGGCCGCACCGATCGCTTCCGGCGAGGCAAAATGACGCATCAGTGCCTTGCGCCTCTTGGGGCCGATCCCCGGAATGTCATCCAGGATCGAGTGCACCTGCACCTTGCTTCGCAGGGAACGGTGGTATTCGATCGCAAAACGGTGTACCTCGTCCTGTATCCTCGTCATGAGATGGAAGCCCTCGCTGCCCACCTCGACCGGCAGTTCCCGTCCCTGAAAATACAATCCTCTCGTCCGATGGCGGTCATCCTTGACCATGCCGCAGACCGGAATGTTCATCCCAAGCGATGCGATCACTTCCTCGGCCACATGAACCTGACCG
Source organism: uncultured Lachnospiraceae bacterium (assembly GCA_934351255.1). Taxonomy (GTDB): domain Bacteria; phylum Bacillota; class Clostridia; order Lachnospirales; family Lachnospiraceae; genus Jutongia. The sequence continues at coordinate 70,208 of CAKRJH010000005.1, forward strand.
CTTCCACCGTCCATCATGATCAGATCCGGATATCTCTCGAACCCGTCAGACTGAATCCTCTGCCCATGTTCCAGCCGCCGCCCGAGCACTTCGCGCATGCTCGCATAGTCGTCCGGCCCCTGTACAGTCCGGATCCTGAACTTGCGGTAATCGCTCCTCTTTGGTTTGCCGTCCTCGAAGACTACCATGGAGCCCACAGACTGGAAGCCGCTGATATTGGAGATATCATAGGACTCCACGCGATGGACTTCCTCCATCCCGAGCCATCCGGCGATCTGCTGCATCGCACCGGTCGTGCGCTGTTCCTCACGCCGCAGTTTCTGGGCATCCTGCTCCAGAACCATCGTGGCATTCTTGTGAGCCAGCTCCACCAGCCGCTCCTTCTGTCCCTTTCGCGGAACCAGGATCGTCACCTTGTTGCCTCGCTTTTCGCTGAGCCAGTCCTGGATCAGCGTCCTGTCTTCTATGTCATATTCTATCATGAGTTCCTTGGGAATAAAAGGCGTACCGGAGTAAAACTGCTTGAGAAAACTCTGCAGGATCTCCTGTCTGGTCTCCCCATCCACTCCGTTCAGATGAAAATGATCCCGGCCGATCATGCGCCCCTCACGCACAAAAAACACCTGAACCACCGCCTCAGACTGATCCTTGGCCAGCGCAATGATATCCCGGTCCATGCCGCCGAAATCGGTGATCTTCTGTCTGACACCGGATTTGCGCACACTCTCCATCAGATCACGACAGGTCGCAGCCTCCTCAAATGCCATAGCCTCCGATGCCGCCAGCATCTTCGCCTCCAGATAGGACATCACTTCCTCTGTATGCCCCTCCAACAGACGAAGCGCCGCAGCAAACCGTTTCTGATAGTCCTCTTTGGACACTCTGCCCTGGCAGGGCGCATCGCACTGCTTAATATGATAGTTCAGGCATGGTCTCTCTTTGCCGCAGTCTCTTGGCAGCACCCTGCTGCACGTCCGGATCCGGTAGATCTTCTGCACCAGTTCCAGCGTGTCCTTTGCTGCCCCGGCACTGGTATACGGTCCAAAATATTTGCAGTGGTCTCTTTTTTGCTGGCGCGAAAAAATCAGCCGGGGGAAATCTTCCCCGACTGTCGCTTTGATGTAAGGATACGTCTTGTCATCCTTCAGCATGGTATTGTACTTCGGGCGATGCTCCTTGATCAGGTTATTTTCCAGAACCAGAGCCTCCACCTCGGAGTCTGTGATAATGTACTCGAAATGATCGATCTGCGAGATCATCCGCTCGATCTTGGGAGAAACTTTTCTCCCAGGTTGAAAATACTGCCGGACACGGTTTTTTAAGCTGATCGCCTTTCCCACGTAGATGATGGCATCCCGTGAGTCGTGCATCAGATAAACACCTGGCTTGCCCGGCAGTTTTTTAAGTTCCTCTTCTAATACAAACAATGTTCGTTTCCCTATTTTTTAATCTTGGCCTTCTTCACATGACTATACTGGCTGAAATTCGTCTTCTTGCCGCTGACGCTGTAGGCACGGACCTTTACATAATAGGTCTTTCCCTTCTTCAGTCCCTTGATCGTCTTTCCTTCATCGGCAGTCGTCACTACCTTGCTCTTTGAAAATCTCTTCGATGTGGAATACAGCACCTGATATCCGTGTGCTCCCTTGATCTTCTTCCAGGAAGAGGTCAGGGTCTTTTTCCCGGGATTCTTAACCTTCAATGCTGTCACGGATTCGGAAGTATCCAGTGCAGGCTCTTTGACAGGCTTGGCTGTCGGTTTTGCGGTCGCTGCCGGTGTCGCCGATGGCTTGGCAGTCGACTTCGGTGCCGTGGTAACATTCGGCGTCGCCACCGGTTTCAATCCCTCGTCGGCATTCTCATCACAGCCTATGGTAATATCATCCGTATTGCTCAGATACAGTGTCGGCCTGGTCACGTACCAGATATATCTGGCTCCCTCGATGGAGATCGATGCCTGGTCGATACTGATACGTCCCGGCGCAATGTTGTTGGCCGGATCTGCCGCATAAAAAACTCCGTTCGTATAATCTGTCACCAGGATCGCATGTGGTCTGCTCTTGTCATAGATCACAATGCCTTCCGGATGCTTTTCCAAAAGTGCAGCTAATGTCTCCTGTGTTCCGTCAAAATCAGCATGTCCCACAGTGATCCCCGCATACTGAAAGGTCCATTTCAATCCGGCTCCTTCTTCCCATGCTGTCGTTCTCATGGAATCCACCGTGGTATTCTCCCAGTTTGCGTTGCCATTCAACATGGCCGCTCTGCGCACCAGCATCACAGCTGAAGTCAGTGTACACAGCCCCCCCGATGGCTGCTTCAAAAATACACTGCTGCGGTTGATCTGTGAAAATGATGCCGCTGATACACCCGCCGGCTGCGCTGCTGTCGATCCGAACGTCACAGCTACGGCCAGTGTAACCGATAACAATGTTTTGATAATTCGTTTTATCATAACGTGCTCCTTATTTTCCTTCCCCCGAAGTGAAATAAAATGTGTAATTGTTAATAAATGTTACAATTCTCCCGCAATATGTTTTATAAGTGTAGCACAGTTTTTACGATTTGTAAATGATTTAGTCCCGGAAAACCCTGTTTTTATGCCATTTTTCTCAGAAATATTATGTAACAAAAAAGCCATGCGTTTTGTAACACATGGCTTTTAATTCTTAGTTTCTCTTAAGATTCGTTATTTTTCGGATCCGTCCTCGTCTTTTTCTGAGGCGGGTGTCATGAATTTATCAATGATCTGTACCACGCCGTCCTCATCGTTCGATGCCGTCACATAATCTGCAACGTCCTTGACTGCCTGCTGTGCATTGCCCATCGCAACGCCCAGTCCCGCATAGCGCAGCATCGGAAGATCGTTGTAACTGTCGCCCGCGCAGATCACACGGGAACGGTCAAGTTCCAGATATTTGACCAGTTTCTCCACCGCAACACCCTTGTCGAGATGCTTCGGCATGATCTCCAGGAAGAACGGATCGGAACGGAAGATATTGAGTTTCTCCGCATATTTCTCCCGAAGATATTTCTCCGCATCGGCGATGCAGTCCGGCACACCGGATAACAGGATCTTGTTGATCGGGAAGTCGACTGCCTTCGGAAGGTCTTTGACCTCCGTGATCGTGAGTCCGCAGGCTCTGGCATCCAGCTCAATGTATTCGTTGATGCCGTTGCCGGAGATCAGCTCCTTGGTCTGGTCGCGGCACACCGTGATGCCGAGGTTCAGCGCACGTGCCTCCTCATAGATCGGGCGAATCACCTGCGGATCCAGCGTCTGATTGAAGATGCACTCTCCTGTCTTGCAGTTGATGACCGTGCCGCCGTTGTATGCGATCACGTATCCACCGTACTGCTCCAGGCTGATGCGCGCGGCTTCCCTGCGGATACCGGCAATGCTTCGACCCGATGCAATAGCGATCGTCTTGCCTCTGTTCTGAGCCTCGATCAGTGCCTGTCTGGTATTCTCGGAAATCTGTTTGTCGGAGCCTACCAGTGTGCCGTCCACATCCAGGATCAGCGCATCGTAAAGGTCTCCCTCCGGCTCCTCGATCCCCTGTACCTGACGGAAGATCTTCATAAACTCTTTGCCGGTGATCGTCTCATGTTCGATCAGATACTCTGCCAGCTTGTCCAGCACGTCTCTGCTGTCCGCCAGCATGTCATAGGCTTTCTGGTAGCATTCCTTGAGGATGCGCATCACTTCCTGATCCACCTCGGACTCGGTGGCCTGTCCGCAGTTCATCACGGCGCGTCCGTCCAGGTACCGGTTCTGGATCGTCTCCAGCCCGATCATCCCAAACTTCTCGGACATACCGTACTGTGTCACCATGGCTCTGGCCAGGGACGTCGCCTGCTCTATATCATTGGATGCCCCTGTCGTAACCGACCGGAACACGATCTCCTCGGAAGCACGCCCTCCAAACAGGGTGACAATGCGCGCCAGGATCTCGTCCTTGCTCATCAGGTATTTTTCTTCCTCCGGCACCTGCATCACATATCCCAGCGATCCCATGGTACGCGGTACGATCGTAATCTTCTGGACCGGCTCGGCATGCTTCTGCAATGCCGTGACAAGCGCATGACCCACCTCATGGTACGCCACGATCCGCTTCTCCTCCTTGCCCAGGATGCGGTCTTTCTTTTCTTTACCTGCGATCACGACCTCCACGGCCTCAAACAGGTCTGCCTGGCAGACTGCCCGGCGTCCCGCCTTGACTGCCATAATGGCCGCCTCATTGATCATATTGGCCAGATCGGAACCAACGGCTCCGCTGGTCGCCAGGGCGATCGCGTCAAAGTCCACAGACTCGTCCATCATCACGTCCTTGGCATGTACTTTCAGAATATCGACACGCCCCTTGAGATCCGGTTTCTCCACAATGATCCGGCGGTCGAAACGTCCCGGACGAAGCAACGCCTTATCCAGCACCTCAGGCCGGTTCGTCGCACCCAACACCACAAGTCCCTTGGAACTGTCGAAACCATCCATCTCGGACAGCAGCTGGTTCAGTGTCTGCTCGCGCTCGTCATTGCCTCCGCCGTACTGGCTGTCACGGCTCTTGCCGACGGCATCGATCTCATCGATAAAGATGATACAAGGTGCCATGGACTGTGCCTGCTTGAACAGGTCACGCACACGGGATGCACCCACGCCGACAAACATCTCGACAAAGTCCGAACCGGACAGCGAGAAGAACGGCACGCCCGCCTCACCGGCCACAGCCTTGGCCAGCAATGTCTTACCGGTTCCCGGAGGGCCTACCAACAGCGCACCTTTCGGAAGTTTGGCACCGATCGCCGTATATTTCTGCGGATTGTGAAGGAAGTCGACCAGCTCCGTCAGCGACTCCATCGCCTCTTCCTGTCCTGCCACATCCTTGAAGGTGACTCCCGTCTCCTTTTGAACATACATCTTGGCGTTGGACTTGCCCACGCCCATCACTCCGCCGGATCCGCGGGACATCATACGCCCGATAAAGATGAAGCCGATCCAGAGAAGTGCCAGCGGCAGTACATATGACAGCACCATATAAAGCAGGCTGGATGAACCGTCGGATACGTCTCTCTTAAAGTCCACTCCCGCCTTCTCCAGACGGTTCACCAGGTTGTAATCCATCGAGATGATCCCGGTGTAATAGGACATCTGATACAGGGAATTTCCCTGTGTCTTCGGTGTGATCTCGATCTGCGACGAGGTCAGGGTCACGGATTTGACCTGATCGTCGTCCAGCATCTTCAGAAACTCATTGTAAGTAATCTCTTTGTTGGTGGCACTGCGGATCTGACGGTTCATCAGACTGAATGCCAGAAAGACTCCCAGCGCGACCGCCAGACAGATCCATATGTGCCTGCGGTTCGGCTTGTTGGAGTTATTATCTCCTGAATTGTTTTGATTGTTGTCCAAATATAGTTCCTCCTACTGTACCATTTTGCACTCTGAGACCAATTATACTGGTAGTATTCGCATAAATCAATAAGTACAGTCTAAAGAAAATCTGAATTTTCTGTGATTTTCCATCCATTTTCCTGCAAATAATGATTGAAAGACATTGTGGTTTTGCGTTATAATGAAGAGTGTTTTTTAGTTCACAGTTTACGTTCACATTTTACATTATAAGGAGGACATCGTTTTGGCAGTGAAATATGTGTTTGTGACAGGTGGCGTAGTATCCGGTCTTGGAAAAGGGATTACCGCAGCCTCTCTGGGACGACTTCTGAAGATGAGAGGATACAGCGTGACCATGCAGAAGTTTGATCCATATATCAATATCGACCCGGGTACCATGAACCCGGTACAGCACGGTGAAGTCTTTGTGACCGATGACGGAGCAGAGACCGATCTGGATCTTGGACACTATGAACGTTTTATCGACGAGAGCCTGACCAAGCAGTCCAACGTCACCACCGGAAAGGTGTACTGGTCTGTTCTGAACAAGGAGCGCCGCGGAGATTACGGCGGTGGCACGGTTCAGGTCATCCCTCACATTACCAATGAGATCAAGAGCCGTTTCTATCGCAACGACGGCTGCAAGGATACACAGATTGCGATCATCGAGGTCGGAGGAACCGCCGGCGATATTGAATCCCAGCCATTTCTGGAGTCCATCCGCCAGTTCCAGCATGACGTCGGACACAAAAACGCGATCCTGATCCATGTCACCCTGATCCCTTACCTGAATGCGTCCGGCGAGATGAAGACCAAGCCGACCCAGGCCAGTGTCAAGGAACTCCAGGGCATGGGCATCCAGCCGGATGTGATCGTCTGCCGTACCGAGCATCCTCTGGAGCCGGGCATCAAGGACAAGATCGCACTGTTCTGTAATGTTCCGACCAGTCACGTACTCCAGAATCTGGATGTGGAGACGCTGTACGAAGCTCCCCTGGCGATGGAAAAAGAACATCTGGCCGACGTCGTATGCGACTGCCTGCAGCTTGACTGTCCGGAACCGGACATCGCAGAGTGGCAGGATATGGTTCACAATATCAAGACTCTCGAAAAAGAGGTCACTGTCGCACTGGTCGGCAAATATACTTCCCTGCACGATGCTTACATCAGTGTCGTGGAGGCTCTGAAACACGGCGGCTTCTCCCACAAATCCAATGTCAACATCAAGTGGGTTCCTTCCGAGGATCTCAATGAGTCCAATGTCGATGAGACTCTGGGAGATGTCAGCGGCATTCTGGTACCGGGCGGCTTCGGCGACCGCGGTATCGACGGAAAGATCCTGGCGATCCGGTATGCCCGCGAGCACAACATCCCATTCCTGGGACTGTGTCTGGGTATGCAGCTTGCCATTGTTGAGTTTGCCCGCCATGTGATCGGCTTCAACGATGCACACAGCATTGAGCTGGATCCACAGACAACCCATCCGGTCATCCATCTGATGCCGGATCAGGACGGTATTGAGGACATCGGAGGAACCTTACGTCTTGGCTCCTATCCTTGTGTTCTCGATCCGGCCTCCAAAGCATATGCTTTATATGGAACCGAGACGATTCATGAGAGACATCGTCACCGTTACGAGGTCAACAACCTCTATCGTGATGCTCTGATCCAGGGAGGCATGCTGCTTTCCGGACAGTCTCCTGACGGACGTATTGTCGAGATGTGTGAGCTGCCAGACCATCCATGGTTTATCGCCACCCAGGCGCATCCGGAGTTCAAGTCCCGTCCAAACCACCCACATCCTCTGTTCAAGGGCTTTGTCGGTGCCGCATTGGACTATCAGGAAAAGAATCACAAATAACAGCTCGTACACACGGCCGGTTTCCTTCCCGGAAACCGGCCTTTTTTTCCTTTTCTTAGGAATGACAGGAGGAATTTTTGTGAAGAACAGAAAACCATTGATACTGGCCACCCTGTGGCTTGGCACGGCGGCCATCCTCTGCGGATGCGGCCTCGCTTCCCACAAAGGTACGGACCGCTCATCCAAACAGCAGACAGAAACTGTAAAGGACGATGCATCCACCACATCCTACACGCTGCAGACCGGTGAGCTTCTGACGCTCTCCGAGGAGGATCCGATCACTTCCTGCCAGAGCAGCGATGATTCGATCCTGTCTGCCACCACAGACGGCACACTTCACGCCAAAAAGGCCGGTACCGTGCAGGTCACGACAGGCACCGGCAAGGATACAATGGTCTATGAGGTCACGGTCGGCAAGCGCGGCATGGTCTACCCTTCCTTTTCCATGATGGAGCAGGAACACCTCGACCTGCAGTTTTCCAACCGCCGGACTCCTCATGTCACCTGGACTTCCTCAGATCCTTCGGTGGCCAAAGTCAGCAAATCCGGCAAAGTCACGGCGCAGTCCATCGGAACTGCCACGCTGACCGGCACGTCCAAAAACCACACCTACCAGTGTGATCTCACCGTCACCAAACGCATCAAAAGTGTGATCTATCTGACGTTTGACGATGGCCCAAACAGCTACACGACGCCAAAGATCCTCAATATTCTCAAGAAAAACCACGTCAAGGCAACATTCTTCGAGCTGCGCCCGGCATCCTATGATTACCATCTCACAAAGAGAGTTATTGACGAGGGACACACCCTGGCACTGCACGGTTTCCAGCATAAGTATGATATTATCTACAAATCCGAGAAGGTCTACCACGAAAATCTCGACAAGCTGCGCGACCTGTTCTTCCACAAATTTGGCGTGTGGTGCACGGTCTCCCGCTTTCCGGGCGGAAGTTCCAACACCGTCAGCCGCTACACTCCGGGCATCATGACGAAACTCACCCGCGATCTGGAAAGCTTTGGCTACCATTATTTTGACTGGAATGTGGACAGTGGCGATGCCGGCGGGGCGAGAACGGCATCCGAGGAATTCCGCAATGTCAAACGAGAGTTAGTCAAGGGGCGCGCCAATGTGGTGCTGATGCACGACTACGCCGGCAACAACAAGACGATCCGCGCGCTCGATGATATTATCCGCTACGGCAAGAAGCACGGATACACCTTCCTGCCGATCACTGCCAGCACCGATCAGATTCACCACGAAGTCAACAACTGATCACGCAGACAACAGCATCTCTTCGGACAACGCGTCTGCAAAAATCCGACAGATTTTACAACACAAAAGGCCACAGGGCAATGCCCCATGGCCTTTTCTAATATGTTTTCTTTCGGAAAACGGGATGACATATAAGATATATAATAATTACAGTCTCTTCAGCAACTCTTCTCTCATCTCTTCATAACCAGGCTTGCCAAGCAGAGCAAACATGTTCTTCTTGTAGCTCTCTACGCCCGGCTGGTTGAATGGATTTACACCCAGTGTATATCCGCTGACACCACATGCGAACTCGAAGAAGTAGAATAACTGTCCGAGATAGAACTCGTTCTGCTCAGGAACCTTGATCACAAGGTTTGGTACATTACCATCGGTATGAGCAAGCTGTGTTCCCTTCATGGCACTCTTGTTGATGAAGTCCAGATTCTTGCCTGCCAGATAGTTCAGACCATCCAGATCGACAGCCTCCTCCTCGATCGTCAGATCCAGAGCCGGCTTCTCAAGCTCCATCACGGTCTCGAACATGATACGGGAACCGTCCTGGATAAACTGTCCCATGGAGTGCAGATCTGTGGTCAGATCAACAGAGGCAGGGAACAGACCCTTCTGATCCTTTCCTTCACTCTCGCCGTATAACTGTTTCCACCACTCAGCCACATAGTGGAAGATTGGCTCGTAGTTACACAGGATCTCTACGGATTTGCCCTTGCGGAGCATAATATTGCGGACTGCAGCATACTGCAGCGCATCATTTTCCTCAAAATCCTTCTCCAGGCAGAGCGTTCTCATGGATGCAGCACCGTCCATCAGCTTCTGGATATCTGCACCGCTGACTGCGATTGGAAGGAGACCTACTGCAGTCAGTACAGAGAAACGTCCTCCTACATCGTCAGGAACAACGAAGCACTCATACCCCTCTTCGGCAGCCAGGCTCTTTAATGCGCCCTTCTCCTTGTCGGTGGTAGCATAGATACGCTTTGCAGCCTCGATCTTGCCATACTTATCTTCCAGCAGTTTCTTGAAAATACGGAACGCAACGGCAGGCTCGGTGGTTGTACCGGACTTGCTGATGACATTGACAGAGAAATCTCTGTCACCTACGGTCTCAATCAACTGAGATAAGTAGGTACCGCTTAAGTTATTGCCACAGTAATAGATCTCTGGTGTCTTGCGGACCTCCGGAGATACGCTGTTATAAAAGCTATGTCTTAAAAACTCAATGGCCGCTCTCGCTCCCAGATAGGAACCTCCGATACCGATCACGATCAGAACCTCTGAATCGGACTTAATCTTCTCTGCTGCTGCCTGAATGCGCGCAAACTCTTCCTTATCGTAATCGACCGGCAGATCGATCCAACCCAGGAAATCATTACCTGCGCCATTTCTTCCCACTAAAACTTCTTTCGCATCATTGGTGATCTTGCCCATGGCAGCCATCTCATCCTGAGACACTACGTTCTTTACCAGGGAATAATCAAACTTAACCTGTGCCATTTGTTTCCTCCATTCCGTCGCCAAAGCGACATTTAAATCCTTTAGTATTCTACTCGGTTCGCTCTCCCAAGTCAATCCCTGCCCACTTTACTTCCTTAGTTTCTTTTGTCCTGTTCGATCTCAAGATTGGCGAACTTGGTATACTGTGCCAGCCATGCCAGAGGAACGGATCCGGTCGGACCGCTTCGCTGCTTGGCAATGATGACCTCCGCCTGTCCTTTGAGTTCCGTCTCCGGATTGTAATATTCATCACGGTACAGAAACATGACCATATCGGCATCCTGCTCGATCGCTCCGGACTCACGCAGATCAGACAACATCGGTTTTTTGTCCGGTCTCTGCTCCACCGCACGCGACAACTGCGACAATGCAATGACAGGGACGTTCAGTTCTCTGGCCATGACCTTCAGAGAACGAGAAATATCTGAAATCTCCTGCTGGCGGTTCTCGCCCTTGCGGGTGCCACCGCCCGACATCAGCTGCAGGTAATCGATGATGACCAGATCCAGTCCCTTTTCCAGTTTGAGCTTACGGCATTTGGAACGCAGCTCCGCCGCCGTGATACCGGACGTATCGTCGATAAACAGATCGGTATTGCCCAGCAGACGGGTCGTCTCGACCAGCTTGCCCCACTCGTCATCCTCCAGATTTCCGGTACGGATCTTCTGGGAATCCACCTTGGAGTTCATAGCCATCATACGCTTGATCAACTGTTCCTTGCTCATCTCGAGACTGAACATTGCCACCTTGCCCTTGCCGTGCAGGATAATGTATTCCGCCAGGTTCAGCACGAACGCCGTCTTTCCCATCGCCGGTCTGGCCGCGATCAGGATCAGATCCGACTTCTGCAGGCCGGCAGTCTTGAAATCCAGATCCCGGAAGCCGGTGGCAATACCCGTCACATGGCCCTTGCGGCGTGCGGCCTCCTCGATGCTGTCCAAAGTCCTCAGAACAACCTCGCGGATATCCTCAAAATCGTTGGAATGACGCTTCTGCACGACGCCAAACACCTGCTTTTCGGTCTCATCGAGAATCTCCTCGAGCGGCTTGCGGTCCATATAGCAGTCCGCAGAGATCTTCTCGGTCGTCTTGATCAGACGGCGAAGCACCGCTTTCTCCATGACGATCCGGCTGTAATCCCGGATATTGGCCGAAGTCGGCACACCGGACAGCAGATCGCCCAGAAACTCCGCGCTGGACAGTTCCGGCGGCAGTTCTTTTTCACGAAGTTTATTCTGCAAGGTCACCAGATCGACCGCGCCGCCCTCATGGGAAACTTCCACCAGTGCGGAAAAAATCGCTCCATACTGTGCCTGGTAGAAATCATCCGCTGTCAGAAACTCCGCCGCGATCTGCACGGCATCTTCATCCATGAGCATGGATCCGACGACCGCACGTTCCGCCTCCATGTTGTGAGGCAGGATCTTCTTGAGTACTCCTTCTTCCATATGTGAGTCTGCCTTTCTGTCTCTTACTTCTGCTCTTCAACGATGACCTTGATCTCACCGGTCACCTGAGGGTGCAGCTTGATCGGCATGTTGAAGATGCCGGGACTCTTGATCGGCTCCGGAAGAACCATCTTTTTCTTGTCCAGATCATAGCCAAGCTGCTTTTTGGCAGCCTCCGCCAGTTCCTTGGTAGAGACAGATCCAAAACTTCTGCCGTTGCTTCCGGTCTTGATCCCGACACGGATCTCCTTGGTCGCCAGCTCCCCGGCAAATTTCTTTGCCTCCTCGAGTTTCTCCTGTGCGACCTTGGCCTCATGCTGTTTCTGCAGTTTTAAGTCATTTTTATTTTTGGCAGTAGCCTCCACACCCAGCTTCTTTTTCAGAAGAAAATTCTTGGCATATCCGTCACTGACGGATACCAGTTCTCCCTTTTTTCCAAGCGCCTTCACATCGGCCAGTAAGATTACGTCCATGTCTACCTCCATTCCACAGTGTCTTCACACTGTATGTGCATTCTTTTCTCTATGATTTGATATCTCCATCCTCGATCATCTGATCCAGGATCTGCTTGATCCGCGCGATCACCTCTTCCATCGTATCGCCGGATACCTGGGCACCGGCCATATTGATATGACCTCCGCCACCGAATTTCTCCATCATCACCTGTACATTGACCTCATCCAGTGCACGGGCGCTGATATAGATCTTGTCCTGATATGGGGTGAGTACGAAGGATGCCTTGACATCGCGGATGTCCAGCAGCGCATTGGCAATCTTGGCTGCCAGCACGGTCGGACTGTCCACGTCCTCCGGATGGCTCTGCGCGATCGCAAACTGTCCCAGATACAGTTCGGTGTTCTGGATCGTCGCCGCCTGGATCCGGTACTCGTCAATCCCCTCGCGGAATGCCTTGTGTACGCGCACGCAGTCTGCGCCGCAGCGTCTCAGATACGCCATCGCCTCAAAGGTTCTCACTCCGGTCTTGCTCGTAAAATAATTCGTATCGATCATGACCCCGGCGTACATTGCCTCTGCCTCCGGTGTCTTCACACGGAGATTGTCACCGATATACTGACAGATCTCTGCCACCATCTCACTGGCGGAGGACGCATACGGCTCGATATAGAACAGCAGCGCCTTGTCAATGGCATCTCCCGCCTGGCGGTGATGGTCGATCACCACGACAGACTGTGCCAGTTCGATCAGATCCGGAACTTCCGTATAGTCTGCTTTGTTGACATCGACAACGACCAGAAGGGCATCCTCATCCACCAGATCCCTGGCCTCATCTGCCGTCACAAACATATCTTTCTCGTATTCTCCGATATTGAACCGGTCGCGCAGCGGCTTCACGGAAGGGCTGCACTGGTCGAGCACCACATAGGCCCTGCGGTTGACGGCCCTGGCAATGCGGTATACTCCCACGGAGGCACCAAACGAATCGGCATCTCCGATGGAATGTCCCATGATCACCACGCGCTCCTTGCCCTCCATAAGTTCACGCAGCGCATGCGCCTTGACACGGGCCTTGACGCGGGTATTTCTCTCCGCCTGTACTCGTTTGCCTCCGAAGAACTGCTCATGATCGCCGGACTTAATGACGATCTGGTCGCCGCCGCGCCCCAGAGCCAGGTCAATAGCCGAACGCGCCCAGCCGTATTTCTCCTCGTAGGTATTCTCCAGGCCGACACCCATGCCGATACTGATCGAGCAGGTCTGTTCGCCTCCCAGGCTGGTGGATCGGATCTCCTCCATCAGGGCAAATTTGCCCTCTTTCCATTTGTCGAGATCGCGTCCCTTAATGACAAACAGGAACTTGTCCTTCTCCAGTTTCTTACAGATGCCGTCCAGAGACTGCATGCAGGTATTGATCTTTCTCTCGATCAACGCCATGGTCAGAGGCTGTCGCTCCTCGGCAATGCTGGAGAGCAGCTCCTCATAATTGTCAATATACAGCAGACCCACTACGACCTGTTCTTCCTGACGGATCCGTTCCAGCTCGACAAGCTGGGTCTCATCGTACAATGTCAGCGTGATCAGTCTCTCATGATCGACCAGGCGGTTGATCACAAAGCCCTGTTCTTCCAGATCTTCCTCGCTGCCCTGCACCAGGCGCAGTGTCGCGCCAAAGGTCTGATTGTCTTTTCTGACACGCAGGGACACCGGCTTCTCGCTGTGTGGAAGTTCGTCCGCTGTCAGCTCCCCAAAAATATGGGAAATATTCTTTCTGGCTGCCTTTTTGTTGACGATCACTTCCAGAAAAGCGTCATTGCCCCAGACCATCCTGCCGTTGTGGTCCAGAACCGCAAACGGGATCGTCATCGACTTCAGCGTCTGCATCTGCAGACCGCCATAGCCATGGGCAAACTCGATCAGCTCACGGTTGATGCGCTGGATCGAACTCAGCCAGATCAGCAGTGCGACCACGGTATATACACAGGTATACAGCAGGCAGAATCTGCCGGCCTTCTGGTTCACCGTGTAGGCATGGGCGGCGCCGATAAACAGGATTATCGACAGAATAAACGGCCACACCAGATAAAACCGCAGGGTCACTCTCTGTTTTTTCTTGTTATGTTTCATGATAGGTCATCCTCACTTCTTGATCCCCGGACCGGTCCATCGTCCGGATGCGCCACACGGCAGCACCAGGCCGTTTGCCTTGACGGGAAGTCCGATCTCCTGTGCCTCCACCTGTCCTCCAAACACGGGCACCAGCGCCGTACTCATCATATACGTAAGCACTGCCGGCTGCAGTCCGGTGGTGTAGGAATTGACCAGGAAGAATAACGGCTCCTTGGTCAATATCTTCGTGCACAGTTCAATGAACGGAAAGATCTTCTCCTCGATCTTCCAGATCTCTCCCTTGGGTCCTCTGCCGTAGGATGGCGGATCCATGATGATCGCGTCGTAGTGATTGCCTCTGCGGATCTCCCGCTCCACAAACTTCACGCAGTCATCCACCAGCCAGCGGATCGGCGCATCTGCCAGTCCGGAGGCCACGGCATTTTCCCTGGCCCAGGTCACCATTCCCTTGGAAGCATCCACATGGGTCACCTGCGCCCCTGCTGCCGCCGCTGCCAGCGTGGCACCTCCGGTGTACGCAAACAGGTTCAGCACCTTGACAGGACGCCCCGCCCTGCGGATCTTCTCAGAAAACCAGTCCCAGTTGACCGCCTGTTCCGGGAACAGGCCGGTATGTTTGAATTTGAAAGGCTGCAGATGAAAGGTCAGTTCTCTGTAATGAATATCCCAGGTCTGTGGAAGATCAAAAAACTCCCACTCTCCGCCGCCCTTGCTGCTGCGGTGATAATGGGCGTTGAGCTTTCTCCATGCCGGCAGTTTCCGCGGTGTATCCCAGATCACCTGCGGATCCGGACGCAGCAGAGTATACTTGCCCCACCGTTCCAGTTTCTCTCCGCCGGACGTATCCAGCACTTCATATTCTTTCCATCCGTCTGCAATCCACATAATCGTGTCCTTTTCCTTTCGCATAATCCTATCTATTATAACTCCATTTTACCATTCTTACAAGGTATGCCAAAAAACAGAATGTGTATGCTCCAAAACAGAAAAGACCGCTTGCAAGCGGTCTTTTCCGGTACTGACTATTCCAGAGTATATTGTGATTATTTCAAACGGAGATACTTTGGTATTCCGTTTTCGTAACAGCTTGAGATCTCGCCCTGGATCAATGGGAGCAGATAATCGATAAATTCCTGGGTCACCCCGTTGCGGTCTGCATTGATCCACTCCTGTGGCACCTTCTTTTCCTGATTGGCCACCAGCGCGATATCCACACCGCCGTACTCCACCTGATACTGTGCCACACCCTCCACGCGGGTCAGGGTGGACATCTGGCCGCTCTGACCGGATACTGCCAGGCGCACGGCGTTTTTCCCCAGTTCCCTGGATTCTGCGATGTCTGTGGCACTCATGCTGTGGGAAGCACATCTCTGCAGAAGGTTCAATTCAATGGAACGAACCTTGCAGCCGATCTCATCGCGCACAGCCTCCTCCAGGATCTTTCCGGTGCCCGCGAGCTGGCTGTGGCCAAACACATCCTTTTGTCTGGCGCCGCCCTTTTCACAGATAAAGACGCCGTCCTCATCGTGCACACCCTCGCTGACGGCCACCATCACCGCCCGGTTGTCGATCAGGCATTCCCTGACATCATCGAGGAACCGTTCCATATCAAACGGCGTCTCCTCCAGATAGACCAGATACGGAAGATTTCCGTTTCGGTTTGCCGCGAGTGCAGCCGCACCGGTCAGCCATCCCGCATGCCGTCCCATCATCTCGACGATGATGACATTCTTGGTATCATAGACGGTCGCCTCGGCTCCCAGCTCACAGAATATCGTGGCAATGAATTTGGCTGCGGAGGCAAACCCCGGACAATGGTCAATGCCAAACAGATCATTGTCGATCGTCTTGGGCGCTCCTACCACCGCGATATCGTCAATCTCTTTTTCGCGGCAGTAGCACGATAACTTATACACCGTATCCATGGAATCATTGCCGCCGATATAGATAAAATAGCCGATATTGTGTTTGTGGAAGATGTCAATGATCTTCTGATATTCACTGTCATCTTCCTTGGGATCTTTCAGTTTGTAACGGCAGGATCCAAGCGCCGCTGCCGGTGTTCTGCTGAGCATGTCCAATTTTTCAGACGTCCCCACCCGACCGGTCAGATTGATGAATTTTTCTTCCAGCACTCCCTGGATCCCATAACAGGCTCCATATATTTTCTGTACATCCGGATTCTGTCCGGCAGCTTCGATCACACCGGCCAGAGTAGCATTGATCGCGGCAGTCGGCCCGCCGGATTGTGCAACCAGTAAATTTTTCATGGTCTACCTCCTCTGTCCCATTTTCAGGACACATGATTGTTCGATGATTCTTTCATCAGCCATTTCATTTGATAAATGATCCGGCTATTTGATGTAAATACGGTCCATGGTCATATGCGACATGATCAGTTTCATGACCGGCATAAACTGATCTCCAAAGCTCTCCTTCGGTACGATCAGCGCATCTCCGCCCTCCACATAAAACGCGATGTCTTTCGGGCTGGACAATGCCTTTGTCACCTGATCCCAGGCAAATGTTCTGGTGTCTGCCGCACTCTGCTCCACGATCCCCTCCTCATCAAAATCATAGGTGATCGGTCCTGCAAAACGCTCCATCTGCATATTTCTCTTTGCCTGTCTCTTCAGGCTGAAAGGCGTCGACGCGAGAACTGCGATCCCCACGAAAAGATACAGAACTGCCTGATAAGTTTGTATTTTACCTGCCGCCAGCATATACCCTCCTGCCAGGATCACTCCCAGCCCCAGCACATTCATCATGAAACCGGAAAATTGGGAATACGCATGGTACAAGAGCAGGTCGTAGATATATTCTGCTTTCATCTTTACATTGATACGGACCATCTCGCGTCCTCCTTTCAATATAGCGTTAATTTAGTACGTCATATTCATGCCGCCCTACTTGGCAGCCACCTGCTCCTGCTGGTATGCCCAGCCCTCAGGTGAGTAGATGCCCTTCTGTTTCTTTCTCATCCGCTTGTCGAAGAATGCGACAATGAACGGACAGAGGAACAGGGTAATGATAGATGCGGTTGCACACTGCGCAGTTGCCATATCCACATACTGTGCCATCGTAGGATCTGCCTCGGCTACGGCTGCCGGTGTCATGGCAGAGTTCAGAGCCGTGGTACCGATCGCAGCACCCATTGCATTTCTCTCTTTCTTTGGAAGAAGGAGGTTAAATACATAGAAGAAGATCACTGCGGTTGCGGCTGAGATCAGACCAAGCACGATACCGGATGCACCTGCTGTGATGATCGTCTTGACATCGGTCTTGGATCCGATGGAGATGGTCATGAAGAAGGTGACGATCGGCTGTGCTGCTGCACAGGATTTGCGGAATCCCTTGTCCAGGTTACCCCAGATAAATCCGATCAGGATAGGAACCAGTGTCGCGATCAGCTTGTCGATCGGAATGGATGCCAGTCCTGTGGTTCCCAGTGCTACCAGTGTGAAGAATGGTCCATCGTTCAGGGAGAGGATGGATACAGCACCGGTATCTGTCGCATTACCAAACTGGGATGACAGGGATATGTACAGGGAACTGTTGGAATTGGTGATCGCCGCAATAATTACGAACGGTGTCAGGCCGAGGAATCCGGCCGGTCCGCAGATCTTTCCGACTGCCAGACCAAAGACAACACCAAGGATAAACTTGATTCCCGTCAATGTCACACCTTTGTACAAAGGCAGTCCCACCTGTTTGATGTTGATCGCCGAACCGCATACGATCAGGAACAGTCCCATCATTGCGGCATTGCCGTCATAAAATAATGCGGTGACATATCCTCCGATCTGGAAGACACTCGGACAGATCGTCGCAAGGATCACGGCCAGCACCAGCGGGATGATAACCAGTCCACCCGGAAGTTTCTTCATCTTTTCCAGAATGTCCCAGTCAAGTTCTTTCTTTTCTGTTGTGTTATCTGCCATCGCAAATACCTCCTTTGTATTTATTTCACGACCCTGGAACCGTCCAGATAAGCCTGCTCATATTCCATGATGCGGTCTACCTTCGGGGCAGATCCTCCACCGGAAAATTCACATTTTAACCAGATGTCCACCAGCGTCTTAGCAAGTTCTACTCCAATCACTCTCTCTCCCATACACATGATCTGCGCATTGTTGCTCTTGCGCGATCTCTCGGTTGAAAATGGATCATGACATACCGCAGCCCGGATTCCCGGAACTTTGTTAGCAGTGATCGCCATGCCAATGCCGGTGCCACACACAAGGATTCCTCTCTCATAATCTCCTCTGGCTACCGCCTCGGCTACCTTTACCGCAACATCCGGGTACAGGATCACCTCTCCCTCATCGGCGCCGAAATCCTCATACTCGACACCGATCTCATCCAGATGTTTCATGATCTCCACTTTCAGTCTGTATGCTGCTTCATCGCATCCTATTGCCAATTTCATAGTCATTCATCCTTTCTTCATTCTATTTATCTCTTGTCGCCTCTTTGAACAGGCGGTCCACAATGTCACATGCGGTCATGTCATTGCCGGTAAGTCCTCCCTTACCGATGATCGGCATGCCGTCGTATTTTCCGACCATACGTCCCACGTCTGTCTGCGCGATCACATAATCTACTACCTCCAGGCACTCTACACCGAGCTGGAAACACACATTGACCATCGTGTCTCCTCCGGTGGTGTACAGTCCGGCAATGCGGTCGCTGCCCGCTCTCTCAAGCACCTTGGAAATGATCATGCCAAGTCCGGCATTGATGCGGTCTGCACTCATTCCCTCCGGATAACCGCGCTTGGCATCCTCCTCGTCCAGATCCAGCAGTTCTCCGTGAAGTGCAGTCTCAAACAGAATTGCTCTGGGCTCGCCGTCATGTAACAGTTCCATGCCTTTGGCCACAGCCTCAGCCACCTCAGCCTGTGCCTCCGCTCCTCCGTTGATCAGAGGGACCGGCTCCACGCAGACTCTCTTGTGGCGGTCATCCTCACACAGGATCTCCATCTGACGCTTGGTGACCGGTGTAGCACTGCCCGCTGCGATCAGCACGGTCTTTCCGGTGCCGTCCGCGGTGTGCTGCGGGATATTGGCCTCCTCACGTCCGATCAGACCACGGCAGTATGCCAGTTTGGCGGTGAACGGTCCCGGATCTACAGCCAGGACATTCCAGGCCAGATCCACACAGGCTGCGGCGATGTTCTCCACGTCGTCCAGCGTGATCCCGTCGACCACGATCACTTCCGCGCCGTGTTCCCTGCTCTCCTGCAGAGCCTCGCGGATCGCATCTTTTCCCTTGAGCACCACGTCGAGTTTGACCAGATCGACTTTTCTCTTGCTCTGTCCGGCAAGCAGCCGCGGAATATAATTCTCATGAACCGGGGTACGCACATCCTGTGCCACCGGGGTATTGATCAGCGCCACGCCGTCGATCACGGAAAATCCGCCCACCAGAATTCTTCTGGACTGTGGCATCGCCGGTACGACGACTGCCACCACATCATTGCCGATATTATCCATCATCGCGTCGATTTCTATACCTACGCCTCCTCGAAGCGTCGTGTCAATGCGCTTGGAGAAATACTTGATTCCCATATCCATCAGCGCTTTCGTGGCAGAACTTACTTTCTCATAGGCCTCGTCCGCCGGGAGGGGCCTGCTGTTGCTGCTGACCAGGATCGCATCCAGTCCGCCGGCATCCGCTGCCTTCTGCGCTGCCTCTTCATTGAAAAAGACCGCCGTGCGCGCCTTGGAACGGGCCAGAAGGACGCCTGTCGTGGTTGCTCCTGTCAGATCATCTGCTACTGCTCCAATCACTGGCATATAAGCACCTCCCCTCTTCTACTGTGCTTTGTCATGCTGCATAGCCGCATACTCGGAAACCACCTTGGTGGACTCGATCATGCTGACAGCACCTGCAATTCCTTTTCCTGCGATATCAAATGCGGTTCCATGGTCCACGGAACTGCGGATAAACGGAAGACCAAAGGTCAATGTCACGGACTTCTCAAAATCGAGTGTCTTGCATGCGATATGTCCCTGATCGTGATACAGGGAGAGGATCGCATCGTACTTGCCGGACTTACCGATATGGAAGACCGAATCTGCCGGGCAAGGTCCCACGGCATTGATACCTTTTTCCTGTGCCGCCTTGACTGCCGGGATCAGCTCGTCGATCTCCTCCGTTCCAAAGAGTCCGTTGTCACCACCGTGTGGATTGAGGGCTGCCACTGCGATCAGCGGATTCTCAATGCCGATCTTGCGAAGTTCCTTGTCAATGTTGATGACATCCTCAAGCACTCTCTCCTTGGTCGCATATCTGCAGGCGTCCACCACGGACATGTGACGGCTTACAAAGAATACTCTGAGCTTATGACAGGAGAACATCGTCAGCGCGTACGGTGAATTCGTCGCATGCTGATAGATCTCGGTGTGTCCCGGCTCCTTAATGCCGATCAGTTTGATCGCTCCCTTATGGATCGGTGCGGTAGATACTGCATCAATCTTCTTGGCCATGCCCAGCTCAATGGACTTCATGATCCAGTCGATCGCCATCTGGCCTGCCAGCGCCTGTACCTCGCCCCACTTGATCGAATCGGTGTCATACTCTCCGGTCTCAATGATGTCCACCGTTCCATATTCATATTTTGCTTCTGCCGGATCCTCAATCTTATTGTATTTGAGTTCCTTTCCCAGAACCTTTGCCGCACGCTCCATGATCGCAATGCTTCCGATCACAAACGGTCTGCACACCTCATGAATTTCTTTGTCCAGCATGGTTCCCACTACGATCTCCGGTCCGATGCCGGCAGGATCACCCATTGTGATTGCTGTAATTGGCTTATACTTTGACATATTCCGTTCCACCTTTCTGTTTTTTATTTCGTGTAACTTTCGTTCGTTTTCTGTTATGCTTTCATTTTATTTTCTTTTCTTTTATTTTTCAACCCCTATTTTGCATTTTCGACATTTTTCACCATTGCTTTTGTGGTTTTTTGTGCATTTTGTATATTGTTCATCAGGTTATCGTGCGTATTATTTGCGTTTTTCTTTCGTTTTCTTTCTTTTCTCTTGATTTTCAATTTATTTTGTTTTATGATTAGGGCAAATACAGACGTAACGATACCAAAACGCCGGAGCTGCGCCCATGTGGCACAGTTCCCCAGGAAAGGAGTTTTTCTAATGAAAAAACAAAAGAAATTATATTTTGGAACCAATCTGAAAATGTACAAGACGATCCGCGAGGCTACAGACTATCTCACCAGGCTGTCCGAGCTGACCGCGGATATCAGCCGCGATGACATCCACCTTTTCGTCATCCCTTCCTATACCTGTCTGGACGCCGTCTCCCGGAAGATCGACCAGAGCCTGATCCGGCTGGGCGCGCAGAATATGTGCTGGGAGGAGCAGGGGCAGTTCACCGGCGAAATCTCCCCTCTTATGCTGGATGAAATGGGCATTCACTTTGTCATGATCGGCCATTCCGAGCGCCGCCACGTATTCGGTGAGACAGATCCGCAGGAAAACGCCAAAGTAGCCTGCGCTCTCGATCATGATTTCACGGCGCTGCTGTGCATCGGCGAGACACTGGAAGAAAAGAACTACGGCATCAGCGATGAGGTGCTGCGCACCCAGTTAAAGATCGGTTTCCACGGCGTCACGCCGGAGCAGGCCGGACGCATCTGGGTCGCATATGAGCCGGTCTGGGCCATCGGTGTCAACGGCATCCCGGCATCTGTAGACTATGCGCAGGAAAAACACGCGGTCATCAAAGACTGCCTGCGCGAACTGTTCGGTGAAGCCGCAGAACAGATCCCGGTTCTGTACGGCGGCAGCGTCAATCCGGGCAATGCCAATGATCTGATCCTGCAAAAGGACATTGACGGTCTCTTTGTCGGCAGAAGTGCATGGCAGGCGGACGCCTTCCACAAGCTGATCACCGATGCCATGAATACTGTCAAAAATTCTTAATAAAGCGTTTTTGCTACTCCCCATATATAACAAAAAGAGAAACGCGCATATGCCGGCCGGCACATGCGCGTTTCTCTTTTTTATTTCACAGGGAACTTCGTCGAAATTCCCTCTCATTTCTTTCGGTCTTGTCATATTCCCGGCGTCCCGGCATCAGACCACATCCAGCCGGACCTGTTTTTCCTCTGCCATCCGGATCACCTCCTGCGACACCCCGGAATCCGTAATGATCCGGTCGATCTGATCCAGAGGACACACGACCATGATATATCCGCCGTTGAATTTCGTGCTGTCCACCAGCACATCCACCTCATCAGCCACCGACAACATCACCTTCTTGACCTGCATCTGCGGAGATCCGATCGAGGTCATACCCGCCCGGAAATTGATCCCATGCGCACTGACAAACGCCCGGTCCGCATGGAATTTACGGATGGATTCCTCGGTGATCTCTCCCACCGCCGAACACATTTTACCGTTTACCTGGCCACCCACCAGATACAGTACGACATGCTCCAGCTCACACAGGATCACACCGACCACCATCGAGTTCGTGATAACCACCACCCGCTTGGAACTGTCCTGACGGATGTACTCTGCCAGATAGAAATTAACAGAGGAGTCATCCAGAATGATCGTCTCGCGGTCCCGGATCAGCTCATAGGCCTTTCTGGCGATCCGGCGCTTCTCCTCCCCCATCACATGGATATTGCCCGCGCTCACCTGCAGCACCAGATTCTCCCTCAGGCGCTCAGCCCCTCCGTGGGTCCTGCGCAGCAGTCCATCGTCCTCCATCTTCTGTATATCGCTGCGGATCGTCACCTCCGAGCATCCAAGGGCTTCGCTGAGCTCTTTGACCTTCACCGACCCCTTCACATCAAGTTCATGTAAAATATATTCTCTTCTCTTTTTCATCTGCTCAGTCCCTTCCTGTTCTCATTCCGTCTTCTTTTCTTCATTTTCTATTTTACACTACAAACGAAAGCAATGCAATCAAAACGAAAATATTTCTCATTTTCCATGTGTTTTTTAGGTAAAATTTAGGATTCTTCATGAGATTGTCATTGACGTAGCACCAGTTATTTTTTACACTGGAATTACATACTTTTGTATACTGAAAGGAGAAGTTACACTATGGGTATTTTAACACGTTTCAAGGACATCATGTCCTCCAACATCAACGCACTGTTAGACAAGGCTGAGGATCCGGAAAAGATGCTGGATCAGTACCTCAGAAACTTAAACAGCGATCTGGGCAAGGTAAAGGCAGAGACCGCTTCCGTCATGGCTTCCGAGGCCAAGGCCAGGAGAGAGCTGGACACCTGCAACGAGGAGATCGACAAGATGCAGCGCTACGCAGTCAAGGCAGTTGAGGCCGGCAACGAAGCAGATGCGCGCCAGTTCCTGGAAAAGAAGCAGCAGCTCACCACCAAGCAGGCCGCACTGCAGCAGCAGTATGACACCTCCAAAGCCAATGCCGAGAAGATGCAGCAGATGCATGACAAGCTGGTCAAGGATATCTCCGCAATGGAGGAGCGCCGCGATACGATCAAGGCCAAGATGAAGGTCGCTGAGGCACAGAAGAAGATCAACAAGCTGGCCGGCGGCGTTGACACCGAAAGTTCCATCTCCGCATTCGAGCGCATGGAAGAGAAGGCAAACCGCATGATGGACGAGGCAGAAGCCGAGGCATCCCTGAGTGCACCGGAAACAGATCCGACCGAGGATCTCATGGCCAAATACGACGATACCGATGCACAGGCTGCCGCTTCCGTCGACGACGAACTTGCAGCCCTCAAAGCCTCTCTGGGCAAATAAGCGGAGGATACAGCTATGGTTCTTCAATATTCATGTCCGGGCTGCGGTTCCGACATGGTCTTCAATGCCGAGACCGGCACACTGACCTGTCCAAGCTGTGGCAGAGCGGAGAAGATCGAAGGTTCCCAACGGGATTTCACACCTTTTGAGGAAACCTTCCACTCCTCCACCTTTGGGGATGAACCCGTCAGACAGTACCAGTGCCAGAACTGCGGTGCCATTCTGATCACCGATGAGAATACCACCGCGACACGCTGTTCTTTCTGCGATTCTCCCGTCATTCTGGGAGACCGTCTGAGCGGCGCACTGGCTCCGTCCAAGGTCATTCCGTTTTCCATTACCAAAGACCAGGCGCAGGAAGCGTTCCGCAAATGGCTGAAACGCTCCCGCCTCTCTCCGGATGAGTTCCGCAACGCCACGCGCGTCAAGAGCGTGGTGGGCATCTACGTCCCATTCTGGCTTTATGATGTCAGGGGGCAGGGCGAGGTCATGGCCCAGTGTACCAAGGTCCGCCATTACTCATCCGGCGATTACGATGTCACCGAGACCAAGCATTACGACGTATACCGCAAAATGGATCTGGCATTTTCCCGGATCCCGGCAGACGCTTCCAAAAAGATGGCAGACGACCTTATGGACCGGCTCGAGCCTTTTGATTACTCAAATCTCAAAGACTTCAACACGCCGTATCTGTCCGGTTTTCTGTCCGAGAAATACGACTACACGGACAAGGAGATGTTCCCGAGGATCAAATCCCGTGTCCACGCGTATATGGATGATTTTGTCATGAGTACGACGCTGCAGTATACGACGACCGCCATCCACCACAGGGATTACCGCATTGGCCAGTCCAATGTCGAATACACGCTCTGTCCGGTATGGATGGTTTACTGTGACTATGACAACGCAGAATATACATTTGCCATGAACGGACAGACCGGCAAGATCGCCGGTGCCCCTCCGCTGAGCAAGCCAAAAGCCGCCGGACTGTTTGCAGCAGTCACCCTGGGGCTGTTTGTACTGCTTCGCATCATCACCATGTTGTTAGGAGGGCCTGTGTTATGACAAAGAATGTATTCAAAGGCATTGGCAGGCGCGTCCTGACCACAGCCGCAGCGATCGCTGCAGGCATCTGCCTGCTCGGCCCGGCATCCCCGGTCCTGGCTGCAGACACCGCAGAAATTCCTTCCATCAAAGATGCGGCAGACATCTACACGCCGTCAGAGGAAGCCAGCCTGCAGGCCATGATCGATGCCGCAGACAAAGAGACCGGCACACAGATTTACATCGTGACCGATCCGGATCTGAGCATGAGTGACGACTACGAGCGGTACGGCGAAGCCTACGCTGAGCGGATCGACGCGTCCGACAAGGTGATCCTGGTCATCGGCATGCGGCCGGGCGACCGCGTCTATGTGATCCAGGGCTACGGAACCGCCCAGGAATACATGAACAACACCCGTGCTGACAAGGTTGCGGATCACATGCAGTCCGACATGCGCGCCGGCAACTATTACGCCGCCGCACACACCTATATCCGCGAGACACAGAGCTACCTTGGCCGCAATCCGATGCTGGACAATTTTGTATTCAAATCCTACTTCCAGATCCTGATCTGCCTGGCCATCGGAGGCATTGTTCTGGTAATTGTCATCTCCGGCAGAGGCGGCAAGATGACCGTAGACCGGAAGACCTATCAGGACGAGTCAGCACCGGGACTGATCGGTCATTATGACCGTTATGTCCGCACGACGACCACCCGCACCAAACGAAGCAGCAGCTCCGGCGGCGGGGGCCATAGCGGCGGGGGTGGCCACAGCAGCAGCGGCGGTCACAGTTTTTAGTCAATACGCAGTATATACTGCAGAATGGAGTATACAATGGGTTTATTTTCAAATCAATTTTCAAATGTAGTCGAATGGGAAGAATGGCGTGAGGATATGATCTTCTGGAAATGGACGAACCGCGAGATCAAGAAGGGATCCCGCCTGATCCTTCGTCCGGGCCAGGATGCCATCTTCCTGTACAACGGCAAGGTAGAGGGAATCTTCACAGAGGATGGCGAGTACGACATCGAATCCCAGATCATTCCGTTTCTGTCTACGCTCAAAGGCTTCAAATTCGGCTTTAACAGTGGTATGCGTGCAGAGGTTCTGTTCGTCAACACCAAGGAATTTGTCGTAAAATGGGGCACCAAAAGTCCGATCAACATCCCTACCCCGCAGATACCGGGAGGTATGCCGGTCCGCGCCAACGGTACGCTGAACATGAAAGTCTCCGATTACAATCTTCTCATCGAAAAGATTGCCGGTGTCAAACAGCAGTACTGTGTCGAGGATGTCAAGATCCGCATCACGGCCATCCTGGATCAGCTTCTGATGAAGTGGATCAGCAAGGAAGGCAAAGATATGTTCAACCTGCAGGCCAATGCCTTTGATATCGCAAAGGGACTGCAGGAAGATCTGGATATGACGACTCTGAAAGACGGCATCAGTATTACCGGAGTGCAGATCATGAGCTTCAACTATCCGGAGGAGATCCAGAAGATGATCACCAAGAATGCCGCACAGAGCATGGTGGGCGATGTAGGACGCTACCAGAGTCTGTCTATGACCGATGCGATCGCTGAGGGCAAGACCAGCGGCGGCTCCACCATGGGTGACATGGCCGGCATGATGATGGGTATGCAGATGGCAGGACAGATGATGAACCAGATGAATCAGGCTGTCGGTCAGGGACAGGCTGCATCCGCTCCTCAGACAGGCGGAGTACCAAACTTCTGTCCGAACTGCGGTCAGAAGACAGAGGGCTCCAAGTTCTGTCCAAACTGCGGCCAGAAACTTATCTGAGAAACACAACAACTTCCGACCGCGTCGCGGCCGGAACTCAACGAAAAAGCAAAAAGAAACCGCCGGGAAGGCGTGTCATCCTCCGCATCAGACGAACCAGTCTGATACGCGGGTGGTTCCACTTTCCCGGCGGTTTTCTGTTATATTTCCTTTTCTGATCGCTGTCCTATTTACTCATCGGACATCCGCCGCAGCCTCCGCAGCCACCGGCTGCCGTCGCCGCCCGGCTGTCCGCCACCAGCCCGCCGTTTTCCAGGATCGAACTGATGCTGCAGATCGCCTGCGAGGAGATCCCCTCTCCGACACCGGTAAATCCCAGCCCTTCCTCTGTCGTCGCCTTGACATTGACCTGGCTGACTTCCAGATGAAGTGCATCCGCAATATTCTGTCGCATCTGATCGATGTAATCCCTCATCTTCGGTTTCTGCGCAATGATCGTGGCATCTATATTCTCGATCAGATATCCCGCTTCCTCGACCAGTTCGCCGACTTTCTCCATCAGCTGTACACTGTCCGCCCCCTTGTAGGCCGGATCATTATCCGGAAAATGCTTTCCGATATCTCCCAGCGCAGCCGCTCCAAGCAGTGCATCCATGATCGCGTGAAGAAGCACATCGGCATCCGAATGTCCCAACAGTCCCTTCTCATACGGAATCTTAACTCCTCCGATGATCAGATCGCGTTCCGGCACCAGCCGGTGCACATCATATCCCATTCCAACCCGCATAGTTATGATAACCTCCATTTCTTTCCCAGGCTCTGCCTGTGAATGCCCGGAAAAACTCTCTCTGGTTTCCAAAAAACCTCTGCATCTCCTGCAACATATCCAGTTTCCCGGAAAACCTCTATAAATCCAGAAAAGACCTTGAAGAAACTCTTCAAGGTCTTTCAAACGTAGCGGAAGGGAGACTTGAACTCTCGACACTACGGGTATGAACCGTATGCTCTAGCCAGCTGAGCTATTCCGCCATATGTGATGGTAAACCATCAATGGGACCTATAGGGCTCGAACCTATGACCCTCTGCTTGTAAGGCAGATGCTCTCCCAGCTGAGCTAAGATCCCATGTGTCGCTCACTGCAAGCGACTTGATTAGTATAGCAAAGACCTGATGTTTTGTCAATCATTTTTCGTAAAATATTTAGCAAAATATTTTATTCTTTGGGAAGTTTGTTCCATGCCTCAAAAAATTCAGGGCACATGTCCTTGAGCGTGGTCGCCTCCGTCTCCGGCCGGAACAAATCCAGCACCGGCTTCATCACACGCTCAAACTCCTCCGGATTCCGGGACAGCCGCAGGATCTCCGCGGTATTGACAGCATCCGCCAGCGCGGTATGCTCATCTCCGGTAAATTCATAGTCTGCGGAATTCACGGCCTGCTTGAGTTTGATCGCCTTGGAAATTCCAAGCAGTCGGCCATATTCCTCCTGAAAATCGATCCAATGCGCCTCCATACGCTTCATCAGCGGTCCATGATAGCCCTTAAATGCCGATTCCGCCTGGAACTGCCGCAGATCCGACATACTCCACGAATAAAACACGCTCTCCTCCGGCCCCACCCACTTGGCAAACAGATCCATGGCCTCATGGTACTTTGGCGCTCCCTCCAGCATGTAATCGCGAATTCCGGTCAATTCTATAATGCGCGCATCCATCTTTCCGTATACCGGATACACATAAGTCTGGAACTTGTCCAACAGGTCAAAATGTTCGTTCATACGAACCGCCCCGATCTCGATCAGTTCGCTGGACAACTTGTAGTCCTCCCGCACCTGACGATGGATCTTATTCATCTCCAGATCAATCATTATGTGTTGCATCTACACACCTCTTTCATGCCAAAATCTTACTCTTTCTATCATACCTGTTGCCGCTCCGTTTTGCAAACCCTTCCGTATATTCTTCGCAAAAAGAACTCACCAATCTTTACCAAAAGAACTTACCAACAAAATATAGTGATGAGCCGATCCGGACAGACTACATGTTGTAGGCGTTCGTTGACTTTTCTCCTAAAATATGGTATAATCCTACCAGACCGTCGTTAGATTATTGCCCTCATCCCCCCAAAAGTGAGCGTGATAATCCCGTATCACGAAAGGTATAGGTGAAATATGAGCCAAACAGATATTCGCAAAGTCAGATTGTCCGTTGACCAGAACATTGGCAGCAAGGTCAAGATTCGTGCAAATCGTGGCAGACACAAGATCGACATTACAGAGGGTATCATCTCCAAGACCTATCCAAGCATCTTCCTCGTAGAGGTAGAGAACAAGCAGGATGGCGCTACACAGATGGTTTCCTACAGTTACACAGATGTCCTGACCAAGGATGTCCGTATGCAGTTGATCTGATCGCCGAACACTTACAGTAAAAGAAAAGGAACTGTTTTCGCAGTTCCTTTTTTAGTGTCTGTTACACGTTCAAAACGAGTCGAAAAAAGGGAAAAACAGCGTTTTTCCCTTTTTATGTTGCTTTTCTTATCTGCGGATACTGCTATCTTCCACAGCAGAATTTGTACTTCTTGCCGCTTCCGCATGGACAAGGATCGTTTCTTCCGATCTTCTTTTCCTTGACGATCGTTCCGGATGCCTTCTGCTCGCGGTACAACTCTTTTCTGCGCTCTGCGGTAAGCAGGTTGTCCCATGCAGGCAGCTCGTACAGCCAGTCTGCCTTGGCCTCCACCATATGATAATACAGCTTCTCAAGGTCGATATCCAGTTTCATCTGGGTATCCTCTTCCATCGTCTCGATCGGATTCGGCTCCTTCAGACTGTCATTGATACCATCCAGGAATCCTGCCATATACAGAACTTCCATCTGATACTTCTCAGCCAGTTCCTTCACGGTACCGGTCACCACAGTCTCCGGATCTGCCAGAAGCTGCTCATACACTGCAGTCTCCTCACGAAAATATTTGGCCCAGATTCCCTGGCCTGCCTTTGAATTAATATCTACGCCGTATGCGTACTCTCTCCACTGCTGTAATAATGCCATGTTTTTATCCTTCCTAACTGGTTTTCTTTGCGAATAGTATATCATATATCCTGGCTCACCGACAAGTGTCAATCAGTTCCAGTCCGGATAGTCATAGACGAACTGTCCCCGGTTTGTGTACAATTCCGAAAAGTCCTTCATCTTCAGACCGATCTTACGCGCATAATAGGCATCGGTCGCATACTGATGCCAGATGTTGGTCCGGCTTGGATTGTAGCGGATCTTGAACAGTGTATTCTGATCGTACTTTTCCGAATGAATATACCCATCCGACACAAAGCTGGCTGCTCCGTAGATGGCCTTTTTCACCGTCGTCCATCCCTGATAGTAGGCATAAGACGTACCTCCGACCAGAGGATCTGCGTCAATGGCACGGATGCCATACAGATTGTAGACCTTCACTGCCTTTTTCAGTTTCTTCGTCTTGAGTTTGCCGCCGGATTTGGTGCGGAAATCCTCGTAAGCCACCCGCTTGATCGTAACTCCGCGTCCCAGCGTACTGGTTCCGTACGCCGCCTCCAGAAATGTCTGACAGGCAAAATATACCGGATCCAGTTCATATTTCTGCGCAGCCTTCACCAGATATTTTTCTTTCTTGTAGAGGGAACTC
The DNA here is from genome assembly GCA_934351255.1 of uncultured Lachnospiraceae bacterium. Classification (GTDB taxonomy): domain Bacteria; phylum Bacillota; class Clostridia; order Lachnospirales; family Lachnospiraceae; genus Jutongia. The sequence goes on from CAKRJH010000005.1 coordinate 100,478, forward strand.
GCCGTATAATCAAGATTGGCTGCCTCACAATATTTCTTGATGAAACTGCGGCACAGGGTAATATACCCCTTGGTGTCTATCTCATGAAAACGATCCAGACGAAGATACTGGAATCCATCGGTGTTGTCATTGGCCGCGGCAAGCACCGTTCTGTATTCTTCCTGGGTATAACTTCCCACTCTCTTAAACTGCTCCATTGCATACTCGTCCATGGTAAAGTCATACTGGGTAAACACCAGCGCTCCTCCGTCCACGGTCTCGTCCACCGTGACATCCTCCTCCGCATGAACCGGTACCGTACTCCCCCATACGCCTGCTGCCATGATGACACATGCCATGCCAACTGCCAGCCCCTTTTTCATGTATTTTGCAAACATATCGCTTCTCCGTACTCTTTATCTTAATCTTAAGATTTCTACACATTTTTACATATTTTACAATATATTCCCTAAATATGTCAAAAATAAGAATATCCTCATTTTTTTGCAAAAGTAAAAGAGGAATCACAACGATCGCGATTCCTCTTTAGGAGAAGGTATTTTTGTTACTTATGGGGTGTAGCAAAAACTATATAATGTATTGGGGTTTACGGTTATTAGTATACGCATACACCCCCCGCAAGTGTGCATAAACATGCACTGTTTCGTCATTATTTTTTGTGCATTTTTACGAGGCATTATCAAAAATAGCCGAAACATCCTCGAATATCGAGAATATTTCGGCTATAATTCACATCACACCGGATCAGGCACGATCTTCAAACAATGCCTCGAATTCCTCGCGGGTGATCCGCTCTTTTTCGATCAGCAGTTCTGCCGCACGGTGCAGCACATCCATATGATCCTCCAGGATCTGTCTGGCCTGCTTGTAGCAGTCCTGGATAATGTCACGCACTTCAGTATCAATATCCTTGGCCACAGATTCACTGTATGAACGGCTCGTATGTCCGTAGTCATTGCCAATGAACACCTCATCCGAATCCGCATAATTGACCATGCCGATGATATCGGAAAATCCGTACTTCATAACCATATCACGCGCAATATTGGTCGCCTGCTTGATATCCTGGGACGCCCCTGTGGTAATGTCATCAAAGATCAAAGACTCCGCAATGCGGCCACCCAGGCTGACACAGATATCCTGAAGCATATGTCCTCTGGTCATATGCATCTCGTCCTTCTCCGGGAGCGGCATCGTATAGCCTGCTGCCCCCTCGCCGGTCGGAATGACAGAGACCAGATGTACCGGCCCCACATCCGGCAGTACATGGAACAGGATCGCATGTCCTGCCTCATGGTATGCCGTGATACGCTTATCCTTCTCGGAGATCACCTTGCTCTTCTTCTCCGTTCCAATGCCTACCTTGATGAAAGATTTGTCCACATCCTCCTGTGTGATGAATTTTCTTCCGGCGCGCACGCTGTGGATCGCCGCCTCATTCATCAGATTCTCCAGATCCGCTCCGGTAAATCCTACCGTCGTGCGTGCGATCCGCTCCAGATCAACATCATCGCCCAGCGGCTTGCCCTGGACGTGAACGCGCAGGATCTCCTCTCTGCCGCGGACATCCGGACGTCCGACCTGGATGCGCCGGTCAAAACGGCCCGGACGCAGGATCGCAGGATCCAGAATATCCACACGGTTCGTCGCTGCCATGACGATGATACCCTCATTGACACCAAATCCATCCATCTCCACAAGCATCTGGTTCAGCGTCTGCTCACGCTCATCGTGGCCACCGCCGAGGCCGGATCCACGCTTGCGGGCTACTGCATCGATCTCATCGATAAAGATCATACACGGTGCACTTTTCTTGGCTTCCGCAAACAGATCTCTGACACGGGAAGCACCGACACCGACAAACATCTCCACAAAATCAGAACCGGACAGGCTGAAGAACGGAACACCCGCCTCTCCTGCCACTGCCTTGGCCAGCAGTGTCTTACCGGTTCCCGGAGGTCCCACCAGAATGATACCCTTCGGGATACGGGCACCCATCTTCGTATACTTCTCAGGCCCCGCCAGGAAATCTACCAGTTCCTCCAGCTCCTGTTTCTCCTCCTGCAGGCCCGCCACATCGGAGAAATGCTTCGCTCCCGGGTCGTCCGGATTAATGCGGGTGGCACGGCTCTTGCCGAAATCCATCATCCGCATATTGGCGCCACCGCCCTGTCCGCCGTTCTGGGCAGACATAAAGGTAAATAAAAAGAAGAGGGCCAGGAATCCCAGCACATACGGCAGCAGGGTCGTCAGTATCCAGGATGGCTTCTGGATGTCATCAAGCACGACATTGTCCTTGATAGAATCCTGTGATGCGCAGAACTTCTCTATCTCCTTGACATCGGACACATAAAACGATGCCTGCGTATCATCGTTACGGCGCACTACAACCTGCCCGGTCGGAACCTCTTCATTGGGCAGGATCTCAACGGACGCTACCAGATTACCCTGTAATTCCCGCCGAAAGTCGTTGTAGGTGTAGCCACCGGCGCGAAGCGCCCGGACTGCTCCCGAAGCCTGTATCGCCAGAATTGCAATCAGGACAATGATCAGGTAAAATCCCCATCCCATTCTTGATGTTTTCTTCATAAATGATTAGTCTCCTTCTACAAATTCCACCACGCCGATATAAGGCAGATTGCGGTATTTCTGGGCGTAGTCCAGACCATATCCCACCACAAAGGCATCGGGAATGGTAAAGCCGGTGTAGTCTACCTCCACCGGTGTCTCTCTTCTGGCCGGCTTGTCTAACAGTGTACATAACTTCAGGCTGGCAGGATTACGGCCCTGCAGCATCTTCTTGGTCAGAGCCAGTGTATTGCCGGAATCAATGATATCTTCCACGATCATACAATGCAGTCCCTCGATATCCTCATCGAGATCCTTCTTGATCACAAGCTCACCGGACGTAGTGCCGTCACGGTAGCTGGAAGCAGACATAAAGTCCAGGCTCACCGGCATCGTCAGCCTCTTGGCCAGTTCACAGCAGAAAAATACGCTTCCTTTCAATACACAGATCAGATGAAGCGGGGTATCCCCGTAATCTTCATTCATCTTCTTCGCCATCTCCTGAATTCTGGCATCAACTTCCTCTTCTGAAATCATTACATGTACTTCTTCTTTCATGTACTCTCTCCTTTTCTGAAGCATTTGTCATACATATTCCACACAACACGTCCTGTGTGCTGTCTTCCACATAAAATCCTGTGCTGACCCGGTCCAGTTCCGGAATCCACAGTACATGGCTTCCCTGGGCCAGAACCCACATGCCGTTCCTTCTGTCTCTGGGAATCTTCTCGTCAATAAAGATCCGGCCAAGTTTTTTCCGGTGGCCTTCCCCCAGTTCCAGATAATCGCCCGGAGCGGGCCTGCGCCATTGCAAGATGGAAACTATTTTACCACAATCAAAGTATTTCGTATAGAAATTTTTGTAGTTTCCAACGGTTTTTCCCATCGTTTTTTCCGTGTAGCACCGCACCTCCATCGGTCGTCCACAGGAGTCCTCCAGCACCCAGTTTCGATCCGTGCCCTCTTTCACCTCAAAGATCCTCTCCTGCTCCGCTACGATATGAGTTCTGTCAGCCACTGCGATATTCTGCGGATGCTGCGCTGCCGCGGCCGCATGCACCGTCCCGGACACATCCGTTTCCGGCCCCGGCCTGCGCTTCTCCAGTACGATCCAGCCATATTCCGCCCGCGCGCGCAGCCCATACGGAAGATCTACTCCACGCCCGCTCCCGCCGGACGCCAGTTCCCAGATCTGCTGCACATGTCCCGCGCCAATATCACGGCGGCTGCCCGCAGCTTCCTCCAGCCACAGAAGCAGCACCTCCCGGCGCAGCACCGAGGGCAGTGCCCGAAGAGCATCTGCATTTACCCGGCTTTCTCCGTTCTGACTCTTCCAGCCATCCCAGATCTCCTGCGCCTGCGCATAGATCCACTCATAGGCCTCCTGAAGCTGCCACGCCGTCTGCGCCAGATGCGGCACAGCCTCCACGCTGATCTGCTGTTCCAGACAAGGGATCACCTGATGCCTCACACGATTTCTGGCATACCGCTCCTGCGCATTGGTCTCGTCCTCCCGCCAGTTCTGCCCCATCTGCTTCAGAGCCTCCCGGATCTGCGTTCTTCGGACACACAACAGCGGACGGATAATGCATCCCCTTCCGGCACGGATTCCTCCGGCTCCGCGCAGCCCGCTTCCCCGCACAAGCTGATATAGCATGGTCTCCGCCTGATCGTCCTGATGGTGCGCCACCGCGATCACATCAGCTCCCAGTTCCTGCCTGGCCTGTTCCAGTTTCTCATAGCGGAGCTGTCTGGCCGCCTCCTCCAGGGACAGCCTGTCCCTCCTTGCCCGCGCAGGCGCATCCACGGAATATTCCAGATAACGCACTCCGTACCGTTCCGCAAACTCCCGGCAGAACGCTGCGTCCTGTCTCGCGCTCTCCCCGCGGATCCCATGTTCCACATGAACCAGGGAAATGGTCAGTTCCCAGTCCGGCGCCATATCCATCAGGATCCGTGCAAGGCAGACGGAATCTGCGCCGCCTGACAAAGCCACCACGATATCCGTACCATGCGCCAGCAATGCCTTTTCTATACAAAACTGTTCTACCTGACTCCTTATCTTCTGCATTTCCGTTCTCATAAACTATCTTATCGCTTTCTTTTATTACATTGTCGCGTTGTTTTATCACACCCGGATCGCCGGCTTCCTGTCTCAGGCAGCCTCAATCCCTGCCACGATCACACTCATATCATCCGGTGCTGTCCCCTGACATTCCAGCAGAGCCTGTTCCAGGATCTCCTCCGCCATCTCCTGCGGTTTACAGTCCTGACAGGCCTCCAGCACCTCCTCCAAGGCACCCTCGCGCCCTTGCAGCGCGTCCACCACGCCATCTGTCACCATTATAACATAATCGCCCGGACTGATGCGGCTTTTTCCCCGAAACGGTTCTTCCAGACAGTCCACGCCCACCGGCAGAGCTTCTCCCTTGATCTTTTCCATGCTCGCCCCATGCCGGATCCAGGTCGATACCGCCCCGCTTTTCAGAAACTGACAGGTTCCCCGGTAGAGGTTGAGTACCGTCACGTCTGCCGTGGCACTGGCAGCCGCCTCCTCCCTGGTCATATACATCCCATTGATGACGCGGAACGCATTTTCTCTGGAAAATCCCGCTTCCGTCATGACTTCCAGCAGCTCCATCAGCCGCCGGCTCTCCTGAAATGCAGGCATCCCGCTTCCCATGCCATCCGACAATGCCAGCATCAATTCTCCCCGGGGCAGCCTCATACAGGAAAAGACATCCCCCGACAATTCCTCGCCCTCCTTGGGGATCCTGGCCACTCCGGTCTGTGCCGTCATCGGTGCCATTTCCCGGAAGATCAGCGTACATTCTTCCCGCGGGATCACATGCCGGCACTCCCTGGCAGCTCCGAACGTCTTTCCCAGGATCCTCGAGACCTCCTGCCCGGCCTCCCTGGTCAGCACCAGTTTACCGTGGTCGGTCCTCGCCTTCAGATGCAGTTCCACACGGCCATCGGCATCCGCGTACATGTGGACACCTCCCACCCGGATGCGCATGGCCTCCAGACGGTTGCGCAGTTCCCGCTCCTTTTTCCAGGGAATCTGACGGATATGTTCCATATTTCCCGCAAGCTGCCGCAGCACCTCCGACACCTGCCGCATCTGATCCGACAGGATCTGGCGGTTCATCCTTCGCTCATTGCACTGTATCGGATCTTCTCCTTCCATCCGCGCCATCCCCTCCGTCTCACAGTCCTCCATACTTCCCGCCACCCGCGCGAAGGCATCTGCCACCTCCATGATACGGTATTCCATCAGATTGCGCAGATCCTGACAGGCTCCGCCTTCCTCCTGCTCCCGCAAGATCTTTTTCCAGGGGACAAGATACCTCGAGGGCCACAGCAAAAAGACCGCCGCCGACAATGCCACTTCCCGCCAGGCTTTCCATTCCAACACCACATCCCGCGATATATAGCACAGAGCCAGATAGGCCAGCAGAAAACTCATCACCGTCCAGGGTCTTCCCCGGGTTCCCATCATACCCACACAGATTCCCACCAGACACAGGATCCCCATCTGTTCCAGAGACTGCCCGGCAGCCACCAGCAACAGTCCCACACCAACACCTGCAATCGCTCCGGCTCCCACGCCGTAGATGTATCCCACAAACAAAAGGATCAGATAGGCCAGCACCTGCAGGAAAGAAACTCCGGACACCACCATTGAGGGCAGACCATACAGACTCGTCAGCCCCAAAAGCAACGTGCTCACCAGTTGTTCCTGGTTCAGCCCCTCTCCCTGGTGGCCATACAGCAGCAGAGTCACTCCCTCCTGATACAACCGCGAAAATGCCAGGATCAGCAGACATTCACACAATGCCCCCAGCCAGAGCTGATACCCCATACTCTCCCAGATGCTCTGCACCGCAGTCATGCCAAGCATTCCTGCCGTCATCAACAGTCCGTAATGTCCTGTACCGGCCTTTACATGACACCGTTTCAGCAGATCCGCCCCGGCCCATACGATCAGCATCCCCAAGGTATACCGGATCAATTCCTCCGCCGTGGCACTCCACAGCATTCCTCCAAGTACCGCAAGCGCCACTCCCAGCGTGGCGCCTCCCAGTCCAAAGCCCGACAGGAAAAATGCCGCCCCGAGTGGATGATATCCAAACATGGAGATCCGTCCCAGCAAAAATCCCGCCACGATCTGCAGCAACATTCTCTTTTGTAATCTTGACAGTCCTTTCATGATACTCCTCATTTCTGCGCACGTGATTTGCGCATAACGGATTTGTGCCGCGTGCGCACAGTCACAAATCCCGCGTGTGAAAATTTTCACACGATCCCTCCTCTGGTCACTCCCTTCCGGAAGTGGAAGACATTATATAATGGGGGAATCTGCCGATTTTGTCGTTTTCTGGAAATGGGCACAAAAAAAGAACGCGTTTATTCGCGTTCTTTTTCAGTTCATCTGTTTGTGACTGTGTTACCTCTCTGTGACGGTGCTACTTGTCGGATGGCTCAAAGATGATCTCATCCGAATACACCAGTCCCAGTTTCTCACGTGCAATCTCTTCCACGTACTTGTCTGTCTTCACATACTCCTGCTGATCCTGAAGTTTCTCCTTCTCGTCATCCAGGGAATCCTTCTCTTCCTGCAGTTTGGCAATCTGCGCTTCGTACTTTTTGCTCTCCGCCTTCAGTGCCACACTCTTGTATGCGGTCGTCGTGCAGAGAACGGTGCAAAGAACGATCACACCCACCACGGTAAAGGGACTCAGTTTGGACATCCGTCTCCTTTTCGTTGCATTCTTGCGTGCCATGATACCTATCTCCGTTCGTTCTACAATTGTCTACATCTTTTCCATGTCGTTCTATCGATGTAGAAATCATGTCCTTAGTTCTTATACTATACAACATTTTGGTGTCTTTTGCAATGCAAAACTAACGTTCGATATACTTTCCTGACCGCCAACGCCCCGCCAAAAAAACCGATCAGTCCATACCACCGGATCACGCCATCCCCATATCGCAGACAAACCACAAATACCGGTATCGCTCCTCCTGCTCCATACAACATATCCTCCACATACAGCCACAGCCTGCGGTGCCTAATCAGCCGCCGAAATATCAGAAGAACCGCATATCCCATACAGAAAATTCCTCCGCACAGGATCATGACGCCAAAGTAAAGGATCTGTTCCAGAATCACCTCAGTCAAAGTTCACTCCATCCCGAAGCGTTATGACCTCACACAAACCACCGTCTCCAGAAGGATTCTTTCTTTTTCTCTTTTCGGTCGGAATACTGCAGCGCATCTACTTTGCCATCCACATCCAGCTCCCCTTTTTCCACCGACAGACGGCTGACATGAAGTTCGGATCCCTGGATCAAAAGCGTCCCCTGCTCCGTCTCCAACAGCACTTCCTGCGCATCAAACGATACGACTTCATTGACCCCTGACAACTTCATCCCACGCCTGTTGTGAATGTATACCTTATGGCTCGGCCTGGTCTGGTTCTCCTCCATACCGCTCCCCCATGCATCTTCTTAGTTCACTATATGAACCTTGTCTGAAGATTAGAACGGTTTCTATAAGATGCGGTACAACTCGCGGGCTTCTTCCTTCTTATAGGTCTCCTCAATGCTGAGCACCTCGGCGCGGACTACCTTATCCCCGAAGGCGATCTCAATGATATCTCCCACTTTGACCTTCGTCGAAGCCTTGGCGACCTTGCCGTTCACCTGAATACGTCCCGCATCACAGGCCTCATTGGCCACCGGACGTCTCTTGATCAATCGGGATACCTTCAAATATTTGTCCAGTCTCATATCATGTTCCTTTCTCTGTCTCATTTACTTTATAGGAAACTTCACCGAATTTTCTTATGAAGTAAAAAAACAGGACCGTCCTGAGACGGTCCCACATAAGATTCAATTCGTTAAATTATGCGTTTACAGCATCCTTTAAAGCCTTACCAGCCTTAAACTTAGGAGCCTTGGAAGCAGCGATCTGGATCTTCTTTCCTGTTGCAGGGTTGATACCCTCTCTTGCAGCTCTCTCAGCCACATCAAATGTACCAAATCCAACTAAAGAAATCTTCTCGCCGTTCTTTAATCCCTCTGTAATCACGTCAACGAATGCCTTTAAAGCAGCCTCAGCATCTTTCTTGGTCAGTCCGGCCTGATCAGCCATAGCTGTAACTAACTCTGTCTTGTTCATGGATAAATTCCTCCTCAAATAATATTAATCCGTAAAAACCTACAAGTTTATTTATACCCTCATTACCACCCTTTGTCAAGGCTTTTTGCCCATTTTAAGGCATTTCTGGGACTTTTTTCAGTTTTCCAGCTGCCTGCCCAGGAAGTTTGCAACCGCACTGATCACAAGTCTCTCTTTTTCCCCCATCTCCATCTGGAGATTTCTGCTCACCAGCATGACCGCACCGACCGCATCACCCTGCGACAGAATCGGGCAGATCACTTCCCATGCAAAATGCTCCTGCTCTCCAAAAACAGAATGATATCCTCCCTCTTCTCCCGAGGAAAGAACCTGTCTGCGGCCGTCGATGATGCCTTCCATCTCGCCGCTCAAGCTGCGTGCCATCAATTCCTTACGGCACGGTCCCGCCGCCCACAGGATCTGCTCACGGTCAGCCACCGCTGCGGTAAAGCCCGTCGTCAGCGCCAGCGCCTCCGCGCACTGCACCGCCAGCTCTTTCCACTCTCCGATCGGGGAATATTTCTTCAATACGATCTGTCCACCGGCATCCGTAAAGATCTCGATCTGGTCCCCTTCCCTTATATGAAGATTCCTGCGAATCTCCTTGGGGACCACCACGCGCCCCAGTTCATCTATTCTCCGAACAATCCCTGTGGCTTTCATATCATAAAATTCCTCCTGCTTTCTTCATACTTTCCATATTTGAACTGTATGGGTAGTATATGGAAGATAACGGGAATTATACTTGTCTTTACTTTCTTACATCACCTTTCCCCGCACAACATCCTCAAAGCACTTTTCTGCCATTGGCCATCAACTTAAACGTGGCTCCCAGCACTTCCGCAGCCCTTCTGCACATCATCATTCTTCCCAGGAAGATTTCAAAATACTCATACATGGTACAGATCTTCTCATCGATCTGCAGATTTAATGAAATCTGCCTCTTCTCGGTATCGATCTTGACCTTTGCGTTGGTCACGGCATAATTCACCCGGTCATGCTTGTCAAAATTTGCCTTTTCCTTGCCGTGCACGCGCTCTCTGCGCACATCCGTCTTGTCTGCGAGGATCACCGCCGCCGAGATGGCATCCACTGCGCCTCCGGTGGACTCGTCGTGATTTCCGACCGCCGATGCAATCAGTACCCGGTCTTCCAGTGCGACTCCCATTTTTTCCAATATATGGTATGCCAGAATTGCCCCATATTCTCCATGATGGCTCCGGTTGATGGCGTTTCCGATGTCGTGCATGGCCCCTGCCATCTGCGCCAGCTCGATCTCATGTGCCGAATAGCCAAATTTCGACAAAATAAGTCCGGCCCTTTGTGCCACAATCTCACAATGCTGTTTGGAATGGTCCGTATATCCCAGTATTTCAAGGTTCTTATCTCCTTTTTTCAGGAAAGCCTGCACTTCTTCCTGTTTCAATATCTTTTTGTAATCCAATCTTTTCGCCTTCCCATCTTACGTTATAACCTTTTGACTGCGTCCATCGCCAGTTCCGAGCGTTCGCATTCCTCGGCGGACAAGGTGATCTGCCAGCAATACGGGCTTCCCTTCATATAATTTGCCGCGTAGTTCAGTCCATTAGTCCGTTCATCCAAAAATGGTCTGTCGATCTGATTCGGATCGCCCAGCAAAATGATCTTGGTGTCCTTTCCCGCACGGGTAATAATGCCCTTGGCCTGGTTCGGAGTCATATTCTGCGCCTCGTCGATGATCAGATACGTCTTTGCAATCGAACGTCCCCTGATAAAATTCAACGCCTCGGTCTGGATGATATCGCGTTCAAAAATCTCTGCGATCTTATCGTGAAGCATCGTCTCATCCTCATATCTGTTTTTGTCATCGGAATCCAGAAGCTGCTCCAGATTGTCCATGACCGGCCGCATCATTGGCGCAATCTTTTCCCTCTCATCTCCCGGCAGGAATCCTATGTCATCGTCAAACTGTGCATTGGGTCTGCACACAATAATGCGGCGGTACTCTCCATTCGGATTGTTGTATAATTTCTCCAGGCCCACTGCCAGAGAATAGAATGTCTTGGCGGTTCCGGCCATGCCCCGTATAATGACAAGAGGTGCCTGCTGCGCATCTGTCATCAACGCTTCCTGCATAAAATACTGTCCCACATTTCTCGGACTCACACCATAAGGCTTACTCTTCTTATATACAAGCGGAACTACTTTCTTTCCCTTCACTCTGCCAAGCAGAGTCTTTTTCGTGGACTGATCCGCTCTCATGATCACAAACTCATTTTCCACCAGATCTACCGGATAATGTTCCCCCTGCTCGTCAGACTGATACAGCTCTTTTACCGCAACACCTTTTTTCTTGAACTCTTTGACCAGTTCTTCCGGAATATACACTTCACATCGTCCCGTGTACTGCGCATCCTCATGTGAGACCTGCTCTGTGGTGAAATCCTCCGCACGGATCCCCATGATCTGCGCCTTCAGCCGAAGCACAATATCCTTGGTGACCAGAATGATCTCCCGCTCATCCTCACGACTGTCCCTCAGCCCCTTGCACACCTTCAGGATCCGGTTGTCCGACTTGTCTTCCGGAAGGTCTTTGGGCAGTTCCACATCCACAAAATTCTTTTCCACCCGCAGCACGCCTCCCTGCGTCAGAGGCACTCCCTCCAGCAGATTTCCCTGACATCGGCATGCTTCCAGAGCGCGGACCGCCTCGCGGGCATTTTTGCCCTTCTCCCCCTCATTCTTTTTCAGACCATCCAGTTCCTCAAGCACTACAAGAGGAATCACCAGGTCATTATCTTCAAAGCATTGTACCGCATACGGTGCCTGAATCAATACATTGGTATCAAGTACATACGTCTTCTTCATATAAATACCCCATTCCTGATAAACTGTTTCCAGCATACCGCATACAGGTAAATTCCATGGGTATCCTTATGTAAGTTTCCTGTAAAACTTCATCTCCCGGATCACCCAGTTGTATTTCTGCATCGGATATTCCAGCCGGCAAAACGGACAATACCTCTGACGCACGGCATCAAAACTGCCACCGCACCCCGGGCAGGACACCGAGGTGATGGAAAATCCCGGCTTTTCCTGTCCGGAAATATCCCTGGCGAGCGTGACCTCAATACAGTCCCCACGCTTTTTGATCCGTTCTCCCTGCTGCACGTAATTGACCCACCAGGTCTGCAGTGTCAGATAGAACATATTGCCGCTGCGCCGCACTCCTTTGACTGCCATTGCGTCGGCATAGGTCATCTCCAGGATGGATGCAAAGCCCGCATCACGCTCCCCGGCCTGATAAACTGCGAGATTCTCCGGCTCCTGTGCAAACACTGCCATCCGGATCAATGCAATGACCCGTCCCTCGAACTTCTGGCAGGAGAACCAGGGATCGATCCCGGAAAGTTCCCTCTTCAACCGGCGCGGTGCCCATGCACAGCGAAGCCACGGAACTCCCCGTACTCCATCCCTGCTGAAATTGGTCACGACCAACACAATCGCAGACAACATCAGTCCACCCATGCCTCCCGCGAGCAGCGCACCACCGTAAGACGTGAGCACGATCAGCGGCAGGATCCTGCTCTGCTCCGGCCAAAAGATCATCCCAACGGCATTGGCCAGCATCAGCATCACAAACACCGTCAGAATGGAGCCCCAGATGATCCGTCTGGTCAGTTCCCGATTCTGCGCCACCGATCCTTTCCACAGAAAGAACTGATTGACCACCCGCGGAAACAGATCTTTGATCTGATAACGTGTCCCACAATACGGACACCCCTGTTCCAGCCTGGCCACTGGACTGACTGCCCCGCAGTTCGGACAGGTCATCTCCAACTCTTTCGTCCGTTCCTCATCCGGAGAATGAACCACCATCGCATACATCGTCTGATCCCAACGTCGCTCATATACCGTGGTTTCGTGCCTGTCAAACCGGATTCGTCGTGAAATCTCCTCATACATCATATCCGTGGAATACCACGGTGAGGTCTGCGTAATGCGAACCGTTCCAAAACTGTCTCCACGGGAAGGCATCTGCTCACTGTGCATCACCAGTCCATTGTGCGCAAGCCTTTCCTGCTGCAGTGTCAGGGCATAGGCCATATCGGCATCACAGCATTCCGGCACCTTTCCATAGGAATACCAGGCATTGAGTTCCTGTCCAAACCGGTCATAAATCCCCCGGTCAGGTTCCCACTCGGGAACGTATTGATGATAAGCCCGATCCTGTTTCCAATAACGCAGGAAGAACCGGAGGCTGATCCCTGCGCACAGGATTCCTGCCGCAAGCGCTCCGATTCTTATATTGTGTCCGATATGACAGGTCGCAAGAGAGGCCAGCAGCCCTCCCAGTGCCAGCAATGCGGTTCCTCTGATCAGCATTCCATTGTCCGCAAACGGCACCGGCATGTCTCGTTTCTTTGACTCATAATGATCCATATACAACATCTCTTCCCGCCATCCTCGTTCTTAGTTTATGCCCTGTTGGTTACTTCAGATCCTTCCAGTTTTCGCAGTCGCCGTCGTACAGTGTTTTGATCTGCTTCACGCTCAGCTCATCCACCGGATTGTCCGCATTGACCACCACGGCAATGCCGTCTCTGGCAAATGCCTTTTTTGTCAGAAGTTCATTCTCATAGTCTTTCAGTTCTCTGGAGGAAACCGCGAAATCACACTCTCCCCGGATGGCCGCAGTCAGTCCCTGCGAAGAATCGCTGGATTCCATTGTGATCTTAGCCCCCGGATTGCAGGTCTCGTAATCTTTGGCCAGTTCTTCGATCAGGACGGCGGCTGAGGTCGATCCCTTGATCAGCAGCGTTCCCTTCGGCTTCTCTGACAGAAAGGTCGATGCCTTTTTGACCGATACACAGCTCTGTCCTACCACGCCCTGCCCCCGGCTCATCACATACGCCATAAAATCCTGTGCCAGCGCATTCAGTTTCCCGCGGTACGCCAGATAATAACTCCGGCAGAGCGGATATTTTCCTTTGCGGATATTCTCTGCGGTCACTTCTTTGCGATCCACACGGAGCAGTTTTACGTCCCGGCTGCCTTCCATTCCGCTAAATGCGAGATAGCCGATCGCATTTTTGTCTGCGGCTACCATGTCCTGCACTTCCTGCGTGGAGGTTGCCACCGCGGCCGCTCCGTCTTCCCTGGTATCCACCAGCGTCTCAAATTCCGCCCTGGTTCCGGATCCCTCCTCACGCGAGACCGTTGTTACTTTGCCAAGGCTGCTCAGATCCGGCAGTGCACTTTTCGCTCCGGTACATGAGGTAAGTCCCAACACGCCCACCAGACCAAGCGCCGCCATGCGAACCATCCCTTTTCTCTTCATACCGACTCTCATCTCCTCTCCGCAGCCGCTGCAAACTCTCTGGCATCCTCGCCGAGTTTCACAAATCCCGGATTGTCCAATGCCTCCTCAGCAATGCTCACGCAATTGTCGGCCGCTCTCTCCAGGTTATACAGAATGCTGGAGAAGTAGTTCATCATGCCCGGATCACACTCTTTATTTTTCACACGGTTCAGATGTGCCTTGCTGAATTTCTTTTCCGCCTTATGCAGTTTCTTCTTATCCTTGAAAACGACCGCAGCCTGCTCCTCGCTGCCCACACGTACCGACTCGATCGACTGGCTCAGCAGATTCAGGATAATGGAAATACAGTTCTCGATCTCCTTGCTCGCATCCTTGGAAAAATGCAGTCCCTCTCCGGACACCTGTGTCCAGGCCGCATCAATATCCGCGCACCGGTCTGCGATTCTCTCAATGTTATTCTTCACATAGAGAAGCCCTGCAGTCTGCTCGGACTGGATCTCGGTCAGATTTCCGCGGGAGAATAATTTGGTAATATACTCTGTCACAGCGGCCTGCAGCTGCTGTACCGCCTCCAGTTTTTCCTTAAACTGGGCATACGAATTATCCTTGTTTCCGCTCCGGACTGCCGTCATGAGTGCTGTCAGCATATCGACCGCCACCTCGGCCAGATTTTCGAGTTCCTGTGAGATCAGGTACATTGCCGCAACCGGCTGATCGATCATCTTATTGTCCAGATACTGAGGCTGGCAGATTCCCTCCGGCTTCCGGTCCTCGCCGCGGATGATCGCCGTCACGATCTTCACCATCAGAGGAATCAGAGGCAGCCAGATCAGGGTACATACCACATTGAAGGTCGTATGTGCATTGGCAATCTGTCTTGAGATCACATCCACTTCATTCCCCTTTGGTGAAATGAACTGGACAAATCTGGCAAACCACGGGATCAACCAGATGAACACACAGGTTCCGCTGATATTGAAAATGCTGTGTGCGATCGCAGTTCTCTTGGCATTCTTGGACTGTCCGATAGATGCCAGAAGCGCTGTGATCGTCGTGCCGATATTGTCACCAAGCAGGATCGGAATGGCACCGGTCAGTCCCATCACACTGTGTACCCCGTCCGGCCCCGCCTGGGATGCAAAATTCTGAAGCACCGCGATCGTGGCGGAAGAGCTCTGCACCACCAGCGTCATCACGGCTCCGAGAACCACGCCCAGTACCGGAATAGAAGACACCTTCGCCATCAGATCCACAAAGATGGCACTTCCGGCCAGGGGCTTCATCACATCACCCATAATCTCAATTCCCTCGAACAGCAGACCAAAGGAAAAGATAACCATACCGATATTCTTTACCTTTTCCTTCTTACCGACGAAATTGAGCATAAAACCGATAAAGATCAGCGGATAAATATAGTTGCTTATCTTAAAGGCCATCAACTGTGCCGTCATGGTCGTACCGATATTGGCACCAAAGATCACCGAGATCGCCTGCGGCAGGCTCATCAGCCCCGCGCTGACAAATCCGATCACCATGACCGTCGTAGCCGAACTGCTCTGAAGCACTGCCGTAACCAACGCTCCTGCCAGCGCTCCCATAATCGGATTCCTGGTCAGAAATCCGAGGATCTTCTTCATCTTTTCTCCGGCAGCTTTCTGCAGTGCATCACTCATACTGTTCATTCCGAACAGGAACAGCGCCAGTCCGCCGATCAGGCCAAACACAACCTTTACATTCTCATTCATTCCGAGTTTTCTCTCCTTTGTTTCATAATCTATCTCTTTTTTCTTAAGATTATTAATTATTTTAACAAGGGAAGCATAACCCAACTATCATATTCACGTATGAGAGAGGTAAAATTTAGGTAAAACATTTCCGGATACTTCTGCCCGATTTTCAGCGAAACGTCGTTCTCCACATTGAAAAGATCATTACAATATGATAAAACATTTATGCGATGGATCGGGACAGACATCGTTTGTGCCCGGCCTCTTTATACTGTGAAATAAGGTGACATTATGACAAAAAGCATGACCGAGGGAAATCCCCTCAAACTGATTCTGAATTTTACGATTCCCCTTCTGCTGGGCAATCTGTTCCAGCAGACCTATAATATGGTAGATGCCATGATCGTCGGCAAATGCCTCGGTGCCAACGCGCTGGCCAGCGTAGGCGCTTCTGCCTCCACCCAGTTTCTGGTGCTCGGGTTCTGCATGGGCTGCTGTGCCGGCTTTGCGATCCCGGTCGCGCAGCAGTTCGGTGCCCGGGAATATTCCCGCATGCGTTCCTATATTTTTCATGCGATCCTGCTCACCGCAGCGATCGCTCTGATCATGACTACGTTCTGCTCGGTGTTCTGTCCTCAGATCCTTCATCTGATGAAGACCCCGGACAATATTTATAAGGATGCGTACGAATATCTTCTGATCCTGTTCCTCGGGATTCCGTTTACCCTGCTGTATAACCTTCTGGCAGGGATCCTGCGTGCCGTGGGCGACTCGAAGACACCGTTTTTGTTTCTGGTGATCTCTACGATATTAAATATTGCGCTGGATCTGGGGTTCATCCTGCTCTTCCACTGGGGCTGCGCCGGAGCGGCCGCCGCGACGATCACCGCACAGGCCATCAGCGGCATCCTGTGTCTGATCCTGATCTACAAACGGTTCGACATTCTGATCGTCCGCCCACAGGAACGGCGGTTCGAGGGGAAGATCCTGAAGCGGTGTCTGATCATGGGGATCCCCATGGGACTGCAGTATTCTATCACCGCGATCGGAAGCATGGTATTGCAGGCATCCAACAACAGTCTGGGTTCGGTCTACATCTCCGCATTTGCCGCCGGCAGCAAACTCAAACAGTTCGCCATGTGTCCGTTCGATGCCCTGGCCACCGCGGTATCAAACTTCTGCAGCCAGAACCTTGGAGCGAGACAGTTTGACCGCATCCGCAAAGGTCTCAGAACCGGCATGGCCATCGGTGTCCTGTACGGTCTGGTCATGGGACTGATGCTCAATCTCTGGGGCTACGATCTCTCCATGCTGTTTGTCAAGGCAGATGAGACGGAGGTACTCAAAGCATCGGCTCTGTATGTCGGCCATCTCGGCCTGTTCTTCTGGGCACTCGGACTGCTCAACAACTGCCGCCTGGCCATCCAGGGAATCGGTTTTGCAGGGATCTCCATCGTATCCGGCATTCTAGAGATGATCGCCCGGATCGCAGTCAGCATGATCTTTGTCCCAAAATACGGATATACCGCGATCACCTTTGCCGATCAATGTGCATGGATCACAGCCTGTCTGTACTGTGTCCCTCTGGTATTTATCCTGATCAACCGCTGTCAGAGAGAGTCCGACGGCCACGAAATTTCGTGAACCGTTTTGAGGTCTCCACTTAACTCTGTAACCTTTTAAGCCTTTCATTCGTATATAGAGTGAAAGGCTTTTCCATTATATGATGTTGAAGACATAAATAGTCTGACCCTTGCATCATGATACATTTTTTATCAAATGAGGACTCTTATGAAACGATCATTAGAAGACGTAGCAGCCGAATATCAGAAAAGCATCTATCTGGCCGCATTCCAGATCTGCAGAAATGCAGAGGATGCCAATGATATTGTGCAGGATACGCTGCTGACCTACTATCTGAAACAAATGGACTACCGCAGCGAAGAGCATCTGCGCGCATGGCTTCTGCGGGTAGCCATCAACAAGGCAAAAGACAAAACCAGATCTTTCTGGCGAAGACAGGTTGAACTGCAGGATATCATGCAGGACATTCCGGTCTTTGAGCAGGAGGAAGAACAGACATTGTTCGAGGAAGTCATGAACCTTCCGGAAAAATACCGCATTGTCATTCATCTTTTCTACTATGAGGACTATTCCGTCCGGGAGATTGCAGAGGTTCTGCAGATCTCCGAAAACAATGTCAAGGTTCGTCTGTCGAGAGGACGCAGCCTGTTAAAAGAGAAATTGGAGGGATGACGTATGAAGCTCAGAACGTTATACAAAAAAACCTTTGACCATGCCGCTGTTTCACAAAAACCAGTCACCGCGCAGGATATTGTGAATCGCAGCAGTGGCAGCAAACACACCTACATGAGAGGATGGCGCACGGCAGCCGCAGCCTGTCTGGCGGCACTACTGATCCTGACCGGCACCGCAGCCGTATCCGGGGCAGCAGGAGTCGGCCCATTTGCCACACTGTCCCGTTTTATCTCGGGAAATTCCGGGCAGGCCCTGTCCGAGACCGACCAGACCAGCGAGACACAGTCCTATCGGGTTTCCCTGGCAAGCTACTATTATGACCCGCTGGGAATCGGAAAATTCCTGTTTACCGTCCAGGCAAAGGATGGCACTGACATTTCGAGCACCAAGATCACGGCCGGATCCAGTGATATTCTGAAATACGAGAGAGACAATGCTGTGCGAACCATGAGCAACTGCACTGTCCGCACCATCGATCTCGGAAAAGGCCATACCGGAACACTCGGCCTGCTGGTAGAATGTGCTTCTCCGAACTCATTCACACCGGACACCGACACTCTGATCTTCGAGTATGATAAACAGGACTATCCGTTTGACTCCCTGTCCTACACAACCACTGAACTGTACACCTTTGAGCAGGACGGGCAGACGATACAGGTGTCCGAGCTTGGCATGCTTGTCCCGGATCACACGGCATTGAACGACTATCTGTCCGGCAAAGTGGAGCAGAACAAACCGGTCGGCACTGTATACTATCATGATGGCAAAAAGCAGGCACTGTGCATGTCATTATTTGCCGGCTGCAAAGCCCAGAACTCCGCTATCGTCACCTTTTCCCCGGAGACCGATCTGGAGGAAACCCTGGCCCGCTATCTGAATCAGGAGACCGATCTGAAGGATGTGCAGAAGGTCTGGGACAAAGCCTTCAGCGGCTATTATCTGTCCCTTTCCAACGTAGAACGGTTCCGGTTCGGAACGCAGGACATCCGTCTGGCTCACGCTGATTAAGCCTCTCTGATTAGCGGTCGGCAAATGCACTGCATAAATACATGCATTCGCCTCGTCGCCATAACAAAATACCGGCTCACGCTGGTTCGTATGATGTTCGAACCAACGTGGGCCGGTACTGTTTCGTAGTATATCCCGGAACGTTTTATTTGGGATTAAACTTATCTTCGTGTGACACATAGACCACCGCAGAGATCGAAGCTCCCAGCAGCATAATCGTCAATCCCAGAAATCCAGACAGGTAATATGCCCATGCAACCGGCCTGCTGTGATCCAGAGTAGGAACTCTGAATATCACAAAAAGCCCGATCAGAAATGCAATAATTCCTGCAATGATCGGTAATCCAACGTGCAAAAACTTCTTCCGTCTGCTCATATTCCAGTCTCCTCCTATACGTCCCGTCTATCATACTATATCATTTTTGAAAAAGGAAGCGGCGGACGCCCTCTACTGCACCACGCCATCTTCAATCCGGATCAGCCGGTGGCATTCTGCAGCCACCTTCTGGTCATGCGTCACGATCACGATCGTCCTTCCCATCTCATTGAGCTTTTTAAACACATCCATGATCTCCTCCGTCGTCTTGGAGTCCAACGCCCCGGTGGGCTCATCCGCCAGAATAAAATGCGGATCATTGACGATCGCACGGGCGATCGCCACACGCTGTTTCTGACCTCCCGACAGATTTTTCACCGGTTTTTTCTCATAGTCTTCCAGCCCGACCATCTGCAGAGCCTCATGAACAAGCCGTTTCTTTTCCTTGCTCTTGATCTTCTTTTTGGAAAAATCCAGCGGCAGGATGACATTGTCCTGCACCGAATAGTTCTCCACCAGCGCATAATCCTGCATGACCATCCCGATCTTTTCATTGCGGAAATGCGCCATCTGCGCTCCGCTCAGTCTGCGGGTTCCCTCTCCGTCCAGAAGATACTCTCCCTCGTCATAGCGGTCGATGAATCCCAGGATATGGAGCAGGGTGGATTTGCCGGCACCACTGGTTCCGATGATCGCCACCATCTCCCCATCCTCAATGCGAAGGGACACACCGTGAAGCGCCTCAAATTCATTGCTCTTTCCCTTGTTGTAAACCTTGACAACGTCTTTTAACTCTATCATATCGTCCCTCCACTTCCGGTCAACACTTCTTTTCCACTCTTTTTGCCGAGTTCCTGCCGGATCGTCACCGCGCCAAAGAAATAGAACACGGCCATTACCAGCAGACACGCTCCGATCTCCCACCAGGAGAACAACACGTAAACGCCATCCAGCCGCCTCATCACCCGCAGCACACCGATCGTCCCCCAGGAGATCAGAATGCAGAGCATCTGCAGCAGCAGGATCGAAATTCTCTGGATCCGGATACACTGTTTCCAGGTCAGTCCATTCATATAGAAGACCGCGTACTTATAGATGTTCTGTCTGGTCACGATCGAGGTACTGCTGATCACGGTCAGTATCGCCATAAACATCAATGCCAGCAGGATCGGAAGCAGATTTCCAAGCTGCTGCAGAATGTAGTCTTTGCTGTACTCCCGACAGGTCTCGAAATCCAGATAGGAAGACACGGAGCCGTTCTTGGACAGGTAGAGTTCTGACCGTTTCGTCATCATCTCATTATTGTTCTCATCCCAGGTCACAAAGGACAATCCTGACATGTAAATCGGCAGTCCCTGGGCATCCTTCTTCTTATACCGGTAGACATCCTTATGGCATACAAACAGATACGGCTCCTGATAATACTCCCCCGAGTAATTCCAGAAATATCTCCGCATATCCTTAAACGCCACGTTCTGGTTGTTTGTCCCAAGCAGGCTTGCACCGTCCTTCACGATCCCGATGATCTTGACCTTCATCGGATTCTTTTCACAGCCCAGCATCTCTATGAAGCTCGGACTTGCCTCCAGCACATCCCCCACCTGATAACGTCCTTTCTCGGCGTTTTCCTGTGCCAGCACGACCTCAAGGGTATCACTCGTCTCATCTTCCTCCCGGAACCAACGGCCGGCGGCCATCTCCGGCTTATGACATTTCCAGAGTTCGGTGTCATAGGCCGTCATCTGGATATCTTTTTCTTTCCCATCTTCGACAGTCTCAAATCCCACGTTGTAGCAGGAATACACCTTCGTATCTTTCAGATATTGGGGAACATCTGCGGAATCCATCAGATAACTTCCACCCTGATACTCCGGCTCCGTCAGATACTCTGCATAGAGCGAGGTTCCTCCGCCCCGGATAAATGGTCTCACCTCCGAGTAGACAGAGAACCGGGAATGCACCGCCGAAACCGCCGAGATGACCAAAGCATAGATGATAACACTCTGCACCAGCAGCAAAAGCAGCGTCAGCGGGCTCTTTGTCATCTCCCGGTACGCATATCGGATCGTCTTCATCGCTTTCCACCTCCCACATGTAACCGTCTGTCAATCACAAAAGAATACACCAGCATCACGGCCATCACGATCACGGATACCGAAATGTATAAGAAAAACAGCTTCCGATAGACCGATGCCGGATAGACCGCATTAATGTAGTAATACTTCTGTTTTAACAGCGGCAGACTCTTCCGGAACAGCAGCACCGAACACCCATAAAACGGAAGCATCAGCACCAGACATTCCCCAATATACAGCAGCACTGAACGAACCGTAGTCATTCCACAGATCTGGAAGACCTGAATATGTTTCTTCCGGGTCATCAGCAGATACCGGTAGATCATGGCGATGTTTAATGCGGCACACAGCACGATCAGTACACAGATGGCAATCACCGTGTTCGTCAGGTAAACATAATCCAGGTTCAGAACGTCTGTCTGTGGCACATAGAACAGACCATACAACTGGGATCCGGTCAACTGCTGCAGTTCCAGTTGATCTCTGTTGGTAACTGCATGCTTAAAATAAATTTCAATGCCCGACGAACTGAGCATCGTATCATCCGGAAACGTAGTGATCGGAATATATGGTATATCTGGCGCCCAGGAATGCCAACCTATGACCTGATAGGTCTCTCCCCCGATATGGATCGTCTTCTCATTCTCAGATAGCATCTCTTCCGTGAAAGGACTGCAGTCAACGTTAACTTCATGCAGGTTAAATGCAACTGCCACCTTTTTTCCTTCGTCAAACTCTTCCTTCGTATAACATCGCCCCGGATGGATCTGCGTTTTCATCCCATCCGTCCACTCTGTGCAATAGGCCAACTTGCCATCTTCCACCCGGAATACACAGGGAATATCATATCCATCAACAACTACATTGACAGCCATCTCCTGGATATTATGCTGCAGTGCCGGAGACATATGAGCGATCATATCCTTCAACATGGAAATGTCAGCAACTGTCTGCAGATCATCCTGTTTCCTCAACTTATATGTCTGTATTTGCGTGTTATACTCATACTGTTCCAGTTCATAATTCGCTCCCAGCAGAATATGATCGGTTCCCGCGGCCTCACTCTGTCGCTGCAGCATATAGTTCTGATACATTGCATAGGAAAAATGTACCAGATATCCCGATCCCAGAATGGATAACACCACCAGACAGAACATAAAAAAGTCTTCGCGGATCAAATGCAGAATATTTTTTATAATATACTTCATAGCTCTTGACTCTCCCTGATACAAAGTGTCCCCGGATCTGAAGCACAGCCCGGAGACACCCCACTAACTTCTGCCAAACAGTTACTTAATCTGAATCGTCATAGTTTTGTCCACTCCGCTCTTAGGATTCCATTCTTTGTAAACCGTTCCCTTGGCATATAAATTAGGATAAATCTGTGCATTCTGTAATGACACATTAGTCGATTCTCCACCATTCAGACTGGCCTGATTCTGCGCATACACTGTTGACGCACTACTATTATTTACAATCTGAATAACGCTGTATCGTTTGGTTCCTGTGTTGTTCTTTACCATGGCCACTGCAATCCTCGGCGTAGTCATATTAGCTGTCACTGTCATGTAAGCATTGGTCTTTGCACTGGCAACGATCACTCCGGATACTCCTACAGTAGCGATTAACGCTAAGGTTACAATGTTTTTTACGATTTTTCTCATGATCTTTTCCTCCTTTGTCAACTACTTATGTGCTTTCTTCAGACACTCTGGTGCCTTTGGCTCATACATATAACCACGACATGGTAATCCCACATATAACTCCGCAGTTTTCTTGATTACACCCGCTACACCTTTACAGATTGTTTTTTTCTTCTGTTCCTTCATTGTTTCACCTCCATTTCTCTTTTTTTCATCATGATGTACCCTTTTTATATCTCGATTCTCCATGTATTTCAAGACCACTTTACGTGAACGACATAGTTAACAGCGTGAACGACATGTTTTTATGAAAACGGGTTATTTTTTATGATATACTTCTGACAGAGTGAAACTTTGCTTCACCAATACTCGACCCTAAAAAGGAGGCTTTATATGCTTTCACTGTTTAATATATTCTGGGAATTCGCTGTCGATATATCAGAAAACCTCATTCTTTTATATCTTCTACAGCACAAACTTTCACGCCGAAACAGCACTACATCGGCCAAATATTCCATACTGTTCGTCCTGTTTCTCAGTGGATGTACTTATCTGCTGAATCTGCTCAACGCCCCAAAGCAGATTTCCGTCTCCTGCCTCTTGATCATTGGAGTAGTTTTGGCTCGAAAGCTCTTCACCAACTCTCTTCTCCTACTTCTTTTTTGGAACATCACTTACAGTATTCTTACTATAATTGCTGACATCCTGTGTCTTGCACTTCCCTCTATTTTTTTACATATTCCTATTTCAGAATTACTTCTTGGAGGTGTATTTCGTTATCCCGGCACCGTCCTCTATATCCTGCTGTTTACTCTTCCGGTAATCATCATCTGTTATTTCCCGAATAACGATCTGTTTTTAGACTGGACTGAGAAAATTGGCTTTGCACTATTATCAACAGCATATATTTTAATTGGCGAATACATTCTTGCCACTGCCATCCAATTACAATCCAAGAACCATCCCCATATGGCAAACCGTCTGTTTATCTTTTGCCTGATATATCTTATGACCTATGCGATCGTTTTTTGGTACATTCACCGCCTTGGTATTTCAAGACAGGAAAATGCGTTGCTCCTTTCTCAGCAAAAAACATATGAACTTGAAAAAAATAATTTGCAGCATTGGGAAAAAACCATTACACAACTTCGATATATCAAACATGATCTGAACAAAAATCTGAGTATTATCCAGGGGCTGGCAAAATCAAAGAAATACGATGATCTGCAGCACTATATTGATGCATATCTCAACTCTTTTAATGAAGCTCAAATTTACCTGAACACCGGAAACTCAGCTGTCGACTGTGTCATTTCCACATATCTGGGAAAAGCTCATACTCTGGGGATCAATTTTAACTACATTATTCATCTGCCGGATCAACTCAATCTGGATCATGTCCTGTTATGTTCCCTGCTTGGCAATTTATGCGAAAATGCATTGACAGCCTGTGAATCACTAAAAGATGATTTAGAACAACCTTCCATTGAGATGACCATAAAGCCTTATCAGGAATCCCTGATCATTTCCACCAGTAACCCTTTTGACGGAAATTACAGATTCAAGAATGGCCATTATCTAACCACCAAAGCAGATTCTGATTCCCACGGTCTCGGTCTCAACCGAATTCAAGATATTGTAAACATCTACGGGGGTATGTTGCAGATCAACACTTCCGATAACATCTTTCAGGTAACTATCATATTACCTCTTATGTATCAATCAAATGATAAGGAGTCTTAAACATGTTATTAAACATCGCTATATTAGAAGATGAAGAAATTTTTCGAAATCAGCTGAGCAATCTGCTCAACGAATGGGCAACACAGACGAAACATACTATATCACTACATACCTATTCATCCTCCGGACAATTAAAAAATTTGCTTTCTGACATCAATCAGATCCACGTTTTTTTTCTTGATATCATGCTCACAAACAACACTTCCCTGACCGTAGCCGAAACAGGTCTCGATGTAGCCAAATATCTACGTCAAAATCAATTTCACAATGATTTGATTTTTTTAACCTCATTCCGTGAATTTGTATTTGATGGCTATAACGTTAATGCATTTAATTTCCTCTTGAAGCCCATTGATAAGATAAAATTATTTGCTACATTAGACGATCTGGCTCAGAAATATTCTGGTCAGCTATATATTCTAAAAACAAAAAACAGTATTGATAACATTCCATATAATGAAATCATTGCATTTTCAAGTACAAACCACGAGACGACGATCATGACATCTACTGTCAATTATATTGATCACTCCTCTTTAAATTCCATTATAAATCATCTTCCCACAAATTTTATCCGGTGTCACAGAACCTGTGTAGTGAATATATATCACATCCGCAAGATCCAAAACAACACTATCTACCTAAGCAATAACACCACACAATCCATTGGACGAAAATACATGAATGAAGTTAAAAAAGTCTATATGGATCATCTCACAAAAGGAGTTCAGTACTTATGATAGAACATGTATCTCAAATGATCGCCAATCGACTGGGAACAACCTTACATTATGAAAAAGACAATATTGAAATTCTGGCATATGGTTTGGAATGCATTATTAATTCCGCAATTACCTCCATACTGATTCTCGCTTTTGCCCTGCTAACTCATCATTTTGTGTCATGCCTGATCTGGATCGTTTATTTCACCCTTCTTCGTTCCAAAATCGGCGGCTACCATGCCCCTTCGCACATCAGTTGTATTTTATCAAGCACCGGTCTGTGTATTTTTTCAGTCATCATATCCGACTATCACATATTCCCGATCTGGCTTATCCTTCTAGTGCCCGGTAGTCTCATCTCATCGTTCTGTATTATCAGATATGCACCTCTGGCATCAACCGAAAATATTCCTCTGGACGACCGGCAGGCGACAGCTGTCAGAACACAGGCGATAGTTCTGATTCTAACGGGTTATCTGGCTGCTCTCCTTCTAATGTTTATGAATCGATTCTCACTTTCATTTCTTTTGCTGATAATTATTACCAGCGTCGTCCTTCTATTTCAGTTAGAACGAAAAAAACGACGTTCCACCATCACCCATTCATAGTCCTCTCCCTCTGTCCCGACATACACCTCTGCTGCCCTCCGAAAGATAACTCCCATTTTTCTGCAAGAGTTCTCTGACAGATCTGTCATTTCCATACCTCACCGTTTCCGGTTCCCATTCCCCCGGATCACATTGTCCACCAATGACTTCTGCCCGGACTTCCACAGGCGCACCAGTGCATGTCCCAGCAGCCGCCTCTCATCCTCCGTCATCTCCTTCTGGGCGCGGAAGACATCCCGGATCTGCGCAAAACTCAGGTTAAAGAAATCGTCGATCGTCTCAATGTGCGCGGCATCCAGCAGGTCGAATCCCGCATTGATGACATGGCGTCTGGTCGGCATATCCATCTGATCCAGCCACTTATTCATGGTCTCGTCCACGATCACACTGGACGAATCCACCTGTCCGGCGTCGACAAAACCGGTGCCAAGCACCTGCCAGCTCATCGGGTCATGCTGTGCCACACTGAACGCAGAGCTCTCGACCACCTGGATCTTTCCTTTCATCTCAAACAGCCGTCCGACGATCGAAGACTTGGGAATGACCGTATGGATCACAGGCAGGATGGCATCAAACTCGGGACTCTCCACAACCTGCTGACGGAACCCGGGTCCGTCGAAATTATCGACACAGACCAGCTTTTCCTGCAATGTACTGCCGCCGTGCATCGCGCCGTAGATGGCCAGATTGCCACCCTTGGAATGTCCGCCGAGGCGAAGCTCTTTCACCTGATCCAGGTTCAGTTCGCCCAGGTATTCGACCGCTTTTTTCTGGCCGGGCGTGGCATCCAGAAAGGAAAGATTAAAATCTTCACGCCAGGCCACCAGCGTATCATCCGTCCCGCAAAATGCCACATAATGGCTTCCATCGCCCACGACATATTTCATGACGGTGAACTGCGAATACGCCGCCGCATCGATCTCCCTGCGGTATCCATATAGCAGGGTGTCCCGGTATCTGCGGCAGGTTGCCGCCTTCTTGAGAACATACATGTAATTCTTGACCGCGGACACTTTTTTCAGGATCTCCTCCTCGTCATGCGTCTCAAAAAAGCGCCGTGAGGCTTCCTCCAGCGGAATCCCCTCTCCCGGGCCGCCGCTGCTGACGATCTCTCCGAGATCCACATAGACAAGCTGGGCAAAGATCAGGCTGTCCAGCTGGCAAAACGGACTCTGTTCAAAGGTAAGATCCCCTCTCCAGTCCATATAATCCAGAATATTTGACATAATTGACCACCTTTTCTACTGATTTTTGCAATTTTGTTACAAAACATTACAAAATGGTTGATTTTATTCTTACTTATGTTAAAATTATATTTGTGTGATTAGATTATACGTTATCGAAAAGATTTTCGAAAGGATATACTTATGCATTTCAGAAAAAGTTTACTTTTTACATTGATTATAGCCATGCTGATTACTTTTATGCCGGCATTAGATGCATCCGCTGCTACCGTCCGCAAGGACACACAGACAGATGTACCTGAAAAGATCACCGCGACCACAGGCAAACTGGTGGCCGGTGTCGCCGAGACCTACTCACTGGCAGCCAAAAAAAGAAAGGCGAAGATCACCTGGACTTCTTCTGATTCCAAGGTAGCTATGATCTCCGGCAGAACCGTTACGATCCTTTCCACCGGTGTTGCCACACTGACCGCCAGATATGGCAAAAAGAAAAAGACCGTCAAAGTGATTGCCGCTGACTTTACCGATATGGAAGATCAGCAGCGTTTGATCATCTCCTACGCATTACAGTTTGTAGGCAATCCTTATGTATATGGTAAAAGCAGTCTGACCAGAGGTACCGATTGCTCCGGATTTACGATGTCCGTCTTCAAGCAGTTCGGGTATTCTCTTCCACACAATGCAGCCGCACAGATGCAGTCATCCAACAAGATCGCCAAAGACCAGTTAGATGCCGGCGATCTGATCTTCTACGGCAGCGGCAGCTCCTGTGGACATGTTGCCCTCTACATTGGCAACGGCATGGTAGTACATGCATCCAACCCTTCTGTCGGTATCACGGTTTCCCGTTATGATTACCGCGCAGCGATCGGATATGGACGTGTATTACAGACCAATCTTGAGATCATCGGTGGCGAGGTAGCCCCGGAGGATTAATAAACAATATGAATATGAGGTATGAATGATGTTAACAACTGACATGGAAAAGATTTGTACCGCAGCCACAAATAAAGCGGAGGTCTTGCAAAAAAGGCCTTTGGCTTTTTTTATGCGCGCGGTTATGGCCGGTTTCTTTATCGTAGTGGCAGTCCTGCTCTCCAATGTGACAGGTGCCGTCCTGTATGCCAAATATCCTGAGGCCGGCAAAGTGCTCAGCAGCGCGCTGTTCCCGATCGCGATCATCCTAATCGTCTTCATCGGCGGTGATCTGTTTACCGGCAATAACATGACTATGGCACTGGGTGTCTACAGCAAAAAATGCTCCTGGATGGATCTGATCAAGGTCTGGATCGTCAGCTATATCGGCAACTTCATCGGTGCCTTTGTCCTGACGACCATCTTCTATTTCAGCGGATCCGCCCGCGATCTGATGACCACCTACTACCAGGCGATCATCCCGGGCAAACTTTCCCTTGATATCACACAGCTTATTCTGCGTGGAATCCTCTGTAACTTCCTGGTCTGCCTGGCCGTCTGGACCGGTACCCGTCTCAAGAGCGAGAGCGGCAAACTGATCATCATGATCCTGGTGATCATGACCTTTGTCATCTCCGGTTTTGAGCACTGCATTGCCAATATGAGTACCTTCACACTGGCATGTTACCTGTGTCCGGAGCTCACCACAGCCGGTCTGATCGCCAAGAACATGCTCTGGGTTACCCTAGGCAATGTGCTCGGTGGCGCGGTACTGTTCTCCGGTACGCTCAAACTGATGACCTGGGACAAATAATAAACCAGCATCCATATAACCAAAGAGAAGCCTCACATAAGCGATACACTTATGCGAGGCTTCTCTTTTTTCTCATATCTCTTCCTCGAGGATGCGCACCAGATCCTCGATCGACTCCCGATAGTCTCTGCGGATCCAGATATCCAGCAGACCATGAAGCGCATGCGTATAGTAGTTTCCGACATACTTCTTGGCGATATCCTCGGGTTCTTCCGGCATGACAATAGCCTCTATCGCCTGATAGAGCAGCCAGGCCGTCCCTGTCTGATACAGGACCGCTGTGACATCCTTCATCGAATAAAAATACGAAAACAGGGACTGTGCGTGTCCCAGAAAGATCAGCGGATCATATTTCATCGGATGCTCCTGCATCCATCGTTTCCAGGTGATCTGATACTTGAAGACCAGGATCTCATATTTGGAGTGAAAATTCCGAAAATAGGTGGATCTGCCGACGCCGGCCCTCGCCACGATCTCATCCACGGATACCTTTTCTACCGGCCTGCCGTCCATAAGCTGCAACAGGGAATCCGCCATACATTCTTTCAGAAAATCCGTCTTTTGTGTACTTCTTGCCATAATAATCCTCATTCCGGAGCTCATTTCGTAACACTCCTCTTATTATGATGACATGGATCATATTTTCTGTCAAATGCCTTCTAAAAGGAGCATATAAAGAAGGAGGAGACCTGCCTTTCCTGCGAAAAACAGATCTCCAAAATGTTATGAGAAACAAACTTGTGTGATAAGCATTTTATAACTGGTCGAATTTCTCATCCTTCTACAAACTATCCGGCTTTGCTTACTGCTGTGCTGTCTCTGTCTGATACTGGTACTCTGTACCATCTGCATTGTAAGCACCGTCACAAACCTCGATCTTTACATAAGATGCACCGGTGTAAGTATTTGTGGTTACCCATACCCATGGATAACCTCCCTTTACCTCGTCGCGCAGCTTAATGTACTTGCCAGTCCAGAACTGGCCTGTGCTCTGATCGTAATCAACGTCAAACTTAACGGAACCTTTTTCCTTCTTCTGATAACCTACCTGAAGGTCACAGCCCTGTGAGGTCTCATTATCCATTGGATATACACGGATACAAGGCTCTTTGATCTGGCTCCAGTCTACCTGGAAGTGAATATTCCAGTATTCCTCATTAATGATTGCTTCCATGCCATCAGATACGGAATCTGTCACGCCGATACCATGCTGTACATCGTCAAACAGACCACCCTTTGATTTCCAGCCCCAGAGTGCTGCCATAGCTCCCGGGATCTCACCGTCGCCGGTGTGACGCATGAAATGTCCTGTCCAGGTGTAACATACCTTTGGATTCTGGTTCTCAACGGTTGGAACTACAGAGATACCGGTATTTACGGTAACTGCTCCCTCCGGAAGTGTCGGATGCTCTCCGGCAATGTATGCAAACAACTGTCCTACATCGTCATATGCGAAGTAACCCTCTTCACGGTTGTAGTAGTGACCCTCATCCCAGAGTACCGGGCAGTAGCCCTCTCCCATGCCATATCCAAACAGTTCGGAAAGATACTGGATGACATTGTCCTTGTACCCCTTTACACAACCACACTCACCCATGATGACACCATAGCCCTGCTTGGTAAACTTCTTCATGCGGCCTATGTAGTTCTCCAGCCACTGGTAATCTGCCTT
Organism: uncultured Lachnospiraceae bacterium; assembly: GCA_934351255.1. GTDB lineage: Bacteria > Bacillota > Clostridia > Lachnospirales > Lachnospiraceae > Jutongia. The sequence continues at coordinate 131,221 of CAKRJH010000005.1, forward strand.
GGTGCCCCAGCTGTCGCGGTAGCCCCAGGTTGTAGTAGATGTTGCGGATAAACCGTAATCGGTAGGATCATATACGTGTACGGAGATACTCAGCTTGTTGCCTACGCCATCCTCCTGTGGATCCTCCGGCATCTTGAAACGCTCGTCGCAGGTTCCATCGTTCTTGTAATCTTCAGTTGCTGTTCCACCGATGACACAGGACTCATTACCTGAACCTGGGATCAGCAGATGTCTGTACTGGTTTGCCTCAAGTCCTTCCTTCTTTGCAGAAGCACGTACTACATTGACAAACTGCTGGCTGATCTTGCATGCCAGTGTGTATACTGCATCTCCGTCTTTTGGAAGAAGACCGGTCTGGTTTGCCTGGCCTTTCTCCGGATGCAGATAATCGTCATTCAGACGTCCGGACAACTCCTCATTGGCACCCTCGAAGATCAGGTGGTCTGAGTATTTACCGAAGGTATCGGAGAGCTGCTCCCAGATACGTGTGAACTTCACCCATGCTGCGTAACGCTTTGGTGTCTTTACCGGATCAGGACCCTGCGCAATGTCAAAGTCTTCCCATTCCTCGGCACCGAAACGTCCCCACCAGCCGCCGTCCCAATGGATGTTCATGATAACATACATACCATCGTTGAGCGCCAGGTTGACAACTTCCTCGACACGGCTCAGATAGTCCGGATCGATCTTGTATGCCTCATCGGCCTTGTCAGGATCATCCAGCACGTCCGGATCATATGCCATGAAGTTGGACCATGCACATGGGATACGGACGGTGTTAACACCGTATGCCTTCAGACCGTCAAAGGTCTTCTGGGTGGCTACCGGGTTGCCCGCGCTGGTCTCGCCGGCCTCTACAGACTCAAATCCTCTGGTTCCTGCCAGATTGGACTGCTCCATCTGGTTACCCAGGTTCCAGCCCATACCCATCTCAGTATTGATCAGATCCATGGTGCTAGGCTCTGTTCTGTAAGAACCATTATCTTTTACGGTGATCTTCCTGCCATTGGCCAGTGTCACCTCATGCTCCTCGCCGACATTGGTATCTTTGTGGATATCTCCGCCGTAAGTCGGACATGGTGTGAATGAGATGATCGCATTTGGATTCTCTGTTGGCTCCTGTGTCGGTACCTGAGCAGATGGTGCTGCTGCGGATGGTGCCGCACTCGGTACGATCGCACCGCCTGTGGTTGGTGCAGATGATGGTGGCAGTGTTGGAACTGCCTTTGCCTTTACGGTCACCTTACAGGTCAGTTTCTTGTTGACTTTCCTGCCATTCTTCTTGTAAGTCACCTTACAGGTGATCTTGGCGGTTCCTGCAGATACTGCAGTCACTTTACCTTTTTTGCTGACTTTGGCTACTTTCTTTTTGTTGGTCTTCCAGGTGAACTTTGCCTTTTTCGGTGCATTCTTCACCTTCAGGGAAACCTTCTTTCCCACGGAAACTGTGACCTTGGTCTTATTCAGTTTCACTTTTTTGGCTGCCGCACTCGCTACATTGTCCATGCCCGCCATGCTCAATACCATGGACAGGGATAACACTGCAGAAAGTCCGGTTCTGATGAATCGTCTTTTTCTCATAACAATTCCCTTCCTTTCTTTGATTTTTCACAGTTCTGGTAATCTCAGTATAGGAAGGTCCCCATCACATGGTCAATAAAACAGAGGCAAAGTGAAACTTTGCCTCTGAAATAGTATCTTGTATGCAGTTATTTATATAACAATCTTCCACGATATACTATATTCCCTAAAAATATTATATATCCGTATTAAAATATTCCATATTCTGTATCTGCTAAATAAAGTATTCCATCTGCATCTGATGACCCCATCCAAGCATATCTTCCAGTGTCACATGGTCCACAACTCCCTTGACAGCGTCGTCAATCTGTTTCCACAAAAGCAGGGTCACACACTGCTCTGAACGCTCGCAGGTATTCTCCTCCTGTTCCAGACACGATACCGGTGCCAGGCTGCCCTCCGTCAGCCTCAGGATCATCCCGACCGTGTACTGATCCGGTGTCCTCGAGAGACGGTATCCCCCCTTCGGTCCGCGGATACTGGTCAGATATCCCGCCTTGGTCAGCGTGGATACGATCTGTTCCAGATATTTTTCCGAAATCTTCTGTCTTTGTGCAATTTCCCGGATACGCACCGGCTTGTCCTGGTCATGCGCGGCGATGTCCAGCATCAGACGCAGTGCATATCTTCCTTTTGTCGATATCTTCATAACTCAATTCCTCCGCCATCAAAGTGATCCGCCTCCACCGGAAGTGAACCGCTGTATCAATTACTGAGTGCGGTGCATGGAAAATCCTGCCATATCATAATGTTCCAGATTCTCACGGATACTCCTGTCATCCGCCTCACTCAAAAGTTTTGCCCTCACCTTTTTGTTCTGTGGTGTCGGCTGTTCCTTGCTGCTTGGTCCCCCCACGCAGCCTCCCTCACAGGCCATGCCCTCGATGAAATCTTCCGGAAGACGGCCCATCTTCAACATCAGAAGTGCTTTCTTACATTCTGCCGCCCCGTTGCAGACGCAGACAGAAGCATCCATCTCCTGATCGATCTCCTTTAGATATTCCATTACGGATGCCGTCACGCCGCCGGAATTGGCAAATCCCTTACCGAAGACACTGGACTCCTGATAGGTGTTCGGTGCCGGTTCCAGCTGCACCTCCCTGGCACGCATCATCGCGCGGATCTCACTGTATGCCAGTGCCGCATCGGCATTGCCCTCCAGCTTCTGATCGCGGATCTCCGACTTCTTGGCAATGCATGGGCCGATAAACACGGTATAACAGTCCGGATCCTTTGCCTTGAGCATCCGTGACACCATGCACATCGGCGATACCGTGGTGGAGATCACATCTGCCAATTGTGGGAAATGCCTGCGCACCATATTGACAAAGGCCGGACAGCAGGAGGTCGACTTCTTCTCGCCCTTCTGGTACGCTTCATGCCACTCCTTCGCTTCCGCACTGGCTGTCATATCCGCTCCGAGCCCAAGTTCGATCGTGCCTGCAAATCCCATCTTCTCCAGCGCCACGCGCCAGCTCTCCATCGTGATCTCCGGCCCGAACTGTCCCTCCGTCGCCGGTGCGATCATCGCATAGACTTTGCGGCCTGACTTCAATGCCTCGATCACGTCGATGATAAAGGTCTTGGAGCCGATAGCACCAAACGGACATTTGTGAATACACAGGCCACAGCGGATGCACTTGCTCTCATCGATCACGGAGATTCCATTCTCGTCATAGGTGATGGCCTCCACCGGACATGCAAACTTACACGGCCGTTTCAGGTGTGCGATCGCATTGTACGGACAGGCTTTGGCACACATGCCGCATTCCTTACATTTATTCGCATCGATATGGGAACGATGATCTCCCGCGTGGATCGCGTCAAAACGGCAGGCATTGATACATGCCTTGCCCAGACAGTTCTGACAATTGTCCGTCACCGTATAACTCGAAATCGGACAGTCTGAACACGCAGTGCTCATGACCTGTACGACATTGCCGTCATCGACCGCTCCCGGTGCTTTGCCCTCGGCCAGGCGAATACGCTGGCGCACGATCTCCCGCTCCTTGTAGACACAACAGCGAAATCTCGGGGTCGTGCCCGGAATGATCTTCATAGGAAGGTGATCCCTGTCTTCCTCCAATGTCCCCGCAAAGGCGGATTTGGCCACCTCATACAAGATCTCATGTTTAATCTTAATTACATTTTCATCTGCAAACATCCGTATTTCCTCCTCTTATGACATCCACATCCGAAAGCCGTTTCCTATATCATACCATACATATAGGAATTTAGCAAAATAGACTTTCGGATTTCAGTATTATTTGACACTTCTTTTACATAAAATTATGGTAAACTATACCTGTCTATTTTATTTTACAAGAAAGAGGGAGAATATGAAACCATTTATGAAAAAAGAATTGATCCGAAAATTGACAGCAATCGTCGTTCTGGCCGCTCTGGTCATCGGCTGTATCTGGATGGACATGCCGGAACACTTCGGAACTACCGGTACCGGCCCTTCCCACGCGGATGCAGCAGGCACCGCTTCCACAAATCCTGCCACAGGCGGCGCGATCAGTGGAAGCACACAGGAGCTGCGCGGCATCTGGATCGCATTCTGCGACTGGGATGCCCTGGGCCTCTCGAACAAATCCGAGGAGGTATTTACCAAAAACGCGCGTAAATTGTTCGCAAACTGCAAGAAAAACTACATAAACACCGTGTATTTTCATGTCGTACCATGCAATGATGCGATCTATCCGAGCAAATACCTGAAATGGTCTTCCTATATGTTCAAGAGCGCGCCGGATTACGATCCGCTGAAGATCCTGGTCCGCGAAGCCCACTCCTATGATCTTTCCTTCCAGGCCTGGCTCAATCCGTACCGCCAGAAGATGGGAAAAGTCTTTAATCCGGCGGCATCCTCTTCGACGAACCGCATCCTGCGCAATGTCAAAGAGATTGCCAAAAACTACGATGTGGACGGAATCCATTTTGATGACTACTTCTACCCTGCCAAGACCCGCGGCTATCAGTATTACAGTGTATCGATCGCCAAGCGCAAGCGCGTGATCAACCGCATGGTCCGCAAGGTCTACAAGACCGTCAAATCCATTGACCGGGATCTGGATTTCTCCATCAGCCCGGCCGGCAACATCGAATATGCAGAAAGTCTCGGCTGTGATCTGAAGACCTGGATGAGCGGCACCGGATATATGGACTACATCGTCCCACAGATCTACTGGTCAGACTGTTACCGGATCGGCGGCAAAAACACCAAAATGTACTCAGAACGTCTGGAGCGCTGGACTTCCATGAACACCGGAGATCTGCCGATGGTGATCGGTCTGGCACTGTATCATGCGGGCTGGAATTCCGGCATTGACCGCGGATGGCGCAGATCAAGCACCAACATTGCCACCCAGATAAAAAAAGAGCGCAAGTCCGGCTGCCAGGGATTCGTCCTGTTTAGTGCTGCCAATCTTACGGCTCCTATTGCAAAAAAAGAAATGAATCATTACCGCAGTCTGATGAAGAGTGCGCAGTAAGCACTGTTCACGAAGACAACGGAATGAAATGCTCCATCATAATGAGTACGCTGTTCATCTGATATTCCAGCGCACCGCAGATATCTTCAAACTCTGGATAATGTGTTCTCACGTGCTCAAGCACAGGGTATACATAGTCCAGAGTTTCTTTTCTGTATTTGATCATGCGGGCATCATCAAATCCCTTTCCCATCGAGGAGAGGTTATGACACCGGTCAAAAAGTTTGGCCACACACGCCTCCCGGTTACAGCGCATCTGCTGAAAATATCGTGCAAGCGCCTCCGCCTTGGTCTCCCGGGGCAGCCTGGTCTTGGTAATGTAGCGCACGCCCTCGCGCACTCTGTCGGTCACCGGCAGTTCCTCCGGACATACATCACAGTCCTCACAGACATCGTGAAGCAGGATCACCGATAGCAGCTCATCCTCCCGTATCCCCAGATACAGGGCATGCAGTGCCATCTGAACCGGGTGCAGGATGTAGGGAGTCCCCTCACTGCGAACCTGACCGCGGTGCTTCTCTATCGCGAATTCCAGGGAAGTCTGACTCTGTTTCATATCGTATTGACATAGCTTTTCTCTTAACTGGTCGATCATGAATACCCCTTTTGTGCAGATTCAACTCTTTACCAGAACATCATAACACAGAATTCCAGATTGCTGTATATTTTTCTACGAAAAATACCGGCCTGTAGGACATCTTGGCCCTGCGCAGTCCCTCTTCGCCATCGTCCTCCTCGCGGTTGATATATGCATAGTTCTGGCACTCATGCTCCACAAACTGCTGATTGATCATGGGATATGCTCCCTGTACATCCGCAAATGCCTTCTCAAAATGCACCACAAAGGTATCTTCATTCAATGGCTCTCCCAGACAGAACGCAACGACCTGCTCTCCCAGGTAAAGCACGCCCCCTACCAGTTCCAGGGGTTCAAAGCTGCACAATGCCCGCTCCACCACATGAAATTCCTGCTCTGCAAGACTGTCCCAATGATCTTTCTTGCCTTTCTTCCACTCCTGCAGCATATTCTGGCAGGCTCTCGTATTCGTCGAATCCAGTCTCTCATAATGCCAGTCATGCTCCTTAAATCTGGCAATGTGATTTCTCTTGCCATGATATTTTTTGCCGCGCAGATCCCTGAGATCCTCCATGCGGTACACATAATCCGCCATATCCCGGTCACTGCTCACAGTGAACTCCGAAGGATACCACTGCTCCAGCAGTTTGACTTCCTCCTCCATCAGACCGGTCAGCACAAGCGGTGTTTCCTGCCTGCTGACATGCCCGCGCAGGTACTCAAGCGCCGCTCTCTTGTCGCCATGTCCCAGTGGAAAGACATAATTCTTCCGGCCTCCGTCCGACACATAGCGCAGCAGCATACAGTCCCCATATCCGGCAACCTCCACACGGTAAATATGATTCCAAAGATAATTGTTGGCAAAACAGTATTCGCAGGACCGGCGGCCATCCTCGCGAAATGCCCGCGTCAGCGCCTCCCTGTCCTCCCATCCCAGCGGATGAAACTCTACACTTTCCATTCTTATGCCTCCCATTGCGAAACTTCCTGTTTCATAAAGAAAAGCGTGGCTTGGGGAGGACCACTTACCCGTCGACCCCGAGGCACGCTTTATAAAAAAGTATATGAACTTTAGATTAAACTAACTTTGCAGAGCTAATCTTAACTCCAGGACCCATGGTGCTAGCCAGTGTAGCACTGCGGAAATACTGTCCCTTTGCTGAAGCTGGCTTAGCCTTCTTCAGAGCGTCGATTATTGTGTTCACGTTGTCTAATAACTGCTCCTCAGTGAAGGAAGCCTTTCCTACAGATACGTGTACGATGTTAGCCTTGTCCAGACGATACTCAACTTTACCAGCCTTGATATCAGCGATAGCCTTGGTAACATCCATGGTTACTGTACCTGCTTTTGGGTTTGGCATCAGGCCCTTTGGTCCAAGGACACGACCCAGACGACCAACAACACCCATCATGTCAGGAGTAGCAACGACTACGTCGAAATCAAACCAGCCATCGTTCTGAATACGTGGGATCAGCTCCTCGCCGCCTACGAAATCAGCGCCTGCTGCCATAGCCTCGTCAACCTTTGCACCCTTTGCGAATACTAATACGCGAACGGTCTTACCGGTTCCGTGTGGCAGAACTACTGCACCACGAACCTGCTGGTCAGCGTGACGTCCATCTACACCCAGACGGAAATGTGCTTCAATAGTCTCATCAAACTTTGCAGATGCGGTCTGCTTTACGATCTTTACTGCGTCAGCAACATCGTACTGTGCGTTCTTATCGATTGCCTTTGCAGCCTCTAAATACTTTTTTCCTCTTTTCATAATAAATAACCTCCTAGTGGTAATAACGGCGGGTAATTCTTGACACCCTGTGTGTCAGCCTCCCACAACGTTCAATCTATAACAAGTCTTTGCGATGTGTGTCTTGCATAAATGTGATATTAGTCCTCTACTACTACGCCCATGCTACGGCAGGTTCCTGCGATCATGCTCATAGCGGACTCTAAGTTTGCGGCATTCAGATCAGGCATCTTTGTTTCTGCGATTTCCTGAACCTGAGCCTTTGTGATGGTAGCTACCTTTGTCTTGTTAGGGACACCGGAACCGGACTGGATCTTACAAGCCTTCTTGATCAGAACTGCTGCCGGAGGAGTCTTTGTGATGAAGCTGAAGCTCTTATCCTGATATACAGTGATAACTACAGGAATGATCATGCCTTCCTGTCCAGCTGTTCTTGCATTGAACTCCTTTGTAAACTGTACGATGTTTACTCCGTGCTGACCAAGGGCTGGACCAACAGGTGGTGCTGGTGTTGCCTTTGCAGCAGGAATCTGTAATTTAATATATCCTTCGACTTTCTTAGCCATTTTCGTTTACCTCCTGAAAATTTTCTTTCTCACGAACCCACAATATCGTGGATCAGACTTTCTCGACATCGTTGAAACTGATCTCAACCGGTGTCTCACGTCCAAACATATCAATGTTGATGGTGACCATCTTATTCTGATGATCGATCTGACGAACAATACCTGTCGTATCCTCCCAGACTCCGGATGTCACGACGACAGAATCACCAATGCTGAACTCACATGCCGGTGACTCCGCAGCCAGTCCCATCGTCGCCATCTCTGCCTCAGTCAGAGGCACTGGCTTGGATCCCGGGCCTACGAAACCGGTAACACCTCTGGTATTACGAACAACATACCATGTGTCATCGTTCATGATCATGTTGATCAGCACGTATGCTGGGAACATCTTACGGGAAACAACCTTTTTGTCCTCTCCCTCGCCCTCTTCAACATTTAACATAGGAATCTTTACCTCAAGGATCTGATCCTGCAGGTTTCGATTCTCGATGGTCTGTTCGATATCCATCTTGACCTTATTCTCATAGCCGGAATAAGTATGCGCTACATACCAACGTGGTTCTGAATCTGCCATACGTCTATCACCCTTATCCTATCTGAATAATCTTGTCCAGGCCCAGCTTGATCGCCCAATCTAACAAGGCGATGATGATGCCCAGGATCAGCGTCACAACAACTACTGCAGTGGACTCCTTTACAACGGTGTCCTTGTCAGGCCATACGATACGCTTAAACTCAGCCTTCATGTTGCTGAAGAATCCCTTCTTCTTAGCAGGCTTCTCGTCCTTCTTAGGCGCAGCCTTCTTCGCAACTTCTGTGTTTGGTTCGTTCTGGTTCATATTCTCTTTGCTTTCAGAATTTCCCATAATTCACATTCCTTTCCATGAAACTAATTATTTAGTTTCCTTGTGTAAAGTGTGTTTTCTACAGAATCTGCAATACTTCTTTGTTTCCATTCTGTCAGGATGATTTTTCTTCTCCTTAGTCGTATCGTAGTTACGCTGCTTACACTCTGTACATGCTAATGTAATTTTTACTCTCACGACGGTTTCACCTCCATTTTATTTTACCATGCAAGCCCTATCTGCTCATGCCCAAAAAAAGGCATAAAAAAAAAGACCTGTTACATCGCCCGTAAATTGTACCATACCCGGGGTGTTGCGTCAAGACTTCTTTCCATCTTTTCTGATATTTGATATGATAGAAGTAATTGATCTGTACACACTATAAAATTATGCAACAAAGAATCGATCTGCAGAACAAATGGATATGGAGGAAACTATGAAACGCAATGACTGGATTCTTCTGGCGTGCATCCTGTTGGCCGCCGCCCTCCTGCTGGCTGTCTGGTTTTTCCTGGGCGGTCATCCCGGACGTGAGGTCATCGTGACCATTGACGGCAAAGAGGCGATGCGTCTGCCACTTGATCAGGATGACACAGTGGTGCTTTCCGGGAAAGACGGCGGCAGCAATACCCTGGTCATCCACGACGGAAAGGCCAGGATCACACAGGCCGACTGTCCGGACAAGCTCTGCGTCAGACAGCAGGCCATCTCCCGGAGCGGCCAGCAGCTCGTCTGTCTCCCCCACCGCATTGTCGTCAGCGTATCCGGCTCGCAGGAGAAGGACGGGACAGACGGTTATGATGGGGTTGCCTATTGATCTGATTACCGTGAAAGAGGACTCGATCACCAAGAAAAGAGGAATCAATTAATAATATGAAGAAACAGGACTATTATACTTCCGGACAATTCGCCAAGATGGCCCACGTCTCCGTGCGGACAATTCGTTTTTATGACAAACAGGATATTCTGAAGCCAACCTATGTGGACGAACATGGTTCCCGCTATTACAGTGACTCGGATTTTGCCAGGCTGCAGCAGATCCTGCTGCTCAAGTATCTGGGATTTTCGCTGGAAGAGATCCGCAGCATGACCATTGATGACACCGACTATCAGGTCATGCAGGGTTCCCTTCGCATGCAGCAAAATCTGATCCGTGACCGTATTGAACAGATGCAGCTCGTAGAAAAGGCGATCCGCGAGACGCTCACGGCCATCCAGAAATACCATCATGTAGACTGGAATCAGATGCTGGAGCTGATCCATCTGACCAATATGGAGACCAGCCTGCAAAGCCAGTATCTCAATGCCTCAAATATCTCTGCCAGGATCAGTCTTCACCAACTGTATTCCGAAAACCGGCAGGGGTGGTTTCCGTGGATCTTTGCGCAGTGCGATATCGCGCCCGGGATGGAGATTCTGGAGATCGGCTGTGGCAATGGTGCGCTCTGGACACAGAACCTGGAAAAAATCCCGGAGGATATCCACGTGACGCTCTCCGATATTTCCGAGGGAATGCTTTGGGATGCCAGGCGTGATATCGGCTCTGTTGATGCGCGCTTTTCCTATCAGACCTTTGATGCCGCCGACATTCCACTGCCGGATCATAGCGTGGATCTGGTCATTGCGGGGCATTTGCTGTTTTACTGCGATGTAGATAAGGTATGCGGGGAGGTGGCGCGTGTCCTGAAAACGGATGGACGGTTTGTGTGTTCGACCTACGGCTCCCATCATATGGAAGAGATCGACCAACTGGTCAAAGCATTTGACGAACGCATCGTGTTGTCTGCCGAAAAACTTTATGACCGCTTCGGGCTGCAAAACGGCGGTGAACAGCTTCTGCGGCATTTTCCGTCCGTGGAACAGCGGATCTATCCCGATCGTCTGGTCGTAGACCGGGCTGAGCCGTTGATGGAATACATCCTCTCCTGTCATGGAAACCAGAATCAGTATATTCTGAACCGTTACCGCGAATTCCGCGAATTTGTATCCGAACGAACCGCAAATGGCTTCTCCATCACCAAAGAAGCCGGTATATTTGTGTGCTCTAACGGCTGAAATACCGATTTTTCATACTTTTTTTAGATTTTTTTCGAAAAAAACGCTTGCGGTGACGTAACGTCACCCTATATACTGATAGTATAAGAATTATACAGAGAACTGAAAGGAGTTTATCCATGACCATTATCGTAACTGGTGGTGCCGGATTTATCGGAAGCAACTTTGTCTTCCATATGTTAGACAAGCACCCTGATTATCGTATCGTCTGTGTAGATTGCCTGACATATGCCGGTAATCTTTCCACATTAGCACCTGTGATGGACAACCCGAACTTCCGCTTTGTCAAGGAAGACATCACAAACCGTGAGGCGATTTATAAATTATTCGAGGAGGAGAAGCCTGACATCGTTGTGAACTTTGCAGCAGAAAGTCACGTAGACCGCTCCATCGAGTCACCTGAAGTATTCCTGAACACCAATATCATGGGAACTGCCGTGATGATGGATGCATGCCGCAAATATGGCATCACCCGCTATCATCAGGTATCTACCGATGAGGTGTACGGAGATCTTCCACTGGATCGCCCGGATCTGTTCTTCACCGAGGAGACCCCGATCCACACCAGCAGCCCTTACAGTTCATCCAAGGCCGCTGCTGATCTGTTAGTACTTGCTTATCACCGTACCTACGGTTTACCGGTGACCATCAGCCGTTGTTCCAACAACTATGGCCCATATCACTTCCCGGAGAAGCTGATCCCTCTGATGATCGCCAATGCGTTGAACGATAAGCCACTGCCTGTATACGGCACCGGCGAAAATGTCCGCGACTGGTTATATGTTGAGGATCACTGTAAGGCGATTGACCTGATCATCCACAACGGACGTGTCGGCGAAGTCTACAACATCGGTGGCCACAATGAGATGACCAATATCGATATCGTTAAGATTATCTGTAAGGAACTCGGCAAGCCGGAGAGCCTGATCACATATGTATCAGACCGAAAGGGCCATGATATGCGCTATGCGATCGATCCGACTAAGATCCACAATGAACTGGGCTGGCTTCCGGAGACCAAGTTCAAGGATGGCATCAAGAAGACCATTCAGTGGTATCTTGACAACAAAGAGTGGTGGGAGACCATCATTTCCGGTGAGTATCAGAACTATTACCAGGAGATGTATGGAAACCGCGAGACACTCTAATTCAATTTGACAAACAGACATTTCTCTTTAACATAAAAAGGACCGACTCCGCATCTTGGGTCGGTCCTTTTTATATGCATTTCTTAGTCCTGTAGACTTTCATTGATGCGTTTGATATTATCTTCAAATTTTTTCCTGAGTTTCTCTGTTTCTCCATTCTCCAAAAGCTCAAGATAATCCTGATACATCATAAGTTCCTTGCGCAAGTCATCTTTGAATTGAATATCTGTTGGCATGTTTTCCATCCTTTCACCGCCCTTCCTAATCATAGTATAGCGGATTTATTATACGCTTACAAGTTGTATCAAAGATTATATCATTATCCTTATGTATCTTCCATTCGCATACTTCATAAAAACCACGCAATATGTGGTTTTATTTTTTGTGAAATTATTACACACCAGAGACGAGATCCGCTCTGCGAATCTCGCTCTGATTAGCGGTCGTCAAATGCACTACATAAATGCGTGCATTTTCCTCGTCGCCATAACAAAAAAGAGAAGGCTGCTTTCCACAATCTTCTCTTTTATATCAATATTCACTTTTCCTTAAACCATTCCCCTGAAACGACTAAAACTCAATCAGCGGCAGATACCGTGAAAGTGCATCCTGCCAGGTCGGCAGCGGCTCAAATCCCTGCTCCACCAGCTTCGTCTTGTCCAGGCGGGAATTAAATGGTCTCTTCGCCTTGGAAAGGCCATATTCCTCAGTGGTAACCGGTGTCACCTTCAGATGCTCCGGAAGATACTCCTCATGCCCCATCGCTGCTGCCTGACGGTAAAACTCTACCGCAAAATCATACCAGCTGATGTAGCCGCCCTCATTGGTCGCATGATAATATCCATAGCGCTCGGTCTCGAGCATATCCACCAACAGACGCGCCAGATCATACGTGTATGTCGGTGTGCCGATCTGGTCACAGACCACGCGCACCTCGTCATGTGTCTTTCCGACAGAAAGCATGGTCTTGATAAAGTTCTTGCCATTGACACCAAAGACCCAGGCAATACGCACGATGAAGTATTTATCCAATGTCTCGGCCACCGCCAGCTCTCCGTCCAGCTTGGACTGTCCGTAGACATTGAGCGGTGCATACTCCTTACAATCCGGCTTCCATGGCTCCTCGCCCATTCCGTCAAACACATAATCGGTAGACAGATAGATCATCTTGCAGTCTGCTTCCTTGCAGGCCCTGGCAATGTATTTTGTGCCGTCGACATTGACACGCCGCACAGTCTCCTGCTTGTCCTCATCCTGCGCAGCATCCACTGCAGTCCACGCCGCACAATGTACCACTGCATCCACTCCTGCCTCGAGGATCGCCGTGCGGACTGCCGCCTCATCTGTAATATCAAGGCTGACATACGGCATGGTCGTCACCGGACTGCCATCCATCACACCGCTGTACTGTGGTGCAAGGTCCGATCCAATCCCTTCATAGCCTCTGGAGGCCAGTTCATTCATCACATCGTGGCCAAGCTGTCCGGCCACTCCCGTCACTAATACTTTCACGATTTTTCAATCCTTTCAATCTATCTTTATGTTTCATCCGCGGAACTGTCCGGACGGATCCAGTTGCCGGAGGCCTTCTTATGCCGGAAGGTATCCCTGCTCTGATCGTAATCTGAGATCAGAAGATACTGCCAGTCGCTGCTGGTCTTCAGCGAATCATAGATCACCCTCAGGCTGACCCAGTTACGGTTGTGATCCGGATCTCCGGAATCTGCCAGGAACACCTTCTGCGTGTCCTCATCGTATAAAAATATGGAAACATAATGTCCCGCTGTATTCTTCCAGTAGCGGCGCGAATCGGCGCTGCTGACCAGCACGGTCGCGCATTGCGCTTTCCGGATCTGCCGGCGGAACTTTGCATAACTCTTCGGCTTTCTCTGCGCCTGACAGTCAAATCCCATCTTGGAAAGCGACTGTCTCATATAACCCCAGGACAATGCCTGTCCGCCCCCATAGTAGGTGTTCTTGCGGGCAAAAGTGTATGTCTGTACCGGAGATGCCTTGTATGGTGTCAGGCTGTCATAGATATTGGCCATACAGCAAAAGCCACAGCCAAATCCGCCAAATGACCGGCCGCCCAGCATCTTGCGTGCCCAGGAACCCGACCACGGCCGTTTCTCGCTCCAGGAGCGAGGTCCCTGCAGAAAACTGTAAATGTCCTGCGTGGGATCCTGTGTCGCCTCAGGGGTCGGCTCCGGGGATGCCTGCTCCGGCTCCGGAGCCAGTGTCTCCTGTGCCTGTGCCACCATCGGCTGATACGTCACTTCCTCTACCTGGCCGGTAAGCCGGTTCCAGACCGGACGCAGTTCCGACTCCAGGCAGGAACCCGCGCCAGTTGTAACTGCCCCCACCAGAAACAGTCCACAGCAGATTGCTGCGATCCGGCTGCTCCAACGGTGTCGATGTCTCTTCTTTTTTTCCATAATCTCGTATACCCAAAACAAGATGGCAAATCTCAGCAAAGATCTGCCATCCTTTTCTCTGTCATAAATCCATTAGAAATCAAACTTGCCCTCAAAGAATGCAGGGAGATCTGCGATCTTGATACGCTCCTGCTGCATGCTATCACGGTCACGTACGGTAACCGCCTGATCCTCTTCAGACTCAAAATCATATGTGATACAGAACGGAGTACCGATCTCGTCCTGACGACGGTACCTCTTTCCGATATTGCCGCGGTCATCATACTCACAGTTGTACTTCTTGCACAGTTCTGTATAAATCTTCTCTGCCGGCTCTGCCAGCTTCTTGGACAGTGGAAGCACACCGATCTTGACCGGCGCCAGTGCCGGATGGAAATGCATCACAGTACGGATGTCCGGCTTCTCCTCTGTTCCAATGTTCTCCTCGTCATACGCACCACATAAGAATGCCAGTGTCACACGGTCTGCACCCAGAGAAGGCTCAATGACATATGGCACATACTTTTCATTCTTGGTGTCATCAAAGTAACGCATATCCTCACCGGAAGTGTTCTGATGCTGTGTCAGATCGTAATCGGTACGATCTGCAATACCCCACAGCTCACCCCATCCAAATGGGAACAGATACTCGATATCCGATGTCGCCTTGCTGTAGAAGGAAAGTTCTTCCTTGTCGTGGTCACGCACACGCATCTCGTCTTCCTTCATACCCAGGCTCTTCAGCCAGTTGATACAGAAATCTTTCCAGTATGCAAACCACTCCAGATCGGTATCCGGCTCACAGAAGAACTCCAGCTCCATCTGCTCGAACTCACGGGTACGGAATGTGAAGTTACCCGGTGTGATCTCGTTACGGAAAGACTTTCCGACCTGTCCGATTCCGAATGGAACCTTCTTGCGGGAAGTACGCTGTACGTTCTTGAAGTTTACGAAAATACCCTGTGCTGTCTCCGGACGAAGATATACGGTATTCTTGGCATCCTCGGTTACACCCTGGAATGTCTTGAACATCAGGTTGAACTGACGGATCTCCGTAAAATTATGCTTGCCACAGGTAGGACATGGAATCTGATGCTCAGAAATGTAGTCCTGCATCTGCTCATTGGTCCAGCCATCCACGCTGCTCTCCAGCTCCAGACCATTCTCAGCCGCAAATGCCTCGATCACCTGATCGGCACGGAAACGCTCATGACACTCCTTACAGTCCATCAGAGGATCTGAAAAGCTTCCCAGATGTCCGGAAGCAACCCATGTCTGTGGGTTCATAAGGATTGCGCAGTCAATTCCTACATTATATGGATTCTCGCGGATAAAACTCTTCCACCAGGCCTGCTTTACATTGTTCTTTAACTCTACACCCAGATTTCCGTAATCCCAGGTATTAGCCAGGCCGCCATAAATCTCAGAGCCCGGATAGATGAAACCTCTCGCCTTGGCAAGAGCCTGAATCTTCTCCATAGTCTTTTCCATAACTAACCTCATTTCTGAGCGATATATCGCTCCCTTTGTACTTATTCCTTAAAAATATAGCATTTCTGTACACTTTTTGCAAGATATCACGGCAGAACATACACGACATCACAACCACGCCAATGCACAATATTACAACAGTGAGAGAGATTTAAATTCGTGATGCAGATATTGTTCCAGATAGCGGTCCATCAGCCGCTCCAGTTCCTCCAGGATCTGAGGAGCCACCCGGAAACTGTATAATTTTTCCAATGGCTTGCTCTGGATCACCTGCAGGGTATACAGGGTATCCGGCTGCAGTGCCATCCCACGCGCCCGCACAGAGTCCGGCAGCTTCGCCTCACACTGCGGACACAGGATGCCGCCCCGTGACAGATGCATCCGGAACGGGCCGTCCTGCCTTCCACAGCCCAGACAGCCAAACACTTCCAGCCCCTCTCCCTGCGCGCACATCATCCGGAATTCATAGATGCGCCGGATCAGTCTCAGATCGACATCTGCCCTTGTCACCGCACGCAGCGTGACATACAACAGCAGAAGTTCCCGGGAGGCCTCCACATTTTCCCTGGTAAAATACCGGGCCATCTCTGCAAAATACGAAGCCATGCACATGCTGTCAAAATCTGCTGCCACTTCCTCAAAAAATGTCTGGATCTGGCAGCTGTACACCTGGTAGGATGTCCGTCCCTCCACCAGTTCATATGTACCAAAGGTGAAGGGGATCGTACAGGCTGACAGGGAATTGTTCGGCCGTCTGGCCCCCTGTGCAAACGCCGTGATCCGTCCCCTCTCTCTGGTCAGCAGTTCGACGCGCTTATCGTATTCTTTCACGGCGGATGCCATCAGAACCATCCCCGTCACTTTTATCGTCTCTCTCATGCTGCTTACTTTCTTTCTCCTGCCGCCGTGCCGTCGAATTCGTCACCCGCTCATCCAGCCGGTAGAGCAGATAATCCTGGATCCGCCCGGTCTGCAAAAATCTCTGCCAGTGTTCCTGTCCCATAGTTCACCCCCGACATTCTTTCTGAACCATTCTGTCTTCTGTTAACAGGATGGCCGAAACGCCGTCGGATTATTCCTTTATGACAACACTGGCAGTTCATATGCCGGTCACTTGCTACAGATTGATCTCTTTTTTGTCGTAGCCAAAATTCTTGATCAGAAAATCGCTGTCTCTCCAGTCTTTTTTGACCTTGACCCAGATCTTAAGATTGACCTTGCAGCCCAGCAGAGCCTCCATATCGCGCCGTGCATCCGAACCGATCTTTTTGAGCATTGCTCCCTTTTTGCCGATGATGATGCCCTTGTGGGTGTCCCTCTCGCACACAATCGTCGCATCGATGTCGATCAGGCGTCCACCCGGACGCTCCTTCATCTGGTCGATCGCCACCGCAATTCCATGTGGGATCTCATCCTCCAGATTGCGCAGTGCCTTCTCGCGGATCATCTCGGCCACGATCTGGCGCTCCGGCTGGTCCGTGATCGTATCCTCATCGTAATACTGGGGCCCCTCTTCAAGATACTCAAACATGGCATCCATCAGATCCTGGGTATTCTCGCCTTTGAGTGCGGAAACCGGGATGATCTCCGCAAAATTGGCAATGTCCTTGTAGGTGTCAATAAACGTCAGGATCTCCGCCTTGGAGACCGTGTCGATCTTGTTGATCACCAGAAAGACCGGTGTGTCCACCTTCTGAAGCTGCTCGGCGATATGCCGCTCTCCGGCTCCGATAAAGGTCGTCGGCTCCACCAGCCACAGGATCAGATCCACCTCTTTCAATGTCCGCTCTGCCACCGAAACCATGTACTCACCCAATTTATTCTTGGCCTTGTGGATACCCGGGGTATCCAGGAAAATGATCTGTCCTTTTTCGCCGGTATACACGGTCTGGATCCGGTTGCGGGTCGTCTGCGGTTTGCTCGATGTGATCGCGATCTTCTGTCCAATGAGCTGGTTCATAAGCGTTGATTTTCCTACATTGGGACGCCCGATCAAAGTTACAAATCCTGATTTGAATGTATTGCTCATATCCGTATCTCCCTCTTACAATGTCTCTAACCTGGTAAACAATTCCTCTGCTTCCTGTAAATGCTGTTCCTGTCCCACGACGCAGACATGACCGGAGTTTGTGATCGCCTCCACCACAGGAGCCGTCTGCCGGATATCCTGAGCAGTGCAGGAAAGCACCTGATCACGCTCCTGCTGTACCACTTCCAGCGGCATCTTCGACAGCCATGCCGACATGGAACGGCGTCCTTTCATATATGGAGTCAACGGAACATCCATTCCGCTAATCGTGCCGATGATCGTCTTCAATACCTCGCGTTCCGGCGCCTCATAACCCGCCAGATACTCTGCCGCCGACTGATAGACGGACAATGTCTCGGCCAGTTTCGGATCGCGGTATGACACAAAACTTCCCTTGCCGCCACGGTCAAAATTACACATGACGCCATAGGCTCCGCCCTTGACGCGCACCTCATTCCACAGGTAGTCATAATTCAGCAGATGACGCACCACACGCAGGGCTCCCATGTTGTAGTCCGACACCTCGGAAAAATCCCCGGCCACTGCCACATACTGGATATCTCCCGGGATCATAAATCCCTCTTTGCCGTCATAATTCTCTGGCACAAAACGGGTCATCTTATCCAGGCTTCCCTGCGGGGCTGACTGAACAAACTGATCCAGTCTCTCCAGAAATGCCGGCATCTCCCGGTTCAGATCCGCCAGACCATCTGCGTCACAGGTGCAGGACACCAGCAGTTTCTCCGGACGAAGAACCGCATGTAACAGCGCCGCAAATCCCTCTCTGAGATCTCCGATCCGCTCCTCAAAATGGTTCTCCAGATCCTCCAGGAAACGGTAATAACGGATTCCCACTGCCGCATCGGACAGCCAGGACGTTCTGGAGAAATAAGTCGATGCACGGGATGCCGCAGTGATATGGCCGCTGTTGGAAAGCCGGATCTTCAATCTGGCCACAGACTCGGCCACGGTCTCACACAGATGTTTGTCATCGGACAGATCCGTCTCAAACAGCATCTCCGCCATCAGATCCAGCGCATGTGCAAGCTGGCTGCGCAGCACCTTGACATTGACCTCAAACTGTCCGTGATAATCCTCCGGATCCGGATGAACGCTGTACAATGACACGTCCGAAGCCAGACCGCCGGTGTAAAAATTCACCTCGGTATCAAACTCATTGTAGCTGTGCTTCTTCGTATCCATGTAGCCCAGCAGTGTCGTCAGGAAACTGAGCTGCGGCAGATAATCGATCACCTCATCGGCATCGAACAGCAGACGAAGGTACACAATGTCATTGGCAAAGACGTCGTGATGCACTGCCCTGATCCCGGCGATCGTCGTCTCCGTATTCTGATACGGCGCAGCTTTCGGATCAATGTCCTCGCGCGACAACATCGGAATCTTCTCGAGGATCTCCTTTGGCGTAGGCTCTGCCTGATAGGCCTTGAGTGCCGCCGTCTCCCGGATCAGTTCACCGCGCTGATCGGCCGTCAGACTGAGCTTGTAGTCCTCCAGTCTTGCCTTCACCGCTGCCTCCTGCTGTGCCGCCAGCTTCTCATCCGGATTCATCTCCACCAGTACCGCGTGCGTGTTGTCCAACAGGTACTTCTGGATCAGTTTCTCATAGAAATCCGTGGAGAGCTGCTCGCGCAGGAACGCATAATATTTCTCATATTTCAATGCCTCATAAGGCTGCTCATCATCGTAAAGCCAGGTCTTCATCGCCTTGAGATAGTACAGAAGTCCCTTCGGGAAACCTCCAAAATCTGCCTCGCGCGAACGGAACTCATTGCCGTTGATCGCCGCTTCCAATGCCTTGCGGTCAACACCCTGTTCCACCTGTTTCTGCAGCGTATCGCGGATGATCTGTAAGAGCTGCTCAGATTTGCCCGGAGCACAACGGCTCACGGTAATGCCCAGATAACTCTGACGGAGGATATCGCAGAAGTCCACATCCACGTCTTTGCCAATGCCGGCATCCAGAATGGCCTGCTTAAGCGGCGCCCCCGGCATCTCTGCCAGCACATAAGACAGCACATTGAATCCGGCACAGATCTCCTGATCCAATGTGACATCCATCGCTACCGCCCATCCGTAATATGTGCTGGATTCCTCGTCTGCTCCCTGTGTTACCGCATACGTTCCCCGGATCCGCTGCATTTCTCCCGGATCGTTCTGCAGATCGATCTCAGAATCCAATGAGATCTTTTCATAGTCTGAGAGATAGTGAGCATCCATCCATTCCAGTCTCTCAGTCATGTCCATATTTCCGTACAGATAGATATAGCTGTTGACCGGATGATAATAGCGGCGGTGGAAATCCAGATATTCCTCTCTGGTCAGATCCGGAATGCAGGCCGGATCTCCGCCGGAATCCTGTCCATAGGTATTGTCCGGGAAAAGGCCCTTCATCAGGTAGCGTTCCAACACGGCCTCGGCGGAAGAATATGCTCCCTTCATCTCATTGTAGACCACGCCGTTGTATGTGATATCGCCTTCGGGATCTGTCATCTCATAATGCCAGCCCTCCTGCTTGAAGATCTCCGGATACTTGTAAATGTTCGGATGGAAGACCGCGTCCATGTATACATGCATCAGATTCTGGAAATCCTTGTCATTGCAGCTTGCCACCGGATACAGTGTCTTGTCCGGATATGTCGTGGCATTCAGATAGGTATTCAAAGAGCCCTTAACCAGCTCGACAAACGGATCCTTGGCCGGAAATTCCTCGGAACCGCAAAGTACCGTATGCTCAATGATATGAGGAATACCGGTAGAATTGTCCGGCGGCGTGCGGAATCCGATGGAAAAGACCTTGTTCTCATCGTCATTGGCAAACAAAAGCACTCTTGCCCCGCTCTTTTGATGACGTAGCAGCAGCGCAAAGCTGTCCAGCTCCGCGACATATTCCTGCTGCTCGATCCGATAACTCTCCGGTACGCAAATATCCTGTATCTGTTGATATCTCTTTGACATATACTCTTCCTTCCTCTCTATTGATATAACGCTTCAAACCGCTGATATGCCTGTTCCCATGCCTCCGTCTGCATCGGTCTGACTTCCGTCGTGCAGAATGACCGGTCCAGGATCTGGCATTTCTCATCCCGCGTATGATACGCCCCCAATGCCCGGAGCTGTTCCATGATATTTCCCACTGCCGTCGCCTCGCTGGCGCCCAGGATCACCGGAATGCCAAGCGCATTGGCCGCACACTCCATCAGCAGATCGTTCTGTACGCCGCCGCCCACGACATATAATTTCTCATCCCAGGTGATATACGGGCGAAGACTCTCATACACCTGACGGTATTTCATCGCCAGACTCTCCAGCACACAGCGCGCCAGTTCGCCGTCATCTTCCGGCACATGCTGACCGGTCTGTTCACAGTATGCGCGTATTTTCACGGTATAATCTCCCGGCTGCATAAAATCGTCCGGCCGGATGAAGCTCCGCAGCGGCGCCGCCTTTCTCGCAAGTTCTGTCATCTGTGGGAAACTGTAGTCTTTGCCCTGCTTCTGGAAATTGCGGCGAAGTTCCTGAAAGATCCACATGCCAATGATATTGACTGTCGGACGGTACCCGCCGTCACAGGTTCCCTCGTTGGAGATCTGATCGCGCAGGACTGCCTGTGTGTCCATCATCTGTCTGGCCGATACGCCCAGCAATGACCAGGTTCCGCAAGACAGGAATGTGAATTCTTCCTCCGCCGACGGAACGGCTGCCACCGCACAGGCCGTGTCATGTCCGGCCACAGAGATCACGGCAGCCTGCGGCTGGCCGGTCTGCTCTCCGACATCCGCACGAACCTTCCCAAGGATCTTTCCGGAGTAATCCACCTCCGGGAACCAATCCCTGTGAAATCCGAGTTTGTCCATGATCTCACAGGCCCACCGCTTCTCTCTCATATTGAAGAGCTGGCTGGTGGATGCGATCGAATACTCGGCATGTGCCACGCCGGAAAACAGATACTCGAACAGATTCGGCATAAACAGGATCCGGTCAGCACTCTCCAACTGCGCCGGCATCTCCCGTTTCAGATAACTGAGCTTGTAGAGGGTATTGTAGGCGAGATTGGCGATGCCGGTCTGCTCGCACAGATACTCTGCTCCCAACTCATCCAGCACCTGACGCATATTGTCATCATCGAGTGCCGCATCCCGGTAGCTCATGGGCAGCCCCAGCAGATTACCCTGCGCATCCAGCACACCGCAGTCCACGCCCCAGGTGTCAAATCCCATGCCATCCAGTTTCTCCGGGCACAGCCTGAGCGACTCCTTCATGGCATCATACAGGCTCAGGACATTCCAGAATGCATGTCCGTTCATGATCGTAAAATTGTGTGGAAAGCGGTGAATCTCCCGAAGCGTCAGCTTGTCCCCGTCAAAACTTCCAAGAATGCCCCTTCCACTGCTGGCACCCAGGTCAAATCCCATCACATTCAAAGTCTTCATAACATCTCTCAACCTTTTCCTTCTTATAAACACAGCATGGGACCTCCTCATGGACGTCCCAAAGCTATCTTTTTGTCAATTATTTATCAACTGCTATCTTCTGGCAGAAGTAATGCCCTCGATGGCCACGCTTCCTCCACGCACTACTTCCACACGGTTGATGAAAGTCTCCTTGAATAAATTGATCATATTGTTGTTGCGTTCCTCAGTCTTGACACACTGCACCAGAACATTGCTCCTGTTGTAGTCGGTCACTTCCAGATGGAAAGTCTGGGCAATGCGGAAGATCTCCGCCTTGTCCTTCTCGGTACAACTGCTGACACGGATGAACAGCAGCTCCTTTTTATGCCAAGGAAGATCGGTGAAATCAATCACCTTGATAACCTCAACACTGCGGTTCAGCTGCTTGATGATCTGCTCAAAGGTCAGGTCATCGCAGGTCAGTCCGATGGTCATACGGGATACGGTCGGATCCTCCGTCTCTCCTACCGTCAATGTATCAAGGTTGTAATTCTTTCCGGAAAACAGGCCGGATACCTTGGCCAGCACACCGATCTGATTCTCTACATACGCTGAGATCCAGCGCTTCTTTGTCTTCGTCTTCATCACTCACGCCACCTTTCCTAGCAATCCATAATCATATCCGACAGGGAATTTCCTGTAGGAACCATAGGGGATACATTCAGCTCGTCCTCAATGATAAACTCCAGCAATGTCGGTGCATCTTTGTGCTCCTGTGCAAACCGGAAGGCCTTCTCGATGTCTGCCTCATCAAAGATACGCATTGCATAGGCTCCGTAACTCTCTGCCAATTTGACAAAATCCGGTGTATATGGAGGACACTCCTTGGTCGGATCCGCGCAGTTCTTCGCACAGCTTCTGCGGCATCTCAGACAGGTGCTGGAGTATCTCTTGTTGTAGAATAACTGCTGCCACTGACGCACATTGCCAAGGTAGCCATTGTTAAATACCACGAGTGTCAGCGGAAGTTCCAGACATACCGCGGTCGCAAACTCCTGAATGTTCATCTGCATACCGCCATCTCCGCTGACCGCAAAGACATCGGCATCAGGATTGCCCAGTTTGGCACCGAGCGCTGCCGGGAATCCATATCCCATGGTGCCAAGTCCGCCGGATGTCAGAAGCTGTCTGTTGCTCTTGAGTTTCAGGAACTGTGTCGTCCAGAGCTGATTCTGTCCTACGTCGGTCGCTACGATCGGATGATCATAATGGTCTCCGATATATTTGATGACCTTCTCCGGTGTCAGTCCCTCATGTCCTGACATCGTGATCGGATACTTGTCTCTCCATTTCTTCACCTGTTCGAGCCACTCGGTGCATCCCAGATCATCAACATACTCGAGCAGCTTCTCGATGGCCAGCTTCGCGTCTGCGGTGATCGGAATATCCACCTGAATATTCTTGGAGATCGATGCAGAATCGATATCTATATGTATGATCTTGGCCTTCTGCGCAAAGGTACTGAGTTTTCCGGTGATACGATCATTGAAACGGGTTCCGATGGAACACAGAAGATCGCTTTCATTGACCGCATGGTTGGCCGCATAGCTTCCATGGATACCGATATTGCCCATATACAGATCGTGGTCTGTCGGGATGGCTCCCTTGCCCATGATCGTGGTGATCACCGGCACACCGGTCTTCTCGGCAAGCTGCTTCATCACTTCATTGGCACCGGAGATATTGACACCGCCGCCGATCAGGAACAGAGGCTTCTTCGCGTGTTTCAGGGCAGTGGCCGCCTTCTTGATCTGTCCTACATGAGGCGTCTCGTTTGGCTTGTAACCGCGGATATTGACTTCCTCCGGATACTCCTCGCTTCCCATCGCCTTCTGGATGTCCTTTGGAAAATCGATGACAACCGGACCCGGACGGCCTGTTCTGGCAATATAGAACGCCTCCTTGATGATCCGTCCCAGATCCTCTCTCTTGCGCACGGTCACAGCATATTTGCAGATATTACGTGTGATGCCCACCAGGTCTACCTCCTGGAATGCGTCGTTTCCCATCAGGTCCAGCGGAACCTGTCCGGCAAAACATACCAGCGGCACACTGTCGTAGTTGGCGGTTGCAATACCGGTCACCATATTGGTCGCTCCCGGTCCGCTGGTCACCAGACACACACCGACCTTGCCGGTAGATCTGGCATAGCCGTCTGCGGCATGTACCAGCGCCTGCTCATGTCTTGGCAGGATCACATCTATATCGTCCTGGTCATATAATGCATCAAAAATATCGATTGCCTGTCCTCCCGGATAAGCAAACAGGGTATCTACCCCTTCTTCCTTCAATGCTTTAATGAACAATTCTGTTCCCTTAATCATAGTAAGAAATCTCCTTTCCACTCGTAAAAAACTCCACAATATAGATTACCACCGACGACCCCGTTGTGTCAATTCATGTTGGCGTGCGGAGCCAAAAAAAGACCACCGCCCGTGGGCGATGGCCTCTGATATCACATACTGTAGATTACTCTGCAGTGTATGGCATGATCGCTACGTGTCTTGCACGCTTTACAGCTACTGTTAAAGCTCTCTGATGCTTTGCACAGTTTCCTGTAATACGACGAGGAAGGATCTTTCCTCTCTCGGATACATATCTCTTTAACTTGTTTGTATCCTTGTAATCGATGTAATCATGCTCCTTGTCTGCACAGAAAGCACATACCTTTCTTCTTCTGCGCATCGGTCTTCTCTTTGCCGGAGCACCGTCTCTATCGCTCTTATTGAAAGCCATAATATAACCTCCTAATCAATCTGTTCCAGGTATTCACCTAGTTAAATGGTAATTCCTCATCGATCGCCTGCGGAATGTTCATGAAGCCGTCACCGGCTGCCTGTGCAGGTTCCGGTCTGCCGCCTGCTGCCTGCTGGTATCCACCACCATTGTTCGCAGCTGCTGCCTTGCTCTCTGCAAATTCCTGATCCTCTACTACCACGTCTGTAGTGTAGACTCTCTGGCCATCTTTGTTTGTGTAGCTTCCGGTCTGGATACGACCTCTGACTACAATCTTGGTTCCCTGATGAAGATATTTCTCTGCGAACTCAGCGCTTCTTCCGAATGCCACGCATCCGATGAAGTCTGCGTTCTGCTCTTCACCCTGACGTCTGAAACGTCTGTCTACTGCAAGTGTGTATCTTGCAATCGCCATCTGATTCTCTCCTGAAGAGTAACGAATCTCAGGCTCTCTGGTCAAACGACCCATCAAAATAACCGTATTCATGAAGGATCCACCTTCCTTTCTTATGCTTCCTGTCTAACGCATAAGTATCTAAGAACATGATCCATAATGCGGACAACCTGCTCCAACTCACCTGGAACATTTGCCTCAGCATCGAACTGGATAAAGTAGTAGAAACCTTCCTTCATGTGCTGGATCTCGTAAGCAAGACGCTTCTTGCCCCACTCATCCACATTCGTGATGGTTCCGCCGAATTTGGTAATGTAATCCTTTGCCTTCTCGACTGTTGCTACTCTAACATCGTCTTCGATCTTAGCATCGACAACTAACGCTAATTCATATTTGTTCATAGTTGTCAGTACCTCCTTTTGGTCTCTGGCTCTCCTCATGGCTACGTCCCCATGTGATATGGTGGGAACGGCGTGGTATGAACGCTACGCCCTGTTAGAAAAGAGCAAGGAAAAATAAACGTATCACAATTTCCCATTATACAAGAAAAAAGTGCCTGATGCAAGCACTTTTTTCAACTTCTTTTCTGTTTTTTGTATCCCGGACTATTCTCCGCTGCGGCGGATAAAGCCCCGGAAGCCTTTTTCGACCTGTTTGCGCGGCAGCATCACCTGATGACCGCACCCCAGGCATTCCATACGGATATCCATCCCCACACGTTTCAGTTCCCACTGATTGGCGCCACAGGGATGACTTTTCTTCATCTTGATCACATCTCCAATGTTCAGATCCATAGTCTCTGTCACCTCTTTGTCCTGTCAGTTCATTTCCACGTTCTGCAGCTCATCCCACCAGCTGTAATATCTGGTGATGTTCGGCGTAACCGTCTCCATATTGATCCGGTATGAGCTGAAAATGGTGATGTCGCGTTCCTGGTACAACGGCACTTCCACACCCCAGTCCAGAACTTTCTTATAACATTTTGCGTAGAGACGTGTCTTTTTCTTGAGATCCACAGTCTCCATGGCCCGTTCAATGTAATCGTCCAGATCACTGTCCGTGATGCCGAAGACATTCTGTGAACCAGCCTTTTCATCCCGCGCCAGGGTGTCATGATACATCTCATATAATGCTCCGTCACAGCGCGTCTGGGAGGTCTGCACAAAAATCTGAAGTTTTCCCTTTTCACTCATCCGTGTGATCTGATCCTGATGCAGGCTGGTATTGATCTTTAGCTTCAGTCCGATCTGCTCAAACAGGCCCTTCGTGGTATCGGCAAGTGCCTGATACAGATCCAGGTCTGTGGACTCTCTGTCCAGATAAATGGTAAATGTCTTCAGATGTCTGCCCGGCGCTGACACGACTTTTCCGTTCTTTACCTTGTAACCCGCCTTTTTCAGGAAACCAAGCGCCGCCTCACAGGCCGCCTGTCCGCGTTCTTCCTGTTCCATATCACTCTCGTAGATCACGTCACCGTCTTTGTCCGTAGAGTATGCTCTGGCAAATTCCTCGTCCGATGGCTGTGGCACAGACCACGAAGTCGCGGCATTCGGATAGTTGATCACAGCAGATGCCGGATTATATTCCTCGAGCAGATACTGACGCTCCGAGGCAAACAGGGTCGCCAGTGCTTTTCTCAGATTCTTGGAACGGGTACTGTCTCCCCTGTCATCGATATTGACGCTGTCCGCATTGATGACAATGTAACTGTAGCGGTCTCCATCCGTCAGGCGGGTCGAGATCGAGCCACCATTGCTCTTGCCGTTGGAGTTGGTTCCGACAATCTGATCAATGGATTCCTTATCGCCCTCCATCGGAAGGATATTAGCCTCTCCCGCCTGAATGTACTGGGTCCGCTTCTCCACGGAGAGTTTCCCGACATTTTTGATCTGCAGGAATGCCGTCTTGGGACATTCCTGATAGTAGGCGGTATTCGCCTCGTAATAGGCAATGCCTTTTTCGTATTTGATAAATTTGTAAGGTCCTGCCCCCACCGGTGTCTTTTCCTTGAGCAGCCCGGAGAGATCTCCCTTGGTAAATCCCATCTGTCCGGCGGCACAGTCATACTTTTTCTCGTCACCGTAATAGTACAGAGGACAGATTGGAATGTCCAGGGAACGCACGAACTCCGGATCATAGCCCTTAGTCGTAACAGTCACCGTATAGTCATCCACCTTGACAATGCCCTCGATCCTCTTGACGCTGTCCTTCTGCTGATAGCGGGCCAGTCCCACGATCGGTTCACTGCCGATCTGCAGATCTCCGTGATAGCTGCTGTCGCAGAACGCATAGAGCGAAAACATCAGATCATCTGCGGTCAGTGTATTTTCATTGTTGGAAAAAACAATGTCCTGGCGAAGTTCGATCGTATAGCAGGTCTGATCTTTCTTTTTCTTGTATTTTATCTTCAGATTGCAGGGCGCATAATAGGTGTAATCCTCGCCATTGTAGCTCCGCTTCTCTCCGTCAATGCCCTGGTTGATCACCGCACCGTCCCGGTCAAAGGTCAGCAGGCTGATCTGCGTTGCCTCCACCGCACGGCGGTTGGCCTCCCCCAGTTTCATAAACGGATTCATCTTGTCATCCATCGACTCGTAGCCTACGATCAGCGGCACGTCGGACTTGTTCCGGCCTTCTCCTGTCGCATCTACGGTCTCAGATTTTTTCTCTGTCTGCTGTGGTGTGGCGGAAACCGTAGGCTTTGGTGTCGGACTCTCTTTGTCCTTTTTTCCATGGTCACAGCCACTCATCGTTACCGCCATGGCTGCCGCAAGCAGTATGGCAGCGGACTTTTTCCACATTGTTGTCATGTCTGTTCCTCCCTTTCTCGTCTGCAGATCCAGACTCGTCCGAAAGATTAATTGCTGTAATAATATTGTACACAGATCACCTTGTCGGAATACTCTGCGTCATATAATACACCAATTCCTGTTTTTGTAAAGCGTTTCGGATTCTGCCCCTTGGGAACGCTCAGCAGATTTTCACGACATCCCTGATATCCGATCCAGTACTGCAGGATACCAAACGCGTCTGCCACCTTTCCGGTCGTATTGGCGGAAAGTGACAGATAAGAAGCATCTTTCGTCTTGTAATATGCAGTAGGATAATCAAAATCCGCGTTGCCGTCAACTACCCCCTTCAAAAATCCTGCGGCAATCTCATTGGCCTTGGTCGTTCTGGTGAGCACCGGGCTTCCGTTCTGTACCCGGCTGAACACACGGAATGCGGTTCCAAGATCATACACCTCGCGCTCCATGGAAGCAGTCACCTTGGTGTCAAACGTTCCTCTCGTCACCTCATTGATATCTTTGAGATCACAGTTCCCATTCAGAAGAAGCATGCCGTAGACATCGTTACCTCCCCAGTAGTCGACAAACGCCAGCACATGATCGGAATTGCCCTCCTTCTGATATTCGTAGGCAGCCACCGCCCCGGACGGCTTGGTTCCCTCATCGTTCTGGATCCCATAATACTTTGCACCGTTTTTGGTCACAGTCCAGTTCTCTGATGCCTCCAGTTCGGAAGCCTTGGTATGGCTCTTCACCTGATTGCCGTAGTTGAAATACGGAGAGATCGTAAAGATCTCAACGACCGTCTGCTGGACAAAGCCCACGGCGATGTAATTGGAATAATCCGCAGATGGATTGTAAATCCAGAGCTCCACTCCAAGCTGGTTGACATCCTTGCGGTCCGGATTCTCCTTGATCGCGGCCTTGACCTCATTTTCGGTCATGCCCAGTCTCACCGCAATGTCTCCGACCTGCAGCGTATCCTCCGCTACATTCTGCGGAACCTCATGCTTCGCAACGGTATTGGAGCTGTCCTGCGCCGTGCCGTCATCCGGATCTGCCGAATTGGCAGGAGAATTGGATGCGATCGGACGGTTGGTCACACTCGGTCCATCCGTCGGCACCGGTGCCTGATAATCATTGTTCACCTTGATCTTGCAAGTCAGCTTCTTGGTTTTTTTGACACCTTTTACCTTATAGACCACCTTGGCAGTAATCCTGGCATTTCCCTCTGAAACCGCCTTCACCTTACCCTTTTTCGATACTGTGGCAACCTTCTTTTTGGAACTCTTCCAGGTCACCTTGACCACCTTCACCTTCTTGATCTTTAAGGTGGTCTTTTCCCCGGATTTCAGGGTAATCTTTGTCTTATTTAATTTCGGAGCAGCCGCAGCCGATGCCAGATCAGCCGGCGCCAGACTGCCGGTCAGAAGCGTGGCACACAGTGCCAGAGCCATAAGTTTTCTTCTCTTCATAATCCCCGTTCCTTTCCTGTTACTTGGTAAACAGATACAATACCGCAGCCACGCCCTCATCTTTATCGTATGAGGCTCCGATACCGACATACTGATATGAGCGCGGATTCTGTCCCGACGGCACACTGAGCAGGATGTCCCTGCAGGCCGCGTAGCCGATCCAGTACTGGAGTGTTCCCATGGCATCCGCTGTCTTTTCGGCATTCATGCTGCCCAGGGAAGTCATCACTCCCACATGTTCTTTGAAATAACTGTTTGCGCTGTCCTCGTCTGTCTCACCTGACAGGAGATCTTTACAATACTGCGCTGCGGCGAGATTGGCCTCGGTATTCTCCGACAGGATCGCTTTCCTGTTCGTCACATTTTTCTGGACACGGAATGCCATCGCCAGATCATAGATCTCTTTTTCCATGCTGTAGATCACCTGTGCATCTTCGTAATCTCCCTTGGAGTCCTCATTGATATCCTTGAGGGTGTATGCGCTGTCAAGCACCATGGCTCCATAGGTTGTCCCACCCCCAAACGCATCCATGAATGCGATCACATGATCGTCACTGCCCTGATATTCGTAGGCTGCGGAACCGCTCGCCTTCTGAGTGCTTCCGTCGCTGTTGGTCTTGTAATATACCTTGGACGCAGCCCAGTCTCCACTCTCGAGTTTACTGTAACTGTCTCCTCCAAACAGGATTCCTTCATATGAGAAGTACGCAGAAATGGTCATCATCAATGCCACCTTGCCATCCGCATATCCTACCAGCATATAATTCTGATAATCCCCACCCGGATTGTAGACTTCCACCTGCATTCCGAGCTGATTCTGATCGGTGCGCACCAGACTGTTCACAACGGACGCATGCACCTGATCCATGCTCATGCCCATCGTGACTGCCATCGTTCCAACCGTCAATGTTCTGGACGTCCCGGCGGACGGAAGAACCCGGCTGGACTGGCCGTCTGCCGGTCTGTTTGATGGCGGTGTGCTCTGCTGCGGTGCATCCGTCTGCGACGGCGGTGTACTCTGCTGCGGTGCATCCGTCTGTGTCGGCGATATACTCTGCTGCGGTGTATTCGTCTGCGTTGGTGATGCACTCTGCTGCGGGGTGTCCGTCTGTGTCGGCGATATACTCTGCTGCGGTGTATTCGTCTGCGTTGGTGATGTACTCTGCTTTGGTGTGTTTGTCTGTGATGGCCTTGTCGAAGTTCCCGCTGCCGGAGAGGTCACGCCCGGTTTCGCAGACGGGGCGGCTGATGGCGCTGTCGGAGCTGTCCCCGGTGTCCCCGGTTCCGCCTTAGCCTTAACGGTCACCTTGCAGACCAGCTTGACACTGCCGGTCTTTGCTGTGATCTTCGCCGTCCCGGGAGCCACCGCCCTGATCTTTCCCTTTGCGGTCACCTTAGCGATCTTTTTATTGGAAGTAGACCACTTTACTTTCTTTTTGGCCCGTTTCACTTTGAGTGTCACAGACTTTCCTACGCTCAATGTCACTTTCGTCCGGTTCAGTTTCGGCTTTGCCGCCGCCTGAATCCCTGTCCCCTGTAATCCCCCAAGGAACAGTGCTGCCGCCAGCGTCCACGCCAGCCCTTTTCCTGCATACCTCTTCATATTTCTCCTTTCCCCCGGGATCATTCGCCGCGTTTGACGATGTCCGCAAAGGTTCCCCTTGTAACGCGCAGCAGATCCTGTGGGTTCAACAAAATCTGTTTTCCCAGACATCCGCCGCTGACGATCATCTCATCAAGTTCCTGTGCACTGCTGTGAATGACGGTAGGATATTGTTTCTTCATTCCGATCGGAGTACAGCCTCCGCGGATATATCCGGTCACCGCCTGAATGTCTTTGACGTGAACCATCTCGACATTTTTCTCACCCACAGCCTTTGCCGCCTTCTTCATATCGACTTCCTGATCCACCGGCAGAGCGAACACATAGTATTGTCCGCTCTTGCCCTTCATGACCAGTGTCTTAAAACTCATTGCATAGTCCTGCCCCAGCGCATCCGCGATATGGACTCCGTCAATAAATTCATCACACTCATAGGTGTTTAGCTGATACGGAATCTTCTGTCTGTCCAGGATGCGCATGGCATTGGTCTTAACCTCTTTTCCCATTGTCTGACCTCTTTTCTGTCTCTATTAATAATAGTAATACTGCACCATAACCAGCTTTCCTTCGTCCTCGCTGTAATATGCTCCGACACCGGTCTTGCTGAATGGACACTTCATGCCCGGATTTGACCAGCGGTTTCCGCTGAGCATCGCATTTCTACAGAAATCATAACTTACCCAGTACTGGATCGCCGCAAAGGCATCCGCGCTTCCCTCTGTCGGATTGCCGACGATCATGGTCGGAGTATTGTCCTTTCCTCTGAAATATGCGGAAGCGGCATTCAGATCAGCATCCCCGCCCTCCAGGACATCATAGCAGAAACTGTTGGCAATCTGATTGCCTTTTGCATCGGACGCCAGGATCGGCCGTCCGCTGACCACGCCATTCATCACGCGGAACGCTGTGGACATGTCATAGATCTCATTGCGGAAACTTGTCAGCACATTGTTTCCATAGGAACCATATTTCACCTCACACATCTGTCTCTGTGTGAAAGAACCGTCATATACCAGCAGGCCATAGACCTGTCCGCTGCCCCAGCAGTCTGTCAATGCCACGACCTTCTCCTGGTCTCCACTGTACGTGCATGCCCCGGCTCTGCCCTTGGCTGAGGATTCATCGTCATAGGCATTGACTGGATAATAGGAAGACGATGCCTTGTTCCAGTCTCCCGCCAGCAAAACGTCTGATGTACTGTTTCCATCCACGATATCCTCATACGAGAAATACCTTGATATCGTGAACATCTGAACCACTTCGTCGTTCAGGAATCCTACCGCAAGATAATTGGTGTAATCTGCGTCGGAATCGGCATCCGGCCCCGGATTATAAATGTATACGGTCACACCGAGCTGGTTCGTATCAATGCGGATCGGCTGGCCGAGTCTCTCGGTCACAGTATCCGTATCTTCCCCAAGAGTGACTGCCATGGCTCCGACCGTCAGCGTATCATCGCCACCGGCACCCGGAATCTCCTGCTTGGAATAAATCGCATCCGGGGACTCTCCGTTGGAAGTTACATGGGTAAGTACCTTTCCATCGGCCTGATAAGAGAGCGATGTCTCATCCTCACCGACATACAGCTTTCCATCGGCATTGACCTTGAAATAATAATCACTCACGTCATCGAAATCATATCCCGTCGGAACTGCACTCAATACCATACAATATGTCTTTCCGGCGGTCAGTTCCTCATATACATGATCGCTGTCTCCTGCGGAGATCCAACGATCCAGAACCACATCTTCATCGTAAATGTCATCCAGATTCTCCGTGAGATAGAGGTTCGCACCCTTAACACGGTTTCCGTTCTCATCACGGATGCCCAGGGTCACCTTCTGAAGCGGAGTCTTGGTAGGTGTCGGGGTCGGCGTTGGCTTTACTGTCGGTTTCACAGTAGGCACTGCTGTCGGCTTTGCAGTCGGCTTCACAGTCGGTTTCACGGTCGGCACCGCTGTCGGTTTCACGGTCGGCTTCACAGTCGGCACTGCTGTCGGCTTTGCAGTCGGTTTCACGGTCGGCACTGCTGTCGGCTTTGCAGTCGGCTTCACAGTCGGTTTCACGGTCGGCACCGCTGTCGGTTTCACGGTCGGCTTCACAGTCGGCACTGCTGTCGGCTTTGCAGTCGGCTTCACGGTAGGCACTGCTGTCGGCTTCACGGTCGGCACCGCTGTCGGCTTTGCAGTCGGCTTCACGGTCGGCTTTGCTGTCGGCTTCACAGTCGGCACTGCCGTTGGGGTCGGCGTCGGTGTTGCAACTGCAGTGTATGTGATCGTAATATAAATATCTGCAGTCTTTTCTGCCTCTACTGTCACAGAGACATTGCTCTGATATGCCAGTGTCTTCTTCTGACCGTCTCCGATCTTAATCTCTGCCTGTGAGGTATATCCGTTCTGACTGTACCAGTTATACAGACTCAGGGTATAGGTTCCCTTCTCGACCTCATTTGCAGTGTATGTATATGTATTTCCGTTCGCCGTGAACTGGCTCAGTCCCAGGCTGTTCATGCCTGCGATGGAGCTGTTCAGTCCGATCGAATACTTGTAGTTATCTCCGGTCACTCCATCGACCTGTACATGAACTGCCACCTCGCCGGTGGTGATCTCCTTGACATCCATCATGGTCACGGCAGAGTTTCCCGTAGCTGCCAGTGAGTTCCCGGAGGATCCTGCGTATGCCTGTCCCTTCTCATTGACCTTGAAGTATACATCAGATGCCTTCTGATATCCTCCCGGTGCTGTGACCTCTGTCAGGCGGTATACCTTGTCCGGGGTCAGGCCGCTTACGATATGATCCTGGCCTGCCGAGGTCGTCCATCCGTCTATGTATGTACTGCCATCATAGACTGCCAGTACCGCTCCTGTCACCCGGGCGCGGGTGATGTTGTCAACCTTCGTGATCGTAACACTCTGATATACCGGAGCCGGTGTCGGACTTGGCGCTGCGGTCGGTTTCACAGTCGGCACTGTCGTTGGTTTCACGGTCGGCACTGTCGTTGGTTTCTCGGTTGGCTCTGCCGTCGGTTTGGCGGTCGGCGCTGCCGTCGGTTTGGCGGTCGGTGCCGTCGTCGGCTTGGCAGTCGGCTTCACGGTCGGCGCTGCCGTCGGTTTGGCAGTCGGCTTCACGGTCGGCGCTGCCGTCGGTTTGGCAGTCGGCTTCACGGTCGGCGCTGCCGTCGGTTTGGC
>CAKRJH010000006.1 GCA_934351255.1 uncultured Lachnospiraceae bacterium
GAGCGAAAATGAGAACCGCTTGAGCGAAAGTTGCAAAGATAGCAAAAGGATGCTATAATCGGTATACAGTTTTGAAGGTACTACGAAAGAAGTAATACCAGATATTCCTCGATAGCTCAATGGTAGAGCACACGGCTGTTAACCGTGGGGTTGTTGGTTCGAGCCCAACTCGGGGAGTTTTTTTTGACTCTAGTTTTCTAGAGTCTTTTTTACTTTATAGGAAACTTCTCGTTTCCTATAAAGTAAAAAACGCTCCGCGAGGATGCGCATCTCGCGGAACGGTACTTGTCCCGCTAAAGAGAACCAGTTATAATATAAATATTGAAGTAAGGGGTAATGCATGCCTGCATCGGAATGGTTGTGGGTGGAGAAAGGAATGTAGCATCATTATGAATGATAAGTGGGTAAGAGCAATGTATCAGCCGCCTTTGGGGTTGAGAGCGGACGGAGGCAGAGTGACAGGGTGCCGGGAGCATATTGATCTATCGAGAAAAGCAGCCACCGAGGGTATGGTACTGTTAAAAAATGAAGGATCGGTTCTGCCATTGGCCAGGGGCAGCAAGATTGCCTTGTTTGGCAAGGGAACGATTGATTATGTAAAAGGCGGTGGCGGAAGTGGGGAAGTGACCACGGCGTATATCCGGAATCTCCATGAGGGGATGAAGGTGTATGAACAGGCAGGGGATGTCTCTCTCTATGAACCGCTGATCGATTTCTATAAGAAGGAGATACAGGAGCAATATGCACAGGGGGCATTGCCGGGACTGACGGTAGAGCCTGAGCTTCCGGATGACCTGGTGAGAAAGGCACATGCATATGCTGACACTGCGATCATCAGTATCTGCCGCTATTCCGGGGAAGACTGGGATCGCAAACTGGGAGAGGAAGAGGTTGCGTATCCACCGTATCTGGAAGATATTATGAGCCGCAGTCGGAAGATCTTTGACCGGGGTGATTTTTATCTTACCAGAGAAGAAGCCAGGATGGTGGAGCAGGTGACTGCTACGTTTGGACAGGCAATCGTGGTGATGAATGTCGGTGGAATGGTCGACACACAGTGGTTTGCAGACAATGAGAAGATCCCGGCAGTACTGATGAGTTGGCAGGGTGGCATGGAGGGAGGTCTGGCGACTGCAGATCTTCTGCTTGGCAAAGTCAGTCCATCCGGACATCTGAGTGATACGCTTGCCAGGGAGATAACCGATTATCCGTCCACAGAAGTATTTCATGATTCTATGGATCATGCAGAATATGTGGAGGATATTTATGTGGGATATCGTTATTTTGAGACGATCCCGGGTGCGAAAGAACGTGTTAATTATCCGTTTGGTTACGGCCTCAGTTATACAGAGTTTGCCTGCAGTGATGTTCAGGTGGATGCCAGTACGGTGCAGGGACAGGATATCATTGTGGCGTCCTGTGTGGTGACCAATATCGGCGATATGGCCGGCAAATATGTATGGCAGTTGTATTATCAGGCTCCGCAGGGAAAACTGGGCAAAGCCGCCAGGGAACTGGGGGCGTTTGTCAAGACCAGAGAACTGCAGAAGGGGGAGAGTCAGAGACTATATCTGACAATGCCGGTGGATCAGATGGCTTCTTATGATGATCTCGGAGCAGTTGCAGGATCAGCATACGTGTTGGAGGCAGGAGCATATCAGATTTATCAGGGGGACAATGTCAGAGACGCGCAGTGTTGTTATACCTATGAGTTGGAATCTGACGTGGTAGTGGAGCAGCTTACCAGAAGATGTGCTCCATACAAACTGACCAGAAGGATGCAGGCGGATGGAAGCTTTGAAACGCTGCAGACCGGGGACTATCCGGAAGATCCGTGCATTCTTCCGCGACAGGATATTGACGGACTGGAAGGAGTCGTTCCCGATGTCATGGGTGAGGCATTGAGGCAGAATGTTCCATGGAAACCACATCCGGAGAAGGTGCTGTCCCAGGTGGCAGACGGAGATATTACGCTGGATGAGTTTATGGAACAGCTTTCTGTGGAGGAACTGATCCACCTGACCTGCGGACACAGAGGGACAGGCATCACGAATACGGGATCGATGGGGGCATTGCCAAAATATGGAGTACCAGCGATCAATTCTGCGGATGGTCCGGCCGGACTGCGGATCGATCCGGTATGTCATGTGTATACCACGGCGTTTCCATGTGCCACGCTTCTGGCATCGACCTGGAATACGGAGCTGGTAGAACAGGTAGGTATGGCAGGAGCCAGAGAAGTCAAGGAGAATAATATCGGTCTGTGGCTGACGCCTGCGATCAATATTCACCGGAGTCCGCTTTGTGGACGTAATTTTGAGTATTATTCAGAAGATCCGTATCTGACGGGGGCCATGGGTACTGCGATGGTAAAAGGAATTCAGTCACAGCATATCGGTGCGAGCCTGAAACATTTTGCGGTAAACAATAAAGAGACGAACCGCAAGGAAAGCGATTCCATTGTATCGGAACGGGCGCTGCGGGAGATCTATCTGAAGGGATTTGAGATGGTGGTCCGGGAGGCACAGCCTTGGACGGTCATGTCTTCCTATAATCTGCTGAATGGTGAAAAAACGTCGGAGAGTTATGATCTGTTGACGGGAATTTTGCGCCAGGAATGGGGATATGAGGGGATGGTTACCTCAGATTGGTGGAATCATTCCGAGCATTATCTGGAGATCAAAGCCGGCAATGACATTAAGATGATGAATGGATATGCGGACCGTGTAAAAGAGGCGTGGACACAGGGAGCCATCACAACGGCAGAGATTTATAACAGTGCCAGACGTGTGCTGCAGATGATCTTGAAACAGGAATAACAACGAAGGGGGAGCAGAAAGTATGAAGTCCGGAAAATGGACCACTTCGATATTATTTATGCTGCTGTTTGTGGCAGTGACAGCCATTTTTATGGTGATCTTTTTGAGAATACAGAAATACGGTGAGGAGAATCCGGTGAACGATGCCACGCTGGTGTATATCCGCAGAGCAGAAGACATTAGCGGCATGGATCTGGATCCGGGCAAGCTCTGTCAATTTACGGATACCAAAGATGGATATCTGGGAAAAGGCCATGTTATCCTGGAGCTGGAATATGAAGGGGAGGATTATGAATCGCTGAAAGAGAGTCTTGGAAAACGGGAGTACTGGGAGAAACTTCCGTTGAGCGAATCTCTGGAAAAATGTCTGGATGGACTGGATGTGGAGCTGCCTACAGAGGGCTATTTTATCGTGTATGACCGACATATCAGCGCGAAAGACCGCTTTTGTTATGACGAGATTCCGGACAGGAACAGTCTGAGTTTTTCCGTGGTGATGTTTGATCCGGGGCAAAAGAAAGTATTTTATCTGGAACAGGACAAATAAAAATAATCCTGCAACAAATCGAAAAATCGAAAAAATAACCACAAAGTTCTTGCGTGACGGGTGTTTTTATGATAGAATATAATTCGCTGGATTTACACAAGGGAATTGTGGAATGGACCCTTAGCTCAGTTGGTCAGAGCACTCGGCTCATAACCGATCGGTCCAGGGTTCGAGTCCCTGAGGGTCCACTTATTTATTATTTTATATGGCCTAGTGGCTCAGTTGGTTAGAGCGCCGCCCTGTCACGGCGGAGGTCGAGGGTTCGAGTCCCTTCTGGGTCGTTTATATGGGATCTTAGCTCAGCTGGGAGAGCATCTGCCTTACAAGCAGAGGGTCATAGGTTCGAGCCCTATAGGTCCCATTGATGCCGCAGTGGCGGAACTGGCAGACGCCCGGGACTTAAAATCCCGTGGGTAGTGATACCCGTACCGGTTCGATTCCGGTCTGCGGCATGTAACTCCAAATCATTTTGATTTGGAGTTTTTTTGGTTAGAATGGATCGTTTGGTCAGGTGGAGGTGGACGATGAGGACAAGAAAGGAAGCGTTGGAGTATGGCCTCTCTTTTCCCGGGACGTATCAGGATGCACCGTTTCATGATGAGAACTGGCAGCTGGTGCGAGTGAGACCCGATAAAAAGGCTTTTTTGTGGACGTATGAGAAGGATGGACTGATCCATCTCAATGTGAAAGCAGACCCGGAGTGGAGGGATTTCTGGCGCGGAGCCTATGCATCGGTACTTCCGGGATACCATCAGAATAAAGAGCATTGGAATACGATCATACTCGATGGGAGCATTCCGACAGAAGATGTCCGCCGGATGATCCGCGAGAGCTATGATCTGGTGACGGACAGTCCGACCCGCCGGATCTATGAGGCTGTGTGCAGGATTCCTGCAGGAAAGGTCGCAACCTATGGTCAGATCGCTGCGATGGCAGGAAATCCGAGGATGTGCCGTGCGGTGGGCAATGCATTGCATAAGAACCCGGACCCGGAGCATATTCCATGTTTTCGGGTGGTAAATTCCAAGGGAGAACTGTCCGGGGCCTTTGCATTTGGAGGAGCCGATGAGCAGAAGAACAGGCTGGAGGCCGAGGGTATTGAGGTAGACAACGGAAAAGTGGATTTATCGCGATTTCAAATGTCGTGGGAAATGGGGAAAGAAGATGAATGAGAACAAAAACAAGTCGTGGATCTGGTGTACGGCAGCATTTGGCCTGACGGTCGTGATCATGCTGTTGATCCTGCGTGCGGGCGGATTTTATCCGTTTGGAGAAAAGTCGCTGTTGATCATGGATATGAAAGGGCAGTATGTGGAATT
The DNA here is from genome assembly GCA_934351255.1 of uncultured Lachnospiraceae bacterium. Classification (GTDB taxonomy): domain Bacteria; phylum Bacillota; class Clostridia; order Lachnospirales; family Lachnospiraceae; genus Jutongia. The sequence continues at coordinate 4,686 of CAKRJH010000006.1, forward strand.
TCTGAGTTCCCTGCGCCATATCTTTACCGGGGATGATTCTCTGTTTTTCTCCTGGTCGCGTTCGATGGGCGGCAATTTTATTGGCGTAATTGCGTATTATGTGGCGAGTCCGCTGTCGTTTATCACCTTATTTTTTCCGGTGGAAAAGATGCCGGTGGCCGTGGAGATCCTGACGATCCTGAAGATTGCGCTGGCAGCGGTGACCTGTACCGTGTTTGGAAATTATCTGGCCCGCAGAAAGGGAGTCACCCTGGGGATGTCGCTGCTGATACCGGCAGTCTGCTACAGTCTGATGTCCTATACCATGGTGTATTCTCTGAGTATCATGTGGCTGGACGCGGTTATTTTACTGCCATTGATCCTGATGGGTGTGGAAAAGATCCTTGATGGAAAACAGGGAGGACAGTATGTTCTCTGCCTGACGCTTCTGTTCATCAGCAATTATTACACCGGATATATGGTGGGACTGTTTACCGGTATGTACTTTGTTGTACGTCTGATCACACAGATGGAGATAGGTGCATGGAAGAATACTCTGGGTATTCTGGGGAAATTTACGCTGACCAGTCTGATATCAATTGGTCTGGCAGCACCGCTTCTGGTGAGTTCACTGACCGACCTGATGCAGGGAAAACTGGCATCCGGTTATCAGGGGACGGATTATGCGGGGCAGACGAATTTTGAGTTTTCCAAATTCTGGTCAAAACTGTCTCATGGCACGTATGACAGCATTACCAACAGTGGTCTTCCGGCGGTGTATTGTGGCTATCTGATCCTGGTACTGGCGGTGGTATATCTGCTGCACAGGTCGATCCGCATCCGGGAGAAGGTGGGAATGCTCTGTATTTTGCTGCTGTTAATGACAAGTTTCTACAGAAGTAGTCTAGATAAGATATGGCATGGTTTCCAGTATCCGAACTGGTTCCCGTACCGGTACGCATTTCTGTTCAGCGCATTGCTGGTGTACATGGCAGTGCAGGCGATGATCGCTCTGGGTCCATTCTTTGCTGAGCCGTTTTTTGCGAAGAAGCATGACCGCGTGGTGAAGACCGTGGTCGTGGCGGTACTGGTCGTGGCTGTCAGTGCGGAGATGGGTACCAATGGTCTGGCGATGCTTCGCGGGCTGGATGGAGAATTTTCGTATGGAACGGTGGAGGAATATACTTCTTTCGTGGACAAGACCCAGCCGCTGGTGGAGCAGATACAGTCTCAGGATTCGGGATTTTACCGGATCAACCAGCAGTATGAATACTCCAAAAACGATGCGTTGCTGTTTGGCTACAATGGGATGACGCATTATTCATCGACTTTTAATGCGGCGATCAATGCCTTGACACCGAAACTCGGTCTGGCACAGACGTATTTCTGGAATTCGGGCTATGGTTCCAATGCATTGCTGGACAGTCTGTTCGCTGTAAAATATGTCATCAGTGACCGCGCGGTCGCTTCCGATTATCAGTATGGGGACAGTACGCAGGAGGGAACCGCATGGTACACGAATCCGAATGCATTGCCGATCGCGTATGGAGTGTCCGGGGATTGTGAGAATCCGGATGTCCAGTCTGCCAGTCCGTTCGCCAATCAGAATCAGTTTGTCGACCAGATTACGGGAGAGAAGGAACGCAATTATTTCTGGTGGTGCGAGTATGTGCAGAATCAGGAGGACGGATCTTCCTGGAATTATCAGGTGACGGCAGCCTCCACGAATCCGATGTATCTATATATGAAGGCGAATGCTTCGTATGCCAATGTCTATGTCAATGATGTGTATGTGGGAGATTATTTTACCAGCGAGACCAACGGTGTTCTGTATCTGGGGAATTTCGAAAAAGGACAGACCGTGACGGTGCGGGTGGCGGCAAGTTCCTACGATGGAAGTACGGTCACACCATCACAGACGGAGATCGCGCAGTTGGATTCCGCCTCTGTGACAGAGACGATGACTACTCTGGCCGGACATGGCATGAAGATCAAAAAACATCGCGGTGGATCCCTGGAAGGGACGATCAGTCTGGCAGAGGGACAGAGCCAGGTCATGACCTCTATTCCCTATGATAAAGGATGGACGATCAAGGTCGATGGAAAGAAAGTTTCCTATGAGAAATATGCGGGAACCTTTATCCGGTTTATCTGCGACAGCGGAGAACATGAGATTTCCATGCATTATGTATCTCCGGGATTCGGAGTGGGATGTGTGGTGGCTGTGATCAGTCTGCTCGTATGTCTGGTGTACTTTGGAGTTGTTAAAAAATGGATCTTAACGTGCAGGAAAACCGCCCATGGACACGATGGAAATGATTGACAGACAGGGTGATCTATGATATGATGAATCCTGTTGTGGGATCTTAGCTCAGCTGGGAGAGCATCTGCCTTACAAGCAGAGGGTCATAGGTTCGAGCCCTATAGGTCCCATTGATGCCGCAGTGGCGGAACTGGCAGACGCCCGGGACTTAAAATCCCGTGGGTAGTGATACCCGTACCGGTTCGATTCCGGTCTGCGGCACGATGATTGGAAGAACTCTTCGAGATGAGGAGTTCTTCTTTTTTTGTTTTATGGAAAATAAATTTTACTACAGTTTTACAAGATGGGGTTTTTCTTTCCGGGGAGTGGTATGGTACAATAGTATGATGCAAGGGGCAATCTATGGCATCTGTTGGGGTGTTTTGGGGAAGGAATGATAAAGGATTATGAATACAATATTATTGGTGGAGGATGATGAGGCATTGTCCATGGGGACGGTGTACTCTCTGGAGAGTGAAGGATTTCGCGTACTTCGGGCGGCGGATGCAGCAGGAGCCAGGAGTGTCTGGGAGGATAACCGCGGTGAGATCTCACTGGTCCTTCTGGATGTGATGCTTCCGGATGGAGACGGTTACCAGCTTTGCCGTGAGTGGAAGGCACAGTGTCCGCAGATGCCGATCCTGTTTCTGACGGCATTGGGAGATGAGGGCAATGTGGTCCGGGGATTGGACACCGGTGCGGATGACTATATCTGCAAGCCTTTTCGGATCCAGGAACTGATGGCCAGGATCCGTGCAAATCTGCGCAAGGGGAAGCGGCAGGAAGCAGCAACCCGGGAGAAGCTGGTCTGTGGAAAGATCACCCTGGATACGGCGGATTTTTCGGTGTTTGTGGATGGAGTCCGCGTCGAACTGACATTGAGTGAATTCCGGCTGCTCTGGGAATTTATGAAACATCAGGGGCAGACCCTGACCAGGGATCAGTTGATGGAGCGGCTGTGGGCTGTCGATCAGGCATTTGTGGACAATAATACGTTGTCAGTCTACGTGCGAAGACTGCGCGAGAAGATTGATGAACCCGGAGAGGAATCGTGTATTACGACGATCCGTGGCATTGGCTACCGCATGGACAGGCGGGGATGACGCCAGAGAGGGCAGGGAAGAACCGGAAGGCATCAGAGAAGGCAGAGGGGATCAGCGGAAGCCGGGTAGAATATGATGGAGTGGCAGAAGGCAAGGAACAAGATGGAGTGATGAAGCGTGAGAGCGCTGCGGGATGGAGGAAAAGCATGAAGAGATGCAGGTATTATCTGGGATTTGCAGTGGCCGGGACGGCAGCAGGCTTGTATCTGCTCTGGGGTATTGGCGGCGCTGTGGCAGGATGGAAGATGGTGCAGTCGGCCGGAGTTCTCTGGTCGGTATCGGTGGCTGTCCTGGCTCTGGCCGGTGCCGGAGTGTGGTGGTCTTTCCGGGCCTTTGCAAGACAGGTAGATCACGGGGAAGATGTGCTGGCGGATATGGTGGAATGCAGCCGCCGAGAGAGTATTGCTCCGGAAAAATATCAACAGTGGCAGGACAAATTAAAGGATCGGATGTATCCGGGGAGCCTGGGGAGACTCTATGAGAGGATCTGGGAAAATGCCAGCGTCCTGCGGCAGAGAGAGCAGGATCATAAGCGGGAGAGAGATTATCAGAAGGATATGATGACTGATATTTCCCACCAGATCAAGACGCCGCTTGCTGCGCTGCAGGTGTTTCTGGATATTTTTCAGAAAGAATTTGCCGGGCAGGAGCAGAAAGCGACCATGCAGAACATGGTGCAAAGTGCAATGGATCAGGTGGCACGGATCAACTGGCTGGTGATGGGACTGCTGAAGCTGACGCAGATCGAGTCGGGGGTGCTGCCGTGGAATCCGGTCAGGACGGACCTGTCGGTTCTGATCCGCGAGTGTGCACAGGTTCTGGCCGTCAATGGATCCCAAAAGCAGATCCGTTTTGTATGCGAGGGGGAAGATGGCGTAACTTTCCTCGCGGAGAGAGAATGGCTGTCGCAGGCATTTCTGAATCTGATGAAAAATGCGATGGAACATGCTCCGGCCGGGACGGAAGTTCTGGTACAGTGGCAGGAGACTCCGGGCAGCATCCGGGTGGCTGTGACTGACCGGGGACCGGGCATTGCCCCGGAGGAGATGCCGAAGATATTTAACCGGTTTTACCGGGGAAACGGACAGAGAGAACAGTCCGGTGTCGGGATCGGACTGGCTCTGGCCAAGAGCATTGTGCAAAGACACGGCGGAACGCTGGTGGTGGAAAGCAGCCAGGCCGAGCCAAGTTATACGAAATTTGTGGCAACATTTCTCAAATAGACAGAAGGAAAACAGAATCTTCCCTGGTGGAAGATAGTATCGTAAAGACAGATCTGTATGGCTGCAACGGCAGACTGTCGGAAAGGCATGGTGATCAGATGGAGAGAACAAAGTTTGCAGAGCAGAATTATACCGAAGAGATTGTAGGAGTGATCCGCAGTGGACTGGATAAAGAACAACTGTTGGATAAACTGAGGGATTACCATGAAAATGACCTTGCCCAGAGTCTGGAGTTTCTGACCAAGGAGGAGAGAATCTCGCTGTACCGGCTGTTGGGAACGGAGTGGACATCCAACATTTTCTCCTATCTGGAGGAGCCGGACGTGTATATCCGCGAGCTGAGTATCGATCAACTTGCTTCGCTGGTCAATGAGATGGATTCCGATGACGCGGTTGACCTGCTCGAGGAGATGGACACGGATCTGAAGAAACGGCTGATCCCATATCTGCAGGAAGATGTCAAGGCAGATATCCGCCTGATCAATTCCTATGATGACGATGAGATCGGTAGCCTGATGACCACCAATTATGTCAGTCTGACCAGTGATCTTACGATCCGGCAGGCCATGCATGAACTGATCAAACAGGCGGGCGAAAACGATAATATCTCGACTCTGTATGTGGTCGACCGCACCGGAAAATATTGTGGTGTGATCGATCTGAAGGATCTGATCATTGCCAGAGAACACGATGATCTGGAGGCATTGATCAGTTATTCCTATCCGTATTTTTTCGATCATGACAGCATTGCGGAAAACATTGAGAAGATCAAGGACTACGGGGAAGATTCCCTGCCGGTACTGAACGACAGCAAAGAGATCATCGGTATCCTGACAGCGCAGGATGTGATCGAGGCGGTCGATGACGAGATGGGAGAGGATTATGCGAAACTGGCCGGTCTGACCGCGGAGGAGGATCTGAAAGAGACGACGTTTGAAAGTATGAGAAAACGTCTGCCGTGGCTGATCGTTCTGTTGTTCCTGGGCATGGGCGTGTCCACGGTGGTCGGCGCTTTTGAGGGCGTGGTGGCCGTGCTGCCGATCGTTATCTGCTTCCAGTCGTTGATCCTGGATATGGCCGGAAATGTGGGCACGCAGTCACTGGCTGTGACGATCCGTGTTCTGGTGGACGAAGAATTGAAGGGAAAAGATAAGCTGGCGTTTGTCATCAAAGAGATGCGTGTGGGATTCAGCAATGGACTGCTGCTGGGCGTGCTGTCGCTGGTGTGCCTGGGATTTTATATCCATTTCTTCAAGGGCTATGCGTTTGGACATGCTTTCCTGATCTCTGGATGTGTGGGAATTTCATTGCTGGTATCGATGGTGATCTCCAGTCTGGTGGGAACACTGGTGCCATTGTTCTTCCACAAAGTTCATGTGGATCCTGCGGTGGCATCCGGGCCGTTGATCACGACAGTCAATGATCTGGTGGCAGTCGTGACGTATTATGGACTGGCGTGGTTTTTGCTGCTGGAGTGCGTGCATCTGGTGTAGGGGAGGATGTATATTGTGATATTGACAGTCTGCTGGAGAACGGAAAGACTGCCTGGTAGATTTGGGAGAATAGGAAAGAGGCTTTGCCTGTGATGGCAGAGCCTCTTTGTGCATGTTTTGGTTTATTTGCAGTAATTCAGTCCGAGTATATAATCGGCACTGACGTGATAGAGCTGGCAGAGTTTGATCAGGTGCCGGATCGGGAGTTCGTTAGCGTTTCGTTCGTAACGTGCATACATGGTCTGGGAGATGCCAAGATAGGATGCGACGTATTGTTGGGTATAATCCGAATCTTCTCTCAGATTGCGGAATTTTTCCATGTAATTGTTATTCATGTTATCACCAGATAATAAGTTGATTTCATAGATAGATGGTAACATAGTACAGATGTTTACTATTGACTTTAGTACATATCTGTACTAAAGTAATCTTAAAATGTATGTTATTTTACGCGGTAAAAAGGGGGTAGAAGATGGATTATCAGAATAAATCAAACGAAGAACTGGAGAAACTGGCCGGTCAGAAGGATGGGGATGCAATCTGTGAATTGGCGGAACGATTTTTGCATGGAACGAGAGGACAGAGTACGAACGTGACCCGTGCCTATAAGTTGTTTCATAAGGGTGAGAAGATGGGGCTTGCGCGTGCTTATGCAGGAATTGGTGAAATGTATCGAACGGGAGCGTTTGTGGCCAGAAACGAGGATCTTGCGAGAGAGTATTATCAAAAGGCCGGAATTCCTTATCCTGGGAGTGCGCCGGTTCCACCAGAGCCAGCACCGAATCCATGTCCACCGGAGCCATCAAATCATATCTCAGATCTTACATTCTCGGATAAATTGAATCAGGCCGAACAGCTGCGCAGCAAGGAGGAGTATATGGCTGCCAAACAGATCTGTGGCGAGATATGCCAGCTGATCCAGGATTGCAGTTCCGGCTATCTGACATATAGAGGAAATCGTGAGCTGGATGAGTGGCTGATCGATGCCTACTGGATTATGGCATATATATCATTTAATGAAAAAAATTATATGGATTTGGACCGTTATTTGGCACAGGAAGGTGTCGTGGCACTTCATCCATGGGGGTGCTATCTGCAGACGGTAGGCCATCAGATGATGCAGTCATCGACTGTGGTATTGACCTCGGATCTACAGAACCTGCTGACCGTGAAGGACAATCCCAATATGACACAAAAAGAACGCGGAGATGTGCATGTAATGATTGGGGAATTGATTTCAGAAGGCGCAGGAGCGAGCATTGGATTGGATCCGTCTCAGGCAGCAGGGTATTACCAGATTGCTGCTTCCTGTGGAAATGAATATGCGAAGTCATTGATTTTATAATAGATTGATTGGGAAGAAAATGAATGTAGAATACAAAGGATTATTCATAGGGAAATATTTAGTAAGCGGTGAGAAGATTGCTGGCGGTGGAGAGGGAGACATCTATCCTGTCGCGCAGAGTGCGGGACTGGTTGCCAAAATATTTCGGGAGGATAAAAAGACTCCGGAACGAGAAGAAAAATTACGCAATATGGTGCAGCTGAATCTGACGGAGGAGCAGCTTGACTATATCACGTGGCCGCGGGATGTTATCTACGATAATCAGGGAAGATTTGCCGGCTATATTATGAGTCGGGTTGATCATATGCAGTCTCTGACAATGCTGTACAGTTCAGAGAAATTTGACCTGCGCTATCGTCTGCTGGCTGCCTACAATTTGTGTGCGTCTATTGATATGATTCACAGTGCCGGGTTGATCTGTGGAGATCTGAATCCTCAGAATATCATGATTAATCTGGATATCGAGGATAAAGAAAATGGATTCCACGTGGTTTTAGTGGATGCAGATTCGTATCATTTTGTGACACCTCAGAAAACATTCCGCTGTGAGGTGGGGCTGCCCGATTACATAGCCCCGGAGGTTCAGAAAAAGATGGTAGCCGGAGTGTCGCTGAAAACGGCACCATTGCCGACTTACAGCATGCAATCGGATCAGTTTGCACTGGCTGTACATGTTTTTAATTTATTGATGAATGGGTGTCATCCATTTGCATGTGCCCGGGAGGTTGGAAATCAGGTTCAGACATCGATGGAGCAAATGACTGAGACCTTTCAAAAGAAATCTGTGGTAGCACCACAGCCGATTGAGAATATAAAGAATGGCTATTTCCCGTTTTATGAGAAGAGGGATGGTATTAGCATCCCTATGTATGCTCCAGAGTTTTCTTCACTGCCATCCGATATTCAGCAGGCATTTATTCAGACCTTTGTAGGTGGATTTCGGAATCCGGAGGTCAGAGTCACTGCAGGGCAGTGGGCTGACATTATCAGAAAATATGTCATTGCGGCCAATGATCGTGCCTGCGTCTCATGCTGTCCCAGAGGACATTATTATTTTGCATCAAATGCAACCTGTCCATTATGTACGGTCGAAGCTCGGTTTGTACAAAGGATTCCGGAGCCAAAGCCGATGCCTTCACCAAAGTCTTTATCAATGTCTCAGAACAACCTGGTATCGTCGGAGGAAAATTCGGAACCGTCTGAGATAAAAAAGTTTGATATAAGTCAGTATTTTTCTCGGAGTCATAATGGTTGGTTAAGAGGTACGGCTATAGCACTTTTATGTTGTATGATTTTTGGGGTAGTACAGACTTTGCTGGAGTTTTCTTCAATTCAGTGGGAAACACATGAATTTACTAATGCGGGCATTGAAATGGAAATTCCGGGAGACAGCTCATATACAGATAATTCGGAGTTTGTGTCTATCCGGTCTGACATGTTGGAATGCAGCTATTTTACGGTATCTCAAATGGATTATGAAGATCTGGAACTTCCCTCAAGCGTAGACGAAGAGGCCATGGATCGCTATACACAGTATTTTGAAGATCAGGATTATGACGTAGATTATGGCTCAGATATTGTGACATTGGGTGAGTATGATTTCTTAAAAGTTACAGTGGAGGGGCAGGAGGATGATACCAGACAATATTATGCAACAGTGTGTGGAGATCAGTGGTATGAATGCTGTGCAGAGTATCTGGGGAGTGATAGTGAGGACTTCGATGAAAAGGATCCGAATAACTTAGAAAAAATGATCGCCAGTTTGAAAATACAAAATTAGAGGAGGAACAGAGGAATGGCAGATACGATCAAGGAGGAAACGAAAATGCATGAACAGCTAAAAATGTATGAAGTATTTGGACAAAAAATTACAGGGATGGGCGAGCCTCATATGGCCTGCGCCCTGTTATTGGATACGTCTTTTTCCATGAGTATGGGGAGAGGAGGAGAAACGCCGATACATAATCTGTCAGAAGGGATTCGGAGATTTAAGGCAGCTGTTTCAGAGGATCCACTGGCTCAGAAGAGAGTGGATGTAGCAATCATCACATTTAGTGACCACGCACAGAAAATCTGTGATTTTACTCCAGTGGTGGATTTGCCGACCCCTGAACTGGAGGCCACAGGAATGACCAACATGGCAGAGGGGATTCAGATGGCAATCGATCTGGTGAAGGACAGAACGCAGATGTATCAGAACCTTGGAACCCCTTGCTATAAACCATGGATCCTGATGATCACAGATGGCGCATCAAATTCGGAGGATGCAGAAATGGAAAAGGCGGCACAGAGAATAGCACTGGAAGAGTCGAAAGGATCCCATGGTCATTTATCATTCTGGGGCGTTGGTGTGGGCAATTACGATTCCAAGGAGTTATTCAAGCTGACCAATCGTGTGGTTGAGCTGAGAGCAATGGACTTTACGCAGTTATTTGACTGGTTAAGCGAAAGTTTCACAGAAATATCGCGCAGTCAGGTTGATGACAGGGTTGCACTACCACCACTTGGTGAGGACATGCGAAAGTCAAAGCCGGATCGTTGCATTGATGAGGACTGGTATTAGTACGAGGGAGGAGAAATATGATTACATATAATTTTTCGATTCGAGGAAAATCTCATGTCCGCTCGAATACGGTCTGCCAGGATTCCAGCAAAACCGGAAAGTTACATTCCGGGTTTTATATGGCGATTGTGGCGGATGGTGTGGGGAGTGCACTGCATTCGGAGATTGGTTCCTCGCTTGTAGTAGACAGTCTGTATACCTATTGTGATCAATATATTACGAAAAATTCTAAGTGGGAAGAGATTCGGGGAATCCTGCAAGCCGGTTACGAATATGCAATGGATCAGATCTTTCGCTATGTCAGTGATCAGGCGGGAAATATTCAGGACTATGATACGACACTTTCTTCTGTCATATATGATGGAAAGACGCTGATATATGGACATGCCGGGGATGGAGGAATTATTGTACGCTGTAAGACCGGGGAGACGAGAGTAATCACACAGCGTCAAAAAGGGGCAGATGGGGTATCCGTGCGTCCGTTGCGCAGTGGCAATACATCCTGGGAATTTGGTGTGGTGGATACACTGGATATTGTGGGAGTATTACTGGCTACGGATGGTATGCTGGATGGTGTGTTCCAGCCTGTTTTGCTGAATTTGCCAAAGTCACGCATGGAACTGGTAAAAAATCAGTTCAGCAGGAATCATGCGTATATTACGGCAGCAGAATTTTTTATGAATCCATATTGTGTTTACAGGAATCGGTCTGTCAAAGAACCTGGGGATGTTATCAGTCATTTTTTGGAGGGTGAACTGGAAGCACAGGATCAGTCATTGTTTATAGATTACATTATGAATGGATATAAGCAATTATTTCATGGACAGGATCACGGTCAGGATATGGAACGGATCAGAAAGAGTATTGAAAAGTATTACTATGCGGTCTGGTCCTTATGTGAGGTGGACGATGACAAAAGTATCGCGGTGCTTATCAATGATAAATGCAAAGTGACTCCAAGAGAAGTGGAGTATTATTGCGAGGCGGAATGGAAGCAGTTGAACGAACACTATGAAAATCTTTTATATAACAGAGTATCAGATACGGCAGAGAAGCCTATATTTGAGAGACCCAAGCCGGAGCCTGTCATAAATCCTCCGGTGGATGAGCTGGACAAGAAACCGGAGCCTGTTTCTAATAATCTGAATTTCAAAGTAAATCCCAAATTTCACGTCACTCCCCTTCCGGAGGACTCTAAGAAAAAGCGGAAGAGGAATAAAACAGCAAGGAAGAAGAAACGTGGCAGCAAATTTATAAGAATGGGTATGTGCGTGTTGATCCTTGGGATAGCCGCCTTCACAGCGGGAAGCGTAGTAGGACATAAAATGTGGGTGCGAAAGGAAAGCAAAAGACAGGAAAAACTGCTGGCAGCCAAACAGAATGAAATAGCTGAACTTGAGGGGGAAAAGGAGAATAAGCAGAAAACAATAGATCAGATCAACGATAAATATGAACCAATGAAATCGGCGGGAACCAAGTTTAGCGCTAAGATTATTTTGGAAACAATGTCTCAGTGTAAAGTAAAGAAGGCCACAGAGAAACAAAAAAATACTTTCTGGGATAAGGCACAGGAGTATGGAATTAAAGCGTTTTTTGAAGGTTTAATCTCTGAAGCGGAGACAGAGAACACACCGATGGCCAGTGAATCTCCCAATCCAGAGGAAAATAGAAATATGCAGGAAGATGGATCTCGTCAGGATGAGAGTGCTGAGATTAAACAGGACGAGGGGGTTGATCTTCAAGAGGTTATAGATCAAATTAAAGAATGCAAGACGTTCTTGGAAGATGGGGAAGAAACACAAAAACATTTTCAGACACAATATAACAAACTGTCTTCTGAGGAGCAAACGAATATCAAAAAACTGCTTACTGTGTTAAAGCAGAACGATAATTCTGGTGATGAGGGAGCAAGGACATGACTTATCAGGGGATGAGTGGCCAGGTCTATGAACTGGAAGAGAAAAGAATCGCCGGTGGTGGGGAAGGAAATATTTATAACATCATTGGAAACAGTTCACTGGTAGCGAAAGTATTTCGGGAAGACAAGAGAGATGCGACCCGTGAAGAAAAATTGCGGTGTATGGTCAGTGAAATGATTTCAAAGGAACAGATCAAATATATTACGTGGCCGTTAGACGTGATTTATGGCCGAAATGGTTTTGTGGGATATATCATGGCGAGAGCCAGTAATATGCAGTCGTTGACATCTCTGTACAGTACCGAAAAATATGATCTCAGGTATCGTGTACTGGCTGCAGTAAACATGTGCATTGCTGTTGAGAGGATACATGGGGCCGGACAGATCTGTGGAGACCTGAATCCGCAGAACATACTGATCAATCTGGATAAGCAGGACAGAGAATCCTATTTCAGAGTGATGCTGGTGGATGCCGATTCGTATCATTATGTGAGCAGTGCTCAGAAAACATACCGCTGTGAAGTGGGACTGGGAGATTATATTGCTCCGGAAATACAAAAGAAGCTGGGAGGTGGCATGACATTAAGGAATGTTCCGCTGCCTACCTATACACAGCAGACCGATTTGTTTGCTTTGGCGGTACATATTTTCTGCCTGTTGATGAATGGTTGTCATCCTTTTGCGTGTGCAAAAGATACCAATGTGTTTGATTCAAATATTCAGCAGATGAAAGCGGGTGGAGGACAGCCATCCGTCGCATTGCCACAGCCGGTTCAGAATATTAAGGACGGGTTCTTTCCGTTTTATGAGAAGAGACCAGGGATTGTTCCGCCGATATATGCTCCAGATTTTTCATCGCTGCCGCCTGAATTGCAGAAGATGTTTATCCGGACGTTCGTGGATGGATATCGGAATCCGGATCAGAGGGTATCGGCAAGACAGTGGGTAGAGGTATTGCAGCCGATGGTTACGGTCCGTTTTCGGTTCAGTTTCGGACAATGCAGCAATGGACATTTTTATTTTATTCAGTCGTCTGTATGTCCGCTTTGTGAGATTGACAACCGTATTATTAATTTTGCTCAGAAGAAAAGGATGCCTGAGATGCCGCCACAAAACAAGGCTACGGTTTCCGAACCCGCAGCCTCCAATCATGTGGTGAATTCGGGATCCAATGGGAATACGGGATATACACAGCCGCAGTGGAGTGGGCAGAATTCATATACACCTTCTCATGATAATGGACCTGCCCCTGTGGTTTCTGATCCAACGGATCAGAAGAACAGCAAGCGTGAAAAGATTGGTGACTGTGTCATTAAGATATGTAAATTTATCAGTTTATTGTGTGTATTATATATAATCTGGATTTTTGTAAGCATGTTCCTGTGATTATGGTATGCACAATATAAGCAGAATGTCTGCAGGGAAGAATGAGGACAAAGGGATGTCAAGATACTGTATACGATGTGGAAAGAAAAATCCGGATAACAGAAGTGTGTGTGAAGGCTGCGGTCTGCCTTTTGAAGGGACTTCGCTGGAGACTTCACATAAAGAGGATCCACAGAAAGAGACTTTGCATAACGAGACCCAGATCAGAGGGAAGAGTTTTGCAGAGATCGTTATTGATGAAGATAACTTTGTGTCACATAACACATTATTCAAGGATAATATCGTAAGCGAGATAAACTGTGAAAATGATTTTATGTACATCTTTGATGAGAAAGCAACATTCTCTACGACAGAATATCGTGTGTTAAACAGTTCCCGGGATAATCGCATGATTCCCTGCCAAAAGATCAAGTATAACGGGAAAGGTGCCCTTTTTTATATGACTGGTGAATTAAAGGCACTAGATGTATATTTGCCTGTCATTGACGAATCTCGGTTTCTGAGTGTGATTGGTGATTTGTTTCTGCAAATTAACAAATTAGCTTCCTATGGTTTTTTGAGTGAATCTGCGCTTGATATTCGGATTAAAAGAATCTTTGTAGATCCACACATGGGTCGGATATATCTGACATATATACCGCTGAATCAAAGATGTTACCCGGATAGTATGTATCTTGAAAGGGAACTAAGAGCAAATCTGGTGTATATCATAGAGCAGATGAAACATATACACAGCGCGAATATATTGGAAATATCCCGCATGCTGGATGATCCTTCCTGCTCATTAGAAATGATTATATCGGTCATCCGAAGAATGAGTTCAACTTCGATGAACACCGGACGATAAATGATACAGGAGGAATCAAGATGACCAAACCCAGGATAGTGATTATTGACGATGATTTTTCATACATTATTCCGTTACAGTCGAAATTTGTGTATGAATTTCTGGATGATGTTGAGATAGAGATTATAACATCCGAAGAGTATGCTGAAACATTTTTCCAAAATCTTCAAAAGATTGATGTATTGATCATAAAAAAAGAGTTTTATACCATGCCACTGGAAAATCATGAGATCAAACATGTCTTTATCATGACGGAAGAACAGGATGACCAGACTTCCTATACGAATGGTGAACATTTGATGTTTAAATACACCAATGTAAAAGGCATCTTTTTGGAAATCGTCGGTATCAGCAATTTAAAGATCCCACGAAAAAATGACACCCAGAAACCTAAAGTGGTATTGGTAACGTCTGCATCTGGTGGCGTGGGAAAAACGACGGTTGCATTGGGAATCGCAACGGCATTAAGTGATATGTATAAACGGGTGCTCTATATTGAGGCATCCCGCCTTCAGTCATTTCAATATTTTATGCAGGACGATTCGCCAATTGTAAGTCAGGATATCTATCAAAGATTAATACAACCGGACAAACGGTTGTATCAAAGCATAAAAGGACAATTTCGTAACGAAACGTTTGATTATATGCCTCCTTTTAAGGCTGCCCTTATGTCCTTTGGAATTGAGTATAGAGTATTCGAACTGATTGCTAAGGCAGCAAAGGAATCTGGAGATTATGATTACGTCATTGTAGATGCTGACGATACCTTTGATGAATCGAAAGCGGGTATGATGCGAATGGCAGACTATGTCATGATGATCACAGAACCATCTGCCCAGAGTATATACAAAACGAATTTATTTGTCTCCAATATCAGCAACAACCGCTCGGGAAAATATCTGTTTATCTGTAATAAATATGATGTCGAGACGCAAAAAACGCTGAATCTGGCAGAGACTATGAACTATAAAACGGATGAATATATTGAAGAGATTGATAACTATACCGAGATGAAATGCAAACAATTTGGCATGCAGGAGGGAATTCGAAAAGTTGCATTTTTATTGATGTGGTAGGAGAAGGCTATGGACAGAGAACGAATTATTGTGAACTTTAATATACTTTATCAAAGTGGCAGACAAAAAGAAGTGGATTTGGAGGTGCCACTTGATATTTCGGCGAACGAGTTAGTGATTGGATTGAATGCAGCATATGGACTTGGAATAAATACAGATGACAATAAAAAACTGTATTTGAAAGCAGAAAATCCTATTGCTTTGTTAAAGGGGAGTAAGACCTTACGTGATTTTCATCTGATGAATGGAACAAAAATTTATTTTGTTGAAGGGGAAAATTGATGGATAAAAGATATCGAATCATTGTGTCGGGCAAAAAAATATACAAGGAAATCGAAGTTTCTCCGGATAGTAAGCAGATTCGTTTTGGTACAGAGAATAACTGTGATGTCCGTGTGAGAAAAGATTTGTTCTTTGAACCCATAGAGCTGACATTTTCAAAGGATATACAGAATCAATGGAAGGTTATGTGTTCTGACAATCTGTATATCTGTGTAGATGATGTTAGAAAACTTCTGACAGTACCGATACAGCATGGAACGGAACTTCTGTTCAAATATCAGAAGTCATCCAGCGATGCCCTGTATATCCAGTTCCTGATTGATTTTGATTATGAAGATAAGACGTATGACAGGAAGTATGATGTAACTTCGCTGTCCTCGTTCTGGATTGGATCTACTCCGGATTGTACTCTGATTTTGAGTGGGGCATTTACCAGTCAAGATAAAGTTTTCCTGGAGAAAAAAGGAGATGGGTTAGCACTTACGATTCAGTCTACGACATTTGGCGTATATCATAATGGAAATCTTGTGGAACATACGGTGCTCATTAAAAATGGAGATTTTTTCTCTGTTGGTAATTATAGTTTTTATTATAAAAATCAACATTTATTTACCCAAAAGACAGATGAAATAAGGGGAAATGGTGTTGGATATGTCGATTCCACAAAGCGAAACCGTTATCCAAAATTCAATAGAAATTCCCGTGTAAAAACAGTTTTGGATGATACCGGAATTGAAATATTAGATCCGCCTGCGATACCACAGAAACCAAAAAGTAATCTACTTACCCGGTTATTACCTTCCATAGTGATGATTGTCGTATCGCTGATTGTAGGACTGCAGGGAGGATTCTTTATTTTGATCAGTCTGGCCTCCTCTGTAGCAGGCATTGTAACTGCGATTATCGGGATGCGACAGGCCAAAAAAGATTATAAGAAGGAATTTACAAGTCGTATCACAAAGTATAACGCTTATATCGAGAAAAAACGAAATGAGCTGAATCAGGCGCGGATGGATGAACTGCATGTTTTACAGGATAAGTATATCTCTGAGACTGAAGAGATCCATCTCCTGAAAAAATTTTCTCATAAATTATTTGACCGCTGCAGGGAAGATGAGGACTTTTTGGAAGTTCGTCTCGGTATTGGAAAATTTGAGGCCAAGAGAGAGGTAAATTATAGAAAACAGGAGCGTCTCGAGATAGAAGACGATTTACAGACATATCCGGAAAAGGTGTACGAGCAGTATAAGTATATCAATGAGGCACCTATTGTATGTGATTTTAAAGAGGCAGATGCGATTGGCGTGGTTGGAACAGAGAAAATTCGTTTTGTGCTCATGAAAAATATGATTGTTGATATATGTGCCAGACAATATCACTCTGATGTTGATTTTTATTTTGTGGCAGAAAGCGCAAACAGAGATAAAATTCATTGGCTTCGGATGCTTCCTCAGGTTCATAATGATCATTTGGGAATTCACAACATTGTATGTGATGATAACAGCAGGACCATTATATTTGAATATTTATATAAGGAGTTGACCTCTCGGGAACAAAATAAGGAGAAATATCCGCATATTATTGTATTTTTATATGACGAATATGGATTTAAAAGTCATCCGTTATCCAGATTTGTGGAACATGCAAAGGAAATAGGCGTTACATTTGTATATTTTGGTGATACAAGAGCGGATATCGGATTGGGCTGTGACTATTTAATTGAACATATCAGTGATAATAAGGCAAGGCTGATGGACACCAGTGACAGCAGAAAGGTATATGAATTTATCTATAATACGATTTCTGACGGGGACATTGCTGCGATGGTTCAGCTTCTGGCTCCTGTTTATACAGAGGAGATTTCGCTGGAAGGAAGTTTGACAAAGAATATTTCGTTATTTGAATTATTAAATATTATTGCGGTAGATGATATTGATCTGGATGCAAGATGGAATGCTTCCAAGGTATATCAGTCTATGTCAGCACCTATTGGTGTTTCAAAGGCCGGAGTCATCTCTTTGGATCTGCATGATAAGGCACATGGGCCGCATGGTCTGGTGGCAGGTACCACCGGTGCAGGTAAATCGGAAATTTTACAGACCTATATTATGTCTATGGCGACGTTATATCATCCTTATGAAGTCGGATTCGTTATTATCGATTTCAAGGGAGGCGGAATGACAGAGCAGTTTAAATCTCTTCCTCATATGATGGGCACAATTACCAATCTCGATGGAAAAGAAATTAATCGTTCTCTGAAATCTATCCGGGCGGAGCGTAAGAAAAGGGAGAGATTATTTGCAGAAGCCGGAGTAAACCATATTGACAAGTATATTATGAAATTCCGCAATGGAGAGGCCTCAATTCCTCTGCCGCATCTGATCTTAATTGTCGATGAGTTTGCTGAGTTAAAAGCAGAACAACCGGATTTTATGAAAGAATTAATATCGACAGCCCGTGTTGGCCGAAGCCTCGGAATACATCTGATATTGGCGACTCAGAAACCATCCGGGCAGGTTGACGAACAGATATGGAGTAATTCCCGTTTTAAATTATGCTTAAAGGTACAAAGTCAGCAGGATAGTAATGAGGTATTAAAGTCTCCATTGGCGGCTGAGATTAAAGAACCGGGACGAGCTTATCTTCAGGTTGGAAATAATGAGATATTCGAGTTGTTTCAGTCGGCATACAGTGGCGCTCCGGAACATGTCGATGATTCGGGGATGAAGAAATTCACGATTTATGAAATATCTGATTCCGGGAAAAAGATACCGGTATATCAGCAGAAGAACACACAGGAAAACGCAAATGACAGGACACAGCTGGATGCAATGGTTCAGTATATTAAGCACTATTGTGATTCGACAGGATTATATAAGCTGCCGAATATTTATCTGCCAGCCCTGAAACAAGTGATTGAATTTCCTCAGAAAGAACAGCTGGGAAGGATTTCTCATCATATTATTGCAGATATTGGTATATATGATGATCCGGACAATCAGGTGCAGAGTGGGTTTACCGTCGATTTGAGTGAACAGAATATGATGATTATTGGGTCTGCCCAAACCGGAAAAACCAATTTGTTACAGACGGTTATCCGAAGTCTGTCATCGAAATATTCACCGAAAGAAGTTAACCTCTATATTTTAGATTTTGCGTCTATGTATCTGAAAAACTTTGAAGAGCTGCATCACGTGGGTGGGGTGGTCACTCCATCGGAAGATGAAAAACTTAAAAACCTGTTCAAATTATTAGATACAGAAATTGCAATCCGAAAAGAACGCTTATTGTCTGCAGGTGTCAGTTCTTTTCTTTCCTATAAAGAAATGGGAAATACCGATTTACCACACATTGTGATAGTAATCGATAATCATACTTTGCTAAACGAGCTGTATCTACAGGATGAAGATAAGTTGCTTCCAATATGCAGAGAAGGTTTGTCCTTAGGTATATCGGTTATCATTGCCAATTCCCAGACCGCAGGGATCGGCTATAAATATATGTCAAATTTTGAGTATAAGCTGGCATTGAATTGCAATGACAATTCAGAGTATAGCAGTTTATTTGGATATTCCCAGTTAAGACCTGACAATGTAAGGGGACGGGCCCTGATCGAATATCAGAAGGAGTTATTAGAAGCACAGGTTTACATGGCATTTTCCGGTGAAAGAGAAATCGAGAAGATTGACCAGGTGAAAGAGTATATTCATACCTTAAATCAGAAGCATAGCGACCAAAGGGCAAAAACCATACCGGCTGTTCCAGGTGTTCTTACGGAGGTTGTGTGGAATCAAAACTATGGTAAGCAGTCTGATAAGGAGGTCTTCTATATAGGACTGAATTATGAGGGAGTAGAACCGATTTCCCTGAAATGGATCAACCAATCCGTTATTGGAATTGTGGGAGACAGCTTAAAGGAACCATTCCTGCAATACTTACAGCTTGGCTTTGTGAAACAGGGATACCATATGTACATCATAGATGATTATACTGGAGAATTTGAAACAATTTCAGAATGTGATGAGGTACGGTTGTATTCGCGAAATATTGAGGACAGCCAGGAGATTTTATCGGATGTCATCACAGAATTGGAACAAAGAAGAGTGCTGCGTGAAGTGCAGGGAAGTCAGGCAGTTATGGAAATGACGCCAATCATTATGATGATTCATAATGAAGATTGGCCGGAGTATATCAGCAGAAATAGAGAATTGCTGGATAACTACAAAGATATTCTTGAGAAATACAAAGGTCTGAAATGTCTGGTTCTCTTTACGAATCTGCCAAATGAAAGAATGAACGAGTTCCAGGTATGTGAAGTATTAAAGACAGTTAAGAAAAAACAGAATTACATCGTGTTCAAGAATATTAAAGATATTGAAGTGTTTGATACGACCTCGAAGGAACGACAGCTGTATGGCAGTGCGTTGCGGGATGGAGATGCATTCACTTTGATGGACAATGCGTTAAGCAAGGTGAAAACAATCACCCTGTATCAGGAATAGCGCAAGCAAGATGATGGCACAGGTGTTGAAACACTTTACCATAAAAATCTAATGAAAGGGGGGACTGAATATGGCAACAAATAAGATTGATTATGATGTCCTTGAACAGGCTGCAAGTACATACAATAATCAGGCAACTGCTATCAATGATGTTTTGACCAAACTGAATTCTACAAATGGTACTTTAGCGGACGGATGGCAGAATGAAACTTCGAAAGCCTTTATTGAGCGCTACGAACGAGAGCACAAGAAAGCCTTAGAGGCTGCAAGAGACGCTATTGCTGACATTGCCGATTACATTACCAAGTATCGTGCAAATGAAATTGAGCGTGACCAGAGCGGTGCAAGTTCTATTCGATAGCGGTTCTTTCCTGGCGTACAGAACAATGCCGGTCACCTGTTCTAATACAGGTGACTGGTAGATTCCAAAGAGAGGGGATAGAAGATGAAGGAGCCAACTGTACAAATTACACAGTATCAACAGAAGATAACAGCACATACAAATCAGATTAATTCACTGAAAAAAGATATCGATGAGCTGGAAGTTTTGAAAACCAAACTGGAGAAATTAATCCGGCAGGTGAATCAAACCGCAGAAGGGACCAGAAAAAAGATATTTGACATTCCCAGTATGATGAGCAGTGTCATAAAGATGAATCTATTCGCGGATATGTTAGCATGTGCGAATGGGGCACAGTATAATGATGCAATTTCGGATTTAAAGAAAAGTAAACAGAATGTGCAGAATCAGATAAACCAATGTAATGCCAAAATCAAATCGTTAAATACAGAAATAAACACTTGTAATCAAAAAATTCAGACAATACAGACAAATGCGGAGGAAATACAATGAACTTAGTTGTCGAGGATGATTATATCACTGATACAGGAAGTTATTTTGAGAATAATTATAAATTATACAATGAGTATGTTAAAGAATATATCGATATTTTGAAAGAGATCACAGAAAATGGAATCGTGTCAGGGCAGACCCATGACGCCTTAGTAGAGTTTCAGCAACAGGTCGCAACCTCAAGTGGGGTACAGAGTTCTTCTGCGGAAGCGCTTGGGAAAAAATATAATACGTACTGCACAGAATTTATATCAGATCTGGACAAGGCAGATGGGGATTTATATTAATGAAAGAAAGGGGAAGATGCGATGGAAGTTTTTGAAATAGATACCGCTAATATCAGAGCGTCAATTGCAAGACTGAAAACATTAAAGGAAAAATGTGATACACAGAAAAAAGAAAAAAGGACCGATAAGAAAAAAGACTCCGGAAATACACATACGCAATTGGACCGGGAGTATGAAGTGATGCAGGACAGCTGGACACAGCTTATTACATTGATTGATAAAACAACGAATTATATGCAGGCTTTATGTGATTCCAGGGATGAGTCAGATGCTATAGGCGCAAATAAATTGAAGGTAAGTTTATTTGACAGTGTAGGGGATAAGGAGCAGGCATAACAATATAGGGATGCGGCCGAGAAAGGGGGATAAAACACTGGGAAAATAGCGATTAGATTATTACAATGAGGGCGATATAAAAGATGATAACAGTCAGGAGAATATTAGTATGACAAGAGATTACAGCGATGAAGCCTATCAGAAAATGGTAAAGCAAATAAACGAAATAAATGAAGAACAAATATGCGGATTCACGGATGCAATTGGAGATTTGGGATTGCATATTGGTAAGTGGTCGGGAATTATCAAGACAGAGAGTACTGAGTCGTATCGCAAGAAAATGCTGGATATGAATAATACGACGGTAGGGCAATTAAAAAAAATTTTTGCAAAAGTAAAGTCCATTGATGATGCTAATGCAAAGACGATCAACCAACTGGGGGAGAGACAGAAAGTATACAATGCCAAATTGAAAAGTTTGAGTGCATTGATCGAACCGAACGTCAGCCTTCCAAGTGCCAAAGAAATTAAAATGATATGTTCCACGGCGAATGATCAGTTGAAAAAAACTGATACAGGTATTAAAGCAAAGTATAAGGAAACGCTAAATAAAATGCAGAATGATGTTTTGCTGAAAGCGTTGAAAAGAACCGCGGGGAGTTTCGTTAGTATAGCAACAACAATTTTTACTATGCCATTGAAGATGATTAAGGATTATGCGACAGGAGGACCTGTTAAGATGGAAATAGGCGCGGCTTCTGATGCATGGGGATTGATAAATTCAGTGTGTGCATTAGCTTCTGGTGCGGTTGCCCTAGCGTTACTTGGAATTGATGAAGTTTTTGTCGGGGTCACAGGAAACACAAGTTATCGGGAATCATTTTTAAAAACTGCAGAAGAATGTGCAGATGCTGAGGGCATGGCTGATGCGCTTATTGTGGAGTATGGGGAAACTAAGACAACCAAAGCCATTAAGACAGCGAGTGATGTAATGGATACAGTTGATACCGGTTTCAATGTTATTCAAGATGTTAAGAATTTGAAAACGAAGGGGAAAGGAATATTGCCCGAAGACCCAATCCCTGAGCATGATGTCTTAAGAAAGGCGGACATGCTCCAGAAGTATCAGGATTCCGGATATAAGCATATGCAGAATTTATACAATGCTTTTGAAGGAAAATCTAATGTCGCTGGAGTATTAAAACATGCATATGATTATGCAGAAACAGCCTTTGATGCCAATGAACCCGGTGGAACAGAAGACGCATTGCTGGGCAAAATCTATGAAGAATCAAAAATACTAAAGGATGCGAAGGATGTGGTGGATGAAATCGACAAATATGTAAACCCAAAATAGTGAACCGGACTGTAAATCTAAGAAATTTGAGGGATTGATGATAGTGGAGGATCAATGGATACGTTAGTAGAAAAAACAGAGAAATTATTAATGGGTGATGACATAGCAGCAGTAGAACAATTATTGATCAATGAAAGTGATACTGCTGATCAGGGGATCAAGGAATATTGCTGGGGGCGATATTACAATGTGATTGAGAACTATGAGGAGGCTTTAAAACACCTGAAACTTGCAAAGAAACTGTTGCCAGATGCCATCAATATCTATGGGGAACTGGCGCTGGCCAGTGATAAAACAGGGAATGTAACAGATGCGGAACAAGCCTATCTAAAAATGTATGATTTAGAAACTGATCGGAAATATAAATGGGCAATTATGAGTGGAATTGCCGGTTTTTACAGGGAACATCATATGTATTTAAAGATGGAAAAGGTTGGTAGAAAACTATGTCAGGACTACAAAACGAATTATCAGGGATATCATGTAATGGCGTTGGCAAAAATGGAGCGGAAGCAATACAAAGAGAGTGAACTGATTTTGCAAACGGTACCGGATGTATTAAAAGAATTGCCTCAATATATAGATGATTTGATCCATTGTTACGAACTGCAAAAAAAATACAATGAAATCCTGCAATATTTTAATCAAAACGAACAATTTTCAAAGGAACACCGAAATTATGTATTGAAGAAACAAATTCTGGCGTATAGTTCCCTGGAGAATTATAAAGAGGCAGAAAACTGTTTGTTAGATTATGTGTTTGAATATGGCGAAATCGACGGAATATTAAGCCTGGCCCTTTTATTGATCACAAAAGGTGATTATGATAAGGCGATTTCTCTGTGCCAGATTGTTCAAAAGAATATTGCAGAAGATGAAATGACATATGATTATTTGTCAAGATTAATAGAGCTTGTAGGCAGATATATGGGCTGTATGACGAATAAAGACAAATCCAAAAAGGAATCTGTATGTAAGGCCATTGATGAAATAATTGTGTATTTGCGGAAAAGAAGTTTGTTGGCTGGTGAAGTCGAAACTGAATTGCAGAACATGAAAACAAATATACAAAGCATATAATCAGCGCATTGTGCTGTTATGAAGAACGGCGTATTGTGTTCGCCAGGAAAGATACAAAGAAATGACTGAAAATCATAAGCAGAATACGGAAGTGAGGTAGAAGTATGGCAAAGTATTGTAAGGTATGTGGAACGCGTTGTTTAGATGATGCGGCTTTTTGTCCCAGATGTGGTTCACCGTTACAAAATCAGCAGATAAATGCTGATGAATCTGGCAATATGAGATTTGGCATCATATCCCTTGTTTTGGGAATCACAGGATTACTGGCATGGATTATTCCGATCTTTGGTTTACCGATAGGTGTTACTGCGCTTGTATTTGGTATTTTGGGACTTAAGAAAAGTGGCAGAGGAATGGCAATCGCAGGAATAGTATTAGCAATAATATGTCTTGTATTGACAATCATTAACAGTGCTATTGGTGCATATCAGGGCTATCGTGGAGAATTATGGTCTGCTATTGAAGAGAATATGACGCAGAGTGTGGGAACTGCATACGATGAGGACGAGGGGGTGACTGCTAAAGTGGTGATTGGTGAGCAAACCTGCTTATTAATAGGCACTGATGGTGATTGTCACGTGAGGATATGATGAGGTACGTAGATACTAATCTAAGCAGGAAGGATGCCATTTTAGAAAAGCAATTGCCTAAAAAAGCAGTGGAGAAATTCGGACGAATAGAAAAAGTGATATAGAATGCAGGGAGAGTGATACTATGAACAAGAAAATGAAAAAAATCTGGAAAAGTTTAGTAAGTGTGACGTTGATTTTTAGCTTTTTAATTGGAATTATTTCAGGTTATAAAAGTAGTGCAGCCAGCACTATGCAATCCCGCAATATTGTATATTTTGGAGAGTATTTTCAAAATGAAGTGACGGATGAAGAATATTTAAGCAGGCTGCGAAAAGCAGATTGGGAAAATGATGAGGTTACTATTGAAAATATTAGTTTTGCAAGAAAAGATGGACATTATTTTTATAAAAGTGCGGTTGCTTGGGATATTTTGGATAGTGATGCAGATTATTATCTACTTTTATCAGACAAAATATTAACCTATCATACATTTTCTGATTTTTGGAATGTATCAGACATTAGAACTTGGTTGAACTCTGATTTTTATGATGATTTATTTTCGACGGATGAAAAAAATCAGATGACACCTATTGTAAAAAAGACTAAGTATTATCCATATGATGATGCTTATATCAACAATAAAGACCCACAATATATTGAAACGTCTGACTATGTGTCTTTGTTGGATGAAAATGAAGTACAACAATCATCCTATGGATTTGATGATGGGACAGAGGAGTCTGATTCAAGAATAGCGAAATGTACGAAATATGCTAATTTAGATGAAATAGCGGATAGATGGTGGGTAAGAGGTCCTGCAATTTGGTCTTATGGTAATTTACAAGAAAAATATGTGTCCGGTAAGGGAACATTAGCAAGTTGGTATGGTACATATTCTTATGGAGTTAGACCAATTATTAGGGTGAAAAAAACGGCAGTTTCTACTGAAAAACCTGAAAGTGATTATAAATTTTCTGTTGAGGAATATGATATTGAAAAAAATGCGATAGATGCAGTGCCAGATTTATCAGATTTAGGTCAAGATTCCATATGTGGTCCGGAAATATCTGTAAATGATGCAAAATTTAATCTTTGGAAAACGCAAGGTGAATTTTCTATTGATATAAAGAAAGTTGTTACTGCAAAATATTGCGCTGATGATCAAACAGTAGAAGTACTCATTGGTTTACCGAAAGAAATTAAAACACCTGATCCCAGTGAAAATAAAGATACATTATGGTTAGATACCTATAAAGAGATCAAATCAATGGTGCAGGCATGTGGCAAAGAAACAACTGCAGAAACGTGGAATAAATTTGAAAAAACACGAAAAAAATTAAAAGAATTTGATTCTAAAGCAATTTACAAGGCAAGTGGCAGAGTGGCGGGATACATAAAATTTCAATTAGATGCTAAACATCACATATCAGGAATATTAGAAAGTGGACTTGTTATGAACTTGGAGGTGGGGGCATCGGTAAAAAATCCGTTGTTTTGGGTTGTATATTCGGAATTTGGACTATCAGGAGAAGCAGAGGGACAACTATATGTAGACTATGTTAATTCTTACCAGATGAAAGGATCGATTAAAGGAACGTTTAAACCTTCTGTGGCTGTTGGCGCCGATGTTTTTGTGGCAGATGTAAAAGGAGGCTTGAAAGGAAGTATTTCTGGAAAGGTAACTTTTCCATGGCAGAGCTTTCAGAAGAATGTAAGTGCATTGTTGTCGGGTGAATTTTTTGTGGAAGTAGACACAATATTTCCAGGACTCAATGTAACAAAATCGTGGGAATGGCCCGAGATTGAATTATATCCTGAATTAGGAAAGGTAAATGATTCATCATTAAGTTTAGGATATTCGGATGTCAAACCGATTAAGCTCCAAAATGTTTTAAAGACCATACAAGATGATCAATATAATACAGATATGATTTCGATGGATAAGTCTGCTTCTGTATATGAAAATGCTAATCCTAGTATGATAAGAATGGAGAATGGAAAATATTTACTGGTGTATCTTGATGAAGTTAATATTTCAGGACAAACTCAGGTGAAACTCGTATATCGTATGGGTGATGGAGAAAATTGGTCTGATCCACAAGTTGTTAATAACAAGACAACGATTGACACAGCTGGGAAAATAAAAAAATGTAATGGTAAGTATTATGTGATTTATGAAGGGACTACAAGTAATATTAGTTCTGAACAAAGTGAGAAAGATATTGTAGGGAAGTTTGATGTATATGTTTCTGCATTTAATGATGCTGGAGTCATTACAAATGATATGATTTCGACCTCACAGTGTTATAAGTATAATTATGATATTGTGGTACAAAATGGAGGAATAAATGCTGTCTGGGCCGAGAATGATGCTAATTCAATTATGCTGGAGGAAGGGAATACTACTGTATATCAGAAAGAGTACGTGGATTCGAAATGGAAAGACACGACTACGCTGTTTTCTGTCCAATATGCAGTGGATGGACTGTCCATCGGTGTATTTCAAGACAAAATATCTGCTGCGTATATTTATGATGATCATTTATATATAAATGGTAATGAAAAATATACGGGATTAGGAAGAGAAGCATTTGACAGTGCTAGAATATACGAAGGGAAAGTCTACTTAAGAGTAGGAGGAATGCTGTGCTCATATAATGGGAGCAATGGTGAAAAGACCGGAATAGCTTGTGGATCTGATTATATAGTGAACAATTCTTCTGTATACTGGTTGCAGCAAATGAATTTTGAAAGTGCAATATATTCTCAGAGTATGACTTCAAATGTTCCGGTTACGCTTGCAGAG
The DNA here is from genome assembly GCA_934351255.1 of uncultured Lachnospiraceae bacterium. GTDB lineage: Bacteria > Bacillota > Clostridia > Lachnospirales > Lachnospiraceae > Jutongia. The sequence continues at coordinate 31,936 of CAKRJH010000006.1, forward strand.
GAAAGTACATATATTCATAGTTTTGAATTAGTGGAGAATGGAAGTGATCCAGGATTAATATACACTAGTCAAATAATAAATGAAAATACAAATGACAATCCCTACGGCGTGACGTTATTGAAATATAAGAATCAGTTTTCTGTATATGATGCAGATATAGAGAGTATCTCATACAATGCACTTGATATTCAAAAAGGCCATTTAAATGAAATTACATTTGAAATTTCAAACAGAGGAACGGAGGATCTTCATAATATTAAGTTGCATGTTGATGAACAGGGAAATTCTCTTTATTCAGATGTAGTATTGGATTTCCTGGAAGCAGGCGATACAAAAACGGTAGATGTTGAGCTGATGATAAACAATAGTACCGTATTGGAATCTTATTTATCTGCTGATGAAAAGTTAACAGATAAAGAAAAAACAAAGGCTAATATAGAAATCCCGGGAATTGACATTAGCATCGAAAGAGAGAATGAGGATAGTTTAATTGTAAAAAATAAGTCCGAGGAAAAAGCTGAGAATATAATATGTGTTATTAAGGATAGTCAGCATGGGGAAATTATTCGGAAGGAAAGTATTGACGCATTGCCATCTGGCGGTGAAAAAATTATTAATCTTGAAAAGAATGACTGGTTAAAGGCAAAACGGTTGGAAAACAAAGATTATATGTTATATTGTGAAGTCTCATGTGATGGAGAGGAACTGTGGCTTAGCGATAATAGCGTGTGCATAATTAAAACATATGCTGAAAGTGATGAAGAACCAATAAGCACTCCAAATGCGAATGGCGGCACAAATTCTAAAAACACTTACAGTCCGAGTCCTACTAATTCGCCTAAACCCAATGGAGATGTTGAGAAGAGGAAATATGAGGACAGTACAGTTGGAATTGTAAGAGGAATTAAAATAAAAAATAAATCAAGAGGCTGCGCAATGATATCTTGGAAGAAAAACAACGCTTCAGGATATGAGATTCAGTATGCCTTAAATAAGAAGTTTAATCATTTCAAGAAAAAGAGGGTGAATGGTTATACTAATAAAGTAAATATTAAAAAGTTGAAGAAAGGGGAAAAATATTATTTTAGAATAAGGGCTTATTCCATAACGTCAAACAAGAAGAAATATGGAAAGTGGAGTGCTATTAAGAAAATAAAAATAAAGAAATAGCTTTACTTGTCAAATAAACGAGGAATAGATAAGCAGGTAAGAAAAACCCTGCAAAATGATGAATATTAGTTTGTGATTCTGCAGGGTTTAGTCTTTTTAGTAGATAAAGTTAGTATTAAATGCGAAAGAAAACGTCAAAATTTAAAGAGGATTTAGCATGACATGAAAAATACGAACAGAGACTTGTGTAAGGCGATCAATGTGTTCAGTGTGATTGGTCTTGTGGTGGTTATTGGCATAATTATCTGTGTTGTAAAACCAGATTTGTATGTGCGCACGATTGACTATTTATATCATCGGGTTATGTATGATGATGGCTCAGATAAAATGACAACAGAGACCATGAATGCAGAGACTGCTAATCAGGGTTGTTTAGAGGTTGATGATACATACAAGGAAGGACAGAATGTTACGTTACCCGGAAAAAGGATATCTGCAGCTCAGGAAAAACACTGTGCGAAGGTGTTAAAAAGAAAGCGTTGGGACAGATTGAGCAAAAAGAAGAAAACAGAAGTTTTAGCCCAAATTCTAAAAAATGAAACAGGGAATTTAGGAGTGACTCGAAAAGTAAAGTTTAAAATAAAAAAACTGAATAAGGATGTGAGCAGTAACTATTTTACATATGGCGTATATGATGCGGGTAAAGATACGATATTTTTAGATCCATTGGCTTTAGAAGATGCTTATGAGGGAGCGCTTGACACGCTTGCGCATGAGGTGTTCCATTTGTACCAGAGACAAGTTTGTTCCATTTATGACCATGTCGCAAACAAAAATAGAAGTCTGTATTTTTTCAAGGAGATTGGGCTCTATGATCTTGCAAAAAATGGATATAAAGAGGCCGAGAAAAATGGGCTTAAGCAATATCGTAATCAGATGTATGAAAAGGCAGCCAGGAAATATGCCAAGGAACGAGTGCGTTATTATAAGAAATTGGCATAAGTGCTGGCTTTTATTGAATTGGTGCAAAAACGAAGGAGAAGGTATATGGCATTGATAAAGAAGAGACAAATCCTTATGATATGTTTGATTGCTGTATGTGCCATAGTGCTTGGTGGATATCTCGCAATGAGACTTGATTTGTCGCAACAAGAAGCAGTCAGTTCATTGAACAATCAGATGGAGTGGTGTGTTCAGACAGAGATAACAGATAAATCTACGGGTGAATTGTTTGAATATATGAAGGAATGTTTAAATCTGGTGGCGGATTACGATCAGATGGAGTGGAAGCAGCGAATCAGAGTTACCCAATATAAGGCGATAGAGGAACGCATCCAGGAAATTGACAGTACTGTTGAAACCGCCCGGGAGAACGAGGTTGCACATGTATCAGAACTGATTGATGACATCAGGGGTGTATCTTTGGACAGCGAAGCAGCCATTAAGGAGGCAGAGGATGCATATCTTCAGCTTGATGCTAAGCAGCGTGAAGAGATATCTAATTATGAAGTCCTGGAAGATGCAAAGGAAAGGATTCAGTATGATAAGATATATGTCAATAATACAATTAAATCAATCATTAAGATTGGGAAGGTTTCTCTGGAAAATGGAGCGGGCAGTAGGATAAAAAAAGCGGAGAAACTTTACAACAGTCTGACATCACAGGAAAAAAATCATGTCACGAATTATAAAATATTACAACAAAAAAGAGACAAATACGATAAGCTGAATAGTTATTGCAGGCAGTTGAAAAAAGCAAAAACGAATATGCAGGCAGGCAAACTGAATACAGCAAACAGATATCTGAAAAAAGTTCCGTCAACGTTCAAATTCAAAAATCTAAAGGTATCGAAACTAAAAAAACAAATGAAAGCAAAAAATGCATGGGTAAAATTATGCGGAAAATGGAAATCGACGGGTGGAAAAATGTATGTTTATAAAACACATTTATATGATGATGGTTGGAATGGTTGGGAATGCAAAATAAACAAAGGGCAAAAAACGATATCAATTCGTTGTAAATTACAGAATAATGGCAAAGTCAAACTTCTAATTCGTGGAAGTGTTCCATGCTACACAAATTATTCCAAGGTTTCCAAAGGTTTGAAGGACGGAAATATCAGCCTGAACAAAACAGTTACTGTTTCTGGAATGGGAACCATTCGGATTAACCAATATACAACGATGAAGATATCTGCTTCTGGAATCAGTGTATATTATTATAGGAATGATCCGAATAAATCACAGCGATTTATTTATGAATATTTGACATCAATGCGATGTGGGAAGCGTATACAGAAGTTTTAAAAACAATCAATAACAATGGTATGCAGGACAATCAGATATAGTTGTTTTCCGTTTTGATAGATGATAGTATAGATATGTATTTAGTTGTAGATTGCAGACGTGGGACGGAAAGGGAGCATTCAGTTATGAAAAATAAATATTTCCCAGACGAAGAAATAACAGAAGATGACCTTTACTTTGTGTGTTATATGATTGAGAGGGTGGCCAGGCATTTGAAGCAGAGAAACAGATATGTTGTGAACACGATTGGCAGAGAGGGGTTACTGCACTTGTTGAGCTGTGCGAATGTGCTGCATTGCGAGAATCCTTTGAAGGTGGAGGATGATTGGATACGCGATTATCATCTGGTTGAGGGGAACTTTGATATTACAGCGGTAGATCCTGAATTGGCCAGGATTATTCCGGACGCTTTGGACATGGGAGCAGTGTATCAGCGTCTGATCCGGGATACGATGTCTACCAGGGAGGATTATGTAGATGGCATTTTAAGGGTTTATAATAACCCAATCTGTGAGAAAATTGATGATTATAATTGCAGTGCGTTTTATGAGCCTTCTTATGTCGTTGCACGGGCTTATCAAAATGGAGGGTTTTAACCGTTTTGATAAGGTAAAATATTTATAAAATCATTTATATGAAATTGACATATTATTTTGAAAAGGGTAATATAATGACAAAGACAGGCAACGTGAGTGTCTGCCAAGTGATGAAGTAAGACATTGTGCCAGAGAGCAGTGTCTTATGAGCTTTATACGGGTTTGGCGTTTACCACAATCTGGCTAGGGAGGTATCCTGAAAGAAAATGTCTAGGGCTCTGCTTTATGCAGGGCCTTTCTTATTATTAGGGAGGGTGCTTATTTGAGAAATATTACAGATTGTGTCAATGCGTTGTTACGACTTCTTTATACAGACTATGAAATTATGTTGGGACGAAAAGGCGTAGCGGTAACACTTAAAATTTCAATAGATAAAAAAGATTGTTTTCATCTTATGGGATTGCAATATTTAAAAGACAGACCTGAGTTAAATCGTGATCGTGGCAAGGTGTTTGATGAAATTGCAGAAGGTGTGATTTCGATACGTGATTTAGAATCCTCACATTTTTATGATAAAATAAAAGAGCGCATACATTTTTTGCCTTTGCTGGAAGAGATTATGGATAGCAATGATACAATTTTTAAATATAATAAAAAACAAGACATATTTTCTATGATAGATGCAGAGTATTTATTGAAACATAACAAAGAAAATAGAAATTTATTTTTGTTTCTTTCAAAGAAACAGGATGATACGTATTTTTGCAGATCATTTTTCCCGGAAGAAAAGAAAGATTATTCAAAAAATCAGGCATCGTGGACATTGCTGTATAAAAAGAAGATCAACAGGAAAACAGGCACAGAATATGTTTTGTATGATAAAGTCGATAGATGATTCCACCCAACCTTACAAAATCGTAAGATAACATTCACGGTTTTGTAAGGTTCTTTTTTTATGATAGAACTGTTAAGAGAAATCGTCTGTGCAGAGGATTGGAAAGGAATGAAAAGGTATGGCTTATATCGAGGTATCACACGTTTCAAAAACGTATGGAAAGAAGGAGAAGGTGGAGGCGCTGCATGATGTGAATTTCACGATTGAGAAGGGAGAGTTCGTAGCGATCACCGGTGCGAGCGGCTCCGGCAAGACGACGCTTCTGAATCTGTTAGGGGGCAATGACATCGGAGAGGGGAGCATCCTGGTCGATGGCGTGGATGTAGCAAAGGGAAAGGATGCGCAGATGTCCTTGTACCGCCGCAGAAAGGTGGGATTTGTCTTTCAGGAGTACAATCTGATTCCGGTGCTGACCGTGGAGGAAAATATCGAGATGCCGGTGAGGCTGGATGGAAAGCGCATGGATGAGGACTACAAGGAGGAGCTTTTGCGGATGCTTGGGCTGACTGACCGGAGATATCATCTTCCGGAGGAATTGTCGGGGGGACAGAAACAGAGGGTGGCGATCGGCAGGGCATTGGCCAATCATCCGGCGCTGCTGCTGGCGGATGAACCGACCGGAAATCTTGACCGGAAAAATGGCATGGAGATCATGACTCTTTTGCTGCAGTCGGCGAAGAACTATGCGCAGACGCTGATCCTGGTAACGCATGATCCGGGCATTGCGGCGATGGCGGACCGCATCATTTCTCTGTCGGATGGCAAGGTGGTTTCCGATGTGACCGTGAAACATGCGATCTCTTCCGAGATTTCGGAGAGTGGAGCAGAGGAATCTCAGAAAACGGAAAAACATGGAGAAGCATAAGGAACGGGAAGTTGTGAGAGGTAGGATTATGAATAAGATAAAATATATGTGCGGATTGAGTCTGCGCTACATGAAAAAGAATCCCGGGCGGACATTTTACAGTATTCTGGGCATTATGCTTTCTGTGATCCTGTGCTTTGATGTCCTGATCGTGGGACTGGCGCTTTTTGATGGTATGATACAGCAGGCGAAAGAGAGTTATCGTGGATGCGATGCGGGAATAGTCTGTCTGGGAGACGATTCCAATATGAATCTTGAGAGATTTCAGGAGTTCAAGAAAGTGGTGGATGTGTCCGATTTTAAGGACATGAAACTGATCAGTGATAAAGAGGATGAGTTTACCTTTCACAATCTTTATGTGAGTCTGAAGGATCCTTCCGATCTGCTGGGGTATGTGCAGCGTTTCAACAAAAAATACGACGGAGTGTATTACATGTATACGGACGAGTTCATTGCATGGTCCTATGGTCAGCATGATGATGAAACGTTGCTGCTGTTCCGATCTATTATTGTGCTTGTTGCTGCATTCTTCGCATGTTTCGTGCTGCTGGTCATCCGCAACACCATGGGAATCTCGGTGATGGAGAGGACGAGGGATTATGGGCTGATGCGCTGCAGCGGAATGTCCCGGATGCAGCTTACGGGACTGTTGATGACAGAGGGAATCCTGATGAGTCTGGTGAGTGTGGCGCTGGGATGTGCAGTGGGATTTGGCCTGCTTCGGCTGGCCCAGGGATGGATCAATGATAAGATGATGCTCCTGGCAGACATGACGCTGCATTTTCGGTTTTATCCCATGGCGGTACTCTGGAGTTTTGTGATCTGCGGTGCGGTGACATTGTTTGCACTGCTGGAACCGGCCAGACAGGCCGGGAAGATGCCTGCCCGTGAGGCACTCCGCGGTGGAAATTACGGGATCTGGGCTCCGAAAAAGAGGCAGAGGATCCGCAAGCGTAAGGGCTTTGCCAGTGATATCGGTTCTCTGTTCGGAGTGGATCTCGAGTATGGCCTGCTGAATCTGAAGCGGTCACCGTCCCGCGGCCTGTATCTGTTTATGGGCGTGGTGATCTGCATCTGTGGCGTGGGATGCATTTTGTGTGGAGTGGACAGTGCGTATGCCACTTTTGAAAATACCATGCAGGGAAAACGGATGCGCTATGACCAGGTGATGGAGATCAGCACTCCCTATGATGCCGGAATTGCGGCTGAGGTGGAGCAGAATGTCCGGAAGATGAAGGGGGTTACAGACTGCACTGTTTTGTATCGATGGAAATATATGGATGTTCTGAAGGGGCAGGATGGCAAGGATAATTTTCTCATCGAGGAACGCGGTTATACCCGTGAGGAGATGGAGAGTCTTCAGGATCAGATTACGGATGGTGCCTTCTCTTATGATGAACTGGAACAGGGAGACGGAGTGATCCTGTGTGACTATGTCTACAATGTTTCCGACAGGGAGTCTGATTACAATCAGGTGGACCGGCGGCAGACGACGATTCAGGTCGGAGATAAGATCTGGATCCCACAGCCGGATGCCTATGATCAGGCGACGGATGATTATGAGGAAGCCCAGAAGAAAAGCGGATATTGGAACAAAGGGGATGAGTTGTCACCGGAGGAAGAACGGAAATACATCCGGAAGACGTGCCGGCTGCTGGAAAAGAAAGGGTATGAACTGGATATCCGGAAATTATGTGAGCAGGGTGAAGGATATTTGATTCTGGAGGCAATGAGGGATGATTTGAAAAAGAAGGGCATGGGACATGAGTATACGATCCGGGCAGTGATCAAGGAGGACATGCTTGGCGGTCCGTGTGAAGGTGTTCCCGGAGTTGCACTGATCATGCCGGAGAAGAATCTGGTGCGCCAGGGATCCGGAATTGGCTGGGGGGTTGGATTTAACCGCGCCGTGTCTGAGTCCGGAACGGATATGGCAAAGTATTGCCGTAAGTTAAAGGAACAGGGCATCGATGTGACGGTGGGATATTATGATATCGATGGCGGATTTGTGGAGGAATCTTCGATGGACGGCCCGCCGACCGATACGGTGGCTGTGTACAATCAGCGGCTGCAGGCGGTACAAAAGGCCGGGCTTCTTGTATGCATATTCATCGGTCTGATCTGTCTGATCCAGCTGTATAATACGCTGGAGGCCAATATGCTGATGCGGCGCCGGGAACACTGGCTGATGTGTGCGGTTGGCATGAGCAGGAGGCAGATGGGACGGATGGTACGGTTTGAATGCACGTTCCTCTGTCTGCTGGGCGTGTTGACCGGACTGGGAATCTCCTGGCTCGGATGTTGGTTTGTGATCGATAAGATCCTGAATATGGATGGATCGATTTTCATCTCGTGGCCGTGGCCGGCGGTGGGCGCTGCCTGCGTGATTGTCTGGGTGCTTTGCATCACAGTTGGTCATCTGGCGGTCAGAAATGGTCAGAACATGATCAAAGACGGTCAAAGATAGTCGATGGAGATTCGATGAAATTCATGAATGGAATATATTTCCGAGAATACCCTCTGGGATTTTGTGCAATATTAACAAAAACCGGAGGGAATTTTTATGACTAAGTGTGATTGAAAATGACTGACATTGAACGTATAATGAACTTACAACATAAGAGATGAGTAAAAACAATCAGAAAACGTCATGGTTTGCCTGCGGCCCGGAGCGCATGGGCCGGGAAAGGAATGGGATTAATATGATCTATACAGTTACCTTAAATCCATCGTTGGACTACATTGTCACAGTCGATGATTTCAAATTGGAGATGACCAACCGGACATCCAGTGAGAAGATGCTGCCGGGGGGCAAGGGGATCAATGTTTCGATTATTTTGCAGAATCTTGGGATTGAAAACACAGCGCTTGGATTTTCGGCCGGATTTGTAGGAGATGAGATCATCCGGGAGATCGAGGATGCCGGGATCCGTTCCGATTTTGTCAGGCTGGATCACGGAGTATCGAGGATCAATATGAAACTGATCTCGATCGATGGGACAGAGATCAACGGACAGGGGCCGGACATTTATCCGGAGGAACTAAAACTGCTGCATGAGAAGCTCGAGGCACTGACCGATCAGGATTATCTGGTGCTGGCCGGCAGCATTCCAAATACTATGCCGGCGGATATCTATCAGACGATCATCGCGCGGATGGAACAAAAAGGTGTGACGGTGCTGGTGGATGCGACCAGGGATCTGTTGCTCAATGTTCTGCCGTATCATCCATTTCTCATCAAACCGAATCATCATGAACTGGGTGAGATCTTTGATGTGGAACTGCAGACATGGGAGGATGTGATCCCGTATGCGAAGAAACTGCAGGAGCGCGGAGCCAGAAACGTCATGGTTTCCATGGGAGGCAAAGGCGGTGTGCTGGTGGCAGAGGACGGACAGATCCTGGCCTGCGAGTCGGCGGCCAGACAGGTCGTCAATACCGTGGGTGCCGGAGATTCCTCCGTGGCAGGATTTCTGGCCGGATGGATGGAGCGGGGCGATTACAGACATGCATTCCGCAAGGGCATGGCGGCCGGCGGAGCCAGTGCAGGATCCGAGGATCTTGCGACAAAAGAAGAGATTGACGAGATCTATGAGGCGGTTGAGGTCGTAGATCTTACCAAATAACAGGAAAGGTATGGTGATTACTATGAGAATTACGGATTTACTGGATGCAAAGAGCATCATGCTGGGTGCGGCGCCGAAGAATAAAAAAGAAGCGCTGGATCAGGCAGTCGAACTGATGGCAGCCAGCGGAAAACTGACCGATGTCGAGGCATACCGCAGACAGGTGTACGCCAGAGAGGAAGAGAGCACGACAGGTATTGGAGAGGGCATTGCGATCCCTCACGGCAAATGTGATGCGGTGAAGACTCCCGGGCTGGCAGCGATGGTGATTCCGGGCGGCGTGGATTTTGAGGCTTTGGATGACGAGCCGGTGGATCTGATCTTTTTGATCGCAGCACCGAATACCAAGGACAACATTCATCTGGATGTTCTGAGTAAATTGTCCATGATGATGATGGACGAAGATTTTTCGAGACGCCTGCGCGAGGCAAAGTCAGTGGAGGAATTTCTGCAGATTGTGGATCAGGCCGACGATGAGCAACCGGATGTGAATGAAAAGATCGCATCGACATCCATGGCGACAGAGGGACTCAAGCTGCTGGCGGTCACCTCCTGTCCGACAGGCATTGCACACACGTATATGGCGGCAGAAGGATTGGAAAAGGCAGCTTCGGCGCGTGGATACCAGATCAAGATCGAGACCCGTGGTTCCGGCGGAGCGAAGAATGTGATCACGCCGGAGGAGATCGAGCAGGCGGACTGCATCATTGTGGCTGCAGATGCCAAGGTTCCAATGGAACGTTTTGACGGAAAGCGTGTGATCGAGTGTCAGGTTTCTGATGGTATCAACAAGGCCGACAAATTGATCGCGCGCGCTGAGAAGGGAGATGCACCGGTCTACAGGGCATCCGGTGACAAGGAAGAGACAACGCAGAAGGCCGGTGGCAGCATTGGCCATCAGATCTATGTCCAGCTCATGAATGGTGTATCCCATATGCTTCCGTTCGTGGTAGGCGGTGGTATTCTGATCGCGCTGGCCTTTCTGATCGATGGTATTATGGTAGATATGAATTCCCTGTCGGTGGCGGAACGTGCCAATTTTGGTACGATCACACCGGTAGCGGCACAGCTCAAAGGAATCGGTGATCTGGCATTTGGCCTGATGCTTCCGGTTCTGGCTGGATTTATTGCAATGGCGATCGGGGATCGCCCGGCACTGGCGCTTGGATTTGTGGGTGGCATGATCGCGCACAATGGAAAATCCGGATTCCTGGGAGCACTGGCAGCCGGATTCCTGGCGGGATATATTATCGTACTTCTCAGAAAATGTACGGCGAAGATGCCGGAGGCCATTGAGAAACTTTCTCCGGTTCTGATCTTCCCGCTGGTGGGCATTCTGCTGATCGGACTTTCCATGAATTTTGTGGTCGAACCGATCATGGGATCCATCAATACCGCACTGAACAACGGTTTGACAAGCATGGGAAGTGCTAGTAAAATTTTATTAGGAATGATCCTTGGAGGCATGATGTCCATTGATATGGGGGGCCCGTTCAACAAGGCAGCCTATGTATTTGGCACGGCGCAGATTGCGGCCGGCAACTACGACATTATGGCAGCCGTTATGATCGGTGGTATGGTTCCACCGTGTGCGATCGCATTGGCGACATTATTGTTCAAGGACAAATTTACCAAAGAAGAGCGTGAGGCCGGCCCGACGAACTTCATCATGGGACTGGCATTTATCACAGAGGGTGCGATTCCTTTTGCGGCATCTGATCCTCTCCGTGTTCTTCCGGCCTGCATCGTGGGTGCGGGGCTTGCCGGAGCACTGAGCATGGCGTTTGGATGTACCCTGATGGCACCTCACGGAGGTATCTTTGTATTCCCTGTGGTGGGCAATGCATTGCTGTATCTGGTGTCGCTGGTGGCAGGAACCGTTGTCTCCGCGCTGCTTCTCGGACTCCTGAAGAAGAAGGTAACTAAGAATTAATTTCAACAAAACATCAAATGGAGGTAATCATGAAAGAATTTACTTACACAATCACAGATCCAGAGGGAATCCACGCTCGTCCGGCAGGAGAGCTGGTAAAGGCTGCCAAGGAGTTTGGCTGCAAGATCACATTGACCAAGGACGGAAAGAGCGGAGACTGCAAGAAGATCTTCGGTCTGATGGGACTTGCCGTAAAGAACGGCAATGAAGTTACCTTTACGTTCGATGGCGACGATGAGGATGCTGCATACGAGAAAGTGACAGCATTCATCAAGGAAAACCTGTAAGAAATCAGGGGGCATACGATATGTTATCAGAACAACGTCAGGAGATGATCCTGCGGCTGTTGCAGGAGCAGGGCAGTGTGACCGTACCGCAGATCCGTGAGGTGCTTGGGGTGTCGGAATCGACGATCCGCCGTGATATCACGGAACTGGACAAGGCGGGGAAACTGACCAAAGTGTTTGGAGGTGCGATGCCGTACACCGGCGCATTTAACACCAAGGAATTGTCGGTGGAGCAGAAGCGCCTGGTGCATCAGCAGGAGAAGCGTGATGTAGCGCGCAGGGCAGCAGCATTGATCGAGCCGGGGGATTTTGTGTATCTGGATGCCGGGACGACGACAGGATGTCTGATCGACTGTCTGACACACAAGGAAGCGACTTTTGTCACCAATGCGGTGGATCATGCCAGAAGGCTGGCCGTAGCCGGACACCGGGTGTTCCTGGTGGGTGGTGAACTCAGAGGAACCACGGAGGCGGTTGTGGGAAGTCAGGCGATCCTGACGCTGCAGACCTATCATTTTACCAAAGGCTTTTTCGGAACCAATGGGATCAGCCGCAGGGACGGTCTGACGACCCCGGATGAGGGGGAAGGCATGGTGAAACGCTGTGCACTGAGGCGGTGCAAGGAGCGGTATGTGCTGGCGGATGCGTCCAAGTTTGGCGTGGTCAACACGGTCTGCTTTGGCCTGCTGGAGGATGTGACGGTGATCACCGATGAGGTGCCTGATGGATATCGGCAGATGGATCATCTGATCCTGGCCTGACCGGTCATCGTATTATCTATCAGAAAATAAAGGAATCAGAGTGCAGGATAAGTCCTCTGTCAAGGGGCAGGGGCTTATCAGATATGTGCTCTGGTTCCTTTTTTATTTATAGGATTAAGGTGTCAAAAGGTCTGAATTCTCCTGACGGGCTATTTTCTCGAATCTTTGACCACAATATCTATCAACGATGCGCCGCATCGCCTCAAGATATTGTAGCGCAAATCTTCAAAAAAATATCTCCGTCATGAAAATGGACTTTTGATACCTTAACCTTTTATAGGAAAATGCTGTAATGTGGCGACGAGAAAAATAGGGGTTGACAAAATAAAGAAAACATATTATTGTATTAATCAAGTAATACAACAGTACAATAGTACAGTGTAGGAAAGGAGAGACAGCTATGGCATGGAATTTGTTTTCGGACCGGCCGATCTTTCTGCAGATCATGGAGAAGATCAAGGTCGATATTGTCTCCGGAAAGTATCAGCCGGGACAGAAGATTCCGTCTGTGAGGGAGCTGGCATCGGAGGCGGCGGTGAATCCGAATACGATGCAGAAGGCGTTGACGGAGCTGGAGAGGGAGAATCTGGTATTTTCCCAGAGAACCAGCGGCAGATTTATTACGGAGGATGAGCAGATGATTCAGGTACTGCGTATGGAAATGGCCAGAGAAAAGGTGACCGATTTTCTGGCTTCCATGAGAGAACTGGGATTTGAAAAAGAAGATATTGTCTGTATGATGGCAGACGAGGAACAGGAGGAACAGCATGAATAATCTATTGACGTGTCAGAACGTGACCAAAAAATATGGCGGGAAAGTGGCACTGACCGATGTCAGTCTCACATTGGAGGCCGGACATATCTACGGACTTCTTGGGCCCAATGGAAGCGGTAAGACGACATTGATCAAACTGATCAACGGACTGCTTACCCCGACACAGGGACAGATCCTGGTACAGGGAGAGCCGATCGGGCCTGCCAGCAAGGCGGTGATTTCCTATCTGCCGGATCACACATATCTCAACGGCTGGATGAAGGTCCGCGACATTATCCGTTTCTTTGAGGATTTTTACCCGGATTTCTCAGCAGACCGTGCGTATGAGATGTTGAAAAGTCTGGATATCAATGCCGGTGACAAGCTCAAGACGATGTCCAAGGGAACCAAAGAAAAGGTGCAGCTGATCCTGGTGATGAGCCGGAAGGCCAAATTGTATGTGCTGGATGAGCCGATCGCCGGAGTGGATCCTGCGGCCAGAGATTACATTATGAACACGATCCTGACCAACTACGATCCGGAGGCTTCGATCCTGATCTCGACCCATCTGATCTCTGATATTGAGAATATTCTGGACCGGGTGATCTTCCTGCAAAATGGTCAGATCACTGTACAGGATTCTGTGGAAAATATCCGGGAACAGCGGGGAATGTCTGTAGACCAGTACTTCCGTGAAACGTTCCGTTATTGATGGAGAGGAGAGTGAAAAATATGTTTGGAACTTTGATGAAACATGAGTGGAAATCATCCTGGAGGGTGCTGGGACTGATCAATATTATCTTTGTGGCAGCGACCCTGTTTGGCTGTGTATTTCTGGGACTGGATGTGAAATTTTCCAATCCGGATATCAAGAGCTATGTAAATACGATCCTGTTGACTATGTATATTCTGATGTTTGTGGCACTGATGCTGATCGGCACGCTGTATTTTGTGGTTCACTTTTATAAGAATGTGTACAGCAGTGAGGGTTATCTGACGCATACTCTGCCAGTGACGTATTTGCAGATCCTGAATTCCAGAATCCTGATCAGTCTGATCTGGATGTTTATCACATCAGTGGTAGGTCTGTTGTCTGTGGCAGCACTGATCTTTGCCTATGGCAGGGAGCAGGTGATCGGGCCATTCCATGAGGCACTTTCTCTGATTTCCAGGTATCACGCCGGAGGTGTGGTTGCGTGCTTCCTGCTGCTGTTATTTGTATCTACATTACAGAAAATGCTGTCCTATTATTTCTGTATTTCGCTGGGACAGTTGTCCAACCGCAACAAGGTGGGCTGGAGTATCGTGGCGTTTGTGGTGCTCAGTGTGATCACCAGTGTGGCTACCCAGGTGACGACCCTCGCGTTTGGATTGACAGCAGACCATGGCAGTATCTTTGGCTGGATGAATGGTATGAGTGTGCAGGGAGTTGCCTGTACAACGATGCTGATCGGAAGCGGACTGCTTCTGGTAACCTGTGTGATCTTCTATGCGGTATGCGCATATATCATGAAGAAAAAGATCAATCTGGAATAAGAGACTCAGGGGTGGTATGCAGACTGCGGTACTGGCGTGGCGTCATGCCGTAGGTGCTGCGGAATAACCGGGAGAAATAGGCATTGTTGGCGAGGAGACGGTTTTGAGAAAACAACTCAAAACCGTCTCCGTTTTTACGTTTTATGGTATAATATGTGCGCGAAGGAGAAAGTGAATATAGCCATCAAAATCCAAACAGGAGGAACACTTATGCAACGGAAAAATCCATCCGTGACGGTGATCGGTCTGGGCGGCGTGGGCGGTTATGTGGGCGCTCTGCTGGCAGATCATTACGATCACGTGACCTTTGTGATACGGGGAGACCGGGCGGAACGTGTGTCGAAGCAGGGCCTTTGTCTGCACAGTGACCACCGGGGAGAGCGGATCGTGCGGCCGGAGCGCGTCGTGCCATCGGCAGAAGAACTGGAGCCCCAGGACTATGTGTTTGTCTGTGTGAAAAATTACAGCCTGGAAGATGTCTGCAGGACGCTCGGTCATGCAGTGGACGACCATACCGTGGTGATCCCTGTGATGAACGGTGTGGATCCCGGCCGGAGACTTGAGGAGTATCTGAATCTCTACACCGGCTGCAGCCCGGTCGTGCTGGACAGCCTGATCTACATCGTCAGCTTTCTGGATGAGGAGGGAGCGGTTAGGCAGCAGGGAGATTTCGCGACGATCTATCTGGGGAGTGCCAGACAGGAGGCGAGGTATCAGCAGGAGGCAAAGAGAGCCGTGGAACTGCTGCAGGGTGCAGAACTTGACTGTCATTTTGCAGAGGATATTTTGGCGGAGATCTGGAAAAAATATATGTTGAACTGTGCGTACAATGTGGCGACAGCGGCATATGACTGTCCGATCGGCCCGCTGCGTGCGGACGCGGAGAGAAGCGCGCAGTATGAGGCTCTGGTATGGGAGGCATTTGCGGTGGCCAAAGCACAGGGAGCCCATGTTAAGCGGGAGGACGCCGAACATATTATCTGGCGTTTTTACCACGATCACGCGGAGGATGCCTCCAGTTCCCTGCAGCGTGACGTGATGGCGTGCAGACCCAATGAACTGGAGACCTTCTCGGGATATCTGGTACGCGAGGCAAAGAGGCTCGGAGTAGACGCGCCGGTGTCTGAAATGATGTACCGGAAACTGAAGATTGTCACCCGGATCCGCGAGAGCCTGATGAAGCTGCAGGACGAGAAATATCAGAAATTTCATGCAAGGCTGATTCCGAATATTGCCCCGCAGAGTGTGATCGGTGTGCGTGTGCCGGTGCTCCGACAGTTTGCAAAGGAAGTGAGAGACTGGGAAGACGTGTCCGTATTTTTGGACAGTGTGCCACATCTGTATTACGATGAGAATCTTCTTCATGTGCTCCTGATCTGTGGGATCAAAGACTATGACGAATGCATGGGACGTCTCTGCACATTCCTGCCTTACATGGACAACTGGGCGCTGACCGATGCGGTCAGACCGGCCTGTTTCAAAAAGAATCTTCCGGCACTGGAGAAGAAATGTCTCGAATGGATCCGGTCTGACAGGGAGTATACGATCCGTCAGGGCGTGGTTCTGCTGATGACGTATTTTCTGGACGATGCGTTCCGGCCGGAGCAGATGGAGCAGGTGGCGCAGATCCGCAGCGAGGACTATTATGCCCGCATGGCGGTGGCCTGGTATTTTGCTACGGCACTGGCCAGACAGCGTGAGACGGCGCTGCCATATCTGGAACAGTGCAGACTGGATGAATGGACTCATAGAAAGACCATTCAGAAAGCCAGAGAGAGCTTCCGGGTGGATGAGTCATTAAAAGAGCATCTGAGGATGCTGCGATAGAAAGGATGCAGAAATGAAAGTAAAGAAAAGTTGTTTTCTGGAACAGAAAAAACCGTGGCTGAAGGAACTGTTAGACGAGCTGTTAAAGCAGTATCCCTATGCGTCCATCCTGGCGGTGGACTGTGAGTCGACCAATTATCAGGTGGGCAAGATGACCACCAGCATGACGCAGAGTGCACTTCTGGCCAACCGGGGATTTGTCATAAAGGCCTATGACGGGACAGCATATGCCGAGTATTCCTTCAATGACCTGACTCCGGAGAAGATTCCCCAGATCCTGCAGGAACTCCAAGAGAGTGCCTTTGATCTGAAAGGTGCGGCCGGGGAGCAGCAGATCGGTGAATATGGGATGCTGGAAGATGAACCCTGTGTGTTCTCGCAGAGTACGGAGTATGAGAACGCACCGGAGGATCTGGGAGATGAAAGGATCCTGGCGGAACTGACGAAGATCAAGGATGCCGGACTGGCGGTGGATGACAGGATCATCAACTGCAACCTGAACTTCAGCTATCAGAAATACAGCAAATTATTCCTGTCCCGAAATCGGGACATGGAGCAGAATGTCATGTGGACGAACGGTGGCATGAGCATCAGTGTCAAAAAGGGGCAGGAGGTCAAATTCTCCTATCAGGGATTTTCCAATCTGGGAGGAGTGGAACTGCTGGATTCCATGATGGCGGCAGTGGACGATGTGGCCCGCAATGCCCTGGATCTGCTGGAGGCAGAGCCGATGGTCCCTGGAGAATATGACTGCATCTGTACGCCGGGCGTGACCGGTATGATCGCGCATGAGGCGTTCGGACATGGCGTGGAGATGGACATGTTTGTCAAGGATCGTGCACTGGCACAGTCCTATGTAGGCAGACAGGTGGCATCCCCTCTTGTGACGATGCATGACGGAGCCGGAGCCGGGGCACATCCGGAGACGGCCACATATTTCTTTGATGATGAGGGTGTTCTGTCCACAGACACTGTTATTATCAGGGACGGAATCCTGCAGACCGGGATCAGTGACGCACAGTCTGCCATGAAACTTGGTACCAGACCGACCGGCAACGGACGCAGGGAAAGCTACCGGCGCAAGGCCTATACCCGTATGACGAACACGTATTTTGAGGCGGGTACGGATTCGGTGGAAGATATGATCGCATCGATCTCCTATGGTTTCCTGCTGGACAATGCGATGAGTGGCATGGAGGATCCGAAGAACTGGGGCATCCAGATGATGGTCAATATCGCCAGAGAGATCCGCGATGGAAAGCTGACCGGCAAGGTATTCTCGCCGGTGGTACTGACCGGGTATGTTCCGGATCTGTTAAAGTCCATTACCATGATGTCGGACAAGGAGGAACTTTGCGGTTCCGGTTTTTGCGGCAAGGGCTATAAGGAATGGGTGAAGGTTTCCGATGGAGGCCCGTATATCAAGGCGAAGATCCGGCTGGGCTGATGAGTGTATGTGACTTTGTGAAAGGAATGGAAAGCAGTATGACAGACAGAATCATAGAATTATTACAGGAAGAAGGCATTGAAAACTATCTGGTCATGACACAGCATATGGATAGTTATGAATTGTTCTTCATCCGCAAAAATATCGATATGCGCCGCAGTGAGGCGCTGGACATGACAGAGGTGACGGTGTACCGCGAATTTGACAGGGAGGGAACCCATTGTCTGGGCAATGCAAGTTTTCATGTGGAACCGTCTTACGATGAGCAGGAGATCCGTGCACAGATCCGGAAGGCATATATGGCAGCGCAGTTTGTACCCAATCCGTATTATGAACTGGCACCGGCAGTCTGCGACAAAGGGCATGTCAGTGAGGGGGAAGATGCGAAAGAACTGCTCGGGCGTGTGACGCAGGCATTGTTTGCACAGGATTGTGAGAAGGATGTCTTCCTGAATTCTGCGGAGATCTTTGTGGAAAAGATCCGCACCCGTGTGGTCAATTCACGCGGTGTCGATGTGGCATTTACCAAAGACATGGTGCAGGGAGAGTTTGTAGCGCAGTGTAAGAGCCCACAGGATGTGGAGACCTATCAGGACTTTGCGTATGATGTCTTCCGTCCGGAAGCATTGCAGAAAGTGGTGCGACAGACCCTTCAGATCACCAGAGACCGTGCGCAGGCCAACCATGCGCCGAAAGCGGGAGTCTACGATGTGATCCTGTCAGATCAGTATGCGGCCACATTGTTTGACTATTATAAGGAGCGCAGCAGTGGTTCCTATGTCTATATGGGATATTCCGATTTCAGACAGGGGGAGGATATTCAGGGAGAACCGGTACAGGGAGACCGCCTGAACCTGTCCTTTGTGGCGACGGATCCCTACAGCCCGGAGGGACTGCCGATGAAGGATCTGCCGATGGTGAAGGACGGAGTGCTGCAGAATCTGCATGCGCCGTGCCGGTTTGCGTCCTATCTGGATGTGAAGGCAACCGGAATGTACCAGAAGATCTCCTGTGACTGCGGGGAGATGGCGTTTGAACAGATGCGTCAGAAGCCGGGACTGTATGTCGTGAATTTCTCCGATTTCCAGATGGACAGTCTGGGCGGTTATTTTGGCGGAGAGATCCGCCTGGCTTATCTCAATGACGGAGAGACGATCACGCCGGTGACCGGAGGCTCTGTCAACGGAAGTATTATGGAGGCGCAGAAGGACTTCATCTTTTCCAGGGAAAAACAAAACAGCACCACCTTTGAAGGGCCAAAGGCAGTGCTGCTTCATCAGATCCGCGTAGCGGGTGCACAGGATTAGCGGGGCTGATCCGGAATCTCCAATATGTATTTTTCAAAGGCATTGATCACCATGGTATCCTGATATCTCTGGGTGCGTTTCTGGCGGAAGTTATAGCTCATGTGCACATGGCCATGGACGAAATACTTCGGCCGGAAGCGGTCCAGCAGTGTATAGAATGAGGAGAATCCTCTGTGGGGGATATCCTCGGCGTCGCCCAGACCGGCGGCGGGCGCGTGGGTTACCAGGATATCAATGCCTTTTCTGCGCAGAATCTGCGGGAACAGAGCCAGGATGCGGAATTTCATCTCGCGCTCCGTATACTGGTAGCGGCTCTGGTTGTAGCGCCGGCAGCCGCCCAGACCGGCGATGCGAAGCCCCTGATAGACATAGACGCGGTCATCAATGCAGGTGCATCCTGTCGGTGGGTTTTCGTCGTAGTTTCCATCGTGGTTGCCGTGTACATACAGTACCGGCGCCTTGGTGAATGTGGCCAGAAACGAAAGATATTCGGCTTTCAGATCACCGCAGGAAATGATCAGATCGATGCCGTCCAGTTTTTCTTTATTGAAGTAATCCCAGAGGGATTTGGACTCTTCATCGGACAATAATAAAATCTTCATAATATGGATGTCTCGCCTTTCTCTGACGTCTGGGCCAGTCCGCGCAGGGCAACCAGTTCCTGTGCGTGTGGGGTGAGCTGATCCATGGTAGGAATGTGGCCGATGATATTGTCGGCAAGCCAGTCCATGGTCATGATCTCCTCCGGCATCATCGGGTGTCCCGCTTCGGCGCGAAGTGTTCCCTCCTGATCGTACATTGGTCCGTAAAATGGACTGAACGTGCCGGCTGTTATGGATTCCTGCAGGAACGTGACCAGATTGCGGGTGGCATCCGGCACGGCATTGCCGCAGATGATATCCAGCACCCCTGCGGAAAATCCCCACCAGTAGTTGACGGCGTGAGGGGCTTTGGAATCTCCGGATTTCCAGGATCCGCTGGTGACACTGTTGATGAGTTCCTGATAGAACACGCCCCAGTGATACAGGGTGGTCGCAATGTTGTGCGGGCCGTTGGCGTGGAGGTGATACAGTCCGAATGCTTTGGTCTCCTTGTTCGGGGAGATCAGATTCTGGGAGGAGATGAAGTGGATATCGTGCTCCCGGAAATATTCTTCAAAATCATTTTCGGTCTCGGTGCACCACTGGATGTGTACCTTGCAGGCCGGATTAACTGCCTGCACACCCGTTGCAAAGGCATTGATCCCCGGGATGACTCCGTAGATCGGATAATCGGAAATGTAGCCGACATCCTTGTCCCCTGCGAGGATTCCTGCCAGGATGCCCAGAAGGAACTTGCCCTCATAGATTCTGGCAGCGTAAGTCCGGACAGAGGAGTGAGCGGAGTTCAAGGAGCAGTTCAGGATCTTGACCTGTGGATATTTGGCGGCCACTTTGATGCAGGCCGGGATAAACATCGGACAGACTGCAAAGAGGATGTCATAGCCCTCCTCGCAGAGACGTTCCATCAGTGCCTGTTCTTCCTGATCCGGCTTGGCGATAAACATGGCAGTCTGGATCGCACCCTGGAACACCTGCTCCACGTGGAGACGACCGAGCTCATGGCCGTAGATCCAGTCGGAATCCTCCGGGGCTACATCATAGAGAAAGGCAACTTTGCGCACTTTGGGAGCCGCCATTTTCTTGAACATGGAGGTCTCCGTGGCAGGTGTGAGCTGCAGTTCCACCGGCTCCGGTGTTCCGAGCACCTCGATCTCCGACCACATTTTCTCCAGTTCGGACCGGATCTGGGAGGTCAGTTTCTCGCGGGCTTCTTCATATGGATATAACGCCAGATAAAACAGCATCGCATCGTCATCGGTGATCGTGTCAAATTTGAGGCCGCCGAGTGCCTTGTAAGCACCGTAGAAGGAGACATGAAAGGAAGAAAAATCCATCCTCTCGTCGTCGGTCCATGGATCGTCGATGGATTTGCCCACTGCCTCGCACAGTTTCACGTAGCTGCCAAGTTTTGTGAAGATCACATAATTGATCCGGGAAGAGCGGTAAAACTGCATGAACTCGTAGTAGATCTGGTTTTCAATGTCATCGGTTCTGGCGGGAACCTTGCGGATCACCTCGGCCGTGATCGTTGGACAGTTCATATATTTGAGTACACTGACCCGCTTGTTGCCTTCAATGACATAATAGCGGTTCATGTATTCGTAGACCTTGATCGGATCGCGGATCCCTTCGTTGATCTGTGCTTCCACCAGTCTGGCCCATTTGAGCGCAAATTCCGAACCGTAGCTGTGCAGCGGCATGAAATTGGCGGCAAAGGACTGGGTCCTGCCGGCGGTGGCGGTACCGATCACCTGTTTTAACGGGATGTCAATGATCCCGAGGTTTTCTTCACATTCTATTTTGACCTGGGACAGGATCTCGTCCAGAACAGGCAGATAGGGGTATTGTCCCCTGGAAGCATTCTGTTTGAAACATTTGAGTCCCATTTTCTGGGCTTTCTGATACTCTTCGTATTCCATATGCGAATCCTCATTTCTTATGATTATTATGTAGATCTGGTATGTAGTTACAGTGTATCACGAGGATAAGACAAAGGAAAGCATTGAACAGGATTCCATCTTTTAGTATAATCATTATGATTGTTTAGAAGAATGGAGGAAAACAAATGAAACAAGCGATGCAGCGTCTTTGCCGCCGGCCACAGGGTATCTGCCTGATGCTGGCTCTGGTTCTGCTCGGCGGTGTTCTGTTTGGAACTAGTGTTTCCATGGGAGCAACGGCTTATGCAAAATCCAAAGATGACAAGAAAACGAAGGAAAAAGCAGTGACATGCGTGGACGATCTGGCGGGAGCCAGGATCGGCGTGCAGATCGGAACGACAGGAGATATCTATGCGTCCGATTATGAGGGCGATGATGCCGGGACGAAGATCATCCGTTACAACAAGGGTGCCGATGCGATCCAGGCATTGAAGCAGAAAAAGATCGACTGTGTGATCATCGACGAACAGCCGGCCAAGGCGTTTGTCGAAAAGAACACGGAGCTGAAGATCCTGAACGAAGAGTTTGCGATTGAGGACTACGCGATCTGTGTGGCCAAGGGCAATCAGGAGCTGACCGACAAGATCAACCAGGCCCTGGCGGAACTCAAAGAAGAAGGCACACTGGCAGATATCATTAACAATTATATCGGAGATGATACCAAGGGAAAGACACCGTATGAGTCACCGGCGGATGTCAAGCGGGACAACGGCACGCTGGTCATGGCCACCAATGCGGCATTTCCACCGTATGAGTACTATGAAAACGGCGTGGTGACCGGTATCGATGCGGATATGGCACAGGCCGTGGCTGACAAGCTGGGCATGAAGCTGAAGATCTCCGATATGGAGTTTGATTCCATTATCGTGGCAGTGCAGTCCGGCAAGGCAGACATCGGCGTGGCCGGTATGACTGTGACGGAAGACCGTCTCAAGAATATTGACTTTACCGATTCCTATACCACAGCCAAGCAGGTGATCGTGGTCAACACCGGAAAGACAGCCGGCAAGGCGTCTTTTGCCACACGCGTCAAGACGACATTTATCGATGATGCGCGCTGGAAATACATTCCAAAAGGACTGCTCAATACGCTGATCATCACGCTGCTGGCAGGACTGATGGGAATTGTTCTGGGATTCATCCTGGCGACGATCCGTGTCTCCTACGACCGCAGTGAGGAGAGAAATCTGCTGATCCGGATCCTCAATACTCTGGCAAGGCTGTATGTGACGGTGTTCCGCGGAACACCTATGATGGTGCAGCTCCTGATCATGTACTATGTGATCTTTGCAAGTGTATCGGTGAGTCCTCTGGTGGCTGCTGTGCTGGCATTTGGACTGAATTCCGGCGCATACGTGGGAGAAGCGGTGCGTGCAGGTATTATCTCGATCCCGGTAGGACAGTTTGAGGCGGGACGAAGCCTGGGACTGACCTTTGGAAGAACCATGACACACATCATCCTTCCTCAGGCGATCCGCAATGCGCTTCCGACCATGTGTAATGAGTTTATCTCTTTGTTAAAAGAGAGTTCGATCGTCGGTTATGTCGGTCTGGTGGATGTCACCAAGGCGGCAGATATTATCCGAAGCAACACCTATGAGGCCATGATTCCACTGGTCAGTGTGGCGATCGTATATCTGGTTATTGTCGTGATCCTTACCAATCTGGTAGGACGTCTGGAGAGGAGGCTGAAGAAGGGTGAAAGATAAAGGTGAAGTTTTGATCGAGGTAAAGGATCTGTGCATGTCCTATGAAGACCATCTGGTATTGGACCATATGAATACGACGATCTGCAAGGGCGATGTGATCGCGATCGTCGGGCCTTCCGGCTGCGGTAAGTCCACATTTATCCGCTGCCTGAACCGTCTTGAGCGGGCGCAGGGCGGGCAGATTATTTTTGAGGGACAGGATATTCTGGACAAAAAGACAGATATTAATAAAGTCAGAGAGCGAATCGGCATGGTATTCCAGCAGTTTAATCTGTTTCCGAATATGACGGTTAAGGAAAACATTACCATGGCACCGGTTCTTCTGAAGGGACGCAGCAGACAGGAGGCGGACAAGAGAGCGATGGAACTTCTGGAGCGTGTCGGTCTTTCCGACAAGGCGGATGCCTATCCAAACAATCTGTCCGGCGGACAGATGCAGCGTATCGCCATTGCCAGAACCATGGCCATGGATCCGGATGTGATCCTGTTTGATGAGCCGACATCCGCACTGGATCCGGAGATGGTCGGAGAGGTGCTGGAGATCATGATGGAACTGGCACGGGACGGTATGACGATGATCGTGGTGACCCATGAGATGGGATTTGCCAGAGAGGTGGCCAACCGTGTTATGTTTATCGATGAGAAGCATATCAAGGAAGAGGCAGATCCGGAGGAGTTCTTTGAACATCCGAAGGCACCGAGACTGCAGGAGTTCCTCTCAAAGGTGAAATAACAGGAACGTGTCCGGAGCCCGACGCAGGAATGGATATGGAAAGGCATGGATAATATATGACCAAAATTGATTTGATCACAGGATTTCTGGGAGCAGGCAAGACTACATTTATCAGACGGTATGTACAGTATCTGATGGCACGGGGATACCGTGTAGGGATCGTGGAGAATGACTTTGGCGCGGTCAATGTAGACATGATGCTGTTCCAGGATCTTGTGGGGGATCAGTGCGATATTGAGATGATCGCCGGCGGCTGTGACGAGGACTGTCACCGCCGCCGTTTTAAGACGAAACTGATCGCCATGGGAATGCTTGGGTATGACAGGGTGATCGTAGAGCCCTCCGGGATCTATGATACCGACGAATTTTTTGATGTGCTGCGGGAGGATCCGGTGGACCGCTGGTTTGAGCCGGGCAGTGTGATCACGGTGGTGGATGCCGGAATGGATCCCAAACTTTCACAGGAGTCACAGTATCTGTTTGCCACACAGCTTGCAACGGCCGGCAAAGTGGTGTTCAGCCACACGGGAAACTGCGGGGAGGAGCAGCAGCGGCAGACCTGCGGACTGATGAACCGTGTGATGGAGGATTCTGGTGTGTCCGCAAAATGGGACATGAGTGATATTCTCCGCAAACCATGGGAGCAGTGGGGCGAGGACGAATTCGCACAGATCCTGAATGCCGGGTATCACACCCGGGTTGTCAAAAAGCTCTGGTTTGACCAGAGCCGGAATTACAGTTCGGTCTATATCATGAACCGGCCGGTGGCTGAGGACAGACTCAAAGACATTGTCCGGGGACTGTTTGAAGATCCTGCCTGTGGGACGATTTTCCGGATCAAGGGCTTTGTCTCGGGACAGGAAGGCTGGCTGCAGCTCAATGCGACCCGCGATAAGACCAGTCTGATACCGATCGCGCAGGGACAGGAGATCATTGTGGTGATCGGAGAGCAGCTCGTCGAAGAAAAAATACGGGCATATTGGGGATAAAAACTGCCCAAGACAGCGGGAACGTGGTATACTTTATATATTGAAGGCAGAACAATCCGGCATATGCCGGGGAGATACGAATGGGGAGGTAGACAGATATGGAGACTCAGATTTTTACCAATGAAGTGATATTATCCTGGCTGCAGTATTATGCCAAGAATACGGATATTGATCTGGAACATGTCAAGATCATTGATATCACCAAGAAGAACAAAAATGTTATCCCGACCGTGGAGGCACACAAGACGACTATGATCTTCACCAACGCGGGGATCGAGGATATCTTTTACCGGCTCTGGAATGCGGGGCTGGGGGAATGTGAGGTCTGGTACAATGAGGGGTCTGATCCGGAGGGACAGATCTATCACAAACCGGTGCGTGACATGATCGACCGCGGGATCAATGCGGCGGCCGGCATGCTGATTCTGAATCCGGACGCGCGCAACACCGCCAAGATCGGTATGGGCAATGATATTTTCCAGAAAGGATCGATCCATTATGTGGGCAGTGAGATCCGCGCGGTGATCCTCAATAAGATGATGCTCGGGGAACGCGACGACGTCTGTGTCATCGGCGGAGAGAGTATCGCCATCGAGACCGCCCTGACGGCACCGGAGGGATCCGTGATCGCCGTGGAATACAACCATGCGGACCGTGCGACGATGGAGGACAATGTCGATCATTTCGGACTGCAGAATGTCACGATCATCGACCATGTGGACGAGGAGAGCATGAAAGGACTGCCGGTACCTTCTCTGGTATTTATGGTGGCATCGGCCAGCATGGATCAGGAACTGGAATGTTTGAAGAAACTCAACCCTGCACTGAATGTCGTGATCTATACGCTCGACTTTAAGGTGGCAGCGGAGGCGGCTGACAAACTCCGCGCTCTGGGAATCCGGGATGTGGAGACGATCCAGATCTCCGTGTCCAGACTGGACAGCAAGAATGCATTCAAACCGCAGCCGGCACCGTGGATCATTACGGGAAGATCCTAGAGGCAGACAGATCGTTTCGGTGAGATTCTTTTGGCCATGAAGTGAATCCGGACAGCAAAGTTTAAATGGTAGACAAGGCTGTTTTATGAGTCTTAATATGCGGAAAGGAATCAATATAAATGAAAACTCGTATTATATATATTGCTTTATTTATAAGCATTTTGAGTGTTATGAGCGGGTGTTCTTTTTGGAATGAGAATCATAGTACGGAGGAAAGAACAGAAGATTCATCTAAGCTGGGATCGGTATTATCAAACTATTCTTTTGCACAGTTAAACGGACAGATTGCTTATCTTACGATACAAGCAAATGAGATAAGATTTAAAGCTGAACAAGAGATAGAAGAGAAGGTTGTAAAATTACCTGCAAATAGAGATTGTTTAGAAATTACAGCAGGAAAAGATTATTTTTATGTATATTGTACCAATGAGGATGAAACAAATGGATTTTTAAGAGTTTATGATAATCAAGCACAATTAATAAATGAAGTAGAGTTACCATTTAAAAGAGTTAGTGTATCAAATGGATATATATTTGGTTATTATAATGATATTGATGATTTTTTTGGCTGGAACTCTAATGTTTCTAATAGTCACATTGAGGCGACGCATTATATAAACGAAAGTAAATTTTTAGAAAAGTATTCAAATAAATTAACAGATTGGAATGAAATTAAGGCCAATGGAAAAGAAGTAGTAATAGGAAATATACAATTTTACTTTTATTCGGCAGATTATTTTCATTCACAAAATTATTATAGTAATAAAAAGCCATTGGATGTTTTAGAAGATATTGATTATTTAAGGTATTGTGATGGGAAACTTGCTTCGGAAGAGTACGATACAAAAATTAAGTTAAGAATAAATCAAATATATAACATGATGCGGAAAAAAGAGAAGAATTTTCTGATATACAGTTTTGAGGAAAAGGGTACAATTTATGGGATATGTAATGTTTATAAAGAACACGGTGATTTGCTGTCGCTTTTGACTAAGGATTTAAAGTACAGTTTTTCTTTTCGATATAATGAGAAAGAAGATAAACTGTAT
This sequence comes from uncultured Lachnospiraceae bacterium, assembly GCA_934351255.1. Classification (GTDB taxonomy): domain Bacteria; phylum Bacillota; class Clostridia; order Lachnospirales; family Lachnospiraceae; genus Jutongia. The sequence continues at coordinate 59,147 of CAKRJH010000006.1, forward strand.
AAAAAAACAGAATATAACGATATAGAATTAATTTATGAAGATGATAATAATTGCCTATATCATAAATTGGATGGAGTTTATTGCAAAACTTTAAGTACGGGGGATTGTAAAAAAGTTTATGACTATAATGGAGAAATAGGAATTACTTTGTTAAATGGTTGGGTGAAATTTCAGGAAATAGCTGTACATTATGATGATAATCTGGTGGATAAGCAGGAAATAAAAAAAATATGGTAAGGTGATTAGTAATATAAAGGCAGCAAAGTGGACTGCACCAATAAGGGGGGGATGTGCAAAAATGGGATAAATGGATTGATGAAGATAGTAGATTTGAATTGGCCAATGACTATTACGCACGTACACTTTATTATATGAATTTTAAAGGGAAAAAAGTCAAAAAGATAGAAAAAGGAAAAAGAGGCTTTTGAAGTTTCGAGAGGAAAGTTTTGAGGAGAATAATTATTATGAAAAAGATAGTATATATAATTTTAGGCATTTGTTTGGCGGGTTTATTATTTTGTAGTTGTATGCGCCAGACGAAAAACGAGAAGGAATATTCTCATGAAATGGGAAAATGGAGTAGTCAGATTGCTGGAGTTTTTGATAGTCCCGTACTTGCTTATATGGATTCTATTATTGCATATCTGACTTCCGATAATTTGTGTTTTTATGATACCAAGGAAGATAAAATTGTAAAAAGCAGACTGTTGGAGGATGAAGCGTTTTTAGAAATTTCAGCAGGAAAAGAATATTTTTATGTTTTGGTTGAGAAAAAAGCATCTGATGCATTGTCGATTCATCCTGGACCGTTTTACTTGAAGTTATATTATCCGGATGGTTCTATGTACCAGGAAATCTCTATGCCATTTCAACGTATGTTTGTCTCTGATGGGATGATATATGCATATTGGGAACCGGATTATAGTATGGAGGCGTATGAACGTAAGAAAGGACATATCGAAGCAACACATTATTTAAGTGAAAAAGATTTTTTGTCGAATTTCTCGAATAAAGTTTCCGATTGGAATCAAATGTCGGGGGATACATTGAAGATTGCTTCAAAAACATTTTATCGATATTCAGCTGATGGCGATATGCATAAAAAGGCGTATTACTGTGACGACAAGTACCTGAAATTGATTCAGCAATTTTTTTTTACGGAGTATGCAGACGGGAAATTAGTGACTGCTCCCGAACGGATGATGGATACGTGTTATTTGGAGCAGATGTATTCCATGATGAAAAAGAAAGAAAAAAATTGGGTTACTTACGCCTGGGAAGTAAATGGAACTTTATATGGAGTTTGTAATATCTACCAAAGTCAGTCGGGTTTTATGACACAGATGGATACCCGTGATATCGCCTATAGCATTTCCTTTTGCTATGATGAAATTAAGGATACTTTTTATAAGACAGATGAATATGAAGACGTAGAACTGATTTATGCAGATGGAAATTGTGTTCTTACACATACTTATGATGGTGTATATTACAAAGATATGGTTGCCGGTCAGCAAGATAAAGTGCTGAATTATGATGGTGCAATTACGGTAGATGTACGGGATGGATTATTGTCCGTGGGTAGGTTGGGAAATGAAAGGTTTGATGATTCTTATGGACTGGTAGAACAGGAACAATTTTGGGGAGAAGGAACTTTATTGATAAAAAAATTATGGTAAAAGTAATATAAAAAATTATATTTTAGATAGGGAGTAAAATCAAGAATTTTGTTGAACATGCACTAAAAAGAACAGAGAGGATTGTAAACGCAGAAGGTAAGACTATTCAAGGAACATTAGGATTTAAGAAAACGGTAGAAAGTGTTCTTTGAAAAATCTTCCTTAAAAGAGCCGGTTCGTTGCTGCATATACATACTTCTTTTGACAAAAATGTTGCTGAGTTTGTAACGAAGCAGAGAAACAGGCGAAATACCTTTTTCTTTCAATCCATTACATCTGGCAAGAAGCTTACCAACATGATGTTTGGAAAAAATCGCTGAACACAATTACTTAAGTCGTTTTCATTGAAATGGTTTTGTGGTATACTGGACATGGCATAAATCTCCTTTGTAAAGAGGGTTTCTGGACAATTCCATTATACCAAACGGATTAGATTTATGCCTTTTTTTAAATGGTTGGGTGAAATTTCAGGAAATAGCTGTACATTATGATGATAATCTGGTGGATAAGCAGGAAATAAAAAAAATATGGTAAGGTGATTAGTAATATAAAGGCAGCAAAGTGGACTGCGCCAATAAGGGGGGCTGGGATTGAAAATTGTAAAAAAAATAAAGAGAATATGTATGAAATCAAGTTGGATTGTGCAACTGTTTATTGTATGTTTTATAATTGGATTGTTTGTGTTGACTATGAATTACAATAGTTATGTTTTAAGAAAGTTTTCTTCTCAGCTGTTTGAAATGGATTTGCCAGAGGATGTTCATGTCATAGAGAAATATAAGGTTAAAGGGAAGTTGAATGGAAACGGGAATGGAATGGATTTTTTTGCTTGTATTTTAGTTAAGACGGAGCGTTCACAAGAGGAACTCCGTGATTATTTGAATAATCAAAAATTTATTCCAGCAAAAAATCATGAAATTGTAGAGACAGAAGTGGTAAAATTACAGAGTATTCAATTAAAAACAAAGTATGTAGAGCATGAAGAAATAGAGTTTGAGACTTTACAAAATGAAGTTAATTTTAATGATTATTATGTTTTATCAATATATGATGGCGGATATTCTGCTGATTTTGATATTTCGGGGCATTAGTGATATAAGTATAACGCATAAAAAATACCCCTTTCACTGGATGTCCAGTAAAAGGGGTACATATCGACCTCACGGTCTGGGCGATTTTTTTCTGGGGGAGTTTTTTTACAGCCCCTTTTTTGCGTCTTGTAGTATGTCTTATCCGGAATCGATCACTCGGAAAAGAAGATCCGGAGTTTGGCAAAGAAGTCTTCCAGCATAAAGCGGGAATCGACTTCGTCATAGACGCGGATCGTACGGTCTGTCTTGACAATATCGCCATAGCAGCCGTTTTCATCTACCACGCGGGCATCTTCGATATGGCTGCGGCCCGCCATGAAATCAATGGCCAGTCCCACTGCGGCGGTACCGCCCAGTGACCAGCTTTCACCCATGGTCCAGTCGGCATCCTGTGAGTTGCCGTAATACTGCATCTCCTTGAACAGGTAGTTGCCGATCTTGCCGTATGGTTTTACTTTTTCCTGGATCTCTGCATAACTCAGGCGCAGGTGGGCATAGGCCACATTGGGAACCTGCCACAGCTCCACATCGGATTTGAAGAGAAGATTGGCTGCTTTGTAGTCGTTGCAGAGGTTGAATTCACATTCGCCCTCCGGGTAGGCACCGCCGCCGATCCAGATGACATGGATCTTGCTCTCGATCTCCGGGGTACGCATGATGGCAGCAGCGACATTGGTCACAGCGCCCATGCAGAGAATATAAAGCGGCATGGGATCGTCTGTCAGTGCCTCATCGATGATGAAGCGGACCGCATCGGTGCGCAGTGCATTGGCAATCGGCGCAGGGTCGGCGGTCAGAGAAATCTCAGCGCCACGAAAGACAGGGATCTCTTCTTCGAGTCCCATTAATTTGACAATCTTGCTGGCTTCCTGGAAAGATCGTTCCATGGAGCCCTCGCAGTTGAAATGCTCGGCGGTGATGCCCTTTACGTGAAACTTTGGGGTCATCAGTGCGTGTGCGATCGCATACTGGTCGTCCGCCTCGCAGGCAGTATCGGTATCGATGATCACCCGGATATGCTTGTCCGGACGGATACCGAATGCTACATTCCTTTGATTCATAACATTATGCTCCCTCTCATGTATCGTTTAATAAGAGAATTATACCACAGATTGGAAACAACTTGCAGTTTTTTTGGCTGCGTGAGATACTAAAAATGTCACAAAATTTCAGGTCGTTTTTTGACAGATTGGAGAAGTGTATGGTGTTTGGAAAGAAAAGAAAGGCCAGACAGGAACTGGCAGAGTGCTGGCGTGCCATGGAGATGAGCTGTGAAAATAACTACAAAGATATGGCACAGGACGGCCTGCGGGAATACGAAGAAAAACTCAAGCAGTACCATGAGCAGGGGCTGGTGTCGGATAGTGACTATCAGGAGAACACCAGACTGCTGCAGGAGAAGAAAGAGGAACTGCGTGGATACGATCACAAACAGCACATTGGCTGGTAGAATCTCTGTGCGGGAGATATCGGTGGGAATGTATCAGAATGTAAATTCGAGCACAGCGCAGTTGTCGATGCCGAACTTACCGAATTCCTCATTGGTCATGTCCTGAAAATAGGACAGTACGACGCGGGCAATTCCGTTGTGTGCCACCAGCATCACGACCTCATCGGAAGGATCGTTTTTGATCTCATCGAGCAGATTGTAGATGCGCTGGGCGAGCTGCAGCATGGATTCGCCGCCGTCAAAATGATTGATAAACTGAGTCTTGGCATACTCAAATTCGTCGCTGTGTCTCGGGGTGGATTCGTAGCGGCCGAAGTTCTGCTCCTTGAGACGTGGCTCGACAAAGGCCGGGATGCCGGTCTGTTCGCTGATGTGGCGTGCCGTCTCGGCCGCGCGTACCAGCGGAGAATATAAGATCTTGTCGATATGGATCTGACCGGACTGGATCTGCGCTGCCAGTCTCTGGCCGGTCTCGATGGCCTGCTGATGGCCCTTCGGGGTCAGTTCAATGTCTGTGGCTCCACAGATTTTATTTTCGACATTCCAGATGGTCTGCCCGTGGCGGGTAAAATAGATTTTTTTCAATGGGATATTCCTCCTAGTAAGGTGATAAAATCCTGCATGGCAGGAGTCAGATATTTGCTGCGATGATACACCAGATAGTAATGCCTGGTCAAGTCCATTCCCTGAATGCGGAAGGTGCTGATCTGTCCGGCGCGGATCTGGTCTTCGAGCATACGCCGTGGCAGAATCGAAATGCCGAGGTCCGCGCTGACTGCATGGATCAGAGCCGCGGTACTGGTGCTTTCCCAGGCGGGCCGGATCGTAAATCCTCTGGCCTCGAAACAGGAATTGACGAACTGGCGGGTGCCGGAGTTTGGCTCGCGCATCAGAAACTGTTCCCGGTAGAGACGGTCCAGAGGAACCTCCGTGGCCTGTGCCAGCGGATGGGACGGACTGCAGATGGGTACCAGACTGTCCTCGGAAAATGTCCGGATAAAGAGCTGGGAGGAATGGATGTTGCCCTCCAGAAGTGCCAGATCCAGTTCATTTTCCAGCAGTTTCTGTTCGATCACCTCAGAGCTGTCGACCTTGACGTACAGATCGAGCTGCGGGTGGCTGCCGCGAAACGATGAGATCAGAGAGGGGAGCAGACAGGAACCGATACTGATGCTGGAACCGATCCGGACGCGTCCTGTCGTGTCGAGATCTTTCATCTCATCCTCCATTTCCTTATATAATGAAAGAAGACGGGCGGCAAAGGGATAAAGATGTCTGGCTGCATCGGTGGGACGGATCCCGCGGCCGTCGCGCTCGAAGAGTTTGGTCTGATAATGTTCCTCAAGTTCCCGGATGGCCAGACTGGTCGCCGGCTGTGTCATGTGCAGCTTGCGGGCGGCACCGGTGACACTCTCCTCCTGATAAACCGTGTGAAATACACGGATGTGTTTGAGTGTGGATGACATAGTGTGGGATACCTCCTTTCAGGACTCGATATATCTTGAAAACAGTATATCGGAAATATCAAAAAAAGTATATGTTAAAATACACCCGGACTTGCGGAAACCGCAAAAGAAGAATACAATAAAACTAATAGTGCCCTGACGCGGCGAAAGAATAAATGGAGGTTTGTTATGAGCACGAGAGAAATTGCATTATACAACACATTGACCAGAAAGGTAGAGCCTTTTGTGTCCCGGACGGAGGGAGAGGTCAAGATGTACACCTGCGGGCCGACCGTATATCACTATGCCCATATCGGTAATCTGCGCAGCTATATGATGGAGGATATCCTGGAGAAATATCTGGGCTATGCGGGATATCACGTGACCAGATGTATGAACATCACGGACGTGGGACACCTGTCCAGCGACGCGGACACCGGAGAGGACAAGATGCTCAAGGGAGCGAAGCGCGAGCACAAGACAGTGATGGAGATCGCCAAGTTCTATGAGGATGCATTCTTTGCGGACTGTGACAAATTAAACATCAAGAAGCCGGAGATCGTGGAGCCGGCTACGCATTGTATTCCGGAGTTTATCACGATGATAAGCGGACTGCTGGAGAAAGGCTACGCCTATCAGGCCGGCGGCAATATCTATTTTGACACCAGCAAATTAAAGGAATATTATGTGCTGTCCAACCAGAGCGAGGAGGAACTTCAGGTCGGCGTGCGCGACGATGTCGAGGAAGATTCCAACAAAAAGAACAAGACCGACTTTGTGCTCTGGTTTACCAAATCCAAATTTGACGATCAGGAGTTGAAGTGGGAGAGCCCATGGGGACTTGGATATCCGGGCTGGCATATCGAGTGCTCCTGCATCAGCCTGAAGCATCTGGGCGAGTATCTGGACATCCATTGCGGCGGTGTCGACAATATCTTCCCACACCATACCAATGAGATCGCACAGAGCGAGTCCTTCTTCGGACACAAGTGGTGCAACTACTGGTTCCACGTACAGCATCTGCTGGACCGCTCCGGCAAGATGAGCAAATCCAAGGGCGATTTCCTGACGGTTTCCCTGCTGGAGAGCAAGGGCTACAATCCTCTGGTATACCGGTTCTTCTGCCTGCAGTCCCATTACCGCAAGCCTCTGCTGTTTGCGTATGATGTTCTGGACAATGCCCGCACCGCCTACGAGAAGCTGCTCCGCCGTGTCAGCGCGCTGGGCACGGACGGCGAGGTGGATCAGGCAGCCATGGCACCATATCAGGATGCATTTGCGGATGCCATGGGCAATGATCTGAATACCGCACAGGCATTTACAGTGCTGTATGACGTGCTCAAGGCAGATCTGAACGACGCCACCAAGCGTGCTCTGGTCGAGGACTTTGACCGGGTATTTTCCCTGAATCTGACAGCAGGAGTGCCTGAGGTGAAGAAGGAAGCCGACGATGACCTGACCGCCTTTGTGGAGGCAAAGATCCAGGAGAGACAGGAGGCCCGCAAGGCCAAAGACTTTGCGAAGGCGGATGCGATCCGTCAGGAACTTCTGGACCGCGGCGTGGAGATCAAAGACACCCGTGAGGGAACAACATGGAACGTAATCGGTTAAGTTACAGCGAAACATCAAAATAATGTTAAAAAATGGCGTTATTATTGTAGACGGACCGAGAATATGGCTATATAATAGTATTATCAAAAATGAGAAACAAAACGCCGGGGCCGGATGAGGCCTCCGGCAGCAAATGAAGAAAGGGGTTACAACATGAAGGTTGCAGACGGATTTTGGTTAAGCAAAAAAGGTTACGGAGTAAACTACGCTTCACAGGCATATCGTGTGGAGACGACCAAGAACTCTATCAAGGTTCTGGCTACACCATATACGGTTATGAACCGTGGTATGACACTGGGTGGTCCAAACCTGGAGATCACATACTCCTCCACCTCAGAAAACATTATCAAGGTACACATTGACCACTACAGAGGAGGCCTGGACAATGCGCCTCGCTATGAGCTCAATGAAGATACCGGATACACACCGGTGATCGAGCGCACAGAGGACAAGGCGACTCTGATCTCCGGAGATACCCGCGTGGAGATCAAGATCGGGGATGACTGGGATGTTCAGTTCTACTACAAGGACAAGCATCTGACCGGCGGTGCATGGAGATCTACTTCCATCATCCATGAGAGCCAGTACACAGCCAATGCCCGCATGAACATGCAGGAGGATGATGAGTTCTTCAACTATCCTCAGGACGCACACACTACCTATTTACGTGAGCAGTTAAAGACTGACATCGGTGAGTGTATTTACGGTTTTGGTGAGAAGTTCACCCCATTCGTAAAGAATGGACAGACTGTTGAGACATGGAACTGTGACGGTGGTACCTGTTCTGACCAGAGTTACAAGACGGTACCGTTTTACATCTCTTCCAAGAGCTACGGTGTGTTCGTAAACAGCTCTGACAAGGTTTCTTTCGAGGTAATGTCTGATACCGTATCCAAGGTGACATTTACCGTACCTGGTGAGGAGTTAGAGTACTTCATCATCGGTGGAGAGGATCTGGAGCACGTGCTGGAGAACTACACCACACTGACCGGCAAGCCGGCACTTCCACCGGCATATACATTCGGTCTGTGGTTATCTACCTCCTTTACGACCAGCTATGATGAGGCTACGGTTACCAGTTTCATCGATGGCATGAGAGACCGCAAGATTCCTCTTCAGGTATTCCATTTTGACTGCTTCTGGATGAAGGGTTACGAGTGGTGTAACTTTGAGTGGGATGATGAGATGTTCCCGGATCCGGAAGGGTTATTAAAGAAGCTGCATGAGGAGAAGGGCCTGGAGGTCTGTGTATGGATCAACTCCTACATTGCACAGCAGTCCAAGCTGTTTGATATCGGTAAAGAAAAAGGATACTTCATCAAGAACCTGGATGGCAGCGTATTCCAGTGTGATATGTGGCAGCCTGGTATGGCGATCGTCGATTTCACCAATCCGGAGGCATGCACCTGGTACAAGGGTCTGTTAAAGAAGCTGTTTGAGATGGGTGTCAACAACATCAAGACAGACTTTGGTGAGAGAATTCCTACCAAATGTAAATACTATGACGGATCTGATCCGATCAAGATGCATAACTACTATACTTACCTGTACAACAAGTGTGTATTTGAGGCACTTGAGGAGTACTTCGGTAAGGATAAGGCCTGCCTGTTCGCACGTAGTGCTACTGTAGGTGGCCAGAAGTTCCCTGTACATTGGGGCGGTGACTGTTACGCAGAGTACTCTGCAATGTCAGAGACCCTTCGCGGTGGTCTTTCCCTGTGTTCTTCCGGTTTTGGTTTCTTCTCCCACGATATGGGTGGTTTCGAGGCAACCGCACCGGCTGACGTATACAAGAGATGGTGTGCATTCGGTCTGCTGTCTACTCACAGCCGTCTGCATGGTTCTACTTCTTACAGAGTGCCTTGGGTTTATGATGAGGATGGCGATACAGAGGCATGTGATGTACTTCGTCACTACACTGTACTCAAGGGCCGTATGATGCCTTATCTGTGGGCTCAGGCCAACAAGACACATCAGGTCGGTGTACCTATGATGCGTTCCATGGTCATTGCATTCTCTGATGAGACAGCATGTAAGTATCTGGATCAGCAGTACATGTTAGGTGACAACCTGTGTATCGTACCGGTTATGAATGAGGAAGGCGTGGCAGAGTTCTACGCACCGGATTGTGGTACATGGACAGACATCCAGAGCGGAGAGACCTATGAGGGTGGCAAGTACTACTCCAGAAAGTGTGACTACTTCCAGACTCCGATCCTGGCTCGTCCAAACAGCATTGTGGTATACGGTAACTTCGATGCAGAGGATAAGATGACTGTTCTGTATGATTATCTGCAGGATGCTGAGGCTGTGATCTACGGTCTTGAGGATGGAAAGAGCGCAAGCGCAATCGTTTACGATCAGGAGTCCAACAAGCTGACTGAGATTACCGCAAGCCGTCAGGGCAATGTGATCACTGTAAATTATGACGCAACAGACAAGACCTTCAAGGTAACAGCTGAGGGTCAGAGCGTGATCGCCGAGGCTGGCACAACCAGCGTACAGATCACTCTGTAATCTACTGCTATAGTGAAATGTTCAAGACTGCGACCTCTCCGGAGGTCGTGGTTTTTGGATTTATGGGAATGATAAAAGGTTGGTGGAGACATCGTGTCAAAAAAACAATACGAAGAAAAACAGAAGCACGGCACGCTGGAACTGCCGGTGGCCGTCCACAAGATGAGTTATCCCCAGGGGACAGATGCCATTTTTTATCTGCACTGGCATCAGGAATTTGAATTTCTGATCGTCACGCAGGGGACGATCCGTTTTCATATCGAGGACAGGGAATATCTGCTCCATACCGGTGAGGGAGTCTTTATCAACTCCAATTTTCTGCATTCTGCCTGGGCGGTTGACGGACAGCCATGCAGCTTTCTGGCGGTGGATTTCCGTTACGAATTTTTGCATGAGGACATCCAAAGCCGTTTTGCCAAACGGTATATGAGACCGGTCATGGATGGCCGGGTCATTTTTCCGGAACTGATCTCTATGCAGAAGCCGGAGGATTACGGAAGATGGCAGGTACCCGCACCGGAAGAGCCAGCCGGATCCGGACAGGCCGGAGTGCCGGGACAGTGGCAGATGCGTCTGCTGGAAATGATCCGGGAACTGCAGGTCTGCTGGGAACATGACATGGAACCGTTTGAACTGCTGCTCAAAAGCCATGTGCTGGGGGCATGGGATCTGCTGGAACGCCACAGCCTGCGTGTCAAATCCCGTGACGAGGATGGCAGCGCCGGGCGTCTGGAACCGGTGATCTCCTATATCAAACAGAATTATGCCGAGGAGATCAGTCTGGCTGATCTGGCGGGGATCCTGCCGATGAGCGAGGGACAGTTCTGCCGGGTGTTCAAGCAGAAGATGAAGATGTCACCGATGCAGTATCTGATGAGATACCGCATCCTGCAGAGTTGTCTGCTGCTGCAGGACACAGATGACAAGATCGGAGAGATTGCCAATCTATGCGGGTTCAACAACATCAGCTATTTTAACAAGGTTTTTCTGCAGATCATTGGCTGTACGCCCAAGGAATACCGGGCCAACAGCAATTATCAGGGTTAGAATAATGAGCGGAACTGCTCATAATATGCACGGCCTTCGGGGGTCAGTTTCTGATAGAAGTATTCACTCAGAAGCTGATCCTCTTTTGGTGTCAGGGAAAGATTCTTTCCGGCCAGTTCCTGTTTCCAGAGCATGACGACCGGAAGGGCGGCTCCCAGGTCAACGCCGTCGAGCGACTGGATCAGACTCCTGACCATCTCCTGTTTCTGTGGTGTCATCTCGACAAATTCCGGGCGCTGTTCCAATTCCTGTATGAGTGACATATTGTGTTTCCTCCTTATGTGTGTCTGTGTGCCAATGTGTTTGGGTTTCCGGGACGGTGTGCTCATGTGCATGGACACGGGTGATATCGTTGTCCGGTGTCGGCGCTCAGGAGTTCCCGGCACCGCCTGCAAACTGTTCCGCCTGCTGCACCTGCTGGATCGTGCGGAGCTGATCCATGAGCTTGCGCTGCTCCGGGGTGAGCTGCATCAGCAGGAAGTCCATCAGCGAATTCTGGGAAGAGGTGGGATGGACATGCCGGTAGCTCTGATAATTGGAAAATAACTTTCCGGCTTTCAGAAAATTCCAGGTGGTGTGCAGAAATTCGGTTTCAGCCGGCGTACAAAACGGCCGGATCGACTGCAGCATCTGTTCCGGATCGACAGCCGCCGGGTCGATATCGCAGGCGGCCAGGTCTGCGTCCGGGGATGTCTGGATAGTCTGCGCGAGCTGATCGGCCTGCAGCAGCATTTCCAGATAATGGCGTCCGACGCCGGATGTATGGGGAAGGGCAGCCTGCATCATGGAGATGCGGCGGCGTTGTTCCTGTTGATTCATAGTCATTTACCTCCTTTGCTACAACCTATGAGGGGGCAGCGGGTAATATGACGGAAAATGAGTAATATGACATTGACAAGTGGGAGAATCCGCGTATAATAATCTTGGTGAGTTTAGTTTTACTAAACTTTATGTTTAGTATTAGATGAATTATCGGGAAACCATAAAGAGGAAATTGCATATGGATATAGGAGAAAAGATCAAGAACCTCCGGGTGCAGAATGGTCTGACCCAGGAAGAACTTGCGGATCGCTGTGAGCTGAGCAAGGGATTTATCTCGCAGCTTGAGCATGACAATGCCTCCCCGTCGATCGCGACGCTCGAGGATATTCTGCAGTGTCTGGGGAGCAGTCTGGAAGCCTTTTTCGCCAAGACCAGCCAGGAACAGATCGTGTTTTCGGAGGAAGAGTTTTTTGAGAAGGTGGATGAAAAAGAGGGCAATACCATCGAATGGATCATCCCCAATGCCCAGAAGAATCAGATGGAACCGATCCGTCTGACGCTGCAGCCGGGAGGCAGGGTCTACCCGGACAATCCCCATGAGGGAGAGGAGTTTGGCTATGTCCTGAAAGGACGTGTGCTGATCCATCTGGGGCATGCCGTGTACGAGGCGAAAAAGGGGGAGGCCTTTTATTTCCGGCCGGATAAGACACATTACATTACCGCGGGCAGACATGCGGCCCAGATCCTCTGGGTGTCTACGCCGCCATCATTTTAATACACAATGAAATGGAGTAGTTATGGCAAGAAAACTGATCGAACTGATGGACATTAAAAAGTCCTATGGAGATAAGGTCATCCTGGATGATCTGAATCTGTACATGAATGAGAACCGCTTTCTGACACTGCTTGGGCCAAGCGGCTGCGGAAAGACAACAACCCTGCGTATTCTGGGAGGCTTTGAACAGCCGGACAGCGGCCGCGTGCTGTTTGACGGCCGGGACATTACCGGGACAGCGCCCAATGAGCGTCCGCTCAACACGGTATTCCAGAAATATGCGCTGTTTACCCATATGAATATTGAGGAGAATATTGCGTTTGGACTCAAGGTTCACAAGAAATCAAAGTCCTATATTCGGGACAAGATCAAATATGCGCTCAAACTGGTCAATCTGGACGGATTTGAGAAGCGGATGCCGGAGTCATTGTCCGGCGGGCAGCAGCAGAGAATAGCGATCGCCAGAGCCATTGTCAATGAGCCGAAGGTGCTTCTGTTAGATGAGCCGCTCGGTGCGCTGGATCTGAAGATGCGCCAGGATATGCAGTATGAGCTGATACGTCTGAAAAATGAGCTTGGCATTACCTTTGTCTATGTCACCCATGACCAGGAGGAAGCCCTGACGATGAGTGATACGATCGTGGTTATGAACCAGGGATATATCCAGCAGATCGGAACGCCGGAGGATATTTACAATGAGCCGCAGAATGCGTTCGTGGCGGACTTTATCGGGGAGAGCAATATCATTGCCTCCACCATGATCGAGGACAAGGTTGTGGAGATCCAGGGAACCAGATTCCGGTGTGTGGATGTGGGATTTGGACAGAACAAGCCGGTGGATGTAGTGATCCGTCCGGAGGATATTGTGCTTGGCCGTCCGGAGGACGGGATCATCAGTGGCGTGGTCACCTCTGCAATCTTCAAGGGCGTGCATTATGAGATGGAAGTGGAAGCGGCGGGTTTTGAGTGGCTGGTTCACAGCACCGTGCTCAAGGAGCCGGGGACGCGGGTTGGACTCTGGGTGGATCCGTTCAATATTCAGATCATGAACAAGCCGGAGTCGGAGGACGAGGAAGTATTGTCTGATCCGGATGACATGTAAGACAGGAGAGACGACTATGAAACGATTTGGAACAAAACTGCTGGCGGGGCCTTATGTGATCTGGATGCTGGTGTTTACGGTGATCCCGCTGTTTCTGATCCTTTACAATGCCTTTACGACGGGCAGCGGAGCGTTTACCATGGACAATGTGCTGGCAATCGCAGACCCGGTCAATGCCGGTCCGCTGTGGCTGAGTCTTCGTATGTCGGTGGTGATTACGCTGGTCTGCCTGCTGCTGGCATTTCCGCTGGCAATGATCCTGCGCCGTCATTCCAGCAACAAAAAAAGTTTTATCGTGCTGATCTTTATCCTGCCGATGTGGATGAACTTCATGCTCCGGACACTGGCCTGGAGACTGATCTTTCTGAACAACGGATTCCTGAATGCGTTCTTACAGACATTGGGATTGGGGAAGATTTATCTGATGAACACCAAGACCGCGATCATCATTGGTACTGCATATGATTATTTTCCGTTCATGGTGCTGCCGATCTACAATGCACTGGTGAAGATACCGGATGACGTCATCAATGCGGCCAAGGATCTGGGCGCAGGCTGGGGATATATCCTGCGCAGGATCATTATCCCGCTGTCGCTGCCGGGAGTGGTCAGTGGCATTACCATGGTGCTGGTACCGTCCATGAGCGAATTTGTCATTGCGTCCATGCTGGGAGGTGGCAAGGTGTATCTGATCGGCAATGTGATCGAGCAGGCGTTCAATTCCGGCTACGCGGACACTCATCTGGGATCCGGACTGTCGCTGAGCCTGATGGGGCTGATCATTATCAGCATGGTGATCTACCGGTTCTTTGACCGGGGAGAGGAGGAGAATGTTCTATGGTAAAGAAGATTCGAAATGGACTGGGAAATCTTTATCTGGTCCTGATCCTGCTGATGCTGTATCTTCCAATCGGTATCCTGATCGTCTCCTCGTTCAATGCCTCTCCGAGAAACAAGGCGGTGTGGGGCGGTTTTTCCCTGGCGGGCTACAAAAATCTGATTCACAATGAGGTGATCATGCAGGCGTTGTGGACGACGCTGCTCCTGGCGGCCGGAGCCGGTATTCTTGCAACGGTGCTTGGGACCATGGTCTGCATTGCGATGGTCAGTATGCGCAGAAAATGGCGTACGGCGATCATGGGCGTGACCAATATTCCGCTGCTCAATGCAGACATTGTCACCGGTATTGCCCTGATGCTTTTGTTTTCAAGGTTTACGGAACTGAGTTTTGGGACTATGATGATCGCCCATGTCACGCTGATCATCCCGTATGTGGTGCTCAGTGTCCAGCCGAAGATGGCACAGTTTAACCTCTCTGCTTATGAGGCGGCGGTCGATCTGGGAGCCAGTCCGGTGTACGCTATCTGGAAGATTGTGATCCCGGATATTTTTCCGGGGATCCTGGCAGGATTTATGCTCGCTTTTACCATGTCTCTGGATGATTTTTCGGTGACGTATTTTACGAAGGCTCCGGGTATCCACACACTGTCTACCATGATCAATGCAGAGTACCGCAAGGGGATCCAGACGGAGATCTATGCGTTGTCGACACTGGTCTTTCTGGCGGTCCTGCTGGTGTTGTTTGTGGTGAACCGCAGAAGCGCGGAAAAGAGTGAGTAACCCCGACAGATGCCGTGGCGGAATACGGGGAACAGGGCGGTGAATTGTCTGCAGTCCGTAAGCGTGGACTGGGAAAGGAATGCGGGATTGTCATGAGATTAAACAGAAAAATGATGAGTCTTCTTCTGACGGTGTGTCTGTGCGTCTGCATGCTGAGCGGCTGCGGTGGAAAAGGTGCATCCCAGGAGAAACTGGTTGTCTTTAATTATGGGGACTATATTGACCGGGATGAGCTGGACCGGTTTGAGAAAGAGACCGGGATCAAGGTGGCTTATGAGGAGTTCCTGACGCCGGAGGCGATGTACAGCAAGTACAAAAACGGTACCGTCAAGTACGATCTGATCTGCTGTTCCGACTACATGATCGAGAAGATGATCAAGGAGGGGCAGGCGGAGGAGATTGATTACAGTAAGATGGAAAACATCGGAAATATCGGGGAGAAATACTGGAAGATGTCGGAGAGCTTTGATCCGCAGCGGAAGTATAACGTACCGTATTTCTGGGGAACCGTAGGGATCCTTTACAATACCAAAATGCTGGATCATGTGCCGGACAGCTGGGGGGAACTTTGGAACAGCGCCTACAGCAATAACATTATCATGCAGGACAGTGTGCGGGACAGTTTCGTGCCGGCACTGCGGCTGCTGGGATATGATATCAACACGACGGATGAGGCCAAGCTCGAGGAGGCGCTGACCATGCTGATGCAGCAAAAACAGCTGGTGCAGTCTTATCTGGTGGATGAGGTCCGCGACGATATGGTCAATGAGCAGGCGGCGATGGCGGTCATCTATTCGGGCGAAGCCAGTCTGGCCACGGAATACAATGAAGACCTGGATTTTGTCGTGCCGAAGGAAGGTTCCAATATCTGGATGGACAGCTGGATGATCCCGAAGGATGCCCCGCATTATGATGCGGCGGTCAGGTTCCTGGATTTTTTGTGCAGCAAGGAGACGGCGCAGGCAAACTTTGACTACGTCTATTATTCCACGCCGAATGAGGCGGTGCTGGAGGATATTCCACAGGAAGACAGGGAAGACGATCCGGCCATCTTCCCATCGGACGAGGATCTGCAGGAATGCAGCGTATTCCATTATCTCGGGGAGAAGATGGAGGAAAAATACAATTATTTATGGAAGAGACTCAAGGCGTATGAATAGCCGGATTTCTTGACAGTACGTTATAAAAAGGTCTATCATTAGAGAAAATTGCAAAAAGGAGATCATGATCATGTTAAACGATAGAGAAGTGCTTTACAGTGGAATGCAGGCGACCGGCAATCTGACGCTGGGTAATTATCTGGGAGCACTGAAAAACTGGTTAAATCTGAACGAGTCCTATGAATGCTTTTTTGGTGTGATGGATATGCATTCCATTACCGTGCGCCAGAATCCGGCAGAGTTCCGCAAGCGCGCCAGAAACCTTCTGGCACTGTATATTGCAGCCGGTCTGGATCCAGTCAAAAACTGCATTTATTTCCAGTCCCATGTCTCTGCCCATGCAGAACTTAGCTGGATACTGAGCTGCTTTACCTATATGGGAGAACTGAACCGTATGACACAGTTCAAGGACAAGGCAGCCAAACACGCAGACAATATCAATGCCGGTCTGTTCACATATCCGGTACTGATGGCAGCGGACATTCTGCTGTACCAGGCGGAATATGTGCCGGTCGGAAAGGATCAGCAGCAGCATCTGGAGATCACCAGGGATATTGCCCAGAGATTCAACAGCATTTACGGGGATGTCTTTACGATTCCGGAGGGATATTACGGTAAGAGCGGAGCCAGGATCATGAGTCTTCAGGATCCGACAAAGAAGATGTCCAAATCCGATGAAAATGTCAATGGATCTATCTATCTGATGGATGATGTGGACACGGTGGTGCGCAAGTGCAAGCGCGCGGTGACAGATTCCGATGCAGAGGTGCGCTATGGCGAGGACAAACCGGGTGTGAGCAACCTTCTGGATATCTATACCGCATGTACCGGCAAGACCATTGCGCAGGCAGAGCAGGAGTTCGCGGGCAAGGGCTATGGTGAATTCAAACTGGCTGTGGCAGAATCCGTCAATGCGATCCTGTCTCCACTGCATGCAGAGTATGACAGACTGATCAAGGACAAGGATTATCTGGATGGCATTATCAAAGAAAATGATGACAAGGCAAGATATTTTGCGAACAAGACACTGCGCAAGGTCAGAAAGAAAGTAGGATTTACGGACATTCCAAGATAAGAAGCCGGGATGACACAAGATACCTGATAAGGAGGAGAGTATGGCAGGTTCTACATTTGGAAAATGTTTTCAGGTGACTACCTGGGGAGAGTCCCATGGCGCAGGCATCGGTGTGGTCGTAGATGGTGTTCCGGCGGGGCTTGCTCTGGACGAGTCAGTGATCCAGAAATATCTGAACCGGCGCAAACCGGGGCAGACCAGATATTCGACACCGCGCAAGGAGGATGATCTGGTTGAGATCCAGTCCGGTGTCTTTGAGGGCAGGACGACGGGAACTCCGGTTTCCATGGTCGTATACAATAAGACCCAGATTTCAAAAGATTATTCCAATATTGCAACCTGTTACCGTCCGGGGCATGCTGACTATACCTTTGACGAGAAATACGGATTCCGTGATTACCGCGGAGGCGGCCGTTCTTCGGGACGGGAGACGATTGGACGTGTGGCAGCAGGTGCCATTGCGATGGAAGTCTTAAAGCAGCTCGGTGTGACGGTGCAGGCCTATTCGCAGGCCATTGGAGACATCGCGGTGGATCCCGATGCTGTCGATCTGGACAAGATCAGCCAGAGTCCGCTGTATATGCCGGATCCGGAGGCTTCCGCCAGAGCGGAGCTGCTTCTGGAGGAGCAGATGAAGCGACAGGATTCAGTAGGTGGAATCATTGCCTGCGTGGCTGATGGGGTGCCTGCCGGGGTAGGTGAGCCGGTGTTTGACAAACTGGATGCCAACCTGGCCAGAGCGGTCATGTCCATCGGGGCCGTCAAGGGCGTGGAGATCGGAGACGGATTTGCGGCAGCAGCGAGCCTTGGATCAGCCAATAACGACAGCTTCGGGATCAGCCGGGGCAAGGTGGTGAAAAAGACCAACCATGCCGGTGGCATTCTGGGGGGTATCAGTGACGGAAGCAGGATTTTCCTGCGGGCGGCGGTAAAGCCGACTCCATCGATCGCACAGAGCCAGGCTACTGTGAACCGGTCCGGAGAGGAGATCGATCTTTCCATCCGAGGCAGACATGATCCGATCATTGTGCCGCGTGCGGTGGTTGTGGTGGAGTCGATGGTGGCGATCACATTGTTAGACATGATGATGGAGTCCATGACGAGTCGTCTGGATCGTATGAAAACCTTCTTTGGAGCAGAGGATCATGATTAACAGGCTGCGTGTTTTCTCATAAGATAACAAAAAGAGGAAACCGAGATGCAGATATTCTGGTTTGGAAAGGACGAACCGAAGGAACTGTCAATGTCAGAGACCGGGCAGTCTTCCGGTAGTTTTTCAAAAGGGCTGTATGCCGGAGGTGGACGGATCCGTCAAATGGATGAGCACAGCGTGCTGATCGAGGAGGAAGATACCATCTATGAGATCGATCTGGATTGTCTGCGCTGCAGAGAGTCCACCAAAGAATGAGAAAAAAGTGACAGGGTTGGCGTCTGAGACGTCAACCCTGTTTTTGTGGGATAGAACATTAATATTTTACGAACGGGTATGTTTCTTTGGGTGGATTAGAAGCCACCGCATCCGCAGCAGCAAAGGATCAGTAAGATAAAGATCAGAGAACCGCAGTTATCCTGGCAGCCTCCAAACATATTGTTGTTACCGCCGCATCCACAGCAGCAAAGTAACAGTAAGATGATAATCCAGTTACATCCTCCCTCGTTTGATGCGCAACCGCATCCGGTAGCAGCCAAATCACTCATGTGACCTCCAATCTGTCGAATCTCGACAGGAAACTTATTACACTGCTAGTGTATGAGGAGCGGCTTGTACACTTTCCTGGATTGCTGGTTTTTTTTTCGGGAATCTGTGATATACTACACGTATTAGCAAAAATATGGAGATAATTATGAGAAAAACATGTACTTTATGGATGGTTCCTCTCCTGATCTGTTCTCTTCTGGTGACCGGGTGCAGTCCGAAGTGGAAGAAACAGCAGAATGAGCCCAAATATACACAGACCGTTACCGCAAAGCCGGGTGAAGAGGAGATGGAGACCGGGATGAGTGAGGAGGACGCACAGGCGGCGGCTCTCGAATATCTGGGCACCATGACATTGCAGCAGAAGATCGGACAGCTTTTTATGGTAAATCTCGAACTGCTGGATTCGACGCAGGGGGATTATTACGAGCATCAGAAGGTAACGCGGGAGATGAAGCGCATCCTGCAGCAATATCCGGTGGGTGGGGTCATTTTATTTTCCCGTAATATTGGGACGCGCAAGCAGACGCACCATCTCATCAAGCGCCTGCAGGCCAACAGCCGGATCCCGTTGTATGTCGCTGTCGACGAGGAGGGCGGCGATGTCTCACGGATCGCATCCAATGACAAGATGAAGACAACGAAGTTTCCGTCTGCCCAGGAGATCGGACAGACCCAGACCGAGAATGATGTCTACAATATGGGCATTACCATTGCCAGGGAGATCCACAAACTGGGCTTTAACCTGGATCTGGCACCGGTGGCGGATGTCAAGACCAGTGATATGAACCAGGAGATCGGAACCCGTTCGTTCGGAGATGACCCGGACAAAGTGGCAGGTATGGTCAGTGCGTTTGTGACCGGCATGCAGGAGCAGAATATCAGCAGTACATTGAAGCATTTTCCGGGGCAGGGTTCTTCGCAGGGCGATACCCACGAGGGAAGCGTCAATATTGACAGCAGCATCAATCAGATGCGCAAGGTGGACTTTGTACCATTCCAGGCTGGCATCGAGGCGGGGGCAGATTTTGTCATGGTGTCCCATATTTCGGTCAGCAAGGTGACGGAGACCAGCGAGCCGGCCAGCATGTCCGAACTGATCATGCGCACGATCCTGCGGGATGAACTGGGCTTTGAGGGACTGGTGATCACAGATGCTTTCGATATGGCATCCATCACGGAGGACTACAGTGCGGGGGAAGCTGCACTCAAGTCGCTGGAGGCCGGTGCGGATATCGTGATGATGCCGCAGGATCTGCCGGAGGCATTTGAGGCGGTGGAGAATGCTGTCAGCTCCGGGGAATATGACGAGAATCTGATCAATGATTCGGTCAGAAGGATCCTGGCCAAGAAATTCCAGCGCGGGATCATGACGCTGGATGACCTGACCGTGGCCAAACAGCTGGTCATCGAGACACCGACTCCGGAGCCGCAGGCTACGGCATCACCGGCTACAGGGGATGACAGCAAAGATGATGGCAATGCGTCGGGTGAGGAGAGTGATGGGAAAGATACCGGCAGTGCGCCGGATGCACAGTGACAGCCGGAAGATGCCCGGATCTGTTCAGGTCAAGACTTGTCAGACGTGGGGTTTGCAGGTATAATATATTTCGGATTACCTTGTAAATATTACACGATTTGGAGATTGACATGATGAACGAGATTGACAGTAGCGAGGAATTACACGAAGAATGTGGAGTATTTGGAGTCTATGATCTGGATGGCAACGACGTGGCATCCACCATTTATTATGGACTGTTTGCGTTGCAGCACCGCGGACAGGAGAGCTGCGGTATTGCGGTGAGCCGGACAGATGGACCGAAGAGAAATTCATGCTGTGAGAAGGGCATGGGATTGGTCAACGAGGTATTTGATGCGGAGATGCTTGAGAAGATGCGTGGAGATATCGGTGTCGGACATGTCCGTTATTCTACCGCAGGAGCGAGCATACCGCAGAACACACAGCCGCTGGTGCTGAACTACATCAAGGGAACTCTTTCCCTGGCACACAATGGCAACCTGGTCAATGCAGTGGCACTCCGTCGGGAACTGGAGTTGTCGGGAGCGATCTTTCAGACCAGCATCGATTCCGAGGTGATCGCCTATCTGATTGCCAGAGAGAGACTCGGTGTCGGCAAAGTCGAGGACGCTGTGCGCATAGCCATGGGCAAAATTCAGGGAGCCTATTCCCTGGTGGTCGCCAGTCCGCGTAAGCTGATCGGAGCCAGAGATCCGCAGGGATTCAGACCGCTCTGTATCGGAAAGCGCGACAATACCTATTTTCTGGCGTCAGAAAGCTGTGCGCTGGACACTGTGGGTGCGACTTTTGTGCGTGATGTGGAGCCGGGCGAGATTGTCACGATCACACCGGAAGGGATCACGTCTGACCGGAGTATGGTCATTGAGAAGAAAGCCAAATGTATTTTTGAATACATCTATTTTGCCAGACCGGACAGTGACATTGACGGAGTCAATGTCTATCAGTCGCGTCTGACTGCCGGCAAGATCCTGGCACAGACACATCCGGTGGAAGCAGATATCGTGGTGGGCGTTCCGGAATCCGGAAATGCTGCGGCGATGGGCTTTGCACAGGAATCCGGGATCCCTTATGGCACGGCATTCATCAAGAACAGTTATGTGGGGCGTACCTTCATCAAGCCCAAACAGTCTGCCAGAGAGTCGAGTGTGCGTGTCAAATTAAACGTGCTGCGTGAGGTGGTGCGGGGCAAGAGAGTGGTCATGATCGACGATTCCATTGTCAGAGGAACGACCAGCGCACGAATTGTCAAGATGCTGAAAGAAGCAGGGGCTGTCGAAGTCCATGTACGGATCAGTTCACCGCCGTTTTTGTATCCATGTTATTTTGGTACGGATGTGCCATCCAGCGACCAGTTGATCGCCTATCAGCATTCTGTGGATGAGGTCTGCAAGCTGATCGGAGCGGATTCCCTGGGATATCTGGACATGGACAGACTGTCGGAGCTGATTGACGGCGACGAGGGATTCTGCAGGGCATGTTTCTCCGGAGATTATCCGGTAGCACCGCCGACAGAGGACATAAGAGGAGATTTTGAAAAGTAGATCATATGAGATGACGGATTGTTCTGTAACGGCAGAAACAGTAAGAGATCACGGATCATTTCATGCAAGAAAGGAAAAGGAAGAACAATATGAGTAATGACAGATACACCAGCCCATTGTCTGAGCGTTATGCCAGCAAGGAGATGCAGTACATTTTTTCACCGGACAAGAAGTTCAGAACCTGGAGACGTCTTTGGATCGCTCTGGCGGAGGCCGAGAATGAACTGGGACTGATGGGCGAGGATGGAAAGCCGGCGGTGACACAGGAGCAGATTGACGAGCTGAAAGCACATGCGGATGACATTAACTATGAGGATGCCATCGCCAGAGAGAAACTGGTGCGCCATGATGTAATGTCCCACGTCTATGCCTATGGACTGCAGTGCCCAAAAGCCAAGGGAATCATCCACCTGGGAGCAACCTCCTGCTACGTGGGCGATAATACCGATGTGATCGTGATGACAGAGGCGCTCCGCCTGGTTCGTACCAAGTTGATCAATGTCATCGATGAGCTGGCTAAGTTTGCGATGGAACACAAGGCACAGCCGACACTGGCATTTACTCATTTCCAGCCGGCACAGCCTACGACGGTCGGCAAGAGAGCGACCCTCTGGCTGCAGGAATTCCTGATGGATCTGGAAGACCTGGATCATGTGCTGGATCATATGAAACTGTTAGGCTCCAAGGGAACGACCGGTACACAGGCCAGCTTTATGGAGCTGTTCAATGGCGATGAGGAGAAGATCAAGAAACTGGATCAGCTCATTGCCCAGAAGATGGGATTCAAGGAGTGCTTCCCGGTTTCCGGCCAGACGTACTCCCGTAAGCTGGACACACGCGTAGCCAATGTACTGGCAGGCATCGCCGCCAGCGCTCACAAGTTCTCCAATGACATCCGTCTGCTGCAGCACCTCAAGGAGATCGAGGAGCCATTTGAGAAGAACCAGATCGGTTCCTCCGCGATGGCATACAAGAGAAACCCGATGAGAAGTGAGCGAATCGCTTCCCTGTCCCGCTACGTGATGGCAGATGTGACCAACACGATGTTCACATCCGCATGCCAGTGGTTTGAGCGTACTCTGGATGATTCCGCCAACAAGCGTATCAGCATTCCGGAAGGATTCCTGGCGACCGACGGTATCCTGGATCTTTGCCTGAATGTCGTAGATGGCCTGGTGGTATACGATAAGGTCATCACCAAGAGACTGATGTCCGAGCTTCCATTCATGGCCACCGAGAATATCATGATGGATGCCGTAAAGGCCGGTGGAGACCGTCAGGAACTGCATGAGAAGATCCGTCAGCTCTCCATGGAGGCAGGAAAGAATGTCAAGGTAGAGGGCAAGGAGAACAATCTGCTTGAGCTGATCGCCGCAGATCCACAGTTCCCTATGACATTGGAGGAGCTGCAGGCAGTGATGGAGCCTGCGAGATATACCGGACGCGCCGCATCCCAGGTAGAAGAGTTTATCTCCGGAATCGTGCAGCCGATCCTGGATGCGAATAAGGACGTGCTGGGTGTGAAGGCAGAGATTAATGTCTGATGCACTGAGAGGGTATGTGATATACATTTGAAGCGATGTAGAAAATGAGCATATTTCAGATGTGCCATTTTGTACACAATCATAAAAAACAAAATTAGTCACAAAATCAGGTTCTTTGGTGGAACTTGATTTTGTGACTTTTTGCTTATGGAAAAGTTAATGGATGGATGATACACTGGGCACAGATGAAAATGTACTGTCTGTGAAGAGTGATGACAGGGAAATATTATTGCAGGGAGCAATTTGAGGGCGCATAATAGGGAGATGGGAGTAAACATGAAATATACAAATATAGATGATGTCAAAGGCGTTCCTTTTTCAAAACCATCATTTTGGTTGAATCCCAAGGAATACGGTAAGATATGCTCGGAAATCAACCAAATATATGAGGTGCAATACAAAAACAAAAGGATTGCAACACACGCATCATTCGGAATTGACGGGAAAGCGTATGTGTATTGGTTTGAAAATCATGGATTTAACAACTATAATATTTTTATGAAAGTGGTAGATAATCATTAGGAGGTGTTGACTTATGGATAATTTTACTGTGAAATTGAATAATGTTGCAGATTCGTATTATGGCTTTGTCGTAGCTGTATTGACGTATGTTAATAACAAAAAATCAAGACTTGCCACTGTTGAGAAGTTTTTGGAAGATAATCCGTCTGCGTTATCTTCGGACATTCTCGAATTTATATCAGAACAAGACGATTTCTACGAAGATGCTGCGCGTGTCCGGGCTGACGTATGTTAATGTAACCCTCTACACAAAATATCTTCCCACACGTTTGGCCAGCACGATCGCAACGGCCATCTTCACCAGATCCGGGATGATAAACGGGAAGACGCACCAGGACAGGGATGTAGCCAGTCCGATCGGGCCGGTCTGTCTGCTATATACGACCATGAACCAGGCTGTACCAAAGGTGTAGCACAATGCCAGTCCGAGGATCATGCCGAGTGCCATGACCCAGGCTTTTTTGCCAAAGTAATCGATCAGCATTCCGGCGAGCAGTGTGGTCAGCAAAAAGCCGAGCAGATAGCCGCCGGTAGGGCCGGCCAGACGGGAGATGCCGCCCTGTACTCCGGAGAAGACCGGAACTCCGATGGCGCCCAGAAGCATATAGACTACCATGACCAGTGTACTTCTCACCGTGCCAAGGATCGCAACCGATGCGAAGACGGCAAATGTCTGCAGGGTAAATGGGACGGTCAGCGGGATTGAGATCCAGGAACAGATCGTCATCAGTGCTGCGAATAATGCAATATATGCGAGGTCTACTGTTTTGAATTGATATTTTGGTATTTTTCTGCTCATTTAAAGAAACTCCTTTTTGTAATAGTCAACTGAATTGTAATACAGGTTGACCGATGTGTCAAATGGTTGGAAAGGAGAATAAACAAAAGCCGAAACTAAAAAGAACCGGAACCACTTCGCGAAGAAGCAGTTCCGGTTCTTTTAGTTTGAAAAATGTCTGGCGTGTAATGGCACACGATTTTTACAGAATTCCCATGTCCTGCATTGCTGTTTTGAGGAGTTGCTGATGTGCAGGCTCCATCTCGGTCAGTGGTGCGCGAAGTGGTCCGGCCTGTTTGCCCATGAGGTTCAATGCAGCCTTTACAGGGATTGGATTGACCTCGCAGAACAATGCCTTTACCAGTGGGAGACAGTCTAACTGCATCTTGCAGCTCGCTGCAACATTGCCGTCCAGGTAATTCATAACCATATCGTGCATGTATTTTGGTGCGATGTTGGAGACCACGGAGATGACACCGATACCGCCCAGAGATAACAGTGGTACTACCTGGTCATCATTGCCGGAGTACATATCGATCGCGCCGTCACACAGGTGCATGATCTGTGCTACATTGCTGATATCTCCGGAAGCTTCCTTGATGCCGACAATATATTCGACATTTTTGACCAGAGATGCGACGGTGGCCGGCTGGATCGCACAGCCGGTACGGCTCGGTACATTGTAGAGGATAGATGGGATCTTTGCCTCATTGGCAATGCGGGTGTAATGTGCGATCAGACCGTTCTGGGTAGCCTTGTTGTAGTAAGGTGTTACCAGAAGCAGACCATCTGCACCGGCCTCGGCGGCTTCCCTGGAAAGCTGTACGGCAGTCTCGGTACAGTTGGAACCGGTTCCTGCAATAACAGGGATGCGGCCCTTTACCTGATCGATCGTAAACTTGATCGCATTCATGTGTTCCTCTTCGGTCATCGTAGCGGATTCTCCTGTGGTTCCGCAGATAATGATCGCATCGGTCTGTCCGGCAATCTGATCCTCGATGGACTCTGCCAGACGGTCATAGTTGATACTTAAGTCTTCGTTCATAGGTGTTGCGATAGCGACACCGGCTCCTTTGAAAATAGCCATGATATTCTCCTTCCATGAAAAAACGACGCTTCCGCGATGGAAACGTCGTGTCAGAATACATACAAATGTAGTGGTGATAGCGCTCCATCTGGTGATGACAGTCATGTCACTGTTAATGCCATGCCCAAGAATACAAATCGCAGGGTTTCCATTCTTTCGGCGCGTTCCCCTTTTTCTGTCAGTCCTCTGCTCCTGCGGCATCGTGAAAGATACTTTTGAAATGCGCAACCTCTATCGTTCATTTTGATACGTCAAGGATAGCACGTTGACATGTTCTTGTCAATGGGTATGTCATTTGGTATACTTCAAGTCAGAAATGATGTGTAAAAATGCATGGAAACAGACAGTATTGCTTTAGGAAAGAATGGGTTATTTATGGATTTTAGTGAGTCTGGAATTCAAAAGAAAATAGAAAAGTCGACGTCGGAAACGGCCCGCTGGAGCGGCAGGATGCAGGTCAACGCATATTATATCGTAGCAATCCTGATTGCCGGAACGCTTCTGATCGCCGGATTTGCCGTGGCAGGGATGGTACGGGGGATGATAGGTACGGTGCCGGATGTCGCGAAGATCGATCTTCTGGCGGTGGGAGAACCGAGCAGCCTCTATGATGCGGGGGGCAGTCTGTCCCAGCAGGTGAAGAGCATGGATCCGCAGGAGCAGTGTGTCTCATCCAAGAAGCTGACCCGTAAGACCAGACTGGCGTTTGTGGCAGCGATGGATCCGGAATTTTATGAGCATCACGGCATGAATCTGAATGGATTGAAAAATATAGGCCAGCAGATCCTGTTTTCGGTGACGTCTGACACGGACAGCCATAGGACGATCACGCAGCAGCTCCTGGTAAACCAGCTTCCTCAGTTGTATTGCGGAGGCCGGCTGGTAGATCGTCTGACGGAACAGATCCAGGAGCAGTATCTGGCTATGGAACTGGAAGAGTATATGACCAAGGAGGAGATCCTGACATGCTATCTGAATACGCTTAGTATGGGAACCAATGTCCATGGAATTAAGGATGCTGCGGATTATTATCTGGAGAAGAAGCCGGAAAACCTGTCTCTTGGTGAGGCTGCCGTGCTGGCTGCCGTGGCAGAAGATCCGGAAAACTACAATCCGTTCGATGCTCCCGTGGCGAGCAAACAGGAGCAGCAGCGGATACTGAAGATCATGCTGGACCGCAGCATGATCACAGAGGAAGAGTACGAAAATGCACTGGGAGAGGACATCTATGGCACTCTGGCCAATGTCAGAAGCGGGCAGGCAGCCAGATCACAGGATGTCAGCACCAGCTATGCCGATTCGGTGGTATCGCAGGTCATTGAGGATCTGCAGACAGAGCTTGGATACAGCAATACCCAGGCGTACAACGCGGTATATCATGGCGGCTTGACGATTGAGACCTGTCAGGATGAGGAATTGCAGAAGATCTGTGATCAGGTGGCCAATGATGACAGCCTGTATCCGGCAGACAGCGGTTACTATCTGTCGTATCAGCTGGTGATCCGCACTGCATCCGGCAGCCGTGTGGTCTATTCCGAAAAGGATCTGGCACAGTATTTCCGGACACAGGATGCGCCCGCCCCCCAGAAGAAGACCGTGACGGTGCGAAGACGAGTCGTCAGAAAGATCCGCAGGGGAAAACGAAAGATCCGGAAAGTAGTCTATAAAAAAGTAAAAAAGACACGTTATATAAGCAGTGCCGCATCCGGATTTTACAGCAAAACATTCAGCTTGTATTTTGCGAGCAAGCAGGAGGGCAGGAAGGCGGCTGCGGAATTTCTTCGCAACATCCAGCGTGAGGACGATGAGATCCTGCGCTGTGACGTGCAGCTGGTCAGACAGCCTCAGGCATCTGTTGTCGTGATGGATCAGCAAAGCGGCAGGATCAAGG
The DNA here is from genome assembly GCA_934351255.1 of uncultured Lachnospiraceae bacterium. Taxonomy (GTDB): domain Bacteria; phylum Bacillota; class Clostridia; order Lachnospirales; family Lachnospiraceae; genus Jutongia. The sequence goes on from CAKRJH010000006.1 coordinate 87,080, forward strand.
CGGTGATCGGCGGCAGATCCGGAGCGGAACTGCAGATGGACAAGAACCGTGCTGCAAAGATATACAAACAGCCCGGAACGGCACTGTCGGTATTGTCTGCGTATGTGCCGGCTCTTGATACCGCCGGTATGTCTCTGGGAAGTGTGGTGGACGATGCAAGATCCCTGATCCCCGGAACGACACAGGAGGTTCCGGAGTCCAAATCCTATCAGTACAAGGGACTGATCACGATAAGGGAGGCGATCAGGGACTCTTCCGCGGTGGCCTCTGTCAAGGTGATGGAACAGGTGAATCCGCAGACAAGTTATGAGTATCTGCGGAATATGGGGCTTTCTACACTTGTAGAAAGCCAGACCAATACCCAGGGGGAGAGGGAATCTGATGTTGATTACAGCATCGCACTGGGCAGCCTGCTCAAGGGCGTGACGAATCAGGAGATGACTGCAGCCTATGCGTCTCTGGCCAATCGGGGGGTATACCAGAACCCAGTCTATTATACAAGAGTCCTTGACGCGCAGGGCAATGTCCTTCTAAGAAAGAAATCGGTATCAAACCGGATCATGAAGCAGAGCACCGCGTATCTGGTGACACATGCCCTGGAGGACAGTTTTTCTAAAAAGGAAGTCCGCCGGGATGGGATCGCCAGGGCAGGTAAGACCGGGGCGACCGACGATGAGAGTGACAGCTGGTTCCTGGGGTATACACCTTATTATACGGTGGGAGTCTGGAGCGGCTACGATGGGACGAGACATTTTCAGGATGTCTCTGAGGGTACGAAATACTGCCGTCTGATCTGGAGTCAGATCATGAACCGGATCCACAAGAAAGAAAAACTGGGTGAGGCAGAGTTCGCGCGCCCGGCACATCTGGTGGAGAGTAAGATCTGTACCAAATGCGGAAAACTGGCGGTCGACGGGGTCTGTGATCAGATTCGGTCCGATGGAAAAGACTTCGTGCGCACGGAGCTGTTTACGGTGCAGACGAGACCGGACACCTATTGTGACTGCCACGTGAAATACACGGTCTGCAAGGCGTCCGGCCGGCTGGCGACAGAGCAGTGCCCGAAGGATCAGACCGTGGAAAAGGTATATCTGGTCAAGGATGTCCGTGACAATACCCTGGACAATAAAATGCTTCTCCCGGAGGGATTTCAGGAGAAATACTGTGAGATCCACGGGGAGTGACCGCAAAAAATCCCAGTAAAATATCACGTATAATGCACGTAAAATAAGGGCACCGTGTTCTTTACAAAAAAAATGAAATGCGATAAAATATTGTCGAATATGTATTAAAATTTGAGTTTACGTTGTTGCTTTTCCGTGATTATCGCCGAAAGGCGGTCGGGTGGAGATTCCAGGGGTGTAGCAGCCGGAACTCAGAGGATGATACAAGTAACCCAATGCGCATGGTTTATCCCATGTGTACACTATGAATAAGGGAGGATACCTTTATGAAGAAAAACTTCAAAAAAGCGCTCTCCATGGTTCTTTCAGCATCTATGGCACTGTCTATGGGTTCTGGAATCAGCCTGGGAGCAAACACAGGTGTTGCAGGTGCAGCACAGAGCGGAGACGCTGCTTCGGGTTCTGCCATCAAGGGATACACCGCAGCAGTATCATTCCAGACCAGCAACTATGACTGCCGTGACTCTTTCGGCGGGTATGTAGAGCATGATGGAGATGGTTCTAAAGACACTGCAGTGGCCATGTTCAAGTACCGTGACGAGATGAAAAAAGAAGATTCCGAAGCCAGCAACTACAACAACCTTGACATGTTCTACAGAGGCCAGGTTCCTAGCATGAATACGAAGATGGAATTAAAGAATCTGGATCTCAAGGATGATAACGATGAGTTTGTCAAAGATGAGGCCGGAAACAAGGTGAAGGTACATGCTGAGCCGATCATCGGTGCGACTGTACAGGATGCCAAGGTCACTGAGGATGGTGAGTATACCATCAGCATCAGTGGACTGGATCTGACCCAGAACAGACACAAAGTCGGTGTAGAGCCGGAGAAGAAGGCATTTACGATGTTATCGGTTGCCACAGACATTCCGGTATCCCAGACGAATGTTAAGGTTTCCAATGCGACCTTAAAGATCGACGGCAAGGAGATCGGTACATTTGCAGTGTTACCAAACAAGGCCGATGGAAAGACCTTCCAGGATTTCATGATCGCCAATGTATATGCAACTGTTGACGGCCAGGGTGATGGAACCAAGAATGTTCCATATCCTGCAAACCCGGATAAGACGAAAGAAACCCCACTTCTTCCAAAGACTCTGCTGACGGTTCTTCCTAGCCAGAGCATTGAGATCAGCTTTAAGATCGAGAACGTAGATTATAAGGATGCTCCTACGGTAGATCCTGTAACTGCCCTGAGACAGAAATACGATGCAAACAAGGGCACAGAGACTACTGCTCCGGAGGAGACGACTGCACCGGTTCCTACCACGACACCGGTTGCAAAAGAGCCTATCTCCAAGTCCTTTGATATCTACCTTGCTACCAACGTAAACAAGGCATTTAATCCAGAGGTTGAGAACAACATGGGATCAGATGGTAAAGCTATTCAGGCTGCCATTTACGCTTCTGCTTCCCTGGAGGCAAAGATCAAGGCGCTGATGAGCCCAACCAATCCATCCAAGACGTTGTATGATTTCGGCACCATGAACTTCCGTACGAACGAGAATGCGTCTCTTACCATCAACGAGACAGGTGATTATTCCCTGAGCGCTACGGCAGAGGATGATGCAGAAGATCTGAAGGATAGTGGTGCAATCTGGATGCCGCTTATCATCGATTCCATGCCGACAGACTTTAATCTCAAGGGAACTTCCATTACAGTAGGCGAGGGCGCAGATGCCAAGACCTACGCATGGAATGCTCAGATCTATCAGGATGCTAACAAGAGCATTCGTCTTTCTGTATGTAACCAGTGGGCTACGGTAGCAGAGAACGAGATTGCAAATCCATTCAAGAATTCAAAGGATATGATTGAAGTCAAGAAGGGGGACAAGATTACGTTCAACTTCCAGGTAGCTAAGGGTGCACCTGCTCCTGTTAAGACAGCTACTCCTGGTGCGATCGACAATACACCAAAGAAAGCATATGATGCATATCTGGGATTCCAGACAGATACTTACGTATTCCGTAACGCATGGAATGATGCAGATTACGGATTAAACTCCAAGGAGATCGACTACAAGACAGAAGTTGGTTCCTGGGATAACGACAAGTTAGTTAAGAACAAGGTGACATTTACCGATGCAAGCATGACAGACAACACCACATATACGGTTGCTGTCGATGGTCTGAACCTGCAGGCGATCAAGGGATCCAAGGCAACAGATCAGGTATCTAAGCAGTTCAACATGCTGTTTGTTTCTACCACGATTCCTCTGAGCATGAAGGGCGTTAAGATGACAAAGGCCACTCTGAAGATCGATGGAAACGTTGTAAAAGAGTACACAGTTGCTCCTTGCAAGGGTGATGCAGTAGACTACTACCAGTTCATGCTGGCAAATGCATACGGCCCTGGAGACGGTACTGTAGATTGTCCATATCCTGATGGAGATACCCTGAAGGTTATGCCAACCAGCAAGATCGAGGTTTCTTACACCCTGTCCGGTGTAGACTTTGACCGTCATGTATTAGGTAAGGCAAAGGGCAAGACATTTACTTCCGGAAACTACAAGTACAAAGTAACCAAAGAGTGCGTGAAGTCTGCAACAGCTCCTGCAATCGCCGGTACAGTTAAGGTGGTAGGCCTTTCCAAGAAGGGCTTAAAGAAGGCTTCCCTGTCTCTGGGCGCATCTACCAAGATCGTATCCAAGGGTGCGATCGATGGAAGTGCAGATGCAACATATAAGATCACTTCTATCAAGAGTGGTGCATTCTCCAAGTCTAAGAAGCTGAAGTCTGTAAGCCTGAAGAAGGCTACAAACATCAAGACAATCTCCAGCGGAGCATTTGCAAAGTGCAAGAAGCTGGCAAAGGTTGAGCTTGGTAAGAAGACCACAAAGATCAGTGCAAAGGCATTCCAGAATGACAAGAAGCTGAAAGCTCTGAAGCTCAATGCAAAGTTGAAGAAGGTCAGCAAGAATGCATTCAAGGGATGTAAGAAGAAGATCAAGGTTTCCGGTAAGGCTAAGAAAGCCAACATCAAGAAACTGAAGAAGAGCGGATACAAGAAGTTCAAATAATCTTCTCTTTTTATTCACTAAGATCATGAGGGCAGCCGGTCGAAAGACCGGCTGTCTTTTTGGTTTATAGGAAAATGCTGTAATGTAAAGCAATTCTTGCAAGGGCAAAACGCTGGTTGGGTGTGCTAGGAGAAGGTTGTATTTCACGGTGGCATAATATATAATATGATGCAAGGGTAAAAGCAGTTTGCATGGTATGTATTCATACAAATTGCAGGGCAGTGAAGCGATCCGTGGCGTCGGTGAGATGCAGGATCAGACAGGAATGGAAATTGATTCACGAGTGTTTCGGATTGGAGGAATATGAAGAAAATTGCATTGATGACAGACAGTAACAGTGGTCTGACACAGGAAAAAGGAAAAGAACTTGGAATTTCTGTACTTCCCTCACCATTTATTATTGATGGGCAGGTACTTTATGAGGATATTGATCTGACACAGGAAGAGTTTTATGAGAAACTGGAGTCCGATGTAGAAGTGTCTACGTCACAGCCTTCTCCGGAAGAAGTGATGAAGGTATGGGATGAACTGCTTCAGGATGCAGAGACTGTGTTATACATTCCTCTGTCCAGCGGACTGTCCGGTGCATGCCAGACTGCAGCGATGCTGGCACACGACTATGAGGGGAGAGTCCAGGTGGTGAACAACCAGCGTATCTCGGTTACGCAGAGACATTCTCTGGAGGATGCCATGCATATGATCGAGCAGGGAATGGAAGCAGTGCAGATCAAGGAAGTCCTGGAAAAAGAGCGCTTTGAGTCCACAATCTATATTATGCTGGATACATTATCCTATCTGAAAAAAGGAGGGCGAATCACACCGGCGGCGGCTGCACTTGGCACGGCTCTGAGACTGAAGCCGGTCCTTCAGATCCAGGGAGAAAAACTGGACAAATTCACTACCGCCCGCACAAAAAAGCAGGGAATCGCCAAGATGATAAATGCAATTCGTGAGGACCTGGATCAGCGCTTTGGCGGAGACGTGGCCAATGTGCGGATGGCGGTTGCCTATACAAAGGATCGTGAGCCGGCAGAACAGTTTGCAAAGCAGGTGGAGGAGGAGCTCGGATGCAAGGTGGAACATATTGATCCGCTTTCATTGACTGTATCCTGCCATATCGGACCGGGAGCACTGGCCGTTGCCTGCAGCAAGATTTTATAGAGAACATTGTGACCAAGAGCATTGATGGAAAAGCGAGGAATATCATGAACTATATAGAGACTTTGGGAAGCCGGGCACAGGCTGTCAGATCGAGATTGGCCACCGCTTCCACGGATGCCAAGAATCAGATGTTGGAGAACATCGCACAGAAACTGGTGGAGCGCATTCCGCAGATTCTTGAGGCCAATGAAAAAGATCTGGCAGATGCACAGAATCATGGGATCGCGGAGGTCATGATCGACCGCCTCCGTCTGACCACTGAGAGGATCGAAGACATTGCGGCGGCCTGCCGTAAACTGATCACACTGGAAGATCCGGTGGGACAGGTGGTCGGAGGATCTCGCAGGCCCAATGGCATGAAGATCGAGAAGGTGCGGGTGCCGATGGGAGTGATCGGTATCATTTTTGAGTCACGCCCGAATGTAACCGTGGATGCAGCCGTTCTGTGTATCAAGAGCGGAAATGCAGCGATCCTGCGCGGTGGTAAAGAGGCGATCCATTCCAATATGGCGCTGATGCAGGCGATGCGTGAGGCTGTGGAAGACAGCGGATTCCCTGCGGACATCATCCAGCTTGTCGAGGATACCTCGCGGGAAGTATCGACGCAGATGATGCAGGCAAATGGCCTGATCGATGTGCTGATCCCACGCGGCGGAGCCGGACTGATCCGGGCGATCGTCAAAAATGCCACGATCCCGGTGATCGAGACCGGTACGGGAAACTGTCACATCTACGTTGATGACTCGGCAGACCTGGGGATGGCAGTGGACATCACGGACAATGGCAAGACACAGAGACCAAGTGTGTGCAATGCCCTGGAGACGCTGCTGGTACACCGGAATGTGGCTGAAAAGTTCCTGCCAATGGCCAAGGCCAGACTGGATGAACACCATGTGGAACTGCGCGGCTGTCCACAGACACGCCGGATACTGGGAGACTGTGTGGTGGAGGCGACGCAGGAAGACTATGCCACAGAGTTCAATGATTATATTATGTCGGTGAAGGTGGTGGACAGCATTGAGGAGGCGATCGCTCACATTGCCAGGTATTCCACCGGCCATTCAGAATGTATCGTGACCAGAGACTATGACCATGCCAGAATGTTCCAGAGTGAAGTGGATTCTGCCTGTGTCTATGTGAATTGTTCCACCAGATTTACCGATGGTGGTGAATTTGGACTGGGCGCAGAGATCGGAATTTCCACGCAGAAGTTACATGCGAGAGGACCGATGGGGCTGGAGGAGATGACGACGACCAAGTACCTGATCTCCGGGGAAGGCCAGATACGATGAGCCTGTCGGATACGATGCGCGGTGATCGCTGCCATATCGCGATCTTTGGAAGGACCAATGCCGGCAAATCCAGTCTGATCAATGCTGTGACGGGACAGGAGCTGGCACTGGTTTCGGAGATCGGCGGTACGACGACCGATCCCGTGGAAAAGGCGATGGAGATATTGCCGCTCGGGCCGTGTCTGTTGATCGATACTCCCGGACTGGACGATGAGAGTGCTCTGGGAGAACAGCGTGTGAAGAAAAGCCTGCAGATCCTTCCACAGGCGGATATGGCACTGGTGGTGATGGATCTGAGCAGGGAAAGTGCAGAGCATTGGGAGAAGATGCAGGAGATCCCGGATCAGGATCTGGATATACTTGTCCGAATTATGGGACAGGGGATTCCGTTTGTTCTGGTATGTACGCAGACAGACCGTCTGAGCGGACAGGAGTGTGCGGCACGCCTGGAGCGGATTCGCGGACTACATCCGGATTGGCCGGTGATCGGAGTCAGCGCACACACGGGGCAGGGAATCCGGGAACTTAGAGAGATGCTGGCGGCTCAGATGCCCCGGCAGGAGCAGGATCTGCATCTGCTGGGAGATCTGGTAGAGCCGGGAGATATGGTGGTGTTGGTGACCCCGGTGGACCGGGCTGCACCAAAGGGACGGCTGATCATGCCGCAGCAGCAGACGATCCGGGATCTGTTGGATCATGGAGCGGTGGCTGTGGTGACACAGGTACCGGCACTGGCGCAGACATTGGAGAGGCTACGGGGACAGGTGAAGCTGGTCGTGACGGATTCACAGGCATTTGGCGAGGTGGACCGGATCGTGCCGGAGGAGATCGCATTGACCTCGTTTTCCATCTTATTTGCCAGAAAAAAAGGAGACCTCAGTCAGTTGTCCAAAGATGTCTCCGCAGTGGAGCGGCTTCGTGACGGGGACAGGGTGTTGATCGCCGAGGGATGTTCCCACCACCGGACCTGTGATGATATCGGGACGGTGAAGATTCCGCAGATGCTTCGGGAGAAGACCGGAAGACAACTGGTGATAGAGACCTGCAGTGGCAGAGAATTTCCGGAGGATCTGAGTCCGTACCGGCTGGTGATCCACTGTGGGGGATGCACGTTGACACCGCGGCAGATGCGGGCACGGATGAGGAAAGCACGGCTGCAGGGAGTTCCTATGGTGAACTATGGGATATTTATTGCATATGTGAAGGGGATCCTGAAACGCAGCATGGAGGTATTACAACACAATGATGACGTTGACAGTGAAGGACATCAAAAAGAGTTTTAACGAAAAGGAAGTGTTAAAGGGCGCGGGATATACGTTTGAGAAGGGACATATCTATGGTCTCCTCGGCAAAAACGGAGCGGGAAAGACGACATTGTTTAACTGTATCAGCGGGGAGCTTCCCTGCGATGGCGGGATGGCAGTGATCAATGATGGAAGCAAAGAACGACAGTTGCAGCCGGAACAGGTGGGATTTGCGTATTCTACACCTGTCTTGCCGGATTTCCTGACCGGGTATGAGTTTATCCGGTTTTATCAGGATATCCATCAGAAGGACCGCGCACAGGAACATTCCGCGGAAGAGTATGCGCGTCTGGTCTGTCTGGATCCCAATGATCTGAACCGGCTGATCAAGGGGTATTCCCACGGTATGAAAAATAAGATCCAGATGCTGGCACTTCTGATCAGTCATCCGGAGGTGATACTGTTAGATGAACCTCTGACGTCCCTGGATCTGGTGGCTGCCCATGAGATGAAGGAATTGCTGCTGGAGATGAAAAAGGATCATATCATTATCCTGTCCACACATATCCTGCAGCTTGCCAGAGATCTATGCGATGAGATCGTGCTTCTGCATCAGGGCGTGCTGGCAGGGATCGCACAGGAGCAGTATCACAGAGAAGACTTTGAGGAGAATCTGATGAAGATTCTGGCTTCAGAATAGTACACGAATACACAGTGGCGCGGAATCGCGCCGGGACGGAGAAGACATGTTACATACAATCTATCAGCAGTGGCAGGTGAGCTTTGCACAGGAGGCCAATCATATTATTTTTGCTTTGCAGAATCTGCCATTGGTAGGCAAAGGGATTTCTGACGAGTGGTATTGCCGCACGGACATTAAGAAGATCCTGGGATTTCTGGCACTTCTGAAGAACCTGATCTGGCAGGTCTTGTGTATTGTGATCTACCTGTTATTTTTTACCATCCTGCCGTTCGGTGCGCTGGGAGATATGGGGCTGTTTGACGGACTGTCGGAAGTGCACTGGTTTATGTGGGTAATCTTCTGGATGAACTGCATGCTGGGAGCCAATCTGCGGAGTATGATTTTTGAAACGGGTGATGAGGATTCTTATTTTCTGCTTCGCCTGATGAGAGTGGATGCAAAGGCCTTTTATGTTTCCAAGATGATCATGCGCCATGGGATACAGACCCTGTGTTACTGGGTGTTCTTTGTGGTCATCTGCCGACATATGCAGGGATGGAATCTTTCCGATGCGCTCTGTATGTGTCTGATCTTTGCGGCGAGCCGGGTTATCGGTGAGGCGGTTCAATTGAAAATCCATGACAGACACAGTCTGCGGGACGGCGGTGTCATGAGTGACGGACAGGACAAGAGCGAGTCGTATGTCCGGGGCATGCGCAATGGATGGGCGGTTCTGATGTTTGTCGTATGTTATGGTGCCACGCTGCTGTTTGTCCTGCTGGGAGACTGCGGGTACCTTGAATGGATCATGAACGGAGTGGTTTCATGGCCGGTGGCATTGGCAGCGCTGATCCTGGCGGCTGTCGGTGTGCGGTATCTGTATCGCTATCCGAAGTATCAGGTCATTGCTATCGTCAATAACAGCATGGTGTCATTGGTGGAACGGGACGGCGTTAAGCGCCAGATCTCTGAGGATGCCTATGCGATGGATGAACAGATTGCGGCAAAGAAAGCGCAGAAAAAGAAGCATAACAGGAAAGCGGATGCCGCGCAGGAGACAGAGACTCCGGAAGATCATCTGTTTGAGGATCGCAGTGGGTATGACTATTTCAATGCACTGTTCTTTCACCGGCACAAGAGGCTGCTGCTCACTCCGGTGCGGTTGAAATGTAAGATCAGTGGAGCAGTGCTGGTGCTGACCGGCGGACTGTTCCTGGCGCTGCGCGTGTATCTGGGCCATGCCCGGTTTGCCAGTGAAGTGAGCGGGCCGGTGTGGAGATGTTATGGTCTCTTTCTGGCATCCCTGGTGTTTATCATGTACTGTATCGGCAGCGGAAACAGTCTGACGATGGCAATGTTTTATAACTGCGATGTCTCCATGCTCAGATACAGTTTCTACCGCACCCCGCAGGCTATTTTGCAGAATTTCCGGATCCGGATGCGCTATATTATCCGGAATAACGGAGTGGTCAGTCTGGTGATGGCGGCCGGCATTTTTCTGAACTGCTGTGTCCTGGGACTTTCCGGTCATGTTTTGGAGACATTGCTGCTGACGGCTACGGCACTGATGCTGTCCGTGTTTTATTCGGCGGTGTCGCTGTGCATGTACTATCTGTTCCAGCCGTATCTGGAGGACGGAAAGATGACCGGCATCGGATATAAGGTGATGGGCGGCATTATCTATGTTTTTTCGTATGGCTGTTTCCAGGTGCGGACGACATCGATCCTGTTTCCGGTTGTGATCCTGATCGTGACCGTGGTGGGGCTGGTCAGCTCCTATCTGCTGGTATATAAGGTGGCATCGAAGACATTTCACTTAAAATAACGATAGAAACAAAAAGAGGGAGAATGCCATGGCTGATCGTATGATATATCAGGGAGGAACGGACGAGATCGTCGAGAAGAAATCCCGGTTTATTGCCCATGTCTTTCCGGTCGCGAGCGAGGAGGAAGCGCAGGAGCATATTGACGCGGTGCGCAAACAGTACTGGGATGCCAGACATAACTGTCATGCGTTTGTGATCGGCAGACAGGGACAGATCACGAGGTGCAGTGATGACGGGGAACCATCGGGTACTGCGGGACGTCCGATCCTCGAGGTGATCACCGGAGCAGGGCTGTACAATGTCCTGGTGATCGTGACCAGATATTTCGGCGGTACGCTTCTTGGCACCGGCGGACTGGTCAGGGCGTATTCTCAGGCAACGCAGGCAGGCATTGCGGCCAGCCGGATCATGGAGGTGCACACCGGCAAAAAGGTCACGGTGCAGACCGATTACAATGGCGTCGGAAAACTGTTATATCTCGCGGGAGAACGCGACATTCCGGTGCTTGATACGGAGTATGGAGAGGCGGTTGTCTTGCAGATGCTGGTCGAACTTGACGCCTGTGATACACTGGTAAAACAGATCACGGAGGTTACCTGTGGACAGGCACAGATCAGTCTGTCGGATCCGCTGGATTTTGCCATGCTGGAGGGAAAGCCTCTGCTTTTGGAAGAAGAATAGTCCTGCAGTGTACAGACTGCAGAATGATGGAAAGGCAGATACATGGATTTATTTGATTATATGAGACAGCAGAATCAGGAAAATGATGCACCGTTGGCTTCCAGAATGCGTCCGCGCACGCTGGAGGAGGTGGTCGGGCAGGAACACATTATCGGCCCGGACTGTCTGTTGTACCGTGCGATCAAGGCCGACAAGCTGTCATCGGTCATTTTTTACGGACCGCCGGGGACGGGCAAGACGACGCTGGCCAAGGTGATCGCACATACGACCAGCGCCAGCTTTCTTCAGATCAATGCCACGTCGGCCGGCAAAAAAGATATGGAAGACGTGGTAAAGCAGGCTAAGGACCAGGCGGGGATGTATGGCCGCAAGACGATCCTGTTTGTCGATGAGATCCACCGATTCAACAAGGGGCAGCAGGATTATCTGCTTCCGTTTGTGGAGGATGGCACGTTGATCCTGGTGGGTGCCACGACGGAAAATCCGTATTTTGAGGTCAATGGAGCGTTGTTATCCCGTTCTATTATCTTTGAACTCAAGGCGCTGAGCCCGGCCAACATCCGAAGTCTTCTGGAACGCGCCCTGACCGATCAGGAGCGCGGCATGGGAGCATATCGCGCGGTGGCCGATCCGGATGCGCTGGACTTTCTGGCGGATATCTCAGGAGGAGATGCCCGAAGTGCCCTGAATGCACTGGAACTCGGAGTTCTTACGACAGACCGCAGCGAGGACGGACTGATCCACATTACGCTGGAAGTGGCAGGTCAGTGTATTCAGAAACGTGTGGTCCGGTATGATAAGACCGGAGACAATCATTATGATACGATATCGGCATTCATTAAGAGCATGCGGGGATCAGACCCGGATGCCGCTGTGTATTATCTGGCGAAGATGCTGTATGCCGGCGAGGATATCAAATTTATCGCCAGAAGAATTATGATCTGTGCGTCGGAGGACGTATCAAATGCGGATCCGATGGCACTTGTGGTGGCTACCAGTGCCGCACAGGCGGTGGAACGCATCGGAATGCCGGAGGCACAGATCATTCTGTCGCAGGCGGCCACGTATGTAGCCTGCGCGCCAAAGAGCAACTCGGCCTGTGAGGCGATCTTTGCGGCGATGGATGTGGTAAAGAACCGGAACACCTCACCGGTGCCGCCGCATCTGCAGGATGCACATTATAAGAGTGCCGGCAAGCTCGGACATGGCACCGGATATCTCTATGCGCATGATTACCCGCATCATTATGTGCAGCAGCAGTATCTGCCGGATGATCTGGTGGGAAGCAGATTTTATATCCCGGGCGATGAGGGATATGAGGTGGAGATACAGAAACATTTCAAGAAGATTAAGGAGGAAGACTAGATGAAGAGAGTATTGGCATGGATTGGCATTGTCGTGTTGTTGTTCTGCTATCTGATGACATTTATTTCGGCCTTTTTCACGAACAGTTCATCCCACGGATGGTTTTCTGCCAGTGTGGCGGCAACCATAATCGTGCCCTGCTTTATGTATGCATATTTCATGCTGGCGAAGACGCTGGACAACAGAAAGCAGGAGGAACTGGTGCGCGAGGCGCAGTTCCGTGCGCGGATGGAAGCGCTCAAACAGCAGAAATTAAAAGAAAAAGAAGCGCAGGAACATTCCGAAAAGACCACACAGGAGCTGGAAGAACAGGTGGCTCAGGACGCCAGATCCCTGCAGGAACAGATTGACGGTCTGCAGCAGGAGCTGGAACGCCTGAAACAGGATTCTGCCGCTTCACAGCCAAAGGAGTAAGAATACGAGATGAATACGCCGATTGTTGATTTTCTGAAAGAATATGAGGCGCGACAGGAAAGCCGTTTCCATATGCCGGGGCATAAGGGAAAGGCTTTTTTGGGGTGTGAGCCCTGGGATATCACGGAGGTGGCCGGAGCGGATGTCCTCGGAGAAGCCAGGGGCATCATCGGAAAGAGCCAGGCCGAGGCCGCCAGACTGTTTGGTGCCGGGGAGACCTTTTATTCCACGGAGGGATCGAGCCAGTGCATCAAGGGGATGCTGGGGGCGGCACTGCTGCACTGGAGACAGTCACATGCGGGAAGAGGGATGATCCTGGCTGCCCGCAATGTACACCGTGCGATGGTGGACGGATGTGCGCTTCTGGATCTGGATCTGGAATTTCTGCCGGGACGGGGCGACAGCCTGTGCCGCGTGGCAGTGACAGCCCGGGAGGTGGAAAGTGCGCTGGAACATCTGTCCCAAAAACAGGCCAGAGAAATGCCGGTGGCTGTATATATTACGACACCGGATTATCTGGGAGGAATGCTGGATGTGCGGGCCATCGCCACAGTCTGTCATGCTTACGGTACGCTGCTTCTGGTGGATCATGCGCATGGTGCGTATCTGGCATTTCTGGAGGGAGACAGACATCCGATGCGGGCCGGAGCAGATATGTGCTGTGACTCGGCTCACAAGACATTGCCGGTTCTGACAGGGGGAGCTTATCTTCATGTGGCGAAGCGGCATGTGGGTGGACTTTCCCGCCATGTGCGCCGGATGATGACATTGTTTGGATCCACCAGTCCGTCCTATCTGATCATGGCTTCCCTGGACATGGCCAACGGTCTGCTGCAGGATGGCTATATTGAGAAGATGCGCAGGTTTACGGCTCAGGTGGATGGCTGGAAAAATAAACTGACAGAACGCGGGATCGCGCTGGCGGATGCAGAGCCGTGGAAGATCGTGATCGATGCGGCGCAGCACGGGTATACCGGGGAAGAGACGGCACAGGAGATGCGTGGATTCGGGATGGAGTGCGAGTTTGCGGACCGGCGGTTTGTCGTGTTGATGCTGACACCGGAGAACGGAGAGCAGGACGGACAGCGACTGCTTGAATGGGCAGCACACAGTATGCTGACTCATGCTCCGGGAGAACCGCCGGAGATCCGGCCATACCGCATGAGGACGGCACAGCGGGTCATGACGCTTCGCGAGGCCACGCTGGCACCGTCAGAGCGGATTCCGGTGCGGGAAGCAGAGGGAAGGGTGTTGGCGGAAGAGACAGTTTCGTGCCCGCCGGCCATTCCGGTAGGGATCAGCGGTGAGCGCATTGACCGGGAGATGATCCGCGATTTTACGGAGTATGGGATCGATGAGGTATCCGTGGTATCCGGTCTTGTCAAGGAATAGTGGTTTTGCTATACTTGAAGATGAGTTAGAACGCACTGATGTGTCCCATTTTTGGGACGAAATACAATAAAAGGAAGGTATGGTTATGGGTATTAGCAGGGAAAAGGCAGGGGTTACCAAAAACGGGGAGACGGTGACACGTTATATTCTGGAGAATGCACACGGGATCCGGGCTGAATTTCTGGATCTGGGAGCGGTGATGACCAATCTGTGGCTGCCGGACAGGGATGGCAGGCTGGAGGATGTGGTGCTGGGATACGACGAGGTGTCGCAGTATGAGGTTAATGAGCCGAGCTTTGGATGCCCGGTCGGAAGAGTTGCCAACCGGATCTCCGGGGGTGGATTTGATCTGAACGGGGTACATTATCCGCTGGAACAAAACGATGGAACGAACTGCCTGCACGGCGGATTTCTGCGTTTTAATTACAAGATGTATGAGGCGGATACCTTTGTGGAAGACGGAGCATGCGGGGTTGTATTTTCCCGTGTCAGCCCGGATGGAGAGCAGGGATTTCCGGGAAACTTCACGTATGAGATCAGCTATCGGCTGACGGATGAGGACCAGTTGATCTTCGAGATCCACGGAGTCTCAGATCAGGATACCCTGGTCAATATGACCAATCACAGTTACTTTAATTTTGGACCGGGAGGACATGCGGGTGCTCCGGTGTATGACCACGAACTGCAGATCGAGGCAGATGAATATACACCGACCGATGAGATCCATCTTCCGACCGGAGAGATCGTTCCGGTGGAGGGGACACCATTTGACTTCCGCCGGACCAAGACCGTAGGACGGGATCTTGTGATGGAGAAAGGACCGGATTATTTTCCGGGATATGACCACAACTTTGTCGTGCGCAGGACACCGCAGCAGGAGGATGAGATCCTCACGGTGGCCAGGGTACATCATCCGGTCAGCGGCAGGACGATGACCGTGTCGACCAATCAGAAGGGGCTTCAGATCTACACCGCACCATTCCTGGCAGGAGAGACCGGCAAGGGCGGTGCGCAGTATGGAAGTTCCAGCGCGATCTGTTTTGAGACGCAGTATTTTGCCAATGCGATCAATACGCCGGAATTTGATGACGGTGTGTTAAAACAGGGACAGGATTACACGCACATTACCGTCTATACGTTTGAGACAGAATGATAAGGAAATGCCTATGAATGTTTTTCGTAAATGCTTATGGAAACAATTTGGAAAACATCGCTATGATGTCTATGTCAGAATGTGTGAAGAAGAACTCTCCAGACAAAGAGATATGGTCAGACCGGAAGACGGAGAGCTTCACTTTGATGAGAACAACCGGATTTACCGCGATATGTATAAGAGACTCTGCTATCTGGATGCCGGTGAGATCCGGGAGAGGACAGAGGATATGGCCGGAGCCGTGATGCGCGCGTTCTGTATCGGACGCGGCTTTGCGCCGGCTCTGGCGTTTTATGTGGTGGTCTCTCTGGTGCTGATCGGCCTCGAACTGGAGCCTGTGATCAGTCTTATGGCACTGGCATTGATCAGCCTGTGCTTTGCCTACAAGATCCGGGAGTATATTTCCAACCGGTTCTGCTTTCTGGATGCCTATCTGGCGATGATCTACAAAGCAGTGCTTGAGACGCTTGCTAAATCAAATTAAAATGGGTCAGGGCTTTGTAAATGCCGTCACGTTCCACTGCGTCGGTGACATAGTCCGCCATATCCAAAACGACCTGATCACTGTGCTGCATGGCAATGCTATGGCCGGCAAATTCCAGCATGGGCAGGTCGTTACTGCTGTCACCGAATGCATAGGTGTTTTCGCGGGATACCCCGAAATGATCCATCAGAAACTGCATGCCGGTGGCCTTGGAGAATCCCCGCGGAACGATCTCATAGAAGTCGGAACCGCGGTCGATGAAATCCAGCTCCTTGGTGAACTTCAGATGGAAGCTGGAAAAATCGCTCTCCGGAGTGAGGCAGATGCAGAATTTGTCAAAGGTCAGTCCTCTGACAGAAGGATCTACATCGCACACAGCATCCGGGAAAAGCTGATGGAATTCCCGGTAAAAATCGCCGATGTGTGTGGTGTAGGGAACGGTGCTGTAATAGATGTCATGCGTTCCTTCCAGAACCCATTCGAGGCGGCAGTTCTCCAGAGAGGAGAGGATCGCATCGGATAGTTCCCGGGAGATCTCGTGATGGAACAACGGTTTTTGCTGATATTCGATATAGGTGCCACATCCGCAGATTATGCCGTCGAATCCGAGATGGAGCATCTCGTCCGTCAGTTCGGCTTTGGCGCGGCCGGTATTGATAAAACATTTGTGGCCGCGTGCCTGCAGATGGCGAATTCCCTGCATGGTACTTTGTGGAATATAACGGTTTTGTCCTTCGGTGAGAAGGGTGCCGTCAATGTCAAAAAATAACAGATTCATGGAATCTTTCTCCTTTGTTAGGTTTCATTTGATCAACGGCGTTATTATAGCCTATTCGTATGGTTCGTGCAACTTTGGGACGGCGATGCGCAGGCAGTAGTTTTTGGGAAAGGCATAGAGATAAGATGAGTGACTTTTTACCGATCAATCGAAAAGAGATGGAGGCCCGCGGATGGGAACAGCCTGATTTTGTATATATTTCAGGGGATGCCTACGTGGATCATTCCTCCTTTGGCACAGCCATTATTTCGCGTGTGCTGGAGTCGCAGGGATTCAAGGTGGCGATCCTTCCGCAGCCGGACTGGAAGCAGGAGGAAAGCATTCAGGAATTTGGACGGCCGAGGCTGGGATTTCTTGTGTCCGCCGGCAATATGGATTCCATGGTCAACCATTATACCGTGTCCAAAAAACGACGCAGTTTCGATGCATACACTCCCGGAGGGGAGATTGGAAAGCGGCCGGATTACGCGACGATCGTCTACTGCAATCTGATCCGGAAGGTCTACAAAAAGATTCCGGTCATTGTGGGAGGCATTGAGGCCAGCCTGCGGCGTATGGCGCATTATGATTACTGGTCCAACCGGCTCAAACATTCCATTCTGGTAGATTCCCAGGCGGATATTGCCATCTACGGAATGGGGGAGCGTGCTATCGTGGAGGTGGCGCAGGCGCTGGACAGCGGTCTTGCTGTGGAGGACATTACCTTTATCCGCGGCACGGTTTACAAGGCAAGGGATCTGGAGAGTGTCTACGATTACATCCGTCTGCCGGATTATGAGGAGATGGCTGCGGACAAGCTGGCCTATGCAAGAAGTTTCCAGATCCAGCATGTCAATACCGACGCGGTCACCGGCAGATGTCTTGTCGAAAAATACAAGGAGCATCTGTATGTGGTACAGAATCCGCCATCCGCACCGCTGACCCAGATGGAGATGGATGATATCTATGCGCTTCCTTATATGAGAAAATGGCATCCGGGCTACGATGCGCAGGGTGGTATCCCGGCGTTCCAGGAGATTGCGTATAGTCTGACCAGCAACCGGGGATGCTTTGGGGGATGCAATTTCTGTGCGCTGACATTCCATCAGGGGCGTGTTGTTCAGACCCGAAGCCATGAATCCATCCTGGAGGAGGCCAGACTGATGACGCAGGAGGAGGGCTTTAAGGGATATATTCACGATGTGGGAGGCCCCACCGCAAACTTCCGGCATCCGTCCTGTCAGAAACAGCTGGAGCACGGAGTGTGTCAGAACAGACAATGCCTCTTTCCGAAGCCCTGTCCGAATCTGACGGTGGATCACTCGGATTATGTGTCGCTGCTGCGTAAACTGCGCGCCCTGCCCGGCGTGAAAAAGGTGTTTGTACGTTCCGGAATCCGTTTTGATTATCTGATGGCAGATCCGGATGACACGTTTATCCGGGAACTCTGTCAGTATCATATCAGCGGACAGCTCCGTGTCGCACCGGAACATGTGGCTGATCCGGTACTTTGCCGGATGGGCAAGCCGGAGAATGCGGTCTATGAGAAGTTTGTCAGACGCTATGCCCGTGTCAATGGTCAGGTCGACAAGAAACAGTATCTGGTTCCGTATCTGATGTCGTCCCATCCGGGATCGGGGCTGGCGGAAGCGGTCACACTTGCGGAATATCTGCGGGATCTGGGCTATATGCCGGAGCAGGTGCAGGATTTCTATCCGACCCCGTCGACTCCATCGACCTGCATGTATTACACCGGAGTGGATCCGGCGACGATGGAGCCGGTGTATGTGCCGACCAATCCCCATGAAAAGGCGATGCAGAGGGCGCTGATGCAGTACCGCAATCCGCACAATTATGATCTGGTCAAGGAGGCACTCATCAAGGCAGGACGCACCGATCTGATCGGCTTCGACGAAAAATGTCTGATCCGTCCGCGCAAGGAAAAATGGCGTGAACAATCCTGGGATGAGCATCAGAAAAAGAGCAGGAAGGACACCGGAAGCCGATTGGGAGACACGCGCCGGGCAAAGAAGCCGGGTGCTGTGCGTGACGGTGCACATCCGGAAAAGGCGGGAAAGAGAGCCGGCGGGAAAAATGCAAAGAATCTGAGCATGAACGGGAGAGCCGGTGCAAAAAACACGAAAAACGCTAAGAATATGAACGTGAGCGGGAGAAACGGTGGAACACCGGGAAAGAATCTGAGTGGAAGAACCGGGAAGCAGACGGGCAGATCAAAGTCCGGCAGAAGACATTGATCTGGGAAAGGAAGATGTGATGTATCGTTTTTATATTGAACAGGATCAGGTGGAGGATGGGCAGATCCACATCTGGGGAACCGATGTGAACCACATGAAAAATGTACTTCGTCTGGAACCCGGAGACTGGGTGGTTGCCTGCGACAAAGAAGGGCTGGACTACGTGTGTAGAATAAACTCGCTGGATGGTCAGGAGGTTCTTCTGGACATTGAAAAGACCAGAGATTCGGATACGGAACTTGGCACACATATTGTCCTGTTCCAGGGGCTTCCCAAGAAGGACAAGATGGAGCTGATCATTCAGAAGGCTGTGGAACTGGGGGCGTCCGAGATCGTGCCGGTGATGATGAAACGCTGCGTGGTAAAGCTGTCTGAGGACAAAAAGATCCGGAAAAAGCAGGAGCGCTGGCAGAGCATTGCCGAGGCTGCGGCCAAACAGTGTGACCGGGGGATCATTCCCAAGGTACATGCGCCGGTGACGATGGCGCAGGCGTTTGACATGGCACGGGGCTTAGAGTACAATATGATACCATATGAATTGCAGGACGGAATTGAGGCTTCCAGGCAGGTGGTGAACGAGGCCTGTACCAAACAGTCACTCGGTATCTTTATCGGACCGGAAGGTGGTCTGGAGGAAGAGGAAGTCGCAAAGGCCATCGAGATCGGCGCACATCCGATCACACTTGGCAAGCGCATTTTACGAACGGAGACGGCAGGGATGGCTCTGTTGTCGATACTGATGTTTCAGATGCAGGACTAAGGGAGAGTTTCTCTTTGCGCCACGGCATCTGTGGAATGGAGACTATCATGGAAGCATATTTGGATAATGCGGCCACCACGCCGGTGCTGCCGCAGGTACGACAGATCATGGATCTGGTCATGGAGGAAGATTATGGAAATCCTTCTTCCAAACATACCAAGGGGATCGAGGCCGAGGGCTATGTGAAGGAGGCGGCGGAAAAGATCGCCCGCACGCTCAAATGCCAGCCAAAGGAGATCGTGTTTACCTCAGGAGGAACAGAGTCCAATAACATGGCATTGATCGGAACGGCGCTGGCCAATCCGAGAGCCGGCAGACATATTATCAGTACCAGGATCGAGCATGCATCGATCCATGAACCGATGGCATTTCTGGAGCAGATGGGGTACGAATGTACCTATCTCCCGGTGGATGAGATGGGCAGAGTGGACGCACAGGCACTGCGCGATGCGCTTCGTCCGGATACGCTGATGGTGTCCATTATGATGGTGAACAATGAGATGGGTGCGGTGGAAGATATCGAGGGACTTTGCAGGATTGTCAAGGAATACGACCGGAAGATCTTCTTCCATGTCGATGCGATACAGGCGTATGGCAAGCTGCGGATCGCACCGAAGAAACTGGGGATCGATCTGCTGTCCGTCAGTGGACACAAGATCCACGGGCCAAAGGGAAGCGGTTTTTTGTATGTTAAAGAGGGAACCAGGATCAGCCCGATCCTCTATGGAGGAGGACAGCAAAAGGGCATGCGTTCCGGCACGGAAAATGTGCCGGCGATCGCCGGGCTTGGTGTGGCGGCTGAGAGCATCTATCAGGACCATACGACAAAAGTAGAAAGACTGTATGCATTGAAGGAGCGTCTGATCGAAGGAATGTCGGGAATCGAGGGCGTGGTGGTCAATGGCGTGGAACCGGGAAAGGTTCATGAGACAGCACCTCATATTGTCAGCGTGAGTTTCCGTGGGATCAGTAAGAGTGAAGTCATGCTTCACGCCCTGGCGCAGAAGGGAGTCTATGTCTCCTCAGGATCAGCCTGTTCTTCCAATCACCCGGAACTGTCGGGGACGCTCAAGGCGATCGGTGTGGAGGATGCACTGCTGGATTCGACGCTTCGGTTCAGTTTTTCCATGCTGACGACCATGGAAGAAGTAGAATATGCAATTTCGGTGGTACAGGAAGTGCTTCCTGTATTGCGCCGTTTTACCAGAAAATAAAGAAAGGAATCTAAGAACTATGAATCAGGCATTTTTATTAAAATATGCAGAGATCGGGATCAAGGGAAAGAACCGCTACAAATTTGAAAATGCACTCTGTGACGATATCAGACGCCGGCTGGCGCGCATTGACGGAGAGCATACCGTGGAGCGTGGATCCGGAAGAATCTTCGTGGAGTCCACCGGAGATTTCGATGAGGATGAGGTGATCGAGACGCTGAGCCGCGTATTCGGTGTATCTGCCATCTGTCCGGTACATGTTATCGAGGACAAAAACTGGGAGAATGTGTGTCGTGAGTGTGCGCGTTTCCTGGCACAGCAGTACGATCACATGGACTTTACCTTCAAGGTAAAGAGCAAGCGAAGCGACAAGCATTATGCGATGACCTCACCGGAGGTCTGCGTGGAGATGGGCGGTTATCTGCTGCAGGAATTCCCGGATCTGAAAGTGGATGTGCACAACCCGCAGGTGCTGATCTGGGTGGAGATCCGTGAGAAGGCATATGTCTATTCCAAGGTGATCCCGGCTGTGGGCGGTATGCCTCTGGGAACCAATGGAAAGGCTACCCTTCTTCTGTCCGGAGGAATCGATAGTCCGGTGGCAGGATATATGATCTCCAAGCGTGGTGTCTATATTGATGCGGTTTATTTCCATGCGCCACCGTATACCAGTGAGAGAGCCAAACAGAAGGTTGTGGATCTGGCCAAAAAGGTATCCAGATATTGCGGCCCGATCCATCTGCATGTGATCAATTTTACGGATATTCAGATGTATATCTATGAGACCTGTCCGCATGAGGAACTGACGATCATTATGCGTCGTTATATGATGCGGATCGCGCAGACGATCGCAGAAAACAATGGCAGCCTCGGACTGATTACCGGGGAGAGTATCGGCCAGGTGGCCAGCCAGACCATGCACAGCCTGGCGGCGACCAATGAGGTGTGCACTATGCCGGTATATCGTCCGCTGATCGGATTTGACAAACAGGATATTGTGGATGTCGCAGAAAAGATCGACACCTATGAGATCTCCATTCAGCCATATGAGGACTGCTGTACGATCTTTGTGGCAAAGCATCCGGTGACCAAACCGAACCTGAATATGATCCACAAATCAGAGAGCAGACTCGAGGAAAAGATTGGCGAAATGGTGCAGGCTGCACTGGACAGTGACGAGATCATCGAGATTGACGAGGCCTGACAGCAAATAAAAAGAGAACACGAGGAATCGTGTTCTCTTGAATATACTCTGGAAAAGTGTTTCTTACTCTACGATGTAAGGTGCCAGTGTGTTTAAGATGGTGTCAACCTGATCGTCATCGTGGATGTTCAGATCGATCGGCTTAGACAGATCTAAACTGAAGATTCCCATGATAGACTTGGCATCGATGACGTATCTTCCGGATACCAGATCAAAGTCGGCATCAAACTTTGTGACATCGTTTACAAAGGATTTCACCTTGTCGATAGAGTTCAAAGAAATTTTAACTGTCGTCATAGCAATATACCTCCTGTTGGATTCTTTACTATTTATAGTAGACATATCCCCCTCAAAAGTCAATATGAAAACCTGCCAAAAATTGGTTTTTTTTCGACAGATTTTGTGGAGAGGAACAAACTGTGTAATGAGAGATAGAAATAAATAGAAATGAGGTAAAATGTGAGTAAAGGACGTGTGGCATTCCTGACACTGGGGTGCAAAGTAAATTCCTACGAGACGGAAAAAATGCAGAATCGGTTTATTGAGGCCGGCTATACGGTGACCTCATTCGGAGAGGTTTCGGATATCTATGTGGTCAATACCTGTACGGTGACCAATATGGCAGACCGCAAATCCAGAAAGATGCTGCACCGTGCCAGAAAATTGAATCCACAGGCTCTGGTGGTGGCTGCGGGCTGCTACGTGGACTCGGCCAAAGCCAGAGATGAGGTGGACGAGGCGGTAGATCTGTTTCTGGCCAATGCGGACAAGGCGGATATTGTCGGCAAAGTCGAACAGACTATGCAGGCACTGCACAAAAGTCTGGAACCGGCTGGCGGAAGTCTTGGGTTCAGCGAGCAGGCGGACCGGGCGCGCCACACCCGCACGTATCTGAAAGTACAGGATGGATGTAACCAGTATTGTACATACTGTATCATCCCGCATGTGAGAGGACCGCTGACGAGCCGTCCTGTTTCCGAGGTGAGACAGGAAGTAGAGAAACTGGCTGCGCAGGGCTATCAGGAAGTGGTGGTGACGGGCATCCATCTGTCTTCTTATGGAGTGGATTTCCCGGAGCAGGGGATTGACAAGATATGTTCTGACAGCTTTCTGGATCTGGAGGGAAGGCCGCTTCTTGATCTGCTGGAGAGTATCAGTGAGATTCCGGAGATTCACAGAATAAGACTTGGGTCACTGGAACCGCGTATCATCACGGATGCGTTCGTCAGGGAGCTGTCCGGGCTGGACAAGGTCTGCCCTCATTTTCATCTGTCACTGCAGAGCGGATGTGATGCGACGCTGCGCCGGATGAACCGTCATTATTCTGCAAAGGACTATCTGGACAAACTCGAGATCCTGCGCCGGTATTATCAGGCGCCGGCTGTCACAACAGATATTATTGTCGGTTTTCCGCAGGAGAGCAGGGAAGATTTTGAAATCTGTGATGCGTTTGCCAGACAGGCTGCATTTGCGCAGATCCATGTCTTTAAGTATTCCCGCAGAAAGGGAACCATTGCCGATGGGATGGAAGGACAGGTCGATGAGATCGAAAAGACACGCCGCAGCGACATTCTCCTGGAGACCGCCGGAGAACTGGAGGAACAGTATCAGGAGCAGTTCCTGGAAAAAGACGAGGAGATCCTGGTCGAGGAGATATCCCAAATTCAGGACAATGTCTATTATTTGGGACACACGATGCGCTATGTGAAAGTGGCGGTTTCCTGTGGGGACAAAGCTGATGAAACCCTTTGTAATACGCTGGTTCGTGTGAAGATCACAGGCCGCGTAAATGCGGATGTCATGCGGGGAGAGATTGTGGACTAGGTCTTGTGTTTTGCGGGTAGATATATTAGTATATAGATAGATATGTGTACGTGAAGAATGGAGGTAGCACCCTATGCAGGAGATTAATAATACACAATATTTTAAGGTGCAGAAAGAGCAGGAGATCAACATCAAGGATGTGGTTGAGCAGATTTACAGGGCATTGACGGAAAAAGGATATGATCCTGTCAACCAGATCGTAGGCTATATTATGTCCGGAGATCCGACGTATATTACCAGCCATCTGGGAGCGAGAAGCCTGATCATGCGCGTGGAGAGAGACGAGATTCTGGAAGTGGTTCTGGAGGATTATCTGGAGCGCCATTTTGGACATAAGCCGAACTAGGAGGTTGTTATGAGGATAATGGGCCTGGATTACGGCGACAAGACCGTGGGCGTTGCCGTCAGCGATGCATTGCTGCTCACCGCGCAGCCGGTGGAGACGATCAAGCGGGAGAGACCCGGTAAACTGCGCCAGACGCTGGCTCGCATCGAAGAACTGATCGCTGAGTATGAGGTGGACACACTGGTTGTGGGCCTTCCCAAGCGGATGGACAACCAGGAGGGAGAACGCTGTGAACTGAGCCGTGCCTTTGGACAGAAGCTGGAGGAGCGCACCGGTCTGGAGGTGGTCTATCAGGATGAGAGACTGACCACCAGAGAGGCAGATGGTGTGCTGGCGCAGGGCGGTGTCCACGAAAAGAACCGGAAGACATATATAGACAAGCTGGCGGCATCCCTGATCTTGCAGGGATATCTGGACCGCCTGCAGCATGACAGATAAGAGAGGAACAGGATTATGGCAGATCAGAGTATTTCCTTCATCACGGATGATGGTTCCGAAGTGACATTTTATGTGGTGGAACAGACCATGATCGCCGGCGTGAACTATCTGCTGGTGGCCGATGAGCAGGAGGAAGAATCTGAGGCATACATCATGAAAGAAGTGATGGACCGGGACGACCAGGTGGTCTATGAACTGGTGGAAGATGATCATGAATTATCAGCGATTACCAAAGTATTTGCGGAATTGTTAGATGATATTGATATAGAATATTAGACAGATGTCTGCCGATGACAGATGTGTCTGCAGAGAGTGCGGAGAAGCATTCCTCATTCCTGCAGGGACGGCTGGCAGAACGCAGGGATCTGTACCGGAAAATGGGACGTAAAAGGAGATATACATGGGAGAAGTGGCTTATCCGTGGGATGAAGCCTTTCTTTGCATGTTTTGCGTGTGTTTCCGTATTTCCGGTGAAACAGAAAGGTAGGTAAATTTTGAAGAAAACAGAAAACAAGATAACAGAAGACAAGAACATTAAGGAAGTAAAGGAAACCAAGGAGAAAAAGACCAGAAGAGCGCCAAGAAAGACGAAAACTGCTTCAGACAGCAAGGGAGCGGACAAGGCAGAGAAGGCGGACAAGACCGAGAAGAAAAAGGTCACCAGACCGAGAACCCGCAAGAAAAAAGAGCCGAAGCCGGAAGATTTTATCGGACATGGTCTCAAGATCATCCCATTGGGTGGTCTGGAGCAGATCGGTATGAACATCACTGCCTTTGAGTATGAGGACAGCATTGTCGTAGTAGACTGCGGTATCTCATTCCCGGAGGATGACATGCTGGGAATCGACCTGGTCATTCCGGATGTGACATATCTCAAGGACAATATCGACAAAGTAAAGGGATTTGTGATCACCCACGGACATGAGGATCATATCGGTGCACTGCCGTATGTGCTTCAGGATGTCAATGCACCGGTGTATGCGACGCAGCTGACCATGGGATTGATCGAGAACAAATTAAAAGAGCATATTCTTCCAAAACCGATCAAGAAAAAGGTCGTCAAGTATGGACAGTCCATCAATCTCGGATGCTTCCGGATCGAGTTTATCCGCACGAATCACAGCATTTCCGATGCGGCGGCTCTGGCCATCTTCACTCCGGCCGGCACGATCGTCCACACCGGAGACTTCAAGGTGGATTACACACCGGTCAAGGGAGAGCCGATCGACCTGCAGCGTTTTGCGGAACTCGGCAAAAAGGGCGTGCTGGCGTTGATGGCGGACAGTACCAATGTCATGAAGAGTGGATATACGATGTCAGAGCGCTCCGTAGGAAAGAGCTTCGATGATATTTTTGCAGCCAATGAAAAACACCGTATCATTGTGGCAACCTTTGCCTCCAACGTAGACCGTGTACAGCAGATCGTCAATTCTGCGGTCAAGTACGGACGAAAAGTGGTCGTAGAGGGACGCAGCATGGTCAATGTGATCGGTACGGCGTCCGAACTGGGATATCTGGATGTACCGGACAATACCATGATCGATCTGGAACAGATGAAGAATTATGCGCCGGAGAAACTGGTGCTGATCACCACCGGAAGCCAGGGCGAGTCGATGGCCGCACTGTCCCGTATGGCAGCCAACATCCACCGCAAGGTGTCCATCGAGCCGGGGGATACGATCATCTTCAGTTCCCGTCCGATCCCGGGCAATGAAAAATCTGTCGCCAAGGTCATCAATGAGCTTTCTGCCAAGGGAGCCAATGTCATTGAGCAGAATACCCACGTGTCCGGCCATGCCAGCCGTGAGGAACTCAAGCTGATCTATGCGCTGACCAAGCCAAAGTATGCGATCCCGGTACACGGTGAGTACCGTCATCTGAAGACACATGCCGAACTGGCACAACTGATGGGTGTTCCAAAGGAGAACACGGTGGTACTCAAATCCGGAGATGTCCTGGAGATTGATGAGAATCATGCATTGGTGGTTGACCAGGTGCAGGCACAGGGTATTATGGTAGACGGCCTGGGCGTGGGTGATGTCGGAAACATTGTCCTCAGAGATCGTCAGTATCTGTCCGAGAACGGGCTGATCATCATTGTGCTGACGCTGGAGAAATACACCAACCAGCTTCTGGCAGGACCGGATATCGTCTCGCGTGGATTTGTCTATGTGCGGGAGTCTGAATACCTTATGGATGAGGCGCGCAGCATCGTGCTCTCCGCGGTAGAGCGGTGTCTGGACAACCAGGTGACAGACTGGTCCAAGATCAAGACCCTGATCAAGGATTCTCTGAGCGAATATCTGTGGAAGAAGATGCGCAGAAATCCAATGATCCTTCCGGTGATCATGGAGGTCGAGTAACTCTGTTTGAACGCAAATCGATGGAAGGCGGGGAGAAAACATGACAAATGAAACGAAAGTATATGTTTCGCAATTGATCGAGGCGATCAAGCGCAGTCCGGAATACGGACAGTACCGCAATCTGCTCAGCACTGTGAAACTGCAGCCGGAGCTGTATGACCGGATCGGTCAGTACCGAAGACGCAGTCTGCAGGTGCAGACCGGACATGGCTACAATGTGGCAGAGAGCATGGCAGGGCTCAATGCAGAATTTCAGGATCTGCAGGACAATCGTCTGGCCAATGAATTTATGGCTGCTGAGCATCAGTATGTGCGTATGATCCAGCAGGTGCAGGACAGCTTTTTGGAACAGGTGGAGATCGATGTCAGCTTCCTGGAGGGCTGAGGATGAGAGAATGGTGATTATCATGTGGAAACGATTTATTTTGCGGATGATCAATATTACGGTAATGCTTCTGGTCTACATTACATTATTTGTCGGAATTGTGTGGGGCTGCCGTTACAGTTACCGGTATGCATATGATTATTTTTCACACCGTACCACCGGGGTGGCACAGATTCAGAAAGGCAACTGACAGTTATGATATTGGACGAACGATTATCGGTATTTATCGACAGCATGCAGTGGCAGATACCGGAACACATAAAGAGCCTGGAGCGTGAAGCTCTGGAACAGGAGGTGCCGATCATACGGCGCTCGATGCAGAGTCTGCTGGGATTCGTACTTTCCTGCAGACGGCCGCAGAGGATCCTGGAGATCGGCACAGCCGTCGGGTTTTCCAGCATCCTGATGAGTGAATATGCACCGCAGGCTGCGATTACGACAATCGAGAAGGTGCCCGCGCGTATTGTCGATGCGAAGCGGCATTTTGCGGAGTACCACAGGGAAGAGCAGATCACATTGCTCGAGGGAGACGCTCTGGAAGTGCTGGCCGGCCTGGTACAGCAGGAGCAGCAGTATGATCTGATCTTTATGGATGCCGCCAAGGGACAGTATCTGAATTTTCTGCCTGATCTGCTGTGCCTGCTCGCACCGGACGGTATGCTGGTGACGGACAATGTCCTGCAGGATGGCGATGTGATCCAGTCACGGTTTGCAGTGACCAGAAGGGATCGGACTATTCACGGACGCATGAGGGAGTATCTGTACACACTGACCCATCACAAACAGCTTCAGACAGTGATCCTGCCGGTTGGAGATGGGGCGGCGCTGTCGATCAGAACAGACAAAAAAGAAGGATGAGAACTATGTTAGCAAATGGTAAACCGGAATTACTGATCCCGGCCAGCAGCCTGGAGGTTTTAAAGGTAGCGGTGGCATATGGAGCGGACGCGGTATATATCGGAGGAGATATGTACGGACTGCGTGCCAGAGCCAAGAATTTTTCCAAAGAGGATATGGCGGAGGGCATCCGTTATGCCCATGCTCATGGCAAGAGAGTCCATGTCACCGCCAATATCACGGCACATAACCGTGATCTGGAGGGGATCCGCGGCTATCTGGAGGAACTGAAGCAGATGAAGCCGGATGCGCTGATCATTTCGGATCCCGGTGTATTTATGATGGCAAGGGAGATCTGTCCGGAGATTGAGATCCATGTCAGCACACAGGCCAACAACACAAACTACGCGACTTACCGGTTCTGGCAGCAGATGGGAGCAAAGCGCGTGGTGTCAGCCAGAGAACTGTCGATCCGGGAGATTGAGGAAATCCGTCAGAACATTCCGGATGATCTGGAGATTGAGACATTCATTCACGGGGCAATGTGCATTTCCTATTCGGGACGCTGTCTGCTCAGCAATTATTTTACCGGGCGCGATGCCAATCTGGGAGCGTGCACCCATCCGTGCCGCTGGAAATATTATATTACCGAGGAGAGCAGGCCGGGAGAGTATCTTCCGATCGAGGAAAATGAGCGCGGCACTTATATCTTCAACTCCAAGGATCTGTGCATGATCGAGCATATTCCGGATCTGGTGAAGGCAGGCATTGACAGCTACAAGATCGAGGGACGCATGAAGACGGCCCTGTATGTGGCGGATGTGGCCAGGACCTACCGGCAGGCGATCGATGATTATTTTGAGTCACCGGAACTGTATGAGTCGAAAAAGGGCTACTACATGGATGAGATCTCCAAGTGCACCTATCGTCAGTATACGACCGGATTTTTCTACGGAAAGACGACACATGAGTCACAGATCTATGACAATAACACGTATGTCCGCAAATATGTCTACCTGGGCATTGTACGGGATGTGACACCGGATGGATATGCGGTGATGGAACAGAGAAACAAATTCTGCGTGGGAGACCGGGTGGAAGTGATGAAGCCGGACGGACGCGATGTCGTGGCCACGGTGGAAGCGATGCGCGATGAGCAGGGACAGCTGATGACGAGCTGCCCGCATCCGCAGCAGTATATGGAAGTAAAGTTCAGCGAAGTACCGGACAAGATGAATCTGATCCGTGTCAAGGAAGCCACACCTCAGCAGTGAGGAAGGGGAAAGGATGCAAAAGATGGAGAAGAATGTTAGATTGCGTATTTTGTTGGTGATGCAGCTTCTGATGGAGCACACTGACGAGGAACATTGTGTGAGCATGCAGGATATCCTGCAGTGGCTGACCGATCACGGGGTAGCAGGTGAGAGAAAAAGTATCTATGAGGATATCAAGGCATTGCAGGAATATGGGCTGGATGTGGAATATGACAAGGAGCTCAAGGGATACCGTGTGATCGACCGTCAGATGGAGCTGCCGGAGCTGAAAATGCTTGTCGATGCCGTGCAGACATCCAAGTTCATTACCCGCAAGAAGACCGAGCAGCTGATCCGGCAGCTTATGGAGTATGCGAGTGTGCATGAGAGACAGACGCTGCGCAGACAGATCTATACCGAGAAACCAAAGTCCGTGACGGCCAATGGCTACTACAGTCTGGATGCGATTCATCTGGCGATTGCCAGAAACTGTCAGATCTCATTTTGCTATTATGCGTGGAATCTGAAAAAGAAGCTGGAGGAAAAACATCCGGGACAGCGATATGTGCTCAGCCCATGGCTTCTGGTCTGGGAAGATGAAAACTACTATCTGGTAGCATGGGATGAGGAACTTCACCAGTTCAAGCATTTCCGTGTGGATAAGATCAGCGATGTGGAGCTGCTGGAGGAAGAACGCGAGGGAAAAGAGGCGTTTGAACAACTCGATGCAGCACATTACAGTACCAGTCATTTCGGGATGTACGGGGGCACGATTCAGCGCGTCAATGTGCGGTTTGCCAATCATCTGGTCGGTGTCGTACTGGATCGTTTCGGCAGCCAGGTTACGATCTTTCCGGAGGAGGACGGCTACTTCAGTGTGAATCTGGAGGTGGCAGTCACTCCGCAGTTCTTTGGCTGGATCTTCGCATTGGGACAGGATGTCCGGATCATGACGCCGGAGGTGGCAGAGCAGATGAAAGAATGGTGTGAGAAGGCAGCAGCGCTGTATTCATAGACCAATGTAAAAGAAATTCTGAGACATAAAAAGGAGAATGTGCGTATGACAGTTCAGGAAAAGTACATCAAAATCGCCGATGAGGTGATCGATCAGGGGCCTTACAAACCGGATTGGATCTCTCTGTCGGACTTTGAGACGCCGAAGTGGCTCAAAAACGGCAAGTTCGGCATCTTTATTCACTGGGGATTGTTCAGTGTGCCGGCATTTAACAATGAATGGTATTCCCGCAACATGTACATTCAGGACATGGAGGAGTGGGAGCATCACCGCAACACATTCGGGCCACACACAGAGTTTGGATACAAGGATTTTATTCCGATGTTTACTGCTCCGAAGTTCGATGCAAAAGAATGGGTCAGACTGTTTAAGGAGGCAGGCGCGCAGTATATTGTTCCTGTGGCAGAGCATCACGACGGATTTCAGATGTATGACACGGAGATCAGTAGCTGGAACAGTGTGGAGATGGGGCCAAAGCGGGATATCCTCGGAGAGATGAAACAGGCGGTCGAGGA
The DNA here is from genome assembly GCA_934351255.1 of uncultured Lachnospiraceae bacterium. Lineage (GTDB taxonomy): Bacteria > Bacillota > Clostridia > Lachnospirales > Lachnospiraceae > Jutongia. Next base: position 118,144 of record CAKRJH010000006.1, read on the forward strand.
GGAGGGACTGACCTTCTGCGAGTCGAACCACCGTGTGGAGCATGCCTTTTTCATGGGACATGGAAAAGAGTTTGACAGTGATATCAAGGATCCGATGAAACTGGGCGATTTCTACTGGCCGGCTATGCCGGAACCGGACAATCAGGATCTGTACAGCCCGGCACCACCGGCGGAGTTCCTGGAGGACTGGCTGGCACGCAACATTGAGCTGGTGGAGAAATACCATCCGAACATGGTTTATTTTGACTGGTGGATCCAGCATGATTCTGTCAAGCCATATCTGAAGAAATTTGCAGCATATTATTATAACCGCGGTGTGCAGTGGGGGCAGCAGGTCTGCATTTCCTACAAGCATGACGCGATGATGCTTGGAACCGGTGTGCTCGATATGGAGCGCGGACATTTTGCACAGGCCAAGCCGTTTGTATGGCAGGCGGATACGTCGATGGCATACAACAGCTGGTGCTATACGGAGCAGAACCGCTTCAAGCCGACCAAGGAGATCATACAGGATCTGGTGGACATTGTGGCCAAGAACGGCTGTCTGCTGCTCAATGTGGGTCCAAAGGCGGATGGTACGATCTGTCAGGAGGAGCTGGATATTCTCAAGGGCATCGGCGACTGGATGAAAGTCAACGGAGAGTGCATCTACGGATCCCAGCCATGGCGTGTCCAGGAAGAGGGAAGCACCAAACTGGTAGAGGGTATGTTCTCCGAGGAAGGCCGCAATGCCTACGGCAACGATGATATCCGTTTTACCTGCAAGTATGACTATCTGTATGTGATCGCCATGAATCAGGAGGAAGACGATATCCGCGTCTACAATCTGGGCGAGGACAGCAAGGACTTCCACCCGATCATTCTGGAACTTAAGGCACTGGGATATGATGAGGAGCCGGCTTATGAGAGAGACGGCGAGAAGATGACGATCCATGCGCCGTTTGTTGACAGGAGTATGCCAGTGGTATACCGCATAAAGATGAAGTAAGAAGATTTGGAGGATTTTGTGATGAAAGGTTATGAAAAGTATCGTAAAAGTTATTTCCTGCCACCGGAAAAGAGCATTGACTGGGTGAACAAGGATAGTATTGACACCCCGCCGGTATGGTGCAGCGTGGATCTGCGCGATGGAAACCAGGCATTGATCGAGCCGATGGGGCTTGAGGAAAAGGTAGAGTTTTTCAAAATGCTGGTGGAGATCGGCTTTAAGGAGATCGAGGTTGGATTCCCGGCAGCATCCGAGACAGAGTATAACTTTTTGCGCACCCTGATCGAACGTGATCTGATCCCGGACGATGTGACGGTGCAGGTGCTGACACAGGCCAGAGAACATATCATCCGTAAGACATTTGAGGCGATCGACGGCGCGCCAAACGCCATCGTGCATGTCTACAATTCTACATCTGTAGCACAGAGAGAACAGGTCTTTAAAAAGTCCAGGGAGCAGATCAAGCAGATCGCGGTAGATGGAGCGAAACTGCTCAGGGAGCTGGCGGCTGAAGTACACGGAAACATCCGCTTTGAGTACAGCCCGGAGAGTTTCCACGGAACAGAAGTCGATTATGCGGTGGAGGTCTGCAATGCGGTTCTGGATGTCTGGGAACCACAGGCGGACAAAAAGGCTGTCATCAATATTCCGTCTACTGTGGAAAATGCGATGCCACATGTCTTTGCCAGTCAGGTAGAGTATGTCAGCAAGCATCTGAAACACAGAGAAAATGTGGTGCTGTCCCTGCATCCGCACAATGACCGTGGATGTGGCGTGGCTGCCGCAGAACTGGGTGTACTGGCCGGAGCGGACCGTATCGAGGGAACGCTTTTTGGCAATGGTGAGAGAACCGGAAATATGGACATTGTCACCATGGCCATGAACATGTTCTCCCACGGAGTGGATCCGAAACTGGATTTTTCGGATATGAAGAAGATTGCAGAGACCTATGAGAGACTGACACAGATGACGGTATCCATGCGTCAGCCATATGCCGGTGAACTGGTGTTTACCGCATTTTCGGGATCCCATCAGGATGCGATCTCCAAGGGAATGGCATGCCGTGAAGCGAGTCAGGATGAGACCTGGACTGTGCCATATCTGCCGATCGATCCGAAGGATGTCGGAAGAACCTACGATTCCGATGTCATCCGTATCAACAGCCAGTCCGGAAAGGGCGGTGTAGCCTATGTACTCAAACAGAGCTTTGGGCTGGTTGTGCCGGATAAGATGCGTGAGGAAGTGGGCTATCTGATGAAGGATGTCTCTGATCACCGTCATGCAGAGCTGACACCGCAGGAGATGCTCGATGTCTTCAAGGAGACGTATATTGAGCAGGAGAGCCGGTTTGGCATTCCGGAATGTCATTACAAGCAGGAACATGGAATCCTGGCGACAGTGACTATCCGGCAGGGTGATAAAAAGACTGTGGTCGAGGCACATGGAAACGGACGTCTCAATGCTGTGAACAATGCGATCAAGAAACATTTGGGACTGGAATATACTCTGGAGGAATACGAGGAACATTCTCTTTCCAAGCGTTCCAATGCACAGGCAATCAGCTACGTGGGGATTGTCGATAAGCAGGGAAAGATGTACTGGGGTGCCGGTACGGATTCCGATATCATTACGTCCTCTATCGCAGCGCTGGTTCATGCAGTGAACCGGCTGCTTGAAGCATAAGACAAAAGATACAGCGACACAGGGAAAGGCATGGAAGAGGATATGAATATATACGAGGATATCAGAACACTGGTAGATTATGGGATGGATCAGGAACTGGTGGTAAAGGAAGATGAGATCTTTACCATCAACCGGATCCTGGAGATTCTGAAACTGGATGAGTACGAGGAGCCGGAGCGCGCAGGCAGGGTGGAGACACCGCAGGATCTGGAGGCATTACTGGCCCGTATCATGGACTGGGCATACGAACATGGTGTGCTGGAGGAGAATACCATTGGCTACCGGGATCTGTTTGATACGAAGCTGATGGCGGCACTGGTACCGGCACCGAGTGTGGTGGCAGCCAGGGTACATGAACTCTACGAGCAGAGCCCGAAACAGGCAACCGACTATTATTACCGGTTCAGCTGTGCGACCGATTACATCCGCAGATACCGCATTGCAAGGGACATGAAATGGACTGCGGACACCGAGTATGGCACGCTTGATATCACGATCAACCTCTCCAAACCGGAGAAGGATCCCAAGGCCATTGCGGCAGCCAGAAATGCAAAGCAGAGTTCCTATCCGAAATGTCTTCTGTGTCCGGAGAATGAAGGATATGCAGGACGGCTGAATCATCCGGCGAGACAGAACCACCGCATTATGCCGGTGACCATCGACGGTCAGGAGTGGGGATTCCAGTATTCTCCGTATGTGTACTACAACGAACACTGTATCGTGTTCAACAAAAAACACGTTCCGATGAAGATTGATGAGTCTGCATTCCGCAAACTGCTTGATTTTGTCAGACAGTTTCCACATTATTTCCTGGGATCCAATGCCGACCTTCCGATCGTGGGCGGTTCGATCCTGGCACATGAGCATTTTCAGGGCGGCCACTATGAGTTTGCCATGGAGCGTGCGGGGATCCGCAAACCGGTTGTGATCCCGGGCTATGAAGAGGTGGAAGCCGGAATCGTCAACTGGCCGATGTCGGTGATCCGTATCCGTCATAAGGACAGCGGGGTGCTGGTGAAACTGGCGTCCCATATTCTGGACAGCTGGCGCGGATATACCGATGAGGAAGCATTTATCTTTGCACAGACGGAGGGAGAACCCCACAACACTATCACTCCGATCGCCAGAATGCGTGATGGCAGCTATGAGATGGATCTGGTACTGCGCAATAATATCACCACACCGGAGTATCCTCTCGGTGTTTATCATCCGCACCAGGAGCTCCATCATATCAAGAAGGAGAATATCGGTCTGATCGAGGTTATGGGACTGGCCGTGCTGCCTGCCCGTCTGAAGCAGGAACTGGCAGACCTTGCCGGGGCGATCGTGGCGGGAGCGGATCTTCGCAGCGATGAGACGCTTTCCAAACATGCAGACTGGGTCGAAGAGTTTACGCCGAAATATGACCACATCGACTGCGACAATGTGCAGGAGATCCTTCAGACCGAGGTGGGTCTGGTGTTTAAGACTGTGCTGGAACATGCCGGAGTCTTCAAAAATACACCGCAGGGAGAAAACTATTTTGACCGCTTCCTGGCACAGTTATAAAAAAGTTGTATTTCTCAATCATTTTCGTAAATAATTACGAGAGAAACATCAAAATAGTGTTAAAAAACGCTATTTCTGTTGTTGACACTAATTTTTGAGGCATTGTATAATGAACACAATGCGATTCACACATATCTATCAAAACAGGAACGATTAGTTAAGGAGGAGGATTTTTTTCATGAATTACGGTTACTTTGATGAAGAAAAAAGAGAGTATGTCATCACAAAGCCGAACACACCGGCACCTTGGTGTAACTACCTGGGATCTCCGGAGTACGGCGCGATCATTTCCAACAACGCCGGCGGTTACAGCTTCGTAAAGAGCGGTGCAAACGGACGTATTCTTCGTTATCATTTCAACAGCGATGATACACCGGGACGTTACATCTATCTGAGAGATGATGATAACGGTGATTTCTGGTCAGCATCCTGGCAGCCGGTAGGCAAGGATCTGGAGCAGTACAAGAGCGAGGTACATCACGGTACCGCGTATACCAAGATGTTTGCAGAGTATGCCGGTATCAAGTCTGAGGCAGACTACTATGTACCGCTTGGAAAGGTGTATGAGGTCTGGAGATGTAAGGTGACCAACACCACTGACAAGCCACGTAAGATTTCTGTATTTGGTTATGCAGAGCTTTCCAACGACGACAATTACAACCAGGATCAGGTAAACCTGCAGTACACACTGTGTACCACCAACACCCTGTTCAAGGGCAACAAGATCTTACAGCAGATCAACCTGAACTGGTATAAGGGACCGGACGGATCCAACGGCAAAGAGCGTTTCTTTGGTCTGGCCGGACAGCCTGTGACTTCCTACAACGGTGACAAGGAAGCATTTATCGGTCTGTATCATGACTACAGCAATCCGGTTGCGGTAGAGCGCGGCAAATGTGACGGCGTACTCAACTACAACGAGAACAGCTGTGGTGCACTGCACACCGCACTGGAGATCGCACCGGGTGAGACCAAGGAACTGGCATTTATCCTCGGACGTTTCAAGGACTCCATTGCCGACGAGATCATTGCCGGCTATGAGGATGTCAGCGTATGTGACAAGGAGATCCAGGAGCTGGTAGATTACTGGCATGCAAAGCTGGATCACTTCAAGGTTCAGACTCCGGATGCAGCATTCAACAGCATGGTAAACACCTGGAATGCATATCAGTGTTTCCTGACCTTCACCTGGTCCAGAGCAGCTTCTTTCATCTACTGTGGTGAGAGAAACGGTTATGGCTACCGTGATACCGTACAGGATATCCAGGGTGTGATCCACACCGATCCGGAAGCAGCACTGGAGAAGATCCGTTTCATGCTTTCCGCACAGGTAGACAATGGTGGCGGACTTCCACTGGTTCGTTTCGACCATGACGAGAGAGCCGGACATGAGGGTACCCCGGATGATCCGGATTATGTAAAGGAGACAGGCCATCCGGCATATCGTGCAGACGATGCGCTCTGGCTGTTCCCAACCGTATTCAAATATGTATCTGAGACAGGCAATCTGGACTTCATGGATGAGGAGATCACCTGGTCCAATGTTCCGGTAAAGGCGACTGTATATGAGCACCTGCAGAAGGCGATCGACTTCTCCATGAACCATCTGGGACCACACGGTCTTCCGGCCGGTCTGCATGCAGACTGGAATGACTGTCTGCGTCTGGGCGCACAGGGTGAGTCTTCCTTCGTTGCCATGCAGTTATACTATGCATTCTCTATCATGCGTCTGTTCGCACAGAAGAAGAATGATACCGAGTACATTGCATATCTTGACAAGACCCAGAAAGAGATCGGCGACAAGATCAATGAGTTCTGGTGGGAGGATGACCGCTTCAACCGTGGATTCAAGGATACCGGCGAGCTGATCGGTTCCAAGAAGGATCCTGAGGCAAGCATGTGGTTAAATCCTCAGTCATGGGCCGTTATCTCCGGTCTGGCTACCAAGGATCAGGCTGAGAAGGCTCTTGAGTCTGTTGACCGTGAATTAAATACCGCATATGGTGCAAAGGTAATGGCACCATCTTATGTAGATCATTACTTCGATGGAGCACTGGCAGGACTGTTCCCACCATCAACCAAGGAGAACGGTGGTATCTTCTCCCAGACACAGGGATGGATCATCCTGGCAGAGGCATTGATGGGACATGGAAACAAGGCATTCCAGTATTTTGAGGAGAGCTCACCGGCATCTCAGAACGATCAGGCTGAGATCCGTAAGCTGGAGCCATATGTACACGGACAGTACACAGAGGGTGATGAGAGTCCATTCCACGGACGTTCCCACGTTCACTGGCTGACCGGTACCGCATCTACCTGTATGGTAGGCTGCGTGGAGGGTATCTGTGGTATCCGTCCGGATCTGGATGGAATCCGTATCGCACCTTCTATTCCGGCTGACTGGAAAGAGTTCACGATGGAGAAGACCTTCCGTGGCAAGAAATTGGTGATCAAGGTGGAGAATCCAAACGGAGCAGAGTCTGGTTTCACCCAGTTCTTCATCAATGGAGAGCAGGTTGAGGACAACTACGTACCGGCTGAGAAGCTGACCGACGTGACCGAGATCCGTATGGTAATGTAATCATGAGTTTCAAAAGCAGATAGATAGCGATGTATGTTTACATACAAATTGCAATCCGTCGCATATAAAGTGCATACAGACAGGGCGAATGTTGAACGAGCATTCGTCCTGTTTTTTTGACTACAATATCACCGTCATAAAACCGGATATCTGACACGTTCCTTTATATCGGAACATGATCTGTAACCTTTTGCACTCCTCAGTTGTAATATAAGTGAAGGCCTTTAAGAGAAATAGGAAAGGAGAATCTACATGAGACTGGAAACAGAAGATGTGATCAGGACATATCAGGGCGATCTGTTCCGTCTGGCATTCAGCGTATGTAAAAATGCAGCGGATGCCGAGGATATTTTGCAGGATGTCTTTATCTCGTATCACAGTTCCAAAAAGCAGTTCCAGAGTGAGAGACATCTGAAAGCCTGGCTGATGAAAGTGGTTGTGAACCGGGCCAAAAATGTTAACAAATCGTTTTGGAAACGAAATTTTGTTCCGATCGAGGAATACATGGAGACACTTGTTTTCGAGTCTGAGGAGACAGCGACATTGTTTGAAGAAGTGATGAAACTTCCGGATAAATATCGGGTGGTGATTCATTTGTTCTACTATGAAGAATATTCTGTCGCGGAAATTGCAGATATATTGGGAATCTCGCAAAACAATGTCAAGGTAAGATTGAATCGTGCAAGAAGCAAACTGAGAGAGAATATGCAAAAGGAAGGTGAGTATCATGGATATGAAGGAACGATATAAAGAGGCATTTTCCGAGGTGAAGCCTCAGAGGGATTATCTGTGGATCTGTCACAGGGAGAATCAGCCGGCGGTAAGAAAAAAAGCAGTGACCGGGCAGATACGCAGAGTGGCAGTAGCAGCGTGCATCTGTCTGCTGGTATTCCCGGCGACCGTATTTGCGGCACAGAAGATCTGGTCATTCTATGAAGTGCATACGCAGCAGAGCAAACTGGATCATACGATCAATGTGAAGCAGAAGGAAAATCCGGATGAGAAGATTTATGTCAGGCTGACCTATGACATGGATAAGTTATCGCCGTATGAATTGCAGGATTCCTCAAAAGAGGGATTTTTTGAACAGAAGAACTTTTTCTCCTATCATGGAGAATGGTTTAAGTATGACCGTGTAGAGAAAAGTCACGAAAAAGATTTTTATGTGGAACTGTATCATGTGAAATCCGATGTCACCATCGAAGATATCAATACAGAACCGGCGGAGAAACTGGTGATCGCCAAACATTCTGCCTATTATCTGGAAGAGACTACATCAGGGTCGGAGGTGGAGCCGTATTTTAGTTCCTTCCCGAAAAGCATGTATGTATTTTATCCGGAATATGGATATTATCTGAAATTTGTTGGAATGAAGAATCTGGATAAAAACAGCCTGACCCGTCTTGCAGAAAATTTTACACTCGAGCAGGTACCGAAGAAACAGGCCGACGCCTGTCTGGAAGCATCAGACATGCAGGATAAACTGGTATATGGAGACAATTTGTTTAGTGGAGATATGACAGTTTATGAGAAGGTCTTACAGTATCATAAAAAGGCAGATTATCATGGAGTAACCGTTCAGATCGACAAGGTAGATAAGATCGATTCTCTGGAAGAGGCTGATCGCTATGTGTCCATTCCGAAGCTGGAGAAAACAGATTTTGAGAAATATACCCGTGAGACGGTCGTACATGGAAACGGCAAGCAGGCTCCATTGGAGACGGTGGTGGAGAAACAGACTGCACAGCCTGTTCTGGCACTGATCCATCTGACCATTCAGAATACGACATCGGAGAAGCAGGACATTCCGGCAAACTTTGGATGTATTCGGAATCTTGTGAAAAAAGATGGCACATATCAGTACAATGACAAGTCTTACAACAGGGATCGTGATTCAAAGATCTTCCTGAGTGAGACACAGTTCCAGCCATTGTATTACAAGGGACTGAAAGCAAAAGAGGGATACTGGACAACAAAACTGAAGCCGGGGGAGAAGCGGACTGTAGAACTGGCATATCTGCTGGATGAGGATCAGTTAGCGGATACCTGCCTGTATGTCAATGGTCCGGTAGAACTGGATGAGAATGGCAGATCCACCGATGGTATCTATCTGAAAATACAGTAAGTAAGCATTAATTTTTCTTAAGTGACTCCCAAATGACACAGACAGGGTGTATAATAATCCTAATTAGTAGAACCGGTAAACCGATACAAAGGAGGCTAAAAGAGCTGTCAGGAGGGAGTTGCTTATGAAAAAAAGAATATTACCGATTTTAGTGTTGTCCGTGCTGGCACTGGGATGCAGTGCGAGGGCATCGGCAAAGTCAGTCCCATTGAACGGAAAAGTTTTTCCAGACAAAGTCGTCCAGCAGAAACTCAAAAAGTGGGACAAGAACCGGGATGGCAGATTATCCGGAAAAGAACTGAAAAAGATCCGAAAACTGGATTTTGAGGCGAAACAAACCTCAAAAAGAGCGGTTAAGTTTACGTATAAGTCACTGAATTGCAAAGGACTGGATAAGCTGACATCTTTGAAATCGTTATCGGTAACCAGAGGATATCGTATCAGAAATCTTACATCGGATTCTCTGAAGATTCTGAATGTGGATCAATATTCACTCAGCAAACTGAACGTCAGCAAGATTCCGAATCTGGAAGAGTTTTATGTAAAAACGGTTGCAGAATTTGAGGATGCATGTGATACCGCTTACAGAGCGGTGAAAAATCCTCTGACCGATTTGTCGGATCTGCCAAATCTTCGCAAACTGGATTATGGGTATACGGAGGATGAAAGAGATGTTATTGTCAATATTTCCCAGAACACAAAGCTGGAATCCGTGAGGATAGAAGGCTGTGTACAGGATTTTGACGGGACAGGGTTTACGGAACTTAAGAGTCTTGATCTGAGGGACGCGAAAGGGACGGTGAATTTATCGTCTCAGAGCAAGCTGGAGGACCTTTTCTGTTCGGGATGGGATGTTACTGTGACTCTTCCAACGCAGAGTGTCCTGGAGACGTGCAGACTGGATCGTGTCAATGGAGTAGATTTGTCCAATCAGACAGAGCTTACCACTCTGTCATTGCTTGCAGTGGATCTGTATAGTGATTTATCCCAGAATACACAACTGGAATATTTCAGTTTTGATTATGGCAAACTTGCGAAAAATATTGATCTGACCAATAAAACCTGGTTAAAAACGGTATATATTACCGCTGTGGTGGATGTCAATATCGATCTGGCACAGAATACCTGTTTAGAGACATTATATTTACACGGAATTACGATCGGCAAGTTTGTGATGCCGGAAAACGATCCTGGATTAAAGCATCTCCAGATTGAGGAATGCAATATTCCAGAGGTGAACCTGAATGGATGTCCGAATATTGAGACGATCATTTTGAGCTGTAACGGCATATTGACAAACTGTTTCCTGATGCCGAAAATCACAGCAGGCAATTTGTTGAAGTTGAAGTACGTGTCTTTACGTGGCAGCAAAATGGCTGTATGCAAGGAGTATTCCATCGCCGATTTTGATATTTCGATCGCGTCTAATCTGAAAAATCTGTGGGTTGAATATCTTCCCAACTATCAGTTTGATATTAGTTGGTTCCCGAAGATTGAGGACTGGGGCCGGAGGGAGGAATGATGAGGAACGGTATGGATCCAGAACAACGGAACAGGATAGACCGTCTGGCGGGGGAACACCGTCTGGCCCGGGAAGAGTGGGAAACTCTGATCGAGGGGCAGGATGAGGAACTGCAGGAGTATGCAGCGACCAGAGCCCGCGAAGTAGCTGTCCGAAATTTTGGACATGATGTTTACACCAGAGGTCTGATCGAGTTTACCAATGTCTGTAAGAATGACTGTCTGTACTGTGGGATCCGAAAGAGTCAGCAGCAGGCCCATCGCTATCGCTTGACTGCGGCGGAGATCCTGGAATGCTGTGAGCAGGGGTACGAGCTGGGATTTCGGACCTTTGTCCTGCAGGGGGGAGAGGATCCGGCCTGCACAGTGCAATGGATCGAGGAACTGGTTCGTCAGATCAAAGGACGGTTCCCGGATTGTGCGGTGACGCTGTCTGTGGGAGAACATTCCCGGGAGACGTATGAGCGCTGGTATCAGGCGGGGGCAGAGCGGTATCTGCTGCGTCATGAGACGGCAGATGCAGAACATTATGCGATGCTGCACCCGGAGGAAATGTCCTGGGCGCACCGTATGCAGTGCCTGAGGGATCTCAAGGAGATCGGGTATCAGACGGGCTGCGGATTTATGGTCGGAAGTCCCGGACAGACCGCACGCCATCTGGCGGAAGATATGGTATTTTTACAGGATTTTCGTCCGCATATGATCGGGATCGGACCATTCATCCCGGCGGGCGGTACTCCGTTTGCACACAAAAAAGCAGGTACACTCGAACAGACGCTGTACCTGCTTAGTCTGATCCGGCTGATGCACCCTCAGGTGCTTCTGCCGGCGACGACGGCTCTGGGGACGATCCATCCTCAGGGGAGAGAACTGGGGATCCTGGCCGGTGCCAATGTGGTCATGCCCAATCTGTCTCCGGTGGCCGTGCGTAAAAAATATGCTTTATACGATGATAAGATCTGCACCGGGGAAGAATCCGCCCAGTGCAGACATTGCCTGGATCTCAGGCTGGAACGGATCGGTTACTCACTGTCCGTCTCGCGCGGAGATTCACCCTTTGCCGAAGGGGCAGCCTCATCATAGGTGTCAAGAAATGAATGCTTGACACCATTTTTTTTGTAGGCAATGATCGTGCTGAGATTGACATTTTCCACACTGCGGAAGATGTTGCTCTCGATATTCGGGTTGACCGTTTTGAGATCCCGGATCAGGTGTTTGATCTCGAGACGCTTGGAAGCGGTCTGGCCTTCCTGGTTGCAGGAAGAACAATTGTCCGTAAAACGGCAGGCGCACTGCAGAAAGCGCAGATCGTGATAGTCGCGCCAGCGCTTGATATCATCCTCGCGGATCAGGTACATCGGACGGATCAGCTCCATACCCTCAAAATTGCTGCTGTGCAGTTTTGGCATCATGGTCTGGATCTGGGATCCGTACATCATACCCATCAGAATGGTCTCGATCACATCGTCATAGTGGTGTCCCAGAGCGATCTTATTACAGCCGAGCATCTTCGCGTGGTTGTAGAGATAACCGCGGCGCATGCGGGCACAGAGATAGCATGGGCTCTTGTCAATGTGATATACGGCCTCAAAGATATTGGATTCAAAGATCGTGACCGGGATGTCCAGCTTGCGGGCATTGGCCTCGATGATCTGGCGGTTTGCCTGGCTGTAGCCGGGATCCATGACCATAAATTCCAGTTCAAACGGAACCTGTCTGTGGCGCTGCAGTTCCTGAAAGAGCTTGGCCATCAGCATCGAGTCCTTGCCGCCGGAGATGCACACGGCAATCTTATCGCCGGGTTTGATCAGTTCATAGGTCTTACATGCTTTGGCAAACGGGGAGAACAGGGACTTGTGGAATTTCTTGCGGATGCTCTGTTCGACATCCCTGGCAAACTGCCCGTTGTTTTCGGAATCCAGTGCTTCCTGTGCCATCATATGACCCAGAAGCCAGCCGTTGTATCCGCCTTTCAGACTGAGTGCCGGGATACCTTTGTCCTGCAGAAGACCGGCATACTGCAGACTTTTTTCACCGCGGTTGCAGTACAGGATCACCTCATTGCCCTCGGGAAGATCTGCCAGCCCGTCGCCCATCAGGTTCTCCTCAGACATCGCGATGGCACCCGGGATCATACCATAGGAGCGGGTCTGTTCCTCGCGCAGGTCGATCAGGCGGTAGCTGCCACGGTTTTTATCGTTCAATTCCTCATACGAAATTTCTGTATTGTTCACGTTATTCTCCATTCTAAAACAGCACTCCGACTGTTTGGTATTGACGTATCTTTGGTCGTCATTATTATATCGGTAGATGAAGAATCTGACAAGAACCCGATATGATGCTTTTTGGCTGATAACCGGTTCAAGGTAAAAACTTGAGCGTAAATTTTAATTACCTAGTTGACAACTAGGAAAACTAGGAATATACTAATCACAGATCAAACAACAGCGAATACAGAACACAGATTCGCGCGACAGATTGCATATGGAACATTCAGACGGAGGTAAAACATTATGGCAAATATTTATCAGGGAACACTGGGACTGATTGGAAAAACTCCACTGGTAGAGGTGGTAAATGTAGAGAAGGAGCTGGATCTGAAAGCCAGACTTCTTGTGAAGCTGGAGTATTTTAATCCTGCAGGAAGCGTCAAGGATCGTATCGCCAAGGCGATGATCGAGGATGCAGAGCAGAAGGGTCTGTTAAAGGAAGGTTCTGTGATCATTGAGCCGACATCCGGCAATACCGGAATCGGTCTGGCTGCTCTGGCAGCATCCAAGGGATACCGCATCATTCTGACGATGCCGGAGACCATGAGCGTAGAGAGACGTAATATTCTGAAAGCATATGGCGCAGAGATCGTGCTGACTGACGGAACCAAGGGGATGAAGGGTGCGATCGCCAGGGCGGATGAGCTGGCAAAGGAGATCGAGGGAGCTTACATCCCGGGACAGTTTGTCAATCCTGCCAATCCGGCAGCACACAAGGCAACGACCGGACCGGAGATCTGGGAGGATACCGATGGAGATGTGGATATCTTCGTAGCCGGTGTCGGTACCGGCGGAACACTGACCGGTGTCGGTGAATATCTGAAAGAAAAGAAGGCAGACGTCAAGGTTGTGGCTGTAGAGCCTGCTACCTCTCCGGTACTTTCTACCGGCAAGGGCGGAGCACATAAGATTCAGGGAATCGGAGCAGGATTTGTACCGGATACCCTGAATACCAAGGTGTATGATGAGATCCTTCCGATCGAGAATGAGGATGCCTTTGAGTACAGCAAACTCCTCGCAAGGAAAGAAGGTGTGCTGGTAGGTATCTCCTCCGGTGCCGCACTGAAGGCCGGCATTGATCTGGCAAAGCGTCCGGAAAACGAGGGCAAGACGATTGTTGTCTTACTGCCGGATAATGGAGACCGTTATTACTCCACACCATTATTCCAGGAGTAATTTCTGGGAGTAAGCGGAAAGAGGAAAATATTGCGTGTAAGCATAGAAAAGGGCATTGTCTCCGGGATGGCTGATCCATTCCCGGGGACAGATGCTCTTTTTGCGTATGAAGTCATGTCCGTGATACTTTTTTTAACTTTTCTTAATCTTTTTAACGGTTGAACCTTAATACGCAATTCTTTACAATAGATTTAGATTCATGAATCGAAAGGAAATCAAAGGATATGTACAAAGTATTAGTATGTGATGATGAAAAGGACATTGTATCCGCGCTGGAGATTTATCTGAAGGCGGAGGGATATGAGGTATTAAAAGCATATGACGGAAAAGAGGCGTTGGAGATCCTGCACCAGCAGGAAGTCCAGCTTGTCCTGATGGACATTATGATGCCTCAGATGGATGGCATCCAGGCGATGACAAAACTCCGGGAGTTTACCAATGTTCCGGTGATCCTGCTCACGGCAAAGGGGGAGGATATGGATAAGGTGCTCGGACTGACGGTAGGTGCTGACGATTATGTCACAAAGCCGTTCAACCCGGTGGAACTTCAGGCGCGCGTCAAATCGCAGATCCGTCGGTATATGCAGCTTGGAAGCGGCAGACAGGAGGCGGAGGTTCTCACTGCCGGAGGTGTCGCACTGGATCCGCGCCGCAAGGAGGTGACGCTGGATGGAGAGCCAGTGGCATTGACCAAGATCGAGTATTCCATCCTCAAGCTGTTCATGGAGCATCCGGGGGAGCCGTTCACACCCAAGGAAATTTATCAGAGAGTGTGGGAGGAGGAATCCTATGGCTCCGAAAAAACGGTGGCAGTACATATCCGTCATCTGAGAGAAAAGATAGAGTATGATCCGGCGAATCCGCGGATGCTGATGGCAGTCTGGGGACAGGGTTACAAGCTGGAAGTTCATTGACAGAGGATCAGAAGGGAATGGAGGACAGAACACGATGAAAAAGGTATGTCAAACGACCTGGGTTCGCATGACGGCACTGGCGCTGGCGGTATTTCTGGGGATGATCTCGATCGTGGGGATCACGGTGAGTGCACTGAATGCAGAGATCGGTGCATTTACATCCGATCAGGACAGTTTTGACCAGAAGAAAAAGGACCGTCAGAAATCGCTGATGCAGACATATGCGTATGATATGATCTACAAAGCACGTCATAACAAATCGAATCAGCAGGCACAGAAATTTGAAAAATATAAAGACAGCAACATGAACTATGTGGTGTTCCACAGAGATGTCAAGGATGGCAAGACCACCTATCGGAAGATGGCCGGTTTTGGATCGTTCGATGACCTGTCACTGGAAGCACTGGAACGGACGGACAGCTATCAGATCATTGAGGGACTGCAAAAGGTAAGTCCTCAGATCTATTCCTATGAACTGGCGGATTACCGTTCCCTGCAGAACTACAGCTCGATCAACAGTCTGGCCAGTGTCCTGGCGGGACGCAGCAACTGGTCCGTCTGGGACGAAAACAGCGATGAGGGAACGTCGGATCCGGAACGTATCCAACGTGTGCTCTACAATAAAGATACCGGCCGGTTCTACTTCCAGACAAAGCATTATGTGTTTGCCACAGGCAATCTCTCCTTGTCTGATCCGGACAGTGACGGGGAATTCAAAAAGAATTATTCCTATGTTGAGGGCGTTGGGTATTGTAATCATGCGGATGGAAACAAGCTGGTCATCAATGCCGGGACACCGTGGCAGATTGACAAAAAGTCATATTCGTTCTTTTATCTGGAGGGCGTGCGTATCACGAAAAGCCTGATCCGGACCGTAGATTCCAAGACCATGCCCAAGGTCACCAACGTCAGTTATATTGTAAATGAGAGTCAGACCAGCCAGTATGAGTCGATCTATCAGGATTATGTGGATTACTATAAGGACGAGGAGCAGGCATATGTGATCGTGGACAAAGATTATACACAGGTGAAAGTCGAGCCTACCTCCTGGGTAAGTTTTGATGATGAAGCAAACAAGGATTCGCTCAAGAGCGGCTATGTTGTGTTTGCATCCGCAAAATCCAGATTAACCGACAATTCGGTTGATCGGTTATATATGCAGGATGAACTGCTGGACCGGCTTCATGATACGAGTATACCGGTGCTGATCGTCACGATCGTCAGTGGCGTTCTGGCAGTCATCAGTGGAATTTTCTACTGGGTATGTATCTGGATGAAGGGACGTCAGGAGGAGACCTGTGCATTACACAAGATTCCGTTCGGTGTGTATGAGATCGTGCCTGTCACCATCTGGTCGCTCGCATTTGCCGGATATCTTATGCTGGCGACAGAGGGATTCACCTCCATCTCTTCGGTATATCTGAACTGGGTTATCGCAGGAGCGTTTGGCCTGGCTCTGGTGTTGATGGTTACCACCGGCTGGATCATAGGTGAGTTTATCGCAAGGCTGCGTGACAAGATTTTCTGGAGATACAGCCTGGTGGGAATTCTGTTCCATCCGGTCAAACGTCTCGGTGGCAATGTGATCAGGGCTATAGGCATGATTCCCAGGATCAGTCTGGCATACCTGGGCGTTTCCATCCTGCAGACGATTGTGATCATCGGGTTCTCCGGGTATCAGACCGCGGAACTGTTCAGTCTGTTTGTACTGTACAAGATCGTGGAAGTCATCCTGCTGGCCATGGTGGTACTGCAGGCGCAGAAGATCCGGAAGGGAACTGCCAGCATGGCAGACGGCAACCTGGATCACACGATTGATTCAGAGCATATGTTCCCTTCATTCAAGGAGCATGTCAGCGATCTGAACAGGATCCGCGAGGGAGCCAATCTGGCCGCACAGCAGCGCATGAAGAGTGAGCGCTTCAAGACCGAGTTGATCACGAATGTGTCTCACGATCTGAAGACACCACTTACCTCTGTGATCAATTACATTGACTTGCTGCAGAAAGAGGATGTGACACAGGAGCAGCAGGAGGAGTATCTGAAGATCCTGGAACGCCAGGCCAACCGTCTGAAGAAGCTGATGCAGGATCTTCTGGATGCATCCAAGGCGGCATCCGGAGCCGTGGAGATGGATATCCAGGAACTGGATCTGCAGGTTCTGATGGTGCAGGCAGTGGGAGAATATCAGGAAAAGATGGAGCAGCTTGGTCTGGATCTGATGATCAATCAGCCGGAGGAGAGTGTGCTGGTAAAAGCAGACAGCCGCCAGCTCTGGCGGGTCTTTGACAATGTGCTCAACAACATCTGCAAATATGCCCTGCCAAACACCCGCGTGTATATCGATGAGGAGAGGAATGAGCAGGGATATCAGGTCACATTCCGCAATATCTCAAGAGCTCCGCTCAATATTTCCAGTGACGAACTGATGGAACGGTTTGTCCGCGGAGACAGTTCCCGCCACACGGAGGGAAGCGGTCTGGGACTGTCGATCGCAAGCAATCTGATGGAACTTATGGGAGGCCGTTTTGAGATTAAGATTGATGGAGATCTGTTCAAGGTGATCCTGACATTTTAGGTCTGTTGACAGATTCCGGATATGATCTGGAACGAGCCGCGATGCAAAAGGGTAAAACGCTCGGAAAATGCCATACTTTAGCATTTTTCGGGCGTTTTTGGTATGCAGCTGCTGATCTTGTTTTCATTGACGCGGTGTTCATATATTGTTAAAATATTTTTAATAGTTTAATTACGCTAGTGAATATAATGGAGAAGATATGAAAACAAATAAAAGAAAGATAGCAGGCATGACGCTGTGTCTGGTGCTTGGAGCGAGTCTGGCGTTTGGCGGCTGCAATCTCCGGGAAAATGGGGGTTCCCGGAAATCTGCGTCGAAGGTGCATCTGGTTGTGTGGGTGTCTTCCGAGGAGAAGGAACTGCTGCAGGAGGAGACAGAGGCGTTTGCGAAAGAACACCGTGATGAGGTTTCTCTGGATTTTGATGTCTATGAACATACGATTGATGAGGTCAAGGAACTGCTGCTGGCGGGTGAGGGACAGCTTCCGGATGTCTTTACCTTTGCCAGTGACCAGTACCCGGATCTGCGGAAGGCGGGGGTGCTTGCCGACGTGGTATGCGAGCCGGAGAAGGTGATCGGGGAGAGCGGAGGCATGGACAGCCAGATCATATCGGAGATCACACAGGACGGTACGCTGTATGCCTATCCGTCCTCAGCGAGTAATGGTTATTTCCTGTACTATGACGGTTCCTGCATCACGCCGGAGGAAGCGCAGTCATTTGACACACTGCTGGACGCGGCGGCACGCTCGGAAAAGCAGATGATCATGGATTGGACGAGCGGATGGTATCTGTATTCCTTTTTCAGGGGAGCGGGGATGAGCGTACATATGGATGAGTCCCTTTCCCACAATGTCTGTGATTTTAACCGTACGAAGGGAAAATATACCGGACTGGATGTCGTGCAGGCGATGATTCAGATCCGCCGGAACAAGGCATTTGACGTGGTAGCCAGTGAAAGCCTGTTGGAGAAACTGGAGCAGGGGAAGGTCTGTGCCGCGGTCAATGGAACCTGGAACGCGACCGTATTTCAGAAACTCTGGGGAGAGAACTGCAGGGCAGTGAAACTTCCGACCTATACGATCCGTGGCAGACAGGTTCAGATGGGCAGTTTTGCAGGTTACAAATATGTGGGTGTGCATGCGGGCAGCGGCAGTGATGTCTGGGCTCAGAAGCTGGCACGCTATCTTACTCAGAAAGAACAACAGCAGAAACATTATGAGGTGACCGGGGAATGTCCGGCCAATACTACCCTTGCGGAGTCTGAGCAGGTGAAGAGTTCGGAACCCATCGCGGCACTGCAGGAACAGAACCGGTATGCGGATAACCAATGTGTCACGCAGTCGTTCTGGGCACCGATGACGGTACTCGGAATGTATGTTTCGACAGAGAATGCCGATGGACAGGATATTCAGGAATTGCTGGACAAGACCGTACAGCAGATCGAACAATAGTGCAGGACAGGAAAGGACGAGCAAATGCAGCAGATAATCAGAAGAATGCTTATGATGATAGCAGGTGTGGTATGCCTGTTCCTGGTACTGTATGGATATCTGTTTTTTAATGTTTACCAGAAATCTTCGAAAGATCTGGAATTAAAACAGTGCATGCAGGAGAGGGATGATGTCCTGGAGATCAGTGAGCTGATGTACAAAATTGAATTTATTACCATGACACAGGTGAGCGTGGGGGATTCTGCGGATGTTCAGGAGAGTCAGAAGAAGCTGGATACCTTGTTTGAACAGGCTGACCGGCTTATGAAAAACTCCTTCAAGGTTTTTGGCAAATCCCGGGGAAAAGAGACATTTCATGCGTTGTATTCGTCATATACCAGTTATAAGGAGCAGCAGAAGATTGCATTTTCCATTGCAGCCGGAGGATCTTTGTACGCATCGCGCTATTACGTCAGTGTCGTGATGCGTGGCACACTGGATACACTGGGAGAGCATCTGCAGGATCTGGAGCAGATGAAGGAGGAGCAGATCAATGAGATCAAAATGACACAGGTTTCGGAAAACCGCAGAGAGGCAGTGATCCTGATCGTGATGTCGATCATTGCCGTGGCAGTCGTCTGTGTCTCCTTGCTGCTGATACGCCGCATGTCCTCTTCCCTGATGACACAGTTTGGCGATGAGATGGAAGAGCAGCAGGCCAGGATGATCGAGATGCAGCAGAGGACGATCGAGGGCATGGCAGATCTGGTGGAGTCCCGCGATGAACTGACCGGAGATCATGTCAAGAGCACGGCCTATTACGCGGGCATTATCGCGGGGCAGCTGCTGGAGGATGGCCATTACACGGACGAGATCGATGAGAACTATATCCAGCAGCTCGTACATTTTGCACCGCTGCATGATATGGGCAAGATCGTAGTCTCCGACAATATCCTGCTGAAACCGGGCAAGCTGACCGAGGAAGAGTTCGAACAGATGAAGCTCCATGCGTCTATGGGAGGTCAGATCATCCGGAGCATCCTGGACGGTGTGGAGGCACCGTGGCATGTGGAGATGGCATGCAACATCGCGACGCATCATCATGAGCGCTGGGATGGGCACGGATATCCGGATGGACTGAGTCAGATGCAGATCCCACTGTGTGCGAGGATCATGTCCGTGGCGGATGTCTTTGATGCGCTGATCTCTCCAAGGATCTACAAGCCGGCATTTTCATTGGAACAATCTTATGATATTATACAGGAGGGAGCTGGAAAACAGTTTGATCCTGTGATCGTGGAGGCATTTATGAAACTGCGTCCACGTATAGACCGCTACTTGCAGGAGAAGGAAGAAAAACTAGAAAAATCCAGTTGAACTGGGTTTTTCTGCGTTTAGGAGGAAATTCATATGACATTACAACAACTCAGATATGCGCTTGTGATCGCGCAGAGTGGTTCCATGAATGAGGCCGCCAAGAAGCTGTTTATCTCTCAGCCGAGTCTTTCCGGAGCCATGAAAGAGCTGGAGGAAGAAGTGGGATGTACCTTTTTTCTGCGCTCGAACCGGGGAGTTCGCATCACGCCGGAGGGGGAGGAATTTCTGGGATATGCCAAACAGATCATCGATCAGTATCAGCTGTTGGAACAGCGCTATTTTGACAAGGAACGCAAGGAGCGTTTTGCGGTGTCCACCCAGCATTATTCCTTTGCGGTCAATGCCTTTGTGGAGGTGGTGAGCCAGGAGGGGATGGATGCAGCTTATGATTTTGCCATCTTTGAGACACGTACCTATGAGGTTATCATGGATGTCCGGAATTTTAAGAGCGAGTTGGGGATACTATATCTGACAGAGTTCAATGAATCTGTTCTTAAGAAACTGTTCCGGGAGCACAATCTGGAATTTCATCCGCTGTTTTCCTGTGATACTTACGTGTATCTGTGGTCAGGGCATCCTCTGGCGCGGGAGCGGGAGATCAGCATGGATCAGCTCCAGGCGTATCCGTGTCTGGCATTTGACCAGGGACAGGACAACAGTTTTTTTCTGGCGGAGGAGATGAAAAGCACGTACGATTATCGGCGTATTATCCGTGCCAACGACCGTGCGACAATGCTGAATCTGATGTCGGGGCTGAATGGCTATACGCTGTGTTCCGGTGTGGTGGATGACATGCTCAACGGCGGAGATTACAAGGCAATCCCTCTGGTGGAGAGTGAGCGGATCCATATCGGATATATCCGCCGACGCGGCAGCACACTGAGTGAACTCGGACAGCGGTATGTGGAAGCATTGATGAGATATGCAAATCAGGAATGATATATATTAGAACCTACAGATATCAGAGAAAGAGAGGAATAGAACCATGAAGTACAAGATAGCTATATTTGATATGGATGGGACCATTTTGGATACACTGGATGATCTCTGTGACAGTGTGAATTATGCGCTGACGCAGCACGGGCTGCCGGTGCGCACCAGACAGGAGATACGTTCCTACCTTGGTAATGGATTCCGCAATCTTCTGACAAATGCCTGCCCGGCAGAAACGGATCCGGAGCTTCTTGAGGAAGTGTTCCAGACATTCAAGCCATATTACCGCAGCCATTGTGCGGTAAAGACCTGTGCCTATGACGGAATTTCCGAGGTGATCGCGACGCTGCGCCGCGCGGGTGTGATCACTGCCGTTCTGTCTAATAAAGGGGACGCGGCGGTGCAGGATCTGGTAAAGGATTATTTTCCGGATATGTTTGACTACGCCGTGGGAGAGCGGGAAGGTGTCCGCAGAAAACCGGCACCTGACGGAGTGTTCGAGGTGCTGCGTCATTTTGGCTGTACGGCAGAGGAGGCGGTATATATCGGAGACTCCGAGGTGGATTTTGCCACGGCGAAGAACGCCGGCACCGATGTGATCATGGTGGGCTGGGGATTCCGCGATGAGGACTATATCCTGGCGCAGGGTGCGAGCCGTGTGATCCATCAGCCGGGAGAGATTCTGGATCTGTTGTGAATAAACCATGAATTGTTGTTCCATACTAAGAGTAACTCCGGAGCGTTCCTGCGACGGAATGATGAACAAAGAAAGTAGGTTTTCAGGTATGGATACAAACAAGGACACGATCAGACTGTTACGGGAATGCCAGGCCGGTGTCAGGATGGGGATTGATTCCTTTGACGATATCATAGGCAAGGTTGAAAGCAAAGAACTGAAAGAAATCCTGCGTCACAGCAGGGAGAGACACTGTCAGATCAGCGATGAGATCGGCGATCTGCTGGAGGATTGTCATGATGAGGGCAAAAAGCCCCCAGTCATGGCAGAAATGATGGCCAGACTCAAGGCAGGATTTAATATGATGGGTGATGAACCGGATCGTCAGGCGGCGCGGTTCATCACGGACGGCTGCCATATGGGGGTGAAATCCATCTGTGAGTATTTCAATAAATATCCTGCCGCAGACGTTCATGTCAAACGTCTGGTGGACAAGATCGTCCGGGAGGAAGAGGGGTTGATGAAGAGCATGCGCAAATTTGTCTGATCACCACATATGGTGTCCAAGCGGACAGTGCGAACTCTCACGAAAGGCTCTGGCCTCCACATAGGCACCGCATTTGCGGCAGGTGCCCTGATACAACCATTTACACGCCTTGCAGACTGCAAGGCGTGTTTCATATTGTTCCGGATCTGCCTGTTCCATTTTTGGGACACTGTCCCGGTATGCCTCGATCTGCTGCAAAGCCTGCGCCTGGCCGAGTTCGCGCAGCAGACAGCGCACACATGGTACTTTCATAGCCATGATCAGTTCTCCTCCGGAAGTGTGACCGGACAGTGAATGCTGATGACACTGCACGGTGGTATATGGACGGTAGTGCGGGTGAGTCCGCTCCAGTCCCCGGTCTGCTGCCGGATGCAAACCTGCTCCGGGTCCTCAAAGGTATTGTGAGCGTGGACGTCCTGATGCAGAAGTTCGATCTGCGCTGTTCCTGCAAAGGCCGAGCCGTCCGCCAGGGAGACATCTACGCCGGCATCTTCTGTCAGACTGCAGTTGGCCAGCGTCAGAGTGACCACGCCGTCCAGGATCGATACGGATTGAGATACCATCGGCAGAGTCTGTCCGTTCTGCGTCAGGGTCAGCGGATCCATGGATGTTTCTAAGAGTCTGGCGCCCTGATGTGCGCGGTACATGGAAAAAACATGGTAGGTCGGTGTCTTGACAAGGTGAGTGCCCTCCGTGAGAAGCATGGACTGCAGGACGTTGACTGTCTGTGCGATGTTTGCCATGGAAATGCGGTCGCAGTGTTTATTGAAGATGTTCAGGTTCAGGGCGGCTACCAGAGCATCGCGCATCGTGTTCTGCTGATAGAGGAATCCCGGATTGGTACCCGGCTCCACATCGAACCAGGTTCCCCATTCGTCGATGATCAGGTCAATGTCATGAGCCGGATCCAGTTCGTCCATGATCGCCAGATGTCCGCGGATGATATTCTCGATCTCCAATGTCTTGGCGATGGTCGTGTAGTATTCCTCAGAGGAAAAGTCCGTGGCGCTTCCTTTGTGCTCCCAGTCTCCCGGGACTGTGTAATAGTGCAGGCTGATTCCCTTGGCATGCCAGTGATTGATGCGGCTCATCAGTTCTCTGGTCCAGTTGTAGTCATCGGCATTCGGGCCGCAGGCAATCTTGTAGAGGGTATTGCCGGAGTATTCGCGGCAGAATTGCTGATAGCGCTTGTATTCGTTGGCGTAAAAATCGGCGGTCATGCTGCCGCCGCAGCCCCAGCTCTCGTTGCCAATGCCCAGATATTTGACATGCCATGGCTCTTTGCGGCCATTGGCGGCGCGCAGATCAGCCAGGGTAGATCCCGGCTCTGCGGTCAGATATTCCACCCACTGTGCGGCTTCCTCGACGGTGCCGCTTCCCATATTGACGGCAATGTAGGGTTCACAGCCGATCTGTTCGCAAAACTCCATAAATTCATGGGTTCCGAAACTGTTGTCCTCGACGGTACCGCCCCAGTTGGAATTGATCATACGACGACGCTGATCCTTCGGGCCAATGCCGTCTTTCCAGTGGTATTCATCGGCAAAACAGCCGCCCGGCCAGCGAAGAACCGGGATGTGAAGCTCGCGCAGGGCATCAATCACGTCGCTGCGGATGCCGTGGATATTGGGAATCCCGGAGTCTTCGCCGACATAGAGTCCGTCGTAGATGCATCGTCCGAGGTGTTCGGTAAACTGGCCGTAGATCTCAGGGGCAATGATGCCAAGGCCGCTGTTCGGCCGGATCTGAAGAGTGGTAGATTTCATGGAAGACCTCCTCGTTTTCTTTTTTCACCAGTTTATCATAAATTTCTTAAAATCGCTTAAAATCACTTGTAATTTTTTACAAACTGTTCTAAGGTGCTAAGTACAGTATTTTACCTGTGCATGGATTGCAGGAAATCAAAATACAGCAATGAAAGAAGTGTGAAGAGTATGAGAGTTCATGGACGGTTTTTGAAAGATGTGGCAGCACTTATGCTGCTTTTGGCAATCGTTTCCCTATTGCTGCCGTTCTGCCGGTTCCAGGCGGCGGGGCGTGAGATGTCCCTGTCGGGAGTGGAGGTGCTGACCAGGGGAGCAAGCGCGGGATATACCTATATACAGCAGGGCAGTGTGCCCGATGACTTTGTGGTCAAGGATCCGTTTACCTGGGCGGATCTCAGGGGAGGGATCTCGGAGGTCGATCAGAGCGGACATATGAATCTGCTGGTGGCAGCAGGTGTGGCGGCAGGACTTCCGGTGGTCTTATGTCTGCTTTCCGTATGTATGTTATTTCTGGCGGAGGGAAAAAAGACCATGGTGCTTCCGACGGTCTTCACTGCGGTGAATGTTACAGAACTGGGAGTGATTCTGTTTGGGGTGCCGCTTCTGACGTCATATCTGAAACAGGGGGTCTATCTGTTTGCACTGTTCCATGTGATCGCACTGGTCATGATCCTGCTTGGCTGGCTTCTTGGAGGATACCGCCAACCGGACCGCGCAGAAGATCGATCCTCAAATAAGGAACGTGGTGGCCGTGATCGTGAACGTGGCCGTTCGGGACGGCATAAGCGGGACAGACGCAAAAAATCCCGCAGGAAAAAGAAGAACAAGAAGGACAAAGGCAAGGAGAATTCTGACAAAAAGCAGTCCTCTGGACGGGATGATACATCCGGTCAGACTGCGACAGGTGCGATGGGCCGCATCGGAGAGGGAAGCGGGATCTACAGCGCGATCACACAGACATTCAGTGATACGGCTGTCTCACAGGTCCGACTGGGAACAACCCGGGAGGCGATGCAGAGTCTGATGCGTGGGGAGAATGCAGCCGAGTGTCTTGCAGAGCATAGCTGTCAGATCGTGTATCATCCGCAAAAGAAGAGTTATACGCTGACCAGCCATGCGGTGGAAGAGATCTGCCTGCGCCAGAACGGCAGACTGTTAAAGACACTGAGACAGGGAGAACGTGTCCGTGTTTTGGGACAGATAGAGATGAAGACGACACAGGGAAGCCTGTGGCTGAAATAACCGTTACCGGAGACAACGGAAGGCGAAAGAAACATTACCGGAAACAACGAGGGACATAAAAGAGGGACATAAAAAGAGGAAAAGAGAAAGGCCAGAGCCTCACGGCGATCGTAGAACCGTCGGAGTCTCTGGCCTTTGTGTGTCTTGCGTATATTCTCTATGGCAGCTTCTTACAGATCTGCAAGCTCGGCATAGGAATCTTTCAGATCCGTATATAACTTCTTGTAGAGTTTGTGGTATTTGTCGTACTGTGCGGTGGCATCTGCATCCGGATGACATTCCTTGGCAGGATCGGTGTGGATCATCTGACGGCAGGCGCTTTCCACGCTTTCGTAGAGACCGGCACCTACACCTGCGAGGATCGCTACACCGAGGGCAGGACCTTCGGAAGCAGTTACTGTCTTGACATCACAGCCGAACATATCTGCCATCATCTGACGCTGTACGCTGTTGGTTGCGCCACCGCCGCAGGCCATCATCTCGGAGACATTGATCCCCATTTCACGGATGATGTCGTTGCAGTCGGTCAGAGAGTACTGGATACCCTCCATGACAGCGCGGGCCATATCAGCAGTGGTGTGCATGCTGGACAGACCGAAGAAGACACCACGGCAGTTTGCATCCAGATGTGGGGTACGTTCACCGTTTAAGTATGGGAGATAGATCAGACGGTTTGCACCGATTGGTGTCTTTACGACATCGGCATTGATCAGATCCCATTTGCTGCATCCCTGCTCCTTTGCCTTGCGGGCATATTCGGTTCCGATATTGTCGCAGAACCAGGCGAGGGAATATCCTGCTGCCTGTGTCACACCCATCACATGCCATGCGCCCGGCACGGCACAGCAGAAGGTATGCACACGACCCTTTGGATCGATGGAGATGTTGCTGGAGTGAGCAAATACAACACCGCTGGTTCCGATGGTCGTGAAGGCCTTGCCGTCTTCCACCACGCCGGTTCCTACTGCTGCGGCCGCATTGTCACCGGCACCACCTACGACAACGGTCTTGGTGGAAAGTCCGGTCTTGGCAGCAATCTCAGGAAGAATGGTTCCGGTCACTTCCGGAGACTCATAGACTTTGGCCAGAAGGCTCTTGTCGATATCCAGTTTCTCAAGGACTTCGTCGGACCACTGACGGGCCGGTACATCCAGAAGCTGCATACCGGATGCGTCGGAAACCTCCGTGGCGAATTCGCCGGTCAGAATGTAACGCACATAATCCTTTGGAAGGAGGATGTGTTTACATTTAGCGTAATTCTCCGGCTCATGGTTGCGCACCCAGAGAATCTTGGAAGCAGTGAATCCGGTGAGGGCCGGGTTCGCAGTGATCTCGATCAGTCGCTTTGCTCCGACCTTTTCGGTGATCTCCTCGCATTCTTTCTCGGTACGCTGGTCGCACCAGATGATGGAAGGGCGGATGACCTCTCCGGCCTCATCCAGCATAACCAGACCGTGCATCTGACCGGAGATTCCCAGTCCTTTGATGTCATCTGCATTGACACCGGACTCACTGATCACGGATGCGATCGTCTCAAGTGCAGCGTCTCTCCAGTCCTCCGGTTTCTGCTCTGCCCATCCATTGTGTGGGGTGTACAGGGGATAGTCTTTGCTGGCAGATGCAATGACGGTACCTTCCTGGTCGAACAGGACTGTCTTGGTGGAAGAGGTACCCAAATCAATACCAATTAAGTAATTCATCTCAAATATCCTTTCTACGTGTTTTCTAAAATAAGGCGATGACGTGAGCGTCACCGCCTTATCAGGTGTTACTTATGAAATGTCATTATGAGAATGGATTCTCAGTCTTGTAGAGCATGCCCTTAGGCTGGTTGAATCCGATCTCCTCTACAGGAACGCCGATGTACTTGAATACTTCGTACAGGGCCTTTCCGTGATGGCCGAATGCAACTGCACCGTGATGAGGATAGTTGCCCTCGATCAGTACGTGACGGTAGAAGCGTCCCATCTCAGGAATCGCAAAGATACCGATGGCACCGAAGGAACGGGTAGCAACAGGAAGAACCTCACCCTGTGCAATGTAAGCACGGATCTTGGCATCAGCAGTGCTCTGGAGACGGAAGAATGTGATGTCTCCAGGGATGATGTCACCTTCCAGAGTACCGTTGGTAACCTCTACAGGAAGAGAACGAGCCATGATCATCTGGTTCTTCATCTCATGGAAGGACAGCTTGCAGGAAGCAGTGTTTCCACAATGGAATCCCATGAAGGTATCCTTCTGGGTGTAGTTGAACTTGCCTTCGATTTCCTCTTTGTAGATGTCGGCAGGTACGGTGTTGTTGATATCCAGAAGAGTTACCACGTCATCGCTGACTACAGTTCCGATGAACTCGCTTAAGCATCCGTAGATATCTACCTCGCAGGATACCGGAATGCCTTTGCCGGTCAGACGGCTGTTTACATAGCAAGGAACGAAACCAAACTGGGTCTGGAATGCAGGCCAGCACTTTCCGGCGATGGCTACATACTTGCGGTAACCCTTGTGTGCATCGATCCAGTCTAACAGAGTCAGCTCGTACTGTGCGAGTTTCTCTAAGATCTCAGGTTTCTTGTTTCCTGTGCCAAGCTCTGCCTCCATGTCGGCAACGACCTCAGGGATACGGGAATCGCCTGCGTGGTTATTGAATGCCTCGAACAGATCCAGCTCAGAGTTCTCCTCAATCTCAACGCCGAGGTTGTAAAGCTGCTGGATAGGAGCGTTACAAGCCAGGAAGTTTGTAGGACGTGGACCAAAGCTGATGATCTTTAAGTTGCTCAGCGCATATACCGCCTTGGCTACCGGAATGAACTCATGGATCATGTCCGCACACTCATCAGCAGTTCCTACCGGATACTCAGGAATGTAAGCATGTACATTGCGCAGCTTTAAGTTATAGCTGGCATTTAACATACCACAGTAAGCATCGCCACGGCCCTGAACCAGTCCGCCGTTTGCGGAAGACTCCTCAGCGGCAGCAACAAACATCTTAGGTCCGTCAAAATGCTTTGCAAGCAGGGTCTCAGAGATCTCAGGACCAAAGTTTCCGAGGTATACGCACAGTGCGTTACATCCGGCAGCTTTGATGTCCTCCAGAGCCTGAACCATGTGGATCTCGCTCTCTACGATACAGATCGGACACTCATAGATGTCAGCAGCGTCGTACTTTGCAGCATAGGCCTTAACCAGTGCCTCTCTGCGGGATACGGAAAGAGACTCCGGGAAGCAGTCTCTGCTTACGGCCACAATACCGATTTTCATAGTAGGTGTGTTATTCATTTGTTTTATTCCTTTCTTTATGATTTGTTTTGTAAGTTTTTCGGTACTTGGTTTTACACAAAACCACTACCTAATATTCTATTACAAATCTGCCTTTTTTGCAATGAAAACCCACTTAATCAGTTTCGGCCGTTTAAGTCCTTTTTTTCGAGAAAAATGTCATTTTCTGTGTCGTTTGGGATGGCAAATTCTGACAGAGTGCGGTATGATAGAACAGGAATGAAACAAGGAGAGGATGTGAAGAATTGGAAGAGAACCGCAGAGACGGTGTGGGAGAAGATTATGCAGATCTGAGCAGCTTCAATCCACGGTTTGAAGATCTGTATGAGGACCACCGGGATCAGCAGCATGCCTACAATCTCAACGGCAGGCTGTATGTACACAATCACAACGGTGGGCCGGACATTTACATTGGAAAGGCACCGGACCGGCGCAGTTTAGACGGAGCCGGAACCTATGATGACGGATCGGGAAGGGGCCGGGTTGCACCGATGCAGGAAGTGATGTCCCGGGGCAGTACCCGCCGCCGAAAAGATCCTGGCGATCCGAAGAAATCGGCAGTCCGGTCGGCAGTGGTGTCCTTTGTGATCGTCCTGCTCGTAGCCAATGCAGGCACGATCTTTGGATCCCTGGATGGAACATGGGACAAGATCGTTTCTTCTATTAAGAATGAGTTTGACTCAGAGGGATGGAATGACGCAGACAGCGACGACGGATATACCGGAGTCTTTCATGGCAGAGACAGTGAGAGCCAGGAGTCCCAGGGCCAGGAGGTTCCGCTTGGCAGCATGTATCTGGCGGGAGAGACGATCACGCTGGGAGAGACGGCCGATACGATCAAGTTCTGGCTGGATCGTGCGGATATCGAAGAGGCGACAGGTGTAGAACCGGGAGAATCCGTTGATGTGGATCTCAGTCAGCCGGATGGACCGGAGCTTCAGGGTGATATCGGAGTCGTGACACTGACCAACTATGGAGATGGGGACAGTAAGAGATTAAAGGATCTGACCATCTCAGCAGTGGAGAGTCATAATGCTTATGTCTATCAGGATGAAGATTATGAACAGTACGACATACAGGAGACAGACGGGGAGATTGCCGGCGGCGTGACGATGGGAATCTCCCAGAAGGATGCGGCCGAACGGCTGGGAACGTATTTCCCTCATGTGGCCCAGGAGGATCCCGATGAGTATGGGATCGGCGGCGGAGTTGATGCCATCTCCGATGACTATTACTGCTTTGTGCTGGTCGAGGACGACAGGGTGAATTCCATCAAGCTGGAACTTCACCTCCCGGAATAGTGTTTTTTAGGCGGACTTCCGCCATAAAAAGAAGGATAAATGTTATTTGAAAGGAAGGTAGTAAACAATGGCAGAAAACAGAATGATTGGCGATTATCCGGTGATCGGAATCCGCCCGACGATCGA
Source organism: uncultured Lachnospiraceae bacterium (assembly GCA_934351255.1). Taxonomy (GTDB): domain Bacteria; phylum Bacillota; class Clostridia; order Lachnospirales; family Lachnospiraceae; genus Jutongia. The sequence goes on from CAKRJH010000006.1 coordinate 148,204, forward strand.
TGGAAGAAGAGGACCTCTCAAGGTGCGTGAGTCCCTGGAGGATCAGACGATGAACATGGCCAGAAGTGCCGCAAAACTGTTTGAGGAAAATCTTCGATATTCAAATGGTGAGCCGGTAAAGGTCGTGATCGCAGACACCACGATCGGACGTGTTGCAGAGGCAGCAGCCTGTGCAGACAAGTTCAAAAAAGAGGGCGTGGATATCACATTGACGGTGACACCATGCTGGTGCTACGGATCAGAGACGATGGATATGAGCAAGGATACCATCAAGGCTGTCTGGGGCTTCAACGGAACAGAGAGACCGGGTGCCGTGTATCTGGCAGCCGTTCTGGCAGCACATGCACAGAAGGGACTGCCTGCATTCGGAATTTACGGAAGAGATGTGCAGGAGGCAGATGCTACGGAGATTCCTGAGGATGTCAAAGAAAAACTGCTCCGGTTCGGACGCGCGGCTGTAGCGGCAGCTACGATGAGAGGTAAGTCCTGGCTGCAGATCGGTTCCGTGACCATGGGTATTGCCGGTTCTATCATTGATCCAAACTTCATCGAGGAGTATCTGGGCATGCGTGTGGAGTCTGTTGATGAGGTGGAGATCATCCGCCGTATGACAGAGGGCATCTACGATCATGACGAATATGAGAGAGCACTTGCCTGGACCAGGAAATACTGCAGGGAGGGCTGGGACAAGAACCCTGACATGGTACGCCACTCCGATGAGAAGAAAGAGGAGGAATGGGAGTTTGTCGTTAAGATGATGTGTATCATCAAGGATCTGATGAATGGCAACAAAAACCTTCCGGAAGGCTGTGAGGAGGAAGCAGTGGGACACAATGCCATTGCTGCCGGTTTCCAGGGACAGAGACAGTGGACAGACTTCTATCCAAACGGAGACTTCGCCGAGGCCCTGTGTAACTCTTCCTTTGACTGGAACGGCGCCAGAGAGCCATATGTCCTTGCGACAGAGAACGATGTGTTAAATGGCCTTGGCATGCTGTTTATGAAGCTGCTGACCAACCGTGCCCAGATCTTCGCGGATGTCCGCACATACTGGAGCCCGGAGGCTGTCAAAAAAGCTACCGGCTATGACCTGGAAGGTGTGGCCAAAGAGTCCGGCGGATTCCTGCATCTGATCAATTCCGGAGCACAGTGTCTGGATGCCTGCGGTGAGGTCAAGGATGCCGACGGCCATGGTATCATGAAGCAGTGGTGGGAGATGACCAGGGAAGATCAGGAAGCCTGTCTGGAGGCAACGACCTGGTGTGCGGCCGACAACGGCTACTTCCGCGGCGGCGGATATTCCAGCCGCTATCTGACCAGAGCCGAGATGCCTGCGACTATGATCCGTCTGAATCTGGTCAAGGGACTGGGTCCGGTTCTGCAGATCTGCGAGGGTTATACGGTGAATCTTCCGGATGAAGTATCCGACAAGATCTGGAAGAGAACAGATTACACCTGGCCATGTACCTGGTTTGCGCCACGTACGACCGGAAAGGGTGCTTTTAAGACTGCATACGATGTGATGAACAACTGGGGTGCCAACCACGGTGCTATCAGTTACGGACATATCGGTGCCGATCTGATCACACTGGCATCCATCCTGCGCATTCCGGTATGCATGCACAATGTGCCGGAGGAAGACATCTTCCGTCCATCTGCGTGGAACGCATTTGGTATGGACAAAGAGGGTCAGGATTACCGTGCCTGCAAGAACTACGGACCTCTTTATAAACTGTAATATGAGGAAAGTTTACAAAACAGAGGTTTTATGATAAAATAACATGTGGTGTATTTATCGGGATCGGTAGGCACACCACATGTGCTGATAAGAAAGAGAATGAGAGAGGAATACGGAGGGAACCAAACCATGTATGAAAATGAGATCAAAGAGATCGTCGGCAGAGGCAATGACCGGGAAATCTACCTGGGACTGCTGAATCTGGTAAAGCAGGCTGCGGACCAGAAGGGACGCCTGCAGGGCAAGAAAAAGGTATATTACATTTCCGCGGAATTTCTGATCGGAAAGTTATTGTCCAACAACCTGATCAATCTGGGACTGTATGACACCGTCAATGCAGAACTGAAGAAACAGGGCAAGACGATGGCACAGATCGAGGAGATCGAGAACGAGCCATCCCTGGGCAACGGAGGTCTGGGACGTCTGGCTGCCTGCTTCCTGGATTCTATCGCGACACTGGGGCTGCCGGGGGACGGCATTGGCATCAATTATCATCTGGGACTGTTTAAGCAGGTCTTTGAAAACAATCTGCAAAAGGAAGTTCCAAACCCATGGATCACAGAGCAGAGCTGGCTTCGCCGCACCAATGTGGGATATCCGGTCATCTTCAACAACATCACGGTACAGTCTGTAATGTATGAGATCGATGTGACGGGATATGACAATCAGACCAATACCCTGAAACTGTTTGATCTGGAGAGCGTGGATGATTCCATCGTGGCCGAGGGAAGCATTGACTTTGACAAGGAGGATATCCGCCGTAACCTGACTCTGTTCTTATATCCGGATGACAGTGATTATCAGGGACAGCTTCTGCGTATCTACCAGCAGTATTTCATGGTGAGCAATGCCGCACAGCTGATCCTGGACGAGGCACAGGCCAAGGGCAGCAATCTGTATGACCTGCCGGATTATGCGGTGATCCAGATCAATGACACCCATCCGACCATGGTGATTCCGGAGCTGGTACGTCTTCTCCGTATCAAGGGTATTCCGATGGATGATGCGATCGAGATCGTGTCAAAGACCTGTGCGTACACCAATCATACAATCCTGGCAGAGGCTCTGGAGAAGTGGCCGATGTGGTATCTGGAGCGCGCTGTGCCGCAGTTGATCCCTGTGATCAAGATGCTGGATGTCAAGGCCAAAGAAAAATATGCCGATGAGCGCGTGGCGATCATTGACAAGAACAATATCGTACATATGGCTCACCTGGATATCCACTACAGCAAGAGCGTCAATGGTGTGGCATATCTTCATACCGAGATCCTCAAGAATTCAGAACTGAAACCGTTTTATGATATTTATCCGGAGAAATTCAATAACAAGACCAATGGTATTACGTTCCGCCGCTGGCTGATGCACTGTAATCATGAACTGGCGGACTATATCACGGAACTGATCGGAGATGGCTGGAAGAAGGATGCCGGCAAGCTTGAGGATCTGCAGAAATATCTGGGGGATGCCGGCGTGCTGGATCATCTCTATGAGATCAAGAAGGCCAAGAAAGAGGAATTTGCGTCATATATCCGGGAAAAAGAGGGTATTGCCGTCAATACCGATTCCATCTTTGATGTGCAGGTAAAGAGACTGCATGAGTACAAGCGTCAGCAGATGAATGCACTCTATGTGATCTACAAATATCTCGACATCAAGGCCGGACACAAACCGAAGACACCGATCACCGTGATCTTTGGAGCAAAGGCAGCTCCTGCCTATATCATTGCCAAGGACATTATCCATCTGATCCTCTGCCTGAGCGAACTGATCGCCAATGATCCGGAGGTCAGCCCGTATCTGAAGGTGGTTATGCTGGAGAACTACAATGTCTCCTATGCGGAGAAGGTCATTCCGGCAGCAGACATTTCCGAGCAGATCTCCCTGGCATCCAAGGAGGCTTCCGGAACCGGCAATATGAAATTTATGCTCAATGGTGCTCTGACCCTGGGAACAGAGGATGGCGCCAATGTGGAGATCCATCAGTTTGTCGGAGATGACAATATCTACATCTTCGGTAAGTCCAGCGAGGAAGTGATCGAGCATTATGCAAAGGCAGATTACAGTGCGGAAGCATTGTATGATGCGGATCCTGAGATCCAGAAGCTGGTCGACTTTATCATCAGCAAGGATCTGTTTGCACTGGGTACCAAAAAGAATCTGATCCGTCTGTACATGGAGATCCTGACCAAGGACTGGTTTATGGCACTGCTGGATGTCAAGGAGTACATCCATGTCAAGGAGAAGATGCTGGCAGATTATGAGGATCGCGCGGCATGGGAGAAAAAGATGCTGGTCAATATTTCCAAGGCCGGATTCTTCTCATCTGACAGAACGATCGCACAATACAATGAAGACATCTGGAAGTTACAGTAATTCCGGACACACAACGTCAGAAGGCGGCGGGGGTATACCTGCCGCTTTTTTGAACATAGTAATAAGGAGATTGTTATGCCTGACACGGTAAATATTGTGTCGCTGCCGGTTCTTATGATCGTGGCAGCGGTGGTGGCGGCCGGCGCGGTGACGGTCCGGGTGGTGAACCGCCTGGGATGGAAGATCCGGCCGAAACATGTCCGGGTTTCTTTTGAAGAATTTGAAACAGCCCCAAAGTCTGAGGATGCCGGGCAGAATCAGGAATCCGGGGCGGACAAAGAAGTGGAAACGGAGTTGCAGATGCGGGATAAACTATGATAAGATAAGGTGATCTGTGAACGTGAATTACCAGAAATGGAGGGTTGTGAAAATGAAGAGAATTGGCTTTTTGACCAGCGGAGGAGACTGCCAGAGCCTGAATGCTACGATGCGGGGCGTGGCCAAGACATTGTATCAGGCGTATGATGATATTGAGATCTACGGTATCCTCGAGGGATATAAAGGCTTGATGTACGGCAATTACCGCAAGATGAAGCCGCAGGATTTCTCCGGGATCCTGACACAGGGCGGCACGATCATCGGGACATCCCGTCAGCCGTTTAAGAAGATGGGCGAGCCGGATGCCGATGGCAACGACAAGGTAAAGCTGATGTTGGACAATTACAAAAAATGGAAGCTGGACTGCCTGGTGATCCTGGGCGGCAACGGCACACATAAGACAGCCAATCTGCTCAGCCAGAAGGGCTGCAATGTCGTGACCCTGCCAAAGACGATCGACAATGATATCTGGGGCACCGATATGACGTTCGGTTTCCAGAGTGCAGTCAATATCGCAACCGCAGCGATCGACTGTATCCACACGACGGCAGCATCCCATGGACGCGTCTTCATCGTGGAAGTCATGGGACATAAGGTCGGCTGGCTGACCCTTCATGCGGGCATCGCGGGAGGAGCGGATGTGATCCTTCTTCCGGAGATCCCATATGATATTGACAAGGTGATCAAGGCGCTGGACAAGCGTACGAAGGAAGGCAAGAGATTCTCGATCCTGGCGGTGGCCGAGGGAGCGATCTCCAAGGAAGACGCCGCATTGTCTAAGAAGGAACTCAAAGCCAAGCGCAAGAGCAATCCATACCCATCGATCTCTTATCAGATCGGTCAGGAGATCTTCGAGCGAACCGGTCAGGAGATCCGTATCACGGTACCCGGACATACCCAGAGAGGTGGAGAACCATGTCCGTATGACCGCGTGATCTCCAGCAGACTGGGAGCAGCGGCTGCCCGTCTGATCATTGACGGCCAATATGGATATATGGTCGGTCTTCGCAATGGAGAGATCGTACCGGTTCCGTTGGAGGAAGTGGCCGGCAAACTCAAGATGGTCGATCCGAACGCTTCGATCATCAAAGAAGCCAAAGGTCTTGGAATCTGCTTTGGCGACTGACAAGAACAGCAGGAGATGAAAACGTATGTCGTACACGGCATTATATAGAAAATTCAGACCTTCTGATTTTGATGAGGTGCGTGGACAGGAACACATTGTCACGACTCTGAAGAATCAGATCCAGATGGACCGGGTAGGGCATGCCTATCTGTTCTGCGGGACCAGAGGTACCGGAAAGACCACGATCGCAAAGATCCTGGCCAAGGCGGTGAACTGCGAACATCCCGTGGACGGAAGTCCGTGTGGAGAATGTGAGATGTGCCGCAAGATCCAGGCGGGCACGTCTCTGAATGTGACGGAGATCGATGCCGCTTCCAACAACGGCGTGGCCAATATCCGCGACATTATCGATGAGGTACAGTATTCCCCGACGGAGGGACGGTACAAAGTATATATCATCGACGAGGTTCATATGTTATCCACAGGAGCGTTCAATGCACTGCTCAAGACGCTGGAGGAACCTCCTTCATATGTCATGTTTATTCTGGCTACGACGGAGGCTCACAAGATCCCGATCACGATCCTTTCGCGCTGTCAGCGCTATGATTTTAAGAGGATCACGATCGACACGATCGCAGCCAGACTGCGTGAACTGGTGGACCGGGAACAGGTGACAGCCGAGGACAAGGCACTTCGTTATATTGCCCGTGCAGCCGATGGTTCCATGCGTGATGCGCTCAGCCTTCTGGATCAGTGCATTGCATTTTATCTGGGACAGGAACTCACCTACGACCGGGCACTGGAGGTACTCGGGGCAGTGGATCAGAGTGTCTACAGCCGCACTTTTGACTATCTGATGGAGCAGGATGCGGTATCCTGTCTGCAGTTGATCGACGAGATGATGACCGCGGGCAGGGACCTGCCACAGTTTGTGCAGGAGTTTGTGTGGTATCTGCGCAACCTTCTGATGATCGGGGCATCCGGAGCGGGAGCAGACATTGTGGATGCGGCGACCGAACAGCTTCAGATCATGCAGGAACAGGCGGCGAGGACGGACTTTGCGACATTGATCCGCTATATCCGGATCCTGTCAGAACTGTCCAATCAGATCCGCTATGCGGTACAGAAACGAGTCATGGTGGAGGTTGCCTTTGTGCAGCTCTGCCGTCCGCAGATGGACAGTCCACAGGATCTGTCCAGCCTGTCAGCCAGACTGGCGGCACTGGAACAGAAGGTCGAGCAGGGGATTGCCGTAGACTGGTCCCAGATGCCGGCGCAGGCGGCCGCGCAGCCTGCCGGAGAACCGCAGGAGCAGGAACAGCCGCCGGTTCCGCAGGTGCTGGAAAAAGCAGTGCCGGAGGATGTCAGGGCGGTGATCGGCCAGTGGCCGCAGATCCTTGAGGCATGTGGCGGCGGCTTCAAACAGGTGCTGGCGGGGGCGACCAAACAGGTCAGCGAACGCGGCGGCCTGCTGCTTTTGTTTACCGATCCGACGGATTATCGGTATTTCGGGACGATGGACAGCAAATACACCGAGCAGCTGAAGCGGGTGATCGCACAGCTTACCGGAAAAGATATGGAAGTGGAGGTGCGTCTGGTGGAGAACCGGGTGGCACAGGCGACTCCGGATCTGGAGCAGCTCATCCATTTTGGAGATATTGAATATTTTGATTAGAAAGAGGAGGATACATCATGGCAAGACGTGGTGGATTTCCGGGCGGAGCAATGCCTGGCAACATGAACAATCTTATGAAGCAGGCGCAGCGTATGCAGCGTCAGATGGAAGAAAAGACCAAGGAGATGGAAGACAAGGAATTTGAGGCAACCGCAGGCGGCGGGGCGGTGACCGTAAAGGTCTCCGGAAAGCGTGAGATCCTGTCTGTCAAGCTGACCGAAGAGGTCGTAGATCCGGATGATATCGAGATGCTCGAGGATCTGATCGTGGCAGCGACCAATGAGGCGCTGCGCAAGATGGACGAAGAGAATTCCCAGATGATGCAGCAGCTTACCGGCGGTCTGGGCGGTATGTTCTAGGAAAGTAGAGGTTACGTGCAATGGATGTATATGGAAGTCAGATCACAGCGCTGGTGGAACAGTTGTCCCACCTGCCGGGCATCGGAGCCAAGTCAGCTCAGAGACTGGCATTTCATATCATCAATATGCCCAAGGATCAGGTGGAAGGGCTGACCAGAGCCATGATGGATGCCAAGGACAACATCCATTATTGCAAGGAGTGCTGTACATATACAGATCAGGAACTCTGTCCGATCTGTGCCAGTCCCAAGCGCAATCACAAGGTCATTATGGTAGTGGAGAATCCAAGAGATCTGGCGGCCTATGAGAAGACCGGCAAATTTGACGGGGTGTACCATGTGCTTCACGGTGCGATCTCCCCGATGCTTGGCATCGGCCCGGGAGATATCCGTCTGCGCGAACTGATGGTCCGACTCCAAAAAGATGTGGACGAGGTGATCGTGGCCACCAACAAAAACCTGGAGGGGGATGCCACGGCGACCTATATCGGCAAGCTGGTCAAGCCAACCGGGATCAAGGTCAGCCGTATTGCCAGCGGTGTGCCGGTGGGCGGTGATCTGGAGTATATTGATGAAGTGACGCTGCTTCGCGCCCTGGAGGGCAGGACGGATATGTGAGATCAGTCCAATGCGTTGAGAATGCCCCGTGCGATGAATGAGGCTTCCTCCATGACGACGGACAGCCGGGTGGTTGCGAGTACGCGGTGATTGTCGGCAGTCGAGGCATTGACGATACCGGTGATGTGAAGATCACCGACTGCGGGGAGCGCATGCTGTACGCCGAGTCCCGGACGGAGTTTCCCTTTTTCCAGGGTGACATGGCGTATGTGCGAGGACATGCCCAGAGAGGCATCGACTGCAATGATAAAAGCATTTTGATAGCGATGGTGAATATGAGACAATGTGTCAGTGAGATTTTCCGCATGGACCGGCTGGCACAGAGTTCCGTAGACCATCGCTTTTTCTCTGGGAAGATTGCGGACAAGAAACTGTCCGACCAGAGGGCCGAGGCAGTCTCCGGTGACGCGGTCGGTGCCAATGCACAGGATCACGACAGGGCGGCGTCTGCAGCGCCCCTCCATCATGGCCTGCAGCGACTGTGCAAAACTGGCAGCACATCCTGAGGTGTCGATAGGATAATAAACGGGTGTTTTCTGGTTCATGGTCAGCGTCCTTTCCTGAATGTTATTTATAAGGTTGACCACGCAGAAGGGATTTATACCGTGCAGGCTGTCGAAGTGCTGCGAAAAATGAAATTTTTTACAGGTGGATTGATACCATGTCCTGCAAAAAGCCGTGCTATGCTTGAAAAAAAGAAAGGACGGGAAAGCATGGAACAGAAAAACGAAGCCTATGAGTTTACTGCGTGGCCTCGCAATGTGAGGCAGATCGGAAGTCCCAAAGAAGAATATCCTATCTATATAGAAGATTTTGTCATGACATATCTGCATCAGATCTTTCGGAGAATGGAGCGCGAACAGGCGGTGGTGCTGCTTGGCGGCCGCGGAAGCGGACAGGCCGGGGAGGGGATCTTCATCTACGGTGCGATCGCGCTGGAGGTGGAGCAACGGCGTGCCGATCGTCAGGATGCGGTCTTTGGACACAAGGCGTGGCGTGGAGTACAGGAACAGCAGGCGCGTTATTTCCCGGGCAGCGAAGTGATGGGATGGGCATATGGAGCCAGAACCTGGGACGGAGCAAGAGATGCGCTGGCACGCAGGATCCAGAGGGAGCATTTTGCGAGGGAAGGAAGTGTATTTCTGGCGCGCGATATCTCGGAGCAGGAGGAGAAACTGTTTGTCTGGGAGAATCAGACCTTGAAAGAGATGGAAGGGTATCACGTCTTCTTTGAGAGAAATCCGCAGATGCAGGAGTATATGTTACAGAGCACGGAACCGGAACAGGGCGTGGAGGGAGAATATGCGGATGAAGTGATGAAAAATGTGCGGCAGGTGATCGAGAACAAGATGACGGCTCCGGCATTTTCTGCAAAATACCTCAATTACAGTCTGGTCGTGATCGGCATTCTGGCGATTGTATTCGGGGCCAATATTATGTTGGACAATACCGCACGCATGAAAAAGATGGAACATTCGGTGGAGACACTGTCAGACTATGTCAGACAGTCGCGCGTGGCAGATAAAAAGGTGGAAAAGACACCGGCACCGACCCTGAAGATCACCCGGGAACCTCTCAAAAAGAGCACTGTTCCACAGGGAGACGACGGGCAGGATCCGACCATGGCACCGCCGCAGTATGTGGTACAGAAGGGCGATACCTTCTCACAGATCCTCTGGGAGAGATATCATACTCTCGAATACAGCAGCCGGATCAAACGGCTCAATGGCATCAGGGATGAAAACAAATTATCAATCGGGCAGAAACTGGTACTTCCCGCATATCCGCAGGAGACACCATAAAAATTTGGGGCGGGTAGTTGTCTAACCGGAAGAAGTTCGGTAGAATAGGAGATACTAAGGATGAGGAATTGAGGGATGAAGATGGAAGTTATAGTCGGAAAGGAAGACGCGGACAAGACAAGCAGCCGGAGAATGCGGCGCTTTGTGCTGATCGGCCTGGTGTGCATGGTGGTTGCCACTGCCCTGTTTTTTGTCGTGTCCCATTATCTGGTGAACCGGCAGTATCAGGAATTTGAGACATTGAGCTCCAGTACCAGAAAAGACAGTCTCAATGTCAAATACGCCTGCCTGGAGGGGCATATCATCAAATACAGCAAAGACGGTATCAGCGAGGAGACCGTGGAGGGAAAGACTCTGTGGAGCGGCAGTTATGATATGAGTTCTCCGGCGGTGACGGCCTGTGGGGAATATATTCTGGTCTACGATATCGGCGGCAAGAGTGCCATGATCTTTCATGACGGAGACACCGGCACCGAGATCAGGACAGACTATGTCATAGGAGATGGCAGCGTGTCCAGACAGGGCGTGGTGGCACTGCTTCTGCAGGACACCAGTTCGGATGTGATCAATCTGTACAATCCCTACGATGTAAGCTCGACCCTTCTGGCACAGGTACCGACCAATGTCGTGGATGGATATCCGGTGGCCATGGAGTTGTCTCCGGACGGTACTTCCCTTGCCGTTTCCTATGCCTGCGTGGATTCTGAGGAAGTGTGGAGCAGGGTTTCTTTTTACAACTTCACAGATGTAGGCAAGAACAAAGACTGTCTGGTGGGGGCGCAGAACTACAAGGATGATCTGGTGACGGAGATCCGTTTCCGGGGAGATTCTGCGGTGTGTTTATATTCGACAAACGGGGTATACTACTGGAAGAATATGAAGCAGCCACAGCAGGTCTGGAAAAAGAAGTTTGATGAGCAGATATACAGTGTGCTCTATGATGAGGAGACCGTGGGGGTCATCACACAGACGGGGCTGGCCAGGAAGCCGTACCGTGTCCGGCTCTACCGGAAGAATGGCAAGAAAAAAGTGGATTTCACCATCGCGGTCAATTATAACCAGGTGAGCCTGAGCGGGGGAGAAGTATTGCTCTCGGATGGACAGAAGTGTTATATTTACCGGACGAATGGAGTGAAAAAACTTGACACCGAGGTCGAGGATGGGGTCGATTATTTCTTCCCGGGCAGCAAAGCGGGACGATATTATCTGATCACCGGACAGAAGATCGAGGAAGTGACATGCAGATAAGATAGCTCTTGACAAATGCGTATTCGTATAATAAACTAAACGAGTGCGCATTTTTTATGTTATATTTGCGCGCATACAGAACTTTTTATCATAATCACAGGAGGTGAAAATTAATGCCAACATTCAACCAGTTAGTAAGAAAAGGAAGAAAGGTTTCAACCAAGAAGTCTACTTCTCCTGCACTTCAGTACACTTACAACTCTCTGAACAAGAAGGTCGTAAGCCAGCATTCTCCACAGAAGCGTGGTGTATGTACTGCAGTTCGTACTGCTACTCCTAAGAAGCCTAACTCAGCTCTTAGAAAGACAGCCAGAGTTCGTCTGTCAAACGGTATCGAGGTAACTAGCTACATTCCAGGTGAGGGACATAACTTACAGGAGCATAGCGTAGTGCTGATCCGTGGAGGAAGAGTAAAGGATTTACCTGGTACCAGATATCACATCATCCGTGGTACATTGGATACTGCAGGTGTTGCAAATCGTAAGCAGGCCCGTTCCAAGTATGGAGCAAAGAAACCTAAGAAGTAATTCACTAATTTGGGAAGTGCCGGATTAATTTTTACCGATTAACCTGGCGCGGACACAGAATATCGTGAGTACCGATGAATTAATATCATATTAAGGAGGGAAGTAACGTGCCACGTAAAGGACATATTCAGAAAAGAGACGTATTAGCGGACCCAGTCTACAAGAATAAAGTTGTGACCAAGCTCATCAACAACATCATGTTAGACGGTAAGAAGGGTGTTGCTCAGAAAATCGTTTATGGCGCATTCGAGACCGTAGCAGAGAAGTCCGGTAAGGACGCTCTGGAGGTGTTCGAAGAGGCTATGAACAACATCATGCCTCAGTTAGAGGTTAAGGCAAGACGAATCGGTGGAGCTACCTATCAGGTACCTATCGAGGTAAGACCTGACAGAAGACAGGCTTTAGCACTTCGTTGGTTAACCATGTTCTCCCGCAAGAGAGGCGAGAAGACCATGAAGGAGAGACTTGCAAACGAGATCTTAGATGCAGCCAACAACACAGGCGCTGCAGTTAAGAGAAAAGAAGACATGCACAAGATGGCAGAGGCAAACAAGGCGTTTGCTCACTATCGTTGGTAATCGTATAGGAGGATAATAGCAATGGCTGGAAGAGAATATCCATTGGATAGAACAAGAAACATTGGTATTATGGCGCATATCGATGCAGGTAAGACCACATTGACAGAGCGTATCCTGTACTATACCGGTGTAAACTATAAGATTGGTGAGACTCATGATGGAGCATCTACCATGGACTGGATGGAGCAGGAGAAAGAGCGTGGTATCACGATCACATCCGCAGCTACCACCTGCCACTGGACATTAGAGGATCATCACAAGAAGAAACCGGGCGCATTAGAGCATCGTATCAACATCATTGATACACCGGGCCACGTGGACTTCACAGTAGAGGTTGAGCGTTCCCTGCGTGTACTGGATGGTGCGGTAGGTGTGTTTGATGCAAAGGCCGGTGTAGAGCCACAGTCAGAGAACGTATGGCGTCAGGCTGACACATACAATGTTCCACGTATGGCATTCATCAACAAGATGGATAAGATGGGTGCAGACTTCTTCATGTCTGTACAGACCATTATCGACCGTCTTGGAAAGAATGCGATCCCTGTACAGATCCCAATCGGCCAGGAAGATGACTTCATTGGTCTGATCGATCTGTTCGAGATGGATGCATACTACTACAAGAACGATGAGGGTACAGATATCGAGATCACCGAGATCCCAGATGACTTAAAGGATCAGGCCAATGAGTGGCATGAGAACCTGGTAGAGAAGATCTGTGAGCTGGATGACGATCTGATGATGATGTACTTAGAGGGCGAGGAGCCTAGCATCGATCAGTTAAAGAAGGTACTCCGTAAGGGTACGATCGCTTGTGAGGCAGTTCCTGTATACTGTGGTTCTGCTTACAAGAATAAGGGTGTACAGAAGCTGTTAGACGGTGTTCTTGAGTTCATGCCTGCACCAACAGATATCCCTGATATCACAGGTGTTGACGAGGATGGCAACGAAGTTGTCCGCAGATCTTCTGATGACGAGCCATTCGCTGCTCTGGCATTCAAGATCATGACAGATCCATTCGTTGGAAAACTGGCATTCTTCCGTGTATACTCCGGTACATTGAACTCCGGTTCTTATGTATTAAATGCTACCAAGCAGAAGAAAGAGCGTGTAGGACGTATCGTACAGATGCATGCAAACAGCCGTAGCGAGATCGACAAGGTATATTCCGGTGATATCGCAGCAGCCGTTGGTTTCAAGGCCACTACCACAGGTGATACGATCTGTGATGAGCAGCATCCTGTAATCCTGGAGTCTATGGAATTCCCAGAGCCGGTTATCGAGCTGGCTATTGAGCCAAAGACCAAGAACGACCAGGGTAAGATGGGTGAGGCCCTTGCAAAGCTGGCTGAAGAGGATCCTACATTCCGTGCTCATACCGATCAGGAGACTGGTCAGACGATCATCGCAGGTATGGGTGAGCTTCATCTGGAAGTTATCGTAGACCGTCTGTTACGTGAGTTCAACGTAGAGGCAAACGTAGGTGCGCCTCAGGTTGCTTACAAGGAGACCTTTACTACACCTGTAGACGTAGACAGCAAGTATGCGAAGCAGTCCGGTGGTCGTGGTCAGTACGGTCATTGTAAAGTTAAATTTGAGCCAATGGATCCTAATGGTGAGGAGACATTCAAGTTCGAGTCTACCGTAGTCGGTGGTGCGATTCCGAAGGAGTACATCCCGGCAATCGGCGAGGGTATCGAGGAAGCTGCTCAGGCAGGTATCCTTGGTGGATTCCCAGTGCTTGGTGTACATGCAAACGTTTGGGACGGATCTTACCATGAGGTCGATTCTTCCGAGATGGCATTCCACATCGCAGGTTCTATGGCATTCAAGGATGCTATGAAGAAAGGTAACCCTGTTCTGTTAGAGCCAATCATGAAGGTTGAGGTTACCATGCCTGAGGAGTACATGGGAGACGTTATCGGTTCCCTGAATGCAAAGCGTGGACAGGTTCGTGAGATGGATGACATCGGAGGCGGCAAGATCGTTCGTGCTTCTGTACCTCTTGCAGAGATGTTCGGTTATTCTACAGAGCTTCGTTCTTCTACACAGGGACGTGGAAACTACTCTATGTTCTTTGAGAAGTATGAGAAGTGTCCAAAGAATGTACAGGACAAGGTATTAGCAAATAAGGCTGAGTAATCAGACCCGCAATTAATCTGAAAATTTGTACTTTTCCCTTGAAAAAAAGGGAAAAGTACAATATAATATTGTTCATAGTGTGAATTGCCCATAGCGGGCGTGCTATGAGTCGTTATGAATTTAAGGAGGATATTTAAAAATGGCTAAAGAAAAGTTTGAGAGAACCAAACCCCATTGTAACATTGGTACCATCGGTCACGTAGATCATGGTAAAACCACATTAACAGCAGCTATCACAAAGACTCTTGCTGCACGTGTAGCTGGTAACGCTGCCGTAGATTTCGAGAACATCGATAAGGCTCCAGAGGAGAGAGAGCGTGGTATCACAATCTCTACCGCTCACGTTGAGTACGAGACAGAGAAGAGACATTATGCACACGTTGACTGCCCAGGCCATGCCGATTATGTAAAGAACATGATCACTGGTGCTGCTCAGATGGATGGTGCTATCTTAGTAGTAGCTGCAACTGATGGTGTTATGGCTCAGACAAAGGAGCACATCCTGTTATCCCGTCAGGTAAACGTACCTTACATCGTAGTATTCCTGAACAAGTGTGATATGGTAGACGATGAGGAGCTGATCGAGTTAGTAGAGATGGAAGTTTCTGAGGCTCTTGAGGAGTATGATTTCCATGACTGCCCAATCATCAAGGGTTCTGCATTAAAGGCTCTTGAGGATCCTAACGGCGAGTGGGGCGACAAGATCATGGAGCTGATGGATACTGTAGATTCTTATATCCCAGATCCAGAGCGTGATACAGATAAGCCTTTCCTGATGCCTGTAGAGGATGTCTTCACTATCACAGGTCGTGGTACTGTTGCTACTGGTAGAGTAGAGCGTGGTACACTGCACCTGAACGATGAGTTAGAGATCCTGGGTGTTAAGGATGACGTACAGAAGACTGTTGTAACCGGTATCGAGATGTTCCGTAAGATGCTGGATGAGGCACAGGCTGGTGATAACATCGGTGCTCTGCTTCGTGGTATCAACCGTGACCAGATCGTTCGTGGACAGGTTCTGGCTAAGCCAGGTACTGTAACTTGCCACAAGAAGTTCACAGCTCAGGTTTACGTATTAACAAAGGACGAGGGTGGTCGTCATACACCATTCTTCAACAACTATCGTCCACAGTTCTACTTCCGTACAACGGACGTAACTGGTGTTTGTGAGTTACCAGCTGGTACAGAGATGTGCATGCCTGGTGATAACATCGAGATGACTATCGAGCTGATCCATCCAGTAGCTATGGAGGAAGGTCTTCGTTTCGCTATCCGTGAGGGTGGACGTACAGTAGGATCTGGAGCAGTTGCTACAATCATCGAGTAATTTAATTTGAATATGGATTTGTTATCGTAAGATGACACTGTGTTCAAGTGTAAAACCCGTGGAACTTTGGTTCTGCGGGTTTTTTTTGCATGGAAATATGAAAAAAGAGTAGGAAATCATAATAAACTGCATAGAAAAACGATTGATGGGAAAGTATCCCGACAAGCGTTTGTGATAACAGAATGATAACAAAATATTGAAAATGGATTGACAAATTTGAAATTAATTCTATACTACCACTATAATTAAGTTAGCAATAGGCTCTTGTTCGATTCCAGATATCACCACCATATTAGGGATTTTTTTTGCGCTCTATGATTACGGGAATAGTATATGACATCGAAAAGTGCATTTACAGGAAGGGAATTGATACTATGAAAAAAAGAAATCTTATTAGTAGATCTGGGTATTTGCGGCAATATAGTGTAATAGTAGCAAGGAATGATAAGCAATTCCCACAGACCACCCCCCAATAGAGGACTCTTTTTCTTATGCATATAATTTAAGTCAATTCAGTTCCAGAAAGATAAAAAAGCGGAAAAACATGCGGAGAAAGTAGAAACGTAATTGAAAAAATGGAGCACAGAAGAGAATTTCTGCAACTAGTGATGGATAATGTCAGCAAGGAAATAAAAGAATATGGAATGCTCAAAACATTTCGGTCGAAAGCCGTAGCGTAGGAACGTGCGGTAACTTATCGGGATAAGAAAATAAAACCCTTGTTCATTGAAATGAAGAATAAAATTGGTGCGATGGCTGCACAGGTTAAAGAACTTACCAGAGAAAGAGATAAGTGGAAAAGTAAGTTTCAGAAGAAAAAGCAGGAGCACGAGAACACTAAAAAGGAACTGGCAGAAGTTCAGAAGGATTATCAGAAATTATCCGGTGAGAAAGAAATTCTGCAGGGAATTGCAGACAGATATAACCGACTTTTACGCATGTTGGGGAAAGATATGGTAGAACGACTGGTGCAGGACGATATCCGGATGCAGGCGGAACTTGAAGCGAAAAAGCAGAAAGAACAAATGCCGAAAAAAATAAGTGATCGCATACCATGGGCGAAAGAACAAAGTGAAGAATACAATGCACAGATAAAAAAGAACAAAGCAAAATACAGAGGAATGGAGTTGTAAGAATATGAAGAAACAGATTTATGATGAAAAGAACGGACTGAGCTACACATTGCATGGAGATTATTATCTGCTGGATCTGGAAATCAATGAGGAAGAACCTACATATGGGAAATATGGAATAATGCGAAAACAGTTTCTGAAGGAACACAGGAGTGCAAGGTATCAGTATCTGGTACTTACCGGGAAATTGACGGAGCATTTGAATCAGGTCGATAAAGAAGCGAGAGAAAAAGTTGAAATGCTGGTGGAACAGATGGCTGAGCAGTGGGGCGTGACAGAAAAACTGAAGATGCAGGATCAGATGGAATGGGTCGGGAAAATGAATAATATTCGTAGCAGAGCAGTAGAGATTATAGATGTAGAATTGATTTGTGTTTAGGAGGACAAAGCGGCAGATATAATGTTAAAAGTAGTTGCGTGCGCACGCATATTGCGTTATAATACTGGTGGTTAGGAGGAATATATCTATGCAACTATTAAAATGGCTTTCCGTAACAGACCGATTTTACAAAATCTATTTGGACAAGCAACTTGCC